>NZ_WAJT01000002.1 GCF_009650605.1 Labrenzia sp. CE80
CCTGCCCCCGCAACCAAACATCAAAACCCCCGCATGGAGAAATCCGGCGGGGGTTTTGGCGTTTAAACCGGAGATAAGAAGAGGGGAGAAAAAGAGCAAAGCGACGCGAAAATCAGGAACACGAAACCAGCTTGCCCTGCTTGTCTCCAGATAAAGCTCTCTTGTCTGCTTCATTAGCAGCCAGGAGCAAGGCGGTGCGGAGGACCCAGTTCCCGATCTAAAACGAAGAAATCTACCTTCTACCCAATTCCCAGGCCCTGACGCCGAAAGAGCGGCATCTGTTCACGTAGTAACGCAGCACGGCCAGACACGAAAAAAAAGCAAATGGCATCTCTACGGAGTATTCTGAGTCCTGGCGGCATCAATCCAATCAGCTAGAGCTTTCGCATCGGGAACTTCTATTGCGCCGTATTTCAGTGCGATCAACCGTTCCTGCTCAAGCTTTTTCAGTGCTTTACCTACAGATACACGGGACACCCCAACGGCGGCCGCCAACTCGGATTGCTTCCAGTGAAGAACTCCGGAAAATTCAGATACTTCAGGCAAATTCTTCAATAAGAGTGATGCTGTAAAGGCGGTCAGATTTAACAGCCGGATATCGTCTACAATATCGAAGGCCAAGTTCAGGCGGTCCAATGCCATCGGTAGAATTGCGCCAGCGATCTCCGGGCGCCGCTCCATGACTTTCAAAAAGTCGGCTTTGTTGACAAGGCCAATCGTCGTTACACCGGACGCGACAGCATTCTGGCTCCTTCTGCGCCCGGTCAGCACACCTATTATGCCGATTACATGGCCCGTACCCAACACAGCAAGCATAGCTTCTTTGCCATTGGGTTCTATCCTCCCCACTCTGATAACGCCTGAACGTACAATGATCAGGCGATCTCCGTCGTCGCCACTAGAATGAATCATCTGACCATCTTGATAGGTGCGGCGACGTTCTACAGCCTCGATTTCTGATTGCACTTCAGGGCTGAGAAGGTCCATGAACTTGAGGCTTCCATGATCCAATGATCCGGTCATTTCATTCATGTCCTAGGAGTTTGATATATAAAATAGTTGAATGACACCGCCAAGTTACCGATCATCGTTTGAACCGGCAACTTTGCTAATGGCTTCATCTGGTCATATGGAAAGCACATTCTGTGCAAAGGCAGAAGCCATCGGTTCTAACGCAACGGTATGAGGGAGCGGAGGTAGCAACGGGTCGGCCGAATAGGGTGTCGATCCGATCGACGGTTGACCGGAATTGCTGTGCTTGCCTGAGGGATTTGAACCCTTCCATGATCTTCTTGCCCTTCAGGATGGGCCGATGGGAGTCTTCAATCCGGTTAGTTCCGAACGTTGTACTCTCTCTCTATGGTCAGCCTCCGGAGCCAGAGCGCCACCACTGGCGTTAACTGCCCGCCAACGCCAGTGGTGGCGCTGTTGAGGCTGATTGACAACTTCATCCGAGTGCCACTTGTTGTTTGGCTTTGGTCGATCACAGTTGGAGCAATTCATAAAGTGCACGAAAAACCATCGGATCCAAACGGAATAGCTTTCCGGCAAACACCGAGGCCCCGGCTCTGTGAGCGGGTGTTCAACATCACCTGCACTCTTCGCAAATCGATGATACGCCCGCACAGCGCAGGCGATGGAGTCGGACAGCTTGGCACATCCGCGCCAGCGGCAGGTGTCTACACCGTCAGGCCTAGGACGTTGGGTAGGGGCGCCTAAGGTGAAATGCCTCAACAACATTGTCGAACAAGTCCACTGGCCAAGAAGAAATGGAATGGGCCGATGATCGGTTTCAAAGCGTTTCATTCAGCAAGCGCGACGCAGATCAGAATTTAGACAGCCCACTTGATCCGCAAGGAACAGCTGAACTAACCGGGTATCCCCGTTTACCGGCAATTCATGCCAGTCTAAGGAAAACTGCGCCCAGAGATTGCCGAGACCTTGACCTGGACAAAAATCTGCGACGCAGCCATCGCTAGCGCGTGTATGTGACAATTCCGTAGGGAGCCATTTGTCCCGAATAGATCTACCGCAGATCTTCCTTTGCCTGCGAAAATGCCGTTTTGCATTCAAGCTGTAGCTTATCCATGTTTTTCGAAAGGCATTGAGCAATACGCTCACCACCAACTGGAACGCCGTCACAATACTCATCGATATCTGAAGAGCACTGCTCGATGACATAGTTCACGGTATTTAGGATAATCGACAGCTGAAGCACTCCTGCTTCGAACGCCAGCTCACAACCTTCAGAAAGCTTGTCGTTGTGGGCCAACAAACACGCTGCAATTCTGCCCCTGCCGGGCGTGACACTATCGCAGTATTGAGCGAGCTCCTCCTTGCAACCCTCGCGAATAAACTCAGCAACAGATTGCTGAGCGGATGCTGGCACCATTGGGAACAATAAGGCCAGAGAAAGCAGTGAAAACTTGGCTACAAGCTTGAATTTCTCTGCAAGCATATGGGAATCCTCTTAAATTCAGAAAGTGGTTGGTCATCTTGCTCAGGCGCACGAACTCGCAACAAAACCTGTGATGATAGGCCAATGAGGCCAGTTATCATTACTGCGGCAACAAGGCCTTATGGCCCGGCACAGTAATACCAGTATCCTTCTGTCAACGCAGAGTTGGTCCAGGTCCAGCACAGCGAGGGATCCGGCGGCGGCGGCGGCGTGTTGGCTGCGACAACGATGATCGCGCCCATCGTCACGCCAAAGGCAACGGCCCCCCAACGCGCACCTCTCCAACCATATGGCCGAGTCCTGACGTCGACGTGGACATTCACGTCCCGGCTGCGGTTCACGTTGATGTTCGTATCGCGGTTCACGTTCGTATTGCGGTTGATATTGGTATTGCGGTTCACATTTGTGTTGCGGTTCACATTCCGGTTTACATTGTGATTACCAGTTCGCGCGCCACGGCTTCGGGCGCTGCCGCCTCCGTGTCTTTGGGCCAACTGCATATAACCCGGATTGACCGATGCTGCCGGTGAATTGTTCCGGCTCGTGCCGGCGGCGAAATCGGTTGCCAAATCATGGGCGATGCCCGGACTAGCCGCTGACCCCATTATCAATCCGGCCGTCAGAACTGAGATCAAACACAACCTGATAGTCATTCGGTTTTCCTTCATTTTGGACATAGTGGTCTCGTTAAAACCCCGTCGCACGCACGCTCGCTCGTACTATGGAAACCTTTCGCGAAGCATGACACAAGCGCTTACGAAATTCTCGTTCTGTCGCTGCTCCGGTCTTTAAAACGGTATGCTCAGGCGCATTTTTCCGCCAATGCCTCTTTGGTTCTCGGTCATGTGGCCGAAGGCGGAGATGTCAAAGGATGCACCGTTCTCCGATAGGACTGCTAGACCAGCCGAAACATCGAATTGCGTGGTGTCGATCTCCGTCTGCCAGTCGAACGGTGCCGACGAAGCTGAGGAACCGGCAAGGCGGGCCGTCGCATCGAAGGATGTGTCGCCAAAGAACTGGGTGACGGAAAAGACAGCATTGGGCCGGATCTCCATGCCGCCCGGTGTCAGGAAACTTCCCGCAACCTCAAGCGCCGGCCGTACGTAGGCGAAGGTCTCGCTCAAGGTGTTAATTTCGAACGCCGTAGCCGTTCCGGTCTCCGTGTATGAACTCCCTCCGAAATGGGTCATGCCCAGACCCAGACGAGGTTTGAACATCCAGCCACCTTGTTCAAACAGATAGCCTGCGCGCAGTTCGGCGCCGGCCCTCCATTGATCCTGCTGGCCGCTGGCCGTGCTTCCTTCGTAACTCCAGGAGTTGTCGTAGTTTGTGTTGCTTGCATAAACCGCTGCGCCGAACTCCCAACGATCGGCAAAGCCCTTGGCCGACAAGCCGCCTGAAAAGGTGCTGCCATTGCTAGTTGCCCCAGCGTCGGTGGTCAGGCTGGTGGAATCGTAGGCAAGCGATGCTCCGATTGCGAAACCCTTGTCTAGCAGCATCTGTCCACCGGCGTTGATCCGCGTCCCGTCTTGCGAGAAACCCGACGCGCCGCCAGTTCCATCTCGATCCAAGCGGTTTGCGCTGAACGTCAAATAACCGCACTGACCGTTGTCAAACCAAATACTCCCCTGATCCTGATTTGGGCAGCTGAAGAGAGTGTCGGCGAAGCCTAGCGTTTGAGAGAGCCCTGCAACTCCGTTGGCCAAGGCCAGCTCAGGCCCCATAAGGTTCAAAAAACTTGCATAGTCTTCGGTGGTGGTGACGCCGATGAGTGACTTGGCAAGATCCTCGTCCAGTTCGCCTGCGTGGTAGAGGCTATCAAAGTAGCTCGTCAGACCTCTTTGATTTGTGTTGAGCTCACGAACCAGCGCGTCGTTGACGTAGTCGACATCGTAGCTGAGGTTTAGCTCCGTGGCAGAGGCTGTCTCCAACGCGTAGCGTGCAACGACCGACGGAATGACTTCAAGTTCTGAAACATCCAATCCGCCTGCGGCTTCAATGATCTTCAGCGACTGGGCCCCGTTTGGATGCTCGCTCACACTCAAGACGTTGACATCCAAAGTGCCCCCAAGCTCGGCTTGGCCATCCACGATGAGCATATCGGTCTCGACGCTGGACATGTCGACGTCAAAGACGACCTGGCCTGTGTTTTGCTCAAAATCCCCGGTGATCCGCGTCCCCGACACGGTCTCGGACTGACCAACATTTATGTGTCCCCAGTTGCGTAGGCGGGCCACGTCCAACGTGTCCCCCGCGTTCAGTACTCCGCTGGCGAGATTGTCGACGTAGATTGACGATGTCGTTTGTTCAATTGAAGAGGACGATTGCGCATCAGCCGCGACAACCGAAGCCGCTGCGGATGCTGGCACATTCGTTCCGGTGATCGACCCGTTCACGGTGCCGTTGTTGGTTAGCGTCAGTGTCCCGTCCCCGAGATTGTAAATCGCCACACCGCTCGCGGCTTCGATTGTGCCTGAGTTATTCAACTGGCTATCTTGGCTGGAATTGATGTAAACACCCGCCCCCTCCTGCGCATTTGTATAGGTCGCTTGCCCCCCGCCGTTGATGGTGACCCCCCCGCCAATTTCTATGTGCACGTCGCCAACGCCCGAGCCCATATTTTCAATATGGATGGCATGGGCTCCAGCCCCTGTAGCAGTCACGTCAGCGCTTGTTTGTACTATGACCGTTTCGTCGGCGACGGGACCGGCACTATCTGTGCCACCTGCGTATTGGGCAAAGATCCCATGTGCCCCAGCGCCGCTGGTTTGGATGTCACCACCAGCGTAAACTGCCACCGCCCCGGCCACACCTTCGCCCCCGAAACTACCGACGTAAGAGCTATCGTCAGAGCTCTTGTCCAATGTGCCCATAACACCGCCCGCGCCGCCAACAGACTGGGCGAAAATGCCGACCGAATTGTCGCCCGTGGTGGCGATCGTTCCACTTTGGTTGACCGTTACGGCCCCGCCATTGCCGGACGCACTACTTGAGCTTGACCGGACACTAGCGCCTATCTTCTCATAATCTCCAAGGATCATCGAACCGGAATAGCCACCGCCGCCACCGACGGATTGGGCGAAGATGCCGATTGACGCTGCGTTGAGGTCTCCCGGCTCGGCTGGCCCAGTTGTGATATTTGCTGCCGAGACCACAGTCACCACGCCGCCATCGCCAGAGGAGCTTTCGACGCCGCCAACAAAGTTTTGGTGATATGTAACATCCTCGCTTAGCGTGCCTATGCCACCAAAATGTGAGCCCCCGCCGCCGCCGACAGATTGCGCAAAAATGCCCGATGCTTGCTCAGACGCGGTTGCGATCGAGCCGCTGTTGAAGGTTACGTTGACGGCGCCACCGTCGCCAGCCACCCCACCTTTGCCGCCAACGGCAAGCGTCACGTCTTCAATGGCGCCCAGGCCCGTTTTGCTGCCGGTGTTACCACCGCCGCCGCCGATGGACTGGGCTATCACGGCCGTGCTGCCATAGCCCGCGGTCGTAATCGTCGCGCCAGTATTGACGACAGTGACCGCTCCGCCATTTCCGCCGCCGTCACCGTCGCCGCCCAACTGAAGCGCATAGGAGTCGGTGATGCTGGCCGCTTCACCGCCTGATCCGCCTCCGCCACCGATTGACTGGCTGAAGATTCCGTAGGCGTTTGTGCCCGATGTTGTAATCGTGCCGGAATTGGTTACGGAAGATTCTTCGCCATCCCCAGCGGCCCCGCCTTCACCTCCGATCGTTAATTGCACAGAGCCAAAGTCATCCTCCAGGTTTGTATAGTTATAAAGAGATCGCAGATGCTGGGTCGTCCCGCTTGTGTTTGAACTGATTGTCTGCGATGCAAAGCTGTCGGCATTGCTGGCAGCCCCCCCGCCGACGCCGCCGCCGCCGCCAACCGACTGGCTGACGATCCCGTGGGCGACGTCTCCTGTGGTGATGAGTGTGGCATCATTGGACACGGTCACGGTGCCGGCATCAGCCCCGGTTCCGCCGTTGCCGCCAATCTTGAGAGTGAAGGTGTTGGAGACCGATGATGCGCCGGAATCGGCGTCGCTCACACCATCGCCATCCGCGTTGACCACGGAGATTAAATCTCCTGCGTACAGGTCCTGCGAAAAATTCGTCGAAAGGCCACCATCACCGCCATTGCCACCGACCGATTGAGCAAAAATTCCATAGGCACCACTGCCACTGGTTGTGATATGGCCACCTCCTTGATTCACCACGTCAACAGCACCACCCACGGCACCACTGCCGCCCTCACCGCCCACTGTGGTACTGAGGTTGACCTTGATGCTCGAGTTGCCTGAAGGCGGCTCATCTTCGCCAAAGTTATAAACTCCGGTGCCGCCGAACCCACCACTACCGCCGTTGCCGCCGATTGATTGCGCGTAAATCCCGCTGGAGCTGGTGCCTGAGGTGACGATCTTACTCCCGTTATTGACCGAGGCCGTGCCGCCTGTGCCACCGGACCCTCCACCGCCACCCATCGCTACGTCAAAGCCCAAGTTCAACGAATCGCCTGACTCAAAGTTGCTCAGAATATTGTAAGTCATGCCTCCTGCGCCCCCCGATCCGCCGATGGCTTGCGCAAGAATGCCGCTGGAGTTGTCTCCTACGGTCGTAATGTCAGAGACATTTTCCACCCGAGCTTCTCCAGCAGTGCCGCCGGCTCCACCAGTTCCTCCGAAAGTTAAACCGACGTCGATATTCTCAGACGATCCCGCATTGATGGTTCCCGAGATCGCCATACCGCCAGAACCTCCGCTACCAGCGATGGATTGCGCCTGAATTCCCGCGCTGTTGAAATTCTGAGTTAAAATCGTAGCGCTATTGTGCACATAGGCCCTGGCACTTGTGCCCCCGTGCGCTCCACCACCACCAAAAACAAAAGTGGCATCACCTGCTGGAACTTCATCATCGAAGGCGACGTTCATACCAGTCTCGATCGCAGAGCCGCCTTGTCCGCCATTGCCACCAATGCTCAGGGCATTGATGCCGGCCGCCATTGGCCCACTGGTTGTTATGGAAGAACCTGCGTCAGTGTTGACCATGGCCTCACCAGCGTTTCCGCCGATGCCGCCTCCGCCGCCAATCGTGACGTTTGCACTTCCTTGAGAGACACCGCTTCCGACAATGGACATGCCGCCACGTCCGCCACTGCCGCCCTGGCTGATGGCAGAGATCCCATCCGACATGAAGCCGGTTGTCTGAATCTCCCCTCCCGCTGTGACGGAAGCCGTGCCTGCAGCCCCGCCTTCACCGCCATCGCCCCCGATGGAAACGTCGGCGGTGCCTAGGGCCGCGCCGCTACCACTGAACGTCACCCCGGCGTTGCCGCCTGATCCAGCCCCACTCATCGCGAAGATTCCCGACGATTGTTCGTCCCCAGTGGTGAGGCTTGTACCTCTCCAGATGACCGTCACATCACCTGCTTGCCCCCCGTCCCCACCAGCGCCCCCAACGCTGATACTGGCCGAGCTGGAAGAAAGCCCCTCACCGGAGAAAACACCCGAGCCGCTGCCACCTCCGCCAGCCTGGCTCGTAGCCTGAATGCCAGCCGACATCGGGCCGGCCGTAGAAATCGTGTCTGTCGACGATACATAAACGGCACCTGATGCTCCTGCTGCGCCTCCATCTCCACCTATTCCGATGTTTACGCCGTCTTCACCGACGGCGCCGATAGAGCCCACAACATTCGCATTGCCGCCAGATCCACCGATGCTGGAGGCCACAAGCGCACCGGAAGCCGCACCTTGCGTGGTAATTCCTCCCGAGGAATAGACCGTGACCGCCGCGCCGTTGCCGCCCTGGCCACCGTTACCACCAATGGCAAGCCCGACGCTTTCAGTCGATGAGACCGACCCGGATATGGTCGTGCCTGACTGCCCCCCGCTCCCACCGATTGAGGATGCAAAAAGACCCATGGCACCATCGCCTGTAGTCTGAGTTACGCCCGTTTCGTCAGATCCATCCGAGGCGCAGGTTCCATCTGCGCGTTCATCATTGACCCCTCGGCAAATCTTGACTGCCCCGCCATCACCGGCACCGCCACCATCACCGCCCACGGCTAATGAAACCGCACCCATTGTTGCAGACCCTGAAGCGGACACGGTCGTCCCTGCCGATCCACCACCGCCTCCAACACTCAACGCCGAAATGGCTGTGGCGTTGTCACCATTGGTCGCGACGGAGCCGTTTAAAGCGAAAGTTACATCTTTGCCGGAGCCACCAGCACCACCAGCCCCGCCAACCGACACGCCTAGGGACGGTCCAATGTTCGCTGAAATCGAAAGTGCATTGCCACCGTAGCCACCCCCGCCGCCAACGCTCATCGCAGCAATGCCGCGCGCGTTATCGCCCTGAGTTGTGATACTTGAGCCGGTCTGGGTTTTCAGTTGCTGGATCTCTCCGCCATCGCCCCCCGATCCACCTTCTCCAGCGATCGCCACTGAAAACCCGGCCGACAGGGCCATCGTATTTGAGCCGTGCCCGCCAGAACCGCCTATGCTCTGAACGACAACACCATCCGCCCCGGTGCCTGATGTGTTTATCGAGCCACCAACTGTGGTGTTTATCAAACCGCCTGTCGCACCGGTCCCCCCATCACCGCCGATTGCTGCGATTCCGGCAGTGGACCCGGCAGAGCCGCCGCCGCCTCCGATCGACTGGATCAATATCCCAATTGCATCATCGCCAGTGGTGGTAATATCTGCGGTCGATGTCGCTGAAATACTCCCACCTGACCCACCACGCGCTCCGGTACCGCCAATGCTGGTAAGACCACGCGCGCTTCCGCCATCGCCCCCGGTTCCGCCGATGGATTGAGCCAGCACGCCGCGACTCCGGGTTCCAGAGGTCGTTATTGTCCCAGAAACTGTAATTCCAAGCGCACCGCCGTTCCCTCCCGAAGACCCATCTTCGTCCCCGGACAGGGCAACAAGCGCCATTGTCGACGAGGCCTTCCCCCCGCCGCCGCCCTGACTCTGGACAAAAACCCCGTCTGAATCGTCCCCGGAAGTTACAATTCCAGAGCCACCAGCTCCGGTATAATGAAGTGTTATACCACCGCCGTCACCCGCGCTTTGGCTACTCGCGCCGTAGGCAACAATACCGGTGACGTCACCTGCACTACCAGCGAAGCCACCGACAGATTGCGCAAAGATTCCATCTGAAAGTGATCCATCAGTCGATATTTCTCCGGTGTATTCAATATCGATACCCGCACCGGGACCCGACCCTGCTCCCGCGCCGCCACCAGTGCCGAGACCATGGCCATCGCCTCCATCTCCGCCGGCGCCACCGTAACTGCGTGCAACAAGCCCGGAACTGTTGTCTCCTGCGGTTGTGATCGTCGCGAGTTCTCCGGAGTCTGCTTGGGAAATGTCGACTACGACACCACCGCCGGCGCCACCTTGGCCTCCGTCTCCGCCACTGCCACCGCTATGTCCTTCGCCACCCATGCCACCGTTCCCGGCAACACTTTCGGCCAACAGCCCCGGCGCAGACGTTACATCGAGAACCAATGTGCCCGTTGAACCGCTTTCTGTCGTATTGGTGACATCGATAAAACCGCCATTGCCACCAGCGCCCCCTTTGCCGCCATAGGCATTCCCAAACACACCGTTTTCAGCTTCACCGCCTATACCGCCGTTTCCACCTCGGGAGCTGGCCACGATTCCACCTTGTCCCGTGGCTGAAAAATCGCTGGCGACCACATTCACTGTGCCGCCCGTGCCGCCCTTGCCGCCATCACCTCCATCAGCTTGGGCGTTTGAGGTTTTGCCTTCGCCCCCATTTCCCCCATCGGAAGCAATACTTGTAACCGAGAGACCGTTGCCAGTGGTTAGCGTCGTATTTGTCACCACCGCGTTGATTTGGCCGCCGTCGCCGCCTTCACCGCCGTTTCCCCCCGTAGCTTTCTTTTGATTCTTGGATTCAGCTTTGGCGCCATTTGCGCCGCTGCCACCGGTTGAAATGAGGGAAATGTTATTTTTGGTCGTCGAATCCACGGTTAAACCTGCAATGGTTGCAGTCACCACTCCTCCTGCACCGCCGTCACCACCGTTCTCACCAGTTCGCTCGCCATCGCCTTCACTTTCTTGGGGCGTATCCCCATCGCTGCCGATCCCCTCGGCGAGAACACCGGTCTCGTCGCTGGCATTTAGAGCGAAGCCATTCAAATCGATATCCAAAACAACCGCTGCTGGCTCTTCGCCGCCCTCAGCCGCCTCAGCACCTACAGACCAAATCGCGTCTGAGGGCATTTGGGCGTCAAAGTCTGCATTCGCCGCATCCTCTATCGTGAGCGTTAGCGTCTGGGATTCAGTCGTGTCGCTTTCAGTGAATTTGATCATTCCCAATTCCCCGCTGCACGTCTTTTCAAGACCTGTTTGCGTGCAGTCGGCGCGTGCCGTCGTGGCTGCGGTTGCGACACTCAGCGCAAACAGCGATACCGTTGCAAGCCATCGACCGGTAGAGGCAGGATTGTGGTCCAAATTGGAACATCGAAGGAGACTGGGAAATATGTACGATGCGAAATGCACCTCTGAAGCCAAACTAGTTTTGACACCTACCGGACCTTCAGCTGAAGAAAAAAAGCGGGCAATCGAATTCATAAACTGACTCCTTCAGCGCGCCCGCAAGAGACTCCCATCGATGACGCTGATAGAAAGTTTTCTCGCGGTAGTAAGTGCAGCTGGTTTAGGGAGAGACGTAGGATTCGGTAGAAATGGTACGCTGCCCGCACGGCCAAGAATGCTAAGAAGTTGACATTTGTGGTCAGCGAAATGGAATTTTTTTGCTATATATTTCAGTGAGGTAATCGGAATTGCACACTTTCAAATCTCTGGATTGTTAGTTCTATCCGTCGGAATTCACATGCAGCTCCGAACTGTGCTGGAATGGTCCAGTTCTTCACATGAATTAACCTTCAAAGTTCTTGGCCGGGATCGAATGGATTCATATAAGTATTTGATTTGTGACAATAGATCTAAAGTGGTTATGGGCCTAACGTGAGCGGTTAATCTTGATTTATAGTGTGCGATTGGTCTCTGTATTTGGCATTTGGCTTTGTTCTTCAGTCCATCGGGACAACGTTTTGCAGCGCCGGTAGGTGGTAGCCCAAAGCGCAATGAGATCGTTTGGTTTCGTTGTATTTCCTTCGTTGTTCGGTCAGGGGTCGTAAGTTGCGTAGGCTGTAGATGAGCTTCTCGTTAAGAAGTTCGTCCATGAAGCGGCGTTGAGGTTTCCGAAGTAGCTATTCTCACAGGGTCAACGCGGTTGGATGCGTTGGCTGCGCAACACCATCCTGAGATATCCATTGCGAGTGGGAGTAGGCTAAGCGGGTTGCAGACCCTCACAACCAAACACAAGAGCCGCCGCACGGTAACCCTGCGAGAGGTAAGTGCAGAGGGGAATAAGAAGGGGAGGAAAAAATGGAATTGCAGGGTCTCTGACGCTGGCAGAAGCAGCGTGGCAGTGATCCTTAGCGGACGACGCTCGAACAATAGACAAGAGCCGCTTCTGCCTGGTCTTTTTCGGCGAGAACCTCAATCCAGCGTATGTCACCCTCGGCCGTGGTTCTGAGAGCCAATTGGCATTCTGGATCGCTTGCCTTGCGTTTCTGATGCGCTGTCTTTTTGTTGATGGAAGACCAATAGTAGTAGAGTTCTTTGTTATCGACCGTGGTCGTGCTTCCAGGTCTGTCGCCGAACGTCTCAGGCTCGACCGGGATCACTTGGCTGGGCGGCCCGAACTCATGAAAGAAATTCGCGGAGGGTTGACCTTCAAAACTGCTCTTCAAAATCGGATTCTTGTCTGACGTATTGCAGCCGACCAATATCAGACAGGCGAAAAGACTGCATGTTGTCCGCAATGTCCACGCCTCGCCTTTTCATCCAACCCAGCTACAGATTGATCCTAGCGATCTAAGCGAACAGAAGCGAGGCTGTTTCCAGCGCCCGCGGTCAGCGCTCGTCAGGAAATGGTCAACTCGAGGGCTGGATGTAGCCGCTGCAGGTTTTTCAACGACTTGGACTGCCAAGGAACCGCCTTTGACCCGTTCACTCTGATCGAAATATCAGGTTGCTTCCGCACTTCGATTGTAAACTTGGCAAGAAGGTTGATGCCCGAACTGTTGAGAAACTCAAGTTCTGTCAAGTCCAATGTGATTTCGTCAGGCTTGGACTCAAGGACACCATTCATGAGGGACAAGATGGGTGCGTAGGCTTCGGTCCCCGAAAGCCGCATGGTACCCTCGTAATGAATTTTCGTACCCTCAATCCAAACACGGTACTCTTTCGTGCTGATTTCCATGTTTGACCAAAGCCTCTGAAGTGTGGGGTTGAACTACGAAAGTGTGAGCGCTGCGACGGTAGCAAGACGAACCTGGGATTGCTCCGGCACCTTGTCAAAAGCCCATCCCAAACGAGCGTCGTAGTCGTTCATCAAGGTCAGCAGCCCAAGACCAGATCCGCCCGACGACATATCCATCGCATTTTGTTCGATCTTCTCCAGCAGCAGCTCACCGGGATCCCGGGAGAGAAGCTCTGCAAGAACCTCCTGAAAACGCTCAGCAGTGTCCGAGTTTACCGTGTTCGTGATGCAGATTTCAAAACTGTTCATTTCAAGTGAACCGGTAATGACGATGTCGTCCATGTAGCGAAATTTGATAGCGTTTTCAAGAATTTCATTGATCAGGTAATTGATGCTGTGGTGGGCGTCATTTGCATCAATGCCGGGGTGGCAAGCTTTGCTGAAAAATTCGCTAATGAAATCAGAGGTCGTGCCGCAATGGTGCCAACTCAGATCAATTGCATCGGAAGAAATAACGATGCGGATACTCTTTGCATCCGCACTGTTGGAGAGCGTCGGGGTTCCAAACTGCGTCGGCATAAATCACCTGTGCTTTAGGACTACGAGAGTGATGTCGTCGTAGACCTTGTGGGCGCCAATATGGCTCCTGAGGTCGCTAATGATGCCCTCTGTGATTTGCTTTGCACTCTTCCCCCGGTACTTCTGGGCACTTTCACAAAGACGTTCGAGTCCAAAATAGTCGCCAGTATCATTTTCAGCTTCAGTGACGCCGTCGGTGTGAAGAATTAGAACGTCATCGCGCTCAAAGGCTAGGTCGCGGGTGGACACGAAGTCAGCGATATCGGACTCCAGTCCCACGGGAAAACCGAGGTCCATGGTATCAATCTGCTCAACGTCCCCGTTGCCCCTGATGATCAAAACATCCTCATGCTGACCGGAAAGCGTGACCTTGTCATCTGCGTAATCAACGAAAGCAAGCGTCAGGTGCTTGTCCGACTTGGTGCGCTCGATGTTCTTGAAGATCGTCCGATTCAGGACATCGAGGAAGGCAATTGGATCCGTGTCGCCCTTTTCCTGCAAGGCGCGTGCAACGGACTGGACCATGAGCATCAATACGCCACTTTCCAACCCATGCCCGGTGACATCGCCGATGCCGATCTTGATGCGGTTTCCATCGGCAAGAACGTCATAGTAGTCGCCGCCGACTTCGTCAGCAGGTTCCATGTAACCGACGATTTCGATCTGCGAGATCTGCTCCAGTTCGCCACGTCTGGGGAGAACCATTTCCTGGATGCGCTTGGCGACATTGAGTTCCGCACCCATACGCAAGTTCTCGGTCTGCAGCTTCCGGTTCAGTTCCACGATTTCATGGTTGGCTGTTTCGAGTTTCTTGGTCCGTTCCTCGACCAGATTTTCCAGGTTTTCTGTATGGAAGCTGATCTCTTCTGCCATTCGGTTGAACGCGAGGCCAACTGCCGCGACTTCGTCGCGTGAGGGAATGCTAACGCGGACCGAATAGTCTTTATTTTGCAGGCTTCTTGCCGCACCTGCAAGCGAACTCAAGCCTGCGGTAATGCGTCCGGAAATTGCATAGACAGCGATGAAAACGATGATCAAACTGATAAGAAGTGCGGTTATTTGCCAATAGACGATCCGTGTCGTTGCCTCGGAAATCTGTTGCTGCACAGCGGTCAGGGATTCATAGATCTCCTGGCTTGAGACGACGAAACCCAGGGTCAGTGTCTCGCTGACGATTTTCTCCCCGTCCCAGAGGTTCGTGGGTTCTAGACGTTTTAAGAGTATCAGATACGACTTTTCTAACTCGCCCTCGGTCACCGTGAAGTGATCGATGACGGTTTGATCGTCTTTGGGCAACTCCATGGATGCCACTGCTGGGTGGCGACTCTGATTGAGAAACCTGTTGATGCCGGTCACGCCCTGACCCTCAGAATCCATCGAAACGAGGCCCAGAATTGCTCCACCTGCCTGGCTGGCTGCGATGACATTGCCGTTGGATCCGGCAAGGAACCCGAATCCGGTGTCGGCGATCCGGACATTCTCAACAAGGCTGTTGAGCTGATTTAATGTAATGTCGACGGCGGCCATGCCAGCTACATCAGACCGGTCCTGAGTCCAAAGAGGCTGAAAGAAGCTGACGATCAATGCGCCAGTAATGGCATCGACATAGGGTGCGGTGGCAACGATGTCGCGATCGACCGGCCGACTCGCAGGATCAGCCAGCCATTGTTGCCAGCCCTCATAAACCCCCGGAAAAAAGAAGTCCCAAAAGTTAGATTCGTTGTGGCCGGGGTAAAGCTTGTCGAAGGTCTGCGCTTGTTCCGTATAGGGCGTCGTCCGCATGATGGGCCGATCCTTGGGACCAACATAGTACATCTGGAGCTTGGCCGCTCCCGAGGACATCAACTCAGGCGCGACTACGTTGAAAGCTGCGCTGTCTTCGATCTGTTTTTGCACATCCGGCGTGGGCTGTCCGTCTTCGTCCAAGAGATAGCCCCAGACACTGACGACGGAGCGACCGGGAAGGTTCTGCGTCCAATTCCCTTCGGGATTGTATTCGAGCTGATCGCCAAGCCTTGGATGGCTCTCAAGGGTGCTTCCGATTTTGCTTTCGGCATCGGGGTTGTCGATCAGGACTTGAAGTGAACTGCCCAGAACTTCCACCTCGGAATAAACCCGGTCGAGCATCAGGTTCGCGCGCAGGGCGGTGGTCTCGATATAGGTCTCAAGGTAGCCTTCGGTGGCCTCGGTTAGGCCTTGGCTAACCTGCTCCGTGGCGTCCTTCGAAAGGCGCTGAACATTCCAGATCGAAATTCCGCCCCCGAGAAGCAGGTCAAATGCAACCGCGGCACCGACCACCAGAAGGAATTTTGCTCTGAAACTGTGACGGGAGAAGCTCCCGATCGCGATCGGATCCGAGACTGGCTCCGCGGGTATCGTTTGTTTGGAAGACGTCATTGGGGTTTTTGTCCAGATGCGGCCCAAATCGGCCATCCCGCGTAACCCTTGGGGTGTAGGGCTGCGAAAATATGATCCTGAAATCCTTGTTTCAAAATCCTGATGTCTTCAACACTATCGCCACGTTCGACGGCCATCTGGCCAGCGTAGACATCTTCCCAGGATTGAATGATGTCCGCAAAGTCCTGCGGGTTACCGTCGAGGTTGGTGACCATGAAGGACTCGATGGAGATGTCAGAAAAGCCGGCTTCAAGCAGATATCGGCGGCTCTTGGGACCAAGCTCGATGTCCATGTTGAAGTGGTCCCACAATCTGGCGACCTCGTTATAGGTTCTCTGAATTGTCTCTGACCGCGGTTCACCAAGGCAATGAGAGTTCTTTTCATTGGTGATGTAGACACGACCACCAGGTTTGCAGATGCGGTAAAGTTCCTTGAGGATCAAGTCGGGCCGATCAAAAACCTGCAACGAATGTCGGCAGGTGACAAAATCGAACTGATTGTCCTCCAAAAGCATCTCAGATGCATCGCCATAGACATATTCAATGCCACGAACGCCAAAGTCCTCAGCGACCTTCCTTGCGTAGTTCAAGCTGGATTTTGAGTGATCGAGTGCGATCAAACGACCCGGCTGGAATTCCTTCTGCATTAAGACCGCAAAATCTCCGATCCCGCAGCAGATATCCGCAACGTGCATGCCGGGCTTGAGGCCATGACGTGGCAGAATGTTCTTCTCATGACGCCATGTCAGTTTGGTTTGAGTTCTGAGAATTGGGATGAACCCGCCGTCTTCAAGAAAAGACTGACCGGGGTAGAATTCATTGTCGTATTCGTTGATCGTTATGTTCGGCGCCATCTTTGCAAGCGTCGAAAATTTTCTGGTCGACCAGCCCAAGACACTCGATGTCGTAACATGGATCTTAAGGTCAGGCCGGTCGCCACTGGTCTTGACTATCCGTTTGGCAATCGCGTGGAAGGCGACATTGTTCATGCGCACCAAGCGTTTGACATTCAGGTAGAAGTTTCCGGTGACATTTGAGATCGAGGCTTCAAGGCTGTTAATACAGTCGGCCAATTCGTCAATCTTCTGAGGACGGAAAGACCCAAAGAGTGAGAATTCCTGATCGTTCTCGTTGAATTGATAGTTAAAGGCTGGAATCTTAGCTTCAATATTCAATTTTCAGGTTCCTCAAGCGCGAGATCAACCGTGAGACAAACGCTCTCGTCACCAAGTTCTTTTAAAGAAATACTTGCATTATAGTCGATTGCGAGTTCAAGCAGCCCAAGATTTTTGTCTGGGGCGCTTTCGGAAAATAGCTCCGCCATATATGCCTCTTCCGCATTTTCGGCATGCGCCAAGTCTATTGTTGATTGAAAAAAACGAGCGGCGCTACCATCGCAGGGGATCGTGAGTTCGATCCGGTCGATTTCGTCACATCGATGAAGTGCGCAGCGCAAAGTGCCTTTTTCAGCTCGCGCGTGGAATGCCGTCTCCATAATTTCATTCATCGCGGATGAAAACAGATTGGCAAATCGCAAGGAGTCCATGCGGTTATGGCTGATCATGCGCGAGGCATAACTCGATATCTGGTCACAATGAGCCCAATCGGACCCAAACTGACGTACATCCATATCGATTTCCAGCAGCTGTTTAAAATCACGCTGACAGGGAACTGATTTCGGGGAACTTGTCATTGTAATAGTCCCGTAAGACACATCCGGTGAGGCAATTCTATGCGTGTGAAGATTGCAGATTGCTTAAAATGAAGGAGCCAATAACTCCATGGAATCAGAAGTATATTGCGTCGTGCACAGCAGCAATGAATTATATTGATTTAACAGCAATATGTCACATGGGCGGATCCTTTGTATCGTATCTCTTGCAAAGTAGGCGGATTTCCAGAGCGCAGTGAAATAAGGTAGGAATCATATTGTTTCAAACGTATGTAAGTTCGTGCCCTCAGCCAGAGTTGTTTTATTGAGATGAGTGATAAAAGCACTGAAGTTGCCGCATTTGAAAACGATCCTAAGCATGGCGCGGACTCATCGGAGTTGGCCGTCAGGGCCGAGCTTGAAGATCTGAAAGCGGAGCATGCGGACCTGAAATTGCTCTATGAGGCGATGATCGAACATGGCGAGGCCGTTGAAGACCAGCTTGCCGAAAATAATATCTTGCTGCGGGAGACCCAGAAGAGGCTGGAAGCTGAGCTGGCGGATGCTGCAAACTACGTAATGTCGATCCTGCCTGAGCCGCGTGAGGAAGCACCGCAAGCGACCTGGTCACTTGTTCCTTCCACGGAGTTGGGAGGCGATTCTTTCGGCTATCATGATATCGATGACGATCACTTCGCAATCTATCTCATCGATGTCTGTGGGCACGGCGTTGGGGCGGCCTTGCTCTCTGTGACGATCATCAATGTGCTGCGGGCCGGTGCCTTGCCGACTACAGACTTCAAGAATCCCAGCGAGGTCTTGTTTCGCCTCAACAATGCGTTCCCGATGGAACGCCAGAACAATATGTTTTTCACGATCTGGTATGGCATCTATCAGAGATCAAGCGGCAAATTGACGTTTGCCTCAGGGGGGCACCCAGCCGCGATTCACCTCAGGCCTGCGAGTGACGGCAAAGTTCAAAACCGTCTCCTTGGCAGCGAGCAAGGCATGGTCATCGGCGCAATTCCGAACATGGATTTCGATGCAGACGAATTTGTTCTGCAGTCCGGTGATCGGCTACTGGTTCTCAGCGACGGGACTTATGAGGTTGAGAGCCCGGAAGGAGATGTTGTTTCTCTTGCAGATCTTGCTGATTACGCCTCAGGCCTCAGCGGGCATTTGCCGGATGAGCTGTATAGTTGGATCAGAGGCCTTAACAGCGACAGCCCACTGCCAGATGACTATTCGATGGTTCAGCTGACATTCTAAGACCAAACCTTCGCTTCTCTCATTTTGGACTATTCGTCGGTGGCATTCAGGTCCACTGTAACAGTGGTGATGTTTGCCAAGCCTTGCCTCCGATTTTCAACTTTCTTGGCAAGTTGATGAACCAGAAACAGACCGAGCCCGCCAATCCGATGATCTGCTATCGCATTCTCTTGGTCGGGACCGTCTGGTGAGGCTGCGCTGTCGAATTCGACAGCGTGATTTCGAAAGACGAGGCTTATCTCTCCCTCAGCCAGGGAAATATCCAGCGCGATTTCGTCTGATCCCTCATCGGGGTAGCCGTACATGACCGTGTTGGAGAAAAGCTCTTCTGAAATTAATAGGATTGATCGGCGTGTATAATCGGGGACCGCGAAACTCGAACAAAAACCTTCAAGAGCCTGGTAGATTTGAGGTAGCTCTTCTAGCGTATTTCCCACAATGACCTGAGTGAATGCAGTCGCCATAGGTTTTCATCCAGCCATGTGCAGGGTTTTTTTGGAAACGAATGGGCGTTCTCAGGGGTCAGAGCTTGCTGTTTGACTCAAGCCGGCCATATCGAAAGCGGCATCTTGGTTTTCCGCGACCGTGACAATCTTCAGGAAGCCCGAAACACGCAAAACGTCCATAACCGAAGGGTTCGTCGCGAAAAGAATGAATTTGCGGCCGAATGGGGCGAGCTTCTTCGCGACGATCAAAATCGATCGCAGCCCGAAACTTGTCACGTAGTCGACACCTGACATGTCCACAAGAAGGGGCCCATTCCCGTCTTCGACGCAGGACTGCAAATGGGCTTCGAAGGTTTTCGCCGTCAAAGTGTCTAGTTTACCTGCAGGGCAGATGATTTTTACATCGCCTTCAAGAGTGTCTTCAATGGTCAACATTTCCTGGCCCGTTATGCTTATGTCATCGAAATCTCACCAATCTGTTGGACTGATGAAGATATAATTTCTCTACCTTGAATCCTAAACATTACGCCAGCGCGAAGGTCTGGGCACGTTGAGCGAAGCCAATCTATTCAACATATGTGAAACATAAAAGCGCAAGCATAGAAACAACTGACTTTCATGAACACAGCGAATCCGGCAGCATGGCTACAGTTATGATTGAATTTTTGCGTTATCTGATTTTCTAGGAACTTGAGTATGCCCGAGGTAGATACCACAAGTCTGCTGAATGACCCGCGCGCCGACTACGGGGCCGTTGCGATCGCTGCAGGCACGTCGATTGAGGACTTTCGGGACACTGCGGAATTTGAGGCTCTAGAGGCAGATTTTCGCAAAACCGAAACAGAAGGGCCTTCCGCAGTCGATTGGAAATCGTATAATGCTCGCTCGCTTGAAGTCATAAAGGCCCAGTCCAAAGACCTGGTTCTTGGGACACGCCTCGCCTACGGTCTTTACCTTGATGAGGGCTACACGGGCCTAGGCGTTGGTCTGTCGATTTTGCGCGGCATGGTTTCGGAGCATTGGGAGGAACTCTTCCCGCCAGTCAAACGAGAACGCGGGCGCGTCGGTGCCTTTGATTGGCTTGCTGAAAAGCTGGCCCCGGCCGTCGAAGCCAAACCGCCAAGCGACGACGCGCTTGTCCATGCATTGGTGTCGCACGAGGTGTTGACGCAGCTTGACGATCTTCTTGAGCAGAAGCTGAGCAAGTACTCCGTTGCCATGGGTCCCTTGGTTCGCGCTTTGCGGCCGCATGCCAAGGCGGCTCAGCAAGTTCTGGACGCAGCTGCGGAAGCTGAGAAGCCGATGGAGGCTCCTGAGAACACTGCAATTCCCGAGGAGGATGGGCAGCAAGGGTCGTTGGCTGCGCAAGAAGCTGAGGCGCCAGCACCGCAGCCTGTTCAAGTTGCTCAGCCCGTGCCGCAACCGGCGCCCCCGCCAGCGGCAGCACCCGTAGAGGTTCCAGCCATACCGGCAGATGGCAATGCTGATGCTTCTGCGCAGGCAATTTTTAACGCTGCAAGCAAGGTCGCCACTTCGATACGCCAGCAATCACCGGCAGACTCCAGGGCTTATCTGTGCGCGCGTTTCGCCATATGGGGCCGCATTCAAGCTGCACCACCGAGTTCTGCTGGCAAAACATCGTTGCCGCCGCCTCAGAAAGCAAAATTAGCCGAGATAGAGGCGCTCTTGACGGCCGGGAATAATGAAGCGCTCGTTAGAGCGGCGGAATCAGGTTTTGTTGCATCGCCCTTCTGGTTAGATGCGCAATACCACGTTGCGAAGGCAATGCAGTCACTTGGCGCCGAATATGACGCGGCGAACAGAACTGTGACTGCCGAGTTGGCAAGTTTTCTAAAACGGGTTCCTGGCCTGGTTGAATTGTCTTTCAACAGTGGGATGAACTTTGCCAGCCCCGAAGCTCGTTCCTGGATCCAGGAGTTGACCCAGGCCCCTGGTGATGCCGGCGGTGGGGGATTGTCCGAGCTCGACATGGTTGCAGCCGCCGCAAATGCCGAGGGGCAATCCGGTCGTGTTCAGGGCGGTCTCCAGATGCTGAGTGACCACGCGAACAGTCGCCCCAGCGAGCGAGAGCGTTTTCTATCTCAAATCAGGATGGGTGAGTACTGCCTTCGGTTTGAGCTTCTTGCTCCGGTGTTTGCTCTTATTTCCCGCCTTCGGGAGACGTCTGAAAAACGCGCTCTGGATATGTGGGAGCCGGAATTGGCAGTGGAACTGGCCAAATTATCCTGGAGATGCCTGTCGCACAAGAATGCGCGTCAGTTCATTAACGAAGGACACGGTATTGAAATGAAAGCTGAAATAATGGGGACGCTCGCAGCGTTAAATCTGCCGGTCGCAGCTGAATTGAGCGGTCGGAAGTAGACTGCAAAGAGCAACTGCTCGAATTTATTTCGCCAACTTAGAAACAGCAAGTCAAATGTGTTGTTTCGGCTTTGGGAGTGTGTGTTTTGGGTTGCCGCTGGGATGCGATAGTCTATGCTCTTGACTGCATTTTTGCGGAGGCACTGTTTGATACGTAAGGAATTGTTATGTCAAAAGAATCGTCAGTTGCTCCGAAGGAGCGCGTCAATATCAAATACAAGCCTGCAACCGGTGACGGCAAGGAAGAGGTCGAACTTCCGCTGAAAATGGTTGTTCTGGGTGATTACACCTTGAAAGACGACGATACACCCGTCGAAGACCGGGCGCTTATCAATGTAAACAAAGATAATTTTGACGAAGTCATGAAAAGCCATGACTTGTCTCTCGATCTGGCCACAGAGAACAAACTTGTTGAGACCGCCGAAGGCGAAGAGTCGGATAACCTGTCCGTTTCATTGAAGTTTGAAAACCTCAAGGATTTCACCCCTGAGGCGATTGTTCGGCAAACACCTGAGTTGAACAAGTTGCTCGAGCTGCGCGAAGCTCTGGTCGCCATGAAAGGCCCGCTTGGGAATGTTCCTGCCTTTCGCAAGGCAATCCAGGGCGTGCTTGGCGATGAACAGTCTCGGGACAAGTTGATGGCTGAATTGACGGGAGCTATTGGCAAACCCGACGGCGCCGGCGACTAATTTTGAATTGCTGCATATTGGGGCGGCTCGTGCCTTGGCGCGATGGATCTGATTCAGACACGTCCCAATTATCTGTATGTATATTAAAGACGAGACCGTGAATCATGGCTGAATCCAAATTAGACCAACAAGTTTCCGGGCAGACGCAGGAAGAAGAAGCTTCGCTTCTCGATCAAATACTGCATGAGACCAAATTGGCGCCGAGTGATGATGGCTATGATGTAGCCAAAAAGGGCGTTGCAGCCTTCATTTCGGAATTGCTGAAGCCGACCCGAGGCGACAGTCAGGTCAACAGCGCTGCAATCGATCAGATGATTACCGAGATCGACAGCAAGCTGTCTGCGCAGGTCGACCAGATCCTGCACCATGAAGAGTTCAAGACGCTTGAATCTTCTTGGCGCAGCCTGAAGTTTGTCATCGACAGAACCGACTTCCGCCAGAACATCAAAGTCGAGATGATGAGCGTGTCGAAAGATGACTTGCTCGAGGACTTTGAAGACAGCCCGGAAGTTGTGAAGTCTGGCCTCTATCAACACATTTACACTGCTGAGTATGGTCAGTTCGGTGGTCAGCCAGTTGGCGCTGTCGTTGCAAACTACGACTTCGGCCCGGACTCACAGGACGTAAAACTTGCGCAATATTGTGCAAGCGTCGGCTCAATGGCCCATGCACCCTTCATAGCTGCCGCCGCGCCTTCCATGTTCGGGGTCGATAGCTTCGAAGAGATTCCAAACCTCAAGGATATGGAGTCCATCTTTGAGGGGCCGAAGCACGCGAAATGGAATTCCTTCCGAGAATCCGAAGACGCCCGGTATTTTGCGTTGGCAATGCCACGGTTTATGTTGCGGACACCCTATGGTCCCGAAACAACTCCAGTGAAGGCCTTCAACTACGAAGAGAAGGCTGAGGGCGGCAGCGAAAACTACCTTTGGGGCAATGCCTCATTTGCGCTGGCGACGAAACTCACGGACAGCTTCGCCAAATACCGGTGGTGCCCGAACATCATTGGCCCACAGTCTGGTGGTGCGGTCGAGGACCTTCCGCTTCATACATTCGAGGCGATGGGGCAGCAGCAAAGCAAGATCCCGACCGAGGTTCTTGTCTCAGACCGCAAAGAGTTCGAATTGGCCGAACAAGGCTTCATCTCTTTGACCATGCGGAAAGGCAGTGACAATGCTGCCTTCTTCTCGGCCAATTCTGTCCAGAAGCCGAAATTCTTTGGCAACACCCCGGAAGCCAAGGATGCCGAGCTGAACTACACGCTTGGAACACAGCTGCCGTACATGATGATCATCAACCGCCTTGCTCACTATATCAAGGTGCTGCAGCGTGAGAACATCGGAAGCTGGAAGGACAAGGGCGAACTGCAGTCCGAGCTGAACAATTGGATCAGGCAGTACGTCTCCGATCAGGATAACCCTTCTGCCGATGTGCGCTCCCGCCGTCCGCTGAGAAAGGCATCCATTACGGTCTCTGATGTTGCTGGTGAGCCAGGCTGGTACAGCGTTGGCATGTCTGTTCAGCCTCACTTCAAGTATATGGGCGCTGACTTCACGCTGTCTCTTAAGGGCAAACTCGACAAGGCTTGATCGTTTCACGATCATGATGCGGGAACTACTTTCCGGGATGGCGTAACGGTGCCATCCCGGAGCAATCACAATGAGTGGCGATGATATCGGTCAGTCTTTTGCAGCGCCTGGAAGAAGACCTGCCGAATTATGCGGGATCGACGGCCAGCCAGGCTGAAAATGCATTGATGGACAGCATCTTGTTCAATCTGCGCATGTTGTTGAATAGCAACGCGGGGTGCTGTGAGACGCGTGCAGACTATGGGCTGGCGGATTTCAATGCACGTGGGCAAAGCCACCGCGACACAGCCGATGCATTGTGCCGGGATATCGAACGTCAAATAAGAATGTTCGAGCCACGCCTGCGCAATGCGATGGTACGGGTCGTCGAAGACGCAGCGCGGCCTTTGGAGTTTATCTTCAGCGTTGAAGCAGATCTGGCTTACCCTGACAGGTCCGTACGCGTCAGATTTGATTCCGTGCTCGGAAGCGATGGGCAAGTCCGCCTCAACGTATAGTTTAGAGTTGTTTTTGAACATGTCTGTCAACTCGTACTACCGGGATGAGCTGAATTACCTTCGCGAGATGGGAAAGCACTTCGCCAAGGCCAATCCCAGACTTACCAAGTATCTGGGTGAGGATGCTTCAGACCCCGATGTTGAGCGATTGCTCGAGGGATTTGCCTTTCTGGTCGGGCGGCTGCGCCAGCGTCTTGACGCGGAAATGCCAGAGGTGTCCCAAAGCCTGCTTAAGCTGATCTGGCCACACTATCTGCGTCCCGTGGCGCCGATGACAACCATTCAATTTCGGTACGCGCCGGGTGCAGGCGAGCCGTCAATCATTGTTCCGGCAGGAACCAGCGTTCAAACTGGAGCCCTGGATGGTCGTGCCGTTCAGTTCCGCACGAGCTTCGATCTCAAGGTGTTGCCGCTTGAGATTTCTTCTGTCGACTTGGAAAATAGAAAAGACAGTTGCAAGCTCAGCGTGACGATCAAACGGCTGGCTGGAAGCAATTTCCAGATATTCAGAGACAACGATTCTCTGCAATTGTTTCTAAACGGCCATGGCGATGATAATGTTGCGCGAAATCTCTACATGTATTTTTCGCGTAAGCTCCGAAAGGTCGAGTTTTCTGCAAAAGGCGGTGCCGCACAAGCGGCGGGCATCGAGATTGAGCCCGTTGGTTTCGCCGACAACGAAGCAACACTGCCTTATCCGCCGGGCGCATTTCAGGGTTTCCGGATCATGCAGGAGTATTTTTCCTGCCCCGAAAAATTCATGTACGTCCGCTTGAAGGGGCTGGCGGCACTGGCGGACGTCCAAACAGAGAGTGTCACTCTCGTATTCCACTTTGGGCAGCGCTTTTCTGATGTCTCACGCCTGAACAAAGATCATATTGTTTTGAACGCGACGCCGGCGATAAATCTGTTTGATACAGAAGGGCAGGCGCTTCTCGTTTCGCACGATCGATCCGAATATCCGGTTCGGCCCGTCGGAGGAAATGATGCCGAGAGCGTTCACGCAGTCACGTCGGTTACCGGCTGGGTGCAGGGTAGTGGCGAGAAGGTGGACTATGAAGAGTTCGAGTCCTTCGCACACGATGGCCGTACGACCGATGACCAGAAGTTCTACTATCGAACGCAAATAAGGCCCTCTGTCATCGGCGATGGCGTCGATCACTACATCTCATTCGTCACGCGCCTGAACGAGGTTGGGTTGCCGTCCACCGAAACGGTTTCGCTCAGGCTATTGTGCTCGAACGGAAAGCTGGCCGGCAGGTTTGGTCTTGGATCCGTGGTGAAGTCAACATCCTCAACCCCTGCCAAGCTGGAATTCAGCAACGTCACGCCCATTCTGACTGAAGTTCCGCCGCCGCTGGATGATCGGGTTTTGTGGACGCTGATCGCGAATCTTTCTCGCAACTATGCATCGCTCATTGATGTGGAGGCTCTCAGAACGGTTATTTCCGCCTATGATTTCCGCGCCAACATCGACAAGCAGGGCGCGCAGCAGCGGGATCTTCTGTTGCAAAGTCTGCAACGTTTTGAACGGCGAGGCGTCGACATCTTCCGCCAAGGGCGCCCGGTGCGGGCTTTTGAGCTCGCGCTTACGGTGTCAGAAAGCTTGATTGGTGGCGAAGCTGAGATGTTTCTGTTCGGAAGCGTCCTTGACCAATTCCTGAAATCGTATTCGAGCATCAACAGCCTGCATCGGTTCTCGATCACTGGCTCAGATTCGAATGCGGCCCATCATTGGACTCCGAAGTGGGGGGGAGCCGCTTCACTATGACTCTCGGAGACAATCCTGCGTCCCTTGCATCCGCGAAAAAAGTTGACGACCAGGGGCGATCAGCCCGCGCTGAGTTGGTGCCGCACCTCAAGCACAGCCAGTTCTATCAACTTGTGACCTTGATCGGGATGCTGCACGAAGGTCTGCAGGGATTGGGGCCTGGTGGAGATCCGGCCGATGAGCCTATCCGTTTTCGATCTACCCGGTCATTGAGCTTCGGTGCGGGCGACGTCTCTGAAATTTCCTACGATGAAGATGCGGACCGATTTGACATTCGGGTGAATTTTTTTGGCTTGTATGGTCCGGCATCTCCGCTTCAACCTTTTTTGACAGAGCGGATCATTGAGAGTGACGAAACACCGTCGCCGATTGAAGACTTGCTGGACCTGTTTAATCATCGGCTCATAACTCTTCTGTTCGGGATATGGCAGAAATCCAGGTATTTTACCCGTTTCGAAGCCGGTGGAGTAGACGCGACGTCCAAGTGTTTTCTCGCCCTATGCGGCTTTCCGATTGAGGATCGAAACACCATAGGCAGCGTCCCGCGTTCAGCGCTTTTGCCGCTCGTCGGGTTGATGTCGCTCTATTCCAACTCGGCTGATGTAACGTCGGCAATGCTGACTAATTTTTTCAAGGTTCCCTGCTCTGTCATCGAATATATTTCGCGCCGGATTAGGGTGCCTGAGGAGGCTCAACTTCAGCTGGGAGTTATGAACACGTCCTTGGGTGAGAACGCGATTGTCGGCAACGAAATCAATGATGATCTCGGCAAGTTCAGGGTCCGAATGGGAGTTGCCGATTTCGAAGCTCTTCTTCCCTTTCTTCCCTTCGGGGTAAGACATCACGAGATTGCAGAATTGTTGTCGATGGTCATCCGGGATCCTTTGGACTGGGATCTGGAATTCGATTTTGAGCCGGAAAGCATGCCAATGGGGCGGTTGGGCGAAAGTCGTTTGAACCAATCGTTCTGGCTGCATGCGGACGCTGATGTATCACTCGAGACGCCGGTCCAACTATCTGTGGTTTCCGCGGATTCACCCAATCGCTTAGCCGACGCAGGCTTCTAGTTTCGCCCGAGATCAGGCTAGAATATGAACTGGACCAAATTCTATCGAGTCACGACATTTTTGATGCGAAAGACAACGTGATCTAGATGACTTTTTGCCTATCGCTCACTTGCTCGGCAATCGCGAGCAATCACCTTTTTGGGCCGGACGGCGGAACATTTGGCCGTTCGAACAAGTGTGACTGGACGCTTCCCGATCCCGAGCGAATTTTGTCTTCCACTCACGCAAGGATCATGTGCCAAGGGGGGACGTTTTTCCTGCTTGATGAAAGCACCAATGGAACGTTTCTGGCGGGTGAAGCAAATCCGATAGGGCGGGGTCGATCCATCGCAGTCTCTCATGGCATGACGATCGTCGCGGGCCGCTATGAGATCGAAACCCAATTGGTCCAGATAGACGAGCCTGCGCAGGCGTCGATCGAAGCCTCACCATCAGCTTATCCGGCAGCACACCCGTATCCCAACGCAGGCGCACAGTCATTGAACCCGCTTACAGAACCCCGTCTGGGCGCCAACCGAGACACAATTGGCGTCCCGCTTCCGGGCAGACAGTCCCTTGATCCTCTGGATTATCTAGGAGGCGATCCGGTGTCTGATCATAAAGCGACAAGCGCACCAGGTCGGCCGCTCCATCCGCAGCGGGTGCCGGATGAATTCGGACCTGGCCCGACCGCACAAAGTCCTTTGCCTCACGGCGTTGCGCCCCAAGCAATGAGCCCGATGCCAGATAGTTCTGGAGTTCCGACCAGTCTTCAGGCGCGCGCCAATCTGGCCGCTCCTTTGGGGCAAGGGGTGGGACCGATGCCGACTTCTGATTTGGGGCCTACCGGGGGACCCACAATTCCTGAAGTCTCAGATTTTGCCGCGTCGTCCTCGCAGGCTGCAGACAACCGAAGTGTTTCCATTCCGTCTCCCGCCGCAACAATTGCCTCTTCAGGCACAGGGGATGTGATTCCTGAGGACTTCTTGTCGGGTTTGATGAAACGCCCGTCCGAAAGTATGCCATCGGCGCCGAAGACCGTAGATCCAATAATTCCGAATGAGTTTCAGCCGACAGGAACTCGAAAGGCTGCGGCCAGCACGCCCATGCAAGCTGATTTAAGCGGCCGTTCATCTGCCGCAAGTAGCGCGAAAACAAACGGCTCAAGTCTGGCTCCAGCGGGCCTTAGTCCGGCTTTGAAGGCCGATGAAGTCGAAATTCGTCCACCTATGCCCTCTGCGACCGGCGCTGTTCCTGTCCCGAGGCCTCCTTCAGGCCTGGATCACATGGAGGCCTTGAAAGCGCGCCGCGAAAAACGGGTGGCGGCGCTTGAGCAGAAAGCAAAAATAGCGCAACGGCCGCCCTCGTCTGAGCAGGCCGCTCGTTCGAAGAGTCCGGATCCGCTCGAACCGGCCTCTCCTTCCGCAGCTCTGCCGATTTCCCCGTCTCCTGATGCGAAGAACACACAGCTTGTGGCCGCGCTGCTGAAGGGGTTGGGCTTCCCAGATGCAAGTGTTCCAGCTGACAAGCAGGAAGATCTGATGTCGGACGTTGGCGCCATGGCACGAGAATTGGCCGAGGGTATGGTGACGTTGTTGTCCGCCCGCAAAATGGTGAAGTCAGAATTTCGAATGGATGAGACTCAGATCCAGCCGGAGGAAAATAACCCCTACAAACTTTTCAAAGTCGGAGAGCTTGCTCTCGATGAAATGTTGCTTACTCGCACTGGCGGTTTCCTGTCGCCAGAAGACGCAACAAAAGCGGCCTTTCAAGATATTCAAGGCCATACCATCGTTATGATGACCGCCATGCAGCGGGCGTTAAAAATACTCTTTGAGCGTGTATCACCGGAAGCACTTGCAGACGAGGGTGAGGCCGATGGCGGTTTGCGTATACGCGGACTTGGCGCGCGCAAGGGCAAATGGGAAGCCGCAACGCAGAACTATCAGAAAATGAGCGGGAATTTTGAACCGGTAATTCGTCAAATTATTATGGAAGCCTTCGCGCAGGTTCAGGAAGAACAGGCCAGACGAACTTCGAAGGAATTCTGGGAGAAAAGAAAATAATGTTCCTGACCAGAAGAGAGCTATTTCAGGGACTGTCTGTCTCGACGTTTGCTGCGGTTCTCGGTTGTTCCCGTTTGCCAGACCCAACGCCCATCGCAGTTGAGTTGAACGCTGATGCCAACGTTAACCCAAACGAGGATGGTGAGCCTTCTCCAATCGTTGTTCGAATCTACGAACTCAAGGGTATGAAAGCTTTTAACAATGCCGACTTTTTCGACTTTGTAGACGACGATAACAAGCTCTTGGGCGCGGACCTTATAGGCAGTGCTGAATACGAGTTGACGCCTGGGAAATCGCAGAAGTATGACCGCGATATTTCGAGCGAGGCCACGCATTTAGGCGTCATCGCAGGTTTTCGTGATATTCAATCGGCCCAATGGCGTGATTCGATAGAGCTTCAAAAAGAAAAAAAGAATGAGTTTGTTATTTATCTGACAAGTTTGGCAGTGCGTATTCAGAAATTGCGTAAGCGCCGGCTCGGTGTATTTTGAAAACGGACCTACGGGTAAAGTCAGAGTACAGTCTGAGACCCGAAGCTCCTGTGAATTGTTGAACTTACGGGGCAATCAGGCTGATTTTCTCGTACCATTGCGCGACAGTGCGAACTGGATACCCAGGGGGTAAGCTTGAACGTAACCGGTAAACCGCTTTGGCTGGAGGGAATGTTCCTCAGGCCCCAGCATTTGCAGCAGTATGATCGGTGGATCGAAAGCGGCCTGGAACAGCGGATTAAGGGGCTGTTGCCTTGTTCTTGGGGTGTTCGGCAGATCAGTTTTGACGCGGACGCACTCGGCAATGGACAGCTTCAGATCAGCGAAGTCGATTTGATCTTTCCGGATGGAACAGTGTTCGCTTCCCCTGCAGGGCAGCCACCACCCTCAGCGCGGCAAATCACCCAGGAGCATCAGGGCAAGAAGGTATTTTTGACTCTGCCCCTGAAGGCTTCGGGTGGCCTCGACGTCAGCGAAGAGCGGCACAGCGAGCACAGATACGTAAGGCAAAGCACCGACGCCCGAAACAATACAGAGGGCGACCGCCCCCCTGCGAGTATCGTCATTGGGGCGTTGAACGCGAAGCTTGTGATCGAAGGTGAAAGCCTCGACGAGACAACCTCAATCCCGATTGCCGAAGTCGAATCCGTTGACGCGCAAGGGGCCATAACGCTCTCGAAGGACTATATCTCTCCGGTGATGTTTGCCGGTGCGAGCAGCATTCTGATCTCGCAGATGGAGCAAATCCGCGGCTTGCTGAGAAAGCGTGGTGAGGTTTTGGCCTCTGGCGCGGCCGGCCAGGGCGGAAACACAAGAGCGGGCATTCTCGACCTGATGATGCTCGGGGTCACAAATCGGTACGAGTTGCTCTTTGGTCACCTGATCAAGACCGGTCAGAACTCTCCGGAAGAGATCTATCGCGAGTGCCTGTCCCTGATTGGCGAGTTTTCGGCTTATGGTGCAGATAGCCGCCGACCTCCGGAGATGCCCCGATACGATCACCTCGACCTTCGCGAGACCTTCCGACAAGTGCTCGAAATTCTGCGAAATCTGTTGAGCTTTGTCGTCGAGCAAACAGCGATTAGCATTCCGCTTTCAAAGCGCGAATATGGCATCTGGCTGGGGGAAGTCACCGATCGAATCGTGTTCCAGGGAAGGCAATTTGTGCTTATCGCGCAAGCAAATGTCGGCTTGGAAGTGCTTCGGACCCAAATGCCGATCCAGATCAAGATTGGTCCGGTTGAAAAAATTCGCGAGCTGGTAAATCTTCAGCTTCCGGGTATCGGTATTTCTCCGCTTTCGGTTGCGCCCCGCCAGATCCCCTATATTCAGAATGCGGTATACTTTGCGCTTGACGTGGACAATGACCTTTGGCCGCAGTTCCAGGATTCAGCAGCTTTCGCGTTGCATATGAGTGGCGACTACCCAGGCCTTGATCTCGAACTTTGGGCAATTCAGAAAGGCTAGCAAGCGACACCTGCGATGAGCGATGATCTGGACCAGCCAACGGTAGCACGGCGCCTTAGCCCGAGAGCTCGTACCTCTCTGGCCGATATGAATACGCCTGCGTCGGGCGCCAGGCCGGATCTCGGGGATGAACCAACGGTTGCGATCCTCGGAGAGGATCAATTCGGGCAAAAAAAGCCTTCCGCAGACAATGGCGCGCCTGGTGGGACTGTTCCGACAGCCTCCACGATTGTGCGTTTGCTGGAGCCAGAGCCGGAACGGCGGATTGTCCGCGCGGCGTCACCGCTGCTTTTGCTGATTTCCCAGCTGAGAAACTCGGTGGAACAGGCGGATATCCGGGGACTGCGCCAACAGGTCGTGGAAGAGATCGACCGTTTTGAACAGGTAACCCAAAAAGATGGTGTCGAGGCGGGCGATATAATCGCGGCCAGGTACATCCTTTGTGCAACTGTTGATGAAACGGTGCTGATGACCCCTTGGGGCAGTCGCAGTGAGTGGAGCTCAAACAGCCTATTGAACCAGTTTCACAACGAGACTTGGGGCGGGGAAAAGGTTTTCAGCATTCTCGACCGGATCAGCGCAGAGCCGGCCAAAAAACTTTCTCTTCTCCTGCTGATACATTCCTGCCTGATGTTGGGCTTTGAGGGCCGTTTTCGGGTCCTGGAAGGGGGCAAGGATCAGCTGGAGGATTTACGAAGTGAACTCTCCAGGACGATCCGGCGATACAGCAATGTGAAGCCCGACCAGCCATTGTCCAGAGTCGTCAAGGGCTTCCAACGGGGACGTCGCCTAAGCACCTTGCCGCCTTTGTGGATCCTCGGGACAATCGGTTTATTCTTCTTGGTTGTTGTCCGTGGCTATGCCGAATTCACTCTCGATGGAGAGCTCATTCCAGTCTTAAGCGATATCAAATCGCTGTCAGAGAAATAGAAGGCTGCCGCGAAGATGCTCAGGACCTACTTTGCAAGCCTGTTCCGCGCGCTTAGCCTAATCATCCTATTTGTTCTGATTGCTTGCTCGCTGCTGATCTGGTTCTTCGGCGGATACGTGACGATTGGCGGTGTGACACCGTTTCAGGAGACGCCTCCACGGCTCGTTGCGATCATCGGGCTTTTTATCGCTTTCTTCGCGATCACCTTTATTCGGCATGTGTTGGCGCGCAGGTCGAATGCCAAGCTGATCAATTCCATGCTGGCCAACGACGAACTTGTTTCCATGGGAAACGATCTGTCGTCGGATGAAGTGGAGTTGATACGCGAGCGTTTTGAAGCTGCCCTGAAGAAATTGAAGGACAATCCGCTCGACGGGCGCAAACAGAGAAATTACCTCTCTGAACTGCCCTGGTACATCATCATTGGCCCACCTGGTACCGGCAAGACCACAATCCTTCGAAACTCCGGTCTTGAATTTCCCTTGGCCGATAGAGGTCAGGAAGCCTTGCAGGGCATAGGGGGGACCCGAAACTGTGATTGGTGGATTTCCAATGAAGCCGTCCTGATCGATACAGCCGGCCGTTACACCACCCAGGACGTCAACAAGGGCATCGACGCGGCCGCGTGGAGCGGTTTTCTCGATCTTCTGGTCAAGTTCCGGCGCCGCCGTCCGATCAATGGAGTTATGCTGGCGATCAGCATTGAGGATGTAGCTCTTGCCGGGGAAAAGGAACGGGCGCAGCAAGCCGACATCCTTCGGCAGCGACTAAGGGAGCTGCATCGCGTTTTCGGTATGCGGTTGCCAGTTTATGTCATGTTTACGAAATGCGATCTGATCGCAGGTTTCGACGAATACTTTGACGCCGTAAAAGAAGATGAACGGGAACAGGTGTGGGGTGTCACCTTTCCCTATGATGACGAGCAGGTCACCGTTGGCCCGGCATTTGAGACCAACTTTATAGACCTCGTTTCCCGGTTGGAGCGGCAAATCCCGGCCAAGCTTTCCGAAGAACGGAACAACAGCCGCCGCTGTCGGATCTATGGCTTTCCTTACGAGTTTGGCAGTCTGTCGCAAGTTCTGCGCGGTTTCCTGACCGATGTGTTCCGTACGAGCCGCTATGAAGCGCAACCGCTGCTGCGCGGTGTCTACTTCACATCCGGCACGCAGGAAGGAACCCCGTTCGATCGCTTGCTCGGTGCCATGGGGCGCAGTTTTACGCTCTCGGCCAGCCAGCAGTTGCCTTTGAACGGTCAGGGCAAAGCCTATTTTATCAAGAACCTGCTGACAGACATCATCTTTCCGGAACAAAACTTGGTTGGAAAGAACACGAAGGTCGAAAGGCGAGTTGCAGCGCTTTATGCAGCTTCGCTTGCAGGTCTTGCCGCTTGTGTCGTCGGTCTTTCTCTCTATTGGCTTTCCGGTTTGTATTACTCTCAAGAGGTCGTTGAGCAAGCCGACGAGAATACGGAGATTGTGAGTGTTCGGCTGGATGAGGCCAAACAAAATCGCTCTCTGGTTAACATTCTGCCGACCCTAAATGCAGCGGAGAAATTGCGTGACGACGTTGCGAATTCTTCGAATTGGCTGACTGGAGCGTTCTTCAGCGTGGAAGGACAGAGCAGTCTCTACCCAGCCGCTGATGAAATCTATCATTCCATTCTGCTTGAATACCTGCTTCCCTCGATCTCGTCGCGTCTTGCGACGCAGATCCAGTTGGTATCCAGCGCGACAAACGGCAGCAGCGTGCTGCTGCGCGATCAGTTGGAAACCTATCTGATGCTCACCACCGGTCAGAATTTTGATCCGAGTAAGGTAGGTAAGACGTTCAAGGAGCAGAATGAGGCAGCTTTTGTCCTCAATCCGCAGAACCGCGCAGCCATGCAGGAGCATATGGATACGTTGGTGACTCTGTTGCCGGCGGTTGCGCCTGCCGATGTCCCGATCGTAGAAGCTGCCCGCACGCGTATTCAAAAAGTCCCGCAAGCGTCTGATATCTACAATCGTATGGTCGCAGATGCCGCTCAGAGATATCGACTTGCCCCCATCGATATCGTCCGCGTTCTGGGATCAGGCTCGCTTTATGTCGACACTGCTGTCAGCAGCGGTCAGAGCATCATCCAAGGACTCTACACCAAAAACGGCTTCTATAATTTCTTCCTGCCGCGCTTGCCGCAATACATCCGGGAATCCATCGGGACAGATTGGGTTCTGGGCAATGACGGCCTCAATGATCAGGCCTACAACAAATTGGCCGGCCAGATCGTCAAACTCTATACGGATGACTACGTCTCTGCCTGGCGAGGCGGTGTGACATTTGTAAGAGTTATCGAGCTGGGATCACTCGGGCGTGCGCAGATTGTCCTTCAAGACCTCTCGAGCCCACAGTCTCCGCTCACCAATCTTCTCTCCGTATTGCGTGAAAACACACAGCTGCCGCTGCCCGGTGATGATACGGATCCAGCGGCTGCGGCGGTCGCCGGCGCCGCGCCGCCTGAGGCCGAAGGATTGGTCAGTTCAGCAACGGATGCCCTGAAAAAAAATGCGATAGAGACGGCCTTTGGCGATGCGCCCTGGCCCGGCTTGAAGATTGAAGAGGCTTTTCGCCCGCTGATCAATCTGGCTGACCCGTCGAGTGGGCAAGCAGCGCTTGACCGGGTCCAGCAGTTGTTTGGCGATCTTTACGGCAATGTCTCCGGGATTGTGACTGCACCGGATCCCAATCAGACTGCTTTTGACTTTGTGTCCAAGCGAGTGAAGTCACCAACAAGCGACGCATTTACCACCCTGCGATCTGAGGCGGCCATCAAACCTGAACCCGTTCGTTCCTTGGTCTTGTCGATTGTGAACCGTACCTGGCAGTTGATGATGAAATCCAGCTATCTCCACGTGAATGGCAAGTGGCAGGACGAGGTGGTTCCGGTCTGCAATTCGATCATGACCGGCCGGTATCCATTCACACCAAGCGCTGAAGAAGATGTCGCTCTTCAAGACTTCACAGAGTTGTTTGGGCCCGCGGGTATCATCGACACGTTCTTCAAGGAGAACCTGTCACCTTTCGTGACAGTTCGAGGACGGCAATACGCGGAAGTCACTTCGCAAGGAGTCGGTTTGGGCCTTTCGAACGGGTCCCTGGCCCAGATGTCGACTGCACAGACCATTCGGGAAGCATTCTTCGGCAAGACGGGAACAACCCCGGAAGCAAAATTCACCATTCAACCGACGTTTTTGGACCCGAATGCTCTGCGCTCGGTTCTCAAAATCGATGATGAGCAGATTGTTTATCGCCATGGGCCGGAACGCGCGCAGGACTTCGCTTGGCCGAGCAAGCTTGATGCGAGTGTTGCAGAGCTGTCGATCACGCTTCTTGACAATTCCAAAGAGACATTGGAGCGTTCTGGCACTTGGGCAATCTTCCGAATGCTGACAGCCTCTGGTTTGTCGAAAGCCCGGGGACGGGATCAGTTCGTGTTTTCAATCGAAACCGAAGGAGCCAAGGCCAGTTACCGGCTCAATGCGGGAAGCGTGACGAACCCGTTCAATCTCGGCCTCTATTCTTCCTTCCGCTGTCCCCCTGCGCTTTAATGGATGTGACCTCGGGCGAAATTGCTTTTACGATTGCGTTGGTCGTCGCGCCGGTGTCCCCTTGAAGAGGGTCTCGGGGTTCGATCCTAAATTGCCGCTGTGAGTTTCATTAAATCTGGATTGCGCAATGTCTGTCTGCGGCTATTTCGGCAAGATCCCCCTTGAAAGGGATTTCATATTTCATGGCCTTCCGACCCGGACGATGGACGCTTGGGCGGATGTCATGGCCGCGTGGATGGCGGCGAGCCGGGCCGTTGAACGCAGTCGGTGGAGTGAGCGATACTATTCTGCACCTATTTGGCGATTTGTCGTTGGAAGAGGGCAGATTGACGGCGATTGTTGGCTCGGGATCGTTGCAGCTTCAGTTGACGCCGTCGGGCGCGAATTCCCATTCGCGGTTTTAATCTCCGCAGATTTGGATCTGATGAAATCGCAGCCCATACCCTTTCTGGACAGGCTTTTGGACACTCTGGAGAGGCCCATGTTGTCTTTTATCGAGGGAGACCTTGGTCAAGACGAATTTCGGAGTCTGATCCAGACTGCAGCCAACCAGATGCAACAGGGAGCCAATGGTCCAAATGCCAGTGACGCCTCCAGCATTATTCTCCCTCGGTCGCGCGATGACGGGATATGCCTATCCTATGAAAAACCGGAGGGGGGAGGCTTGGCGATTCAGTCCCTGCACAGCCTGCCATCCCAAAAGAAGGACGACCCTGCTGGCAGCCCCTGCCTTTGGTGGCATGATCGCGACGCCGGGCGTCCCGGTGAATACTGCGTGACCAAAAGCTTGCCAAAGGTGAGCAATGCAGCGCCCTATTTTCTTGGCAACTGGGGAGCTCATGGTTGGTCTCCAGAGCGCCTGGAAGACTATTTTAGCGAAACCCCGGACTGATGAGTGAGCAGAGCAGAATGGAAAGTGCATCACCATCGCCGCCGAAATTGACTTTGGAAGCGGAAGTCGCGACCCGGCGAGGGCCTTCGCATGAATGCAATGAGGATGCGTATTTCATTGACCTGGCCCAGGGTGTCTTTGTCGTAGCTGATGGTATGGGTGGCCATCGGGATGGCCATCTGGCCAGCAATGCCATTGTTTCCGAAATCGCTGCTGTGCAGAGCTCAGACGTCGAGCTGGAAGATCGTGTTCGTCTTCTGACGTCTGCCCTCGAAGAGGTTAATGGAGCGCTTTATTCCCAATCCCTAGCTCTTCCGGATGGTGACATCTCCGGTTCGACGGCACTGTGCCTGCTGGTCAACAGTGGCTATGCCTGCTGCCTCTGGGCCGGAGATTCCCGGCTTTATCTTTTGCGCGACAACCACTTGTTTCTGGTGTCCGAGGATCACACGGAAGAAAGCGGGATGCTGACCCGGGCGATAGGATCAGCCCAAAACGTTGAGATCGATCGTCGGGTACTCGGTATTAAAGAAGGCGACGTCTTCGTCTTATGTAGCGATGGGCTTCTCAAGGGCGCCAGTGAAGACGAGCTTGCAGAATTGCTCAGCCAAGACGAGGTTGGGCTCGCCGACCGACTGCTGGCCAAGTCGATCGTCGGTGGTTCGAAAGACGATATCACCCTTATCTTGGTCTGGGTCAGAAGTCATGACATCTAAGACTGGCGTCTCGAAGTCCCGACCAAGAAAAACTAAGAAGGTTGGAAAGCCGAAGTCCCCGGTTCGTCCAGGCGTCGTCCTCAGGGATCGCTTCGAATTGCTGGAGGAAATTGGCCACGGTGGCTTGTCCGTCGTTTATAAGGCGCGTGACAGGGTCGCGGCCGATGCTGGTCTTGCAGATCCGCATGTTGCATTGAAAATCATCTTCGCGGGTGATGCGGTTGAACCGGATATTGTCTCATTGATGCACCGGGAAGCCCGACGGCTTAGGGATCTGGTTCATCCCAATATCGTTCGCGTTTACGATATGGATGTCGAGGGCCAACTGCATTTCATGGTCATGGAGCTTCTGCACGGAAAGACCCTATCCAAGGCTTTTCGAGAAGCGCCGGGGCACGTTCTCGATGCGAGAAAGGTCAACCGTCTCGTTCAGGATGTGGCAGCCGCCCTATCTTTTTCCCATGGGCGGGGAATCGTTCATGCAGACCTGAAGCCTGGCAACATCTTCATCGCGCGCAATGGGGCCGTTAAGCTGATCGACTTCAATATTGCCTTCCCGGTCGCCCGCCCGATGAAGGTCACAGAGGAAGACACGATACAGATACTCGGCCGATTGGGTGCTGTTACGCCTGCCTATGCGTCGCCGCAAAGGCTGAATGATGCAGAGCCTTGCGAGGCGGACGACGTCTTTTCACTCGCGGTGTTGACCTATATGGCCTTGTCCGGCCAGCGCCCGTTTGGTGGCAAAACGTCGCTTCAAGCGTTGAAAGAAGAGATTGCTCCAGAGCCCATTCGAGGTCTGCATCGCCGGAGCTGGAAGGCAATCGAAAAGGGTCTGGCGTTGGACGATGCCAGCAGAACGCCATCGGCGGCGCAATTTGCATTGGAATTTACGCGTCAAAACGTGTTCTCGGTCGCCAATCGCCTGATGGCACCCCTGCAAAGATAGCCGTGCATTTCGGTCCCGGTCACCGCAATTCTAAACAGGTATCTTGAATTCGAATTCCTGCTGAGGCGCGATATCAGGTGTTGGCTGTGCTGCAATTTCAATGACTGAACCGCCATCATCATCGTCACCCAGTTTGACGTCAAACACCATCTTGCCCGAGTAGATGTCATTAAGCTGAGCAAAGCGAAGACGCAGGTTCTGCAGCGTTTCGGCGACCGGTTGATCCGCCGAGAAGATCTCCATGAGAACGGACTGCAGAAGCGTGTTCAGGCGTGCCAGAACCAGTGCATTTGTGAGAGACTGATCTCCCTTTCCGCTGGCAATGGTGGTTGGCTGGCTGAAGAAGACAGAGGTCCGGTTTTCCTGGCCCGAAAGCACAGTGATGCCAACTTGGGCGAGTGCTTCCGATCTGTCCCTGGAGATCGTCGCGCGAACGACGTCACCAACCTCTCGTTCTCCAATATGCTTTGACTGCACCTCCAGCGCATCGAATTCAGCCCTAAGCCCTGGCGTAAGCATTGGCCAGCCGGTCCTGGTCACCTGCTGCGAGATCATGGCTGAAGCGATCCAGGATGACGGGATGAAATAGGCGGGACTGTCTTGGTTCATGACGCGTGCACAGCCGTCGTTCCACAATAGGCCTAGATGATGCGCTGTATCGTTGTCCCGGAGTGAAAGGAAGCCCTCATGTCCGGTAGATCCGACGAGCTGCTGGGGCGCATCTCTCATGGCAAGCTCGCTTGCTGCAACGCCTGAAAAGTCGGGGGTGAAAGTGGCCAGCGAAAGTGTATCGAATGACTGGGCTGCAGCAGCTAAAGCTTTCAATCTGGCAACACCAGCGGTTTTGAGATCGCACCGATTTGTAAAAACGACAAGGTCATAGAGTTCTGCTGACAATGCCTTTTCAAGGCGCTGGGAGATATCGCCAGCGTCAGCATCGAATGGGATTTGAAGAAGGGATAGAACTGGCGCCTGGTCTTTATGGGCGCTGCCGAGCAGTAGCCGGAGACCAATCCAATTCTCAAGGATTTGCTGGCATCTTGGGACTGATAGAAAAGCCTTGGCCTGCAGCGCCAAGAGCCGCTCTACACCTGAAATCGGGACTTCCTCTGGTGTATTCCTGGATGTATCTAACGGGATGTTTTGTTCGATGAAGGAATCCAGCAGACCCTTGGTTGCTGTTGGTGCGGCCTCAGGGATCTCGACCATTGACAGTAGTCTGTCCAGGTCATCCGAGATGTCCTGTTTCATGTCTGGCGTGGTGGTTTTTTCCACCACACCGGTCTTTTGATGTTTGATAGGCCGCGGCGTCTTTTCCGGCTGTAATGCGCTTTCGGTCAGCTTGTCGTACCGTTGACCGAACCGCTCAAGAGACTGTAAGTCGCCGCCCTTGTGTGCGGGGCCAATCTCGCTTTTATAAGAAAATTGTGCCGAAAGCTTTTCTGGACGCAAGTGAGAGAGCTTGGAAAGGCAGAGCGTTTCAGACAAGATGGGGGGATAGGATCCGAGAAGATTTTCCGCCTCAATCGTGAACTGAGGACCCAGGTCCGAGAGAAGCTCGGCGAGATCCCGGTTGGCCAGGTCGTGGCAATCGCCGTTTTCCTCTATTCCGAAATCCCCAACAAGAAGCATCCGGTAAGCGGGCGTGGGCGGCACTTCTTTCAGCCGATTATCCGAACCAAGTCCGAAGGTCGTCGTAAAAGATTTGTTTCCCGCTTGATGCTCGTCGTCGTCAGCCATGAGGTTTCAGCCTCTGTGGTTAAGGAGGGTCGGTGAGGCATCGATCGATAAAAATGCAAGTGTCTGTCTATCGAGGACGACCTTGCCCTGAACTTCGTAGCCTGCCGTTTTATCCGCGACGTGTCCTGATATGCCGAACACGATGGCAGTTCTGGTGCCAACCATGGAAGTGTCGAGAGGCGTTAGGGTCAGATCGAGGTTCAGTGGACCACCGTCGCTCATGACAACAGATGTTCGCCCAAGGGCGCGCGCCGCGCCACCACCTTCAAGATAAACTTGAGGAGAGCGGTTGCGGATGTAGTCATAAATCGCGGCGCGCATTGGGTCGGGTTCGCGCAGGGCCGGCCGCCATGAAGCCATCAGATGTCCTTGTTACTCAGATGCACGAAGTTTCTCCGTCGAAGGCGGTGACTGCACCTGTAGGTCGAGAAGTTGCGAGACCTGTTCCAGAACCTCTTGCGCAATCTGTGGGAAGAGCTCTGCCCAATTGCCGAATTGCGGCGAGCTCACCACGCGCGCAGAAGGGTACCACAGCGCTTTGCTAGCATCTGCATGCCAATACCAGGGTCGGGCAGGGCGTGTTAGGATGATCGCTGACTTGCCCAAAGCTCCTGCCACATGCAGGGGGATCCCATCCGGTCCAATGACCAGGTCCATCTCGGACAGGACACACGACAGATCGACAAGGTCCTTGAAGTGAACGCCGGTATCGACGATGTCCGGAAACCCTTTCAGCTGATGTCGCGTGTCGTCCCAGGCAACGCTGAAAACGGTTCCCGGGAACTCTTTGAGCGCAGGTCCGTAGTCCTCAAGCAGCAGTCCGGGTCGAGAGGCATCCCATGCCAAGGCGATCCAGGGCCTTGGAAATTCTGATAAGGCCCGGCGCCAATGTTCGGTTCTGGCTTCCGGAGGGCTTATGTAGGGCAGGGAGGTCGTCACATCGCCGCGTATCGCCTCCGGTATTGCAAGCAGGAGCGAAATGGGAAAGGAAATGACGTCTTCCGTTTGAGGCGGGGCCTCTCGGGCTAAATCGATCCCGGTATAGGCAATGGCATCGAACAATTCTGCCAACTGCGAGAGCGTTTGCGATCCCGACAGGGTTGCCGTTGATCCCTTGCTCATCTGCAACACGAAGCGCAAAAGGACGATCAGTTCCAGATTTGTAATGCCTGTATCAACGACATAATTTGCGGTCGAGAGTGCATCAGCAAAAGACTGGTCATTTGCAATCAGATCGGCTGGTAAACCCAGGGCTTCACCAAGAGGCACCTGATCGAACGTGCCAACCGCTTTGCCGATCTCACCGGTGGACAGATAGCAGTCGCGGGCCAAGTTCCACAATCGTTGGGATTTGTCAGCTGGAAGCTTCGCATGATTTGCAATCAGTGGCTCAAGCAGGTGAAGCGCCTGCTCCGAAAGGCCAGCCATGCGATAGGCAAGAGCTAGCGACAGGCTGGCATCGATGCGATCCGGGTTTCGCTTAACGACGGGCAGAAATTCTGCGAGAGCAGCGCGTGTTTCCCCGCGCTCGATCATCACACGCACATGACAAAGCCAGGCAGGAAGCAGGTCTGGAAAGAGCGTAGTCGCACGTTTGGCGACCCGTTGAGCCTCGCTCAGGTAGCCCAGAGCTGCCAGGTTCGATGCAATGGCAATCATGAAGCCTGGATTTTCAGGCGCCTTTAGATGGGCCTTTTGCAAGTAGTGCGAGGCTTTTTCATTGTCCCCCAAGCCCGAGAGTATTTCGCCGATGAGGCCGTTGAGGTCTGCATTTTCAGGGTCCCGTTGAAGGGCGTCCTGAGCAAGTTCCAAAGCCGGAGGATAGATGCCATGCGCGGCATAGAGCTGGGACATCGCCCGCAGAATGCCTACGTCTTCGGGATGGGCGGCGCGCACATCTGACAGGAGCACTTCAGCTTCCGCAACCTGGCCGTCGTTGATAAGGAACTGGGCTTTCAAGATCGCCGCATCAGCGTGCATTGGTTCACTTGAAAGGGCTTGTTCGACGAACGCTTGCGCCTTGTCTTCTTGCTGGGCCAAAACAAACAGCCGAGCGCAGAGTGACAGTATATCCGCGTTGTTCCCGGCGTGCGTCAGAGCTTTCTGTGCGAGGGACTGTGCGGCCTCCAGATCACCGAGCTCCATGCGGATCTTCAGAAGCGCTTTAAACGCATCAACAGAACTGGGCGAGAAGTCCAGAACGCTTTCATAAATTAAAGCAGCACTCTCGCGTCGGCCCGCGTCATGATGGTCTTGGGCGGCCTTCAGACGATCTTCAATCAAGAGCATTGAAACATCCGGTTTCGATCATGAATTTATGCTGGTTCAATCAGCGGCAACAGTTATGAAAGTCGTGCGATCAACATCATCCGACGCTCACCCGCGTTGCGTCCAGCCGCACGTCTTCCTTCGCGGTGATCAGGGAAATCTCGCTGGTCTGGGTTGCAACGTGATCAATGTTTTGCACCAGAGTGCCGGCATTCAACGTCTCGGTTTCCCGAACAGCGCTGGTGCGCGTGTCGACCGTGGTGGTGATCGTGCGCGCAGAAACCATCTTGTCGATGATATTCTCAAATGTCCTGGTGAAGCTGGAAACACATCGCTTACCCGTTTGAGTCAGGCTCTCTGCAAAAACAGTCAGTTTTTTAGCGGTCAAGTGAAGATCCGGCGCAGCGATGTCGATTTGTTGCCCGGACTTGATCTGAAGATGGTCAGCCCCCGGCACGGAAACCTGAGCTACGAGGGATTCCCGCCGCTCCAGGACGGAAAGGATGTGTGCTTCCTCACCCTGAACAAAAACAAGAACACGATCGCCAATGGCAGGAGCGAGCAGGCAACCAGCAGCCTGAATGGCATGAACCGGATCACTTCCTGCAACATCTACCAGCGCCTCGTGTTCTGTCACGAGAGCCGTCACCGAACCGGTCAACAAAGAGCCTTGATCGCCTTCCTTTGTCCGCAGCTCTTCTCCGTTTCGAGCGGTGGCGGGAGCAGAGTGCGACTTGCGCGGGGTAACCATTCGTGGTCTCCAAACTGGTGTGCAGGCGGCCTGTCGATATTTGCCCAAGCGTCACATATGCCCTCGCGTGCCGATAACTATTCCCATCGGGTTCATCACCGCACTTAAAGACGTGTTCTCTGCAACGACAGAAGTCGCCTCGGCCAGTGTGCTGATAGCCTTGACGGCCGTAGTCTCCATTCTGGCGCTGACGCTTTTCATTGCTGTCGAAATTTGCTCTAGCTTGATCCCATTTTGCGCAAGTGTCAGTTTTCCTGATTTAAGTTCATACTTCCAATTGCAAATATCGAGTTTGTAGACACCGATATCACACTTAAAGCCATAGAGGTTTAGCTTTGTAAGGACCGAGATGTTTACTATGGCGGCCAACGACATGTGAAATTCAGCAGCGAGCTTGAGGCTGACCTTCCCGCCCATAAAGAGCTTCGAACTTCCGCCGTGGTGGATGCTTGAGGTATTCGCGTAAATTTCTTTAAAAGAATCTGCCTTGTATATTTCGTATTTATTATGCTCATAGTACTTTCTAGAGACGCTTGTGGTCTTGGTATATTCTTCGCCATTGATTGTTATTTTTGATTTATAATAGGATTGTTCTATATCACCTAGGCCATCTGCCGCTGCTATATATATATTTTGCGCAACGCCATCGGTATTCGTGCCAGACTCGATGGTCACCGTGCCTTCTGTACTTTCCAAATGAATGTCACTGGTCGCGTTGATCGACATTTTTTCGCCGGCCTTTACCAGGATGCGCCCATCACAAGCCAGTAGTATTCCATTTCCGCCACCTGCCGCGTTGGTGTAGATTGCGGCGTCGGTTTCGGTTTCTAACTGGTGTACTGGAAAGTAATCCGAGTAGGCGGCCTCTCCCGCGTTGTAAGCGCTTTGTTCCATATCTGAATACTGACCAAGGCGCAGGATAGCTCCCAACCCTGCGTCATCGGACGTCGTCGAACCATCGCCCACGGTCGCGGGAACGTAAAAGTAGGTATATGTGTTTTGGTAATGGGTCCCCGTGTCAGGCTGCATCAAAGCCTGATCATTTGTCCGATTGGACAGTGTCCGGTTTAAAGCTGCGATTTGGTTGCTCTGGGCGTCGTTGGTTGTCTCCAGCGCATCAATATCATTTTGAAGTTGCGTAATGCGAGGCGTACGGGCCATCGAATGCGTCCTCTAAAAACATGAATCTCGAAAATTTAAACGGCACCATCGCTCATTTGCATGACAATGCCCGAACTTGTTCTCGTGCGATGGGCGACATTTTGGTTTGTTGAGGTGATAGGATTGGTCTTTTCACCGTTGGAGACTGCACCAAGGATAATCGGCCGGTCAGGATCGCCTTGCACAAAGCCAAGGATCACTTCGGTGCCTATCAACAAAGTGGAATGAGCCCCATAGCCGTCTCCGCCGCCGTAAGGCTCCATTTTCCTGACCTGAGCACTGGCCTTGCCTTTTGAAAGCCCGCTTTCTTCATCCAAGATCCGAACCTTGTAGCGCCCGTAATCATCAAGTTCAGCGCGTTTACCCTCTGTTTCTCCATCGATTACCGCGCTCAGGTAACCGTGCACGGTCGGCTTGCGCGTTACACAGGGCGTTCGATAGCCCGCGTCAAACGGGACACACCTGAATGAGTTGTTATAGGGAGCGGCTGTCTTGTCAGGCGAACTGAAACCGAATGGCGTGGTCATGGTGATGCTATGATCAACCTCAACCACGATATAAAGCCCGTCCAGATCGGAGATCGGATGATCGGTCAGTTTGAAAAACAGGCCGGGCCGTAACAGCGGGATGTTGCTCTGACCGCGAAACGAAAGATGTTCGGACTGCAGCTGTTCCACACGCCGCTTCGCGAGAAAATTTCCCTCAGAAACGGTGCTATAATTCTCACCATAAAGAGTACTCACACCCTGGCCCTTGTGGGAGGCATTTTCCGAAACAGAGAGTGAGACTTTTGGCGTTTGCTCATTGTATTCGCGCAGTGCGACTGTGCCGCTGGAGGCGGCATATTCGGCATTGAACGACCAGATCGCAAAATCACCCTGGCTAAGAATCTGCTGTTTGCTGCGGTAGGGAAGCTCCTCGGTCAATTGCCGGCCGGAGAGTTTTTTGAAATGCTCTTTCCGATCCCCAAAGACGATCTTCTCCTGATCGCCGTCATGCTGGAAGGTGAAGAAAATTCCGAATTTCTCACAAAGCCGGCATATAAAATCAAAATCCGTTTCGCGGTACTGCATGACGAAATCAAGTTTCGGGTAGCTTGATTTTTCAGCGAGCATCTGGTGCTGAAGCGTCCGCGCAATTCGATTGGAAGAAGTGCTCGACCCAGCTTTGTTGGCATCGGAGAGCTCGCCTTCAACAATGTCGACGACGGTAACATCCTTGTCGGACCCATAGACTTGGTTCTGGGCGCTATAGCGCAACATGGCAAAACCAGGCTCGATCGAAAAGCCGTAGCAGAACTCACGATTTGGGGTCGGGTCGAGGGTTCTGGCCTTCGATACAACACCGTGCACGACTGCAGTTTCATCAACGATCGTCAATTCGAGTTTTACGGCTTTGCCAATCAATGGATCCAGCGAGATGGGATCTTTGGACAAGACATCGACATTGAATTCATAGGCGGAACCGACGGCCTCATGTCCCGAAACGCTTTCGACGTGGACGTCGTCGGATGTCATTCCTGGAAGGGTCAGTTTCATTTTCTGGACGATATCGCCATTACTCATGACCTTATTTCCTCGCTGCTATGAATTTTGTCAGGCGCTCGGATTCATCAATCGGATCTGGGATGGAACGATCGTTGTGCCGACTGAATTTGGTGTTACACCGTTTTGAAGGGTGGGATCTAAAAGGGCTCGTGTCGCGGGCATGGCCTGTATGAAGAGCTTGGTCGACCCTTTCACATTGCGGCTGTTGGAGCAGACCATTCCGGAGGCAACGCCGGGCCCGGGCCCGCTGATCGTGGTTGGAGCCAGGTTCATCAGGTTGTGGCTCGGCATGCACATCAGCAGGAAACGAAAACAGGTTGGTATCTCGGTTGCCCTGAACCCCATGCTGAACAATGGAACGGGTACAGGTCCGACCGGCGTCGGCTGCAAATAAACGTCAGGAACCGAAAAATCCATGCCTGGAATCGGGCCCTGTGAATTTACAAAAGGCATTAGAGTGCACCTCCGTTCGGGGCATTTTCTCCATCCAGAGCGACCATCTTCGGAGAATACAATTCGCCAATCGCCCGGTCCTGATCCGTATCGATCCGGCTGCCCGAGGCGCCGAGCATGACCGTGCCGTCGGTTTTGGTGGCATGCAGTTTGGTATTGAAAAAGGTTGTTGCGGCCAGATTGGCACCCGAGATGTCGGCGTGAGAGAATTCAGCCTGCCTTAGATCGCATCTTTCAAACAACGTCGCCCTGCAGTCAGCCTCCTGAAAAACAGCCGAGAAAAGCGTGGATCCGGTGAAATTGGCTGCATTCAGACTTGCGCCCGCGAAATTCGACATCGGCAAAGTACTTCCGGAAAGGTCAACGCCGTCGAGTTGGCACTTGGTGAAGCCGGTGGAATTGCCAGAGATGCCGGTCAGGCGGGCATCTTGAAAATCGCATTCTGCAAACACCGAGGCATCGAGTTGGGCTCCGGTGAAATCAGTTCCGATAAAACTGGCCTGATAAAAAGTGCAGCGTTGCCATGATTGATTTGAAAGGTCTTTCCCGGAAAGATCCGCATCTGAAAACACGGCCGTGTCGATATAGGCGTTTGAAATGTCGACACCGCGCAAGTCGGCGTCTGTCAGCATGAAGTTCGACAGTGCTGCGCCCGACAGGGAAATGTTCTGAAGGCCGCAGGCCAGAAGAGCGCATCTGTAGACGGCGGTGTCTTGAAGGCTCGAATTTTCAAGGTCGACCTTTGCAAGCGACACCTGATCAAGCTCCGCCGTCAGGAAGTTTGCGCCTTTGGCGGAACCGGCCACCACCTGCGCCCTCTCAAGGGAGCAGCCTGCCAGATTTGCGCCGTCCATATTGCATTCGACGAACTGGGTGCCCTTGATGATGGCACCGGAAAATCGGCTGCCCTGCAGCTCGCAGGAGACAAATTGGGCTTCCGTCAGGTCAGCATCTTCGAAATCACATCCGCTCAGGTCGCATTGAATGAAGCGTGCCTTGCTCAGATTTGCCTTGTTGAACTTGAGGCCAGGGCCGCTTCGCAAAAGCACGGGCTGCTCGTGCTCGACGAATGCAAAAATATCCTCGATCGTAATCGGCTTGAGGTCGGGCATCTTAGGCATGGGTCGGCTGCTCCAGAGACGTCATGCCAAGATTTGCGCCTGAAAAGTCGCAGCTGGCGAGATTGGCCTCCAGCAGGTTGGCCGCATAGAGGTTTGCCGCCCGCATAGAACAGCGCCTCAAGTCGGTCTGGTTCAACGCTGCAGAAAACAGATTGGCACCGAAGAAGTCGCTGTCGGCGAGCTTTGATTTGCCAAACAGGCAACTCTTGAAGGAGCCGAGCCTTAGATCGGTTGCCTCCATATCGCAGGCGTTGAAGAAGCAGGAATGGCAAGACGCTCTGACAAAACAGGATTCCTGCAACTTCGCTGTGTTCCAGGAGGTCTCTCGCGCTTGCAACGCATCGAACCGGCTGCTGCTCAGGTCGGAGTTGCCCATGAAGCCAACGGAAAACAGCGAGGCTCGCCTGAAGTCTACGTTCGGAGCCTGGATCTCCATAAACGCAACGCGTTCCATCGATGTGTCTGAAAAGTCTGCATTGGCGAGTGGTAAGGACATGAACACCGTGCGCTCGAGCCTGCTGCCTGCCGCCGAAAAGCCGTTTGCGCTGCCAAGAAGCATCTGTAAATCCGAGATTTTACATCCTCGGAGGCTCACGTTGTCCAGGGTGCACTCAATCAACTGAATTTCGGACAGAACAGCTCCCTTAGCGGTGAGGTCCGAAAGATTAGACCGAATGACCGTCAGGCCATTCAGCTTGGCGTTGGTCAATATCGCGCCACGCAGGGAGGCCTGGCTGATGTTTGTCTTGGTTAGATCGGTTCCACTCAGATCCGCCCCGTCGAGCGTAGCGCCAGAAAAAACGGCCTTTCCAAGTTTCGCTCCGGCAAAGTTCGCACCCGTTAGGTTCGTGTTTTCAAAGAAAGTTCCGCTCAGGTCCAGACCGCTGAAGTCGGCATTGCGCAAATCTGCTCCCGCAAGGTCCGCGCCTTTGAAGTCTTGCCCGGACGCGAGGCTTTCGACGACGAAGGTGCCAAGCCGCTCGGCAACGCCAGGTAGAAGCGGCTCAAATGGACAAAGCGGGGCAGGTGACATTTGCCGTCCCGTTGCCAGAGCCTCTGCAACACTGGTCTCCGCCTCGTCTATTTTTTGCAGCGAGTCGGTCTTGGCCTTTTTGGCCTTTTCCGACGGTGTAAGTCCGTCCATGGCTTCGCTGTCAGGCGGCGCTATGTCCTGAGCACGAGACATGAGTTCGCTGATCGGGTCGTCCTCAGTGCCTTCAGGAATAAGATGCGAGGCCATTGAACGGAGCTTGCCTTCCGCCTCGGCCAACGCCTTCTCCATGGCTTCTGTGCTTAGCTCATCTTCTGCGCCATGGAGGTCGGGAATGAGTGCATCCCGTTTAAAGGATGTCTCACGTGGGGTAATCTCTGGAGGAGGCAATGAGCCGCCGATCATGTCCAGAAACTCGTCATCAAGACCCTGCTGCAGCGTGGAGGGGTCGCTGATCTGGTCCACTATCCCCAGATCCACGTCATTCAGGCTCGTGCGTGCCTCATGCAGCAGGGACCCTTCCGGCAATCCCAGAGCACGCGCGCGGGCCGTTTGAAACTGTTTCTCTACGGCCTCGGTATCGGGTCCGCTTGGCTCATCGAAAATCTGGAACGCTTCATTGATCGCAGCCTCGATTTCATCTGCGCGCTCGGTCTCATTCGGGTCGATGATTGACAGCATTTGATTCTGGGCGGAACCCAGCTGTGCTTCAACGTCCTTCAGTCCAACCGCCACATCCTTGTCGAGTTCCAGATCCTGATACTCCGCCAGTTTCGCGTCGCTCACAATCGGCGTTCGAGCGATGTCCGGCAAGACGGCGTCCGGCGCTGCCGTCACGATGGCTCGGCGCTGTATCTCGGCTTTTGCCATCTCCTCGTCCATCCGAGCCATCAATGCATCTTCGAGGGATTTCATGTCGTCCATCAAGGCGGCGAGATCCAGGTCACCATTTTCGATTTCTTCAGATGTCGGTTGCGCAACGAGGGGGAGGTCGCCAAATGCATTCTCATCGACCGGAGGCACGAGCTCCGGTGGCATTTCCTCGTCTTCCATGAACTTTCTGGCGGCCCAGTTTTGGTTTTCCAAAAACCGGATCCGGTCCGCCTGCGCCTTTTCAAGTTTTTCCTGGCGCCGCGCGCTTACTTTGCCTGGAGCGACCTCGGGCATCAGCTGAAAATCCGAGAGAGCGTGTTTGTGAGCCTCTTCCGGATCAGTGCGTTTGTTGAAGACATCCAGATAATAGTCCGCAGGACGTGGTTCGGCATCCAAATGCTCGACCGCAATCATGATCGTACCAATATCTTCGGCGAACCGGTCGCTGCCCCTGATAAGTCCCCGAAATGTAAGAACAGCCTTCTCGACGTTAGGAAAGAGGGTGACGGTGTCGCAAACCATCGTCGTTTCGGTGAAGCTTTCGTCGTAGGGTTGGTGAAAGAACCCGCGCGTTCTCAGTCGTGGCAGCTGCCCGCCAACCGTCGACGTGCCCCTGGACATGCCGGATATGGAAAATGTTTCACCACCTTCGAAATAGCCCTCGAATCTTTGATCGTCCGGCGCATCGCAGTGAAATAGCGGATTGAAATCCTCCGGCTTGAGCGGAGAGACCTTTTTGATCCAGTGTTGGTCGTAGGTTCCCGCATAGCGCATGCGCTGGGCATCATCCGGTGCCAAGGGACCAAAATGGGCAGGCTGCGGTACATCGTCAATCGATCGGATCGGCGAATTGAGATCTTCGACGTTCGGCAGAGGAGCATCATAACCCGCATTCACGATCCTTCGGGAGTCGTGTCCCTTTCCATGCGGGTTCAATTTGAAGTTTTGGCCGCCGAACGCTTGGACATTGCCGATGGGCATTTTGTGAAATGGCTGTGCCGGTAGCATCTCTATGCCTTGATCGGTCAGCCTCCAGTAACGATCTCCGAATACAGCGAGCCGTTTCTCCCAGCCACCAAGTCGAGCAATGACTTTTTGACCTTGGATAGGTTCATCCGTTGGCGCCAGCGCATGACCGGCAATGATAACCTCAGACCGGGGCTTCAGCTGGCCCTTGTCGAACATGGCGCCGTTCGGCATTTGCTCGGTAACCATCGGCCACAGAGCCTGTTCCGTTAGCAGACGTTCGGGTTCAGAAAAATCGACAAGCAGGAATGCGCTGACCGTTGTCAGACCGCCATCACGAACAGCTTCAGTTTGGGATGCGACGGAAACACGGCTTGGTTTGATTATCGCTGGCACGTCTCGGGTCTCCGCCTGCGTGCTGACTTGTTGAGTTCCACGCTCATTTTCTGAGGTCTTGCCCCACTATTGGAAATGGATGAAAACACGGTCTGAAGACACTCCTGCAACAGCTTGATCAAAAAGCTGGAAGTTATCGAGTGTCAAACCTGCTTTAGTATCGTGAGAGGGTCAACTAGCATTTATTTTCACACGTCCAATTCAGATCAAGAAAGAGCTGAGAAAAAATCAATGATTTCAAGTGCAGAAAAAAATGTGCTGAACGAATAGAAGCTGTCTAAGAATTAATCTCTGTATTTTACTCCCGAAATTGTGGGCGATAATTCACACTATGATCCGGAAATTGTGCGAGAATCTGCACACTGACACAATTGACGATGCAATTCAAAACAGTCTAAGCTATTGATTATAAAAATGTAAAAAATATTCTCTCGTCTGGCACAGCGTTTGCGAATGATTGTTGGTCGGCGCCGGGTTGCTCCGGCGAATTGAAATAAATCAGTTCAGGAGGTCGAAATGGCTAACATCGGATACATCACGATCAGTGGCTCTACCCAGGGCGAAATCACCAAGGACGCTTCAACCGCAGATTCCATCGGCAACGTCTGGCAAGAAGGCCATGAGGGCGAGTCTCTGGTCTACAAGTTCGAAAGCAACGCAATCGTACCGCGTGATCCGAACTCCGGCACAGCCATCGGCACTCGCCGTCACCAGCCGACCGTCTTTGTTAAGCCGCTCGATAAAGCCTCCCCAATGTTGTGGCAGGCACTGGCTACAGGTGAAAACCTGGAAGTCGAGATGAAATTCTGGCGCACGTCTGTCAGCGGTGTGCAAGAGCACTACTACACAATCAAATACACCGACGCCGTTCTCGTTGAAGGCAAGACCATTCTGCCGGACGTCAACGATGAAGCAAACACATCTCGCGGTGATCTCGAGCAGTGGGCTCTGACCTACCGCAAAGCTGAATGGACCCACGAAATCGCCGGGACTTCAGCTTCTGATGATTGGCGCGCTCCAGTTACCTGATGATCATCCTGTACTGGATATCAGGGTAACAACGATTACAAGCTAAGCCTCCTGGGTGCCGTTTCGCAAATCGGAACGGCACCCGTGGTCATTTCCGATCATTGATACCGCGTACTCTTTCGACGTAGTAATAAATTCTATTTTTCAGGGGGCTGTTTTCAATGCTCCTGTCATGAAAGCAAAATACTTGGTTAGATTATTGCATTGGCAGGCTAGCCGATGCTTTTTCAGGGAGCGGAATTTTGGTGGATCTTGATCTTCGTCGCCTTATTAGTCGCCTGAATACCTATTCTCGCCGCGCGCTTGAATCTGCGGCTGGACTTGCGGTGACCCGTGGGCATTTCGAGGTGACGATAGAGCATCTGCTTTATGTGTTTGTCGAGGACAGCCAACACGACGTCCAGACTGCCTGTCGGCACTTCGAAGTTGATCCGACAAATTTCAAAAAGAGCCTGCATTCGACACTTGAGGACATGAAGCGCGGCAACGAAGGCCGGCCAGTGTTCTCACGCTTGCTGATTGAGTGGATTTCAGATGCCTGGTTGGTCAGCTCTGTCGAGTTGAACCTTGATCAAGTGCGCTCGGGCAGCCTGTTCGCAACGGTTTTTGCCCAACCCAACCGTTTCGGCGATGACCGGTGGCTTTCTGAGCTTCAGTCAGTCTCCTACGAGCAGTTCAAGAAAGACTTCGGCGCGGCGGTCGAAGGGTCAGAAGAGACAACCACCGAGCAGACCTCCGGGGTCAGCAACGAAAGCAAGGCAACGCCTGGTGCGAGTCCTGACAGCGCTCTGGCGAAGTTCTGCACCAATTTTACCGAGCAGGCGCGGCAGGGCAAGATCGACCAGGTGTTCTGTCGTGACCGCGAAATCCAGCAGATGATTGATGTGCTGGGCCGTCGACGCAAGAACAACCCAATCTGCGTTGGAGACCCGGGGGTCGGCAAGACTGCCGTTGTTGAGGGCTTGGCGCGCAAGATCTCCGAGGGCGATGTCCCCGACATGCTCAAGAATGTCGAGTTGATCGGCCTTGACCTTGGGATGTTGCAGGCGGGTGCTGGTGTTAAGGGTGAGTTCGAAAACCGCCTTAAGGGCATCATCGAAGAGGTTAAATCCTCGCCGAAGCCCGTCATTCTGTTCATCGACGAAGCGCATATGCTCATTGGTGCGGGTGGTTCGGCGGGCGGCGCTGACGCGGCCAACCTATTGAAACCAGCGCTGGCACGCGGCGAGCTTCGAACCATCGCGGCGACTACCTGGAGCGAATACAAGAAATACATCGAAAAAGACCCGGCCCTTGAACGCCGGTTCCAGCTTGTAAAGCTGGATGAACCCAGCCCGGCTCAAGCGATCACGATCATGCGCGGGCTGCGCACCGCCTATGAAAAGAACCACGGCGTCTACATCCGGGACAACGCGGTTTCCGCTGCGGCAAAGTTGTCGGCTCGGTATATTTCAGGCCGTCAGCTGCCCGATAAGGCGGTCGATGTCCTTGATACCGCCTGTGCCCGAGTGAAACTGTCACTGTCCTCAAAACCATTTGCGATCGAGTTGAGAGAGAAGAACCTCGGCGAACTTCGCCGGGAGCTTGATTCCATTCGTCGCGACCAGCAGTCGGATTTCGGCGACGAAGCTCCTCAAGTATCTGAAATTGAGGAAAAAATTTCCGATCTCGAAAACGAAATCGCCGAGTTGACGTCAAAGTGGCAAGAGGAACTCTCTCTCGTTGACGAAATTTTGCGCATGCGCCTCGACCTTGGTTTGACGCTCGATGAGGATGCTGCTGAGCCTGACAGTGAAGCCAATGACGGTGATACTGGCGGTGATGAAGCGCCAGCCGCGCCAGATCTGGATGAACTGCGTGTGAAATACCGGGAGGTTGCCGAACAGTTGACCGCCATACAGGCCGGCGACCCTTTGGTCTCCTTCGAGGTCACCGAAGAATCCGTCGGACAGGTCATTGCTGATTGGACAGGCGTTCCGCTCGGGCGAATGGTTGAGGATGATGCCCAATCCATCCTGTCGCTTTCGGAGAACCTGAAGGCCAGGGTGGTTGGCCAGGACCATGCCATTCAGGCAATCGATGAAGCATTGCGCACAGCCAAGGCCGGGGTGCAGAACCCGGATGCGCCGATGGGTGTGTTCTTGTTCGTTGGCCCGTCTGGCGTCGGTAAGACCGAGCTGGCAACGGCCATTGCCGATCAACTGTTCGGCGGCGAACGCTTCCTTATCTCGATCAACATGTCCGAATTCCAGGAAAAGCATACCGTATCGAAGCTGGTTGGCTCACCTCCTGGGTATGTTGGTTATGGCGAAGGTGGTCTCCTGACCGAAGCCGTGCGCCAACGGCCCTATTCCGTTGTTCTGCTCGACGAGGTCGAAAAGGCGGACCTGGAGGTCATGAATCTCTTCTACCAGGTCTTCGACAAGGGCATGTTGGCGGATGGCGAAGGCCGGCAGATCGACTTCAAGAATACAATCATTGTCCTGACCAGCAACCTCGCAACGGACGTGCTTACCGAGATGGGCACATTGCCCACACAGCCGACCTCCGATGAGTTGGTTGCCGCAATCCGGCCGATCCTGAGCGCGCATTTCAAGCCGGCGCTGCTGGCGCGCATGCAGATCGTGCCCTTCTACCCCCTGGTTGGGGCGCCGCTCGAGAAAATCGTCCGTCTGAAACTCAACAAGGTTGGCAAGCGGCTGTTGGAAAATCAGAAGATGACACTCCATTATTCCGACGAGGTTGTCGCTGCAATCTCCGCCCGCTGCACGGAAGTGGAGACAGGTGCTCGCAACATCGACCATATCGTGAACCGTACGATCCTTCCTGAACTGTCGACTGAGCTTTTGACCCAAATGGGGTCAGGTGATGCATTTACATCGGTCTCGATTGATGTCCAGGGAGATGGTCGTTTTGGATATACGCTGTCAATCTAGGATTGTTCGACGCGCATATTGTGCCACGACGACGTTGAAATCGCCCTGTCGACACCGCGTCGCCGGACATTTGTTTTGTCTTGGAGGCATTGTTGCTTGATGCCTAAAAACGCTGTTTTTCAGGATTTGATAGACCTTTCGATTGCTCTGGCAGGTGAGCAGAAGATCGAGTCGGTCATGAACCTGGTGCTGGATGCTTCCATTCGGCTGTCCGGTGCTGAGGGGGCGTCGATCTATGCTTTGGACACGCTCGCCCATTACCTTCATCGCGTGAGCTCCAAATATCGCGGGTATATCGAGGTGATGGCCGAAGGTGAGCGGATTCCGATCTATAGCGGTGAGAAGACCCCCAACTTGAATGAACCCGCATCGCTTGTCGTTTCGACCGGGACGCCTGTCAATATCGGGAACATAGACAGCGCCATCGGTTATGACTTTTCCCGAATTCGGGAAGACGACAAGCTCGGTGGAACACAAACACGCTCGCTTGTAATTGTGCCTCTGACGATTCAGGAAAATCGCTCTATCGGCATCCTGCAACTGATCAACGTTCGCAGCGGTGCAGATGAGATTGGAGCGATGGAGGACGCTGCGTTGCGTCCATTGATGAGTTTCGCCAGCCAGGCAGCCGTTTGCATGTGGAATAGCCGTCTCGTGGAGGAGAACTCCCGCCTGAATCGGCAGTTCAACCGTCAGCTTGCGGAACTGCCAAGGCAGAAAAAGGCCAAGAAAGAAAGCCAGACACGCAAATTTGCCAAGCCAGGCGGCCTCGTCGGTGATAGCCCCCCGATTGAGCACGCGATTTCCTTGATCTGCAAAGCCGCAGTTTCCGATGTGCCAATTCTTCTGCGAGGAGAAACCGGGACAGGCAAGGAAATGATGGCCAGTTTCATTCATCAGTCGAGCGATCGCAGCGCGAATCCGTTTGTGGTGCAGAACTGCGCCGCGCTACCTGAAGCATTGCTGGAAAGCGAACTCTTCGGTCATGTCAAAGGTGCGTTTACTGGCGCGGCTACCACGAAACAGGGGCTTGCCCACGAGGCGCACAAGGGGACTTTGTTTCTGGATGAAATCGGCGACATGCCCCTTAGCCTCCAGGCCAAGTTGCTCCGCCTCCTGCAGGAAGGCGAAGTTCGCCGTGTTGGATCCACGAAGACCGAAACAGTCGATGTGCGCATTGTGGGTGCTACGAACGTCAATCTTGAGAAAAAGATTGCTGACGCCGAATTCAGAAAAGACCTGTTTTATCGGTTGAACGTTTTTCCGATCCAGATGCCGCCGCTTCGCGAACGTCCCTCGGACATTCCCAAGCTGATAGATCATTTCTTGAAGACATCATCCGAGAAATTCGGACGTCCGATGCCAGAAGTCAGCTCGGATGCGCTGGACGCTCTGCTGTGTTGGAGCTATCCGGGCAATGTTCGCGAGCTGAAGAATATTCTGGACCGGGCTCAGCTGATGGCAGACGCTGATCAGCCAATCCAGATTACGCATTTGCCCGGAGAACTGGTTGGCTATTCCGACAAGGAATCCTCGCGAATGCCGGCCGTTATCCCGGATGGGGACCTCAAAACGATCGTCGGTCAATACGAGGCTCTGGTTTTGGAGGCGAAAATGCGCGAAGCTAACTGGAACAAAAGCTTGGCAGCTCGGATCTTGAAAGTCAGCCGGCGGACGATTATCGAAAAGCTCAATCGATACAATATTAGTCGGCCGAAAGGTTACGAGATCCCAGATTCAGAAAGTCTCTAAAACTGAAATTCTTGCGACCGAAAAAGACACCTCAGATGCCAGCGACGGGTTCGGACGAGGATCCGACCGGCGCCGTCAGCGCATTTGTCACGGGGCGGTCCAACTACGATCTTCTGGTGCGCCGGCTCAAGACTTATGCAATGAAGTCTGAACACCAATTTGAGCAGGTTGTTGGCGTTATCAGGCAGTCTATTGAGGAAGGACGTCTTCCGAACGATCTTGGCACCATTGTCTTGCAGCAGTTGCCTGGTACTGCGAAAACAAGCGATACGACCAGAGCCGCAGATCTGGGCTTGCCGGCAATGCATCCGCCCACCATGCCCATGGCTGCAGCTTCGACGGCTGGCATACCAAATTCTCTTTTGAATGATGATTTCGAGGAGCCGACAATTCCCCGAGCGCTGCAGTCACAAGGTATGGGGCAAACTTTGGCCGCAGCGCCGTTTCCGAGCCCAACAATCTCTCCCCTGCAAGTGGCTGGAGACCTCGGCCTGTCAAAAGGAGACGCAGCGCTGACGTTGACAGAACACCGCGATCAGACGACAGGCAAGCCCTACCTGCCGCCGCTACCGTTTCTGGCAACTTCGCAGAGCACTTCAGGGGATGAAATGCGCCAGAAGGTGGACGATGTTGTACTGTCTTCAATTGTCGACGATTACCGCGGCTTCCGCAAAGGTCGTGACGGCGAGGCGCCGGAAACGAAAGTTCCAGAAGAGCAGCCAGAACAACTCGACAAGTTTCTGACCAATTACAGGAGCGCCCGCTTCCGGTCAGATGCCCGCCGTTCTGGAAGCGATCGCTCGCGCGAGGCGCAAAACCTCCAACAATTTGGCGCCGCAGGCGCGCCGCGTGCCGGTGTCGGGAGCATTTTGCGGGATCGGTTCATTCTCGACGTGGAGATCGGTCGAGGTGGCATGGGAGTGGTCTATTCGGCCGTCGACCGGCGAAGGCTGGAGGCAGGAAACGCCCAGCCATATGTCGCCGTGAAACTGTTGAACGACGAATTCCGCACCAATCCGGATGCCCTACGTATTCTCGAAGCCGAGGCGCGTAAATCGCAAATGCTGGCGCATCCCAATATTGCCTCGGTTTATGATTTTGATCGGGATCGTTCCGAGGTCTTTATCGTGATGGAGCTCTTGCAAGGAGTGCCGCTGAACCGCCGCTTGGCTCAATCGGTCGGACTGGCACTTCCTGGAAATGAGGCAAGTACGATCCTGACCGGGATCTGTTCGGCGCTATCTCACGCGCATTCCCAGGGCGTGATTCACTCGGACCTCAAGCCTGGGAACGTTTTCCTGATCGAGGATGGTCCGGTCAAACTGCTCGACTTCGGTCTGGCCGCGGCAGCAACCGCTGACGGCGCAGATGAAACGCTTGCAGATGCCATGACGACGGCCTACGCGAGCCCGGAAATGTTCGATCGGGCACCGCGTGATCCACGAGACGATATCTTTGCGCTTGGCTGCATTGCCTATCAATTGATTTCCGGTACGCATCCGTTTGCCATGCGACCATCAAATGAAGCAGCTGCAGAAAACCTGGAACCGGAAGTCCTGAGCGATCTGGATGTCGCAGCTTGGACTGCGATCCGCAACGCGCTTCAATTCGACAGAAATAAACGGACAGCGAGTGTCGAGGACTTCATGACAACGTTGTTTGATGCGCCGGGTGAAGACTGAAAGCTTTCGAGACAGGCCCCCTATTCGATCGCGTCGACGATCGATTCAATTGCTCTCGTAAAGGCGTGATCAGGTTGCAATGTCCGGAGCAAGCCGGTGCTGCCAATCTGAATCAGGTCTGTTGAGAGCGGCAGGACCGCTGCGACCGGCGTGCGATAATTGGAAAACACCCGTTGTGCCAGATCGTTGAAGTCGAATGCCTCGAGCGCCTTGTTGACGATCAGGAACAACTGAGGAACCTCGAGTTTGCGCGCCAGATCGAGTGTGACAGCCGTGCCTTGGTAATCTTGCACATCGGGTCTGAGGATCAGCAGCAAAGTGTCGGAAATAGCGATTGAGAGCAAAGTTTCCTCGTTGACACCCGGGTGCGTGTCAATCAGTAAATAATCGAGCTCGAGTTCCTGGCAAAGGGTGATGAACCCGCGATTGAGGTCTTCGACATCGTATTTCTCTTTCAGAATGCGGGCGATTTCACCGGTTTTGATAGACGAGGGCACCAGGAAAACCTTGGCGCCTTCTGGGGGAACAATATCGCCATTGGCGTCGACCACCCCATCGGTCACATCGATTGCGCAATCTGTGACACCGCAATGTCCCCACAGGAAGTTGTTCAAGGTATATTGGACTGAATTGAGGTCGACCTTGAAAAGCGTGTGGATGCCGGGTGACTGAATGTCGGTATCGACGATTCCGACCCTGTGTCCGCGAATGGCCAGCGTGGCCGCAAGGTTCGCGGTGACATTGGATTTGCCCGTGCCGCCCCGGTAGGAATGCGTGGAAATGATCTTGGTCAAGCGAAGCTCTCTGAAATTATTGGTCTAAGGATCGGTCTTGAATTTCGATCTCAGGGATTTGGCGCGTGATTGCAGCGACTTGAAATAGTCGCTGTCGGTGACCTGCTGGATTTCAAGTTCTGCCTGCTTTTCATCGTAGGTCACGTCCAGTTTGTCGAGACGTGTCCGAAGAACAGCGTTTTCTTTTTTCAACTTCGCTTCGGCAGCCTCCAGAAGGCGCCGCGTTTCCGTCAGATCCGCAATGAGTTGACTGGCGTGAAATTCCCGTGCCTCGACCTGCACCACCATTCCAGCGAATGTTTCCGCAAGAGCGCGTATGTCCTCTGGAACGCCTTCGTTGGTCACAACATCAAAGAGTTCATCAACATCGTCAAATCGGCCATGGGCAATCGCCTCGCAAGTTGTTGCCAGGCTCTTGATCGCTATTTGCGTCTTGTCCGGTGTATCCAATGAATTCCCCTGCACGTCACCAAGTCCCAAGTTTCCCGAAAGCCTGGTTTGGAACGATGTTCCTCTCCTCTAGCGATACACGATCGCAGCGCTCAGCGTCAAAAATCTATCGGCATTTACTGGCGATTAGCGGTCGTTCGCATCGAAGGACGATAGCCCTTGTTTTTAAGGTTTATTGGTTCAATATGTGACAGAATTCTTACAAGCTGTTTTTGATAGGTTTTCCGGCCTATTTTTGGTTTTTTGGGAGCTGGTGCAATGAACTCCTCTGTCGATTCGAACGTTTCCGACAATACAGGCACCCATTACAAAAACAGATATACGTATCTTTATCTTCCACGGACGAAGGCAACGCCTGAAGTTCCTGAGGTAAAGGACGCTCAGGGGAACATCACGACGCCCGGTGTGCCGGCGAAGGCTGATTCAGGCGTTGGTGCATTCTTCCGCCTTGGTGGCTATTCTGACGAAGAGCAAACGCAAACCGCCAACCAGTCTGATTTCTATCCGGCAAAGCATATCTCCGATGAGGGTGGCGATGGAGCTGCGAGCGTCTATGAAAAGGCAGCGGGCCCCGACGCGGCGACCAGTCACGGGATTTTACTAGCCTGTGACGGTCGGATCCTGGTTAAGGCAGCCGAGAAGATGTACGTCGAGTCTGGGCCATTCCATCAAAAGACGAATGGAACTCATGATCTGCATTCTACTGAAGAGATGAAGATCGCTTCAGATAAGCAAATGACCTTTGAGACTGCCTTTGAGCAGGAAATACACCTGAATGCTGGAGGGCCAGGCGGTACAGCCAAGTTCGTCAAAAATTCTTCGGATGATACCGAAACGATCAACGGCAATAAATTCACGCTTACTACGGGAACAACCAGATTACTTCATCGTGGGGCCAAGGAGTTGTACTTGTTTGGCGGTTCTCTTTCGGTAAATCTTGCAGGTAGTTTTGGATTTACGCTTGGTGTCGACCTTACGATCAAGGTTGGACTGTTCTTTGCGATAAATGCATCCGGAAGCTTCACCGTTTCTGCGTTCTCTCTTACATTTACTCAATGGTCTTTTGCGGCGACTTATTATTCAGTCAACATGTATACAGGAAAAACTGAAATCAAAGGGGTGGATCAATCCGTTACTGCGGCAGAAACCGAGACGGTTGCTGCTAGAGCCAGTTCGACCGCGGTTGGTGCAGACGCCGTTGCGACTCAGGCGCGCTCAAATGCTGTTGTGGCTGAAACAGGAGGCGTTAAATCGATGATCGCGTTCTGGGAAAACAAAATTGCCAACGCGAATACGATGTGATCGCTTAAACTGACTGAGTTTAACGCGACGCGCTTACTGACGCACTGCCAATTATTAACACCGTAGACGCATCGGCCTTGCCATTGAATTCTCCGGTCAGGAGCAGCTCCGTTATGATTTCGGTCTGCGCGATTCTTTCTACAATTGTTGTGATTTCATCATATTGACAATGACCCGCCTCATGCTCAACATCTATGCATCGAGAGGCTCTTTATGACTTCATTCTGGCGGCAACTGGCGAGCAAGCCGATCTTGTTCGCCATGATCGTATTGCTCAGCCTCGCATTGCTGCCGTTGGTGGTATGGCTCGACCTTAGAAATCTGTCTGAGGAAAGTCTCAGGTCCCAGGCAAGTGATCTAAATCAGGTCATCACCGACATTCGCGGCTATTATTCGCGCAATGTGATCGGCAGAGTGCTGGAAAACGATGGCACTGCGGTCCCCTCCCATGAATATGCCGAAACCCCTGGCGGTATTCCGATCCCGGCAACGCTTTCGCTTGAACTGGGGGATGTGATCGGGAACCGAGCGCGTAACCTGCAGTATCGGTTTGTCTCCGATTTTCCCTTTTCCAAGCGCGAACCACATAATCTTGATGCTTTCGAAATGCGCGCGCTGTCCGAGTTTAGGGCTTCGCGCAATGACGAGGACCTATTGTACGAGCTGGACGGGTCCGTCTTCGATCGCAGGATAAGGATTGCCGCGCCGGTGGTGATGGCTGAAACATGCGTTGCCTGTCACAACAGTCATCCTGAAAGCTCCAAAAAAGACTGGGCGGTCGGTGATATCCGAGGCATCCAGGCCGTGACGATTGCACAGCCCATCGCCCAAAATCTTTTGTCCTTCAAGTATCTTCTGATTTACTTTGCGGTTGCGGGTGTCTTTGGCGCTGCTTTTTCAGGCATGCAATGGCGTCAGGCCATGCGGTTTGACCGGATGAACCGGCAGCTCGAAACTGCCAACGCTGAAATTTCAGGCCTTAATCAAAAGCTGACCAGTGAAAATATGCGGCTCGGCGCCGAAATTGATATTGCCCGCCGCATTCAGACGATGGTCCTGCCCACTCTTGACGAACTTGGTGGCATCCAGAAGGTCGAGATCGCAGCCTATATGGAACCCGCAGACGAAGTCGGCGGTGACTATTACGACGTGCTTCAGGTCGGCGGCCGCATCAAGGTCGGTATTGGAGATGTCACGGGTCACGGCCTGGAAAGCGGTGTTCTGATGCTGATGGTGCAGTCGGTGACTGTTGCGCTTCAAGAGCGAGGCGTAGTGGATCCTCGCGAGTTTCTCGACACGTTGAACCGTGCAATCTGCCACAATATTGAGCGCACGGGGACCGACAAGCATCTAACCCTTTGCTTTCTCGACTACGAAGATCACAAGATCACCTTGTCCGGCCAGCACGAGGATGTTCTCGTGTTGCCGAGAGCGGGAGATATGGAGACGGTTGATACCGGGGATCTCGGATTTCCGATCGGCTTGGACAAGGACATTTCGAATTTTGTCGCGACGCATGAGTTTCCCTTCACCAGCGGCGACATCATTGTTCTGCACACGGACGGTGTGACTGAAGCAGAAAGCCCTACGGGAGAGCTGTTCGGAATAGACCGCTTGCGTCGGAGCCTGCGACGTCACCGGACTGGCGATGCAAAAGAAATCACCCAGGGCATCATTGACGACCTGAAACGACATATCGGAATCCAAAAAGTTCATGACGACATCACCCTTGTCGTCATGAGGCACAACTAGATCCCAGCGCGGGATTGACTCAGGGAAAAGGGCGCATCACTGGAAACATGACTGGCACAGCTGATGATGTGGCTCGCTCGCGCTAATTTTCATATTGAATTACATTTCTTTTCGACTCTAGACCCACTCGGTCACCTGTTTCTATCTGTTCTAAGAGGAACAAGGTGTTTCAAGTCATGGTTGGATCAACCCCCGGAAAACAAAACAAAAAAGAGAAAATCATTCCATGGCGCCAACGCTTTGGGCGATTGGTGACCTTGCAAACATGAGTATTCTTGTGGATGCATGGGGGTCGATCAGAGAGGGATGCGAGGGAGCGTGGATCCCTCCAAGTGAGCTGGGAGGCGGCACGTGACAATCTATAAAATAGAAAGCCAGGGCAATTGGACGCTCAAAGCGCCTGAGATATGAGGCGGATGGCTCTGAACAGCCATTGAAGGTGAGCGTTGATGTCGCCTTGGCGGCTGGCGCAGGTTCTGGCTCTTGGCGTCAAGATATCCGAGCTTGCCTGACATTGGCAGAAACGACTAGTTTGGCGCCCTTATGGGCGGGCCTTGAGACCGCAAGGCTGTAGATCTTTGAATATACAAAGGATGCAAAATGTACTTAGGGGTTCCTAAAGAGGTTTTCCCCGGGGAGGCCCGTGTGGCGTTGACCCCGGAGTCCGCAAAACAATTGCAAAAACTGGGCTATGATTGCCTCGTTCAAAGTGGCGCCGGCGCGGCTGCCGGTTTCTCGGATACCACCTATCGAGACGCGGGCGTGGAGCTGGTCGACACTGCTGAGAGCTTGTGGGCCAAAGCTGACATCATTGCCAAGGTTCGCCAGCCCGAGGATCAGGAGCTCGGATACCTTGCCAAGGGCAAGACGCTGATTTCCTTTTTCAATCCCGGTGGCAATCAGGACGGGCTCGATAAGGCAAAAGCGTCCGGCGCGAACGTCATCGCCATGGAAATGGTACCGCGCATCTCGCGCGCACAGAAAATGGACGCGCTCTCGTCCATGGCAAATATTGCTGGCTACCGGGCTGTCATTGAGGCTGGCAACAACTTCGGCCGTTTCTTCACCGGTCAGATCACTGCAGCGGGCAAGGTCCCGCCGGCAAAGGTGCTGGTGGTTGGCGCGGGCGTTGCCGGTCTGGCCGCTATCGGCACATCGACTTCATTGGGCGCGGTGACTTATGCATTCGACGTGCGACCGGAAGTGGCCGAACAAGTCGAATCTATGGGTGCAGAATTCGTCTACCTGGACTTCAAGGAAGAACAGCAGGATGGTGCTGCAACAGGTGGCTATGCCAGTGTGTCTTCGCCCGAGTTCCGTGAAGCACAGCTGGCAAAGTTTCGCGAGCTTGCGCCAGACATCGACATTGTCATCACAACGGCGCTGATCCCCAACCGCCCGGCTCCAAAGCTGTGGCTTGAGGACATGGTCAAGGCCATGAAGCCCGGTTCGGTCATCGTCGATCTTGCTGCAGAGCGCGGTGGCAATGTGGAAGGCACGATCGCCGACGAGAAGGTCGTGACTGAAAACGGTGTCACCATCATCGGCTATACGGATTTCCCGTCGCGTATGGCGGCCCAGTCCTCGACGCTTTATTCGACAAATATTCGCCATATGATGAGCGACCTGACACCAGAGAAGAACGGTCAGGTCGTGCATGACATGGAGGATGATGTCATCCGTGGTGCAACGGTTGCCTTTGAGGGAGAAATCACCTTCCCACCACCACCTCCCAAGGTGCAGGCGATTGCGGCCAAGCCCAAGGAAAAACCCAAGGAATTGACGGCAGAGGAAAAGCGGGCGCAGGAGACTGCAGCTTTCAAGGCGCAGACCAAGCAGCAGGTCACGCTGATTGCGGTCGGTGGCCTTCTGACGTTGCTGGTCGGCCTGGTTGCACCAGCCAGCTTCATGCAGCATTTCATCGTCTTCGTGCTGTCGGTCTTCGTCGGTTTCCAGGTCATCTGGGGCGTTAGCCACTCGTTGCACACGCCGCTCATGGCTGTGACGAACGCCATTTCCTCGATCATCATTCTGGGCGCCCTGATGCAGATCGGCTCCGGATCATTCCTGATCATTCTTCTGGCAGGGCTTTCCGTATTCATGGCCGGGATCAACATCTTCGGCGGTTTCCTTGTCACCCGGCGCATGCTCGCCATGTTCCAGAAATCTTAAGGAGGCCAGGAGATGGAATTCGGTTTCACAACCGCCGCTTATGTTGTCGCGGCTGTTTTGTTCATTCTTTCTTTGGGTGGCCTCTCGGGCCAGGAAAGCGCGAAACGTGCTGTTTGGTACGGCATTGTCGGCATGGGCCTCGCGGTGGTCGCGACGCTTCTCGGACCAGGTACAGGCCTCTGGCTTCTATCGGTCATCCTGATCGCGGCCGGCGGGATCATCGGGTATTTCGTGGCGCAGCGCGTTCAAATGACCGAGATGCCGCAACTCGTTGCAGCGATGCATTCGTTGGTCGGTCTGGCAGCTGTTTTCGTGGGCTTCAACGCCTACCTTGAGCTAGGACGTGTCCTTGCGATGGGCGCCGAAGAGCGCGAGGCGTTGGACGGCTTCGCGGCGCTTCTCGCGCACAAGACATCTGTCGAACAGGCCATTTTGAAGGTTGAGGTCTTCCTCGGTGTCTTCGTTGGCGCGGTGACCTTCACCGGTTCGGTTGTTGCCTTCGGCAAGCTTGCTGGCAAGCTGACCTCCAAGGCGACGAAGTTGCCGGGCGGTCATATGCTGAACGCAGGCGCTGCCGCGCTCAGTGTCGTTCTGCTGCTGCTGTTCCTGAACGGGGCCGGCATCTGGACGCTGATCCTCATGACCCTGCTTGCCTTCTTCATTGGCTACCATCTGATCATGGGCATCGGCGGCGCCGACATGCCGGTGGTGGTGTCGATGTTGAATTCTTATTCGGGCTGGGCAGCAGCGGCCATCGGCTTCTCGCTCGGCAACGATCTGTTGATCGTGGTCGGCGCGCTGGTTGGGTCCTCCGGTGCAATCCTCTCTTACATCATGTGTAAGGCGATGAACCGCTCGTTCATTTCTGTCATCTTGGGAGGTTTCGGCAACACGACTGGTCCTGCCATGGAAGTGGAAGGCGAGCAGATTGCCATCGATTCAGATGGCGTTTTCGCGGCGCTTGAAGATGCCGACAGCATCATCATCGTTCCAGGCTATGGCATGGCGGTGGCTCAGGCGCAGCAAAACGTTGCTGAACTCACACGCCGCCTGAGAGCCAAGGGCAAGGAAGTTCGTTTCGCGATCCATCCCGTTGCCGGCCGTCTGCCGGGTCACATGAACGTGCTGTTGGCCGAAGCAAAGGTCCCCTATGACATCGTTCTGGAAATGGACGAGATCAATGAGGACTTTGCCTCGACCGACGTCGTAATCGTCATTGGCTCCAACGACATCGTCAATCCGGCAGCCCAGGAAGATCCGAACTCGCCAATCGCGGGGATGCCGGTTCTGGAAGTCTGGAAGGCGAAGCAGGTCTTCGTGTCTAAGCGCGGCCAGGGCACCGGCTATTCGGGCATCGAAAATCCGCTGTTCTACAAGGAAAACACCCGCATGTACTACGGGGATGCAAAAGCCAGCCTGGACAAGCTGCTGGCCCTGTTTAGCTGACTGGGTCCCATGCTCTGACTAGAAGTGTGTCGCCAAGGCCCTGCAAGGCCTTGGCGATTTTCTTTTTTTGGCAGCAGGTATCCGGGTCCAGTCGGGCTGGCACCTTTGCCCGGAAACTCTGCGTTGAAAGACTATCTCTCTTGTATGCTGCCAGGAGAGGGGCCTTACCTCAGCCCCGCAACGGTCCCTTTAGATGCCCATCGCAGGAGGGAGATCAGGGCCAGGGGGATAAGCGTTGTGATCAGAACCGCGCAGAATGCCATGGCCATCCCAAGTCCCGCAGATCCCTGATCGAACTGTTGCCAGATAAAGACCGCTATGGTCTGGAAGCCGACTGGCGCGACAAGAAGAGAGGCAACCAGTTCCCGCGAAGCGACCGCAAATACAAGGATCATGGCGGTAACCATGCTGGGCAGAATGAGCGGAAAGACGATCCTGACAAAGGCCTTCAGCGGTCCGGAGCCGCAGACCCGCGCTGCAGCCTCCAGATTGTCTCCGAGCTGATGCAAGGACGCCGTGGCATAGCGAACCGGCTGCGGCAAGAGAATGCAGATATAGGCCAGCAGCAGGATGAACGGCGTATTATAGGGCGTTATCGGCAGCCAGGGCTGGTTCCAGGCCAGAATGATACCGACAGCCACAACAACGCCCGGCAGTGAATTGGGCGTGATGGACAGGGCATCAAGCACAATCCGGAAGCGCCCGCGCCCCTTCACCACCGAATAGGCCGTAATCGCGCCGAGCAGCCCAGCCAGAAGCGCTGTCGTCGTGCCCAGAATCAACGAGTTGCCGAGTGCCACCAGGCCGTCGCTGCCGGCTCCCAGAAGCTCTCTGAAATGGTCAAGCCCGAGATTGGACAGCTTAAGGCCGCCAGAAATGGTGCGGGATAGGGCCGTCGCGAGAATGGCGAGGATCGGCAGGCCTGTTGCGAGGAAGGCGACAAACGCGAACAGCAGGGAAACCGGCAAGGCCCAAACGCCGAGCTCCTTTTTGTCGAACGCCTGTGGCTTGCCGCCGACGATGCGGTAATCGCGCCGTGTAAGCAGCCATCTCTGCAGCATGAAAGCGACAAGCGCCATGCTGACCAGAACGAGAGACAGGGTTGCCGAGCCAGGCAGGTCGATCGGCCATTCGGAAATGCGGTTCTCGATGCCGGTGACCAACACTTCAAAGCCGATGCGCCGCCCGAGTGCCGCAGGTGTTCCGTATTCCTCGATGGACATCGCAAAGACGAGCAAGAGGCTTGCGGCAAGGCCTGGCATGGAAAGAGGAAGGGTGATGCGCCAGAACGAGCGCCATTGCCCGGCGCCGAACACACGCCCGACATCGGAATACCGTGCGCCAATGGTTTCGAACGTGCGTGAAAGAACGAAATAGACCACGGAGAAGGTGTTGAGGCCCATAATCAGCATGATCCCGGTCACCGAAAAAAGCAGCGGGGCCAGATGGATGCCGGTCAATTGTTCGAGATAACCGCGTGGCTGCAGCGTCATGATCCATCCGAGCGCTGCGATATAGGGCGGTATCATGAAAGGGATAAGCAACAAGGCATCCCAAATCAGGGCACCTGGCACCCGGAACAGTGCTCTCAGCGCGGCAAGTGGCACCGCGAGGATTGCTGCGCAGACCACCGTTCCAACTCCGAGCAGCAATGTGTTGCCGGCAAGGCCGAAAAGATCAGGATCTGCGAGGGTCTTGAAAAACAGGGAAAAGGGAGCGGCAAATGAGCCGCTCCCGAATTCAGGGAAGATCGCCTGAACGACGATAAACAGGCAGGGGATCGCGACGACGAGCAGCAAGCCGATGATGGCAATCCACTTGAGAGTGGCACTGCCTTCAGCGCCTGTCGCCACGCCCCCCCTGGCCATTAGTTGAAGATTGCCTTGAAGCCGGCCAGAACGTCATCACGTGCAGGCGCGCCTTCGTTGGACAGAAGCTTCAGATCACCGATCAGCGGACGATCGACCTTGATGTCCGTACGCGAAGGCATCAGGTTGACCTTTGCAACGGCCTGCTGGCCTTCTTCAGACAGAACGTAGTCGATGAACTTTTTCGCATCATCCTGGTTCTGGGAAGACTTGAGGATCATGATGGGACGCGGAGCCACGACAGTGCCGCTCTCCGGGAAAATGGCTTCGATGGTCTCACCCTTGGCAGCTGCGCCCATGGTGATGTAGTCGACACCGGCAAAGACAGCAGCTTTCGCGCCCTGCAAGACAGGGTTCAGAGCAGCTCTATTGGCGCCAGCGACGATTGCGCCATTGTCCTTGAGACCCTGCAGAACGTCGGTCATGTCATTGGCGATGAAGGCCTCAACCAGCGTGTAGGTGCCGCCGGAAGCTGCTGGATCCGGAAGTGTGACAAGATCCTTGTACTCAGGCTTTGCAAGGTCGGACCAGTCAGCAGGCTTCGGTGTGCCCGATTCAGTGTTCCAAGCGATGATGAGACCTGCGACGCCCTGCGCAACAGCGCCTTCCATCTTCAGGAAGTCAGGCACTGTCTCTGCATTCGGGCTTTCATAGGCAAGCAGCAGATCCTTGGCTGCAAAATCGGTTGCCGTGCCCCAGGAAGCGGAAACAACAACGTCAGCAACAGGGTTGGACGCCTCAGCTTCCAGACGCGCCATGACCTTGCCGGTGGTGGCCTGGAACACATTGGCCTTGATGCCGGTTTTCTCGGTGAAGCCGGCAGCCAGGTTCTTGATCAGGGCGCCTGGGCCAGCCGAATAGACCGTCACATCCGCATGAGCGGCTGTGGAAGCCAGAAGGCCGAGGGCAAGAGCGGCGAAAGAAAGGCGTTTCATAACAGTCTCCATTAAGTCGGTTGGTCAGAAATTGGGAACCAACGCAAGTCTTCGGGTGCAAAGGAAAGGTCGAGCATGTCCCCCGCTTTGACGGGGTTCGAGCTTGAAAGGCGGATCAGATGGGGTGTGCCGGTGACGCGCAGGGTGAGGGCCTGGCCGGTGCTGCGGGTCTGCGCCCGCACGACTGTTGTCTTCAGCGTCAAGGGACCTGTTGCGCCGAGACGCAGCGCCTTTTCAGGAAGTAGAACCTGCGCTTGTGACCCCTCGAAGGCGCCCTCAGGCAGGACCAGATCAGTTCCCTCTATGGTCCAGCCGTCAGCCGCCCGAGCGACTGGCATCAGGCAACCAAGGCGGAGAAAATCGGCGACCGCTGAAGTTGCGGGATGATTGACCAGGTCATGAGGTGAAGCGATCTGCTCGATCCTGCCACCGCGCATCACGGCGACATGGTCTGACAGCGTCAGCGCTTCAGAATGATCATGAGTCACATAAACCGCGCTAAGGTTAAGCTCGGCGACAAGGTCCGCGATCTCTTCAACCATGGTTTCGCGCAATTCACGGTCGAGATTGGACAAGGGCTCGTCAAACAGAACCAGCGGCGGTTCCGCGACAATCGCCCGCGCAATCGCCACGCGCTGCTGCTGGCCACCGGAAAGGTCCGAGGGGCGGCGCTCCGCCATCGCGCCCAAGCCAACCCGGTCCAGAGCCTTCGCGACTCGTTCCTTGCATTCGGCCGCGCCGACACGCTTCATTTCAAGCGGGAAGGCGACATTCCTGGCCACCGACATATGCGGCCACAACGCGTAGTCCTGAAACACCATGCCTAGGCCGCGCTTTTCCGGAGGTAGTGCGATGCCAGCTGCCGGGGCAGCCACCGTGCTGCCGGCAATCTCGATCTCTCCCGCATCAGGTAGAAGCAATCCGGAGATGAGGCGCAGCAATGTGGTCTTGCCGCAGCCGGAGGGGCCGAGCAGTCCGAGCACTTGTCCGGGAGCCAGATCCACGCTGATGTCATTCAGCACGTTTTCAGCGCCGTAGCTCATGGAAACAGAGCGGACTGCCAAGGCATGACTTTGGGCAGGCGGCGAAGGGCTGGAAATCATAAAATACTTGGCCTGAAGGGAGCTTATAGACAACCAAGCGATCTCTAAGGCAGCAATATAACAGTATTGTAACAGTCGGATGTCTTTCGGAGCTCGCCTTTCAGGGCGTCGACAGCGCGCTTGATTGGTCTTGATCAAGCGTTTGAGAAAAACCTTGCCGCGTGATGGCAAAGCACTCTTTAAAGAGGCGCCCGTAGCCATTGTTCAAAGCCAAGCCCGCCGGATAGCCGATGACGACAGCCGCCAAACAGCATTTCGATGATCGCGATGCCAGGAGCGCAAGACGAAAGCGTTTGGAGAGGCAGTTTCCGAACACGGACATCTATGCCATCGGTGACGTTCACGGCTGCTGTGGGCTTCAGAAGAAGTTGGAGCAGCTGATCCTGGCGGAGAACAGCGATGAGCCCCGCAACAAGTTGATCCTTTATCTTGGAGATTTGGTGGATCGCGGGCCGGACAGCAAAGGCGTGATTGACCATTGCCTGTCATCTCTGCCTGACGGCTGCGAGCGGCTTAGTCTCTGCGGCAATCATGACCAGCTGTTTTTCGAGTTCCTCCTGAGGCCAAGCCTGAGCGCACATTGGCTGGACTTCGGTGGACGAGAGACGCTCATGTCCTATGGCGTTGATGTTGATGAGCTAGCCGGCGGGCACACAAGCGATGAGGAGCTTGCACAGGTGCTGTCCGAGGCTATCCCGAGCGCGCACTTCCTTTTTCTTCAAGCACTGCCTGTCGCCTTGACCGTGCCGGAGGCCCATTTTGTCCACGCGGGGATGCGGATCGGCGTACCCATGGAAGACCAGGACGACCATGATCTGATGTGGATCCGTGAGGAGTTCCTGGTGGATGAGCCTGCGTCCGACCGCCTGGTCGTTCACGGCCATAGCCCGGCGCCGACCCCGCGGATGGGGCCGGGGCGCATCGGGATCGACACCAAGGCGGTGGGCGGCGGTCCACTGACAGCGCTTCGCCTGCGTGGAGAGACTACCCGCTTTCTCTCGGTTTCCTTTGACTAGGCTCTGATCTTGAGGCGACGCCTCCCAACCCTCGAGCCAAAGTCAGTGTATCAGCCTATACAAATAAAAACCCGCCAGCTCAAAAACTGACGGGTTTCTGCGTTAAGCAGCTGCGTCCTTGGCAAGCGAGCAAAGATGCAAGCTGAAATAGAGCAGGTCTCTACGCCGACTTAAGCTGCGGCGTAGTTGCTCGGGAAGAGTGCCCGTGCGGCTTCCTCATCGCGCTCAGTCTTGAACGCGATGTCCTTGGCAACTGTCCGCGCCCGTGCTGCGGCCGGCAGCGCATCGATAGACTTGAACCAGCGCTCCACGTCCGGATAGGCGGCAAGTCGACCTTCGCCCAAGGTGACCATGGCTTTGTCGACCCAGCCCCAAGCGGCCATGTCGACGATTGTCAGGCTGTCGCCAACGATGAAGTCGCGACCCTTGAGGCGCTCATCCAAGACCGCATAGTGGCGCTCGGTCTCGCGCAGATAGCGGTTCTGGGCGTAAGGCAGCTGTTCAGGTGCCGCGTGACGAAAGTGAACCGATTGACCGGAATATGGACCAAGACCTGACGCAATGAACATCAGCCAGGACAGGAGGTCGCCGCGATCTGAGGCATCACCAAGATACTTGCCTGTCTTTTCAGCCAGGTAGAGCAGGATAGCGTTGGAATCGAAAACGAGAGTGCCGTCATCGTCGATTGCTGGAAGTTTGCCGTTCGGGTTCACTTTCCGAAAGTCAGGTACGTGTTGCTCGCCCTTGAGGGTGTCGACCGGGACAATTTCAAATGGCAGGCCTGCTTCTTCAAGGAAGAGAGCGACCTTGGAAGAGTTGGGGGTCGGGTGATAGTAGAATTTCAACATGTGTGGATCCGTTTTTCGATTTGGTTTAGGCGCTCAGCTTGTCTTCGGTGCGGAGATCGAAGTCAGAGGCGTCGTGACGTTCGTGGAGCTGGTCTGAAAGCGGGCCTGAGGTCCGGTTTACCTTTCGGCCGCGTTGGACTGCGGGGCGTTCCAGGATCTCGTGTGTCCAGCGCTGCAGGTTCTTGTAGCTTTCGACCTGAAGGAACTCGCCGGCCTCATAGGCCTGACCGAGCGCAAGGTTGCCGTACCAGGGCCAGGTTGCAATGTCTGCGATGCTGTATTCGTCACCGCCAAGGAAGGCATTCTCGGCCAGATGCCGGTCGAGAACATCCATCTGACGCTTGACCTCCATGGTGAAGCGATCGATCGGATATTCGAATTTCGCCGGGGCGTAGTAGTAGAAATGCCCAAAGCCGCCACCGAGGTAGGGTGCCGATCCCTGGAGCCAGAACAGCCAGTTCAGCGCTTCTGTCCGTGCGGCTTTGTTCTCGGACAGAAAGTGGCCGAACTTGTCGGCGAGGTAAAGCAGGATCGCGCCTGATTCAAACACGCGGCTGCCTGTCTCGATGTCAAAGAGCGCGGGGATCTTTGAGTTGGGGTTGACGTCGACAAAGCCGCTCGAGAACTGATCTCCTTCGCCGATCTTGATCAGATGCGCGTCGTACTCGGCGCCAGCCTCGCCCAGGGCGAGCAGCTCTTCAAGCAGGATGGTTACCTTCTGACCGTTCGGCGTTCCAAGAGAATAAAGCTGCAAGGGATGCTTGCCGCGGGGCAGTTCCTTCTCATGGGTCGCTCCTGCGATCGGGCGATTGACCTTGGACCACTCGCCGCCATTGCCGGCGTCCCAGGTCCAGACCTTGGGTGGAACGTAAGTATTCGCTTCAGACATATCGCTGATCTTTCTCGTTTCAGGGCGAACCGGAAAGGCCCGGTCAGCCGATAGGGGGATGCTTCAAGGAGAGGGGCCGCGACGGAAAAAGGTCCGTGCGGCGAGTGAGGTCGGTCAGGTTTGTTTTTTCCGCAGGGTTTCGAGTTCATGAGCGATGTCTTCGCTCAAGGTTGTAATCTGCGATTGGGGCGCTCCCATATGGAGCTCGAAGCGAAGTGCTGTAACATTGGCCTGATACCGCTGGGCTAGACGCTCCTCGTCAAGGTCTGAAGGAATTTCACCAGTCGCCTTGGCGTGAGCAAATACGGAGGCAAATTCCTTGCGCATCTCTGCCATGTATGCGCGAGACGCGTCGGCAATGGTCGGCTCGGTTGAGCGGGTATCAACCATCGTTTTCATCAGCATGCAGGCCTGCTGCGCGGCATGATCAGGCGAAAGTCTCGCATAGGAACGGATATGCTCGATCAAGCCGGTCAGTGGTGTCTCTGCCTCTTCGATCTGCTCGCGAAACTTCTGACGCGCGGTCTCGAAGTAACGCTCCAGGGTCAGAAGGTAGAGCGCTTCCTTGCTGGAAAAAGCAGCATAGATGCTGCCCGGCTTCATGTTGAGCGTCGTTTCAAGGTCCTTGAGGGAAGTCGCGTGATAGCCCTTGCCCCAAAACAGGGACATTGCCGCATCCAATGCGGCATCACGATTGTAGGGAGCTGCGCGTTTCATGTCAGTTGACCCTCAATGGCGCCCGGGTGTCTCGCTCAATTACATCAGAGTTTGAGTGATTGCTCAAGCCGACATTTCATTCAGCTGTTCAAGAATCCGTGTGTAGTTGTCGACGCCTTGGGCACCTGTGACGAGGTGCTTGCGATCAAACACCACGGCAGGAACGCCGCGCACACCCTGTTGAAGCCAGAAGTGCTCTACGCTGCGGACCTCATCGGCGAACCTCTGATCCTCAAGAACCGCCAGAGCTTCCGACTTGTCGAGCCCAATTCCGGCGGCTTCCTCCGCGAGGACATTGTTGTCCGAGAGGTCGCGTCGATGAGTGAAATGCGCCTCGAAAAGCGCCAACTTCAGGTCATGCATTCTGCCCTGCTGTTCAGCCCAATGGAGGAGTTGGTGGAGATTGAAGGTGTTGTGCATGCGCATGTCGTCGGCAAAGCTGAACTCGAATCCGAGGCCTTTGCCAACCTCGGTCATCTGCCGGCGGCTTGCCTCTGATTGCTCGGGCGTCGAGCCATATTTCTCGATGATGTGTTCGCGCATATTCTGGCCGTCGGCCGGCATCTCCGGATTGAGCTCGAAAGGATGCCAGTGAATTTCATGGGCGGTGCCGGTGGCTTCCAACGCATGCGCCAGTTGGAGATAGCCGATGATACACCAGGGACACATCACGTCCGAGGCAATGTCGATACGCAGGGGAGCATTTGGTTTGGTCATGATGTCTCCAGAACATTGGAAAAGAAGTGATGGCCCGGCACCGGGCCGGGCCAGTCCATCTCCTCAGGCAGCAGCGTCCCATTCGAATTTCTGGAACGGCTTGTCGATCGGCGTCTGCGCCAGGTGATTGGTGTAGTTGGACATGACCTTCTGTGAGTAGCCCAGGACGACTTCAAGGATATTGCGCTTCGTGAAGCCCGCATCCAGGAAGGCTTGTACCGCTTTATCATCCACATTGCCGCGATCACGAACCAGTTTTAGGGTGAACTCGCGAAGGGCTTCCAATCGTGCATTCGGAAGTGGCGTCTGGTCGCGCAGAGCGTTGGTGATGGCGTCATCGACACCCATGCTCTTGGCAATACCTGTGTGGGCGGGAACGCAATAGTGGCATTCATTTTCGACATTCACCGTTTGCCAGATAACCGTCAGCTCGTCGTCGTCGAAGCTTGAATTGGAGAACTGCTCATGGACCTGCTGATAGGCTGCAAGAAGGCTCGGTGCCTCGGCCATGACGGCATGAAGGCCTGGAATCATGCCATAGGCGGCTTCCGTTTTCTCCAGTAGAGGCTTGCTGCCTTCGGGGGCGGTGTTTCTATCGTGCAGGGTAAACTCGGTCATCGGTTGTCCTCGATCGTTCGATGTCGTGCCCCTGTTGGACACCTGCCAGATATTGGTGCGTTGAGTGATTGCTCAAGCGGAAATTTGAGTGATCACTCAAATGTGAGGACGGAATCCGGTTTCACGAGGGTTCGATTAGCCTTTGGTTTCATTCAAAATGCCGATGTTGCGCATCAAATTTAGAAAATAAGGATTTGGCTAAAAAATCACCTTGACCATTCCCGCGCCAGTTCCCTACGATTTCTTGACCAATTGGTCAGGTGAGCAATTTGCCGGGAAGAAGGCGTTAAACTGCCCGTTCCGGCTTCACCCGATCAGCCTGGGCGCCGTGTCCGACAGTCTTTGTTGCAAGGCGTCGGGCGGGCGCAGACCAAAGGGTCAAGGCCATGGGTCCGAGATCATTAAGGCTGTCCAGCGGCAGCCGACCAAAGGAGTAGGGGAATGGCGTTTAAAGCATTGAAGGCACTGGCAGCATCGTCGGTATTCGCGGCATGTCTGGCAACCGGTGCCGCCGAGGCTGCCGATGAACTCACATTGCAGCTGAAATGGGTAACCCAGGGCCAGTTTGCTGGCTACTACGTTGCAAAGGACAAGGGCTTTTACGAGGAAGAAGACCTCGATGTAACCATCAAACCGGGCGGCCCGGACATTGCTCCGCCACAGGTCATCGCTGGCGGCGGCGCGGATGTGATCATCGACTGGATGCCGTCCGCGCTCGCATCACGCGAAAAGGGGGTGCCTCTCGTAAACATTGCACAGCCCTTTAAGAAATCGGGCATGATGCTGACCTGTCGCAAGGACACCGGCATTACCTCGCCGGATGACTTCAAGGGCAAGACCCTCGGTGTCTGGTTCTTCGGCAACGAATATCCGTTCCTGTCCTGGATGAGCCAGCTGGGCTTGCCGACCGAAGGTGGCGCGGACGGCGTAACCGTTCTCAAGCAGGGCTTCAACGTTGACCCGCTGCTGCAGAAGCAGGCCGACTGCGTTTCCACCATGACCTATAACGAATACTGGCAGGTCATCGACGCAGGTCTTCCAGCTGAAGAGCTGATCGTTTTCAAATATGAAGACCAGGGCGTCGCAACGCTGGAAGATGGGCTCTACGTGCTTGAATCCACGCTGGATGACGCGGCAATGGTCGACAAGTACACCCGCTTTGTCCGCGCTTCCATGAAGGGCTGGGCCTACGCTGCTGAGCACCCTGAGGAAGCAGCAGAAATCGTCCTGGAAAATGATGCAACCGGTGCACAGACCGAAAAGCATCAGATCCGCATGGTCGGTGAAATCAACAAGCTGGTTGATGGTTCCGACGGCAAGCTGGATATGGCTGCCTACGAGCGGACGGTTAAGTCGCTCCTCTCCGGTGGTTCTGATCCGGTGATCACCAAGCAGCCGGAAGGCGCAACCACAACGGTCGTGACCGACGGCCTCTGATACGTTCAGAGACTGAAGAGCTTTGAGGGCGCTCGCAAGAGCGCCCTTTTCTTTGGTGAACTCGCGTCGTGGCAGTCTTCTGCGGTGTGCCGTACCGAAGAGTTCGTGGAGACGGAATATTAAAAGTTGCAGCCTAGCGTCGACAATAGCGAAATAATGCGGGCCAAAAAGCAATGGCTTTTCAGTCAGATGAAGTCATCCAGCCGGGAAGTACGTTCCGGACTGAGGATGGCGAACGCAACGCCGGGAAAATTTTTTCTGGCCGAAAGCACCTGACTTTTGCATTGCTCATCTTGGGCATGTTTTCCGCAATTGTAGCCGCGTTCCTCTTTGTCCTGTCCGCGGTCCTGATTTTCGAAAGAGAGGCTGAAAAGCGCGAAATCAGTTCAGTCAGCCGTGTCTTTGAAAACCATAAGCAAGGCCTTCTCCAGGAGATTGAGCGATATGCGGTTTCCAACGCAGCCTACGTCAACATCGACACGAGCTATTCACCGACCTGGGTCGAAAGCCGCTTCGGTGGGGACATGGCTGCTGACTTCAACCATGACCTGATCGTATTGCTTGACCGCCAGACGAGGCCGGTTTTTACCAACATCAACAACTTTCGACCTGCGCTTGCCGTCGAAGAGAAAGTCGTGACGGGAGAAGTCAAAACGCTGGTTGAACAAATCTCCCAGTCCTACCTCCTTGGCCTCGAAACAGACCAATCTGGAGAGATTGTCTTTGCCGGTTCGCTCACGGATATCTCCGGCGTCGTGCATGTCGATCTCGACGGGCAGATCGCGCTGGTCGCAGCCTATGCGATTGCGCCGGACCCCGGCGGCATTACCATGACCCGGGATCGGCCTTTCGTGCTCCTGTCTGTCTATCCGCTCCATGAGGCTCATCTGCAGGAGATACTTGCTGCGCTTTCTTTGGGGAATCTTGAGGTCGAAAAAACGATTCCAGCAGACATGATCGGCATTCCGATCCAGAACGCAGACAGGCAAGTCCTTGCCTACCTCGCCTGGCGCCCGATGGCTCAGGCTTCCAGGATCATTCTCGCCTCAGCGCCGATCCTGAGCGCGGCTTTGATCGCTATCCTGGCAGTTACCCTCTGGATCCTTTGGCAGAATTTTCAAGCTGTGCGCCAGCTGGCCAGGCGCGAACAGGAAGTGCTTTATGCCGCGAAACATGACGCCCTCACCGGATTGGCGAGAAGAGACCTGTTTTATGAAGACGCCGGTGCAGTTCTGTCGTCTCAGTCGGAAAGTGGCGGTTATGTAGCGGTGGTCTACATGGATGTCGATTATCTCAAGCAGACCAATGATGCCCACGGCCACGTCGTGGGCGACCGGTTGCTGACGATGATCGTCGGGTCTTTGCAAAAGCGAGTCCGTTCGTCAGACGTTATCGGGCGGATCGGCGGTGACGAATTCCTGCTGCTCTTGACCGATCGTGCTTCGCCGGAGGAGCTGGTGGCGGATGTCGGTGAGCTGAGCCGGGCAACAAACCGGCAAGTCGATGTGGATGGCCATCGCCTTCAGGCCTCTTGCAGCCTCGGTGTCGCGCTTTGTCCTCAACACGGCGATGATCTTTCGGCGCTCATTAGAGCGGCAGATGTGGCTTTGCAAAGGTGCAAGTCCGAGGGGCGCGGCCAGTACAAGGTGTTCGACCGCGTTATGGATGATGCGTTGCGCGAACATCAGCGTATGCGCGATGAGCTCAAGACAGCGCTGGAGGAGGATGAGTTTGTTCTTTTCTATCAGCCGCTCATTGATGCAAAAACTGAAGAGGTGACCTTCTTTGAGGCTCTGATCCGGTGGCAGCATCCCGAAAGAGGGTTGCTCGGCCCTGATGTATTTCTCCCCTTGTCACTGGAAGACGGGACCATCAACCTCATTGGTGACTGGGTCATGAGGCGCGCGATCGAGGATGCTTCCCTGTGGCAAACGGCCGGCGTCACCGTGAACGTCTGTGCGACGCAGCTGGTCGAAGAGAACTTCGTCGGCAAGGTCTCCAACCTGTTGGCGGAATATGGCCTACCGCCTGAGCGGCTGGTTCTGGAGATCACGGAGTCGGTTATGATGGAGCGCCCAGAAACAATTCGGGGCGTCTTTGCGGACCTTAACGAACGCGGCATCGCTGTGGCGATTGATGACTTCGGCACCGGCTTCTCGAGCCTTAGCTACCTCCACGAGTATCGGTTTCAAAAGATGAAGATCGATCGCAGCTTCGTGTCGCGGTTAGAGACGGACGCGGATGCCGGGCAGATTATTCATACCATGATCGGCTTGGCCAACGTGCTTGGCATGCAAGTAGTGGCCGAAGGCGTTGAAACGGAAAAGCAGCGGGACTTTCTCAGGAAGGCGAACTGCGATTATTTGCAGGGTTACCTGTTTGGCCGTCCGGCGCCACTCAATTGATGCGAGAAGACGATCACGGCTTATTTGCCTAACTTTAAAAAATTGAGAGCTTTTGCGCGAGTTTATCTATTGGTCGACGCGGCGCATGGCAATCACGTTTGGCTCTTGGGTTGGCACGTGACGTATCTTGTGTAGCTCTGTGGAAAAGTTAAGCCTGGCGGCACATTGAGCACCGAGAACCACCACCGTCATGACGATCAAAGTTACGGGCCAAACCGCAGAAGCTACGACGGCTGACAGCAGACGAAGGTTGCTGCTCTTCCCGCTATCGATCAGTTCGGCTGCGGAAAAGATCAGGAAAAACAATGCAATCACGCCATAAAGCGTTACAGTCAATATAAGAAACAAAAGCATGGCGACCCGATCTCCAATCCACATCTGGATAGCGTGAACTTGGTTAACAAATAATAACATGCCGGGATTGGGTCAGAAATGAAAGGGTTGTTTTTCGAGAGCCTGCACGCCGGAAGCGTTATTCGGGAAGCCAGAGTCCGGCGTTTTCAGCGCCCCGATCGATCAGTACGTGGGTGTTTGCAAAGACGCGATAGCCATGACTCCAGTCGCCGTCGGGCCAGCGGATACGCACTTGCGCCCGCTCAGATACGCCGAGGCCGAAATGGAGGAAGCCAGCTTGTCCGGACGCATGCCCCGCTCCAACTTGCACATCGCGGACAATTGTCTTGTTGCCAATCTTGACGCTGACCTTCGCGCCGACAGCCATACGGTTGGGTTTTCCGGGCTGCCTGATCTCGACACTCAGCCAGTTGCCAAGTGGGCGCGGTGTCTTGGATGTGCCCGCTCCGACATTGCGAAACAGGCTGATTGGCGCTGAACGGTTCACGACCACGAGATCCAGCAGGCCGTCCATGTTGAAGTCGGCCAGGCCTGCGCCGCGCCCACGTCGGTCCAAAGCGATACCCGCGTGATCCCCGACTTCCGCGAATTTGCCGTCCCATTGGCCCAGAAGCAGATTATCGGGATCGTAGGCAGCGAAGTCCGGCATGGCTTCGACATTTCCCTTGGCTATGAACAGGTCCCAGAGCGTGTCGTTGTTGACGTCCTGGAATTCCGAGTGCCAGCCGGTCGAGGGGCGCAGGTCGGTACCAGTGTAGGGTCGGTGGGCTGTGAGACCCTTGTCGAAGGCAATGTCACGATAGACAGGGACCGTTTCGTCAGCTTCGTCATCCAGCATTTGAAGTTTGGTGTCGCCCATGCTGGTCAGGGCGAATTCAGGATAGCCGTCCACATTGAGATCGATGGAGGCAATCCCCATGCCCCATATCTTGAGGTGACGCCAACCGTCGGATCTCCGATAAAGGCGTGCGGGTCTCCCCGACGGAACCGCCCAGAGCTGCTCCTCACCGCCGCGGTAATAATGCCGGTCGTTCGAGACGCGCAAGGCATGTTCCCCCGACCGGTTCCAGTCGGTAAAGAGGATCGACAGGCTGCAATAGCCAGGGCTTAGTCGCTCTGGGTTTGAATAGTCGAGGCTGTTGCCGCCTTGCGGGCGGAACAGGTAATTGTCGTGGCAAGCGCCCCAGGGCGCGCCGGGAGCGGACCGGTCAACGTAGTTGCCGAAAGCGAGACTTGGAAACTCTGCATCCTGTTCCCATGTCGCGGAGAAGGCAGTGGTCCACTCGCGCCCGCCGTCGAAGCCAAGCGCGCGGTTGGCGTTTTCAAACCGGCATTCGCCAAGACCCCTGAGCAACATGTTCTCGCCCAGGCGGAGAACCGCAAGGTCCATGATGCCGTCATTGTCAAAATCGAGCGGGTAGGCCCCGAGAACCTTGCTATCCTGCCGTGCGTTGAGGCCAGTTTCGATCTTCTCGAAAGACAATGCGCCGCCGGTCGCGCTGTTGTTTTGAAAGAGGCTCGCGCGGCCCTTGCCGCCAGCCACAAATAGGTCCGGTCGCCGGTCTGCGTTGCAATCGAAAATCGCAACCCCGCCGCCGACGAAATACTCCCAGGGACCGTCATAGGTGTGATCTAGGCCGGCAGACGCTGCTTCTTCCACAAAGTTCGGCACCGGAGCCAGCGACGGTTGTCGTTCAGTGTTCTGGGCAAATGCGGAAAATGCGCTAGTAGCAATCACCGCAATAACGCAGGGCATCTGCTTTAACAGGACGGTCATTGCGCGATCTCCAGGCTGCGCAAAAACGCAATGATGTTCTGTCGTTCCGCCTCATCTAGCGCTGAATAGGCTTTCCGGGCATCGGTTGCTTCGCCGCCATGTGCCTCGATGATTTCATGCAGGCTCGTAAGGTCACCTCGATGTCCATAGGGCGCGGTGCTTCCAACGCCCCAAAGCTCTGCGGTCAGGAAGACGTCTCTTGCGACAAAACGCTGGCTGAGAAGTTCGTTGCCCAAGGTGTCGCGCGCCGCATCTGCAATCCGGTGACGTTTCAGATCTCCGAAAAGCGGCACAAGTGTTCGCCCTTCGGCATCCTTCGGGAGAGCCTGAACCCAGTCGAACTGCGAGAAGTCCAGTTCGATCGGAAGATCCACGTCGGTCGGCCGCAAGGTCCCTGCGTTGTCGTAGGGACTTGGGTCCTGAAAGGTCAGGCTTTCGAGCGGCAGGGCCGGGATGTGGCACGCGGCGCAGCCGAGATCGGCAAAGAGGGTCTCACCGGCGGCGGCTGCCGATTGCCAGACGTCAGGAAGATCGTTCTTTCGCGTTGGTGCAGGCAAGCTTGCCTGCCAGGCGACAAGGGCGGAGACCTCACCCGCCCCCACCTCGTTGGGAATGTCATCGCCGTCAAAGTCATCCGTGCCCGTCCATCTTGCGCCAAAGCGTTCGCTGGCCTGAATGCCATGATGATGGTTGAGGGCGTTCACCGTGAACTGGCGCAGGGATGCGAAAACACCCTTTTGCCCGAAGGGACGAAGTGTGAGATCGGCATCAATCCCGTCCAGGCCGGACACATCAAGCGTTCCATCATACTTTGCGCTCAACTTGCCAAAGGAAACCCCCTTGGTCGTGAGCGTCACGGTGATGGTCTCGCCTGAGTGACGCGCCTTGGCCAGAGCCTTGCGGCGCTGGGTGCGGAGATCACGGGTCATTTCGCGGGCGAGCATCTCGATGAGCCCGGCGCCTTGAAGGGCGTTGGTGCCGCGTTCGTTTGAAAACTGCGGATCTATCGTGTCGAAATCGGCGCTTTCAAAGCCTTCGGACACAAAGACATTGGCCGTAAAATCGCCCGCCCCGCCCGAGACTGGAACGTTGTGACAAGAGGCACAGGAATTGGCATCGAGGCCCGCCATTCTCTGGAAAACATAGGCCGAAGGTCTGCGGCGTTTGGTTGGAACGATGGCTTGAGTGGCATCCGGACGTCCTGCACCATCGGCTGCGGTGAATTTGCCTTCAAACAGCCTCTCACCATGCTCGACCAGAAGCTCGAGAGAACGCTCCGTCTCTCCTGCAAACATGTCATAGTCGATTGGGTCACCGAGGACCCGCTCGGTCCAAGGAGGCGTGGCGTCCGACACGGCCTCATCGGCGCGGGCTGACATGACGAAGAACTGCGCGATCAGCAACGATCCCGCCAACGCAGGGATCATAACGGCAAACCGGCTGTAGCTGATCATGCCAGCGCCTCAGTTTCATCGCCTTGACGTTGAGCGGTCGCTCGCGGAGTGCCGGTGCCAGTATAATCCTGGTCCAGTCTCTCCATCGCCTGCGCGATCAATCCCCTGCGGATGAAGTCCTCGTTCCACGGCATCACATCGATGGAAAAGTTCTGCCTCAGGTCTGTGACGAGCGCTTCTTCCAGCCCTGCATGCATTCCTGCCTCCATATATTCGAAAGCACGCATGCCGGCCCCGGTCAAAACGATCCGCTTCGGGTCGATCATGGCAAGCAACCTGGCAAGTCCGTAGCCGAGGACCTTGCCGGCATCTGTGAAGGCCTGTAGCGCATTCTCGTCGCCGGTTTTTGCCTTTTCGATCAGTGCTTCGAGCGCTCCGGCCCCGGCTGATATGTCTTTTGGATCTGTATCTTCCGGAAGATGCGACGCAGAACGAACCAGGGCATAATCGGAAAGATAGGCCTCCATGCAGCCGCGTTTGCCACACCGGCACAGTGCGCCGCCAGGAATGTGGTTGGCATGTCCGAATTCTGCGGCTTTGCCGCTTGCTCCCGCAAACAGCTGATTGTCGAGGTAAAGGCCCATCCCAACACCATAATCCACCATCACGACCGCGAAGGTACCGCTGTATTTGGCCGGGTCCGACCAGTGCAGCGCCTCGGTGATCATGTTTGTGTCGTTTGAAAGGATGGAATGGGCGTCAAAGGCGCATTGAAGGGGATCGACAATCGGAATTTCCCTGCCTTCGAAAGCGGGGCTCCAGACGACCATTCCGGCGTTCAGCTCGACGACGCCCTGAGCCGCGACCCCGATCTCCTTGATCTGGTTTTGGTCGAGGCCTGCTTCCTTTGTGAAGGACTTGATGGCTCCGATCAGGAGGTCGGGAAAATTGTGACGGTCGGCGGCGGCGCTGTCGAACGATATGCGCTTCGTCAGAAAGGTCTCGCCTGCGAAATTGGCCAGCGACATGTCGATCGTGTTCACTGAGATCCGCAAGCCGATCACACAGGCGGCGTCCGGATTCAGGCGCAACAACGATCTTGGCCGCCCTCGAGACAGGGGGGCCTTCGGTTCGTCGCTTTCTAACCCTTCAATCAGACCTTGTACGAGCAAATCCGACGTAATCGCCGTGACGGTTGCCGGACTGAGCTTTGTAAATTTGCCAAGATCTATTCGGGCGAGGGGACCGTTTCGGCGCAGGGTCTGCAAAATGATGCTTCGATTTTGACGCCGTATCTGATCCCTGTCCGCTTTCCTCGTCATCCTTCTCGCAGCTTCCTCAAAGGTGTTTCCTCGTCTTCCGGTTTTCCGGAGTGTTTTGTTTGGTCCCTGCCGATTTATGGAGGCAGGTGACAGTTTTGTAAAACCATGTTGACAGGGGCCACGCTTTGGAGCAACTTTTTTTCGGACATCAAAAAAAATAATGCTAAGGATGTCGACGCGGGGGCAAACAACCCCTTGGGATGAAAATACGAGACGTGACCCCGGAGGTGGGTAAACGTCTGCAGGAGGAAACACATATGCGTAAAATCGCTTCCGTACTGGCTGGCGCCCTTATGTCCGCCACAGCCGTAAACCTTGCCCATGCAGATGATGTTGTTGTTGGCGTAAGCTGGTCCAACTTCCAGGAAGAACGCTGGAAGACGGATGAAGCCGCCATCAAGGGCGCTCTTGAAGCAGCTGGTGCAACCTACATTTCCGCTGACGCGCAGAGTTCTTCTGCCAAGCAGCTTTCCGACGTTGAGGCACTGATCGCTCAGGGCGCAACTGCACTGATCATCCTTGCGCAGGACGCGCAGGCGATTGGTCCGGCTGTTCAGGCTGCTGCTGATGAAGGCATCCCGGTTGTTGCCTACGACCGTCTCATCGAAGACCCGCGCGCCTTTTACCTCACGTTCGACAACGTCGAAGTTGGTCGCATGCAGGCTCGCGCTGTTCTCGCAGCTGCGCCTGAGGGCAACTACGTCATGATCAAGGGCTCGCCGACCGACCCGAATGCGGATTTCCTCCGCGGCGGTCAGCAGGAAGTTCTTCAGGCCGCCATCGACGGTGGCAAGGTCAAGATCGTTGCTGAAGCCTACACAGATGGCTGGCTGCCGGCGAACGCTCAGCGCAACATGGAACAGATCCTGACCGCCCAGGACAACAAGGTTGATGCTGTTGTTGCGTCCAATGACGGCACAGCTGGCGGTGCTGTTGCAGCCCTGACAGCTCAGGGCATGGAAGGCATTCCGGTTTCCGGTCAGGACGGCGACCACGCTGCTCTGAACCGTGTTGCCAAGGGCACTCAGACCGTTTCCGTCTGGAAAGACGCTCGTGAACTCGGCAAGGCTGCCGGCGCAATCGCTGCTGCGCTTTCCGGCGGAACCGAAATGTCTGCTGTTGATGGTGCAGGTACCTGGACGTCTCCGTCCGGCACCGAGATGACGGCTCGTTTTCTCGCGCCGATGCCGATCACCAAGGACAACCTGACAGCTGTTGTCGATGCTGGCTGGATCACCAAGGACGCGCTCTGCCAGGGCGTATCCAGCGGTCCGGCTCCTTGTAACTGATAGTCAGCACACTAAGACTGCTCCGGCCATCTGGCCGGGGCAGTCACATGCGCGGGTCCTGATAGCTGATTGCTTGGACAGGACGGTTATCCGGCGATAACATCCGGATTGTTGCGCGTGCGACTGGTCTCCAAGCAGGAGTTTCCCGATGTCCGATGACGCCCTGTCTGGGTCAAAAGCCCCGACAGCTCGCAATTTCTTTTCCGCCTTGCAGCTGGACACGCGCCTTTTGGGCATGATCGGCGCATTCGTCGTGCTGTGTCTTGTCTTCAACGTGTTTACAGACGGTCGGTTTCTGACGCCCCGCAACGTCTTCAACCTGACGATTCAGACCGTTTCAGTGGCCATCATGGCAACCGGCATGGTCTTTATCATCGTGACCCGCCACATCGATCTTTCGGTCGGCTCGCTTCTGGCGACCGTTGCCGCGGTCATGGCTGTGGCTCAGACAGATTTTCTGCCGAATGCGCTGGGCCTTGAGCTGGGGCACCCGATGCTCTGGATCCTGTCGATCGCCGCCGGCATGGTGGTTGGAGTGATCATCGGCGCGTTCCAGGGCTGGATGGTCGGCTATCTGGGCATCCCGGCATTCATCGTGACGCTTGGAGGCCTGCTGGTTTGGCGAAATGCGGCCTGGTTCATCACGGACGGGCAGACGATTGGTCCGCTCGACGAGACGTTCACGAAAGTAGGTGGCATCGGCGGCACGTTGGGCGAGACCTGGTCCTGGATCTTCGGTGTCCTTGCGGTGGCCGCAGCCTTTGCCTTGCAGTTCATGTCGCGCAAGCGCAAGAGCTCCCATGGCTTTCCCATCAAGCCGCTCTGGGCAGAGCTCACGATTTCCGGTTTGATTGCTGCGTCGATCCTCGGCTTTGTCGCAACGCTGAATGCCTATGACATTCCGGCTGCGCGGCTGAAACGGATTTTTGCAGCCGCCGGCGAAACGATGCCCGAAGGTCTGACCATGGGATATGGCATTCCCTTTTCGGTTCTGCTTCTGATCGCCGTGGCCGTCGCGATGACCATCGTTGCACAGCGGACCCGCCTCGGCCGTTATATCTTCGCAACCGGCGGCAACCCGGATGCGGCTGAGCTCTCGGGCATCAACACACGCTTCTTGACGGTCAAGGTCTTCGCACTGATGGGCGGTCTTTGCGCCCTGGCCGGTGCAGTCGCAGCTGCCCGTCTTGGCTTCTCGACCAATGATATTGGCACACTTGATGAACTACGTGTCATCGCGGCTGCTGTGATTGGCGGAACCGCTTTGTCCGGCGGCGTTGGAACGATTTACGGCGCGATCCTCGGAGCCTTGATCATGCAATCTCTGCAGTCAGGCATGGCCATGGTCGGTGTGGACGCGCCGCTTCAGAACATTGTCGTCGGCATCGTTCTTGTCTTTGCCGTCTTCGTCGACATTCTCTACCGCAAGCGCACGGGAGACTGATCCAATGACAACTCCCTTGGTCGAAATGAAAGACATCTGCATCTCCTTCGGTGGAGTGCACGCTGTCGACCATGTGTCCGTCGATCTTTACCCAGGTGAAGTCGTCGGCCTTCTGGGCCACAATGGCGCCGGCAAATCCACCTTGATCAAGATCCTGTCGGGAGCCTACAAGGCTGACAGCGGTGAGATCCTGATTGACGGCAAGCCGGTGACCATCAACAGCCCGCGTGATGCGCGTGCCGAGAACATCGAGACAATCTATCAGACACTCGCTCTGGCAGATAATCTGGATGCGGCCTCAAACCTCTTCCTTGGTCGTGAACTGACCTCGGCAATGGGCTTTGTTGATGACGATGCCATGGAAGCGGAAACCCGCAAGATCATGGCCAAGCTCAACCCGAACTTCAAAAAGTTCAATGCGCCTGTGAAAGCCCTTTCGGGTGGTCAACGCCAGTCTGTCGCCATCGCGCGCGCCGTCTATTTCAACGCGCGCATTCTGATTATGGATGAGCCAACCGCGGCTCTGGGCGTGCATGAAACCCAGATGGTTGCGGAGCTGATCCAAGAGCTGAAAAAGCAGGGTCTGGGCATCTTCCTCATCAGTCATGACATCCACGATGTTTTCCAGCTGTGTGATCGTGTGGCGGTGATGAAGAACGGCCAGCTCGTCGGCAGCGCCAAGACGACGGATGTGACCGATGATGATGTGCTTGGCATGATCATCTTGGGCAAATGTCCGGAGGGCGCGACGCCTGGTCCCGGCGCCCTGAACGACGACACCGTACTCGGATAGCGAAAATCATGACCGCCTGGCTTTCCGGGCGGTCGTTTTCACCCTCTCTTGACTTGTTCCTGAGAGTGGCTGAAGAACCGCAAGTGCCGATAGGGCAACCTTTCGGCACTTTCTTTCGAATTTATTTGAGGGGCGTACCTCATGTTTATCGGTCTCGACATCGGGACAAGTTCGGTCAAGGCCATCTTGCTCGATGAAAACCAGAAGCTGGTCGCGTCGGCGACGTCAGATCTGACTGTGCAGCGGCCACATCCGTCCTGGTCCGAACAGGATCCGGACAGCTGGTGGACGGCCTGCGAAACGGCGATGGATGAGCTCGCCCGGACAGCTTCTGGTGAAATGGCCGCTGTAAAGGGCATTGGCCTGTCCGGGCACATGCACGGTGCGACCCTTCTGGGCGCGGACGACAAGCCGCTTCGCCCCTGCATTCTGTGGAACGACGGTCGCTCTGCCAAGCAATGTGCCGAGCTTGAAGCGGCTGAACCCAAGTTCCTCTCTCTTGGCGGCAATCGCGTCATGCCCGGCTTCACTGCTCCCAAGCTTCAGTGGGTTCGCGAAAATGAACCCGAGATCTTCGGCAAGACCGCGAAGGTGCTCCTACCGAAAGACTATGTCCGTCTCAAGCTGACAGGCGAGCATGTTGGCGACATGTCCGACAGCGCCGGGACGCTCTGGCTCGATGTGGCATGTCGCGATTGGTCGGAGGAATTGCTCGCCGCAACCGGACTGACACGCGATCACATGCCCAGACTGGTCGAGGGCGCCGAGAGCTCCGGTCAGCTCCGCCCAGAACTTTGCCAGCGGTGGGGCATGGCGTCTGCGCCAGTTGTCGCCGGAGGCGGCGGTGATAACGCGGCATCGGCTTGCGGCGTCGGCGCGACGACCCCTGGATCTGCCTTTGTTTCCCTCGGCACGTCCGGGGTGCTGTTTGTGACCAACGATCGCTTCTCGCCCAATGTTGAAAGTGCAGTCCATGCGTTCTGCCATGCCATGCCTGATACCTGGCATCAGATGGGTGTGATCCTTTCGGCGACCGACAGCCTTAACTGGCTGGCAGGAACTTTGGGTGCGAAGCCGTCAGATCTGACGGATGGAGTGGGTGTTATCTCGCGTCCGTCAGACGTTCAGTTCCTGCCGTATTTGGGCGGCGAACGCACGCCGCACAACGATGTTTCGATCCGCGCCGGCTTCTACGGCATCTCGCACGAAACCGACAACCGGGAGCTGACCCACGCGGTCCTCGACGGTGTCGCATTCGCTCTGAAGGACTGCATGGAGGCCCTCGCCGTCGCGGGGACATCTGTTGAACGGGTAACCGCGGTTGGTGGTGGCTCGCGCTCGACAGCCTGGCTCGAGATCATCGCAAGCCTTCTTGATGTGGTGGTGGACGTCCCCGCCGATGGAGATTTCGGGGCCTCTTTGGGAGCCGCACGCCTGGGTCAGGCAGCCGCAGCAGGCACCGTCGAGGGCATTTTCACACTTCCGCCGATGCGGACCAGCATCGAGCCCCGCCCTGAACTGACGAGCGCCTATTCGGAAGCCTATTTCCGCTGGCGCAAATTATACCCGGCCCTCAAGCAGGCCGGATTTTAAGGAGAACGCTCATGACCACCGGATTTTTCGGCGACATCACCAAAATCCCGTTTGAAGGGCCTGACAGCACCAATCCTCTGGCTTTTCGCTTCTACGACCCGGATGAGGTCTTCATGGGAAAACGCATGGAAGATCACATGCGTTTTGCGGTTTGCTATTGGCACAATTTCGCCTGGCCCGGCGGCGATCCCTTCGGAGGTCAGACCTTCGAACGCCCATGGTTCCCGGCAGACAGCATGGAGCTCGCCAAGCTGAAGGCAGACGTCGCCTTCGAAATGTTCACCGCGCTCGGCGTTCCCTATTACTGCTTTCATGACGCGGACGTCCGTCCGGAAGGCGCAAGTTTTGCCGAAAACACCCGTAACCTGAACGAAATCGTCGACTACTTCGCAGAAAAACAGGCGGCGACCGGCCTGAAGCTTCTCTGGGGCACGGCGAACCTGTTCTCGAACCGCCGTTTCATGTCGGGCGCTGCGACCAATCCTGATCCCGATGTCTTTGCCTTTTCCGCAGCGACGGTGAAAACCTGCATGGATGCCACGCTCAAGCTGGGCGGCGAGAACTATGTTCTTTGGGGTGGCCGTGAAGGCTATGAGACCCTTTTGAACACTGATCTGAAGCAGGAAGATCAGCAGCTCGGCCGCATGCTGAATATGGTGGTCGATTACAAGCACAAGATCGGTTTCAAGGGAGCGATCCTGATCGAGCCGAAGCCTCAGGAGCCGACCAAGCATCAGTACGATTATGATGTCGCAACGGTCTACGGATTCTTAAGGCGTCATGGTCTCGAGAATGAAGTGAAGGTCAACATCGAGCAGGGACATGCGATCCTGGCGGGTCATTCCTTCGAGCATGAGCTGGCGATGGCAAATGCTCTTGGAATCTTCGGGTCCATCGACATGAACCGCAACGACTATCAATCCGGTTGGGATACGGACCAATTCCCCAACAATGTTCCGGAAATGGCGCTCGCCTATTATGAGATCCTGAAGGGCGGTGGCTTCACCACTGGCGGGACGAACTTTGATGCCAAGCTGCGCCGCCAGTCCCTGGATCCTCAAGACCTTCTCACTGCCCACATTGGTGGAATGGATTGCTGTGCCCGTGGTCTCAAGGCTGCCGGGCGCATGCTTGAGGATGGCGTCCTGACAGACTTCGTCAAGGATCGTTATGCTGGCTGGCAGAGCGAGGACAGCAAGGCGATGCTGACGACATCGTCGCTCGAGGATATCGAACAGCGCGTCCTAAAGGAGGAAATCAACCCGCAGCCGGTCTCTGGACGTCAGGAATACCTGGAAAACGTGGTCAACCGCTACGTATAAAACAGGCCGCCGCGCGCCAATCCTGGCGCGCGGCAAACAATCTGCCGTTATTTTGTGCCTTGGCTGGCCATTAATTTCGCTGTGTCGTCTTTCATCCATTCGCAGCAAGACCTAAGAATGTGGCATGAACGACGCGCCGCAGCTTGAGCCGGACATGGCTCTTTTTCTCGATTTCGACGGAACGCTAACCGAGTTGGCTCCGCGCCCCGAAGAAGTTCAGGTCGCCAGCGAAGTCGTGTCTTCCTTGCAGCACCTTCAGACCGGACTCGAAGGAGCTGTTGCGGTCATTTCAGGCCGACCTATCGCGCAAATTGATGATTTCCTCGCGCCGCTTCACTTGCCGGCTGCGGGTCTTCATGGCCTTGAGCACCGCATGGCTGCCGACCGGGATGTCCTGCGCGATGCGCCAAGTCCTGACATTCGTGCGTTGAAAGGCCTGCTGAAAAACGCCGACATTTTGAAACGAGGCGCAACGCTTGAAGACAAGGGTCCGGCCGTCGCAATGCACTACCGCGCCGCGCCTGCGCTGGAGGCTGAAGTTGTCGCCCTGATGAAAGAGGCTTTGAAGGCCCTGCCGGCACTTCATCTTGTCCATGGCAAGATGGTGGTCGAGGCCAAGCCTTTTTCCAGCGACAAGGGTTATGCGGTTCGCGCTTTTCTCGAGCAGCCGCCTTTTAAAGGGCGCCGCCCGGTCTTTATCGGCGACGATGTGACCGATGAGGACGGAATAGCTGCAGCTCAGGAGGCTGGCGGTTTTGGGATCAAGGTGGGTGCCGGCAACACCGGCGCATTACACCGCTTGAAGGATGTGGCCGCCGTGCACGACTGGCTGGCCGGTAGGATGACTGTATCGGAGACCTGAAGCATGGTTTGGACGCCGCCTGTTGAACTGTCCCCGTCGCTGGACCTGGCGATGATCGGCAACTGCTCTTTTGCCGGGTTGATAGACAAGATGGGCTCGCTCGTCTGGTGCTGCCTGCCCCGGTTTGATGGCGACCCGGTTTTTCATTCCCTCCTAGGAACACGGGGCAACGAGGGCGATGGCGCGTTCAACATCGACCTGAACGGCGCCGTGCGCAGTGAACAGGAATATGTGCCGAACACGGCGATTGTGAAAACGCGGATCTTCGATGGTCAGGGCAACGCTATCGAGATTACCGACTTTGCGCCACGGTTCACGACGAAGGGCCGCATGTTCCGGCCCAACGCAATTGTTCGGCGCGTGCGCCCCCTGTCCGGCCATCCGCGCATCAAGGTTCGCTGTCGCCCACGCTTTGCCTGGGGTCAACGCGTTCCAGACGTAACGTTTGGTTCCAATCATATTCGTTGGGTCGGAAACGGTACAACCCTGCGCATGACGACGAATGGATCCGTCACCTACATCCGCGACGAGACACCGTTCCTTCTGGACGGGCCCATGTCCTTCTACCTCGGTCCGGACGAGTCGCTGACGGATCATCCGGACCGGATTTGCCGGGACTTTGAGGAAAACACAGAGACTTACTGGAAACACTGGACGCGCCGGCTCGGCTTGCCTCTGGAATATCAAGAAGCAGTGATCCGGGCAGCGATCACGCTCAAGCTCTGCACCTATGAGGAAACCGGTGCGATTATCGCAGCGGCGACGACATCGATCCCTGAAGCGGCGGGGACCCAGCGCAACTGGGACTATCGTTATTGCTGGATCCGGGACGCATTCTTCGTGGTGCGCGCGCTCAATTCCCTCTCCGAAATGGAGACGATGGAGAACTATCTCCGCTATCTCAACAACATCGCGGCGATTACCCAGGGCGGGCACGTACAGCCTCTGTTTGGCATCGGCATGGAAGAAAAGCTGGTCGAGACCACGGTCGACCTGCCGGGATACCGAGGCAATGGTCCGGTTCGGGTCGGCAATCAGGCCTATGAGCATTTCCAGCACGATGTTTACGGCCAGATCGTTCTTGGTGCGTCCCAGGCCTATTTTGACAAGCGGCTTTTGCATCAACCGGGGTTGGATGACTTCCGCCGTCTCGAGCAGATTGGCGAGCGTGCATTTGCCATGCATGATCAACCCGATGCCGGCATCTGGGAGCTGCGGACCCGGGCGAGGGTTCACACATCCTCATCGCTGATGTGCTGGGCTGCCTGTGATCGCCTTGCCAAGATCGCCAATCAATTCGGCCTGTCGGATCGAACGGCTTTTTGGCGTGAACGCGCCGAACAGGTCCATTCGGTCATCTGCCAGAGAGGTTGGAACGAGCAGAAAGGCGCCTTTGTCGAAAGCTTCGAAGGCAACGACCTCGATGCGAGCCTACTCCTCATGGCGGAGGTCGGCTTCTTGCCGCCGAACGATCCACGCTTTATCGCGACGGTCGACAAGATCGGTGAGACCCTCCGGCGTGGCAATCATCTGTTCCGCTATCACGCAGCCGATGACTTCGGAGCGCCTGAAAACGCATTTAACATCTGTACCTTCTGGTACATCGACGCCCTTGCGCGGATCGGCCGGAAGGAAGAGGCACGCGAAATCTACGAGACCATGCTGTCTTGCCGCAATCACGTCGGCTTGCTGTCGGAAGATACAACGCCGTCGACCGGTGAACTTTGGGGCAACTTCCCCCAGACCTATTCCATGGTTGGTATCATCAACGGGGCCGTTCGCCTCAGCGCCGGATGGGAGAAAGTCATCTAAGGTTCGACTGCGGGCCGTAAAATGAAGCTGTGAGACTTCAAAAACACAAATGGGAGAGCATCAAATGGGACGGCTTGTCGTCGTATCGAATCGAGTGGGACCACTGAAGGATACGGGACGGGCTGGCGGGCTTGCGGTTGCCTTGGTCGACGCTTTGACCCAGACCGGGGGCATATGGTTTGGCTGGTCCGGAGAGATTTCCGAAGAAGGGTCCTTCGGGCAACTCAAGACCCAGAAGACGCGCAAGGTCCAGATGGTCCAGATGGATCTGACGCAGGCCGACTACGACGAGTTTTATGCCGGCTATGCCAATCGTACACTCTGGCCGATTTTGCACTACCGGCTGGACCTCGCGGTTTTCGATCGACGCTTTGAGCAGGGATATCGGCACGTCAATGACCGGTTTGCGACCCGCCTCCGGCCCTTGTTGCAGGACGACGACGTCGTCTGGGTGCACGACTATCATTTCCTGACGTTTGCCGCGAATCTGCGCGCGATGGAGGTGAATAATCCGCTCGCCTTCTTCCTGCATATTCCGTTTCCCGCGCCCGAAATCCTTGCAGCCCTTCCGAATGCCGGATCCATCGTTCGTGCCATGCTCGCTTATGATCTTGTGGGTTTCCAGACCCGGCGGGATGCGGACAATTTCCGCCGTTTCGTGATCGAGGAGCTGGATGCGACCGACTTGGGCGATGGCCGTATTTCGACGGGGGGGCGAGAGGTTATCGTGCGTGCTTACCCGATCGGGATTGATGCAGAGGCATTCTCGAAGTTCGGAATGACCCCGGAAGCGCGCCGGAATATGTTGCGCCTCGAAAAGCTGATGGGCGGCCGCCAGCAAATCATTGGCGTTGACCGGATCGACTATTCAAAAGGCCTGCCGGAACGCTTTCGGGCCTTCGAACGGTTGCTGGAGGATTATCCGGAAAACCGGGGGCGCGTGTCGCTCATGCAGGTGGCCCCGCCATCACGTGCCGAGCTTGATGCATATATTGACATTCGCAGGGAGCTTGACGAGATGACGGGCCATGTGAATGGCCGGTTTGCCGACCTCGACTGGACGCCAATCCGTTTTCTGACCAAGTCTTTCCCACGCCGGGCGCTTGCAGGCATTTATCGCGCCAGCCGTGTTGGTCTTGTGACCCCCTTGCGCGACGGTATGAACCTGGTCGCAAAGGAATACATCGCGGCGCAACGGGCAGAGGATCCCGGCGTATTGGTTCTGTCCCGATTTGCCGGTGCGGCAGAAGGCATGAAGGAAGCCGTGATCGTCAATCCGCATTCCGCCGAAGAGGTGGCGGCTGGTCTTCAGTCTGCCATAACGATGCCTCTGGAAGAGCGACGGGATCGCTGGCAGATCATGTTCGACCGTCTTTGCGAGGAAGACGCGATTGACTGGTCCAGGTCAATCATGAACGATGTGGCTTCGATGAAAGCCTAGGGCCTAGGCCATTTTCCGGCAGCGCTGGGAGCAATATAGGACTGTGTCCCATTCGCGTTTCCACTTTCGGCGCCAGGAAAAGGGTCGGCCACATGTCCGGCAAATCTTCTGGGGCAAGTCGGCTTTCTTGCGCATTTTCATCGTGGTTGGCTTCCTCCGCTCAAGCTCATCTACGCGAAGGGGAAACCGCCGGATTTTACAGACCGTGGAACAGGTGCCGTCCGTCTGGATCGGAAAGATCGTGAAGACGGTGCGCCGCCAGTCTGGCAAATCGAAGCATGACCGCCTTGCGGGTGGCTGCTGCAACCTTGTGTTCCGGCGCATCGCGCAGGACTTCTGCGCCATACCCGTCAGAGATGATCAGCCCGGCATCCTCTGGGAATATCTCATTGGGCATATCCGTATGGGTTGCAAAGAACAGCCGGTCACAGTGTTCTCGGTAGTCGGGCCATTTGGTGTCGGCGCGAAAATCAGCGACAGATGATTTGACCTCGATGATCCAGAGTTCGTGTTTTGGCCCGAGGGCAATCAGGTCCGCGCGTCGACCGGACGCCAAGGTGATCTCGGGAAGACAGGCAAAATTCAGCGCCCTGAGCATGCGTGCAGTGCCACGCCAGATCTTGAGAGCTGCCTCCGACTGGCGGCCATCTGTTAACGGGTCGTCAAGCGTCACACGCTGGCCTGAAGGTGTAGTCTTGCGGTTCATTCTTGATTAGTTCTATATATGTTCGCGTTTTTCAAGAATTTTGCGTCCAAGTTTTAATGAGATAGGTTCAAATGCGAATGTCTTCATAAGGAAATGGGCGTTTAAAGCCCTTTCGGTTCATGCTTGGCGTTCAAGGGAAATTCAGCTTTGACGGCACCGGCAAAGCATTAGTGTTGCGATGAAAGGCCTTCCGGCCATAGGTTAGCGACAAGTGGGATGAGCATTGCGCGGGAGAAGTTGGGCGTGAAATGGGTTTTGGCAGCTTGTGTTCTGGCGTTGGCATTCGGTTCTGAACTTGCCGACCAGGCTTTTGCTGGCAAAGGAGACCGCGTCGTTTCGGTGCAACGGCGATCTCCGCTGTTGGAGCGAAAAGTGCTCGATCTGCGCTTCGCCGACTTTGCGCAAGGGATTTGGACGACCGATCAGGAAGCTTGCTCGGACCTGCACTCCATTGATCGCAGCCAGCCGGGTTCTACTGTTGCCATCTTCAGAGGGCTGTTGGAAACCCCCGACCGGATCTGTACGGTCTATGGAGCAGAGCAGGGCACGCTGGAGGCGCAGCGCGCGGCGATGAACTGTGATCTCGCCGCCGGTGGTGATGCTTTGGGTCTCTTGACTGTGCGCCGCCGCGGGTCGCAGGGCCTGATGGTTCAGGATGGTGAAGGACCGCCGGAATATTTCCGTTTCTGCCGCGGCATTGTTCCCGTCACTCAATCGGCAAGTCAGTAACGCTTGGTTGTTTGTTCGCCGTGCTGCCAAGGCCAAGTTGCTTTGAAAGCGTCAGCATGGCCTCGTCTGCGGGAAAGCGCTCGAGTGTTTCCGTCAGAAGCTGCCGCGCCATTTCGGTCCGCCCGGCTTCGTGAAGCCAATTCACGCGCAGAAGCGGTAACTGCTTGCGCCATCGCTTTGGCAGACCCTGAAGAACCGGGTCGCTCCCGACCAGAGCCTCAGTCATTTCCATCGTTTCGAGCGCTGCATCTAGGTCGCCGGCCTTGGCGTGGATCTCTGCGGTGAGGCGCATAAGGCCTGGATTGACCTGAAACGCATAGAGCTTGGCGATGTCCGCTGGATCCACCATGGCGCCCGAGGCAAATGCCTCGCCAAGGTCTCCAAAAGCGCGCAGGTCTTTCGCGGTGATGTCGCAACTCAACCGTTTGGATGCAAGCTCGCGACCTGGATCACGTTCGAAGGTGCGGATGAGACGCCGGATGATGTTGAGCGAATAGAGGTGGTCGTGGTTCGCGTGGGTTGAACGCAGCAGATGGCGGCGCGCTTTTGGCAACAACTCCCACGCAGCACTTGCACCAGCTGCATCCACGGCGTCAAAACAGCCAAAGTACAAATTCAGCTCATGGGAATACGCCTCTGCGAGGTCTTTGAAATCAACAAGGCGTTGATCGTTCAAATCAATTTCATATACGGTGCTTTGATAGCCCGGCCGGCCAAGGCGGAGCTCCGGCCCAAAAGCGTGAATATCGCCGTCTCGCCGTCTCAAGCCCGTCAGTAGCGCCCCATATCCGCCCATGGATGAACCATAGTAGATTACCCGCTCCGGACTGACGTCTCCGATCGCAGCTGAGATGGCCGCATCGATGTCGTGCTCAAGGCCGAGATACCACTTGCAGCCGGTGTCATTCAAAAACAGGCAGTTGTGGCGGGTCTTGGCAAAGAGCCGCTCCAGTCCGAATTTCCCGGCGGGCACGCGCACCTGGGAAAACACAACGACCAGAAGCTTGCTCTCGCCATGTTTCAGGAGACTGTCGAGCCGCCCCTGTCGTGAGGCAGATGTTGCATGGTCCATCTGCAGACAGTGCAGGCAAGATCCGTCAAACTCAACAGCGTGTCACGTTGTGCTCAGATTTCCGGGCCGGACCAGATCCCAGATTGCGCATTGCGCTTGGGTGTATGCGATTCCGAAATGTGGGCCGTCAGGGGATCCAGTTCGCACAAGGCTTCATATTGACTGAGGAACACCTTGCCTGTGAGGTGCGTGAGGAAGTCTGTCTTCTGCAGCCGGTCCATGACTGGACCTTTGACCTCGGAAAGGTGAAAGGAAACGCCGCTGTCTGAAAGACGATGATTGATCTCTTCAAGGCTTTCCAGTGCACTTGCATCGATCTCATTGACCGCTGGGCACATCAGCACGGCGTGCTGGATTTCCGGCCTGTCTGCCACGAGTGCGTAGATCCGGTCTTCCAGATAGCGACTGTTTGCAAAGAACAGGCTCTCATCGACTCGCAGGGTAAGAACGCTTTCTCCTGTCGCTACTGTGTGGCGGTCGACATTTCGGAAATGCTCGGTTCCAGGAACAATACCCACCACGGCCATATGCGGACGGCTGGAACGATAGAGATAGAGCGCGATCGAAAGTACCACGCCCGACACGACACCTTGCTCTACCCCGAAGAACAGGGTGATCAGGATCGTAGCTGCCATGGCGGCGAAGTCGCTCTTGGAGTAGGCGTAGGTGCGTTTGATCGCGCCCAGATCCACGAGAGACAGGACAGCAACAATGATGGTTGCGGCGAGGGTCGCTTGCGGCAGGTTGGTCAGAAGCGGCGTGAGAAACAAGGTCGCGACGGCAATGCCGACAGCGGTGAACGCACCTGCAGCAGGTGTGGCAGCACCTGCATCGAAGTTAACGACCGAGCGGGCAAAGCCGCCGGTGACCGGATAACCGCCGGAAATGGCAGAAGCGACATTGGAGGCACCAAGCCCGATCAGCTCCTGATCCGGCTCGATGCGCTGTCGTTTCTTGGCCGCGAGGGTTTGAGCCACTGAGACGGATTCAACGAACCCGATGACCGAAATCAAAAGGGCGGCAGGCGCCAACTGAAGCCAGAGCGCGCTGTCGAAACTCGGTAAGTGCGGCATCGGCAGACCGGAGGGAATGTCGCCAACGAGACGTACCCCTTTCGAACCCAGATCAAACGCGGCAGCGACCAAAGTGGTCGCGGCGACTGCTGCGACCGGACCGGCCTTGGTCAGGATATCTGCGAGAAACGGCTTGATGCCGACGCTAAGCAGCAACTCTTTCAAACCCTTGCGGACCCAGAACAAAAAGCCGGTCGCGAGGACGCCGATAGCAAGCGTGACAAGATTGGTTTCGCCGACCTTCGATCCGATGGACAGAAGGATGTCGTAGAGATTGTGACCTGAAGCAGGAACGCCAAGGATGTGTTTCAGCTGGCTCGAGGCGATCAGCAGCCCGGAGGCCGTGATGAAGCCAGATATGACCGGGTGGCTAAGAAGATTTGCAAGAAAGCCGAGACGGAAGAAGCCCATGGCCATCAGCATCAGTCCGGAAATGAAAGCCAGAACAATTGCGGCACCAAGATATTCTGGCGTTCCCTGCCGTGTGAACTCGCCGACTGCAGAGGCCGTCATGAGAGAGACAACGGCGACGGGCCCTACCGCGAGCGCCCGGCTGGTTCCGAAGATCGCATAGGCTACCAGAGGCAGGATTGAGGCATAAAGGCCGACTTCAGGCGGGAGCCCCGCAAGCAGAGCATAGGCCAGAGACTGCGGGATGAGCATGATTGTCACGATGATCGCCGCGACCAGGTCACTTGTCGCAGCTTCCTTGTCGTAAGTCCGACCCCAGGTCAGGATCGGAAAATAGCGCTTTAAATGGTTCATCGGGCCCTGCGTATGGCTTTTCTCATGATTGCGGGCCGGTTTCCGGCCCGCAAGTGTTTCTTTCTGTGGCGTCACAACCGGTCAGCCGGCGGTGACTTTCTCTGGCTTTGCCATCCATTCCTTGCCGCGCAGCATGGCCTTCCAGTAGATCGGTGGCAGAAGACGCTCCTTCAAAAGCCAGGCCGCCTTGCTTGGCTTGGTGCCGTCGATCAGCCAGTTCGGGAAACTGGGCAGGAGTTTACCGCCGTACCCGAATTCCGCGAGCACGATCTTGCCGCGCTCGACGGTCAGGGGACAGGAGCCATAGCCGTCATAGTGCGCAAGGGCGCGCCGGCCCTCAATGTCGGCAACCAGGTTTTCTGCAACGACCGGTGCCTGTTTGCGTGCTGCGGCAGCCGTCTTGGCGTTTGGTGCACTCATGACATCGCCGAGCGACCAGATATTGTCATAGCTCTTGTGGCGCAGCGTGTCCTGATCCACGTCCACCCAGCCAGCACCATCTGCCAGCGGCGAGACCCGAATGAAGTCCGGTGCGACCTGCGGCGGCGTCACATGGATCATGTCGAAACCGACGTCGATCCGGCGCACCTCCTGGTCGGGTTCTTTGACCTCGAACGTAGCCGTTCGCGCAGGACCATCTATGGCAATGAGATTATGGAAGAAGTTCAGCTTCGCCTCATAGCGTTTGATGTAATTCATAAGCGCCGGGACGTAGTCCTTCACGCCGAAGAGCACCCCGCCCGCGTTCATGAATTCGATGTTGATCTTGTCGAGATCGGCAGACCGCTTCCAATGATCACCTGAGAGATAGAGTGCCTTTTGAGGCGCACCCGCACATTTGATCGGCATCGGTGGTTGTGTGAAGAGGGCGCGGCCGCTCTTCAGCGTTTTGACTAGGTGCCAGGTATAGGGCGCGAGATCGTAGCGGTAGTTTGAGGTGACGCCGTTCTTGCCCAGTGTGTCGACCAGTCCCTCGATCTTGTGCCAGTCAAGCTTGAGGCCCGGGCAAACGACCAGGCGCCCGTATTTCACGATCCGACAACCGTCCAGGACTACCGCATTGTCCTTGGGCTCGAATGCGGCGACAGCCGATTTGATCCAGTGGACGCCTGACGGTATCAGCGATCCCATCGTCTTGGCTGTTTCGGCAGCCTTGAAGACGCCGCCGCCCACCATGGTCCAGCCGGGTTGGTAGTAATGAATGTCTGCCGGGTCGATGATCGCGATTTCAAGGTCTGACTTCCGAGCTTTTAAGCTGGAAGCGACCGCGATGCCGCCAGCGCCAGCGCCAACGATCACCACATCAAACCGAGCATCTTCAGCTGTCTCTGTTGGCGTTCTGCCACCATTGGCGATACGTCGGACAACACCTGCCATGTCATATCCGGCAGCTTTCGTCCGTTCCAGGATCTCGGCGACGGGCCGTGTCTCCGCCTGCGCGAGTGACCAGAGTGTTACTGACCGGGTTCCTGTCCGGCAATAGGCAAAGACCGGCTTGGGCAGCTCTTCTAGAGCTGTGCTGAACGCGGTGGCGTCCTCGTCGGACACTTTGCCCGAGACAACCGGCAGATAGCGGATCTCAAGGCCGGCCTTCTTCGCGGCGGTCTCGATCTCCTCAAACGTCGGTTGGTCAGCGCCTTCTCCATCTGGCCGGTTGCAGATGACAGAGCGGAAGCCCTGGCTGGCAACTTCCCACAAGTCGGTCGCCGCAATCTGCGGACTGACCGAAAGGTGCTTGGTGATCCGTTTCGCTTCCATGCGGTTCCTCCCGAAAGCCTTTTATTTTTTGCGCTTAGAGGCCGTTGACCGGGACTTTCAAAAAGCGCTTGCCGCTTTCATCTTCCTTGGGAAGTTTGCCCGCGCGCATGTTGACCTGAAGGGACGGGATGATCAGCTTCGGCATGTCGAGCTGGGCATCGCGTTCCTGGCGGAATTTGACAAACTCCTCTTTCGTCTTGCCGCCGCCAACATGAATGTTGTGTGCCTTCTCTTCACCAACTGTCGTTTCCCATTTGATGTCACGTCCATTAGGGCCGTAATCGTGGCACATGAACAGGCGCATGCCGTCCGGCAGGCTTAGGACCTTCTGAATGGAATCGTAGAGCGTTGCAGCATCGCCGCCGGGGAAATCGGCGCGGGCAGAGCCTCCGTCCGGCATGAACAGGGTATCGCCGACAAAGGCCGCATCGCCGATCACGTGAACCATACAAGCTGGTGTGTGACCTGGCGTATACATGGCGAAAGCCTTGAGGCCGCCAATCTCATAGGTGTCGCCGTCCTGGAAGAGACGGTCGAACTGGCTGCCGTCACGCTGGAAATCGGTGCCTTCGTTGAACACCTTGCCGAATGTGTCCTGAACGACGGTGATCTTGTCACCGATTCCGAGCTTCCCGCCGAGCTTACTTTGAATGTAGGGCGCGGCAGACAGGTGGTCTGCGTGCACATGCGTTTCGATCAGCCATTCGAGCTTCAAGCCGTCCTGTTCGATGTAGTCGATCATGGCGTCGGCGTGATCATAGGTGATCCGGCCGGCTGCATAATCAATGTCCATGACACTGTCGATCACTGCGCAAGCCTTGGATCTAGGATCCTTCACCACATAGCTGATGGTATTGGTGGCTGGATCGAAGAACGCCTTGACGTCCGGCGTTACGGACATGTCGACGGGATAGGTCGCAGCAGTCATTTCGTCATCTTCCTTTTCTGACCAGACGCGCACTTGAGAGGCGGAATGGTCTCGGTGTTTTGGATAGTTCGAGGTCCAGGCTTTGCCGTCAGGACCTCAAGAAGCATTTTAGGCTTGGTTTGTGGAAGTCGCCGGAGTGGCAGGGCGCAGGTGATTGACAACCCGGAAGACGATCATGCCGGCAACAATTGCTGTCGCGGCGATGACTGGTTCCATGCGTCCAAGGCCAAGCGCAGGGACTAAGCCGCCCGGGCAAAAGCCGCTGAGACCCCAGCCTATGCCGAAGATGGCGGATCCACCGATCAGTTTCGCGTCGAGGTCTTTCCGGTTTGGCAGAGAAAAACCGTCAGCAAGCAGAGGGTGGCGCATACGGAACACCAGCCGGTAGCCGATGGCCGTCACGACGAGTGCGCCGCCCATGACAAACATCAAGCTGGGGTCCCACGTTCCAGAGATATCAAAGAAGTTCAGAACCTTGGCCGGGTTTGCCATGCCCGAGAGCATGATTCCGATGCCGAATACGAGCCCGATGGCGAACGCAGAGAGTGTCTTGAGCACGGCGGTCAGCCTCCGATCACATGACGTGTGAGATAGACGGTCAACAGGCCGGTTGTCATGAAGGTCAAGGTGGCGACGATTGATCGCGCTGAGAATCGCGCCATGCCGCAGACCCCGTGGCCGCTGGTACAGCCGGATCCGAGCGAAGTCCCGATACCAACGAGAAACCCGCCAACGGCAAGCATAAGGGGCCCGACGGGAACGGTGATCTGAGGCAGATCACCTGTTGCAACGCTGATTGCTATCGGCGAGACGATCATTCCCAGAATGAAGGCAGCGCGCCACGACCAGTCACTGGAGGTTGGCGAGGTCAGCAGATCGCCAACGATGCCGTTGATGCCTGCAATCCGGCCATGAATTCCCATCAGGGCCACCGTCGCGATGCCGATGAGAACGCCGCCCAGAAGCGACATCACTGGAGTGAATTCGGTCATTTTTCTAACTCGTCCGATAGTTTCAATAAATTGAATATAATAATTGGACCAGAACGTGCAAGGGATAAAAACATGCACCCACCTTAGCGGAAAGTCGGAAGGAATGCGCAAATCACCGACAGGCTGATCATTCAGAAGAGAGAATGGGTGGATTTTTGACGTCAACTTGCACATTCTTCTGATCGGCCAGAGGGGGACGCCATGAGCAAGAGAGAGTTTTGGAAGAAAGCCGCATACGCATTGGGTTTTGCAGGGCTGGTCTATGCGTCTGGCGCGTCATCACCAGCGGTGGCGGACGATGATACCTACAAAATTCCCTTGAAGCTGTTTGGCGAGTTTGAAATCGCAGGCGGGCTGGCCTCCTGCCACTATGCGCTTTGGCAGCACAACCGGGATCCGGGGTCCGATAAATACGCTTATCTTTTCTACATGCCCTTTGACTCTGACGGTGCCCCTCAGCCGGCACGGGTCGAGATTGGCGGGGGTGTCCTTGCGCTGGATGAGCTTCTACGCGACGGGGAGTGGATCGCCGGCATGGCGAAAAATGCCCTCTATGCCACGCAGGATCGCGAGACGCGGGTGCACATCGAGGTTCTTGAAGCTGAAGATGTGGGCAATCACACCCGGATTGATCGGGCCACGGTCTATGTGGTGCAATCCGGCAAGATTCCGTTCCAGGCCCGCGCGCGGGGCACGTTTGGCTGCGCCGGTCTGAACGCCGGGGACGAGGAGAGCGCGGCCGCTCCTGAACTGCCGCCTGTTCCGGCCGGTGGATGGGCCGGGCCGGCGGGAATTCCCTTTGGTGCGCCCAGGATGTTGGCTGACATGTCTGAAGTGCCGGCGCCTCTGCGCCAAACAATGCGGGACTATGCCAGCGACGACTGCGACGTCGACGGCTCATTTGCCTGGGCAGGTGCCCGCTATGTTGTTAACGAGAACTATTTGCTTTGGGAGGTTCCCTGCACGATGGGCGCCTACCAGGGATCGAGCGTTTTTGGCGTAACCCAGAACCCGGCGCGTGACTGGGCTGAGCTTCTAACCCTGCCCAACCCGCCGGGATTGGAAGGGCAGCAGAACTATGCGGCAATGAGTGCAGACGTTCTGCCCGGGCAGGGTATCATCAAGATGACCGCCTTGAGCCGCGGCGCTGGGGACTGCGGTGTCCATCAGGTTCACCGATTGACGGACGGCCCCGGAGAAGTCCTGGAGTTCGAACTTCTCGAGTATCGGGACAAATATGATTGCGACGGCAATGCTACCGCCCCCGAGAATTGGCCCTTGGCTTATCAGAGCTACTGACAGGAGATGAGGAGGGCTCGAGAGCAAGCACCACCTCTGTCCCGTCCGGTCTGGTTCTGGCAACTGCGCCGTCTACCAGCAGCGCCGGATTGTCTGCCAGCGAGGGCTCCTCACGGTCAATCTTGGGGCCCGAAAACTCGCCCATTGGCCGCAGGATTTCCTCGTGCAAAACGCTTCCGGTGTAGAGCGGCAACAGCGAGCCCTGGTGCAGCACCTGATAGTGGCTTGGCCAAAGGCGCAAGATCCAGCGGCTGCTCTGAGGATCTTGCGTGTCATCGTTCTTGATCAGGATCAGCGCAGGTTGCCTGCCGTTTTGAGTGCGCGGCAGAGCCGGCAGCTTCTCGGCAGGTGTTTGCCCTACGACAAAGCCTGAGGCGGTCGTGAGCGACCATTTCGGTGCCGGCTTCCAGCCGTCCGCTTCCAGGGCCTGGGCAAATCCAGCCGCCTCGCCCGCATATTGAACCACGAGAGGTTCTTTGGTCTCCCCGCTTAGCTCGATGCGGTTTTCCGGCAGGCGAGCCCAGCCGAAGGCCAGCCACTCATTGGAGGTCTGCAGTTTGCGCTCACTGCGCGGCTCATAGGTTGTCATGGCAGTGTTGATGTTTGTCACCGCATGCCAGCTTCCGAAAGTCGCGAGGGATCCAACGACAATCGCTGCCAGCGTCATGCGGCCAACCTTTTCGTTGTGGATCGGACCAAAGACAAATGCGAAGGCCGCGACCATGGCGGTGCCGAAGAGAAAACCCGCCAGGACGTCTGACGTCCAGTGTGCACCCAGGTAGACGCGGGAAAAGCCGATTGCGATCACATAGGTGGCTGTGATCGTGAAAATTCCGGCTTTGGCCCATCGGCTGCGATCATGGGCGATCAGAACTGCACAGATTCCAAAAAGCACGGTGTTCAGCGTTGCGTGGCCGCTTGGGAAACTGAAGGCATCCGCGCCCGTATAGAGATCGATTGGACGCGAGCGCTCCAGAAGTGCTTTGAAGACTGGAACGAAAATCGCCGTCCCGCTCATGGCAATGACAAAGCCCGTTGCCCTGCGCCAAGCCTTGCGCGCGAACAGATACAGCGCGACGGCAATGGTGACCAGCGCGACCACGATCCCGTCTCCAAGCGTGGTGATGGCAACCATGATGTGGTCGCCGATCGGCGAGCGCAGGCTCTCGAATAAATTCAGGATAGCGACATCAGCGCGAACCATGGGTTCGCCAGGTGCTACCTCGCCCATGAACCAGAAGAAGAGCGGCATCGTCACCAGCAGTAGCAGGGACGAAACCAGCATGCCCGCCGAGCGTGGGTGCTGCGGGTCAAAGGTCGTCGCGATCCATTGCGACACCCGGTCTGGTCGCCGCGCAAACCAGCCGACGATGGCTGAATGCGTGTTTGGAAACAAGGGCAGAATAATCAGGATCAGCCAGCGTCCAAGCATGATGGTGACGAAGGCGATCAGCAGCAGGCCGCCGAGAACAAGAGCAAGCCGTCCACTGACTTCGCCGATGGCGCTCAGAGCAGTTCCGGCCAGTATGCCTGGCCCCAGATGGGCGATGGCCCATGCGAAGGCGGAAACGACGTTGATGATGGTGAAGCGCGTGGCATTCATGCCGACCATGCCGGCGATGCCGGGAACCACGGATTTGACCCCTGGGACGAAGCGGCCGATGAAAACGCTCTTGCCGCCATGTTCCTTGAAAAAGGCCTCGCCCCGATCCATCAGGCTTGAGTAGCGCGAAAGGGGCCAGAGTTTTCGGACCTGATCTTTGTAGAAGTAGCCGAACCAGTAAGAAATGGCATCGCCCGCTATGGCACCGCAGGTCGTCCAGAGGAAGATGGAGTAGCCATCGAGCTTGCCTAGGCCGACGAATGTCCCGGCGCCGACGAGAACAACCGTGCTGGGGACAACGAGACCGATGATGAAAAGCGCTTCACCCATGGCCGCTGCAAAGCAAATGACCCCGGCCAGGGAGGGATTGTTCCCGATGAAGTTGACGAGTTGTTCCAGAAGATCAGTCAACGGATTTGCGCTCGTCTCTCTTTGGAAGGCCTGGCGACATGATCTCGATCGGGCAACGATTGTGAACCTTTGTTGCGCTTCATATAGGCAACCCGGGCGCCGCTCAACAGAGCAATAATCACGGCCCCGGTGTCGGAACCGTTCTCGAGCAGCTTCCCATAGCCTAAATCAATGCAGCCTTATGGTGAATGAATTGATAATCAGAGCCTCCGTTGCGTAAGCTTCATTTCCGGGGATGTCCGTTTGCATTGCTGGCTACGGCATGATCTGAGAATAGACAGGCACGGATAATGGAGATTGGGTGAGATGTTTGAGTCGGCAAGATTGCCTCAAAAGATGGACAAGAAGACATTCCGAAAACTCGAACCTGAACTCCGTGAAGCTTTGTTATCTGCTCAGCTGGAAGTCATTGAAAAGAAGCCGTTTTCCACGATCATTGTGGTGGATGGTCTCGATGGTGCCGGCAAGGGAGAGTCCGTTGCCCGCCTATACGGTTGGATGGATGCCCGCCATCTGATTTGCAACGCCTATGGCGATCCGATGGAAGAAGCGCGCCTGCGTCCCAGACTCTGGCGGTTCTGGCGCGACCTGCCAGCCAAGGGCCAGACAGCTGTTGTCTTCGGGAGCTGGTACCAAAAGGCCTTGCGCGATCGCATCTATGACAAGATTGATGATGACAGCTTCGAGCACGAGCTCGGAAAGATCCGGCGCTTCGAGGAAATGCTGGCAAATGAGGGCGTCTTGCTGCTGAAGTTCTGGTTCATGCTGCCTCGCGAAGACCAGGAACGGCGTCTGAAGAAAATCGATAAGAAGCATGCAGCACGCCATGTGCTGGCCGACTGGGCAGCGTTGAAGAACCACAAAAAGGCTTCGGAAGTCGGCGAGAAAATCATTGTCGAGACAAGCCGGGGTCATGCGCCCTGGTTCGTTATCCCGTCCCAGGATCCGGAGTTTCGGGACGCAGCCCTCGCCCAGACCCTTGCAGCTGCGATGCGGCTGAAGTTGGAAGATGGCGAGGCAGCTTCTGTTGCCGCGCCTCCCGCTGTTGGGGGCTTGACGCGGCAAACGGCTGTGGATGCCATTGACCTCACGGCGAAGTTGAAAAAGTCGGATTATGAGAAAAAGCGTACAGATCTTCAGGATCGACTGTCCGCGATCTCAGATACGAAAGCCTTCTCGAAGAAGGGGCTCATTCTCGTCTTCCAGGGCAATGATGCTGCGGGCAAAGGCGGCGCGATCCGGCGGGTGATCCGCCCACTGGATCCTCGGATCTACAAGGTGCATCCGATTGCTGCGCCGACGGACGAAGAAAAAGCCAGGCCCTATCTTTGGCGCTTTTGGCGGCGTGTTCCGCGCCAGGGCCATATCGCGATCTTCGACCGGTCTTGGTACGAGCGCGTCCTGGTGGAGCGGGTCGAGGGCTTTGCCGGTCATGATGACTGGTTGAGGGCCTACAATGAAATCAACGAGTTCGAGGAAGAACTGACAAACTCGAACTACATTGTCTGCAAATTCTGGCTGGCGATCAGCGCCGCGGAGCAGCTGCGGCGTTTCAAGGCCCGCGAGGAAATAGCCTACAAGCAGCACAAGATTACCGACGAGGATTGGCGAAACCGTCTCAAATGGGACCAATATGCCGTGGCGGCCGGCGATATGGTCGACCGGACATCAACCCATTTTGCGCCATGGACGCTCGTCTCTTCGGAAGACAAGCGCCATGCACGCGTTGAGGTGTTGCAGACGATCTGCGACAGGCTCGAGAACGAGCTCTAGAGCGCGCCGGACAGATAGTCTATCGCGGCCTGAACGCCGCCTTTGCCATGTGGGATGTCGAGCTTTGCAAGGCCCATCTCGATTGCAGACAAGGTACCGAGCACCATGACCGCGTTTACATGTCCCATGTGGCCGATGCGGATGCCCTGACCTGCGAGGTCGCCGATGGTGCCGCCGACAGTGACCCCGCAGACTTCCTTGGTAAAGGCGCGCAAGGGAGCGGGGTCCGCGCCCTTGAAGCGCACGACGGTCACGCTGTCTGATCGGCCATTCGGATCAGTGATGTTCATGTCGAGAACGCCACCTTCCGCCCAGACAGCAATGGCTTTTCGCGTCGCCTCCGCAAGAAGTGCATGGCGATGCCAGACCTGCTCGAGGCCTTCGGCCTCAATCAATTCGAGTGCGGCCCGGAAGGCGAACAGAAGGTGCTCCGGAGGCGTGCCACAGTATTTTTCATAATGTTCCGGACCATTGCGGAAGGTCCAGTCCATGTAGTTGGTTCGCAGATCCGCTGTTTCATGCGCCTTGATTGCCCGCTCACCGGCCAAGACGAATGACAGGCCGGGCGGTGTCATCAGGCCTTTTTGCGAGCCGGTGAGAGCAATGTCGACGCCCCATTCGTCCATCTCGAAGGGCATGCAGCCGAGCGAGGCAATCGTGTCCACCATGAGCAGCGCATCGTGGCCAGCCGCGGTCATGGCCTGCCGAATGGCGGCAATATCGTTCCAGGCGCCAGATGCGGTGTCCACCTGAACAACTAGAACGGCCTTGATTTCGCGGTCCGTATCGGCGCGCAATCTGTCTTCTACGGCCTGTGGATTGACGGGAAGGCGCCAGTCACCCTTCAAGACTTCCATTTCCAGGCCGGTGATTTCGCCAGCTTCACCCCAACCAAGCGCAAAGCGGCCAGACTCGAGCACGAGGACCTTGTCGCCACCGTTCAAGGTGTTGCTGAGCGCGGCGTCCCAGGCGCCATGGCCATTGGCTGCGTAGATGTAAGGCTGCCCCTCGGAGCGAAAAAGCTTGCGTAAGCTGCTCATGCAAAAATCGGTCGTCTCAATCAACGGACCTTCGTAGATGTCGACGGCCGGCCGGTGCATGGCGCGAAGAACTTCATCTGGCACATTGGTCGGACCCGGAATCATCAGGAATTCCTTGCCGTTTCGCAATGTCATGGGCAGCCTTTCCAAGAAACGTCAGAGATATTGTGTCTGTTGCTGGCGAGCTTATGCCAGCCATTGGGGAGGATAAAGCCACAATCCTTGATGAGTGGATGAGCGAGATTGATCAAAGTTCGCGGCAGATGCGCGACTGCGAGTTTTAAACTCGCGGTCGCATGCTTTTGGCTCAGGAGTTGGAGCTGAGTGCCCAAAGGTTGACATCAAAATTAGCCGACAGCCGGTCGATCTCGACCAGCTCTGCACTGGAAAATTCGCGGTTTTCCAGCGAGCCGACACAGTCGACGATCTGATCGGGACGGCTTGCACCGATCAACGCCGAGGTCACGCGGCCGCCGCGCAGAACCCAGGCAATGGCCATTTGCGCAAGCGTCTGGCCGCGCGCATCGGCGATGGCCGCAAGGCCCCTGAGACGCTCTACTTTCTCCTCGCTGATCATATCCGGCTTGAGGGACTTGCCGGCTGTCAGGCGGCTGCCTTCCGGAACTCCCTTCAGGTATTTGGACGTCAGCATGCCCTGGGCCAGCGGCGTGAAGGCAATGGAACCGATGCCTTCATCGTCCAGCGTGTCGAGCAATCCGTCGTCTTCAACCCACCGGTTGATCATCGAATAGCTTGGCTGATGAATGATGCAGGGTGTGCCCAGTTCCTTCAAAATCCGGGCTGCCTCACGGGTGCGCGCCGAGTTGTAGGAGGAAATGCCGACGTACAGCGCCTTGCCTTGCCGGACTGCACTGTCGAGCGCACCCATCGTCTCTTCCAGAGGCGTTTCAGGGTCGACCCGGTGGGAGTAGAAAATATCGACATAGTCGATGCCCATCCGGGTGAGACTCTGGTCGAGGCTGGAGAGAAGATATTTGCGGCTGCCCCATTCACCATAGGGACCGGGCCACATGCGGTAGCCGGCCTTGGTCGAGATGACTAGTTCATCCCGAAGGCCGTGAAAATCATTGCGCAGAATATCGCCAAAGGCTTCTTCGGCGGACCCGGGAGGCGGGCCGTAGTTGTTTGCAAGGTCGAAGTGTGTGATGCCGAGATCGAAAGCGGTCCGACAAAGGGCGCGCCCTGTTTCACGCGCCGTATCACCGCCGAAATTATGCCAGAGTCCCAGTGAAAGGGCTGACAGCTTAAGACCGCTCCTGCCGCAGCGATTGTAGATCATTGCGTCGTAGCGAGACGTGGCTGGACTGTAACTCATGACGTTTCCTCAAACGTTTGTCCGGTTCATGCTACCGCAGGGTGTTTTTGCGGCAGCAAACCCGGTTTGATCGACAGATAATTGTGTGTATCGGAAAAGGTCGGCTTGGGGCCTGTCTGCATTGTGAGATAATCACGATAGTTCGATTGACGTTGGCTTGCAAAGTGTTTGGATTGAACCAGCTGCGTCAATGCAACTTCAAATATCGGCGGTAAGTGCCATGCGGCGGTATCGGGTTCTTTTTGGAGTTAGTACGCCAAAGAGACTTGTTTCCGCTCCGTAAAGAAAACAAACTGTGTGCATACTGCGATAAATTCATTGGGCCTGGGCGAATGATCATAGTCGAAAAAGGCGAAAGCCCGCTGATCCTTTGCTTGCCGCATACAGGGATCGACGTTCCGCCTGCTGTCGAGAAGCGATTCAGCGCGACCGGCCGCCTCCAGGCGGATATATCGTGGCGGCTGGAGCAGGTGCTGGATCTCGCGCGCGAACTGGATGCAACGATCATCCGGTCGACGATTTCAAGATATGTGATTGATGTGGACCGGCCGGCCGATCAAACGGAAGATCCGGGTATCTCGCCGCGCGAAAACCTGTGTCCACTCTCGACCCTTGACCTCAAACGGATTTACCAGGCGGATGAGGAGCCCGGACCGATTGAGATCGAGCAACGAACACTCCTGTTCTATCATCCCTTTCATCAGGCGCTTGAGGAGCAGATTGGCCGACTAAGACGTCTGCATGACGAAGTTGTTCTATTTGATTGCCAGTCAATGCGCTCCCGCATTCGCGGTTTTGTCGAAGGTGAGCTGCCGGTCATCAACATAGGCACGGCCGACGGTCAATCCTGTTCTGAAGGGCTAAGGAGCACTTTTGCCGGTTCATTTACCGGGTTGAGTGGGTTTTCGGTGGCCGTCGACGAGGTTCTGGGTGGCAGCTATATCACTGAGAAATACGGCGTTCCTGCCGATGGTCTGCACTCTTTGACCCTCGTGATTGCACAGCGCGTCTATCTACGTCACGAGTCGCCGCCGTTTGAACCGGACAAGGCGCGTATCGCGCGGCTGAAGACTGCCTTGGTCGATGGGTTTTCGCGGGTCATCGACTGGACGAAATCTGACAGCCATTTGGCGACCCCGAATGAGCTGCTGCAGCCCAGCGTTGGCGAAGCTTCTTTGGCAGATGCCGAAGAGCTGTCTCCCCAAGAGGGAGACAACACCAAGTGGACTCCTTATCCGCTTGTCGCCGAGTAGCGCCTAAACCAGAGCGATTTCAAACCACATTGCGTTCAAGCAGGGGTGCGTTCTTTTCGAGGCGATCCAACCCAAGTGGCGCAAGATCGAGCGTTTGGTATCCGCCTGTTGTGATCAGTTCCGCTAGCCCTCGCCCGACGGCGGGTGACTGTTGCAATCCGTGGCCGGAAAAGCCGAGTGCTAGATAGAAGTTATCAAGGCCCGAGACTGCGCCGACAAAGGCATTGTGGTCAAAGAGATTCATGTCGTAATGGCCGGCCCAGGCGTTCCCCGGCCGAATGGCTTCAAATGCCGGCACCCTTTCGGCCAGTGTGGGCCAGATATGCTCGTCGAACAGGGCATGGTCGACATTGAAGTCGTCACTGTCGACGTCATCTTGATCGGCGGGCGAGACGCCGCAAATGTAGCCCTGTCCCTCTGGCCGGACGTAGGTGCCGTTCGGGTCGATCAGCAGCGGGAAGTTGGGCAGGGTTTCCCGGCAATCGAAACTGAAAACACAGCGTTTCCTGGAATGTATCGGCACGTCCAGACCGGCCTGGCGGCAAAGTTCCGCGCCACCTGATGCGCCGGCCGCATTGACGACAGCACCGGCGGAAATCGTCTGGCCGGTGCCGAGCTCAATTGACCAGCCATCGCCGTTCTTGCAAAGCCGCTCCGCCTTGGCGGGCAGGTAGGTCACGCCAAGGGAGCGTGCTTTCTTCCGAAACGCCTGCATCAAACCGTAGCCATCGAACCAGCCTTCGCCCGTCAGGCCGTGGCAGCCAGCGGCGAGGTCAGAGGTCTCGAGCCATGGAAACCGTCGCGTCAGTCCAGCGACATCGAAAAACCCGATATCTGCACCGAGCTCTGACTGCAGAGCGTGATTTTGTTGAAGCAGGTCGCGCTTGTCCGGAGTCGCGAGAAACAGATATCCGCCTTCATGAAGGTCAATGACGGGGTGTTCGCCATCGACCTCAAGGTTCTCTCCGATTGTCCGCAGGTATGAGATGCCGAAAAGCGAAATCTCGATATTGATGGCACTGGAGAACTGTTGTCGGATCGAGGCTGCCGAGCGAGCCGACGCGCAAATCTGATAGGTCGGATCGGCCTCCAGAACGACAATGTGTCCGGTAAAGTCGTCGCGCTGGGCGAGTTGGCAGGCGATGGAGGAGCCTATGACCGCGCCGCCGACAATGACAACATCTGCAGATCTTGTGTTCATTCGCAACCGCCTGAAAAAAGCGCCGGAGGCGGGGGGACCTCCGGCAACGTCATGCCCTAAAAGAATGCCTGAAGGCCGGTTTGGGCGCGGCCGAGGATCAGAGCATGAACATCATGCGTGCCCTCATATGTGTTGACCGTCTCCAGATTCTGGGCATGACGCATCACGTGATACTCTTCGGAAATCCCGTTGCCACCGTGCATATCGCGGGCAACGCGGGCGATATCCAGCGCCTTGCCGCAATTGTTCCGCTTGATTAGCGAGATCATTTCCGGGGCGACTTTGCCGGCGTCGAACAGTTGGCCGACCCGCAGCGCTGCCTGAAGGCCAAGAGTGATCTCGGTTTGCATGTCCGCGAGCTTCTTTTGGAACAACTGGGTTTGGGCCAGTGGACGACCAAACTGTTCGCGCTCGAGGCCATATTGGCGCGCACGTGTCCAGCAGTCTTCGGCAGCTCCCATGGAGCCCCAGGCAATTCCGTAGCGGGCGCGGTTGAGACAGCCAAACGGCCCCTTGAGTCCGGAAACATTCGGTAGCAGCGCGTCTTCACAGACCTCTACGTTGTCCATAACGATCTCGCCGGTAATCGACGCACGCAGGGACAGTTTGCCGCCAATTTTCGGTGCGGACAGACCCTTCATGCCTTTTTCCAGCACGAAACCCCGGATTGCACCATCATGAGCTTCGGACTTCGCCCAAACGACGAAAACGTCGGCAATCGGCGAGTTCGAAATCCACATCTTGGAACCGGTCAGCTTGTAACCGCCGTCGATTTTCTCAGCGCGGGTGCGCATACCGGCAGGGTCTGATCCGGCATCGGGCTCGGTCAGGCCAAAACAGCCGACAAATTCACCGGTGGCGAGCTTCGGCAGATAATTCTTGCGCTGCTCTTCGGATCCATAGGCATAGATCGGATACATCACCAGTGAGGATTGAACGCTCATCATGGACCGGTAGCCGGAATCGATGCGCTCGACTTCACGCGCTACGAGCCCATAGGCGACGTAGGAAGCACCGGCACCGCCGTATTCATCCGGCAAGGTGACGCCAAGCAGCCCGAGTTCACCCATCTCGTTGAAGATTTCGCGGTCTGTTTTCTCTTCACGGTAGGCCTCGATGACGCGCGGCAGAAGCCTCTCCTGAGCATAGGACCGGGCGCTGTCCATGATCAGCGCTTCATCTTCGCCCAACTGCTCTCGCAGTTGAAACGGGTCCTGCCAGTCAAAGGTTCCGCCGCCGGCAGGGGCGGATTTTGTGGTTGCTGATGCGTTCATGGGGCTCTCCCTTGCGCCGTGAGGCTGGATTCTACATCCGGGGACGATCTTCGCCGCCGCGCCAGGATGGAATGAAAATAGTGCTCGAGGCGGATAGTGCAGAAAGATCTGCTTGCAAAAAAGAGATTTCTTCTCCTCTAATCATGCCAATATGGAATGAACTCGACAAGACTTATGGATCCGGACATGAAACGCGCCTTTGTGCCGCCAGCTGATGCATTGATCGCCTTCGAATGCGCGGCCCGCCACTCCAGCTTTACCCGCGCTGCGGAAGAGTTACATCTCACCCAGGGCGCGGTCTCCAAACAGGTCCGCCATCTGGAGGACCGTCTGGGTGTCGAGCTTTTCAGGCGCGTGCGCCAGAGAATTGTCCTGACGGATGCGGGCAGACTTTATCTGCATGATATTCGCGGTGCCCTCGATCAAATGACGGCTGCGACGCGCCAGGTCATGTCATATGCGGGCAGCGAGGATGTTCTGAATGTTGCGGTTCTGCCGACTTTCGGAACCAGGTGGCTGGCACCGCGGCTTGTTGAGTTTCAACGCAGGCACCCAAGTGCAGGTCTGAACCTGAGCGTCCGGCTGCAGCCCTTCGATTTCGAGGCCGAACCCTTTGATGGAGCCATCCATCACGGCGATCCGGTCTGGGCGGGTGCGATCGCCGAGCCGTTGTTTCCAGAGGAAGTCATTCCTGTCGCCTCACGTGCATTCAGGGATCGGCATGGTATTCGTACGCCTGGAGATCTTGCAAATGTGCCGCGCCTCCAGCTGGCGACCAGACCGCTTGCGTGGAAACAGTGGTTCGATCAGGCGGGCGTGGAAACAGACGCTGCCTTTCAAGGCGCGCGTTTCGAACAATTTGTCATGATCTCCGAGGCGGCCGTGCACAATGCCGGGGCGGCGTTGGTGCCACGCTTTTTCGTTCAAGAGGAACTTGCGTCTGGCAGGCTGGTTCGCCTCTTTGACATATCCCTCGCGCAGCAGTCGGCCTACTATTTCGTCTATCCTGAGAACCGCACCATGCGTCCGGTTGTGGCAAACTTCCGAAACTGGCTCATCGAAGAGGCGCGTTCTGCCCGTATGGACCGGGAAACCATGCTGCCCGGATAGGGGACCGCAAAGCAGACAAGCAAACGGAGACTGTGAAATGGCAGAAGCCACTCATATGCGCCTGATCCTTCACGGCAAAGCCGCTGCCCGGAACGACGTTCGTGCGGCAGTCGGCGCCGTGCGCGAGCGGGGCCACAAGGTGTCCGTTCGGGTCACCTGGGAAGCCGGCGACGCGCAACGCCTGGTCCGCGAGGCCCTCCATGAAGCGAAGCCGGAGAAGATCGACACGCTGGTTGCCGGCGGCGGCGACGGCACCTTGAATGAAGTGGTTTCAGAGGCATTGGCAGAGTTGTCGGAAAGCCAGGCAGCACCCTTTGCCTTTGGACTTTTGCCGTTGGGAACAGCCAATGACTTTGCGCATGGGATCGGCCTGGGTCCGCGTGATTTGACCGGCTGCTTGACCATTGCAGCGCAAACCCCGGCACGGGCCATGGATGTTGGCGTCGTCAATGGCCGGGCCTTCGTGAATGTTGCGACGGGCGGTTTTGGCACCAAGGTGACAGCAGAGACGGACCCGACCTTGAAGCGTTTGCTCGGTGGCGCTGCCTATGTCTTCACCGGGCTCAATCGTTTTTCCGAACTTTCCGCCTGCGAGGGTCGTATCACCGCGGACGATCACCATTGGGAGGGCCGCTTCCTTGCGCTGGCGATTGGCAACGGACGACAGGCCGGTGGAGGGGTTCAATTGTGTCCGGAGGCGATACTGGATGATGGTCTGCTTGATCTGACGGTCATTCCCTATCCGGAGGCGGATGAAGTTCCGGAGGTTCTCGCGCAGCTGTTCGAAAAAGGTCAGGAAAGTCTGAAGGAGAAACTGGTCTTGTGGAAGGTTCGCGACATCCTGATCGAAACCAACGAGCCCCTTCAGATCAACCTTGATGGCGAGCCGGTTCATGACACCCGTTTGGAAGTCGCCGCTTTGCCCGGACGCATTTCCTTCCGGCGGCCGTGACGGGATTAGCACTGGCCGAACTCAAGACCGCAGGGTAAGGGATCTGTTGTCAGGAACAGCGGCCTAGACTTGGTCTGCTGACAGGGCTTGGGTCGATGAGCTATCCGCTACGAGACGAATTTCATAGGGCGCGCAAGGCCGTCGGCCGAACGCTTGATGGTCTTTGGCCTAGGGCCAGCTTTGCGCATGTGACAACAGCGCTCACGGATCAGCAGCACGCGCCTGTCAGAGACGCAGGACCTGAGTTCCTGCCAGTTCAAGCAAGAGAATTTCTGGAGCACTGGTCGACTGTGTCTGATCGCGAGGCGATCCTGCGCGTTGATCGGCCATGCACCGTTGATCCCAAGATGGGAATCCTGTTCTCGAATGGCCGCGTCATGTGGGGCTCGAGTGACATTCCGGACCGTGAGCGCAATCCGCGTTTCTTCTCGCACTTGACCAAGCCGAAGAGAAGTCTACCCGCCGCCATCCTGCTGCACCATTTTCATGGCGACAACTATTTCCATTTCTTCCTCTATGTCCTGAGCAAAGCAGCCGTGGCCGAAAGGCATGGCCTTCCTGTCGAAATTCCGTTTTTGGTGCCTGAGAAGACGGCCAACACGAGGTTCTTCCAACAGGCCATGGATCTTGGCGTCTTCGGTGAGCGGCAAGTCCTCATTCAGGGGCGGAAGGAAACGATTGCAGTTGAACAGGCCTATGTCATCCGGGCGTTTTTCTGCCACAAGCCTTATTTCGACTGGGCCTGCGACCAGCTTGATGTGCCTGCTCCCTCCGGGAGCGACCGGCGGATTTTCGTTCTCAGGGGGCAGAGCGCTGCCAACGGCCGAGCCTTTCGCAATCAGGATGAGGTCAATGCCCTGGCGGAGAGTTTCGGTTTCGATCTGGTGGATCCGTCGAATCTATCTCTTAGCGAACAGATCAACCTGTTCAGCCAGGCCTACGTCATTGCCGGTGCTCACGGGGCCGCTCTCACCAACATTCTGTTTCGACGCCGTCTGCCCTGCCGCATTATCGAGCTCTTCAGCCCGACAATGGGATCCCCGCATTATTACATGCTGGCGAAGGAGCTTGGCTTTGCCTACGAGAGCCTGATGACGCTCAATCCGCAGGGGCGTGCCTTCACCGCATCCACGGAAGTCGATCTCGATGGGCTTAAGCGGGTTTTCCAGAACCTGTGATCGAGGGCGTCAGAGGTAATTCTTGAAATTCGGCATTGGAAGGCCTTGCAGAATGCGGTCCCGGTGTCTGTAGATAAGAGGGTGGATGACATCCGCGCAAAGGAATGACCAGGGCACCGGGTATGGCGCGCTGGGCCCGTCCGCCGTTGGATCCGCTGCTGCGCGTGGGTCTGGCGCCTGGTCCGCGCTTAACCTGGGCATCAACAAGTCAAGCCGCTTTTCGACATGCGTCAGCCAAAGCGCTGTAAAATCTGTGTCTGGACGAAACACATAGGCGCACATTCCGATCATTTTGCGCCAGTTCGCACGGTAAAAGCGATAGCGTAGGTAGTTCGTGAACGCGCTTGTCTGTGTGTCCAGATGGTAGCTTGTTCCGTCGATCCGGTGCCTATGGATGTTTGCCACGCCCTTGGCCGACTTTTCACGGTAACCGATGCCAAACGCTTCCGGAGTTGCGTCCAGCGCATCGAACGCAGGAAGCCAGGAACTGTGGGTTTCCTTGATGTCGGCATAGCCGCCGCCATAGTGGTGCATGAAATAGGGACGCAGATAGTCAGACCTGTGAACCGCAGAAAGATGCTGATACGCAGGGTGCAGCGGCGCGTCATCCTTCATCCAGCTCGCAAGGTTTTCAGGCGTCACGAGCGTGATCTCACATTGGCTGTTCGCCAAGGTCTTGAGACAAGCCGAGCGTGCTGGCGACATTTCATTGTCACCAGTCCAGAAAACGAAAATGTTCTTTTTCATGCTCGACCTTGTTTGATTTCGGGTCTCAATCACTGACCATCGATGACTTCGTAGTAGCGATAGGGTTTTTGCACGACACCCTGAAGGTTTCCAAGGCCGCGCGCCAACCGCATACGGCTTTTGAAATAGCGATAGACCGCTCGCTCGCTGCCGAGTTTTGCCGGCAGATAAAACAGCGCCGATCCGAAAACACCCCCGAGCAGGCGTCGCAGGCCCTTGATGGTGAACTTCACGGCTGACTTCAGATAGCCCTTGCGCAGTACGGAGACCTGCACGTGAGCTGCCGAGCTGGACCTTGACCAGCCAAGCAATCTCTCCGGTGCGACGCGGCTTGCGGGCACATATTCTTCAACCACCGCATCTGGTGACCAGACAATCTTGAAACCATTGGCCGTGGCAGCCTCGAAAAAATCGAGGTCCTCATAGCCATAAAGGAACGCAGGATTGAAGCGCAGTTCCGCTGGCGGCTGGAGCAGCTTTGCCGAGAACAGGACGTTGTTGGTTGAAGCACGCGGCAACATCATGCCAGCGGGGTTCGAACTGGGAATCTCAGGATACCACCAGTCAGGTGGCTGCTTTTCGAAGTTCTTGGTCACCGCGCCGTAGCTGACATCCGCACCGTGCTCCTGGATAGAGCGCATATGCGCCTCCAGCCATCCGGCAAGCGCAATTTCATCATCATCGATCAGTGCGACCCAATCGTATTTACGCTCGATCGCTTCACGGAGCGTGCGGTTGCGAGCAAATGGGATGCCGCGTCTCTCTTCAAGGGCGTAGTGAATGGGAAAGCGAGTGGCTGCGGCGAGCGCCTCGACACGCTCCTGGCTACGCGACTCTTGGTCATTTTCGACGACGCAGATCTCGACTTGCCAGCTGTCAGGGAACTCTTGAGACGTTAGAGAACGCAGGCAGTTTTCCAGCATTTGCGGCCGGCGTGCCGTGCAGATCATGATGCCGATGCGTTGCATATGCCGTTTGCCTATTGCGTTTGGATGTCAGCTTGGAGCAATGGCGACAAAGTAAATTTCTGTCAACCGGCGAGGAACTGGACCGTGCCTAGGACCCAGCCAGTTTTTCAAGAAGGCTGTCGTAGCGATTTGCAACCGTTTCGAGGCCGAGAGTGCCGACCACACGCTCGCGACCGGCAGTTGCGAGGTTGTCGCGCCGTTGAGCATCGTCGATCAATTCGGCCAAACTGTTCCGGAGCCGCGTCTCGAAGTCATCAGCGCCAGGTTCTTCGAGCAGCAGGGCCGCATCGCCCGCAGCTTCGGGCGTCCCTCCCTGGTGAGTTGCGATGACGGCGCAGCCCGACGCCATGGCTTCAACGACGGCGCGGGGGAACCCTTCTCGAACGATGGATGGAAGCGCGGCAATGGTCGCTTCGGAGAGGTGTTTTTGAACTGCTGCCGATGGTTCATTTTGAAAGATGGCAATATTCACCAGGTCGGCGCACACGGTATGGATCTGCTTGGCAAAAGCGGTCTCCGCCTCGGTCTGCACACCCAGGATCAACTTGAGGTCCCAGTCTTTCGGGGAAAGTGACTGATAGGCGCCGATGAGGGGAAGGAGGCCTTTGTCCTGCCTTGCGCGCCCAACGTAGACAATTTCTTGTCGCTTGGATCGCGCAGGCGCCCAGACGGAGGTGTCGACGCCGTTGAAAACGACGGTCGCGCGGTCCTCAAAGCTTGGGAATTGCGCCAGAAAACGATCCCGGATGAAGCCACTGACAAAGACAATCCCGGCCAGCGGCGAAAATTGACGCCGCTTCTTCCATCTCGAAATGATGCTGCGGCTTTCTTTTAAAAGTCCGTGGCGGTGCAGCAGAACCGGGGTCTTGGGCAGGGCCTTGGAGATCCTGGCGGCCGTTTCCGGATGCTGGTGCACCACGACAACATCAGGCAGATCCGTGCGCAGCTGCTTCAGGAATTCACGGATCAGTGAGGCCTGGTTCGTGGCATGCACGGGCCGAAAATCAACATCCTCAAAAGGGTCCGGGGTCGGGGCTCCGATCACATAGGTTGTGTCGCGAAAACGGCTTTTCAGGATGAGGTCCCGGGCAACAATGTCGATCGACGTCGCGCCTTGAGGAGAAAATTGCATGCCTCTCGGCAAAATGACGGCAATCTTCATGGTAAACTCGTAGCCTGTCCCTGGGACGCTGAGGACCTGCCCAATTCAATCGGACGGTGATCGTCGCGTCTTAAAGGCTGCGAGACCCGCCGTCCAGATCAGTCGTCATCACCGTCGGGCACCACCACGTCGACCGCCGTTCCGGCAACTGTCGTCGTTGCGCTGACAGCCGTGCCAACAACAGTGCCGGTTGCTCCGACAACGGCGCCTCCGACTGCAACGGCAGCGCAACCTGAAAGACAGAAGAGGCAAAGAACAAGGGCAATCGCTTTTGACAAAGGCATTCTGGAATCCATGTTTGAACGTGCATGGTCCTATAACTGGGCAATCGCAAAGGAAGTCTTGTGATCTGGAGGTCTTAGAGCCAGCGCCGCACCTTTTTTCGATAGGTGCGATAGGCCTCTCCGAATCTGGCCTCCAGCGCGCCTTCTTCCGGTTTGATCTGCAATTCGGTCAGGACGAACATGAAACCGGCCAGGAAAATCAGGCCCGGAACTGCCCCAAGGAAAATGATCCACGCAAGAAGCAGCAGGCTCATCCCCAAATACATCGGGTTGCGGCTGTAGCGATAAAGGCCCTGGTTGATGAAGACCTTGGCTTTGTCCGGTGACAGTGGGTTTACGGTCGTCTTGCGTTTCAGAAAGACACCAACAGATGTCAATTCCAACGCGATGCCAACAGTCCCGGGCAAGACCGAAAGCAGTGTTTGTCCTGTGAAATGAAGCGTAAGCTCCGGGAACAGCCGCGCCACGAGCCAGATCAAAAACCCGCTCGCCAAAAGCCAGACAGGTGGTGGAATGCGCGTCTTCAGCCAACTCATGCCGTCATCTTCACTTGCCCCCGGGCACAGTTGCGTTGGTCGAGGCATCAGGCGCCAAAAGGGGTGGGAAGGTCAAGCGCCAGGACGTTAGCGCGGCGGCTTCTGCAAAAAACCTCCCTTAAGAAATCAGCTTGTCTGGACCCTTAGGTTTTGACGGGGACTAGGAGGTGAGCCAATCCGGCAGTCGGTTTAAGGCAACACCCTTTGTTGCGGCCTCAGCGCAGTCTTTGAGGCTGCCAAACCTGACAGACCTGCCCGTTAAGCCCTTGGCGTAGTGAGAGTATTTTCCGGAGTTGGTCATCAAGGTAGCAGCCGTCGTTGGGAAAACCGGCTCGGTAATCGAGCACCAGCAGATATCGGGGATGACTTGAACACCAGCCTTGCAGAGGCGCTCAATGATGCCCTCTTTCTTTGCGGTCGACAAAACGGAGCGTCCAATTGTCACGATCGTTTTGGTGCCGTCATGACATCGCTGCCCCTCGAGAAGGTCTGCGAGGTATCGACATTCTGTCAAAGAGGCATGTGGGCTGCCGATCGCGACCAAGTCGACCTTGTCGCCAGCGGAATTGAAGTCCTGCCAAAGCCGCGACAGATCGATTCTGGTGATGTCAAACCTTGAAGCGCCTTCTTGCGGCGGCAGCGCGCCTTCGGGTGTGTGACCGCGCACATGCAACATCGGTGCAGCGGACGTTGTACCAAAGGCCGCGCAGAGCGCCTTGAGATCATCAGCTGTCGGCGAAGCCGCTTCAAGTCCCGTCAGCACGGGAATACCATTTGGAGACTTTGCTCCGGCCAACCAGCCCAACATCGGCCATAGGGCGTCATCAAAGGTTTCAGGCAGTTCGACGTACACTTCACAATCTGGCCGGCGATTTTCGTCGAGATAGACGCCCGTTTTTGGTGCGCGGCCAGTCATGGCAATGAAAAGATCGAGGTAGTCCGGATGTTTTTGTGTTCGCGCGCCCAGGACCGAATTTGCATAGATCACGGCGTTGGATTCGGACCAGCCGATCGGTTCGTTTTCTGCAGGCGAGTCATCCAGCAGATAGGGCGCGCAGGTGAAGGTTGGCTGAGCTCCCATTTTAACATATGCATCTGCAAGGCGGCTGGCTTTGGAGCCAAACTCTCGAACAACGCCTTGCGATTGCCAATTCTCGCGGTCCACGGAGATGGCGTTGATCGTCGTTGGTATGCAGGTTTTCGCCCCCATCTGCTGCATTTTTTCAGCGAAATCGAGATTGGCGTCATGGGCGAGAATACAGCCGTCAATATGCGCACGCGAGACGTCAGTCAGGCTCGTTGCACCCTGTGCGGCGGCCATCAGGCACATTACTTCCATCGCGATTTTTTGCGCCTCGCCGTCTTCTCCCTCAAGTACGGATTGATCAGTTGCACTCAAGCTCAGCTCTTGGGCGTCAGGTGAGCACAGATCTATCAACCGACCATTGAACTGAAGTGTGCCATTGCTGATTTCCGCCTCGTCGGCAGATGACAAATCGGCATAAAGAGCGTGGGAAAGTCGCAGGATTGCGACTGGCCGGTCAAACAGCCGTCCTGCGATCATGGAGCCCAAGGTAAGAATTGCTTCTTCTTCACGGAAGACAAGTGCTGCAGGGGCTTGGCCGTTTCGAGCAAGCTGCAGCATGACGCCGCTGCCGCTGCAGGAGCCTCGTGACGTTGGCATCAAGACAATGCGGCCAGCCAAACAGGCTTCGTGATTTGGATGGTGAGCGTCGATAATCACGCCGGTCTCTGGATCCACACCACCCCAAAAACTCAGTCCTTCCTGGCAGGTGAGAACCTGCCCTTTTGCGTCGCTCGCGACGAATAGAATTGCCTCATGGGGGGCGTCCGAGATCATGCTTCGCCTCTATGGGTGTGCGCTCATCTTTATGGAAACTGCGGTCGAATGGCCATGCCGTTTCTTCTTTTTCGGCGCGGCAAGGCATTTCTCGGCGCTGACTTCCGCCTCTTGTCTCGAGGCTGATTTCCGATTATTGTATATTGTATCCAATATAAAAACAAGAAATCAGCAACTCACCTTCAAGAGGCAATTGAAATGAAAAAGACCATGCTTGCCGCTCTCTCCGCAGCGGCGTTTCTGACCTCGGTTTTTGGCACCGTCGCGGTCGCTGACACGCTCGACGATGTGGTAGATCGCGGCACACTCCGCTGTGGCGTCGTTCTCGATTTTCCGCCAATTGGTTATCGTGACGAGAATAACGAACCGGCTGGGTTCGATGTTGAATATTGCGCAGATCTGGCTGCAGCGCTTGAAGTCGAGTATGAGATTTTACCTCTCACTTGGTCCGAGCGTTTGCCGGTCATCGTTACTGGACGTGCTGATGTCGTGTTCGGCGGCACTTCCGACAGCCTCTCACGCGCCAAAACTGTTGGTTTCTCAATTCCTTACGCAATCTACTATGCGCAAGGTGTGGTCGGCGCCGACAGCGGAATCTCAACTTTCGAAGATATCCGTGGCAAGCGTGTTGCCGCAGCGATTGGCACCGTTCCCGAGCAAGAATGGCTCAAGATTGCCGCCGAATGGGGTGAGGAAGCAAACTATCAGGGCTATCAGTCGGAAAACGAAGTGTTCCTCGCTGTTGCGCAGGGCAAGGCCGACATCGGTCTGACGACGAACACCGCCGTCCTGCCGATCACGAAGCAATATGACACCATCATCGCTGGCCCGCGTATGCCCTGGACCACGGATTACACGTCGGTTGTCGGCAAGCGTAAGGACGTCACCTGGCTGAACTACCTGAACTTGTTTGTAACCCATCAGGTTCGCTCCGGTCGTTATCAGGAGCTTTGGGGCAAATATGTTGGTGGAGACGCACCTGAACTGCGCATTCCTGGCGTAATGTACTAAGTCAGGTCCCCCGCCCATCAGCAGGATGGGCGGGGATTACGCAGGGCGGGGTCTCAGACGTGTTTGATTACCACTTTCATTGGCGGCCGGTTCTGAAAAACCTGCCGGATCTGCTGGCGGCTGGACTGACGACCCTTGAGGTGGCCGTCTTGGCCATGATCATCGGGATCGTTGTGGGCCTCGGCCTCGCGTTGATCCGCCTGTATTTGAAGGGCCCGGTAAGGTGGTTCGCGACTGCTTGGGTTGAGTTGGCCCGGAACACGCCAGCGCTGTTTCAGTTGTTTTTCTTCGGCTTTGGTCTGGGTGCAATGGGGATCCATATGTCGCCATACGCAATTGTTTTGGCGGCGTTGAGCTTTAACTGTGCGGGCTACCTGGCAGAAAATTTTCGTGGCGGGTTTCAGGCTATTCCAATTACCCAAGTACGTGCGGCGCGATCACTGGGTATGACAGCATGGCAGACCTATACGCGGATCATTATCCCGCAGGTGTTTCGGATCGTTTATCATCCGCTGACCAACCAAATGGTTTGGGCTGTCTTGATATCCTCTTTGGGAATGTTGGTGGGGTTTCGGGAACTCTCGGGCGAAACACAGGCTCTGGCGAGCCGAACCTATCGTATTTTCGAATACTTCGCCGTGACGGCCATTATCTACTACGTCATCGTCAAAATCATTCTGGGTGCCTCACGTTTGTTGGCTGCCCGCCTGTTCAGATATTGAGGGTGGACCAATGGAACCAACGGCAAGCTTCTTCTTCGATTTCCAGCTCAGCGATCTCTGGTTTCTGGCCGAGGCAGCATGGCGGACGCTGCTGATCTCTATTCTATCGATCACAATCGGTACGGCGCTGGGTGTCGTCTTTGGCTGGATGCTCTTTGAGGGGCGTTGGGCCGCAGTTCTGATTCTGGGACCGTTGTTGGATGTCTTTCGATCCGTGCCGCTGATCATTCAGCTTGTGCTGTTCTATAATTTTGCGCCCATCATTGGACTGATCCTCGATCCATTCCTCTCTGGTGTGGTCATTCTGTCTATCTATTGCGCTGCTCTTGTGGCCAATGTTGCCCGGGGCGGAATGGAAGCCGTCAGTCCTTCAATGCGCCGTGCCGCCCGCTCCCTTGGGATGAGTTACTGGCAGGATCTTCGCTATGTCGTGCTGCCCATTGGCACACGAGCGGTATTCCCGTCCTGGGTGGGGGTGGCGCTTGGGGTGATGAAGGACAGCGCACTGGTGTCTGTCCTTGGGTATGTTGAACTATTGAAGGCCAGCCAAATTCTAATCACCCGTACGCAGGAGCCTCTGTTGATCCTAACAATTGCTGGCGCGTTCTACTTCGCATTGTCCTATCCAATTTCGCGTTACGCTGCGAGCCTTGAGAAACGTTGGGCCTCATGATTGAAATTCGTGGACTAGAGAAGTTCTATGGATCGTTGCAGGTCCTTAAGGGCATAGACCTTGATGTGCCAAATGGCGAAGTGCTGTCGATTATCGGAGCATCAGGGTCAGGCAAGTCGACGTTGTTGTATTGCATCAACGCGCTTGAGGTGATCGAGGCAGGCTCGATCGTTGTTGATGGCATTGACGTGCACGCAAAAGGTACAGACATCAATGCGTTGCGCCAGAAGCTGGGGATGGTTTTCCAGCAATGGAACAGTTTCCCGCATCTGACCACTCTGCAAAATGTCGCCTTGGCGCCTCAAATCGTTAAAGGAAAATCCAAGGCTGAATCGCGGGAAATTGCGGCCAGGCAATTGGAGCATGTCGGCTTGGGTGACAAATTTGATGTCTATCCAAGTGCCTTGTCCGGCGGGCAGCAACAACGCCTCGCCATTGCGAGGGCTTTGGCGATGGAGCCAGAGTACATGTTGTTCGATGAAGCCACTTCAGCGCTTGACCCTGAGTTGGTAGGCGAGGTTCTGGACACCATGCGATTGTTAGCGGAAGAAGGCATGACCATGATCTGTGTTACCCATGAAATGAGCTTTGCGAGAGATGTTTCCGACCGCGTCGCATTTTTTCATCAGGGAGTTATTGGAGAGATCGATACCCCCGCAGAAATCTTCGGTTCACCCAAGTCAGAGCACCTACAAAAGTTTCTGTCCAACATCCGGTGAGACGAGACAATGCGTAGTACCAAAGTGATCCACGTCGTGTCTTGCCACGCAGAGGGTGAAGTCGGCGATGTGATTGTCGGCGGCGTCGCGCCGCCCCCCGGAGATACGATCTGGGAACAGCGCAACTGGATTGCGCAAGACGATGTGCTACGCAACTTTGTTCTCAATGAGCCGCGTGGGGGCGTCTTTCGCCATGTGAACTTGTTGGTGCCGCCGAAGCACCCTGATGCGGATGCGGCCTGGATCATCATGGAGCCCGAAGACACGCCTCCGATGTCTGGGTCGAATTCCATCTGTGTCTCCACCGTACTGCTTGATACCGGCATCGTGCCGATGCAGGAGCCGGTAACCGAATTGGTCCTTGAGGCGCCCGGCGGGCTTGTGCGCGTGCGTGCACATTGCGCCAATGGAAAGGCGCAAAGGATCGAGGTCGAAAACCTGGCGTCTTTTGCCGGCCTGCTGAATGTGCCGCTGGAGATCGAAGGCATCGGTACGATCCATGTTGATACGGCCTTTGGCGGCGATAGCTTTGTCGTCGTCGATCCACAGACTCTTGGGATGGCGCTTGAGGTCGATGAGGCACAGGCAATCGCCCAACTTGGCGTCAAGATCACCAATGCGGCGAATGAACAGCTGGAATTCAATCATCCGTTGCAGCCGGAATGGCGGCATCATTCCTTCTGTCTTTTCGCAGGCGCGCTACAGCGTGACGCATCCGGCCTGCGCGCGAAGTCTGTTGTCTCCATCCAACCCGGAAAGCTGGATCGCTCCCCAACCGGCACAGCCGTATCGGCGCGCATGGCCTTGTTGCAGGCCAAGGGCGAGATGAAGGTCGGGGACAGGATGACAGCCGTCTCGATCATCGGCTCGGAATTCGAGGGAGAGATCCTTGGATTAACTGAGGTTGGTACCGTTCCAGCAATTCGTCCACAGATCAGCGGGCGCGGCTGGATCACCGGGACGCATCAGCACATGCTGGATCCAGAGGATCCATGGCCTGAGGGCTACCGCTTGTCTGACACATGGCCACGCTACAAATAGACGAAAGACGGGCAGACGCTCTGTTAAAATGAAGAATCGGCCGGGACTTCACGATCTTGTATGATCTTGTCAATCAAGCCCCATTCCAACGCCTCTTGCGGGGTCATAAAACGGTCACGGTCCATCGCGTGTTCAAAGTCCTCATAGGAGCGCCCGCAATGCTCCGCATAAAGTCGTGTCATGCGCTTCTTGGTTTTCAGTATTTCCTCTGCGTGAATTTGCATATCTGACGCCTGCCCCTGAAAGCCACCCGATGGTTGGTGAATCAGGATGCTGGCATTTGGCAATGCAACCCGCTCACCAGGTTCGCCAGCCATCAACAGAAACGACCCCATAGAGCGGGCGGTTCCCATGCAGAGCGTATGCACCGGTGCACGGATATAGCGCATGGTGTCATACATCGCCAAACCGCTGGTCACGACGCCACCTGGGGAATTGATATAGAGACTAATCGGCTTATTGGGACTTTCGGCTTCCAAAAACAGGAGTTGGGCGCATACCAGGGCCGAAACGGTGTCGTTCACTTCACCGTTGAGGAAGATGATCCGATCACGAAGAAGCCGTGAGTAAATGTCAAATGAACGCTCTCCCCGGCTGGATTGTTCAACGACCATAGGGACGAGTTGCATCGCTTCGCGCATCAGCGATCTCCAAAATAATAGGATTTTAGTGTCTTATTCGCCGCGTCAAGCGGCGAGCATGAGGTGCGGACTGTTGCTGTTCGCGGCTTTCGCCATCCGGTCGAAGCCTGTCTCTTGCAGTTCGTGGACGATCTGAAGGTTGGTTCCGCCCGTTTTGTTCGGGGTGATAATGAACGTCACTATGCTTTCGAGGAAAGCTGGGCTATCGGCGCGCAGCCTGTAGCAAACTTCACGACCGGGGATGACAGCAATCGCATTTGGATCGGCCAATGCTTCTTGTGGTAGCCAAATTTCCCGAAGTTCAGGAATGGTGATAGCGCGCCAGACTTTTTGTGGCGGATCATCCAGGTCGAACTGCTGCTCCAGACGGGTATCTTGCTTGTTGGCCTCTTCGTTCATTGATCCATGTCCTTCAGCAAAACCTTGAGATCTGCAATGCGCGCTGGCCAATAGGCGCGATACTTCGCCAGCCATTGGGCGATGTGTGCCATACCCTCCGGATTGACCTCGTAATTTACGAAACGCCCCTGCCGCTCTTCCTTTACGAGCTTTGCGCTCCGCAGGACCGCAAGATGTTGCGATATGGCAGGCTGGCTGATTTCCATACCTTGACGCAAGGCGCTGGCGTTCATGCTGCCTGTAGCCAGCTTCTCGAAGATCGCACGGCGGGTTGGGTCTGCCAAAGCGCGGAAAATTTCGTTCTCTATCATTTCATCACATAAGCATTTGCTTATGTGATTCGCAAGCCCCTTCTGAGACTAAACATCCTGCGATGCCCCTGATGCGTTAGAGCCAGTGCGTATTGTCGGGTTTCGCTGTGAGCGTGGCTGGCAGTTTTTAATCGTGACCTCTAATGATCTTCACCGGAGCGTTTTGCGACCATCAGTTTCAAGAGATTTTTCTTTGTCTGATAGATATGTTGAGTAAGTACCTCACAAGCTTCGTCGACCTTCCCAGCACGGGCAAACTCCAGCAAATCGCGATGCTCTTTGGCAGCAGGGTCTCGTTGCTTCATCACACTCAAATGCATGCGAACGTAACGGTCTGATTGAAGGTTGATCCGGTGTAGCACGTCGTTTGTTAGCCCGCGGTTGGCTGCTGCATAGAGTGCAGAATGGTAGTCGTAGTTGAGTGCACCCCATTTGCCGACGTCGTCGGCATCATAGGAGCTTTCCATTGCTTCCAGAATTTCTTCGCACCTCTGAAGGTGGACGGGCGTCATAGCTGGGATCGCGCGCCGAAATAGATCCACTTCAATCAAAATTCGTAAGTCGAAGATCTCGCCTATTTCATCCAGGGAGTGCTTGGTAACAGTGGCGCCCAAATTGTTGGTGAGTTGCACCAGACCTTCAGCGTCAAGTCGCTTGAGGGCCTCTCTGACCGGCATGCGCGAGACACTATATTCTTCCGCCAGCGCCTCTTGCCGGATTGTGAGGCCTTCTTCCAACTCGCCATTCAAGATACGTTCTCGAATATCACTTGCTATAGCGTCAGGGAGACTTTGGCGGACGATCGCGCGTTTGCTGGGCACTTGAAAGTTCTCAATCTGTTTCGAATTTTGGATACAATTATCGCCTTCAGGCTGAAATTCCAACAGAATATCGCGTTCTATTCGTGGTAGAAAACAATATGCGGCGGGATCTAAATGCTGTATCCAAAATCCATGTAAGATTAGTTTGGAAAATTCAAGCAGATGCAGAAAACCGTCAAAATCGAATTGGGTGATGTATTGGCCATCGCAAACAACGTCTTGATGCATGCTGGTTATGGCAGCGCTCACGCCAGTTCCATCGCCCAAATGCTCTATACCTGCCAATTGGACGACTGCCAGTCACACGGTCTTTTTCGATTGCTCATGTGTATTGAGACCATAAAGGCAGGCAAGATTGACGGGCACATCACACCAGTCATCTCCGATGCAGGCAAAGCAATTGTAAGGGCCGACGCAAGGGGCGGAATGTCCTTGCTAGCGATGGAAAAAGCTGTCCCGCTGTTGATTGAAAAGACGCGGGAATTAGGGATTGCAGCAGTTGCGATCAATCGTTGCTTTCATTTCTCGGCTCTTTGGCCTGAAGTGGAGCGGCTTACGCAGGAAGGCTTGGCGGCGATGACCATGGTCCCCAGCCACTCATGGGTTGCCCCGGCGGGTGGGACACGGGGAACTCTGGGCACAAATCCCTTGGCCTTTAGCTGGCCGCGTCAAGGCGGAGCTCCTTTCACATTCGATTTTGCTACAAGTGCATTCGCGCGCGGTGAAATTGAACTCTACAAAAGAGCTGGAAAGCCATTGCCCGATGGTGTCGCAATCGACAAGAACGGCAAGCCAACGAATGACCCTGATGCGGCAATGGACGGCGCAATGCTGACCTTTGGAGGCTACAAGGGATCAGCGCTGTCCATTATGATTGAACTGCTGGCCGGTCCATTGATCGACGACTTGACCAGCCTTGAAAGCATGGAATTTGCTGAAGGAAAATCAGGGGCGCCATACCATGGGCAAATCCTGCTCGCGTTCGATTTGGAGCAGTTTTCCAATGGTGAGCATGCAAGAAATGATGCGCGCGCTGAGAGGTTGTTTGCGGATATCATAGAGCAGGGCGCTCGCTTGCCGTCACAGCGCCGCTTCGCTGCTCGTGCGCGCAATCTGGAACGAGGATATGTCGAAATTTCCGCGGGTCTCTATGAAGACCTGCAAGCTCTATTGCCCTGAATGTGATGGGTCTCAGGCCCGACCCAACGGGGCCGGGCTTTGTTGAGGGCTGAAGGCGTCAAGTTCCCGCCTTTGTAGGGGCTGGTTACATGCACTCAGCAATGATCCCGCCTTGCTTTGCCCAGTCAGCAAACCAGCTACGAAAAAGCGCATACTGTTGTTCGCAATAGTTGCGCTGAGCGTCCGTAAGAGCGTCTGTTTCATTGATGTGCAGACGGTACTCTTCCTCGCCGTTGAGAACTAGAAGGTGCTTGTAATAAAGAACCAGATCAGTGCCTTCATCAAAGCTGGACAGGACGTGCATGGCTTCTTCCAGCTCCAAGGCGCGTTTGCGGGCCTCCGAGCTGCCGGTGGCCGCTTTTTGCGACAACGTGGCCAGAAGCAAGGCTTCCTTCGGCAATGCCGTGCCGATCCCGGTGATCGAACCGGTTGCCCCGCAATTGACAATGCCATGGAAAACTTCAGTGTCGACGCCGACCATCAACGTCACCTGGTCGTCCTGGGAGGTGATGTGCTCGGCGGCATAACGAAGGTCATCCTTGCCTCCAAACTCCTTGAAACCAACAAGGTTTGGATGTTCTGTCCGCAGGGCAAAGAACAAATCTGCGCGCGTAGCAAAGCCGTAGACTGGGCTATTGTAGATAATGGCCGGTACATCTGGGGCGGCGTTGAGAATGGACTTGAAGTGGTTCTTCTGCGCGATGGCAGAGGTCCCGCGTGACAAGACGCGTGGGATGACCATCAGGCCAGCTGCGCCGACCTTTTGCGCGTGAGCAGCCAGCGCTGTTGCTGACTTTGAATTGACTGCTCCTGTCCCCACAACAACGGGGACGCCGGCTTTCACGAGCTTCTCAACGCCTTCCATCCGCTGTTCATCGCTCAACAACGGCCAATCGCCCATTGACCCACAATAGACAACGGCGGACATGCCGGCCGCGATCATTTCCTTGCCCTTTTTCACCAGCGCATCAAAGTCAGGGCTGCGATCGTCTTTGCAGGGGGTCATCAGCGCAGGCATCGTGCCGGTGAAGATATTGGGCATATTTGTTTCCTCGATATTTGGGCCGCTTACAAATGATCCAGATTGCTGACTACGCAACGTACAATCGGAGCCATCGGCGAGCGGGATTGGCGTGGCTAAGGTCCAGCCTGATGGAGGGTTGCCTCGCACCGAAAAGACGTTGCTCAAAGTAGCAATGTATTATGTATCCAACATCCATTGTGAATTTGCAATACAGCTGACCCCGCACGAACGCCTTTTTAAAGGGTAATCATCCCATTTTTCGTGGGTTTTAAACCTGGACTTCAGGTCGCTGTTTTGAGTTTCATTACGGGCGTCATTCCGCCGATTGCCATGTTTGGCCGCTCATTGTTGTATGTCCATAACCAGCGTGTGGCGTGGCTCTACGCCTCCTCGATGGTTTCAAATATGTATTGTCCGAGCCATTCATCTCGGACAGTTCTGTTATAGCGCTGGGCGTGCAACAAGGAGCCTGCCAAAGTATTTAGAAGCTTGACGATGTAGAATAAAAAAGAAAGATTGACCTAGCGTTATTTATTCTTTAGCTGGAAACGATGCCGATGCTCAAATTTCTTAAGTCATTTATTCTCGCAATTGCTGTCTTAAGCCTCACCGCCTACCAAACGGCGGCGGCGACCGGCGAAGTTTCAGTTAAGCTACGTGGAATAGAAGTTATTAAACAAGCCAATAAAAAAGGCTCTAAAAAAACTGAAGACGTTTTCCTCTTTGTCACGCCATCTGGCGTTGATGGAACTGTCTATAATCCCGTTAAGATGCCTGCCGGTGACCAAAGCTGGGAGAAAGTAAAGACGGGAACATTCTATCGCATAAACACCGTCGTATGGATTGGAAAACCCAAGGATCTTCGCTTTCACATTGACGTTCGCAAGATCAATCGCGCCAAGAAAGGAGCCACAAAGTGGCTTCTCATTTCAGCAGGGGCTCTCGCCGGCGCTGGGATCACTGTTTTGACGGCCGGCGCCGGAGCAGTGGCGATCGCAGGCGGTTTCCTTGCTGGCAGTGCCGCAGCCCTCGGAGCAGATGAGATCGTCGAAAAGAGCCAAAAAGAAATGTCGAAATACTCATGGAGCTTAGGCCAGACAAATGCGCGCTTTGAACTAACGCGGGCAGCCGGATATTTCGGTAATCCGACCAGTGAACGTGGTGGCCTTGGCTATCACATTCACACGGACCACAAAGCGCATGGTGGTCACTACCGACTCTACTGGTTCTTCGACAATTACTGATAGACGACCAACGATCGTGATTGGCAAACGCGTCACAACTTATATGCGTTTCACGTCTGAAAGGCTGAGCACTCACCGGCACGTATTTGAATGCTGGGAGAAAAATCATACAAAACTATTACGTTATGGCGAAGCCGGCGGCCAAAAACCGGTCTGATAGTCGATGCCGGAACCATCCGAGATATCTCAAGCCATTTCAGCGACATCGCGGGCGATGTTCTCACCGATCTCGGCAAGCTGTCCGGCTCGTTTTGGATGAACAACGCTAGTCTCTAAGAAAGCAGGCGTTGAGGCTATATCCACCAACGGCAGCTTCGTTCGCGTTGCTAATCCGGCAGAGATCAGCAATCGAAAACGACATCTCGAACCAGAAGGAATTCTGCGTCGGCGTTCTAGGCTATTTCTACGAAATGGTGCACCCGACAGGATTCGAACCTGTGACCTCTGCCTTCGGAGGGCAGCGCTCTATCCAGCTGAGCTACGGGTGCGGAACCGGCTTCCGGCTAGGCCGTGCGGATAGAGGGTTCTGATAACCGATTGGTCTTCGGGCTTCAATTGCTTTCTTTCGATTTTGCGCAGCGGGGACAGGTCTTCAGCCGGAAGTTGGGCAAAAGTTGCAGACCGATTGGGGCTGAGAAAGGGAGATGGTTGAACGTTCTGGCACCTGTCGCCGATGCCGGACCGCATATCCGGAAAGCCAGGAGTGATCTGTTGCATGGGGCAGAAAAGGCTAGGTTGACCGGCGAAGCTAAAAAATCAACAGCCGCGGCATTCAAACGTCCGTCGGTGAAAACGCCAGCCTTATCAATATCTTGAGTTGTTCGAAAAAAACGCGCGGTTCCCGAAGGACCGCGCGAAAAAGTTACTGTGCACATGGCCCCATCGACCACGGCGGCAATCCTACAAAGGTCTAAATGGTTTGTCATTACTGATATGCATTTAAATAATTGATTTATAATACCCAAATTGATCAATTTTCATGTTTAATTTATGTTGAAACCCTATCATTAGGCGTTGGGTGGATTTCAGTCGCCGCAAATAGGTGCTTTGCTGAATTTCAAAGGCGCGGACTCCGATGCGATGCGAACCTCTACTTTGGTCACTCCGCGCGACAGAAACCCCAACTCGACCGCTGCCGCACGCGTGACGTCGATGATCCGCCCCTTCACAAATGGGCCGCGGTCATTGATCCGGACGACAACTGTTTTGCCGTTCTGGAGGTTTTTCACCTGAACCATGGTTCCAAAAGGCAGGCTTCGGTGGGCAGCGCTGAGCGAGTCGGGATCAGCCATCTCGCCGCTGGCCGTGCGACTTGTCAAAGCATACCAGGACGCTTTTCCGCAATGCTCCATGGCCTTGGCTGACACGCGAGGGTCCATGGGCGCGACAATTAGTAGAAGGGTCGCACTCAAAAAAAAGACAAGTTGGAGTATCTGAGGCAAACACTGGTGTTTCATCAGGCGGTCTCCGCGCAGGTTGGCGCCAGGCACATTGGATCTATACAGCCAATGTAACTCTCGCAAATGACAAAAATGAGGTACCTGAGGATGTGTTCACTCTGGTCCTGATGGAAAAATTGAACTCAATATATTTACCAAGTATTAACCAACATGGTTGCTTGACCTGTGGGTAATAATCGTGGAGTGAAGATCGAAGGGGCGTTCATGTTATCTGTGAAGTCAATATCGAACAGCCGTCTATAGTATTTGGTATCGGCTTTCGAAAATATGTTTTTCGAAAGGAAAGTCTCTTGCAAAATGGCTGGAGATTAATACCAGATAATTTGCGCTTTAAGGCCGATAAAGTTGAAGAGCACTGGATAGATGCTTGCATGTCCTTGCTTGATGTTTTGCCTGAACGTTCAGCGCTTGTGAATCGGGATGGCCGGTGTCTCGCCGTAAATTCGCATTTTGCAAAACGATTTCCGGAAACGGACGTTGGCACGGACGGCCGGCACTTGTCGGAGCTTCTCTCTCGCGAAAGCTGGAAGCGTTGGCAGAGGGCATGCCTGGCGGCTACTGCGTCTGCACGTATGGACCTTCAAGGCGTTCTGCTTGACCATTCTGGACAGGTGATTGCTCCAGCCCTGTCAATTGCCCGCGTTGCGTTTGCTATGGCATCCGAAGACGCATTTTTGCTTCGGTTCGCTGAAACCGAAGAGACCGTTCAGGATCAATCGGTGGAGATCGAAGAGATCCGCCAGCTTGCTCACGTCGATGATTTGACAGGCTTGGCCAACCGGCGGGCCCTTTTCAATGAGCTTGAGCGTCGTATCGATTTGATGCGCGACGGCACGTATGATGACCTGTCGGTTTTTTATCTGGATCTCGATGACTTCAAGAAGGTCAATGACCTGGCCGGCCATACCGCGGGAGACGAGATGCTGTGCCTCGTCGCCAATTGTCTTAAGGCTGTCTTTGGGGAGGACGGTTTGGCCGCGAGACTTGGCGGTGATGAATTCGTCGGCCTGATCCAGGTTGCCACTGAGGCTGAGGCGCTGGAAATTGCGAACAGACTTCAGACGCGGATGAAGCGACTTGGTCTGAAGTCCGGCAGCGGGTTTTTTACCGTCAAGGGCTCGATTGGGATCTGTTATCTCAAACAGGATTTTTCTGCCCAGGCGCGCGTGAAACCCATCGATATTCTGCATCAGGCAGACAGGGCATGTCTGCGAGGCAAGGCAGAGGGCGGGAGCGCGGTCAATTGCCAGGCCTTTGATCCGGAAGAGGAAACACGTTCACTGAAGGTCCCGTCCTGGCAACCGGAAGACCTTCTCATGAAGGATCTATCCCTTCATGCGATGCCAATCATTGCGCTCCCCAGCAAGGCAATTCTGGGCTCGGAGATCCTTCTGCGTCTTAAGGGGGAAAAAGAACTTGTCTGCACACCCCGCGTATTGATCGCCTCTGCTGAACGGTCTGGATTCATGTCTCAAGTGGACGGCTGGACACTGGATCAGGTGCTGGACGCTATTTCGATCTGCCAGTCGCGGCGCTGGTTTGCGGTGAACCTGTCTATGGGTGCGCTTGCCGATAAACGCCAAAAGGATCTCCTGAGAAGCCGCCTGTCATCCGAGCCGCTACTGGCCGGACGACTGTGCCTGGAAATCTCCGAGAAAGACTACTTGCGGCAGCCGGATCTTTGCGAGGATTTCCTTCGCTTTGTCTCTGAACTCGGTTGTCAGACTGCAATTGACGACTTCGCGGGGCACTGGCCTGTGCTCGAACGACTGACCGAGTTGAAGGTCGACTGGATAAAGATTGACCCAGCCCTCAGCACTTTTGCTTCAGCGCATGACCGAAAACGCATGATCCTCAAGCGCATGATTGCCGCAGCTCATGACCTTGGCATCCGCGTGATTGCGAAGAATGTGGAGGGCAAGTCAGAGCTGGCGTTTTGGCAGCAGCTAGACGTTGATGCTGCCCAGGGTTTCTACGTCGGCAGCCCTGAGCCATGGCCTGACAGTGCCCTTTGACAGCTGCAGAACCAAAAAACGGAGAAGAAAGTTACTCCGTTTCAGCTGTGCTGTTTGGCAAAGATGCCAGTAGCCAGTAGCCAGTAGCCAGTAGCCGGTGCGTCGGGAAGACCGTAATGTTTTGTTTGTCTGTTAGTAAGACCAAGTGGTTGAAAGTCTATTCACCGAATAATTGGGAAAATAAAATCTATACAGGGCGCGATTTATGGCGATCAATGAACTAATAGCTCGGGCGGATTGCTATCATTAGCTAAACTACGCATCAATTCGAACAATGGCCGACAAAGTGCTGATTTGTTGCATCACAATTAAGCCGGTGCCACCGGAAACTTCAAATTGCATCCAAGATGGAAATCGCGCCTTCTCGACGAGAGTCAAAGCCCGATGACTTGAAGGAACCAGAGATATCATGTTCGAAGGGGTTGCGATCCTGATTTACGCAAATTTAGGCTGCCGAATTTGCGAGAAGCTGTGATGCGTTGATTAATCCCGCCCAGATAGTATCCAGCGCGGCGCCGAGTGATAGACCTTCCTCATGCTCCCATAGAAAAATCGCCTGCCCTATCGCATTTGTGGCTAAAGAGGCGAGTGCGACGGCGGTTTGATGACATTTGACCCGCACGAACAGGCATTCCTCTAGATTTCGGCGCTCTATAGTAAGAAAACCCTCGAGTATGCCGCGCGCTTTTTCATTTGAGCGCAGAACTGATCCCACCATTTTGAGAATGGCTTCATCTCCAGACAGTATCTCAATGTGTTTGTCTAGTAATAGTTTGAGATCGTGGGCAAGTGGTGCCGTTCCTTCGCGCAAAGCGTCTGTATCTTCCTTCCGGAAGGCGGGTGGAACGCCGATCGCAGCGGCTTCCTTGTTTTTGTAGTAGTTGAAAAAGGTCCGTGTACTGATCCCTGCAAAAGCCGCGATTTCTTCGGTCGTTATCTGATCGAGGCCATTTTGAAGCGACAGTTCCAAAGTCGCCATCTGGATGTCGCGCGCAGTTTTTTGTCGCCGTCTTTGATGTAACGAAATTGTCAACGTCACTTCCTTGCGTAGTGTGCAATATGTGCGTACCGAGCAATAAATTTGCCAATGTGTCAAGGATCAAAGCTTAAATGACGAAAATCGGAAAGTTCACATTGTTTGTCGCTGTCCTGGGCGGGTTATGCGTAATGCTGATGCTGTTTGGTGCTCGGCTAGGACTATGGGCACCAACCACTGGCTTTGGGTTCTATCGAACCTATCTCAATCCGTTGGGTGCGGTCATTGCTGTCATGGGCGTGCTCACGTTGTTAATGCACTTCAAACGCAAGGAAAAAGCTGGCCTCCTTGCAGGCGGAGCTGCTGTAATTATTGGAATGGCATGTTTGGCACCAATGATTGCAGGCGCGATCAATCCTCCAGTGCGCGCGGCGCCAATTCACGACATTTCAACCGACACAACAAATCCACCTGCCTTTGAGGTGTTGGACGAAACCCGCGCGGGTGCACGCAATTCACTCAAATATGGCGGTCCTGAGTTGGCCAAGGTTCAATCCGCCGCATATCCCGATATAGCGCCCCTCACCACAGAGTTATCTGCAGATGCAGCCTATCAAAAGGCTCTGACAGTTGCTCACGAAATGGGATGGGAGATCGTCACCTCGAATACGGAGCGTAGGCGCTTCGAAGCGGTTGCCCGTACGCCTGTTTTCTATTTCGCGGATGACGTCGTGCTTGTCGTGACGCCTCAGGGCGACGGAAGCCGTGTTGATATGCGGAGCGTTTCGAGAGTTGGACGCAGCGACCAAGGCGTCAATGCTAAACGGATTCTCTCGTTTCAAAAGCAGTTCCGCGGATAGAAGTCTCAACCAAGCACCACTGCATAAAGGACTGACCTATGACAAAACTTAATACAGCCTGTTCTGCGGCAATTGCGGCAGCATTCGCCATGATCATTCCTCAGGTTTCTTTTGCTGAAGTCCCTAACATCCAAACCAAAGGTGCAGTGATTCACCTCGCTGACAACCTTGGTGAAGAAGCAAAACTTGGCTGGTGTATCGACACCAAAGGTCAAGGCTTGAATGATCAACTTCATGCGCATTCTTGCAAACCCAATGGCGACGATGTGTTGTTTTCGTTTTCTCCAGATACCGGGGCGATTGAATCTGTGACCTATAAGGGGAAATGTATGGCCCTTAGTGACCCGGAAAACGCCAAAATTCCTTTTGGGCTGATCGCATGCGACACAGCCGATCCGATGCAGAAATTTTCTTATGATACCGTCAGCATGGAGATGCATTTGGCCGCTGACACCGCGCAATGTGTGACAGTCGCAGCGACCATTGATGAAGCCGGTCCCTATCAGTCACGCGATCTCATCTTGGCAGCCTGTAACGGACTGGACCCGAGCTTCAAACAATGGGTCATCCAAAACTAGCCGATTAAAACGCCTCGTTGGGGTCAAGTGCTGTCTTTTCAGCCTGTCCCCAGCGCTAAGGCGGCCAGTATGAAACACAACTTGGCGCTACCAGATTCTAGAGACACTTCGGTTTGGGTGGTCGATTCAACGGCTGGCCGACAACAATTTGCAACTGCGGAAAAGCTGCGCGCGAGAAGCAAAGCACGATGTTGGCGATTGTTGGTCCGCAGGCACCGGTAGACGCATCTCGAAAATGGTCAGCCACATACCCGAAATTTCAAATTGACGGGAGCGGAATTCGCAAGCGCAGCGAATGTCCGCTGCCGAAAAGGGTGACAATTCATATTCAAAGTCCGCAAAGGGCCGGAAGCTTCCAAATGTTTGAGCTCCAAAAATTTAGGGCCTTAGTCTCAAGTCACGCCAGGCTTCCTAAGCGTTTCAAGAAACATCGGGACCTAAACAGCGCATGATGGGCAATGGCAGGAGCCTGGCTATTGGATTCGATTTGAAATTCTGAAACCCGATTTGAGACGAAGTGAACCTCACGTCCCAACAACTTAGACAGAACGTTAGCTTCCGCCTAAGTTGTTGTAATTTATGAGATTAGCCTGATATCAAACCCGCCGATCCGCAAAATTACATGCGCTCGGCGAAACTTTATGCGCTTCCGTACAAGGTATCAGACGTCCAGGTTGGCGACGCTCAGCGCGTTGTCCTGAATGAACTCGCGACGCGGGTCCACTTCATCTCCCATAAGCTTGGTGAAGATGTCGTCCGCATCGTCCGCTTCGCGGATCTTGACCTGAAGCAGGGACCGCACGTTGGGGTCGAGCGTCGTTTCCCAGAGCTGACCGGGGTTCATTTCGCCAAGGCCTTTATAGCGTTGCAGCGAGATGCCCTTTTGTCCGAATCCAAAGATCTGCTGCAGGAGGGCCCGAGGACCACGAATCTCGTGGGGGGTGTCCTTCCGGCGCAGTGTCGCCGCCTTGCCGTAGATCTCCTGCAGGTGGCCGGCGTCAGCATTCAAGCGGCGGGCATCGGCTGATCCAAGCAGGGCAGCATCAATGATTGCCACTTCCTCAACACCGCGGACCATGCGCTTGAAGACGAGGCTGCCATCATCCCGGGCCTCGCCTTCCCAGCCGCGTTCGAACTCATCTGCGAGAATGTCGAGTCGCCGCGCGATATAGGACGCGGCTTCGGCCGCCTTAGCGCCGTCGTTCAGCGTATCTTCGGTGAGCGCACCGGCGATCGCCGCTTGTTCGACGACATCACGGTTGTATCGCGAGTGCAGGCCGTCGAAAATGCCTGCAATCGTGCGCGCCTTTTCTACGACTGAGCGTAGATCTTCGCTGGTCCGGACTTCGCCATTGGCGAGGGTCAACGACGTATCTTCAAGCCCGGATGAGATCAGATAGTCCTCAAGCGCCTGCTGATCCTTCAGATATTGCTCAGATTGCCCGCGTTTCACTTTATAGAGCGGCGGTTGGGCGATGTAGATATATCCGTTCTCGATCAGCTCAGGCATCTGGCGGAAGAAGAAGGTCAGAAGCAGCGTTCTGATGTGGGCACCATCGACATCAGCATCGGTCATGATGATGATCTTGTGATAGCGCAGCTTTTCCAGATTGAACTCTTCTTTTCCGATCCCGGTGCCGAGGGCCGTGATCAGCGTACCTATTTCATTGGAGGACAGCATCTTGTCGAAACGGGCACGTTCCACGTTGAGGATCTTGCCTCGCAGCGGCAGCACGGCCTGATTTTCACGATGCCGGCCCTGTTTGGCAGAGCCACCAGCGGAGTCACCCTCCACCAGGAACAGTTCGGCTTTGGATGCGTCGCGCTCCTGACAGTCGGCAAGCTTCCCGGGCAGGGATGCTATGTCGAGTGCTCCCTTGCGGCGTGTCAGCTCGCGGGCCTTTCGCGCAGCTTCGCGTGCGGAGGCAGCTTCGACCACTTTGGAAACGATCGACTTGGCGGGTGTCGGGTTCTCTTCCAGCCACTCTGAGAGTGCACCTGAGATAAGATTCTCGACGACAGGCCGCACCTCGGAGGACACCAGTTTGTCCTTGGTCTGCGAGGAGAACTTTGGATCCGGGACCTTCACGGACAGAACACAGGTCAGACCTTCACGGCAATCGTCGCCGGAAAGGGAGACCTTTTCCTTTTTCATAAGGCCGGTGCTTTCAGCATACCCGGTGAGTTGACGGGTCAGGGCCGCACGAAAACCTGCCAGGTGGGTGCCGCCGTCACGCTGCGGGATGTTGTTGGTGAAGCACAGAACGTGTTCATGGTAGCTGTCATTCCACCACATGGAGGCTTCTACAGTGATGCCGTCCTTCTCGGAACGTACGGTGATCGGCTCTTCGATCAGCGGATGCTTGGCCCTGTCCAGATAACGGACGAACGCCTCAAGGCCTCCCTCGTAGAAAAGCTCTTCCACGACGGGCTCAACGCCGCGCTTGTCGGTCAGGATAATGCGGACACCGGAATTGAGGAAGGCAAGTTCGCGCAGCCGGTGCTCGAGCGTCGCGAAATCAAACTCGATCTTGGTGAATGTCTCCGGCGAAGGAAGAAATGTGACCTCGGTGCCCTTCTTGCCGTTGGCAGGTCCAACGACCTCAAGTGGGCTCACTGCATCGCCATGGGCAAAGCACATGTAGTGCTCTTGGTCGTTGCGCCAGATGCGCAGTTGCAGCTTGGTAGAAAGCGCGTTCACCACAGAGACGCCGACGCCGTGAAGTCCGCCCGACACCTTGTAGGAGTTCTGGTCAAATTTTCCGCCCGCGTGCAGCTGGGTCATGATGACCTCTGCCGCAGATACACCCTCTTCCGAATGCATGTCGGTCGGAATGCCGCGCCCGTTGTCTGACACGGTGACTGATCCGTCAGCGTTCAACGCTACGGTCACATGGTCCGCATGGCCTGCCAGGGCTTCATCGATCGCGTTATCGACGACTTCGTAGACCATGTGATGGAGGCCGGATCCGTCATCGGTGTCACCGATGTACATTCCTGGCCGCTTTCGCACAGCGTCGAGCCCTTTTAGGACTTTGATGGAATCTGCGCCGTATTCGGCAGATACCTCAGCTTCGGGCGTCGGAACAGTCTCGGGATCGGAAGTGTCGCTCATGCGAATCAGTCACCAGTCATTTTTAGATTTAATCCCCTGTTATAAGGGGTTCGGCAGGCCGTTCAACCAAAGCAAAGCCATACCACGCATGTGGCGTCCATAGCGGTGGAAAACAATGGAATTCCGGCGATTTTGGAGCATCCTTTATCGCTCGAGCAGCGCCGAGCCATCGGAAGAGATCTCAAAGACTTCGCCTTCTTGAGGAAGTGCCTCGAAAAGGGATGCATCGGTACCTGTCATGAACACCTGACCGCCCAGGTCCAACAAGCGCGTGAACAGGGCCTTTCTGCGATTTGGGTCGAGATGAGCTGCGATCTCATCAAGCAGTAGGACCGGCGTCATTCCCGTGATCGAGGCGGTAAGTTCGGCGTGAGCAAGGATAAGGCCGATCAGCAAGGCTTTTTGTTCACCGGTCGAAGACTTAGCCGCGGGCATGTCCTTGGCGGCGTGCCGCACAAGCAGGTCCGACAGATGCGGACCCATAAGCGTTCTGCCCGCGGCGCGATCGCGCCCGCGTCCTTCTGACAGCAAGTCCTTGTAGTGGTCCTCCCGGTCAGACGCGCTCATGCCGCGCGTCGCCATTTCAAAGGCGCCGTCGAGCGTCAGTGAGGCAAGAGGGAAAGGAAGTCCTGTCTCTGCTTGTGCCTTCACGGTCTCGCCAAGAAGTGTCACCGTTTCACTTCGCGCCAATGAAACCGCAGTGCCCAGTTCGGCAACCTGTGTCTCAATGGCGGACAGGAAGCCCGAAGAGCCGCCATGGTCCAGAAGTTTGTTCCGTTGCCTGAGCGCTTTCTCGAAATTGCTGACACGCCGCCCATGGGTCGGGTCTATGGACAAGGTCAAGCGATCCAGAAATCGGCGTCGATCCGATCCAGGCCCTGTGAACAACCCGTCCATCGACGGCACGAGCCAAAGCACACGCATGTAATCGAGCAAGTTCTCTGAAGACCGGACATCCTCGCCATCAATCCGAACGCGTCGCCCAGCTTCGCCATTGGTCAATCCGGTGCCAATACGCGTCTCGTCGCCGTTTTGGTTCAAGATCGTCGAGACACTCCAGCTGCCAGGCCCGCTCACCCGGCCAACATCTGCAAAGGGAGCACGACGCAGCCCGCGGCCGGCCGTCAGAAAGGAGATGGCTTCCAGAATATTGGTCTTGCCGATGCCATTGTCGCCAACGAATGCGATCAAGGGCTTGGAGAAGGCAAGGTCGAGGTGTTCATAGTTCCGGAAGTTGGTCAGAGTCAGGCGGCTGAGCGCCGCCGACCTTCTGTCAGCCATGGAACCTCATCCCGCAAGCTTTTCGCTTGGCACCTAGACGCGCATCGGCATCAGAACGAACAGGCAATCTTCGATCGTATTGTCCTGAACCAGCGTTGGAGATCCGCTGTCCGCCAAACGGAAGAGCGCAGTGTCGCTGTTCAGCTGATTGGCGATGTCGAGCAAGTAGCGAGAGTTGAAACCGATTTCGAGCGGATCGTCATCATATTCAACGGCAAGTTCTTCCGTCGCACTTCCAGAATCCGGATTGTTCACCGCCAGTACCAGTCGGCCTTCGCTGAGCGACAGCTTGACAGCGCGCCCGCGCTCGGAGGAGATCGTCGATACGCGGTCGACAGCTTCCTTGAACTCATCCCGATCGACGCGCATTTCCTTGTCGTTGCCTTGCGGAATGACGCGACCATAGTCCGGGAAGGTACCGTCGATCAGTTTCGAAGTGAGGACAACCGAGGCCGTCGTGATGCGAATTTTCGTGTCAGATAGCTCGATCTGGACATCTGCTTCCGGTTCTTCGAGAAGCTTTTGAATCTCGCCGACGGTCTTGCGTGGCACGATGATGCCCGGCATCCCGGCAGATCCGGACGGGGCGGGAACTTCGGCCTGCGCCAGGCGGTGTCCATCGGTTGCGACAGCTCTGAAGCGGGATCCTTCCGGCGTATCGACGGCATGCATATAGATGCCGTTCAGGTAATATCGGGTCTCTTCCGTGGAGATGGCGAATTGCGTCGCATCGATCAGCTTGCGAATATCGCCCGCGCTCAATGTGAAACCATGCGTGAAATCGCCCGCTGTGAGATCCGGGAAATCTGTCTCCGGCAGCATTTGAAGCGCAAACTTCGAACGTCCTGCACGAATTTCGAGCGTTGCATTGTCGCTGGTGGTTTCCAGAACGACCTGGGAACCATCCGGCAGCTTGCGCACGATGTCATAGATCATGTGTGCCGGAACGGTCGTTGCGCCAGGCATTTCGATCATTGCCGGAACCGTTTCCAGAATTTCCAGATCCAGATCGGTCGCCTTGAGCTTCAACGCGCCATCTTCGGCGCGGAGCAGGACGTTGGACAGGATCGGAATGGTGTTACGGCGCTCGACAACCCGATGAACATGGGTCAGGGACTTGAGGAGGTCGGTCCGCTCGAGGGTCGCTTTCATACGCAAGGTCCGTACTTTTAAGGCGCCGAAGAGGTGTCCTCGGCCAAGGAAATCTGACGCTCCACATGGTGGGAGCGGGGGGAAGACACTGCCCTCAACGGGAGGTAAATGCAAGAGGGGCGCCCGTTTGGACGCCCCTGATTTTGATGATTATTTTGTAATATTGTCAGGCGTCGAGCATGCGTTTGAGCAGTTCCAGCTCCTGCGCCAGTCCGTGGTCCCCACGGGCCAGTTCTTCAATCTTCCGAACGGCATGCAAAACTGTGGTGTGGTCCCGGTTGCCAAAGCGACGGCCGATCTCGGGAAGAGACCGCGGAGTCATGACTTTTGCGAGGTACATGGCTATCTGCCGGGGCCGGACGATCGTTCGTGTACGGCGCGCCGACAGAAGGTCTGCCTTTGTCACATTGTAATGCTTCGACACGACGCGCTGGATGTCTTCAATCTTGACCCGGCGCGGCTCGCTTGAGCGGATAAGATCCCGAAGGGTCATTTCCGCCATTTCCTGCGTGATCGGCTGGTTGGTCAGCTGATTGTGTGCGACCAGCCGGTTCAGGGCGCCTTCAAGGTCCCGTCCGGAAGACGCCACGTGCTTGGCGACATAGTCGAGGACAGGATCTGGAACTTCGAAGTTTGGATAGCTGCGTTGGGCCTGGCTCACACGAGTGGTCAGGATATTGCGACGCAAAGAGAAATCTGGTTCCTGAATGCCGACGACAAGACCGCCCGATAGGCGTGACCGGACCCGGTCGTCTAGCGTATCGAGTTCCGACGGTGCCCGGTCGGCTGCGACAATCACCTGCCGCGCGCCATCAATAAGAGCGTTCAGCGTGTGACAGAACTCCTGCTGCACCTGCTTGCCGTGAAGAAACTGCATGTCATCGATCAGGAGGAGATCAATGGTGCGCAGGGTCTCCTTGAACGCAAGAGCCGACTGGGCTTTCAGCGCGGAAACGAAGCGATACATGAAGTGTTCTGCAGTCAGGTACAGAACCTTGCGGCCCGAGGCGCGAACCTTCGCTGCGACAGCCTGCATCAAGTGGGTCTTACCAAGGCCAACCGAGGCATGCAGATAGAGCGGGTTGAACGTTACGGCGCCGCCGGAAGCGACCTGACGAGCAGCTGCGAGTGCCAAGCCGTTGGAGTCGCCCTCAACAAACGTCTCGAACGTGTATTTGGGGTCGAGAGCTGCACCTTGAAGAACGTCACGGGTGACATCGTTTGAGGCGTCGCCACGGCCCAGTGCAGCCGTTACAGCCTGTGCCGCGGCCACCTGGTTGGTGTCGCAAAAGCCGTCCAGGCGCTGGTCGGATGCAGGCGATGCCTTCGGACGCTTGGGGCCGGCGAGGCCCGGCGCAATCGGAGCTGCAACCTGGCGCGGGCGCATGGCGCCGCGGACGGTGAGCTCGATCTTGTGCACATTATCGCACTCACCCTTCCAAAGGCCCATCAGCCGCTCATTGTAGTGAGATTGAATCCACTGCTTCAGGAACCGTGTGGGCACAGACAACCGCACCGTTCCGTCGTTATGTTCTTCAAGATCCACTCGTGCGAACCAGCTGGAGAAAACGTCATCTCCAAGCTCGGCGCGGAGCCGCTTTTTAACACGGTTCCAGTGTTCAGAGCCACTTGCCTCCTGAACCTGCATTACTTCCGCCTCCTGTTTAAGGACGATCCGCCACAGCCGTCCTGGTTGATGCTGCTCAAGCAGCTTTTTTATATCCCGATTGGGACGATTGTTAGGTTGACGGCAACGATCGCTACCGCCTTAACCTGCTCCAGGCAGGTGAGTTAATTCTGGATCCAGGGCAGTCCGGCGGCCTTCCAGCCAGACTGAGTTCCCCGATGACCGTCTTGATCAAGAGGGCCTTCAAAACCACCAGCAATGTTATAGCAATGGGCGTAGCCTGCCTGCGTCATCGCGATGGCTGCAGATTGGCTCCTTACGCCGGAGCGGCACAGAAAGTAGATCTGAGCGCTCTGGTCAAGTCCTTTCGCGGAGATTTTTTTGGCCAAATCGCCAACAAAATCCTTGACTGGCTGTGCGGGCGGAAGGCTCTGCCATTCCACGAACAGAGGCTCGCCGCCAAGTGCACGCAAATCTGGCACGCCAACGAATGTCCACTCTGCTTGAGTGCGCACATCGACCAGGACGGCGCTGTCTTGTTCTGCAATGGCGTCGTGCGCGGTTTTCGCGTCTACGTCGCCTGCATATTGGATGGAGTTTTGCACAACAGCCCCCTTTTACAATGGCGAAGCCATTGTTGCTGCGTTTCTTCTAGAGATTTTTTTGAGAGATTAGTGCCTTCGAAGAGAAGGACTAGAGCAGATTAAATACTGCTGTGTATTCATTGTAAAAATGACTGAGTGTGAAATTCTTTATTTCAATGATTTGAATTTTCATGACTTGCCCAGACCACTTTTTTGTTTCGTTTTAGTGCGGATCTTCGTCCGCCTGTTGATCTAAACATATACAGCCCGTTTCGACCCGGCAACAGCCCCTGATGAACAAATCGTAAGCAAGGTGCAAAGCTCCGTAGCGTCACTCTTTGACCTTCCTATTCGGGCTACGTGCCAAATGCTTTTCGCCGCTTGGATTTTTCCTGATCAAGGCACCTGATTGTAGGGTAAGTTGGGGGCATCAAAAAAATGAATCATGTTTACTCTTGACTCGCGTCGAATCCGGTTTGGGTAGGCGTCGTTCTGGTCACGTATCAATAAGTATCTGGAAACAATAAGAAAAAATTGCCAAGGCGCTCTATAGCGAAAACTCCCGATGGCAAAAATTTCCTTAGCCGGCGTGTGTTGACGCATTTTTGTACGGCTAAAAAAAACCCGGCCGTGAGGACCGGGTTTTTTAACGTCAAAGTGGCGTAGATTTAGGCGCTGAGGGCCTTAACGCGGGCATTCAAGCGAGAAACCTTGCGAGATGCGGTGTTGGCGTGAAGAACGCCCTTCGTCGCAGCGCGCATGATCTCGGGCTGAGCAGCTTTGAGAGCTTCACTGGCGGCTGCCTGGTCGCCGGAAGCAATTGCTTCTTCGACTTGACGCAGGTAGGTCCGCACGCGGCTCCGACGAGCTTTATTCGTGGCCGTCCGGCGGGCAATCTTACGGGCCGCCTTCTTGGCCGAGGGTGTGTTGGCCATGGGCTCAATCCTGATCCGTGGTGGAACTAAGTCCGGTTACAATCGGGAAAGCCATACGCCAAGGCGACAAGGGTACCCGATCAAAAAACGACGGCGGCGAGAGGTCCCGCCACCGGTTGCGGGCAGCTTATAATCGTGCCGCGCGGCCGCGTCAATGGTGATAGACGCGTCCATGCGAGATTCTTTCGCGGCTTTTATTTGTTGTTGAATTGAGGTTTGCGCTTTTCGGCAAAGGCGCTCATCCCCTCCTTCTGGTCTTCCGTTGCGAACATGCTGTGAAACACCCTGCGCTCGAAACGGATGCCCTCCGACAAAGTTGTCTCGTAGGCCCGGTTGACGCTTTCCTTGGTCATCATCGCAATGGGAAGCGAGAAGCCTGCGATCTTATCGGCTGCCTTGAGCGTTTCTTCCAGAAGCTCGCCGGCTGGTACAACGCGACTGACAAGGCCGCATCGCTCGGCCTCTTCCGCGTCCATCATGCGTCCGGTCAGGCACATGTCCATGGCTTTGGACTTGCCGATGAAGCGGGTTAGTCGCTGTGTTCCGCCGGCGCCAGGCATGACACCAAGCGTGATTTCGGGCTGGCCAAACTTTGCAGTGTCTGCAGCAATGATAAAGTCACACATCATTGCCAGCTCGCAGCCGCCGCCGAGCGCATAGCCGGCAACCGCTGCAATGACGGGCTTGCGCGTGCGTGAAACATGTTCCCAGGATGTAATGAAATCGTTCAGATAGGCTTCCATGTAGTCGAGTCCGCCCATCTCCTTGATGTCGGCGCCGGCGGCAAATGCCTTTTCCGAACCCGTGATCACCGTGCAGCCAATGCGCTCGTCTGCTTCGAAACCGGACAGGGCGGTGTTCAGCTCGTCAATCAGAGCCGAGTTGAGCGCATTCAGGGCGCTGGGGCGATCAAGCGTGATCAGCCCGACCTTGCCGCGTGTTTCGACGCGAATGTTTTCATATCCCATCTGGTTCACTCCCAAACCAAGTTCAAATCATCTGGTTGAAAGGCGTAGCCGACCTTTACACACGCTGGCAACCGCTGAGCTATGAAATTGGAGGTGTGCAGGTCGAGACGACCCGCGAAGAGATCACCGCTGGCAGGTAGGGCAGTAGAACGTCGACCTGTTTGATTGAACAATTCTCTCTATGAAGGATGTGCAGCCCGGTGTCCGGCAAGGCTCACCTTCTCGGTCATAGACGGCGAAGCGGTGCTGGAAATAACCGAGCGTACCGTCTGCCTGAGTGTGATCGCGCAGGCTCGATCCGCCTGCCTCAATCGCTTCGGTGAGCGTATCGCGAATATGGGCGGCAAGCGCAGAGGTGCGTTTGGTTGCCCTGCCGTTCTTCCCGGCAATCGTTCCCGCCGCACGTCGGGGGTCAAGCCCGGTTCGCCAAAGGGCTTCGCAGACATAGATGTTGCCTAGTCCGGCGATCAGTTTCTGGTCCAGAAGTGCTGACTTGAGGGGAGCCTTCTTGCCTGCGAACAGGGCGGAGATCCGCGCGCCGTCGAGTTCATTGCCCAGAGGCTCGATCCCTATGTTGCGAAAGAGGGCATGTTCGCCAAGAATTGTCCGCGGAACAAGCGTCATGAAACCAAAGCGGCGAGGATCATTATAATGGATGCGCGCCGCTTCGCCGGCGCTGGTCGCCAGATGAAAAACCACGTGATCATGTTTTTCGTTCTTGGATTTGGAGTGGGCAAAGTCGCCGGGCGTTGAAACCTCCTCGTCCACTTCGATCCGGAACGACCCGGACATTCCCAGATGCATGACCAGAACGTCGCCGCTATCCAGGTCAGCAAGCAGATACTTCGAACGCCGTGAAAGCGCGGTGACGCGCCGGCCGGTGAGCCGCGCGCGAAAATTCTCTGGAAAGGGAAACCGCAAATCGGCCCGGTTCTGGTCAAGGTTTTCGATCAAGGCACCTTCGAAGGTCGGCGCAAGGCCGCGCTTGACAGTCTCGACTTCGGGCAGCTCAGGCATGAGGGCTTCCGTTATTCGATGCCGGTGAGGGACACGGCATATTGGTTTTGACAGGCGGGAACATAGCGCTTGCCATGGCCATGTACTATGTTCCGCTCCAAATTGAAGTGTTGTGCTTGCCATTCAAGCGCATCCGTTGGAAAAGCAGCTTGATATGCGACATGACGATCAGACGGGTGTTTCAGCCGTCCGCCGTGTCGGTCAGGAGACATGACTATGGCGCAGGACGCTTCTTCATCCCAGCGGGCCTCGGCCCGTGCACCGGAAGACATGCCGACAAGTTTTGGCTTCACCACGGTCGGGGAAGGTCAAAAACAGGCGCTCGTCGATGACGTGTTCCACAAGGTCGCCGAGCGCTATGACATCATGAACGACATGATGTCCGGTGGACTGCACCGTGTCTGGAAGGACGCGATGGTGTCTGTTCTTGCGCCGCCAAAGTCGTCTGCGCGCGGATGGCGCCTGCTGGATGTGGCGGGCGGAACCGGTGACATCGCAACACGCGTCGTGCGTCGATCGCATGACACGGCAAAGGCAGTCGTCTGCGACATCAACGGTTCGATGCTGTCTGTTGGCCGTGATCGCGCGGAAAAGGCCGGCCTCTCTGATCTGATCACCTTCTCGCAGGGCAACGCTGAGGAACTGCCGTTTCCCGACAGGAGTTTTGATGCCTATACGATCGCGTTTGGCATTCGGAATGTGCCCGATATTCCCAAGGCCCTCCGCGAAGCGCGCCGCATCCTGAAGCGCGGCGGACGTTTTCTCTGTCTTGAATTCTCGGAGGTCGACGTTCCTGTTCTCGACAAGATCTACGACGGGTTCTCCTTCAATGCGATCCCGGCAATGGGGAAGATGGTGACCGGCGACGGCGAACCCTATCGCTACCTGGTGGAATCAATCCGCAAGTTCCCGAGCCAGGAGCGCTTCGCAGAGATGATCCGCGAGGCGGGTTTCGAGCGTGTGACCTACCGCAACTACTCGGGTGGTATCGCCGCACTGCATTCCGGTTGGAAGCTCTGATCCATGGGGTTTGCCGTCGCGCCGCTTTTCCGTCTGGCCAAGGCCGGTTTTGTCATGGCCCGCGAAGGGGTCTTTGGGCTTGCGCATCTGCCTGACTTGCCGGCTGCGCCACGCATCGCGATCGCCTGCGCGCGGTTGCTGGAAAGGCGCTCAGTCAAGAACAAGAGTGCCGAACTTCGTCTGTCCGATGCGATGAACCGGCTCGGGCCGTCATACGTCAAGCTGGGACAGTTCCTGGCGACCCGTGCTGATGTTGTCGGCAAGGAGGCCGCGCTTGAGCTGTCGGCCTTGCAGGACCGACTCCCAGCCTTTGGGCACGAGGCCGCTTGCAAGGCGGTCGCCGAGCAACTCGGCCAGTCGGTCGACGAGATATTTGTCGAGTTCGGCGAGGCCGTGGCTGCAGCTTCCATTGCACAGGTTCATCCGGCAATGCTTCGCGGCAAGGATGGCGAGGTCCGGAAGGTCGCGGTGAAGGTTCTGCGTCCTGGCGTCCAGCGGCGGTTCCAGCGCGACCTCGAAAGCTTCTATCTCGTTGCGCGCCTCGCCGAGCGGTTCCATCCACCGTCACGCCGGTTGCGTCCGGTTGCGGTGGTCGACACGTTGGCCAAGTCTGTTGCCATGGAAATGGACTTCCGCCTTGAGGCGGCAGGTCTGTCGGAGATGGCTGAAAACACATCGGACGATCCCGGCTTTCGCGTTCCTGAAGTTGATTGGCTTCGCACGGCCAAGGGCGTTTTGACCATGGAATGGGTCGACGGCCGCAAAATGTCGGACGTCGAGGGCCTTAGAGATGACGGGCTCGACCTCGAGGCGCTGGGCGCCAATGTCATTCAGAGCTTCCTGCGTCACACGCTGCGTGACGGTTTCTTCCATGCAGACATGCACCAGGGCAATCTCTTCGTTGAGCCCGACGGTACGCTGATCGCGGTCGATTTTGGTATCACAGGCCGTTTGAGCAAGCAGGAGCGCCGGTTCCTGGCAGAAATCCTGTTTGGCTTTATCACGCGGAACTATCGCCGGGTCGCTGAGGTTCATTTTGAGGCTGGCTATGTGCCGGCCCATCAGGATGTCGACATGTTCGCCCAGGCGATCCGCGCGATCGGGGAGCCGATCCACGGTCACGACGCCAGCGAGATTTCCATGGCGCGGCTCCTGACCCAGCTGTTCGAGGTCACCGAGCTCTTTGAGATGCGCACGCAGACCCAGTTGATCATGCTGCAAAAGACCATGGTCGTGGTCGAGGGCGTAGCGCGCACGCTGAACCCACATCTGGATATGTGGCATACGGCAGAGCCAGTCGTCGGCTCCTGGATTCGCGACAATCTTGGCCCGGTTGGCAAACTGCGAGATGCTGGGGAGGCGATCGGCGCCATGGGCCGCATTGCCAATGATCTGCCTTTGTTCGCCGACCGTGTCGGCAGAATGTCGGCAGAATTCGAGAAGATGACCGCTAAGGGTCTGCGTTTCGACAAGGACACCGCAGAAGCCATCGGCAAGGCGGAAGCCCGTCACACCAGATCGGGCCGCATTGCCCTATGGGTGATCGCTGCAGCGCTTGTTGGCATCGTTGCACGCGATCTGTTCTGACAGTTCCGGCGAACGCATAAAGAGAGTTGAAGCGATGGCAGCTGAAACGGAAATCTATCATCCTCGCGCTGTCACTGATCTCGGACTGTGGTCGGTCACGCCGCTTCAGCTGAAGGTCTATGGAATCGCAGCCTCTGGGAACGTCGTTTCCCAGGAAAACATAGCCGAGGCCAAGGCTATTGCCGAGGCTGAATTGCCTCCGCGGGTGTCGGCGGAAGGGCAAGACAATGGGCTTGGTTTTGTGCTCTTGCATCTGGGCGAGACCGGTATCACACATTCGTTCTATTGGTGGGTTCAAGGTTGTGTTCTGTGCCAACACATCCGCCGGACGCTTTATGGCGAACAAGAGCCGCTGAATTCGGCGGAGCGGCCCGTGATTGGCTGCGTTTGGGAGCTTGAGCTGATCAACGCAGAGCAAGTGTTCTGGCGCGATACCATGATGATCGCCAATCCCGATCCAGCATCCTATCTGGCCGCGCGTCACTGATCCGGCGTCACCCGTCTCAAAGTCAGATTGATCCGGCCACCATTCTTCAGAAGTGTTGACGTGCCGGGCAGTACCCTGTCGATGCCGTGGTAGGCAAGGCGCGCCTCTCCTCCGAGAATCACAACATCGCCAGACGTCAGCCGCATGGAGCTGGTCGGGGCCTTTCGCGTCGTGCCGCCCATGCGGAAAGTTGCTGTATCGCCGAGTGAGACCGAGACAACCGGCGCGCCGAACATTTCCTCATCCTTGTCCTGGTGCAGGCCCATTTTCGCAGTGGTCGCATAGTAGTTGATCAGGCAGGCCTCCGGTTCTGGCGCATCGGCGGCGACAGCTTTCCAAAGCTTGCGAAGGGCTGAGGGCATCTCCGGCCATTTCTTGCCGGTGGTCGGATGTGTCGGCTGGTAGCGATAGCCGTTGATGTCTGCGACCCAGCCAAGCGAGCCACAATTGCTCATCCGGACAGAAAAGGCCTTGCCGGTTTTCGGCATTTTAGGCTGGAACAAAGGTGCCTTCGCCAGAACAAGCCTGAGCTCATCGACCAGGGCTTCCTGTGCCTCACGGTCGAAATACCCCGGCAACATCTGGAAGCCCTTTGTACCGAAACTTGGCGATCCAGTCATCTTGACCTAATCCCCGCCACCGCAACCGGCACATCCTGAAGCTCCCCCATCATTGCCGCCACTGCCGCAGCCAGAACCGCTGTCGGACCCCGATTTGCCGAAAGCGCTCTTTCGGATCGCAACAATCACAGCGAAGACCCCGACAGCACCCAGCACGAACACGCCGGTATGTTCCTCGGCCCAGTGGTTCATCATATTGCGAAACTGTTCGATGAAGGTATCTCCCTGCGGTTCGGTGTGGGCGAGGGCTGCGCCCGCACCGGCAAGCGAAGCGAAGGCCAAAAGGCCGGCGGTTCGCGCGGAAAAACGAGTGACCTTGAACGGGCGAAGTATGCGATCCGAAAGGAGCCTGAGCGAAAGTTTCGGGACCAGCCAGACTTCCTGTGTGTTGATTCGTTTGAAATGAGGGGCGCGAGCGAATCGAATGGAGGCGGGTGGCCAGATGTCGGCAGGTGGTTCCCCGAATTCCTGCCTGTAGAGATTTAGCGTTTTCTCGTAGGTGGCATGGAAGTAGGCGGCCTGGTTGCCGCCGCCTTTGGTCGGCATGTGGTGCAAGGGAGCTCCGAGCGCATCTTTAAATGGGCCCCAATAGTGCTGGGTGTAGGTAAGGTGCAGATGCCAGGCTTGGTCAACTTCGTCACTCGGGGTGACGCTGCCTGCATCGAGGCGTGAGAGGTAGGCAAACTTCAGGTATTCGCCGATGACGTGGTCTGCGAACTCGAGGGGCCAGCCGTTTTCGCGCGCCAGCCGACTTGAAAAGGGAAAAGATGCTTCGACGTCATCGGGATGGCAGGATGCGATCCGTTCCCATAGTTCGTTGTCTTTCATTTCATCCTCTCGAATAAAATTCGCGCCAGGCTCCATTGCTTGTTAGAAGCGTGACAAGCCGGTGAATAACCGGCACATGGTAACGACCTTTGAAGAATTATCGAGAATACAGGGTTAACCTGCAAATGCTGTCTCTTCGGTGTCTTGCAGGGGCAGTTTCATCCTCCTATATAGCGTTCGAGCGTTGCGCCAAGGTGCAACGACCGGGTGCTGTCCCGGATATTTGTGAAGAGGAACCGGAAGGATGCCGTTACGGGTCATTCCGGTTTGCTGGAAAGAGAGGCTAATATGGCAAAGGTCATCGGTATCGACCTCGGCACGACAAACTCGTGCGTCGCCGTCATGGACGGTAAGGAACCTAAGGTAATTGAGAACGCAGAAGGTGCCCGTACAACGCCTTCCATGGTTGCGTTTTCCGACGATGGCGAGCGCCTTGTTGGCCAGCCAGCCAAGCGTCAGGCTGTTACCAACCCTACCAACACCCTTTTTGCTGTCAAACGTCTGATTGGCCGTCGGTTCGATGATCCGACCGTAGCCAAGGACAAGAAGCTCGTGCCATTCGAAATCGTCAAGGGCGACAACGGCGATGCATGGGTTGAAGCCAACAGCGACAAGTATTCTCCGTCTCAGGTGTCTGCCTTCATTCTCCAGAAGATGAAGGAAACCGCAGAGAGTTATCTCGGCGAGACTGTGACCCAGGCGGTTATTACCGTTCCCGCATACTTCAACGATGCTCAGCGTCAGGCAACCAAGGATGCAGGCAAGATTGCCGGCCTTGAAGTTCTGCGCATCATCAACGAGCCGACCGCGGCAGCCCTGGCTTATGGCCTCGACAAGAACGACGGCAAAACCATTGCTGTTTATGACCTTGGCGGCGGTACGTTCGACGTGTCGGTTCTTGAAATCGGCGACGGCGTCTTTGAAGTGAAGTCCACCAACGGTGACACGTTCCTCGGTGGCGAAGACTTCGACATGGTTCTGGTCGACTACCTGGCTTCCGAGTTCAAGAAGGAACAGGGCATTGATCTGAAGAACGACAAGCTGGCTCTCCAGCGCCTCAAGGAAGGTGCTGAAAAGGCCAAGATCGAACTGTCGTCTTCTGCCCAGACCGAAATCAACTTGCCGTTCATCACGGCGGATGCATCCGGTCCCAAGCACCTGACCTTGAAGCTCACCCGTGCCAAGTTCGAATCACTCGTTGACGATCTCGTCAAGCGCACGATCGAGCCGATGAAGGCAGCTCTTAAGGATGCCGGCCTTGTTGCCGGTCAGATCGATGAAGTCGTTCTGGTTGGTGGCATGACCCGCATGCCGAAGATCCAGGAAACCGTGAAGACCTTCTTCGGCAAAGAGCCTCACAAGGGTGTTAACCCGGATGAAGTCGTTGCCATGGGTGCCGCCATTCAGGCAGGCGTTCTGCAGGGCGACGTCAAGGATGTTCTGCTTCTCGATGTGACCCCGCTGTCGCTCGGCATTGAGACTCTTGGTGGTGTCTTCACCCGTCTTATCGACCGCAACACGACGATCCCGACGAAGAAGAGCCAGGTGTTCTCAACCGCTGAAGACAATCAGACGGCTGTGACTATTCGCGTCTTCCAGGGCGAGCGTGAAATGGCTGTCGACAACAAGGTTCTCGGCCAGTTCGACTTGGTCGGCCTACCACCGGCACCGCGTGGCGTTCCGCAGATCGAGGTGACCTTCGACATTGATGCCAACGGCATCGTGAATGTCTCCGCGAAGGATAAGGGCACCGGCAAGGAGCAGCAGATCCGCATCCAGGCATCTGGTGGTCTTTCCGACGCCGATATTGATCAGATGATCAAGGACGCCGAATCCCACGCGGACGAAGACAAGAAGCGCAAGGAACTGGTGGAAGCCAGAAACCAGGGCGAAGCGCTTGTTCACTCCACCGAAAAATCCGTCAAGGATCACGGTGACAAGGTCAGCGAAGAAGACAAGGCTGCCATCGAGGCTGCTCTTGAAGATCTGAAAACGGCTCTTGAAGGCGAAGACCTGGAAGGCATCCAGGCCAAGACCCAGGCACTTGCGGAAGCTTCCATGAAGCTCGGCGAAGCCATCTACCAGGCGTCCCAGGCGGAAGCTGCAGGCGAAGAGGGCGCCGAAGGTGAAGAAGCCGCTGCCGCAGACGATGATGTCGTCGATGCAGACTTCGAAGAAGTCAAGGACGACGACAAGAAGTCTGCCTGACCGACGTAATCAGCGGCCTGCGGAATTATTTCGCGGGCCGCTGTCATCAAGCCGACAGGCCTCTGCCGCACTCCTGAAGATGTCAAAACATGGCTGGAACTGGACACGATATGTGACCTGTCCACATTTGACTGAATGTTGCAGAAAGAAGGCACCGCCGGCAAAAGGCCTGAAACGAGGCGTCTGGTCAATGAACCAAGCGCCGTCGGCCAAAAGAAACGAGTGACCACGAATGGCCAAACGCGATTTCTACGAAGTCCTGGGCGTGACAGTCGAAGCGGATGAAAAGACGCTGAAGAGTGCCTACCGCAAGATGGCAATGAAGTATCATCCGGACCGCAATCCGGGAGATGCTGAAGCAGAAGCCAGCTTCAAGGAAGCGAATGAAGCCTACGACACGCTGAAAGACCCGCAGAAGCGCGCAGCCTACGACCGCTTCGGTCATGCCGCCTTTGAGAATGGCGGTTTCGGCGGCGGTGGTGGTGGCGGTGGTCCACATGGCGCCGACTTCTCCTCAACCATGTCCGATATATTCGAAGAGTTCTTCGGAATGGGTGGTCAGCGTCGGTCTGGCGGCCGTGAGCGTGGCGCCGACCTTCGTTACAATCTCGATATTTCCCTGGAAGACGCGTTCAATGGCAAGACCGTTGAGATCGAGGTGCCGACCAGCGTAACCTGCGACGCCTGTTCGGGGTCCGGCGCAAAGCCTGGTACCAGCCCGACCACGTGCCGCACCTGCGGTGGAGCCGGCCGCGTTCGTGCGGCGCAGGGCTTTTTTACCCTCGAGCGTGCCTGCCCTACCTGTCAGGGCAAAGGCCAGGTTATTTCCGATCCGTGTGACAGTTGTGGCGGCGTTGGTCGGACAACCCAGGAGCGGACCCTGTCGGTCAACATCCCTGCCGGCATCGAGGATGGAACGCGCATCCGTCTTGCGGGCGAAGGGGAAGCAGGCCTTCGTGGTGGCCCGGCTGGTGATCTCTATATCTTCCTGTCACTGAAGCCTCACGAGATCTTTCAGCGTGATGGAGCAGATCTTTACTGCCGCGTGCCGATTTCCATGTCGACAGCGACGCTCGGCGGTCAGTTCGATGTGCCGACCCTTGATGGTGCGACCAGCCGCGTAAAGGTTCCTGAAGGTACCCAGACGGGCAAGCAGTTCCGTCTGCGCGGAAAGGGCATGCCAATCATGCGGGCGACTCAGCATGGCGACATGTATGTCCAGGTTACAGTCGAGACCCCGACCAATCTGACCAAGCGCCAGCGCGAACTTCTTGCAGAATTCGAACAGGAATCCTCCGGTGAGAATCACCCGGAATCTGCCGGTTTCTTCACTAAAGTCAAAGACTTCATCGACAATTTGAGCGTCTAAGCGGGCTATCTATCTTGAAATCATCTCGCAACGGCACCTACATTGGTATTCGTTGCAGGAGGAATGCACTCAATGATGGATCTGCCCGGCACCCATAGCGATGCCGTTCTCACCAGGCTGCGTAAGGTCAAGGAACTGAAGGCCAAGGCGCTTGATGAGGTACGGTTTTTGCGGACCTGGGTGGAAAGCCCGCTCAAGACCGGTGCAGTGAGTCCTTCGGGGCCACTTCTCGCCAAGAAAATGGCGTCCTTCATCACACCCGAGCCTGGCGCGCATTTCGTTGAGCTGGGTCCAGGCACAGGGGTCGTGACACAGGCGATTCTTGACCGTGGCGTGCCGCCTCAAAATCTCGTTTCGATCGAATACAGCGATGACTTCTATCGTCTTTTGAGAAAGCGGTTTCCCGACTTGAACGTCATCCAGGGCGACGCATACGCCATGAGCACGATCTTTTCGGAGGGCGAGGTATCGGATTTCGCGAAGGATGGGCTGGATGGTATCGTATCCAGCCTGCCGCTTTTCTCGCGGTCGGAAGAGGCGCGTGAGCGCTTCGTTTTGGACGCCTTGAAGCTCTTGAAGCCGGGTGCACCACTGGTTCAGTTCTCCTATGCACTTGTTCCGCCGGTAAAGCCGCGTGCGGGCATGTTCTCCTTGACCAAATCCGAATGGATCTGGAAAAACCTGCCGCCGGCACGCGTCTGGGTCTACCGATGGGTACACTGACCTGACAACGTTAAACAGATCGGACAAGAGGACGACCTCCCCAATCTTGGAACTTCCGCCGGGACGACCCGGCTCACGGTTTGGGGAAATCAAGTGCGTACGACACCAGATCAGATACGGCACGCAATCTGCTTCGAACTCATAGGGCTGCTGATCGTCACGCCCATTGGAGCATGGGCGCTCGACAAACCTTTTGCTGACATAGGGATCATCGGGATAATCTGTGCCACCGTTGCGACCGGATGGGCTTATTTCTACAATCGCCTCTTCGACCGCGTTCTTATGAAGTGGTCGGGCAAATCGAACAAGGGGCTCCTGACCCGTGCCGTGCACGCCGTGTGCTTCGAAGCGGGCCTACTTGTCGTCTTGATGCCAATGATTGCGGCCTATCTTGAGATCACGCTTCTCGAGGCCTTGATGGTGGACCTCTCTTTCACGCTATTCTACATGGCCTATGCCTTCGTCTTTAATTGGGCCTACGACCAGCTGGTTCCTTTTGAGGGCCGATGCCCCTCGGGTTGATGCCGCGTTGTGCGACCAGTTTTTTTCCCACGGGAGTGAACATGCAGCAAAATCGCATTCTGGTTTTTTCCGGCTCGACGCGATCGGGATCTTTCAACAGCGAACTTGCGGCGCTTGTGGCCAAACAGCTGGCGCTGGCCGATGCCGAAGTCACCCGGATCTCGCTGGTGGACTATCCGCTGCCGCTTTACGACGGCGATCTGGAAACCAATCGGGGCGTTCCGCAGAACGCTCAAACGCTCAAGGAGCTGTTTTGTCGGCAGGATGGCATCTTCATCGCCTGTCCTGAATACAATGCTGGCGTCACGCCCATTTTAAAGAATGCAATTGACTGGATCAGCCGGCTCTCTGGTCCGGGCGAGCCACCTTCTGCAGCTTTCAAGAACCGGGTTTTTGCACTTGGCGCCGCGTCGCCCGGGGGCTTTGGCGGTATGCGCGGCCTGATCGGGATGCGGACAATTCTCGAAGTCGGACTGGGTGCAACCGTGTTGCCCCAGATGATCACCGTGTCTTCCGCTGCAAACGCCTTCACGGCCAAGGGCGACCTGGCGGACGAAAGGTCTGCGAACATCCTGAGCGGTGTTGTTCAGGCACTCAATCACCAGAGCCGTCTTCAATCGTTGGGGCGATAGCCGTTTGACAAGACAGCGGCCGCGCTTGGAATTCGGTCAGTGGCGGCTTACATAGAACACAAGGATGGCAGCTTGTTTTGGCGCTGCCAACTCATCACGACACCATTGAGAGGCATTTATGAGCGAGACCCGCGAACCGGCAACCTGGCACGGAACCACGATCTTGATGGTACGCAAGGGTGGCAAGGTTGTCATCGCCGGCGACGGCCAGGTCTCCCTCGGTCAGACCGTGATCAAGAACACGGCCCGCAAGGTGCGCCCCTTATCCAAGGGCGAGGTCATTGCCGGATTTGCCGGGGCCACCGCCGATGCGTTCACCTTGTTCGAACGTCTTGAGACAAAACTCGAGCAATATCCTGGTCAGTTGATGCGCGCCTGTGTCGAGCTCGCGAAGGACTGGAGAACAGACCGTTATCTGCGCAAGCTCGAGGCCATGATGCTGGTCGCGGACAAGCAGGTATCGCTGGTGCTGACCGGAACCGGAGATGTGTTGGAACCGGAAGGCGGCGTCATGGGTATTGGGTCGGGTGGCAATTACGCGCTTGCGGCCGGTCGTGCGTTGGTCGACACGGAGCATGACGCCGAAGCCGTTGCCCGGAAGGCCATGGCCATTGCGGCTGATATCTGCGTCTACACCAACTCCAATGTTCTGGTTGAAAGCCTGGAGAGCGAAACGTGAGCACGCCGGGCGAGCAGGCTGACGCCACCGTGGGTCTCTCCGGAAAAAGACTGGACGCAGCCGTCGCCAGAGGGATCCTCTCAAGGGAACAGGCAGATCGTCTGGCTGAGTTCTGGGTCCGGCAGGAGCGTCTGGAAGACAGTGACGCTCCGGTATCGCGTGTCGATGCAGAGGAAGTCCGCTTTGTTCGCGGTTTCCACGATGTCTTCATTGCGATTGGAATCGTGATCTTCCTGTTTGGCCTGACATATGGTCTGCAGGATCTTGGCTCGATGGGGGTGATTGCCGGGATCGCTGCGGGTTCGGTCTGGATCCTTTCAGAAATCTTCGCGCGTCGCATGCGGCTCGCACTGCCGTCGTTTCTTCTCAGTCTGGCGTTCACCCCACTGTTCCTTATGACTTGTATCGGCTTGATCGCCGGTGGTGACAGCATTAGTGTTTTTGAAGGCGCGCGCTCTGGAGGATCGATCGATCCGGATGGGGCCTATCTCCTGATTCTGCCGACGTTGATCGCCATCGCGGGGGCGGTGCTGCACTACTTGCGGTTCAAGGTGCCTGTTGGTGTGACCGGCATTGCTGGTGGCGTGTTGTTACTCGTTGCGGTGCTGATCGAAAGCGCCGCACCGGGATTTGTCGTCGATCATGTGACCTGGTTCATGCTGGTGGCAGGTCTCGTCTGCTTTGCACTTGCGATGATGTTCGACAGTCGTGATATTGAGCGTGTGACCGTAAACAGCGACAAGGCCTTCTGGCTGCATCTGATGGCGGCACCCCTGATCGTTCATTCTGCCTTGATGCTGGTGATGGCAGAGGGCGAGTCCCAAAGCACCTTCTATGCTCTCGTCGTGATCGGACTTTTCCTGGGCCTTGCGTTCGTTGCAATCCTGGTGGACCGGCGTGCGCTCCTCGTATCGGGCCTGGGCTACTTTGGATTTGCCATCGCAACGCTCATGACCAAGGCCGAGGTCTCGGAAGACATTACGCTGGCCATGACCCTTGTGCTGCTTGGTTGTTTCATTTTGCTTCTCGGCTCAGCCTGGCGTGCCGTCCGCCGGCTGGTCGTCAAGCCGCTCTCCGATACGGCGGTGATGAGCTTCGTTCCCGCCATAGACTGATCCTTTGTGTGAAAGAAAAGACATGACTGACTTTTCGCCTCGCGAAATCGTATCCGAACTGGACCGCTACATTGTCGGTCAGAAAGACGCCAAACGCGCGGTCGCAATCGCTCTGCGCAACCGTTGGCGCCGTCAGCAACTTCAGGGCCAGATGCGCGAAGAGGTTCTGCCGAAGAACATTCTCATGATTGGCCCGACCGGGGTCGGCAAGACCGAGATTTCCCGCCGGCTGGCCAAACTCGCCAATGCGCCCTTTGCAAAGGTCGAGGCCACCAAGTTCACGGAGGTCGGCTATGTCGGCCGTGATGTCGAACAGATCATTCGCGATCTTGTCGAAGCAGGCATAGGTCTCGTCCGCGACGCCAAACGTGAAGCTGTGAAAGCAAAGGCGCATGTCCTGGCCGAAGACCGGGTTCTTGACGCGTTGGTCGGCAAGAACGCTAGCCCTGCGACAAGGGACAGCTTTCGCAAGAAGCTGCGCGAAGGCGAGATGGACGAGAAGGAAATCGAGGTTGAGGTGCGCGCCCAGGCGCAGATGCCAAGCTTCGACATGCCCGGCATGCCAGGGGCGAGCGTCGGCGTGATGAATGTCGGAGATTTGCTCGGCAAGGCCTTCGGTGGCCAGACCAAGACGAAGCGCACCACGGTGAGCGAGTCCTATGAACTCCTGATCAACGAAGAATCCGACAAGCTTCTGGATGAGGACAAGATCGTCCAGGAGGCCATTTCCCTCGTCGAGAACTCCGGGATCGTCTTTCTGGATGAAATCGACAAGATCTGCGCCCGGGAAGGCCGAAGTGGCGGCGATGTCTCCCGCGAAGGTGTACAGCGGGATCTTCTTCCGCTGATCGAAGGCACGGTCGTGTCGACCAAACACGGCCCGGTCAAGACCGACCACATTCTCTTCATCGCGTCTGGCGCGTTCCACGTAGCCAAGCCGTCAGACCTGTTACCGGAGCTTCAGGGGCGTCTTCCGATCCGCGTAGAGTTGCGTCCCCTGACCCGCGACGATTTCCGCGCCATCCTCACCGAGCCCGAGGCGAGCCTTATCAAGCAGTACATTGCCTTGATGAAGACCGAAGACGTCGACCTGGCGTTTTCCGAAGATGCAATTGACGAGATCGCCTCGGTTGCGGTCGATCTCAACGCCTCGGTTGAGAACATCGGTGCGCGGCGGCTGCAGACGGTCATGGAGCGGATTCTGGATGATGTGTCCTTCACCGCGCCGGATCGTCCCGGCGAGACCATCGAAATCACCGCAGATTACGTGCGCGAGAACATTGGTGAGCTGGCCAAGAACGTCGACCTGTCGAAGTTCATCCTCTGACGTGTTTTCAACGCTGGAGGGGCGCAGTTGAACATGCGCTGCTCTGCCGCTGAACCTGACAAAGCCTTCCGCTTGCGGAATGGCGTAGCCGATGGCAGCATGCACCCATGGTAGCAATCAGAAAAAGCAATGAAGAGGGCCATCGCAGAAAGTTTCTGGTCGTGGTCGATGACACACCAGAGTGCGATCGCGCTATCGTCTATGCAGCCAAACGAGCCGCGCGGACCAGCGGAGTTGTAACGCTTTTGTTCGTTGTAGCGCACGGCGACTTTCAGCATTGGCTCGGGGTAGAGGACATCATGCGGGCGGAGGCGATGGAAAAAGCCGACCAGACGCTGGCCAAGGCCGCTGAACGGGTCCGCTCTGTCGCAAGAGCCGAGCCTGAAACAGTTGTGAAGGAAGGCAATACCTCAGAAGCGATTGTTGATCTCATCGAATCTGATGCCGATATTGCTATTCTCGTCCTGGCTGCCGGGTTGAGCAAGGAAGGGCCTGGACCGCTCGTCGCGTCGATGGCCGGCAAGGCTGCAGGCAGCTTCCCGATACCGGTCACGATCGTTCCGGGCAACTTGGACGATGACTCAATCGCCGCTCTGGCCTAAGGTCGAGTGCGAAGGGACTTGGTGCCAAGCCTTGAATTTGCGCCGGGCAACGCCATCTACATTTTAAGAGTTCCAAACTGCGGTGGTATGCAGTATTATCCCATCGTAGAAAACCGATAAGAACAGCGTGGCGGCGCTCTGACAGCGCTTCGACGTTCGTGGGATCCCAAGATGTTTATTCAGACCGAAGCAACGCCGAATCCGGCAACGCTGAAATTCCTTCCGGGCCGCGTCGTGCTGGCTGAAGGGACCTATGATTTCCGCTCTGCGGCTGACGCTGGCGCTTCCCCGCTTGCCGAGAAGCTGTTCCAGATCCCCGGCGTGAGCGCGATTTTCTTTGGTCACGACTTCATCACAGTGACCAAGGACGACACCGACTGGCAGCACATGAAGCCTGCGATTCTCGGTGCGATCATGGAACAGTTCATGTCCGGACAGCCGGTAATGGCTTCAGGGCAGAGCGAAGATATCGAAGAAGGCGAATTCTTCGACGACGGTGACGAGGAAACGGTCACGGTCATCAAGGATCTGCTTGAAACCCGTGTTCGTCCTGCCGTCGCCCAGGATGGCGGCGACATCACCTTCAAGGGCTTCAAGGAAGGCATTGTCTACCTTTCCATGCGCGGCGCCTGTGCTGGCTGCCCGTCCTCGACGGCAACACTTCAGCATGGCATTCAAAATCTTCTGAAGCATTTCGTGCCGGAAGTTGAAGAAGTACGTCCGATCTGATTATTCGCAGACCGACATTTGATAGCCCGGCCATCGCGCCGGGCTTTTGTCGTTTTGGAGGAGCTGTGTGGCAGAGGGCTGCAAGCCCAACCTTTGGGGTAAGTCCAAAGCGCAGCTCGACAGAACGCCTCGCGGCAGCTAAGCCGGGGCCATCATGCGCGTACTAGCTATCGATACCGCTCTTGCCAATTGTGCCGTTGCCGTCCTTGACGACAGCGACGAAAACCCTTGCGAGATTCAACGTGCCGAAGAGATCGGCAGAGGTCATGCCGAGCGTCTCATGAGCATGATCGGCGACGTCATGGCGGAATCATCCACCGCCTTCACCGACCTTGACCGTGTGATCGTGACGACGGGTCCGGGGAGTTTTACCGGCTTGCGGGTCGGACTATCTGTTGCCAAGGGCTTCGGTCTTGTTCTCGAAAAGCCTGTCGTTGGCGTTACGACCCTTGCCGCCATCGCGCGGTCGAGCGTACCCTGCGAAACCACGGTGGGTTCGTCACTCCTCGTGGCGCTTGAGGGCAAGGGGGATGAGGTTTATTGCCAGCTCTTTGATGCGTCCGGTGATATTGCAGGTGAAGCTAGTGTCCAGACACTCACGAACCTCGTGGAAACTCTGCCGGGCGAGCTGCGGCTGGCGGGCTCGGCCGCTCGCAAGGTTGCGGATGCCCTGTGCCGGGGCGATGGCATCATTGAGAATGAGATGGCCTACCCTGATATTGCCGAGGTCGCGCGTCTTGGAATGGTGACGGATCCGAAATCGGCGACTGCCGCGCCGCTCTACCTCCGTCCGCCAGACGCCACACCTCAGAAAAAGGGCAGGATCGAGCGCAAATGAGCTTCTGGTGGTCCAGACCTGAGCCTCCTGTCGTGGAAGAGGTGGTGGACGAAGATCTGCCGCAGCTTGCCGAGATACACAGCGCCTCTTTTGGTCATGGCTGGGGCGAAGAGGAACTGGCGCGGCTTCTCGGTCAAAGTGGTGTTTTTGCACTCGTGATCCGGCGTGCCAATCCCTTCGGAACGCGCAAGCCAATGGGCTTCATTCTCATTCGTTCGGTTGCCGGGGAGGCCGAGATACTGACCATTGCTGTTGACCCGAAGTGCCGCGGTCGAGGTCTCGCCGGGTCTCTTTTGCACCACGTGATGTTTCGGCTCTACGGTGACCGTTGTGAATGCCTTTTTCTCGAAGTCGATGCCGCCAATGAGCCCGCCTTGCGCCTTTACAAGGGCCGTGGTTTCCGCAAAGTGGGGGAACGCAAGGGCTACTACCGGGCTGGTGATGGAGATGGAACCGCGCTTGTCATGCGCGTCGATCTTCTTTAATCGCTGACCTGTTCTCTAATTGGTGATCGGGTCTCGGGTGAATATGACGGAAGAGCAGCAATCGACGCTTGCGGAACAATGCGTGGCCAAGGGCATGCGCATGACAGAGCAACGCCGCGTGATTGCCTCCGTCATTGAGGATGCCTCCAACGAACATCCTGACGTCGAGGAATTGTATCGCCGCGCCGTCGCCATAGACTCACGCATTTCGATTTCCACGGTCTATCGGACAGTCAAGCTCTTCGAAGATGCGGGCATGATAGAAAGGCATGATTTCCGCGACGGGCGGTCCAGATATGAAACAGTACCAGACGAGCATCACGACCATCTGATCGATCTGAGATCTGGCAAGGTGATTGAGTTCCGCAATGAGGATATCGAAGCGCTGCAGGAGTTCATTGCGCAAAAGCTGGGATACAAACTCGTCGATCATAGGCTTGAGCTTTATGGTGTTCCGCTGAAATCAGAGGGGCCGGACAAGGGTGATGGCTCGGATTAAGGCAATCTGGGCGATTTTCGCCCTCACGGTCGTCTCCGTTGCATTGATCCCGCCGCAATGGTTGGCGGTCAGGTTGGGCCATCCCCTTCAGCGCAAGTTGCCGCATGTCTGGCACTGTGTTGCAACACGGCTGGTTGGCATAAGAGTGCAACAGGTCGGTGCGCCTGAATGCGGCCGTCCCTTGTTGATCACCGCGAACCATGCGTCATGGGTTGATATCACCGTTGTCGGTTCCCTCATGCCCTTGTCTTTCATCGCCAAGTCCGAAGTGGCTGCCTGGCCGATTTTCGGGCTTTTCGCAAAATTGCAGCGGACTGTCTTCGTCAATCGCACCCGCCGAACTGATACGGGAAAGGTCGCCGACGCCATTGCAGAACGCATGGCACAGGGCGACGCGATGGTTCTCTTCGCTGAAGGCACGTCAAATGACGGCAACGGCGTTCTGCCGTTCCGCTCGGCGCTGCTGGGAGCTGCAACGCGAGCGTTGGATGAGGACGGTGAGGTCTGGGTTCAGCCCCTGTCTGTCGCCTATCATTCCCTTCACGGCCTGCCTATGGGGCGGCAATTCCGGCCTCATGTTGCCTGGTATGGGGATATGGAGCTGGCCGGTCACCTCTGGGGTGTTTTCACCGAAGGCGCGCTTGATGTGGTGGTCACATGGGGAGAGCCGGTTCTTGTCACGTCCACGACGGACCGGAAGGCTCTCACGCGGCAATTGGAAGAACAAGTTCGAGCAATGACGGTCGCGTCCTTGCGCGGCCGTGGAGTAGATCTTTTTAAAACGTCCGATATCTCTGACACTGCGCTATTCTCAAGCGATCCAAAACCGGCTAAAGCTGGCGGCTGAAGACAGTGGTGCCAGTCTGGACTTGTTTCGGCACGCTTTGAGCGCATATGCCAGTTAAGACCGTTGCCGCCACTCCATTGAATTTTACCGCTGCCTGCGCGCTCATATCGGCCCGTGGAACCGGTACTGAGGAATGAATGACCGATCGTCTGGATATTGAAGTGGCGGATGCCGCCGGCACCGCCAACGTGAAAGCCGACCCGCCCAAGCGCAAGGTTTTTACGCGCACATATGGCTGCCAGATGAACGTCTATGACAGCGAGCGCATGAACGATGTGCTGGCGCCGCAGGGCTATTCAGTGACCGAAGACCTGGCCGACGCGGACCTTGTTATTCTCAATACATGCCACATCCGCGAAAAGGCGGCTGAGAAGGTCTATTCCGAGCTTGGCCGGATCCGGAAGGTGAAGGAAGAGCGTGCCCTGGCTGGCAAGGACATGATGGTCGGGGTTGCCGGGTGTGTTGCGCAGGCCGAAGGCGAGGAGATTTCCCGCCGCGCGCCGATCGTCGACATGGTTTTCGGCCCGCAAAGCTATCATCGCCTGCCCAAACTTCTGGAAGAGGCTGCGTCGGGCAAAAAGGTCGTCGAAACCGAGTTCGACATCGATGCCAAGTTCGAGCACCTGTCCGAAAGGGCTGCCCGCCCTGTTCAAAAACGTCCACCGGCGGCCTTCTTGACGGTCCAGGAAGGCTGCGACAAGTTTTGCACCTTCTGTGTCGTGCCTTATACCCGCGGTGCGGAAGTCTCCCGGCCTGTCGCACAGATCGTTGACGAAGCGGAGCAGATGGCGGCTGGCGGGGTTCGCGAAATCACGCTCCTCGGCCAGAACGTCAACGGTTGGCACGGCGAAGCTCCCGATGGAAAAAACTGGGGGCTTGGCAGACTTCTCAGGCGCCTGTCGGAAATTGATGGTCTGGACCGCCTTCGCTACACGACCAGCCATCCCCGCGACATGGATGACGAATTGATCGATGCGCACCGGGACCTCAAAACGCTGATGCCTTACCTGCATCTGCCGGTTCAGTCCGGATCCGACAAGATTCTTGCTGCCATGAACCGCAAGCATACGCGGGACGAGTACTTTCGCCTGATCGACCGGATCCGCGAGGCGAGTCCGGATATCGCCATGTCCTGCGATTTCATCGTCGGCTTCCCGGGAGAGACGGATCAGGATTTCGAAGACACGATGGATCTGATCCGCCGGGTGGAATACGGCTCGGCATTCTCGTTTAAATACAGCCAGCGGCCGGGCACCCCCGGAGCAACCATGACTGATCAGGTACCAGAGGATGTCAAGAGCGCGAGACTGGCCGAACTTCAGGCCCTTGTCGCCAGTCAGCAGACAGCCTTCAACGCATCGCGTCTGGGAATGACTTGCGATGTCTTGTTTGAGCGCAAGGGTCGGAACCCCGGGCAGCTCGTCGGCAAGTCGCCATGGCTACAGCCCGTGCCGGTTGATGCGCCCGAGGCGCTGATCGGAACGATACAAGCGGTGGAAATCGTCGAGATCGGAAGCAATTCGCTGTTCGGGCGGCTTGTTGCAGGGCATCATACTTCCAATGGGTCTTCCCACGACGCCATCAAGGAGGCGGCATTTGACGCGTGACAGCCAATCTTCGGCTCGCAAGAGTCCGGAACAGGCAGCGGCTACGGCCTCGGACATGACGCACATTGTTCTAGCGTTTGAAGACAACAGGCTGATCGGCGATCTCTTTGGTCAATTTGACCAAAACCTCGCACTCATCGAGCAAAAGCTGGGCGTCGACGCCATCGCCAGGGGCAATCAGGTCACACTGAAGGGCTCGCAGGCTGGCTGTGCCCAGGCGCGCAACGCGCTGGAAGCGCTCTACCAGCGTTTGCAGCAGGGACATGACATTCACCCAGGCGATGTGGATGGCGCCTTGCGCATGGCTGCCGCTGCGGATGCTCAACTGCCACTTCCCACGTTGGAACCCAAGTCCAGACTGGCTTTTGCCCAGGTCTCGACGCGGCGCAAGACCATCGTGGCCCGCACGCCGACACAGGACGCCTATATTCGGTCCATGGATCGTGCGGATCTCGTGTTCGGTACCGGACCTGCCGGCACGGGCAAGACATTCTTGGCGGTTGCATATGCGGCAGCCCTGATTGAACGCGGCGATGCGACCCGGTTGATCCTCTCCCGTCCTGCGGTTGAAGCTGGTGAACGCCTTGGCTTCCTTCCCGGTGATATGAAGGAGAAGGTAGATCCCTACCTTCGCCCGCTCTATGACGCACTCTACGAGATGATGCCTCCAGAAAAGGTCGACCGCGGTCTGCAGTCAGGCATGATCGAAGTTGCGCCGCTGGCCTTCATGCGCGGACGAACGCTTTCAAATGCAGTCGTGCTTCTCGATGAGGCGCAGAACACGACATCGATGCAGATGAAAATGTTCCTGACGCGCCTGGGCGAAGGCTCTAAGATGATCGTGACGGGCGACCCCAGCCAGGTGGATTTGCCGCCGGGCCAGACGTCCGGATTGCGTGAATCCTTGTCGCTTTTGGCCGGGGTCGAAGGCGTGGCCCATGTGCAATTCACTGAGGCGGATGTCGTTCGCCATGAGCTTGTTGCACGGATCGTCACAGCTTATGACAATGCGTCGCGTGAAGCAGCGCAGGCGAAGGAGCGTCGCAACGACGCGCGTGAGGCCGCCAGGGCAGCCAATGATGCGGATGATAGCTAACGATGGATGACAAGCCGCAGGCGGGGCAAGGTGCGCTGCCTGATGACTTCCAGATCGACATAGCGGTTGTGGCAGGCCGCTGGCCTGATGAGAATGAACTCGCCACCCTGTGTCATGCTGCGATCGGTGCAGTCTTCAAGGTCGCGCCCGTGGAAGCACTTGCCAGCTCGGAAGTGTCGCTGGTCTTTACTGATGATGCTGCTGTTCAGGAGCTGAACCAACGCTGGCGCGACAAGGACAAGCCGACGAATGTTCTTTCTTTTCCCGGCAGCGAGCCCGATGGTGATCTATACGGCCCGCTGATGGGTGATATTGTGATGGCTCAGGAGACCATCAACCGCGAGGCAGATGAGTTGGGAATTGAATTTTCCCAACACGTTTCCCATCTGGTTGTTCACGGAATGCTTCATCTTTTCGATTATGATCATCAGGAAAATGACGAAGCGGAATTGATGGAAGGTCTCGAACGGCAAATTTTGGCCGGACTCGGGATTTCTGACCCATATGCGGACAAGCCGCTGCTTGCTGATGACGATTGAGGGCCCTGTTTCAAAGGGGCGATTTGGCGATTGATGACGATGACAGGCTCAGAGCCACGAAGTAGTGACGCCTCGGCTGCCGTACAGGCCGATGGCAATGCCCCGGCGGGCGAGGACCCACAGCAGCGCGAGCCGCAGCAAGGAGCGGTCATTTGGCGAAAGCTGTCTGGCCTGTTTACCGGCCGTAGAGGTGCGGGCAGTCTGCGTGAAAACTTGCAGGACGAGCTGGCGCGCGAAACCGGTGGCGATACAGCGTTTTCCCCTGAAGAACGGCTCCTGCTCGGCAACATCCTGCGCTTGCGAGAGCTCCGCGTCGACGACGTCATGATCCCGAGAGCTGACATTGAGGCTGTGGATTCAGGTATCACGCTTGGCCGCCTGATGGAGCTCTTTCAGGACTCGGGTCATTCGCGTATGCCGGTTTATGAAGACACGCTCGATGATCCCCGCGGCATGGTTCACATCAAGGACCTTATGGCCTTGATGGTGGCCAATGCGAAGGATGAAGATGCCACTGGCGAAACGGGAGACGGCGGCACAGTCGGAGATGCGGTCGATGGCGCCGGGCACAACTCCGCAGAGGTCGATCTGTCGAAAGTGGACTTGTCGCTCTCCCTGAGGGATGCAGGCCTCGTTCGCCAGCTGCTGTTCGTTCCCCCGTCGATGCCGGCAACGGACTTGATGGCAAAAATGCAGGCTGACCGGATCCAGATGGCGCTTGTGATCGACGAATACGGCGGCACGGACGGTCTGGTGTCCCTTGAAGATCTCGTTGAGGAAGTTGTCGGGGATATCGAGGACGAACACGACGAAGATGAAGAGGCGATGCTCGAGGCGGCAGGCGAGGGCATGTGGATTGCAGACCCGCGTATGCCGCTTGAAGACCTTGGTGCCGAACTCGGGACCGATTTCGAGACAAGCGAGGCGAGCGAAGACGTAGATACGCTCGGAGGCCTTCTCTACGTTTCGATTGGGCGTGTGCCAGTGCGAGGTGAGCTCTTGCTCGTCCCGGACGTGCCTGGATATGAATTTGAAATTCTTGACGCCGACCCGCGCAGGATCAAGCGACTGCGCATTCGCCGTCGTCGCCCCGAGGTCCGGATAACCGAACAGCGTCGCCGTGTGAAGCGCGAGGACGTACAGCCGGTTGACGGTGAGGCGCAATCCAGCGAATAGCATGGCAATGCTTGACCCCCATGCGGCCAATTGGCAAAGCTCCGGGGTGGTCTTTTCAATTTGAGTCGCGGGTCGATATGCACCGGATGATGGCTGCCTTGCAGGTTTTGCCGAACACCTGCCTTCTGGCTTGGGGGTGGCGGCGCCGCGGCCTCGCAACTGGCGCCGGGCTGCTGTCTGCCCTCGCGATGCCGCCCTATGGCATCTGGGTTGTTTTGGCCTTGACCTTGCCGGCTCTCGTCTGGCTCCTCGACGGTGCCGTCGAGCAGGGGAACCAGGGAACCAGGTGGCGCTGGGTTGCCGGTTTTTCCATCGGCTGGTGGTTTGGCTTTGGCTATTTCCTGGCTGGCCTCTGGTGGATTGGAAGCGCGTTTCTTGTTGATGGTGACCGCTTCGCTTGGATGATGCCCTTCGCGGTACTCGCAATGCCCGTCGGCCTTGCGCTTTTTCCAGCCTTGGCCCTCGCGATTGCCGCTCGCTTCTGGCCGGAAGGTCCGAACCGTGTCCTGGTGCTCGCTTTGGTTCTGTCGGGCGCCGACTATGTTCGCGGACATGTGCTGACGGGGTTCCCCTGGAACATCTTTGGCTACGCGTTCTCGGACATGCTAATCCTCGCTCAAGTCGCGAGCGTTGTTGGTGTCTACGGTCTTGGCTTGCTGGTTATTCTGATCTTGGCATCGCCTGCGGTTGCTTTTGACACTAACGCCCGCATCCAGAAGGTGATGATTATCGGGCTGAGTTCGCTCTGCCTGGTCGGCACCGTGCTCTTCGGTGCGATCCGTCTGATTGTGTTGGAGGACCCGCAGGACACCGCAACCGAATTGCGGATCGTGCAACCGGCAATCCCTCAAGCCGAAAAATGGCTGCCTGAAAACCGGGACAGCATCTTCGAACGCTACATTTCCTTGAGCGAGCAGGCTCTCGAAGGCGACGATCGGGATGGCGTTGAGCGCCTCCTGATCTGGCCGGAGTCGGCCGTACCCTTTCTTTTGACGGCCTCGCCCGAGGCTATGGTGCGCATCGCCGGTGTAGTGGAGGGCAAAAGTTCCTTTGTCACGGGCGCGATCCGGGCGGAAGAGGCTGGTGGTCAAACCGACTACTTCAACAGTGTCTATCTTTTTGATAGCGATGGCACGGTGCGCGATGCCTACGACAAGGTGCACCTGGTTCCCTTTGGCGAGTATCTGCCGCTCGAGGACCTGCTCAACAGTCTTGGCTTGCGAGCGCTGGTCACTGCGCCAGGCGCCTTTCAACCAGGCTTTCGCGGCAGGCCTTTGACCCTTGCCTCAGGAACGTCGTTTCTGCCACTTGTCTGTTACGAGGCGATCTTTCCGGCGCTGGCTTCAGCCGAGGGGCCACGGCCGGACTTCCTGCTGAACGTGACGAATGACGCCTGGTTCGGAGACACGGCCGGCCCCTATCAACACGTGTCGCAATCGGCGATGCGCGCGATTGAGCAGGGTTTGCCTTTGGTCAGGGCCGCAAACACTGGTGTGTCGGCCATCTTCGACGCGAAGGGGCGGTTGGCCGGGATACTCTCCATCAATGTTCGTGGTATTCTCTCGGGTCAGCTGCCCGGAAAGCTATCAGAAACAATTTACAGCAAGTATGGTGATAAAATCTTTTTAACTATGCAATTCCTGATACTTATTTTAATCTTGTTTTTGCGATACAACCGCACTTCGCGTCAAAATTGATTTTTCGCCTTGGGTATGTGGGCAACCTGTGGTACAAACCCACATTCGCTTCCAGTAAATGCCGGTAAGCGAATGAGAAGAAACGGTTTTCGAGTGAATGGGGGCGCTCGTGGGCTGACTGGACTAGGGTCTTTGTCCGCCGTTTCAGCGAATGAAACTGTGGTGTATAGCCGCAAGAACAAAGAAAGACATAAGCCAGATGCCCAGTAAAAAGGCTCCCAACCCAATCGATATTCATGTCGGTAGCCGCGTGCGCTTGCGTCGCATGATGCTTGGCATGAGCCAGGAAAAGCTCGGAGAAGCTCTTGGCATCACGTTCCAGCAGATCCAGAAGTACGAAAAAGGTACCAACCGAATCGGCGCCAGCCGTCTGCAGCACATTGCGACAATCCTGAAGGTTCCGGTCGCTTTCTTCTTTGAAGATGCTCCAGGCACGCCGGAAGAAGCTGAAGGCTTCGGCGAAACGCAGCCGACCTCCTATGTCGTCGACTTCCTCTCCTCTTCGGAAGGCTTGTCCCTGAACAAGGCTTTCGTGCGGATCGAGGACCCGAAAGTCCGCCGCCGGATCGTGGATCTGGTGCGTTCTTTGGCCGGCGACGATCAATAAACACAAATGCGCGCTTGACGCGGCGAAAATCATTTTGGATTGATGTTGTTAGGGAGCGGTGATCAACGGTCGCCGCTCCTGTTGTATTCATTCCCAGAAGGACGCTCGCCAATGGCTCGTCAAGATTATCTCTTTACCTCCGAATCCGTCTCGGAAGGGCACCCGGACAAGGTTTGCGATCGCATCTCAGATGCTGTTGTTGATGCCTACCTCGGTGCCATGCCCGATGCACGCGTGGCTTGCGAAACGCTCGCCACCACGAATCGCATTGTCATCGCCGGAGAAACCCGCGGTCCGGCAACCGTGACGAAGGACTACATCGCGCATTTGGCGCGGTTGGCGGTCAAAGATATCGGCTACGAGCAGGATGGCTTCCATTGGGAAAACTGCGATATCGCCGTTCACCTGCATGCCCAGTCGGCTCACATTGCCCAGGGTGTGGACGCCAGCAACAACAAGGATGAGGGCGCCGGCGACCAGGGCATCATGTTTGGCTATGCCTGCCGCGAAACCCCGGAGCTGATGCCGGCACCGATCCTTTATTCTCACCGTATTCTCAAAAACCTTGCAGAAGCACGCAAGTCCGGCGCAGAGCCGACACTTGGCCCGGATGCAAAGAGCCAGGTGACTGTTCGCTACGTTGGCGGCAAGCCGGTTGGCGTGACCTCTCTGGTGCTTTCCACCCAGCATCTGGACGAGACGCTGTCCTCAGATGATGTCCGCGCGATGGTTGAGCCTTACATCCGCTCCTCCCTGCCCGAGGGCTGGCTGAGCGACGAAACTGTCTGGCATGTGAATCCGACCGGCACCTTCGTAATTGGTGGACCTGACGGCGATGCCGGCCTTACCGGCCGCAAGATCATCGTGGATACCTATGGCGGTGCTGCACCCCACGGCGGCGGCGCCTTCTCCGGAAAAGACCCGACCAAGGTGGACCGCTCTGCAGCCTATGCGGCGCGTTACCTCGCAAAGAATGTTGTTGCGGCGGATCTTGCCGACCGCTGCACCATCCAGCTGTCTTATGCCATCGGCGTGGCCGATCCTCTGTCGGTCTATGTCGATCTTCATGGGACTGGAAAATGCGACGAGGCCAAGCTGGAAAAGGGCCTGCGCGAAGTCATGGGCCTCAGCCCGCGTGGCATTCGTGAGCACCTGAAGCTGAACAACCCCATTTATGAGCGCACTGCCGCTTATGGTCACTTCGGTCGCGAGCCGGATGCTGATGGTGGCTTCACCTGGGAAAAGACGGATCTGGTTGACGCGCTGCGCACAATCGCGGAATAAGGCGCGCCTTATATCCTTGAACAACAGGACCTTGCCGCCGGCCCATGTGGCCGGCGGCTTGATTTGAAACATGACTGACCGATACGAAGGCTCCTTTTATGGACGCCGAAAGGGCAAGCCGCTCAGCCCCAGTCGAACCAAGCTGGTCGAAGACGCGATGCCGCGTCTCGCTCTGGATCTCGGCTCACCGGTGCCGGCAGATCTGAAGGGGCTTTTTGACGCCGATGTTGAGGACGTCTGCCTCGAGGTGGGCTTCGGCGGCGGCGAACATCTTCTCCACCGTGCGCGTGAGAACCCGGCAACCGGATTCATCGGTGTTGAGCCCTTTGTCGGCAGCATGGCCAAGGTCGTCACAACCGTTGTGGCCGAGGACATCAAGAACATCCGTCTTTACGATGATGACGCGATCAATCTGCTGGATTGGTTGCCGGAAGCCTCTGTTGATCTCGCCTATCAACTCTATCCTGATCCCTGGCCGAAGAAGCGGCACTGGAAGCGGCGCTTTATCAATCAGCAGAACCTGGATCGCTACGCCCGTGTGCTGAAACCTGGCCACCAATTCCGCTTTGCAAGTGACATCGACACCTATGTCGACTGGACCTTGCGTCATTGCCGCGATCACGCTTCGTTCGAGTGGACCGCACAATGTGCTTTGGACTGGAAAACACCCTGGGACAATTGGCCGAGCACGCGCTATGAGGCGAAGGCCATTCGAGAAGGTCGCATCGGCCGGTATCTTACCTTTTTAAGGGTTTGATCTTTTCGGGTGGTTTTGGCCGAGGCAAGGTACGCACTTGCTGAAGTGGCTACCGGCCTTCGAGATCGTAAAGACGTACAGCCGCCTCGCTGATGTTCTCCGCGTTGACGGCATGGCCCATGGCCTCCACAGCGGCAAAAGCACCATAGACGGCCCGCTTGATCTTCTGGCTGTCATCAATTTCGTCTGCTGTGTGTTGGTCGCCTTCGCCTGATAGGAGCCAATTTGACGACACTTTAAAAACTGCACCGTATTGAGCAGCGTCGCGGGAATCGAAATTTCGATTGCCATTCTCGTGGGCTTGGTAGGTGCTGTGAGACATCTTCATTGCGTCGGCCGCTGCCGCGGCGGATCGATAGCCTGCGTCTATGCGGGCTTGTCTCAGCCTGCTGTGGATATTTGAGGCGTCAACTTTACTCATGGTGGTAAAGCTAGCGCCGCTGCACGTCCGCCGCAAGAACGCTCTCAAGCCTCGAGATGGTTTGGCTGTGCAAGGAGTTTGAATCCAATCAAGGCACCGCTATTGCCTTTGGGACTGGTTTGGCGTTATACAGCCCGTGTTTCATCTCACACGGCTTATATGAGCGGTATGAGGGTGGGCCCCGCCGGGACCCGCTCCGTTCTTGCTTACACCAGCCACGAGATTTGCAGACAGGCGGTTGAACAAGAGATTTCGCCGTCGCACAGGAGTTGAGTGTGAGCGCACACGAAGAACGCATAGTTACGGAGCAAGGGCTGGACGCCCGGGTTGCCGCAATTGTCGAGCCGGTCATTGAAGACCTTGGCTATCGGCTTGTGCGCACAAAGATCAGCGCGGCCAATGGGTGCACGCTGCAGATCATGGCCGAGCGTCCCGATGGCACGATGACTGTGGAAGACTGTGAAGCGATCAGCCGTGCCGTGTCGCCGGCGCTTGATGTGGATGACCCGATCAACCGGGCCTATCATCTGGAGGTTTCCTCTCCAGGCATCGATCGGCCTCTGGTGCGTCCGGGCGATTTTGAGCGCTGGGCCGGCCATGAGCTGAAGGTCGAGATGGCGGTGATGCAGGATGGCCGCAAGCGCTTCCGCGGACTTCTGACAGGTCTTAGCGGTGACGCAGCGGTGGTACGTCTGCCGGATGCGCGCGAAGGCGAAACTGACACGGTCGAACTGCCCCTCGCCGACATGGGCGAGGCCAAGCTCGTTTTGACCGATGATTTGATTACGGCTGCTCTCAAGGCGGAAAAGGCGGCGCTTGCCGCTCGCGCCGAGGGGCAGGCGACAGGGGACAACAAGCCCAACTAAGCGGACATCCGCAGGGCATGAACGAAACGCGCCAGGAATTACCTGAAGATGAGGGCGCGAGAGGAGTGGATGAATGGCTATCAGCGCGAACCGGCTGGAACTGCTGCAAATCGCTGACGCGGTTGCCCGGGAAAAGTCGATCGACCGCAACATCGTCATCACGGCAATGGAAGATGCGATCCAGAAGGCAGCCCGGTCCCGCTACGGCACTGAAACCGAGGTGCGTGCCGAGATCAATTCCAAGACCGGTGAAATCCGCCTTCAGCGGCTGCTTCAGGTTGTCGAGACTGTCGAAAATGTTTCGACTGAAATCTCGCTGGACGAGGCACTTGCCCGCAACCCGGAAGCAAGCCTGGGCGACTTCATCGCCGAGCCGTTGCCGCCACTCGATTTCGGCCGTATTGCAGCGCAATCCGCCAAGCAGGTGATCGTGCAGAAGGTCCGCGAAGCCGAGCGTGACCGTCAATATGATGAATTCAAGGATCGTGTTGGCGAAGTCGTCAACGGAGTTGTTAAGCGTGCCGAATACGGCAACGTCATCGTCGACCTTGGTCGTGGCGAAGGTATCGTTCGCCGTGATGAGCTGATCCCGCGCGAAGCTTTCCGCACCGGCGACCGTATTCGCGCCTATATCTACGATGTCCGCCGCGAACAGCGCGGCCCGCAGATCTTCCTGTCGCGCACACATCCGCAATTCATGGCGAAACTGTTTGCTCAGGAAGTCCCGGAAATCTATGATGGCGTTATCGAGATCCGTTCGGTAGCCCGTGACCCTGGTTCACGCGCCAAGATCGCGGTTATTTCGAAGGACAGCTCGATCGATCCTGTCGGTGCCTGTGTGGGTATGCGCGGTAGCCGGGTTCAGGCGGTTGTCGGTGAGCTTCAGGGTGAAAAAATTGACATCATTCCGTGGAATGATGAGCCTGCGACCTTTATCGTCAATGCCCTGCAGCCGGCGGAAGTTGCCAAGGTTGTGCTCGATGAAGACGCCGAGCGTATTGAAGTTGTCGTTCCGGATGAACAACTAAGTCTTGCGATTGGTCGTCGCGGTCAGAACGTGCGTCTGGCTTCTCAGCTTACCGGCTGGGCCATCGACATCATGACCGAGAACGAAGAGTCCGAGCGTCGTCAGAAGGAATTTCAGGAACGGTCCAATCTGTTCATGGAAGCTCTCAACGTCGACGAAATGGTCGGACAGCTTTTGGCGACAGAAGGCTTTACCTCGGTTGAGGAAGTCGCATATGTCGAGCTTGACGAGATCTCGATGATCGAGGGCTTCGACAACGACACCGCAGAAGAAATTCAGGCGCGGGCGCGTGACTATCTGGAAGAGCTGGAAACCCGGCTCGATCAGGAACGTCGCGATCTCGGAGTTTCCGACGATCTGCGCACCATTGATGGCCTGACAACGGCGATGCTGGTTGCGCTTGGCAAGGATGACGTGAAGTCGGTCGAAGACCTGGCTGGGTGTGCCACCGACGATCTGGTTGGCTGGACCGAGCGCAAGGACGGCGAGACGAAGCGTTTCGAAGGTGCTCTGAGCACATTTGATGTGTCCCGGGCCGATGCGGAAGCGATGATCATGTCGGCCCGCGTGAGTGCTGGCTGGGTGACCGAAGAGGAACTGAACGCTCTGCAGGAAGACGGCGAAGTCGCTGACGATGCTGAAGCCGTTGAGGAAGAAACTGAGGAAGCGGCTGCGGGCGCGATCCTGAAGGGCTGAAATCGCTGCCGGCAGGCGGTCTAACGGAGGTGGCAGGTGCCAAGAAAGAGTGAGCCGACCGAGCGGCAATGTGCCGTAACGCGGGAGGTTCAGCCGGTAGATCGCATGATCCGCTTCGTCCTGGACCCTGAGGGAAAGGTCGTTCCGGATCTCAAACGGGTCCTCCCCGGGCGCGGCGTATGGGTTACAGCAGCGGACGAAACAGTCCGGCTCGCTGAGAAAGATAGGAAACGGGTGTTCGGCCGCGGCTTCAAGTGTGAAGCCGTTGTCGAGCCGGGGCTTGCGGAGCGCGTTGATGTGCTTCTGGAAAAAGCGGCCTTGTCTGCGCTTTCCATCAGCCGCAAGGCTGGAGAGCTCGTGACCGGGTTCTCGAAAGTTGAAGCTGCCCTTCGACGGGACACTGTCGTGGGGCTGATCCACGCTTCGGATGCAGCCGAGGATGGGATTCGAAAGCTGGCGGCGGTGGCCGCAAGCCGAAGTGAGACCGCAAACGGGCCGCAGATCGTCCGTTTGTTCGATTCGACTCAATTGAATTTGGCATTGGGTCGGTCAAATGTGATACATGCTGCACTGCTTGCGGGTCAGGCGAGCGAAAACTTCCTGTCGCGGGGACGCGAACTCGAGGTTTTCCGGTCGAATTCCGCCACAAAAGATATAGGCAACGCAGCTGGTGCAGTTGCGCAGGACTGAAGGCAATATGAGCGATACGAAAAACCCAGGCGACAAGACAATCAGTGTTGAGCGGAAAACGCTCGGCATCAAAAGGGGTGGTGGTGACCAGGGGACTGTTCGCCAGTCCTTCTCGCACGGCCGGTCCAAAGCCGTCGTCGTGGAAAAAAAGAAGCGTCGTGTCGTCGTGCCGGGTCAGGAGCCCAAGGCAGAACAGCCCGCGCTTCAGACACAGCGGCTTGAAAAGCCTGCCGAGGTAGCTCCGCGCAAGCCGCAACCGGACGCACAGCAGGCAGCACGTCGTGCTGCAGGTGCTTCTGGCCAACGGCAGCAAAAGGGCGGCAACGTTCTGCGGACGCTGACCAAGGAAGAAGCGGCAGCACGTAGTGCAGCGCTCAAGATGGCGCAGGTTCGTGAAGTCGAAGAGCGCAAGCAGGCAGAGATCGATGCCAAGCGGCGCGCCGAAGAAGAGGCGATCCGCAAGGTTGAGGAAGAAGCGCGACTGAAGGCTGAAGAAGAAGCCCGCAAGATTCGCGAAGCTGAAGAAGCCAAGCAGGCTGCCTTGAAAGCCGAGGAAGACGCAAAGGCTGCGGCCGCAGCTCCCGCCAAACCGGCTCCGGCAGCAGCCAAGCCTGCACAAGGTGGTGCTCGCGCTGACAAGCCTGCTGGTGCAGCTGCACGTCCGGCTGCAGGCCGCGACGACAAGCCTGCCGAAGACGACAGCCGCAAACAGGCACTTCGTCCGGTCAAGCGTCAGAAGGCAGCTCCTGCCCCGACAACGACACGCCCGCGCACCGGCGACGATCGCCGGCGCTCGAAGCTGACAATCTCCGCTGCGACCGGTGGCAACGACGAACAGCGTTCGCGTTCACTGGCATCGCTGCGTCGCCGCCGCGAGAAGGAAAAGCGCGGCGGTCAGCAGGTTGTGCGTGAAAAGGTCCTGCGTGAGGTCATCCTGCCGGAAGCGATTACCATTCAGGAACTCGCAAACCGCATGACTGAGCGGTCTGTGGACGTGATCAAGCTTCTGATGAAGCAGGGCCAGATGCTTAAAATCAACGATGTGATCGACGCGGATACCGCTGAACTCATCGCCGTTGAAATGGGGCATACGGTCAAGCGCGTCTCCGAAGCGGATGTTGAAGAAGGCCTGTTCTCCACCGAGGACGATGGCGGTACTAAGCAGCCGCGTCCGCCTGTCGTGACCATCATGGGACACGTCGACCACGGTAAGACATCCTTGCTCGATGCCATCCGCAACTCAAAAGTTGTGACCGGCGAAGCCGGCGGTATCACCCAGCACATCGGAGCGTACCAGGTCGAACAGGATGGCAACAAGGTCACCTTCATCGATACGCCCGGCCACGCCGCCTTCTCGCAGATGCGTGCTCGTGGTGCGAAGTCGACCGATATCGTGATCCTGGTGGTTGCTGCTGATGACGGTGTCATGCCGCAGACCAAGGAAGCCATCGCGCATGCTCAGGCAGCGGATGTTCCGATCATCGTTGCGATCAACAAGATCGACAAGCCGGGCGCCGATCCGAACCGTGTTCGCACTGAACTGCTTCAGGACTCGATTGTTGTCGAAGGCATGGGCGGCGAAGTCATTGACGTTGAAGTCTCGGCCAAGGACGGCACGAATCTCGACAAGCTGCTGGAAATGATCCTGCTTCAGTCTGAAGTTCTCGAACTTCAGGCCAATCCGGATCGCACGGCAGAAGGTATTGTCGTTGAAGCTCAGCTCGATCGTGGCCGTGGACCAGTTGCGACTGTCCTCGTCCAGAAGGGCACTCTGCGCCCGGGCGACATCGTTGTTGCTGGTGCCGAGTGGGGCCGTGTTCGCGCAATGCTCGACGAGAATGGCGATCAGGTGAAAGAGGCTGGTCCTTCCAAGCCGGTCGAAGTTCTCGGTTTCCAGGGTACGCCGGCAGCCGGTGACATGGTCGCCGTTGTCGAGAACGAAGCCCGCGCTCGTGAGATTGTTGACTATCGTCAGCGTCAGATCCGCGAGAAGGCTTCCGTGGTTGCCTCTGGTGCCCGTGGCTCGCTTGAGCAGATGATGAACCGTCTTCAGGAAACCGGGAAAAAGGAATTCCCGCTGGTCCTCAAGGGTGACGTTCAGGGTTCCGTTGAAGCCATCGTTCATGCGCTGAACGAACTCGGCACGGACGAAGTCGGTGCACGCATCTTGATGTCCGGCGTTGGCGGGATCACGGAAAGTGATGTCACACTGGCATCTGCTTCCAAGGCTCCGATCATTGGCTTCAACGTGCGTGCCAACAAGCAGGCCCGCGAAGCTGCGCGCAGTGATGGCATCGAGATCCGCTACTACAACATCATCTACGATCTCGTGGATGACATCAAAGCGGCCATGTCCGGCCTGCTGTCGCCGGAGCGTCGCGAGACCTTCCTCGGCAACGCGGAGATCAAGGAAATCTTCCATATTTCCAAGGTCGGCAAGGTCGCAGGTTGTCTGGTCACCGAAGGCATGGTCGAGCGTGGCGCGGAAGTCCGCCTCATTCGCGACGACGTCGTTATCCACGAAGGCAAGCTGGGCACGCTCAAGCGCTTCAAGGACGAGGTCAAGTCTGTCGAATCCGGTCAGGAATGCGGCATGAACTTCGTCAGCTATCAGGACATGCGCGCAGGCGACATCATCGAATGTTTCCGCGTTGAGCATCTCGCTCGTTCGCTCTGATAGTCAGGGTTCTGTAAAATCAAATACGCCGGCGCCGCATTTTCAGCCGCGCCGGCGTCTTGCATTTGGCGCCGGTCTGCCAGCGCCGGAAATGGATTGAAATCATGACACGACAACACGGACAGGGCGCCAAAGGCCCTTCGCAGCGTCAGTTGCGCGTCGGTGAACTTGTGCGCAAGGAACTGTCAGACATTCTGACCCGCGGTGAAATCGCCGATCCCGAACTCGACGGCATCATCGTGACCATCCCGGAAGTTCGCATGACACCTGATTTGCGCCTGGCATCTTGCTTGTTCATGCCGCTTGGCGGTGGTGACGGCGAGAAGATCGAAAAGGCGCTGAACCGCTGCGCGAAATATCTGCGCGGCCTGGTGTCTCGCCGTATGACCATGAAGTATTCGCCAGATCTGCGCTTTGTTCTCGATACACGCTTCGACGACGATGACCGGATCGAAAGCCTGTTGCATTCGCCGGGCGTTTCCAGAGATCTGGAAACGGACACTGACGGCGACGACGGGCAGGACTGAGGCTCAGGCATTCCGGCGCGGTTGCAATTGGCGCGGGGCAAAACTCCTCGCGGCGACCGGCTCTAAGACACAATCGGACCCTTCATGGCGCGTCAAAAACAAGTCAAAAGAAAACGCAACGCGATCAACGGCTGGCTGGTGCTCGACAAGCCCTATGGCATCACGTCCAACGACGCACTCAGCAAGATCAAGCGGATCCTGTCACCGCAAAAGGTCGGTCATGCCGGCACACTTGATCCGCGGGCATCAGGCTGTCTGCCTCTGGCCTTCGGCGAGGCGACCAAGACGGTCTCTTTCGTCATGGACGGGCGCAAGGTCTATCGTTTTGAAGTGACCTGGGGTGCAGAAACCACCACCGATGACACCGAAGGCGAGGTGACCGCGACCTCGGACGCCCGGCCGCTGGCTGCTGATATCGAGGCTGTCCTGCCGGAATTCGTCGGCACGATCATGCAGGTGCCGCCGATCTTTTCCGCGATCAAGGTCGATGGCGAACGCGCCTATGACCTTGCGCGCGATGGTGCGGACATTGAACTCGAAGCCCGGCCGATCGACGTTCACCACCTTCACCTCGTCGAATGCCCGGACGCAAACCGGGCGGTGATCGAGGCCGAGTGCGGCAAGGGCACCTATGTGCGCGCGCTTGCGCGCGATCTTGGCCGGCGTCTGGGCACGCGGGGCCACGTTACCGAACTGAGGCGTCTTCTTGTCGGGCCGTTCGGCGAAGAGGACATGGTTACGCTTGACGATCTGCTGGAAGCTGCCGACGAGCGCGAAGAAGGCGAGGGCGTCGAGCCTCTGGTAGATGAGTTTATTCGCCCGGTTCGCGAAGCGATGGACAATCTTCTCGAGCTCCCGGTTTCCCTCGAAGATGCTGGAAAAATTCGCCAGGGAATGGCGATTTTGCTGCGTGGCCGGGAGGCGCCTTTGAACTGCGAAACAGCCTTTGCCAGCCACGCCGGCGAGCCGGTTGCCATCGGCGCTATCGACAAGGGCCGCTTCCAGCCGGCGCGTGTCTTTAACCTTGGCTAGGCCACGCTTCGCAGCTTCTCAAGAAATCACTGGAAATGGCGAAGGTTTTCCGCCATATTCCGCCGCCATTGGGCCTGTTGGCTCAATTCGTCCGTACCAACCTTTGCTGACCGACATCTCGGCTCTGGTGACGGTGCGGATCAGGCCGGTTTTCCGGCACCATCTAAAGCCGGGCTTGCCCGGCTGCATCTTCGAAAGGAAAGAGCGATGTCGATTACCACTGAGCGCAAAGCTGAGTTGATGAAAGAATACGCCATCAAGGAAGGCGACACGGGTTCTCCGGAAGTCCAGGTCGCAATTCTGACCGAGCGGATCAACAACCTCACGGGTCACTTCAAGGATCACGGCAAGGACAACCACTCCCGCCGCGGCCTCTTGAAAATGGTTGCGACGCGCCGTTCGCTGCTGGACTACGTCCGCGGCAAGAACGAAGAGCGTTACAAGACCCTGATCGAACGCCTGGGCATTCGCCGCTAACAGGTCTGGTCAAAAAAACGCGGTGGGTGGATTTGCCCGCCGCGTTTTACTATAGGAAGACACGTGACGGTCATGGGGCAGGATTGCCGGCCGCTTTCTGATCAAAACGGAAGCCGCTTGTCGTCTTGCCCGTGGCTTGTCATATCGGTAACCGGCCCATACGGGGTCGACCGATAAATGTCCCGAACAGATGCGCGGTTCGAAGACCGCAGCTCGGGACGAAGCTGTAAGGAATCATGATGTTTGATGTTCATCGTGTAGAAGTCGAATGGGGCGGTCGTCCGCTCGTATTCGAAACGGGCAAAGTTGCCCGTCAGGCCGACGGCGCCGTGATGGCGACCTATGGTGATACCAAGGTCCTCGCCACTGTTGTTTCCGCGAAGTCGCCGAAGCCTGGTCAGGATTTTTTCCCGCTGACCGTGAACTACCAGGAAAAGGCATATGCTGCCGGTAAGATCCCTGGTGGCTTTTTCAAGCGTGAAGGCCGTCCGTCCGAGCATGAGACGCTCACCTCGCGTCTGATCGACCGTCCGATTCGCCCGCTTTTCGCTGACGGCTACAAGAACGACACCCAAGTGGTGATCACCGTTCTGTCGCACGACATGGAAAATGCTCCGGACATGCTGGCAATGGTTGCGGCCTCTGCAGCCCTGACGATCTCCGGCGTTCCTTTCATGGGCCCGATCGGCGGCGCACGCGTCGGCATGATCAACGGCGAGTTCGTCTTGAACCCACTGATCGACGACATGGCCGAATCTGCGCTTGATCTCGTCGTTGCGGGCACGCAGGACGCTGTCCTCATGGTTGAGTCCGAAGCCAAGGAACTCGACGAAGACACCATGCTCAGCGCCGTGATGTTCGGTCACAAGGGCTTCCAGCCGGTGATCGATGCGATCATCAAGCTGGCTGAAACCGCTGCTAAAGAGCCACGCGAATTCTCCATGCCTGACCATTCTGCCCTTTACGAGCAGATCAAGGGCCTGGCTGCAGACGAGCTTAAAGCTGCCTATGCAATCACCGCCAAGACCGAACGCAAGAATGCAATCGATGCCGCAAAGGCAAAGGTTGTCGAAGCGCTGATCGACAACGGCGGCGAAGACGCTCCTGAAGCAACCGTTCTTGGCGGTGAATTCAAGCATCTCGAAGCCGAGATCGTTCGCGGTGCAATTCTCGACACCGGTTCGCGCATCGATGGCCGCGACCTGTCCACCGTCCGTGCGATCACGTCGGAAGTTGGTATCCTGCCGCGTGCCCATGGTTCCTCGCTCTTCACCCGTGGTGAGACCCAGGGCCTTGTCGTAGCGACGCTCGGAACCGGCGAAGATGAGCAGTTCATCGACGCCCTGGAAGGCACCTACAAGTCCCATTTCATGCTGCACTACAACTTCCCGCCCTATTCGGTCGGTGAAACAGGCCGCATGGGCTCCCCGGGACGTCGTGAGATCGGTCACGGCAAGCTCGCATGGCGCGCTGTGAACCCGATGCTTCCTGCGCATCACGAGTTCCCTTACACCCTTCGCGTGGTGTCCGAGATCACGGAATCGAACGGTTCGTCCTCCATGGCAACTGTTTGCGGCACGTCCCTGGCTCTCATGGACGCCGGCGTTCCGCTCAAGGCACCTGTGGCCGGCATCGCAATGGGTCTGATCAAGGAAGGCGAGCGTTTCGCAGTCCTGTCCGACATCCTTGGCGATGAAGATCACCTCGGCGACATGGACTTCAAGGTTGCGGGTTCCGAAAACGGCATCACCGCGCTGCAGATGGACATCAAGATCCAGGGCATCACCGAAGAGATCATGAAGGTTGCGCTCGCTCAGGCGAAAGACGGCCGCGTCCACATCCTCGGCGAAATGGCGAATGCCATCACCGAAGGCCGTGCCGAGCTCGGCGAACATGCGCCGCGCATCGAAGTGATGAAGATTCCGGTCGACAAGATCCGTGAAGTCATTGGTTCGGGCGGCAAGGTCATCCGTGAAATCGTCGAGAAGACCGGTGCCAAGGTCAACATCGAAGACGACGGTACCGTCAAGATCGCATCTTCCGATGGCAAGGCCATCCAGGCTGCTGTGAACTGGATCAACTCCATCGCAGCTGAGCCGGAAGTTGGCGTGATCTATGAAGGTACGGTCGTGAAATGCGTCGACTTCGGTGCATTCGTGAACTTCTTCGGCGCCAAGGACGGCCTCGTTCACATTTCCCAGCTTGCTCCGCGCAAGGTTGCCAAGGTCACTGACGTGATCAAGGAAGGCGACAAGGTCTGGGTCAAGCTCATGGGCTTCGATGAGCGTGGCAAGGTTCGCCTCTCCATGAAGGTCGTTGATCAGGAGACAGGCAAAGAAATCGAAAAAGAAGCCGAAGAGGGCTAAGTTTCGAATTGAATGACTTGAAGCAGGGCGGATCCGGTTCTCGGTTCCGCCCTGTTTTCGTTTGTGGTTGGCGGTCTTTGGACGATTTGCGAAGTCCTTCGAAGCTGCTATACCGCATCCACTTGTTTCAAGATGGGGATGGGCATGAGTGAAATGCGCCTTGTTGTCGTCGGCGCTGCTGGCCGGATGGGCCGCGCTCTCGTGCGCGCCGTAACCGAAACCGAAGGTGCTCGGGTTTGTGCCGCGATCGAGCGCAGCGGCTCCGAATTCCTCGGTCAGGACATTGGTGAACTGGCGGGCGTTGGAACGCTCGGAGTTGCCGTCACCGACGATGCGTTGTCCGCATTCGCCGCTGCTGACGGTGTTCTGGATTTCACCGCGCCGGTTGCCTCGCTTGAATTTGCCGAGCTTGCCGCTCAGGCGCGCATCGTCCACGTGATCGGCACGACCGGTTGGGCGGAAGATGAGGATAAACCGCTTTTTGCGGCCGCTCGTCATGCGCGAATCGTAAAGTCGGGCAATATGAGCCTTGGCGTCAATCTCCTGGCCGCGCTGGTGAAAAAAGCCGCCCAGGCCCTTGATGCAGATTTTGATATCGAAGTTCTCGAGATGCATCACAAGCACAAGGTCGATGCACCTTCGGGAACCGCACTGCTGCTTGGTGAGGCGGCAGCCGAGGGGCGTCATATGCCTCTGGCTGAACACTCTGTCCGCTCCCGAGACGGGATCACGGGCGCCCGCAAGAGTGGTGACATTGGTTTTGCCACGCTTCGTGGTGGTTCAGTGATTGGTGAACACTCGGTGATTTTCGCCGGCGAGGGGGAGCGGATAGAGCTGACCCATCGTGCCGAAGATCGCCAGCTGTTTGCGAAGGGCGCGGTAAAGGCAGCACTTTGGGCCTTCGACAAGAAGCCCGGGTTTTATTCGATGGCCGACGTTCTCGGCCTGAACGACTGACATTTGTTGAGAAATTGGGAGATCGGCTATGGAACGCCTCTTGGTGCTTGTCCGCCACGGTCAAAGCGAGTGGAACCTGAAAAACCTGTTCACCGGCTGGAAGGATCCTGACCTCACGGAGCAGGGGGTCGCCGAAGCCAAGAATGCAGGCGTGCAATTGCACGACATGAAGCTGCAGTTCGATATCGCATATACGTCTGTTCTGCAGCGCGCCCAGAAGACGCTGACCCTCATCCTTGAAGAGCTTGGCCAGCAAGGCCTGGAAACGATCAAGGATCAGGCTCTGAACGAGCGTGACTATGGTGACATCACCGGCATGAACAAGGACGAGGCGCGCCAGCAGTTTGGCGAAGAGCAGGTGCACATCTGGCGTCGTTCCTTCGACATTCCGCCTCCGGGCGGCGAAAGCCTCAAGATGACCGCCGAACGCGTTCTGCCTTACTACCGCACGGAAATCCTTCCCCAGGTGTTGTCAGGCAAGCGGACGATCGTCGCTGCCCACGGCAACTCCCTGCGCGCCTTGATCATGGAACTGGAAGGACTGTCGCCGGAAGAGATCCTGAAGCGTGAACTGGGCACTGGTGCGCCGGTCATCTACCGCCTGGATGAGGATGGCAAGGTCATCAGTGTCGAGGACCTCGCTGACTGATAGTGCGTTCTCTCTGAATATGAAAAAGGCGGCCAATTGGCCGCCTTTTTTGTTTTTCTTGTTTGCAATGGGCTCAGACTTCAAAACCACCCTGCTCTGCGATCGCCTTCAGTGGCTTCTCAGGGCGTGCGCCGACATGCCCGATGACGTTCGAGGCGCACAGGCAGCCCAATTCCGTGGAGGACTTCAGGTCGTAGTCCCGCGCCAGGCCAAACAGGAAGCCTGAGGCGAAAAGGTCACCGGCGCCTGTGAGATCGACCACTTCATCGACAGCTTTGGCTTCAGCCTTGACGATCTCGCTCGAGGTGATTGCCATCGCCCCTTTTTCGCCGAGGGTCAGAGCCGTCAGGGCGCCGCAGTCGCGGGCTGCACCAATGGCCGTGTCCAGATCAGCCGTTTCATAAAGTGCCTTCAGTTCATGTTCGTTCGCGAACATGACGTCGACCACGCCGTCCTTTAAGAGATCCAGGAACTCGGACCGGTACCGGTCAACGCAGAAGGAGTCTGACAGGGTGATGCCGACCTTGCGGTCATTCGCGTGGGCGATCTTGGCGGCCTCGAGGAAGGCTTTCTTCGCCTCTTCGGGGTCCCAAAGATAGCCTTCCATGTAGGTGATCGCGGAAGCCTTAACGATCTCCGGATCGACGTCGGTGGGGCCAAACCGGGTGCAGGCGCCCAGATAGGTGTTCATGGTCCGCTCTCCGTCCGGAGTGATCAGGATCATGGAGCGGGCGGTGGGGTCACTGTCGACAAGGCGCGGTGTTTCGAAGTGAACTCCAGTGCCTTTCATGTCGTGGGCATAGCTGTCGCCCAGTTCATCCTCAGCCACCTTGCCGAAAAATGCCGGCTTTCCGCCTAGTGACGCGATGCCTGCGGCCGTATTGCCGGCGCTGCCACCGGAAATGCGCACCGTCTGTCCCATCTTTTCGTAGAGGCGAACGGCCTCCTCGGTGTCGATCAGGCGCATGGAGCCTTTGACAAGATTTTCCTGAAGCAGGAAGTCTTCTTCCACATGGGCGAAGACGTCACAGATGGCATTGCCGATGCACAGGGCATCATACTTGATTTCGGTCATTTAGATTTCCTGATGGTCGACTGCATTAAATTTCAGGCGTCGGGCGCAGGGCACGGTTGGCCTCAGGTTCCCTGATCTTCTCGCGGAACGGGCTGGCGTTGTAGACGCCAAGCATCTTGAACTCGGCGCAGTAGAAACGCAGTTCCTCCAGGGCGAGGCTGACGGAGGGATCGTCCGGATGGCCCTCGATGTCCGCATAGAACATCGAGGCAAAGAACTGGCCTTCAAGCTGGTAGGATTCCAGCTTGGTCATGTTGACGCCATTGGTCGCGAAGCCGCCAAGGGCTTTGTAAAGCGCAGCGGGCACGTTGCGGACGCGGAAGATGAAGGTTGTGATGATCGGCTGCCCGGAATTGGCCGCCTTGCGATCGTCCCGGGACAAGATCAGGAACCGTGTGGTGTTGTGGGCTGCGTCCTCAACATCCTCGCGCAGGATATCGAGACCATAGACATCGGCTGCCATGCGCGGCGCGAGTGCCGAGGCCGTCGGATCATTGCGTTCCGCGATCTGACGCGCAGACCCTGCGGTGTCCGCGCCGACGACGGCGTTGAGCCCGAGGTCGCGGATGATGTTGCGGCATTGTCCCAGGGCCATGACATGGCTCTGAACGCTCTTCAGGCCCTCAAGCGGGGCTCCCTTGGGAGCCATCAGCTGAAAGCGGATCGGCATGAAATATTCGCCGATGATGTGAAGGCTCGACTTTGGCAGAAGATGATGAATGTCGGCAACACGTCCGGCGACCGAGTTCTCCACCGGGATCATGCCCAGTTCCGCGTTTCCATGTTCCAGCGCCGAAAAACAATCCTCGAAAGTCGCGCAAGGGATGGCTTCAAAGTCAGGGTAGGCGTCGCTGCATGCCATATGTGAGTTGGCGCCGGTTTCACCCTGAAAGACGATCTTCTTGCGGTCAGACATCGGTACTCTTCATTCCTCGATCAAATTTGGCGATACATACCAGAGAATGGCAATTATTGCGCGGAAACAGCGGCTCGGGCTCGTTCCAGGTCGTCAGGGGTGTTCACATCCATGGGCGCTGTGTCGATTAGCGAGACATCGATGCGCATGCCGTTTTCAAGGGCGCGCAGCTGTTCCAGCTTCTCGCGGGCCTCCAAAGGAGAGGCGGGAAGCGCGACGAACTTGTCGAGGGCGGCCCTGCGATAGGCATAAACGCCGATGTGCTGAAAGAGCGGGCCGTCGCCTGTCGGGGCCGTGGCTCTGGTGAAATAAAGCGCCCGATAGGCTGTCGAACCTAGTGGTGTGACGACGGCTTTGACGAAACTCGGGTCATCTCGGAATTGCTCCTCGCGAATTTCCGTCATGATCGTGCCGATATCAACGCTGGGGTCAGCCAGGGGAGCAAAGGCGGCTCGAATCGCTTCGGGGGCAATCAGCGGCACATCGCCTTGCAGATTGAGGACCACATCGTGGTTTCTGGCAGGGTCGATTGCATCGGCTGCTTCCTGAATCCGGTCAGAGCCTGATTCATGATCCGCCCGGGTCATGACAGCCTTGCCACCATGATCGCGCACAGCCTTAGCAATGCTCTCATCGTCACAGGCAACAACGACCGGCCCGATTTCAGCGTTTTGAGCCTGTTCCAGCACCCGGACAATCATTGGTTTTCCGCAGATATCGGCCAAGGGCTTGCGCGGAAGACGGGTGGCGTTGAGGCGGGCGGGAATGACGACAAGGGCGCTGGTCACGAGGGACTCCGGTTCAAAAACAACGTGCGGGACACTGCGGCGCGCTTAGCCGCGTCCGAATGTCGTACTGCGAGTCCTTTTATACCTATGGACAGCGGCGTCAAAAAATTTGTAGGGTCCGCCCAAATCGAAAAGCTTAATGGGTCCGTGATGCAAGTCGCGGACCCGGACGCGTATTAGCTTGGAGCCGGAGAGAATGGATTCCTTCACGCTGAATAAGGCCGCAGGCGCGGTCTTGATGGTGCTTCTTCTGACCATGGGTGTCGGAATTGTATCGGACATCATCTTTGAACCGACGATTCCGGGCAAACCTGGGTACGAAATCGTGGTTGCGAGTGCTGACTCGCAGGCCGCAGGCGCGGCGCCAGATGTCAAAGAGGTCGAGCCAATCGCCATCCGCCTTGCTTCGGCAACCGCTGATGACGGCGCAAAGGTCGCCAAGAAGTGTGCTGCCTGCCACTCCTTTGATGAAGGTGGCGCCAACAAGGTTGGTCCTGCGCTCTGGGGCCTTGTCGGCCGCGCACCTGCGTCTCACGAAGGCTTTGCCTATTCGTCTGCGATGACCGCTTATGCCGAAACGCATCCGGCCTGGACCTTCGAGGAGCTCGAAGCCTTCCTGATCAAGCCGAAGGACCACATCCCGGGCACGTCCATGGGTTTTGCAGGTCTACGTAAGCCTGAAGATCGGGCCAATATGATTGCCTATCTGCGCGAGCAGGCCAGCGATCCGGTTCCGCTGCCAGCCGCCGAGTAACAGCTGGAGCTTCCAGGGCACGGCCCTGTCAAATTGAAAGGCTGCGTCGCAAGGCGCAGCCTTTTTGCTATCTGGATGAGATCGTGATCATGAGGTCAAAGGCGACGGCATTCAGGTCAAATTACAGGATCCGGCCTCGTCAAAAGCGACAAGCCTTTTTGTGCATTGCCTTAAATTTCTGTCATGTGTCGCCGGAACAGGTGACGGCGCCCTATTGTCTCCCCTAGTATCGCAATAAGAGATGTATTCGATGCCGGTTCGATAGCGAGCCGCAGCCCATGGGCGAAGAGACGGAGGAATTGGATGACAGGCCACACACGGCGATCTGGGGCGTTGAAGAGCCTTCTGACAGGTGTTCTGCTTGGGCTGTCGGTGGCAGGCGCTGTAGCACCGGCTCTTGCATCGGAACCTGAGTGGCATGAGGCAACGGCCCTGACCGGCGAACCGAAGTATGGCGCTGACGAATCCCATTTCGACTATGTGAACCCGGACGCACCCAAGGGCGGCCTTGTGCGCCTGTCCACGTCCGGTGGCTTTGATACCTTCAATCCAATTCTGCCCAAGGGGAACCCGGCGCCCGGCGTGGGCCTTGTCTATGAGACCTTGATGGAAAGCTCTCTGGATGAGCTCAATATCAGCGCGCAATACGGGCTCATCGCAGAAGCCCTCCGCTATCCGGATGACTTCTCTTGGGTCGAATACCGCCTGAACCCGAAAGCCCGCTGGCACGATGGCGAACCGATCACGGCAGCCGATGTCATCTGGTCGTTCGAGAAGGCCACGGAATTCAGCCCGCGGCAAAAGTTCTACTACAAGAATGTCATAAGCGCCGAGGAGCATGCCGGCGGCGTCATTCGCTTCGAATTCGATACGAAAAACAATCGCGAACTGCCCCACATCATGGGTCAGCTGCTGATCTTGCCGAAGCATTGGTGGGAAGGCACCAACGCCAGCGGCAAGCCGCGCGACATCGCCAGCGGCCTGCAAGAAGCCCCGCTGGGGTCAGGTCCCTACAAGGTCAAGGATTTCTCCTTCAATCGCCGTGTCACCTATGAGCGTGTCAAGGACTATTGGGCCGAGGATCTGCCGGTAAAGGTCGGCACCAACAACTTCGACGAAATCCGCTATGATTCCTATCGCGACAGTGCGGTTCTTCTGGAGGCTTTCAAGGGCGACCAGTATGATTGGCGCCGGGAAAACATCGCCAAGAACTGGGCGACGGCCTATGACTTTCCCGCAGTGAAAGAAGGCAAGGTCGTTCTGGAAACATTCCCCGACCATGGCTCGGGCATCATGCAGGCGTTCATTCCTAACTTGCGCCGGGAGAAATTTCAGGACGAGCGGGTGCGCGAGGCACTGAACTACGCCTTTGATTTCGAGAGCATCAACCGCACGTCTTTCTTCGATCAGTACAAGCGTATCTCGTCTTTCTTCGCGGGAACCGAGTTGGCGCAGACGGGTCTTCCGGAAGGACGGGAACTTGAAATTCTGGAAAGCGTCCGCGACCTGGTTCCGGCCTCGGTCTTCACCGAGGAATACAAGAACCCGGTTGGCGGCGGACCGCAGCAGCAGCGTCAGAACCTGCGCGAGGCCCTGACCTTGATGAAGGCCGCGGGTTACAAGCTCGAAGGGCGCAAGCTCGTCAACGCCGACACCGGCGAACCCTTCACGATCGAGTTTATTGCTCAGGATCCAAGTGCGGAGCGCTATGTTCTGCCCTTTGCCAATAATCTCAAGCTGATCGGAATCGACCTGACCATCCGCGTCCTCGATACTCCGCAATACATAAATCGCATTCGCAGCCGCGATTTCGACATGGCGACCCTGCTCTGGGCCCAATCGCTGTCACCGGGCAATGAACAGCGTGACTACTGGGGCTCTGAAAGCGCGGACAAGCAGCAGTCCTACAATTATGCCGGCATCAAGGATCAGGGCGTCGACGCGCTGATTGAAAAGGTGATCTTTGCAGAGGATCGCGAGGAGCTCGTCGCCGCGACGCGTGCGCTCGACCGGGTGCTGATGCACCACCACTATGTTATCCCGCAATGGTATCTCGACATCGACCGCACCGCCCGCTGGAATCGCTTTGGCCATCCGGAGAACATTCCGGAATACACCAACGGCTTCCCAACGATCTGGTGGTACGACGAGGCGAAGGCTGCCAAGACAGGCGTCGCGAAATGACGACGCGCTTGGAGACAAATCGCCGGCGGTTTCTGAAGCTGACTGGCGCCAGTGCCCTGGCTGTCAGCCTGCCGCTCGGTCCGGAGGGCGCTTTTGCCAGCGACCAGCATCACGGATTATCTGTCTTTGGAGACCTGAAGTATCCAGTAGATTTCCAGCATTTCGACTACATAAATCCAGATGCTCCGAAAGGCGGCACCTTCGTCTTCCGGGCGCCGAGCTGGTCCTACAATCAAAATCCTCGCACCTTCAACACGCTCAATTCCTTCATCCTGAAGGGCGACGCACCTCCGCGCATGGAGCTTTGCTTTGACAGCTTGATGGCGCGTGCTCTGGATGAGCCGGACGCACTCTACGGGCTCATTGCGGAGAGCGTCGAGATCGTGGATGGCGGCAACACCTACATCTTCAACCTGCGTCCCGAGGCCCGGTTTCATGACGGGTCGAAGCTCACCGCGGAAGATGTTGCCTTCTCGCTGATCCTGCTCAAGGCCGATGGCCATCCTCAGATCAGCCAGGTTCTGGGTGAACTTCTCGACGCCGAAGTTCTGGACACCCACAGGGTCGCCGTTCGCTTCACGGGCAAACAGACACGGCAGCTGCCGCTGGTGGTTGCGGAACTGCCGATCTTTTCAAAGCGGTACTACACCGCCTACGACTTCAAGCAGACGACCCTGACGCCGCCGCTGTCTTCAGGCCCCTACAAGGTCGGCAAACATGCCGTCGGCCGCTACCTCGAGTATCACAAGGTCGAGGACTATTGGGGCAAGGACTTGCCGGTGTCGGTCGGGCATTCGAACTTCAACGTGCTGCGCCTTGAGTTCTTTCGTGAATACCAGGTCGCTTTCGAAGCCTTCAAGAAGGGAAATGTCACCTTTCAGGAGGAGTTCAGCTCGAAGATCTGGGCGACGGAATACAATTTCCCGGCGGTCGAGGACGGCCGGGTAATCCGCAAGGAATTTCCGGACAACAGGCCTGCAGGTGCGCAAGGCTGGTTCTTCAACACCAGACTGGACAAATTCTCCGACCCGCGCGTGCGGCGAGCCATTGGCTATGCGTTTGATTTCGAATGGTCGAACAAGTCGCTGTTTTACGGGCTCTACACCCGCACCCAATCCTTCTTCCAGAATTCGGACATGATGGCTCAGGGCATGCCGTCTCCAGAAGAGCTTGCCTTGCTTGAACCCTTCCGGGGCCAGGTGTCGGATGAGGTCTTTGGCGAGCTCTATGTCCAGCCGGTCTCGAACGGATCGGGCTTTGATCGGTCCATGCTCCGCGAAGCCTCCCGCTTGTTGACTGAAGCGGGCTACACCCGCGACGGTTCTGTGCTGGTGGGGCCGACCGGCGAGCCGCTCACAATAGAGTTTCTCAACAATTCCCCCGGATACGAGCGCATTGTCCTGCCTTACATCAAGAACCTTGAACGGCTCGGCATCAAGGCAAACTTCCGTCTGGTCGACCCGGCCCAGTATCAGGCACGGCTGAATGACTTCGACTTCGAGGTGGCCAGCCGCCGGTTTGCGCTGACGGCGACACTGAGTGACAGCATCCGTCAGTTCTGGGGCTCTAAAGCCGCCGGCATCAAGGGCAGCGATAATCTGGCGGGAATTGCAGATCCGGTGGTCGACGCCCTGATGGAAACGGCATTGTCGGCAAAAAGTCGTGAGGAAATGACGGTCGCGGCCCGCGCCCTCGATCGTGCCCTCAGACCAGGCCATTACTGGGTGCCTCAATGGACCAAGCCGGTCCATACCGTGGCCCTTTGGGACATCTTCGGCTATCCGGAAAAGCCGCCATTTTACGATTTCCCGGTCGAGACCACCTGGTGGCTGGATCTGGAAAAGGCGAAGAAGATCGGCAAGGCCGGCTAAGTGCACAACACGAGGCGATAGAACAAGAACATGGGCGCCTATATCCTTCGACGGCTCCTGCTGATGATTCCGACTCTTGTCGGCATCATGGCGATCAATTTCTTTATCATCCAGTTCGCGCCCGGCGGGCCTGTAGAGCGTGTGATTGCGCAGCTCTCGGGCACTGACGTCTCTGCGACCGCCCGCATCAGTGGCGGCGGATCGGACATGGGCGGTGGCGGCGGCGACGCGGTGGGCGGCAGCGCTGCCGGAGAGAGCGTCAGCTCGAAGTACCGCGGCGCGCAAGGGCTCGACCCTGATTTCATCAAGGAACTCGAAGCGCAATTCGGTTTCGACAAACCTCCGCTTGAGCGGTTCCTGACGATGCTCTGGGACTACGCCAGGTTTGATTTCGGCGAAAGCTATTTCCGTGACATCAAGATCATTGATCTGATTGCAGAAAAAATGCCGGTCTCGATTTCGCTCGGGCTCTGGATGACGCTTCTATCCTACGCGGTGTCGATCCCGCTCGGGATCCGCAAGGCTGTGTCCGATGGGTCTCGATTTGATGTCTGGACCTCAGGTGTGATTGTCGTTGCCTATGCCATACCGGGCTTCCTTTTCGCGGTCCTCTTGATCGTCCTGTTTGCCGGTGGTTCTTTTCTGGATCTCTTCCCCTTGCGCGGGTTGACTTCCGAGAACTGGGAGGCCATGTCCTGGCCGGCGCGCATTCTGGACTACTTCTGGCACCTGGCCTTGCCGTTGACCGCGATGGTGCTTTCAGCCTTTGCCACGACCACATTGCTGACCAAGAACTCCTTTCTTGACGAGATCCGAAAGCAATATGTGGTCACGGCCCGGTCCAAGGGCCTGAACGAGCGTCAGGTGCTTTACGGGCACGTCTTCCGCAATGCCATGCTGATCGTCGTCGCTGGTTTTCCAGGGGCGTTCATCTCGTCCTTCTTCGCCGGGTCTCTCCTCATCGAAACAATTTTCTCGCTCGACGGTCTTGGGTTGCTCGGCTTCGAGTCGGTGATCAACAGGGACTACGCGGTGGTCTTCGCGACGCTTTATATCTTCTCGCTCATGGGCCTGCTTGTGAACCTGATATCCGATCTGACCTACACCTGGATCGATCCGCGCATCGATTTCGAAACGCGGGAGGTCTGAGCAATGGAAACCATGGTTCAAGGTGCGATGACCGGCGCGCAAGATGAGCGCAAGCGGCGATTGTCGCCAATCAACCAGCGCCGTCTTTCCAATTTCAAGGCGAACCGCAGGGGTCTTTGGTCCCTCTGGATCTTCCTTGTCCTCTTCGTTCTGGCAATGGGGGCGGAGTTCCTGACCAACGACCGGCCTATCCTCGTGTCCTACAAGGGTGAGCTTCTGGTCCCGACCTTCGTCAACTATCCGGAAGAGAAATTCGGCGGGTTTCTGGCTGTGACCGACTACCGTGATCCCTTCATTCAGGAGGAGATCAACGCCAACGGCTGGATGATGTGGCCGTTGGTTCGCTACTCCTATCGGACCGTGAACAACGAAATTCCGGTGCCGGCCCCGGCACCTCCGTCCTGGATGCTGGACAAGGAAACCCGCTGTGTACGTTATGCCCTGGGCGCTGAGGATCCAAACTGCGTTATCGGCAACTGGAACTGGCTGGGCACGGACGATCAGGGACGTGACGTGCTTGCGCGGCTGGTCTACGGCTTCCGCATTTCAGTCCTTTTCGGTCTGGCACTGACACTGGCCTCCTCGGTGATCGGCATCGCGGCAGGTGCGGTTCAGGGTTACTATGGCGGCTGGGTTGATCTGATTTTCCAGCGCTTCATCGAGATCTGGACCGCGATCCCGACGCTCTATTTGATCCTGATCGTGTCTTCGGTGCTCATACCTGGATTCTGGACGCTGTTCACGATCCTGCTCGCCTTTTCGTGGGTGGCACTCGTTGGCGTGGTGCGCGCGGAGTTCCTGCGGGGCAGGAACTTTGAATACATCGCGGCGGCTCGTGCGCTGGGCGTTTCCAACCGTACGATCATGTGGCGGCATCTCCTGCCCAACGCCATGGTCGCCACGCTCACTTTCATGCCCTTCATCCTGAATGGATCGATCTCCACACTGACCGCGCTTGATTTCCTCGGCTTTGGCCTGCCTCCGGGATCGGCCTCTTTGGGGGAACTTCTGGCGCAGGGCAAGAACAACCTTCAGGCGCCCTGGCTTGGAATTACCGGCTTCATTGTCATCTCGCTCATGCTGAGCTTGTTGATCTTCATTGGCGAAGCCGTTCGCGACGCCTTTGACCCGCGCAAGAGCTTCACCTGAGGAGAGCGACCATGAACATGCAAGCAAACACTCCTCTTTTGTCTGTTGAAGATCTCTCTGTCGCCTTCGGTGAGGGGGACAAGCAGAACCTCGCTGTCAAAAAGGTCTCTTTTTCTCTCAACAAGGGCGAGACAGTTGCCCTGGTGGGCGAAAGCGGATCGGGCAAGTCTGTTTCGGCACTCTCGGTTTTGAAGCTGCTGCCCTATCCGCCCGCCTCTCATCCTTCCGGCAAGGTGTTGTTCAACGGAACAGACCTTTTGCATGCCGATGAAAAGGCCATGCGCAGAGTGCGCGGAAACGAGATCTCGATGATCTTCCAGGAGCCGATGACCTCGCTTAATCCGCTCCATAGCGTTGAAAAGCAGGTTGCAGAAGTCCTGAAGGTTCACCAGGGCATGAGCGATACCAAGGCGCGTAAACGCGTTTTGGAGCTTTTGACGCAGGTGGGTATTCGCGATCCGGAAACCCGCCTGAACTCCTATCCGCATCAACTTTCCGGCGGTCAGCGCCAGCGCGTCATGATTGCCATGACCCTCGCCAATGAACCCGACCTCCTGATTGCGGACGAACCGACCACGGCGCTTGACGTCACGGTTCAGGCCCAGATTCTGAAGCTTCTGAAGGAGCTTCAGGCCGCCCGCGGCATGGCGATGCTTTTCATCACCCACGACCTGGGCATCGTCCGCAAATTCGCCGATCGGGTTTGCGTCATGACGGGCGGTGAAATCGTCGAACAGGGACCGGTCTCCGAGATTTTCGACAACCCGCAGCATCCCTACACACGCCATCTCCTGGCCGCCGAGCCGAAGGGCACGCCACCGGTCCAAAATGACAGCAGACCTGTTGTGGTCCAGGCCGATGACCTGAAGGTCTGGTTCCCGATCAAACGCGGGTTTTTGCGCAAGACCGTCGATCATGTGAAGGCTGTCGATGGCATCGATATCAAGGTCCGCAAGGGCCAGACTCTCGGAATTGTGGGCGAGAGCGGGTCGGGCAAGACAACTCTCGGGCTTGCGATCCTGCGGATGATTTCGTCAACCGGACGGATTTCCTTCAACGGGTCAGATATTCAGGAAAATTCCTGGAAGGAAATGCGGCCGCTGCGCCGCGACATGCAGATTGTGTTTCAGGATCCCTTTGGGGCCTTGAGCCCGCGGATGTCGGTATCCGACATCGTCGGTGAAGGCCTGCTGGTTCATTTTCCAGACCTGAGCGCAGATGAACGCGACCGCAAGGTCGCCAGGGCCCTGGAGGAGGTCGGGCTCGATGCCTCCACACGCTTCCGCTACCCTCATGAGTTTTCAGGCGGCCAACGCCAGCGCATTTCCATTGCACGGGCCATGGTGCTCGAGCCCAAGTTCGTCATGCTGGACGAGCCGACCTCAGCGCTGGACATGAGCGTTCAGGCGCAGGTCGTCGATCTCTTGCGCGACCTGCAGCGCAAACACGATCTAGCCTATCTGTTCATTTCGCATGACCTGAAAGTCGTTCGCGCCCTGGCCAATGAAGTCGTTGTCATGCGAAACGGCAAGGTGGTGGAGTCCGGTGTCTCGGATGAGATTTTCGATCGGCCCAGCACCGCCTACACCAAGGCCCTCATGGCCGCCGCCTTCAACCTGGAAACCGCGCCGGAAGGCGTGGTGAGTGAATGAGGTATAACGGTGCTACACTAGGTCCCTGACCGTACAGCTTCACTAACGAAAGACATCAAATGATTGCCGCGCGTGCGTTGCTGGTTGTTTCTCTGGTCGTGATTGCGGCTATTGCGGTTTGGGGCGTTGTCGATACACCCGGGCTTGTCTCCGTCGCCTCCGTCATTGTCGATGAGTATTTCCGCAGTCGCGGCTGGTTCCTGATGCTGACGGTCACCGGCATGCTGTTCTTTTGTGTCGGCCTGGCCTTTTCCCGCTATGGCGACATTCGGCTGGGTGCAGATGACGATCGGCCGGAGTTCTCGACGGCATCCTGGATTGCCATGCTGTTTGCCGCCGGCATGGGCGTTGGGCTGCTGTTTTGGGCCGTCGCGGAGCCGCTGACCCATTTTGATTTTGCCAGGGAATTCACGATCGATCCGGTCGCAGCGGAACAGGCGCTTGTTACCACCGTCTTTCACTGGGGCATTCACGCGTGGGGCATCTATGGTGCGACCGCCCTGGTCATTGCCTATTTCAGCTTTCGGCGCGGCACGCCGATGCTCGTCAGCGCTCCGGTTACCTATCTTTTTCCGCGCGAGCGCTGGGCCAGTCTTCTGGGTTGGTTCGCCGACTTTATGGCGATTGTCGCCATCGCGATCGGCGTTGGTGGGTCCATCGCCATGGGTGTCTTTCAGGTGGCTGATGGGGTGGATGTGCTTGTGGGTGGCTCAGGCGCAGGCCCCTGGCTGGTTGGCATCGTCTTCGCAGTCATGGTCGCAAGCTACATTCCGCCGCTGATGATCGACCTGGGCAGCGGCATGTCGCGGCTGTCCAACCTGGCCATGCTGCTTGCCATTGGTCTTGTGGTGTTCGTCGTGATCTTTGGCCCGACTGAATATTTGCTCAATTCGATCCTAGGCACCTTCGGACAGTATCTGACGGACGCCATTCCGCGCGGCTTTGAGACCTTTACCTTCTTTGACGATAATGTTGCCCAACAGTTCAACAGCTGGACGCTGACCTACATGGTTTGGTGGATCGCCTGGGGTCCGTTCGTCGGCGTTTTCGTCGCACGGATTTCCAAGGGCCGTACGATCCGGCAATTCGTGCTCGGCGTTCTCATCGGGCCGACGATTTTTTCGGTGATCTGGTTTGGCGCATTCGGTGGCATTGGGCTCTATGAAACCCTGCAAGGCACCGGTGAGCTGGCGCGTCAGGCGGCCGCGAATGCCGAGCGCGCGACCTTCGCGCTGCTGGAGTTGATGCCATTCCCGGTTATAACCACGATCATCACCATCATCGCGGCGTTCTTGTTCATCGTCACCAGTGTCGTCAGCGCGGCCTTCGTCCTCGGCACCTTTTCGACGGGCGGAGATCCAGACCCCAAGCCCCGTATCCGGTTGATCTGGGGCATCCTCCTGGGCGTGCTTGGCTACGCGATGATCCTGTCCGGCTCTATGGACGCGGTCAAAAAACTGATCGCGCTGGGCGCCCTGCCCTTTGTCTTCATTACCGTGGTGCTGATGGTCTGCCTGCTACGGGCTTTGGCGGAGGAAAAGACCTCGGCAGAGGAGAAAGCGTCATGATCGTCGGTGACTTGCTCGACACGGTTCTCAACCTTGGTACCTTCGCCTTCATCGGCTTTCTCGCCTGGCTCATGATGCGGGACTTACCGGATCGTGATGCGGAAAACGGCGAAAACTGACTTAGCCCACCCAGCAGGTCGGGAAATAGCCGCCGGCTTCCTGATCTTTGCCGATTGAGCGGCGAGTCTTGAAGCCGATGAGGCCATCAGCGCCGCCCACGTCATGGCCCTTGGCTTCCAGGGCCAGCTGCAGCGTTCTGACGGCGCCCCGGGTCGTCTTCTTGGTGGGTTTCCAGGCCGCGGCAAAGCCCTTGTTGCTGCCATAGCGGTCCGCAAGATGGCCGACAAAGAGCGCATAGGTGTCGCTCTCGTTGTATTCCTTGATGACGTAAAAGTTCTCGGTCGCAATGAATGCCGGTCCATAGCGGCCGGCGGGCATGAGGATATTGCCGGGACGAGCAAGCTCATGGTCCGGGAACGGACGGCCGCTGACACGCTTCACGCCGGCGTCTGCCCACTTGGAGATGGACGTTCGATTGTCCGGCCCTTCGAGGGAGCAGGAGATGCTGTCCGGAATGACGACCTCATAGCCCCAGTCGCGGCCTTTGACCCAGCCATGCTTGGCCAGATAGTTGGCGATGGAGGCCATCGTGTCGACCTCGGACCCCCAGATATTGGGGTGACTGTCGCCATCGAAATCGACAGCGTATTTCAGATAGCTCGAGGGCATGAACTGCGGCTGGCCCATCGCACCGCCCCAGGAACTCTTCATTGCCTTGCGCGAGACGTCGCCGTTTTGCAGGATTTTGAGGGCTGCGATCAGCTCGTCTTTGAAGAAGTCCCGTCGCTGGCCCATGAAGGCGCGGGTCGCCAGAACGCGGATCGCGTCATGGGGAATCTTCGCGCCGCCATAGCCCGATTCCCGGGCCCAGATGGCCAGAATGACGCGTTTGGGCACGCCGTAGCGCTTCTCGATGTTAGCAAGGGAGCTTGCGTGCTTTTTCATCAGCCGTCGGCCACCGGGCACCAGCGCGTTGAACTGGCCGTCCTTGAAGTAGTTGGCCGGGGCGCGGAATTCGGCCTGGAAATTGACCTTGGGCGGGGTCCCCTTGCCGCCGGGGCCGACAAGGCCGGGCAAGGAGGTGTCCGGTGTCAGACCTTGAAGCTCCCGTGAGAGCGTTGCACTCTTGACCCCGGCGGCCTGGGCCGCGGGTTTGACCTCGGTTTCCAGAAAGCGCCTGAACTCAGCGTCATGCTTTCCAGCTTGCGCCGGAGAGACAAAAAGGCAGGCGAGAGTGGCAATCGTCAGGAAAAATCGGCTCACGAAAGGGCTCCGGGACGAGGCATCAAGATGCCAGATCCTAACATGGACCAGGTGAACCGCTGAACCTCCGCCTGATTTATTCGGTAGATAACCGTTCCCAGGAAAGATCTGTCGCTGTTTGCGTCAGCAGGTCCGTTTTTTTGAACCGGTACCAGCATCCGCCACCGCCGGATTGGTCATGGCTCCGCGAAATCGGCACGCTCATCAAGTGGCACTTCAACAGGGTGCCGACGCCGCCATGGCCGGTGAAGAGAACCGGTTCGGCTTCTTCGATGTCCGCCAAACAGGCTGAAATGCCGGAGACTATCCGTTCTTGCGCGCCACGGGCTGTTTCCCAGCCGCGCACGCTTCGATCCGGATGCGCGAAAAACTGGTCCGCCACCTTTTCGAACTCATCGGGAGGCAGAAAGCCGGTCGCAGACCGGTCATTTTCGTGTAGGACCTCGATCGGGGTGACCGGCAAGCCGAAGGGGCGGGTGAAGACCTCTCCGGTTTCAATGGCCTTGCGCTCGGCGCTTGAGATCACGTGTCTGATCGACGCGGCCCAGGGCAGTCGCGCTGCCGCTTCGGCACGCTGGCGGCCAAGTTCGGAAAGCCCCCAGTCAGGCACGGGAATCTCGGGGTCGATTTGAACCTGAGGATGCGTCAGGTAAATGCAAAAGGTCATGGTGTCCTGCCGGGGTCATGAAGTGCGTCCGTCCATCCAGTCGGTGATCAACTGGTAGGCGATGGAAATGGAGGGTGGAATCTTGTCGCCATTGGGATGTGTGCCGTCGATCATCTGTTGCACCTCGGCCCGGTCGCACCAGCGGCAGGCTTCAAGTTCATCATCCTCCAGATAGATCTCGCTGGATGTGGCCCTGCCGTAGCAACCGAGCATCAAATTGGAGGGAAATGGCCAGGGCTGGTTTGACCGGAGCCAGACGTCTCCCACGGAAATGCCCGCTTCCTCCATGGTCTCGCGCCGAACTGCCTGTTCAACGGTCTCACCAGGCTCCATGAAGCCGGCCAGCGTCGTAAAGATGCCTTCCGGCAGTCTGGGAGGACGGCCAAGAAGGGCACGGTCATTCTCGTCGATGATCAACATGATCACGCAGGCGTCCGTGCGTGGGAAATGCTGTCCGCCGCAGGATGGGCATTCGCGCCGATAGCCGGCATCGGCGAGGTTCGACGGGTGTCCACACCGCGAGCAGAACTTGTGTGTCCGATGCCAGTGGATCATCGCCCGGGCCTGGGCAAGCACACTGGTGTCCTCAGCAGAAAGATCGCCTTGAATCGCAAGAGTCCTGAGGTCAATCGGCGTCAGGTCATCGAGCGCTTCGATCTCCTCATCGCTCTTTTCGATGCAGGTGGCAAAAAGCGGGTCACTGCCGTCGGGCTGTTGCCCGAGAAAAACCATCTCCTCCCGCAAGGCACCAAGCTCCAGCGCTTTTTCCAGATTGTGGCGCATGTTCGCAGGTCCGGAGGTATCCAAGATGAGCTGCGTTGCCGTGGACAGAACAATCCCGGCATCCGGGGCCTGAAGACGGCTTTCGATCCAGGCCGCATCCGTCCGTTTGGTCGACTGACGATCAATGGTGTTGTCGACAAAACTCATGGGTGGGCGCGGGGTGCGATCTTTGGCCGTCATGCGGTCGGGGTCCTTGACTTGCTGAAGCCGGCAGACGTGCCGGATTGCGGGCTTGCTGGGATGGGCTGCTTGAATTGTGCTTGGGGGCCTAGTCGGCGAGTGCTTCTTGCAGGGCGGAAATCAGGTCGTTGGCCTTGCTGCCTTCATAAGGCACGGGCGGTACCGCACCCCAGACTGGTGCTGGCCAGGCAGGATCCTCGCGAAACCGCGCAACAACATGGACATGAAGCTGGGAAACGACATTGCCGATGGCTGCCACATTCAGCTTTTCACAATTCGTCGCGGTCTTGAGAGCTTCGCTGACCTTGCCGATCTCCTCCATCAATTTGGTCCGCTCGGCTGGACCCAGGTCGATGATCTCGATCAGATCCTTGCGACGTGGAATGAGGAGCAGCCAGGGATAATTGGCGTCCTTCATCAGCCTGACCGCGCAAAGCTCAAGGTCAATGACAGGATGGCTGTCGCCTTCAAGGCGCGGGTTCAGGTCGAAGGCAATCATGCTGGCTCGGTCCGTTTTCATGAGATCCCACTTGCAGATGGAGTATAGGGCCTTGGCAGGAAAATGCCGCTGAAATCACGCCCGCGCAAAACAAGATCACGCGTTGTTCAGCGCCCACTCCAGATAGGCGTTTTGAGCATGCATCAGATAGGCCTTTGCTGCCGTGGCTGCAAAGGCCGGGTGAAGCATGGCGTCTGCCGAGACTTCGCGGTTGCGGCTGACTGGTGGGCAAGGGAGGAAATGCCCGCCCGGGCGGATCGTGTCCAGATGCGCCGCAGTGACCTGATAACGGCGCAGGAGCGCGTCGTTTGTGTTCTTGGGCCAGCAATCCGTGATGACCACATCGGCTTCGCGGATGGCGGACATGCTGTCGGTTGTCTCGATCGCGCCACCGGTCGCCTCATCCTCGTTCATGAGGTAATTGGTGTCATAGAGCTGAACAACACGAATCGGCAGCACCCGCGCGGCCTCGACCCAGGACTGCAGGATGTTGCCGATGGGCGCAACGGCGACAACGGTCAGTCCGTCCAGTGACCCGCGCTGGGCATGCAGGTAGCTCAGGTCACCGAGGGTTTCGCAAGGGTGATTGACCTTGGTTCTCAGGTTCATGACCGGGAACGGCGCAGCCTCGGCGAACGCGCGCAGGCGGCGCAGCAAGGGTGTGCGAACAGCCACGAGATCGACCCAGTTGTTCAGATATCCCGCGAGGTCTTCAAGCGTTTCGCCACCGGCGAAGGAAATCGGCAGCTTGACGCAATGGCCGCCCATAACCTGGATGCCGAGGTCCAGCGCCGATGTGTTACGCCAGCCGCTGTCATCGACAATCAGGCCGATGCGCTTGCCAGAAAGCGATTGCGGCATCTGCCGCTCCGTCCAGGCTTGCGCGAGAACCTCAGCACGTTTGGCGAAGGACAGAAGCAATTCCGGCGATAGGTCGTCGAGGGCAAGCAGGTCACGTGTCATGAAAGGCTTTTCAGTCAAAATAAGATCTGGCGGGGAAGGCCGTCAGGCCCGCGGAAGGAGGGAGATAGAATACCCAATTCGGTCGCCTGGCAAACAAACTTTGTCTTGCCTCTTGCCAAGAGCCACCCTTCTCCTGATATAAGGGCCTCGGAAGGTTGGTGGTGGACGGGCCACTCGCCAACCGGGTCAGGTCCGGAAGGAAGCAGCCCTAACGAGATCCGGCACGGGTCATCGTGCCAGCCTTCCACCTACTTCCCCCAATTGTTTCTGCATCTCTTTTAAAGGGACTGCATGCTATGTCTTCCGATTCCGGTGTTGCCTTCAGGCCAGCTCGTGATGGGGATGGACAAGCGTTGTTCGAGATTACGCGCAGTTCCATCATGGCGCTCGGCGCCTCGCACTATCCGGCCGAAGTGCTCTTGGGCTGGATGGGGACGCGGGATGCGGCCTATTACGAATCCGAAATTCGCGAGGGAACGATCACGGTTGCTGAATGCGACGGCGCAGTTGTCGGCTATGTCGATGCGGTACCTGGCGAAGTTGTGCGGCTGTTTGTTGTGCCGTCTTTTGCAAGTCGCGGGCTGGGTGGGGCATTGCTGCGCATCGCTTTGGACGAGGCGCAGAAGGATCATGCGGGTCCGATCAAGCTCGAAGCGACCCTGAATGCAGAGAGCTTCTATGCCCACCACGGGTTCAAGCGTGTGGGCCTGGGGTATTTTTCCCTGCAGCGCGGTGGCGCACCAATCCAGGTCGTCCATATGGAGCGCCCGGTTCGGGCGGTGGGGTCTTGAGGCGAGAGCTGTGCCTGGGTTCTGGGGACGGCTGCAATTTTTTTAATGTCTCGCATCCATCGCTTTGAAAAAAGCAGTAAGGTGCGCCCATGGATGATATCGCCTTTCCGACAGCGGGAGAGGGGGCAGGCGCCCCGGCTTCCGAAGACAGCGCCTACCGCGTTCTGGCCCGCAAGTACCGGCCCCAGACCTTTGAGGATCTGGTCGGTCAGGAACCCATGGTTCAGACACTGGAAAACGCGTTTGACACCGGCCGGATTGCTCAGGCCTGGATGCTCACCGGCGTTCGCGGTGTCGGCAAGACAACCACCGCACGGATCCTGGCCCGCGGCCTGAATTATGAAGTGCCCGGTGTGGCCGACAAGCCAACTGTGCGCCTCGAGCAGGAAGGCAGCCACTGCAAGGCAATCATGGAAGGTCGCCATGTCGATGTGATCGAGATGGATGCCGCCTCCCACACTGGCATCAACGACATTCGCGAGATCACCGACGCGGCCCGCTACCGTCCCGCCACGGCGCGCTACAAGGTCTACATCATCGATGAGGTCCACATGCTGTCGAACGCGGCTTTCAATGGTCTCTTGAAGACCCTGGAAGAGCCGCCGGAGCATGTGAAATTCATCTTCGCGACCACGGAAATCCGCAAGGTGCCGGTTACGGTCCTGTCCCGTTGTCAGCGCTTCGATCTCCGCCGGATCGATCAGCCCAAGCTGGTTGGTCTGCTGCGCCGGATCTCCGACGCGGAAAACATCCAGATCACCGATGAGGCCCTGACGCTGATTGCCCGCGCGGGCGAAGGTTCGGCGCGTGATTCCCTGTCTCTCTTGGATCAGGCCATGGCCCATGGCGCGGGCGCGATCGAGGCGCCGGATGTGCGTTCGATGCTGGGTCTTGCCGACCGGGCCAGGGTCATCGACCTGTTTGAGCATGTCATGAGCGGCAACATCGCGGCAGCCATGGAAGAGCTTGCGGCCCAATATGCGGTTGGCGCGGATCCGGCTGTGGTTCTGACCGATCTTGCCGATTTTACCCATCTGGTCACGCGCTTGAAGATCGTCCCCAAGGCCGGGGATGATGTTTCAGTCACTGAGACGGAACGGGTGCGCGGCCATGAGTTTGCCGAAAAGCTCTCCATGCGGCTGTTGTCGCGGGCCTGGCAGATCCTTCTGAAGGGCGTGCAGGAAGTTCAGAGCGCGCCCAAGCCTCTGGCTGCGGCCGATATGGTTCTCGTCCGCCTGGCCTATGCGGCTGATCTGCCAGATCCGGGCGATGCCCTCGCGCTTTTGCGCAGCGGCGGTCTTGTGCCTGCTGGAGGCGGCGCGCCCGCTGGTCAGGGCGGCGCCTCAGGGTCGGGGCCGTCAGCGCAGGCTCAGTCCGGGCCTGCTCAATCCGGTCCTGCGCCGGGCAGCAATGGCGGTCCGGGTGCGATCATGACAACGTCGCTCGGCCGTCCGCGGCTGGAAGCGATTGCCGGAGGCGCTGGCCAGGCAGCCGCGCAAGCGGCCCCGCAGCGGATTATTCGTCCGGAACCGCAAGCAGAGCCTGAACCGGCCGTCGCCAAGGTCGTGCTCGCCAATCTGCGTGACTGTGTGGCACTCGCCTCTGAAAAGCGCGACATCCCCATGAAGGTCGCGATCATGCGCCAGATGCGTCTGGTGAAGTTTGAGCCGGGCCGGATCGAAATCCAGCCGACCGAAGATGCGTCTGCTGACATCGCCGGCGAATTCGGCCGCAAGCTGACCGAATGGACCGGAACGCGCTGGATCGTGAGTGTCAGCCGAACCCAGGGCCGGCCGACGATCCATGAGGAAGAAGTCGCCAACCAGGAGCAGCTGCTGTCCGACGCCCGGTCACATCCGACCGTATCAGCGCTTTTGAGCAGCTTTCCCGGCGCCAAGGTGATCGACGTTCGCGTTCAGGAGAGTGAGGAAGAGGACCCGGAATTGTCCGATCCGCTCCTTGCAGAGGCGCTGGGCGATGATGATTCGGATGATATTTAGATTGCCTCTTAGCAGTGGTCCAATTAAGGCCCATATCAAACAATGGAAGCCGTGCTTTGCGGCGGATTGAACCCGATAAACATGGAGCGTGAGGACTATGGATTTCCTCAAGATGATGAAGCAGGCAAAGCAGATGCAGGAGCAGATGGGCTCGCTGCAGGAAGCTTTTTCCGAAATCGAGACCGAAGGCACTTCCGGTGGCGGCATGGTCAGCATCAAGATCGCCGGCAAGGGCGAAATCCGCAGCCTGAAGATCGATCCATCCATGTTCAAGGAAGACGATGTCGAGATCCTCGAAGACTTGATCATTGCAGCTCACAATGAGGCCCGCATCAAGGCTGAAGCCATGATGCAGGAAAAAACCCAGGAACTCATGGGCGGCATGGGCTTGCCCGCCGGCATGAAACTGCCATTCTAAACCGGATCCGCGGAAACTTTTATGGCGCAAAACAAGGTTGCCGGCCCGGAAATCGAGCGGCTGATCCAGCTTCTCGCGAAGCTTCCCGGTCTTGGTCCGCGTTCAGCCCGCCGGGCGGCCCTGCATCTGATCAAGAAGAAAGTCCAGCTTCTGGTTCCCCTGGCAGAAGCCATGGGCGTTGCCGTCGACAGAATTGGCGTCTGTTCAACCTGCGGCACGGTCGACACGTCAGACCCTTGCGCCATCTGCGCCGATCCGCGCCGGGATCAGGCCACGCTGGTCGTGGTGGAAGATGTTGCCGATCTCTGGGCGCTGGAGCGGGCTGCAGCCATCAATGCGCGCTACCATGTGCTGGGCGGTACGCTTTCGCCGCTCGACGGCATCGGTCCGGACGATCTCAACATCGCAGGTCTGCTTGAGCGCTGCAGGGCCGAAGCGATCAGCGAGGTTATCCTCGCGATCAACGCCACGGTTGAGGGGCAGACGACAGCCCACTACATCACCGACCAGCTTGCCGGCCTTGATGTCAGCATCACGCGGCTGGCCCATGGTGTGCCAGTCGGCGGCGAACTGGATTATCTCGACGAAGGCACGCTCGCCCAGGCTCTCAAGGCCCGGACACGGTTTTAGGCCTTGATGTTCCCCGATAGTTGGCGGGAAGAGGTCGTGCGAACCGGGTCTACAACAGTCTCCGGTCAAAGCGGTCATTCAGACTTTATACAATCAGGCCGAAATTGAAGGTCCGCGCGTTCGCGTTCCGACATTCGCGCGATATCTGGATGTGAGAATGGGTCTCGGCGCCATTCGGCCTCTATGTCGGGTTTTTCCCTGATCCAATTCCAGATCCTATTGAAGCTCGTGAGAGCTTTGAACAGCGCATGTGACATGCCGCAATTCTCGCGACTTGGCCCGCAACCTGGAATCGACTTCGCGATCAAAGTTGTTTAGAAAAACTAAATGCAAAACCTAAACGCGATCCCTCTTACAGCACTTAGGGCGGTCGAAGCGATTGCTCGGAACGGCACTCTTGGGCGTGCCGCTGAGGAATTAGGTATAACCGCTGGAGCTTTGAGCCAGCGACTGGCCAAGGCGGAGGCGGTTCTAGGTCAAGCATTGTTCATTCGCAGCTCGTCGGGCCTTCAGCCAACGACGATATGCGCTGAGGTTGCACCGCGCCTGTCACGGGCCATTTCGGAACTCTCGGCTGTTGTTTCTGACATTCGTGCGCCTGAGAACAACACCCTGACTGTCTCTGTGGCGCCGATCTTTGCAAGCCGTTGGCTTGTCTGGAGAATAAAGAGATTCAATCTGCAAAATCCAGACATAAGCCTGCGGATTCTGCCATCGATTGAGGTGGTTGATCTGGACCGTTCCGAGGTGGATGTGGGAATACGTGTCGGTGAGGGTGCTGCTCTTGGGAAGAATGGGGTCAAGCTTCTCGACCAGCGTGTATTCCCTGTCTGCGCACCTGAAATCGCCAAGCGAATACAAACATCTGCGGATCTCTTGAAAATCCCGGTAATTCGAGAGAACGAGAAGCTGTATGGCTGGACGAATTGGCTGTCTGATCAAGGCTTGGACGGGCATGATTTGCAGCCCGGACCAACCTATGCTGATGCGTCATTGTGTCTAGATGCGGCAATGACTGGTCAAGGTGTGTTCATGGCGTGGGAGACCCTTGCCTGCGATGCTCTTGAAAGAGGCCAAGTCTCTTGTCCCGTCAACCATCGATCACTGACGGGGGCGACCTATTGGTTCGCGACAAGCCAGCACTCGGCAGGAAAACCAAGCGTCAGGAAGTTCAAGGAGTGGCTCGAGGCGGAACTGGTGTGTTCAATGGCTTTTTGGAACAGAAGTTCGGGGTAGATCACTTCGTTCTGGGCTTGTTGAGTTCAATAAATCCCTGGGTGCCTGCCATAGCGTCTCCGTTGGCGGCGAACTGGATTATCTCGACGAGGGTACGCTCGCCCAGGCTCTCAAGGCCCGGACACGGTTTTAGCCGCTTTGCGAACGATCAATAGGTCTTTGTCTAATTGCTTTCCCAAAGCGTTGTTGTATCGCCCTCACTGGCCGGAATGCTGAATTCCGAGCTTGCAGCGTTGCGTTGCAGTGCATTGGCCGCCGCCTGGGCATATTCGAAGATGAGCTGATTGAGACGATTGGATTTTCCGTATGTCGGGCCCTTCTCTGGGCCGCCCGCCAGTGTGATCGCCCCGTCGTCGACGCGGCTGATCGGTTCAACCTCTCTGAACGGCAGGCCGGTGTCCATGTCATAGAGTGTCAATCCGGCTACGAACTGCGGGTTGTCTGGCCGTTGCTTGCCATTGACGAAAACCTGGGTTCCAGTGAGCTGCTGCAGACCGAAGCGGCTGCGGATGAACACGGATTTGACGGTTACTACGGCGCGAACCGGTCGTGTGCCCGTCATCAACGGTTTGAGGGCGTCTTCCACATGCGGTTTGACGTTGGCGGCAATGGCGGTTTCCAGTGCCGCTTGCCGGCCTTGCTGATTTGTCAGGCCGAAACGTGTGCCAAGAGCGCCGAGCGTCGACCCGCCGGACACGCTTTCGCTGATTTCCCCATCCAGATCGGAGACGAGCAGCGGTCGTTCCGCGTTGGAAAAATCGACGTCCACCTGCGCGAGGCTGATCTCATTCAGATAGCTTGACTGCGGCGTGCTGGGCACGCTTTGGCATGCGGCCAGCAACAGCGCCAACGCGCCCATCATGCCCGCCCCGGCAAAACGCTTCAAAGACCGCGCCTGAGATTCGAAATCCGCAATCGCCACAGAACTCCCCCCAACTCATCTCCGTGGAAATGCGTATATCAGATTTGGGTCAACCAAGGCCAGCAGATGCAAGGTGGTCCTAGTCGTCCTGGGCGTATACTGTTGAATTGACGCGATCTATCTCGGCTTCATACCAGGCTATGGTTTGCTTCGGATCTTCGCGAAACGCCTTCGCGAAGGATGGTGGTGCCTCTGTGTGGTCGTCATATTCGGTCGACCAGACCATCATGCCCAAGAATGCTGGCAGCAGTGCGCGTGCCTTGGCTGTCGGCAAATAGCAGATTTTGCTTTTCTTCTTTTGATCGATGTGCCGGCTGAGCATTCCCGTTTCTTCGAGTTTCTGAAGGCGGCTGGCCAGAACATTCGTCGCAATGCCCTCTTCGGATGCCTGGAACTCGCCATAATAACGCTTGCCGTGAAGCAGCATGTCTCTCAGCAGCACGAAGCTCCATTTGTCTCCAAATATTCCAGCTGCATATCGCACGGGGCAGCCGTGCCACGGCGCTTTGGCGTTCTTTTTCATGACCGGAATATAGCGGGTTCATTTTCGCTTGCAATTAGCAAGCGTGTAAAATAAAAACACTTGCGAAAAACAAGTGAAATGGAGAAGCGAAATGGAAGCATCATTTGTATGGTTCGACAACTTCGGATCAGATCGGGACCGCGCGACCGAATTCCTGTCGGAGACCTTCGGCTGGAGCACCAACAACATCGGCCCGATGACCTTCCTGACAAAAGGCGAGGGCAAACCTTTCGCAGCAACCTGCGACGCGATGAACGGCGTCAGCGGGTGGGTGCCTTATGTCGAGGTGGAAGATCTCGCGGCGGCGGTGAGCCGGGCAAAGGGGAACGGCGCGAAGATAATCGCTGAAGATCTGCAAGGCCCTGCGGGTGTCGCGACCTTCATCACCGATCCGGGTGGTGCGCCAATGGCTCTTTGGAAACGCGGCGAGGGTATGTAGCGCATGCCCAGACATATCCTGACCGTTCTGGCATTCATACTTGTGACCTTCGCCGTCCAGGGACTGTCACACTTTGTCATCAACGTCGACCATTACGCGTCGATCGGACACTTGCGCGCAGAACCCATCATGCCCCTGGGTTTTGCAACAATGACAATTCAGGGCCTCATCCTCAGTGTCGCAATGTCGAGGCTCTGGCCCGATGGCACGTCGATCAAAAACGGGATGCTGGTGGCTGGCTTTTTCGGTCTCTTCCTGGGGTCATACATGGTCCTGACGGAGTCCGCGAAATACACAGTGCCTTCAATCCCGATGTGGATGGCGACCGAGGCTGCGGCGGTTACCGCCCAGTTCTGCATCTTTGGCGTTGTTCTTGGGTTCATCTACCGAAAACGAGATACCGCGTAGCCGACGTGACGGACGCCGGAATCGGCGTCCGTCTTCAAGCTGGCACAGACTATCCAAACGATGGGGCGCAATCAGGGCTGTTCGGCTCAGCTACCTCCCCTTGCACCTTCCCGCGATCCCCCCTATCTCGAAGGTACTGATCACAAACCGTTGAAAGTGCCCATGTTCGCTGCTGCCTCCCGTGCCATGTCCCAGGTTTTCGAGCCGCAGTTTCGCAAGATCTTCCTGAAGATGCTCGGGTTCACGCTGGCCGTTCTCGTGGTGATCTGGATCGCGCTTCAGGGGGTGGTCGCGGGCTTCGTCGAGCTGCCTTATCCTTGGTTGGAAACGGCTTTGTCGATTCTGACAGGCATTGGTGCCGTCATCGGTCTGGGATTTCTGATTGCGCCGGTTTCGGCACTCTTCGCCGGCCTCTTTCAGGATGAGATTGCCGATATCGTCGAGGCGCGAGACTATCCGCAGGACCCGCCGGGCAAGGCCATGGCGGTGATCCCGTCCATTGTTCTGGCGCTGAAGTTCACCGGCATCGTTCTTCTGGGCAATCTCTTTGCCCTGTTCCTGCTGTTGATTCCGGGAATCAATCTGGTCGCGTTCTTCGTCGTCAACGGCTACCTGCTTGGCCGCGAATTCTTTGAATTTGCCGCGACCAGATTCATGCCGGTTGCCGAGGCCAAGCGACTGCGCAAGGCGCGCAGTGGCACGGTCTTTATGGGCGGACTGGTGATTGCAGGGGTTCTTGCCGTGCCGATCCTTAATCTGGTGACGCCGATTTTTGCCACGGTCTTCATGATGCATCTGTATAAACGGGTTGCATCGGGCGCTGCGATCTGACCGAATTCCACAATGGAGTCGGGGGCGGGTATGCAGAGTTTGCTGAACGAGATTGCAAAGGCGTCGACGGCCAATCCCGAAAAGGGAACCGTGGCGACCTATATCCCTGAACTGGCCGGGATTGATCCAGGCCAATTCGGTATTTGCATTGCCATGGCCAACGGCGATGTTTTCTCCGCCGGACAGGCGCATGTGCCGTTTTCCATACAATCTGTGTCTAAGGTTTTTGCACTCGCGCTTGCCCTGGGGCGTGTTGGTGACCAGCTTTGGAAGCGGGTAGGACGGGAACCGTCAGGTCTTTCGTTTGATTCTATCCTCCTGTTGGAACGGGAGAAGGGTATTCCCCGCAATCCATTTATCAATGCCGGGGCTTTGGTTGCGACCGACACCTATCTGGCAGGGTCCAATCCGAAGGAAGCCCTGGGTGAATTGCTGGGCTTCATCCGTGCGGCTTGCGACGACGATAGCATTCACATGAATGAGGCAGTGGCCCAGTCTGAGATGGCGACGGGACATCGCAATTTTTCTCTGGCGCACTATCTCGCCTCCTTTGGAAACCTGAACGCGCCAGTCAGTAAGGTGCTTGGCACCTATTGCCATCAATGTGCTATCGAAATGACCTGCGAACAGCTGGCGCTGGCCGGGCGTTTCCTGCTTGACGCCGACGGCATGCCGTCCCTTGTGTTGCGGCAGCGTAAGCGTCGAATCAGCGCCCTGATGATGACCTGCGGCCATTATGACGGCTCTGGCGATTTTGCGTTCCGAGTTGGAATGCCGGGCAAAAGCGGCGTCGGCGGTGGCATTCTGGTGATCGCGCCTGGCCGGGCATCAATAGCAGTCTGGTCCCCAGGCCTGAATGGCTATGGAAATTCTAAGCTCGGCACCGAGGCGATGGAGATCTTCGCGCAGAAGACACGCTGGTCGGTATTTGGTTGATTGAGCGTCACACCAACTGGTTTTCTTCCGTGTTTATTGCGTCCACTCGTGTTGGTGCTTTAATTTAAAAAAGTGGCAACCATTACTCAGTTTTTCCGCTGAATGAAAAATAGCGCGGCGTTTAGAACGTGATGGCGAAGCTGAACCGGTTAAATGCGACCTAATGGCTGAAAACCGTTCCCGGAACCGCAAATTTCTGCTTTCAATCGCAGAACTCATTTAACATTCGCCCATAGGATGCTTTGACGAGATGAGGTGTTGGCGCTAGAACCCTTCTAGACAACGCCTTGAATTGCTTACGCTTACGTAAACGTAAGATGGCGTCGTACGGGAGAGATATTCCATGTCGAATGCCGACCTGAAGGGCAACCGCCCTCTGTCGCCCCATCTTCAGATCTATAAGCCGATCCTGACGATGGTCATGTCGATCCTGCATCGCATCACCGGTGCGGCCCTTTATTTCGGGACGATCCTGATGGTCTGGTGGCTTGTTGCCGCCGCTGCCGGCCCGGCCTATTTCGAATTCGTCAGCGAGGTCTTCGGCTCGATTATCGGCCGGCTGATCCTGTTCGGCTTCACCTGGGCCCTGGTGCACCACATGCTTGGCGGTTTGCGCCACTTCGTCTGGGACATGGGCGCCGGTTTCGGTGCCGAGGCAAGAGAGTGGATGGCGCGGGCCACGATCATCGGTTCTGTCGCTCTGACCGTGGTCCTCTGGATCATCGGCTACATCGTTCGCTGAGGGAGACTGACATGAGTGATATGCGCACGCCCCTCAACAAGGTCCGCGGCCTTGGCTCTGCCAAGGAGGGCACGGACCACTTCTGGAAGCAGCGACTGACGGCTGTCGCAAACGTTTTCCTGATTTCCTTCTTTGTGATCCTCGTCATTTCCCTGCAAGGGGCTGGCTATGAGGAAACGGTCAAGGCGCTCGGAAATCCGCTTGTCGCGATCCTGATGCTACTGGTGATCCTCTCCGGCGTCTTCCACATGAAGCTGGGCATGCAGGTGATCATCGAGGATTACGTTCATGGAGAGGGCATCAAGGTGCTCTGCCTGATCGGCAACATCTTCTTCTGTGCCCTCATCGGATTCGGCGCGATTTTCGCCGTGCTCAAGATTGGCTTTGGAGGCTGACCCGAATGGCCAAGACATATGAATTTGTCGAACACACCCATGACGTGGTGGTGGTCGGCGCTGGCGGCGCAGGTCTTCGCGCCACCCTCGGCATGGCCGAGCAGGGCCTGAGAACGGCCTGTATCACAAAGGTCTTCCCGACCCGGTCCCACACAGTTGCGGCACAGGGAGGCATCGCTGCTTCCCTGAAGAACATGACGCCGGACAGCTGGGAATGGCACATGTACGACACGGTGAAGGGCTCTGACTGGCTCGGTGACACCGACGCCATGGAGTATCTGGCACGTGAAGCGCCCAAGGCGGTTTACGAGTTGGAGCACTACGGTGTGCCCTTCTCGCGCACCGAGGACGGCCGCATCTATCAGCGCCCCTTCGGCGGCCACATGCAGAACTACGGCGACGGCCCTCCCGTACAGCGCACTTGCGCCGCGGCAGACCGAACCGGCCACGCCATCCTGCACACGCTGTACGGTCAGTCCCTGCGCCACAATGCGGAATTCTACATCGAGTATTTTGCGCTCGACCTGATCATGTCGGAAGACGGCGTCTGCCAGGGCGTGATCGCATGGAACCTCGACGACGGAACCATCCATCGCTTCTCCGCCAAGATGGTCGTTCTGGCCACCGGCGGCTACGGCCGTGCCTACTTCTCGGCAACCTCCGCCCACACCTGTACTGGTGACGGCGGCGGCATGGTGGCCCGTGCGGGCCTGCCGATGCAGGACATGGAATTCGTTCAGTTCCACCCGACTGGCATCTATGGTTCGGGCTGTCTGATTACGGAAGGTGCTCGCGGCGAGGGTGGCTATCTGGTCAACTCCGAAGGTGAGCGTTTCATGGAACGCTATGCACCTTCCGCCAAGGACCTTGCCTCTCGTGACGTTGTCTCGCGCTGCATGACCATGGAGATCCGCGAAGGACGCGGTGTTGGCAAGGACAAGGACCACATCTTCCTGCATCTGGATCACCTGGATCCGGCCATGCTGGCCGAGCGCCTCCCGGGCATTTCGGAAAGCGCGCGCATCTTTGCAGGCGTTGATGTGACCAAGGAACCAATCCCGGTCCTGCCGACGGTTCACTACAACATGGGCGGCGTTCCGACCAACTACTGGGGCGAGGTGCTGAACGCGAACGCTGACAATCCGGATCGCATCCAGCCTGGCCTGATGGCCGTGGGTGAAGCCGGCTGTGCCTCCGTTCATGGCGCGAACCGTCTTGGCTCCAACTCCCTCATCGACCTTGTGGTCTTCGGCCGCGCGGCTGCGATCCGGGCTGCTGAAGTGGTTGATCCCAAGGAAGCCGTGCCGACTCCGAGTGAAGCCTCCTGTGAGAAAATCATGGATCGCTTCGATGGTCTGCGCAATGCCAGCGGCTCGATCGCGACGGCCGACCTTCGCGACAAGATGCAGCGGACCATGCAGGAGGACGCAGCGGTCTTCCGGACCCAGGAAAGCCTGGAGCAGGGTTGCAAGCGCATGAGTGCGATCTGGGGCGAGATGAAGGACCTCAAGGTTTCCGATCGCTCCATGATCTGGAACTCGGACCTTGTCGAAACCCTCGAGCTGGAAAACCTGATGGCCAACGCCATCACCACGGTTTACGGCGCGGAGGCCCGCAAGGAATCCCGTGGCGCCCATGCCCGCGAGGACTACAAGGACGGTCCGCTCGGCGGTCGTAATGACGTTGAATGGCGCAAGCACACCCTCTCGTGGGTGGATGAGGCCGGCAACGTCAAGCTCGACTACCGCGCAGTTGTCACCGAACCCTTGACCAAGTTTGAGGACGGCGGCATCGACCCCAAGAAGATCGCGCCGAAAGCGCGTGTCTACTAAGGAGCGGTGGAACTCTTGAGCGCACAGGCGACCCTCACGGACACGGTCAGCCCCTTCGGCACCTACAAGGTCGAAGGGCTGGTTCGATATGCGTGGAAGCTGGCGGATCATCACGATCTGTCGGCCTCCCTGCGCAAGCGCATCCGTGCTCTGGTCGCACATCTGTTCAAGGGTCCCTATGACACGGAAGCCGATGGTCTGAAGTTCCGGATCTATCCGGGTCAGAACTACGACGACCGCAAGATTCTGGCCAAGGGGCGCCTCCCGGAGCGGGCCGAGCACAAGTTGCTCCAGCCTTATCTGGCCCCGGGTTCTGTCTTCGTCGACGTCGGTGCCAACATTGGCAGCTATGCGCTTTTTGCTGCCCATTGCGGCGCCGAGGTTCTGGCCGTGGAAGCCAATCCGGAAACGGCGGCCAAGCTGCGCTTCAACCTGACGGCCAACGACCTTGGCAAGGTGCAGCTGGCGGAAGTTGCCATCGGTGACAAGGCCGGCACCCTGTCACTGTGGTCCGAGCCGACCAACTGCGGCTTTGCTACATTGGTCGAGGATCTGACCACCGGCGAATGGGCTGGCGACTGGTCTCCGAAAGATGTTGCCGTGCGTCCGCTGGCCGATGTGGTTGCCGACAAGGGCCTGGCCCGGATCGATGTTCTGAAAGTGGACGTGGAAGGCTTCGAGGACCGTGTGGTCCTGCCTTTCCTGCGCAATTCGGACCGGGCGCTTTGGCCCCGTGTCATCATGCTTGAAACAAACTGCCGGCCGCATTGGGCCGAGGATTGTACTTCCGAACTGGAAGCCCTCGGATACCGCGCAGCCGGATCGACACATGACAATACGGTCTTTGAGCTCGCAAGCTAAAGATCGGTGATTTAAGCGGCCCGGACGCGAATCCAGGGCCCAAACGCGGAGCGATGAAAAATGGTTCAGCTGACGCTTCCCCGGAACTCCCAGGTGACGGAAGGCAAGGTTTGGGACAAGCCTGCCGGCGCGACAAACCTGCGTGAGTACCGCATCTACCGCTGGAATCCGGATGATGGCCGCAACCCGCGGGTCGACACCTATTTCGTCGATGCCGACGATTGCGGTCCGATGGTTCTGGACGGCCTGATCTACATCAAGAACAAGATCGATCCGACCCTGACCTTCCGCCGGTCCTGCCGCGAAGGCATTTGTGGCTCCTGCGCCATGAACATCGACGGCACCAACACCCTGGCCTGTACCAAGGGCACGGATGAAGTCGCCGGCGACGTGGTGAAGATCTACCCGCTGCCGCATATGCCGGTGGTCAAGGATCTGGTGCCTGATCTCACCAACTTCTACGCCCAGCATCGTTCCATCGAGCCCTGGCTGCAAACGGTTTCGCCGGCCCCGGAAAAGGAGTGGCGTCAGTCCCACGAAGACCGTGCCAAGCTGGATGGTCTCTACGAGTGCATCCTCTGCGCCTGTTGCTCGACCTCCTGCCCGAGCTACTGGTGGAACGGCGATCGCTACCTCGGCCCGGCCGTTCTGCTGCAGGCCTACCGCTGGCTCATCGACAGCCGCGACGAAGCGACCGGCGAGCGTCTGGACAACCTGGAAGACCCCTTCCGCCTCTACCGCTGCCACACCATCATGAATTGCTCTCAGGCATGTCCAAAGGGCCTCAACCCGGCCAAGGCCATCGCCGAGATCAAGAAGATGATGGTCGAACGCCGCGTCTGATTTTTATCAGGCAGCAGCTCGCATTTCGAAAGGCCGCCCTCGGGGCGGCTTTTTTGTTGGGCTTGGCATGTGTCGAACTGTGGATTGGATCCCCGCCTTGTGCGCGCATCCAATGCCGCTCACACTAGGGGATGGCGCTTTATGTCTACCTGTTGGCGAACCGCAGGCATGGAACATTTTACACGGGCGTGACCAATGACCTCGCCCGGCGCATTCACGAACACTGGGACGGGCAAGGCAGTGCTTTCCCCCGGCGGTGTCATGTGTCTCGGCTGGTTCGCCATGAGACCTACCCAATGCCGGAAGAAGCCATCCGCCAGGCATCTAGGTCAACTGGATCTCGTTGCCATCCGCTGTGAGGGATATCGAGCCGTCATCGGAGAAGTTGAGCGCGATCTTCGAGTAACTGTTGTTGTCTTTGAGCAGATGATTGTATCTCTGCAGAACCGCATCGATCTCCGCCTGCGTTCCGGCAGCGCTGTATTCTTCGCGGAACGGCGCCAGTTTCTGTATTTCGGCGTAGTGACTGGCAAGGGCATTCAGCGTACGCAACTCACGGTCCAGGCCAGGATTTTCTTCTAGAGCCTGCTCCAGTTCATCCCGATACTGATAGTCTGCCGGCAGCTTCATGTTGCCGCGCTCGTCGTAGGAAATGTTGTCGGGAGCCGGGATGCCGTAGCTGTCAAGCACTTGCTGGAAACGGGCGGATGCGTGTTCGGTCAGCGCAGCAATATTGTCCGCCGACGGCAGGAGAAAGCCAACGTCTTCGAGGCTCTTCGGTGCAGAGGGTGTGTCGGAAAAATACGCGTCAAAGTCCAGTTCTTCAAACCCGTTGCCCGTATTGGCAGAGTAGATTTTGTCACCAGCCCCGGAGGGAGCCAGCTCCTGCTGCTGTATCAGGACAGATGCAACGTCACTGGACACATTCGACCCGGTCGGTTTCGCCGGGGCGGAGGCACTTTTTTCCGCCCCTGACACGGATGAAATTTCTTGCCGAGCGACTGGGAAGTCTGCCACTTTTACGCCAGACTGCAGGGCTGATGCTTGCTGAAAGGGCGTGGAAGAAGCTGTAGATGCGAGTGCTGAAATATTCATATCTCTCACTTTTAAAGCATGCTTGAACATCTACTGAGCAAATTCCGTGCCTGCGGGCGGTGAGAACCAAGCGCCTTTCACTTGGCCCATCGCAAAAACCCGTTAAGGTCGGCCCCAATACGTAGAACTTCGAATCAGGAGCGCGCATGAGCGGACTACTTGCCCTTCTCGATGATGTCGCCGGCATTGCCAAGGTGGCGGCGGCCTCCGTCGATGATGTGATCGGCCAAGCCGCCAAGGCGGGATCGAAGGCCGCTGGCGCGGTGATCGATGATGCGGCAGTCACGCCGAAATATGTCGCCGGTTTTCATCCTGCCCGGGAGCTTCCGATTGTCTGGCGCATCGCCAAGGGGTCGCTCAAGAACAAGCTGATTTTCCTGCTGCCGATCGGTCTTCTGCTGAATGCATTCTTGCCAGGGATCATCACGCCCCTGCTGATGATTGGTGGCGGCTATCTGTGTTTCGAGGGCGCGGAGAAGATCATCCACATCTTCAGTCCGCATCATGTCGATGCGGACCAGCCGAAGGATCTCGTGCAGGATCCTACCCATCTCGAAGAGCAGAAAGTCGCCGGCGCGATCAAGACCGATTTTATCCTCTCGGCGGAGATCATGACCATCGCCCTGTCCGAGATCCCGGACGGCAGCATCTGGATGGAAGCAGCGACCCTCGCCGTGGTCGCCATTGGTATCACGGTCATGGTCTATGGCTCCGTGGCGCTGATCGTAAAGGCAGACGACATGGGCCTGATGATGGCGCAGAAGGGCGCGTTGTCGATTGTCCGCGGCCTTGGTCACGGCATCGTCAAGGCCATGCCCTGGCTGATGAAACTCCTCATGGTTGTCGGCACGGCCGCGATGCTCTGGGTCGGCGGATCCATCGTCATTCACGGACTGAAGGACCTGGGGGTGAAAAGCATCTACGACACCATTCACGATCTGGCCCATGGTTTTGCGCATTCCATCGGCACGGCCGAAGGCTTCCTGGCCTGGTTTGCCACGGCGACCATGGATGGCATTCTCGGACTTGCTCTCGGCATGATCCTGGTTCCGGTCGTGGTCAAGATCATTGAGCCGCTCTGGACGCTGGTGAGTGGCACATGGACGTCTGCCAAGGACCATTAAGGGCTTGTCAAAAGCGCGTAAATGTTCTTGTATTGTTCCTGATCGCAACTTTCATGCAGGAGCAATCCTTGGCCATCATCGATCACATTGGCTTTGACGTGTCCGACTACGCCGCCGCTAGGGCGTTTTACGATAAGGCCCTGGCTCCCCTCGGCATCACCATGCTGATGGAAGTCGGTCCTGAGCAGACCGGCAGCATTTCCTATTGCGGTTATGGCGTAGACAAGCCGGAATTCTGGATTGGCGGCGCGCAGGCCATCGGCGGCACACTGCATGTCGCTTTTACGGCCCCGACCCGCGCCGTTGTCGACGCATTCTACGAGGCGGCGATGGCCGCCGGCGGTAAGGACAATGGCGCGCCGGGTCTTCGTCCGCACTACCACGAGCATTACTACGGTGCCTTTGTGCTTGATCCGGATGGTCACAACATCGAAGCCGTCTGTCACCTGCCCGAATAGCGCATAAGGAGCCTGTCATGCACAAGAGCCGTCTGGGCGTCATGGTGATCGACTGTGAGACCGATGATCTGACTTCTCACGAGACTTTCTGGGCCGGCGTGCTGGGGCGCGAACGGGAGGTTGGCTCCAAGGATCCGAAGTATCGCGACCTGAAAGGTCCGCCCTCCGAGCTGCGGGTGCTGCTTCAGTCTGTCGACCACGCGCCCCGTGTCCACCTAGACATTGAGACCGACAATATTCCTGCCGAAGTCGCGCGCCTGAAAGCACTTGGCGCGGAAGAGGTCGGTGCCTGCAAGGGTTGGGTGGTCATGCAGGCTCCCAGCGGTCACCGTTTCTGCGTCGTCTCTCCCCAGCGCCCGGACTTTGCAGAAAACGCAAATGTCTGGCACGACTGACGAGGGGTGCCTCGGCCTTGGCGCCAGCACCAATCCCGCCGCAGGATCTCTCCCCGGCGTTTTGGCTGGTCTGAATTTCCCGCTCATACGGGATGGCAGGCGCTCCGGACTTGCCGGGAGCAGTTGGGAATGCGGGATGTGACAAGGCCGTTGCGCCTGCCCAGGTTCCGTGTCCCAAATGACTGAACTTGCGTCTTTCTCTTTTCTGCGCGCCGGACGTAGAGCGTCCTCCGGTTTGCCAGATACGAGCCGCGCTTGAGAAATACAGCGTCACTCCCCGCTGCAAACCCAAGCTGCCAGTCACCGGTGCCGCCAGCCGTCCGTTACACGGCAGAAAGCCCCTCGAAACCCGGTCCCCGCCACCGCGAACGGACGGTCCATCAGCGGCCCCGTGATGGCAGGAACGGGGTCAATGATACAGCAGGTTCTGAGAGCGAGGATAAGTTTCGGCTATTCATGGGCGGTCGGCATGTTTTCAATGCCATAGCGCGTGTCTATCCCCCTCCGAATGAGGGATAAGCACGGCACCATCCTCTCTGCCTTCCCGGCGCATGCAGGGATCCAGTAGTCGCCATCGCTGCTGCGCGATCCGTGAGTCCCCGGCGTACTGGGTCCCGGATCTTCGCTGCGCTCGTTCGGGAAGGCGAGGGGAACGGCCCAGCATACCCGTTTGCGTCATCCTCGGGCCTGTCCCGAGGATCCATCTCCAAGCCGCATCTACCCGGGCGCTCACGTCATAGAAAATGCGGTCAACAGACACCTCAATCGATCAGTTCGGCGAGACGCGCGGTGTCGTCATGCAGAACGCCGGCCGAGATGGCGAGTGCTTCGAGCTGGCAAGATTGCGCGCCGATGCGAGAGAGATAGACAACCGGCTTCCCGGGCGCATGGGCGCAGGCCGCCTCCATCAGGGAGTTTGCACCGATGTATCCCGGGATGTCGTGTTTTTCGTAATTGGCGATCAGGACGATGTTGCTGCCCCGGATCTCGTCAAAATAGTCATTCAGAAAATCAGCCTTGCGGGCCACGGCAGCTTCGAGTGAAAGCGTCTCCCAATGAAGGTCGCTTTCCTCCCGTTCCGGTGTCGAGACCAGAAATCCGGCGGCGCATAATCGCTCTGCCAGAGCCTCCATGTCGTCGATGAACGCCATGGATCCGCAGATGCAGACACGTCTGGCCTTGGGGCCTGCCGCTTCATTGCTCATCATCTATTCCTCACCGCGGAGTGTCGGTTTCGTGTTTCAGGTTGAATTGCCTTTTCGCACCCATGGTCTAGCTATCAGATAAACAGTGGAGCGAAAATCATGATCAAATTACTTGCCCTCGCCCTCATCGCCAGTGGCGCGCTCGCTGCGCCTGCAAAGGCAGAGACTGCCGTTTTTGCCGGTGGATGTTTCTGGTGTGTCGAGTCTGATCTGGAGGCTGTGCCGGGCGTGCGCGATGTCGTTTCCGGCTACGGCGGCGGAAGCACCGAGAGCCCGACCTACAAGACCTATGAGAAAGGTGGTCACCGGGAGGTGGTGAAGGTCGATTTCGATGAAACCAAACTCAGTTACCGCGATCTTGTCGATATCTTTCTGCGCACCATCGATGTCACCGATGCCGGCGGTCAATTCTGCGATCGCGGCCACGCCTACTCCTCCGCACTTCATCCTTTGAACGCGGGACAAGCCAAGGCAGCGCATGCCGCTGTCGCGGGCGGTGAGGCGGTTCTCGGGCGCAAGATCGTAACGCCGGTGGAAGGCGCCGTGCTGTTCTGGCCTGCCGAGGACTATCATCAGGGCTACTACAAGAGCGGCGACAGAACCCTGACCCGCTTCGGTTATGTCACGCGCGCCACCGCCTACAAGGGATACCGAGGTGCTTGCGGCCGGGATGCGACCGTCAAAAAGGTCTGGGGCAAGGAAGCCTACAAAGGTGTGCCGAAAGATGCGCACGGATCTTGATGTCAGGCGACGGGAATTGCGGAAAGGTGTCGGCGTATATTTGTCGCCGATGCCGCAAAGTCACATCCCACTCTGATGATGTAATGATATGAATTTCCGTACGATAAACTTGTGCGATCGGCTTATTTGCCAGGTGAGAAAAAGAAAGTTACCATAGAACGATTATTCCGTGGGTCTCCGGTTTCAGGGAGATGGTCGCATGGGCAGTTTGTTTTCAAATGGATTGTTTAATTCGGGCAAGAGTTCAGGCCTGCCTCAGGAACCGGATTTTGTTTCCGAGTTGAAGCTCGCCGAGGCGGAAGACCGCTTGCGGCGAAACATCAGCGAGGTTCTCGCGGCCCACGATCGCGAGCTGCCGGAGGCCAGCTCTGTGACCGAGTTCGCTGTTGCGGCGACGGTCGAAACGGTCGAACTGATTATCGTCTGTTCGGGTCGAAGACGAAGCCATCTCACCTTTGAACAGCGTTTCGTCGTTGGCCTTTTCGCATTTCTCATCGCGCATGAGCTCGGGCGTCGAACGCTTGCAGATCTGGGCGTGGTTCTGGCGGCCGCGGCTCTGGAGCTTTTCACGACCGACGAGATTGCCGATATCTATCGGCTCGGTGCCTCCTACCGCCGTTTGCGCGAACAGAAGAAAATGCACCGCTTCCTGCATCAAAGCATCAGCGAATGGTTCAATGATCCGTCCGAGGAACGTCTGCAGGGTCTGGTCGAGATCTTCGACCTTTGCTGCACGCCCAATTGAGCAAATGCTTTGGAGTTGATAGGGGCGGTTACACGCCCGCCTCAAAGGCTTCGACGACCTCGATGAACTCGCGGCCGTATTTTTCCAGCTTGCTCTGGCCGACGCCGGAGACTTCCAGAAGAGCCGTGTAGGTCCCAGGCCGCGCCTTGGCGATGCCGGCCAAGGTGGCGTCGGGAAAGACCACATAGGGTGGTACTTCCGCGTCGCGGGCAAGTTGGGTTCTCAGTCGCCTGAGGCGTTCGAACAGAAGCCGGTCATCGGGATCCAGATCATCGGCAAGGCTGGCAGATCGCGCGCCGCGGGTTTTCTTCAGGCTTGAGGCGGCGCGGTCCTTGCGGAGCGGAACTTTCCGCTCGCCGCGGAACACGGCGCGGGCCTCTTCGGTCAGCACCAGTGCCCCGAAATTGGCGTGGTTCACATCAATGAGACCGGCCGCGACCAGCTGACGGGCAACCGATTGCCAGACTTTGGCATTGTGTTCCTGGCCAATGCCGTAGACAGACAGGGTGCTGTGACCGAACCGTGTCGTCTTGTCGGTTTCCTTGCCCAAAAGCACGTCGATGACATGCCCGGTGCCAAAACGTTGCTCGGTCCGATAGACCGCCGACATGAATTTCTGCGCCGCTTCGGTGCCGTCCCAGGTCTCGACCGGGGACAGGCAGGTGTCGCAATTGCCACAAGGCTCGGGATAGGTCTCGCCGAAATGGGCCAGCAGCGCCTGACGGCGGCAGCCGGAGGTTTCGCAGATGCCGAGAAGGGCGTTCAGCTTGCCGTTTTCCGCGCGCTTGATCTCGTCCGGGGCATCGCCCTCGGCAATCATGCGCCGGCGTTGCACCATGTCGGCCATGCCATAGGCCATCCAGGCTTCCGACGGCGCGCCGTCACGTCCGGCCCGGCCCGTCTCCTGATAATAGGCCTCGACCGAAGACGGCAGGTCCAGATGGGCGACAAACCGTACGTCCGGCTTGTCGATGCCCATGCCAAAGGCGACCGTGGCGACGAGGCACAATCCCTCTTCAAGCAGAAACGCATCCTGATTGGAGGCGCGGGTCTCGGCCGGCAGTCCGGCGTGGTAGGGCAGGGCGCGCACACCCTTTGAGTTCAACCATTCGGCAATGTCCTCCACCTTGGCGCGGGACAGGCAGTAGACGATGCCGCTCTCGTCCTTGTGCCGCTTGAGGAAGTCCAGAAGCTGTTGGCGCTGGTTGGTGCGCTCGACGATTTCGTATCGGATGTTGGGCCGATCAAAGCTGGTGGAAAACACTTCCGCAGTGTCCAGCTGCAGCCGCGCAATGATGTCCTCACGTGTGTGGGGATCGGCGGTCGCGGTCAGCGCCACGCGCGGCACACCCGGATAACGATGGCCGAGTGCGGCCAGGGACAGGTATTCTGGCCTGAAGTCGTGGCCCCACTGGCTGACGCAATGGGCCTCGTCGATAGCGAAAAGCGCAATCTCCAACGTGTCGAGGAACCGGCGAAAGCTCTCGCTCGCGAGCCGCTCAGGCGTCACGTAAAGCAACTTCAGTTCGCCGGACCGCGCCTTTTCGCGAACCGCGTCCTGTTCATCCGGTGACAGCGAGGAATTCAGCGCCGCGGCAGCTACACCAGCACCTGTGAGTGCACCGACCTGATCCTTCATGAGGGCGATCAAGGGAGAGATCACGATGCCGATGCCGGACCGGCAAAGGGCCGGGATCTGGAAACAGAGCGACTTGCCAGCGCCGGTGGGAAACAGCACCACTGCGTCCTTGCCCCGAACCAGTGTGTCGACCACCTCCGCCTGACGGCCACGAAAGTCCGGATAGCCGAAAACATCGCGCAGAACGTCACGCGGGTCAGCGCCATCGGGCGCTATGGAGTGACTCTGGTCCTGTGCGCTGGCCGGTAACGGCTGCGATGCAAGCATGTGCGGCTGATTCCCTGATTTGCCGCAGTCTCCCTTATTCGCAGGGCTTCGGCAATCTCGGCCTGTGGATGATTTTGCCCCGCGCTCAGCCTTCTTCGAACACGGCCTTGGGGTTCTGACCAAGCGTTTCCGCGCAATGGGTTCTCATCCGTTCGGTCAGGCTGTTCAGATCGCCTTCCAGCATCTTCGGGTCAATTGGCTGCCCGAAGTGCACCTTGAAGGAGGCTTTCTTCTTGTTCAGAAGTTCGTTGAACACCGTCATGTCGCGAAGTTCGGTGGAGACACGCGCCAGGAAATAGAACAGGCCTGAATTGCGCCCGCCCATGTGTACCGGGATGACGGGAACCTTGTTGCGCCGGGCAAGGGCAAGCGCGGATGTCATCCATGGCCGCTCGGTCAACCGCCCCTCGTTCCAATAGGCCAGGCGGCCGGAGGGAAACAGGACGATGGCGCGGTTCTGTGCGAAGGCATCGGCGGCAAGCTTCAGGGTTTCCCGTGTTTTTTCGCGGTTTTTGAAGTCGGGACGCCACTCCACCGGCACGATCATCTCAGCCAGGCGGGGATTGATGCGAATGGCATCGCGGTTGGCGAAGATCGACAGATCCTTGCGCCGGGAGCCGATGGCATCATAGAGCACGACGCCATCTGCGATGCCGGTCGGATGATTGGAGACCAGCACGATTGGGCCGTCGGCGGGAACGTTTTCCAGACCGGCCACCTCGACGTTGAGCTGCAACAATTCGCTCAGATGGTCGAAAACATCCTGAGCCGGCAGGGGGGCAATGGCATTGGCCATCTCCAACGCCTGGCGATACCGCAGAATACGAAAGGCGATGGGTCGCAAAAGTGGCCACCAGGGGGCTGCCATGACCTGCCGGCCGCGCTCGTCAATCAAGGTGTCGACGATGTGCTGGTGCCCACGACCAACGGAAGTCTCTCCCTCTTTCGAGAGCGCCAGGGTCGTCTGGTGCGAGTAGGCCACTGGGTATTCCTAATCTGCTTTGTGCGTTCGATGAACACCGGATTGTTAACGAAGCTGTAAGGATCAGGCAATGGAAGCCGTCTTACGATCGCAAACTTTCATCGAAACGTCATGGTGGAACTTTGTCTCACACGCTCCAGATCGGGCTCGTGAAGATCGCGATTGTGGCCAGGAAAGAGGCCACCCAAGCCAGGGACCGCGGCCCGGGCCGGTCCATGTAGTAACAAAAGATGTAGATCATTCTGAGGCCGATGAAGAGCACCGCCAGCTGGTCGATCCAGTCTGCTGAACCGCCCTGCCACAGCCCGATGATGACGGCGACCGCGAAGAACGGCAGGGCTTCGAAACCATTGGCCTGGGCCGCGTTGGCACGTGCCCGGAAGCCCACACGCCAGTAGTCCGGGTCACGCGGATTTGCGTTGTCGAAATCCTTGCTGAGCTTGGCCGGAAACACGGTGGCGATCGGGAGAATGGCGGCAATCAGAATGCACCAGATGGCGAGAGGCATAATTGTTTCCTGGTTCAGCTCTTCAAATCGGCGCGCCGGTAGCGACACGGCGACCTTGTTAAAATGAGGACGTTTTGAGTGAAATCAACGTTCTTTATGCCCATCGTTTCGAACTCGGAAAGGCAATTGATAGCACCGATGCAGACAGGAGAAGATCCGATGGCCGTCAGCGACTGGCAAGCTTTCATTACTGGCCAATAGACCGGCCGGAGGCTGCTAGGGCCGCGGGACACTCGCGCCAGTCGCAGGGTCGGTGCCCAGGAAACCGTTGCCGGCCTGTTTCCACGCTCCGAAGCCGCCGGCCATATGAGCGATTTTGGCAAAGCCGGCCGCGAGGTATTTCTCGGACATTTTCCGTGAGCGCATGCCGGACCCGCAATAAAGAACGATCGGCCGTTCCTCGGTCGGGGTTGGCAGGCGAGCGGGATCAAATCCGGACATGGGCGCGAGCAGGGCCCCGCCGATGTGCTCAAAGGCATATTCGGCCGGTGTTCTGACATCGATCAGAACGACTTCGTTATTCTCATAGAGAGATTTCACTTCGTCGACGGTCAGAGTTGTCAGTGTGCCGCCGCTGACTGCTTCTGTTTCCGACATGCTTTGAGCCTCCTTTTGCGTGATCGCAGCGAGAGTGCCGCGCTCTTCGACCTACCGACAATCCGCAGTACTGCGGATGTGATTGTCTGCTTCTCATATGAATTTCATTTATTTCGCAATTTGTCACAAAGGCTCATGAACGCAGCGGTAGATGAAGGGCGAACCACACCGAATCACGTTTGGCGAAACGGAGATCCGACGTGCGCAAGACAACGGTTTTGTTCGTGTGTCCCGACAATGCCCTGTTGGGGCCGCTTGCCGAGGCATATCTCAACGCCCAAGGAGCAGGCCTGGTGAGAGCCTTTTCCGCAGGGCTGAAGCCCAGGTCCGAGCTGCATCCCTCGGTGGCCAAGCTCTTGTCTTCGCGGGCACTGTCCGCTGACGGGCTTGAGCCCAAGTGCCTCGGCATCTTCCTGATGCCGCATGCCCCCAAACCGGACCGGATGATCTATCTGGCCGACATGGAGAAGCCCGAGCTTCCGGATGATTGGCAAGAGAGCGTTCGCGAACATGCCTGGGCCGTGGCGGGCAAGCCACCTTTCCCGGCTTCATTCGCAGCGTCAGTAGAATACTTCAGGCGCATCCGGCAGGCGATTGATGACGCAGTTGCCCCTGAAACGGCGGCTCTTCCCGCCGCGTGACAGCCTCCCGAGAAAGTTTGTCTAGCCCCAACGGGAGAGCGTTGCCTGGGCCTTTGGCGTCAGCCTCAGCAGCCATTGACGCAGCCGGTCCGTCGGTCCTGCTTCGGGCGGCGAAATATGTCCGATGACATCGCCGGCCTCAAAGCTCATGTCTGCAGAAAATTTGCGCGCAAGCGCCTGCATCTTGCGGTTCGTCGCAAGGCAATTGATGTAGATGTGCCGGGTGTCACGCGCCCTGGCTTCCTGAAGCAGGAGATCCATCAACCGGGTGCCGATGCCCAGGCGGCGCCGGTCTGGCTCGACACAAAAGGCGGCTTCGGCGGCGTCGGCATTGCCAAGGGAGCGCAGTTCAGCGGTTCCCCGCACGATCCCGTTCTCGATGTAGGCATAGATCACCGTATCGAGCGTGAAGGAGGTTTCGACATAGGAACGCAGGAAAGCATCTGTCGCATGCATGGCAAAACGGCTGCGGCGCGTGTCGTTGTCGAGCCGAAGCAGATGGTCGCGAAACAGGTGTTTCTCGGACGCGTCCAGGAAACGGATCTCGCCACCCGCAAAGAGTTCGGGAACGCGTTGAGGCTGCTCGGCTGGGAACAGCCGGCTCAGCAGGGATCGAATGTAGACAGACAGCCGCATGGAGCGCTCCTGATGACAACACTGCCCTCCCTGCGCTCCTCCAAACGCTTATGAACATATATCAGTCGTATTGGTCTTGTTTCAATAAGCTTTGGTCTACTACTTGAGTAGAGTTTTGCCATCTGGCGAGGTGGTGCGGTAAGACGGTGAATAGTGTTCGCGGCGGAACGGGGATTGATTCGATATGAAACGGAATGTGGCAATTGCACTGGCGTTGACCTGTGCGGTGGTTGTAACGGGGTGTCAGCGCTTTTCCGGCAGCCGAAATTATGCGGCGCCCTTGCCGGCGACGCCGACCACGCCGGTCGGGCAGGGAGATCTGCAGCCTCTTGATCCGCTGGCGCCAGCACCTGGGACAGTCGACACCGGCGTGCCCGGTACGGATGTTGCCGCTGCACCTGTCGTCGCACCGGCCGGCGCGCTCGAAATCGGCCGCAGCGATATGGCCGGCGGCTGGAAGATCGCCTCTGCAGGTGACAACTGCATGGCCTTCATGGCGCTGACCACCTGGTCCGGCGGCTACCGCGCCAACACCAGGGGATGCTCTTCGCCGGCTCTTTCGAGCATCTCCGCCTGGGATCTCAATGACAAGCAGGTTGTGCTCAAGGACGGCAGCGGCGGCGTTGTGGCCCAGCTTTACGCCACTTCGGCGGAGCAGTTTAACGGCCAGACGTCAACCGGCGTACCGATCTCGCTGTATCGTTAGCAACCCTAGGTAAAAATATCTGGACGTTTCGCGCTTTAGCTGCAAAACTCGGTTATCCGAGGAGGCGGTACGTATGTCCAAATATGATCCCTTGAGAGAACACTTGGCCCGACTGGAAGATGTGGTCTGGGCTGCCAAGCTCGGCGACCTTGAATCAATTCTCGGCTCAGGTCTGCCCAAAAGCGCTCGTGAACACAGAACCTGGTGGGCAAATTCCGGCGGAAGCCTGGTTCACCAGAACTCGTGGCTTGATGCCGGTTGGCGTGTCGAGAGAACGGACCTTCCCCGCGATGTGGTTGTGTTCCGGCGCCGCAGAATCGCCGGCACCTCGCTTGCGGTCTCGTCCCGGACCAGTGCCAACAAGCTGGTCGACGGGGCCAATGCTGGCGAGAGAAGGCTCGCCAAGGAAATGGCAGCCCTGCGGCAGCCTGTGACGGTGACCCTTCGCGCCGAGTGGACCGCGCTGGGTGCTGTTCACAAGGTTCCGTGCTCCGCGGCTGCAATTCCAGCGGATGCCGGTGTGGCGCGGATCGTTTATCTCGATGGCGATCAGCCCCGCTCGGTCATTATTGAGACGACGAACATTCAACTCTTCTACCGCACATTGCGTCTTGAGCTGAAAGCCGCATCAGAGGGCGGACAGGAACAAACTCGGTGCGCGCTCTGGGATCGCCTCGGGCTCAATGTGTCGGATCCGATGGAATTCGACCTGATCCGGGCGGGCAATGCCTGGCTCCTTACGGACGGGCGCGGCCGCAAGGCGGATCTTGAGGTCGATGAGGAGCGGGGTCTTGTTGCTCAATTGCTCGTCCTTCAGGAGCGTCAGGCCGGCATTCCGACCAGCTTCGTCGGGCTCTGACCAGGGAACGGATGCTTTTACTGGCTATCGGCAAAGCCGAGGTCGGTGCGGTTCAGGTTGCGTAGAGTGGTTTCAATGAACTGCGTCTTCCCTACCGAATAGGCATGCCAATCCTGATTGTCTTGCGCGATCAGCCTGTGCTTCAAGGCTTCATAGTCGCGTCGAAGGTTGCCGTCGGCAGAGAGCGCATCGCGAAAGGCCGCGCGTCTGAGGGGCGCCAGAGCGTCAGGGAAACAGAGGCAGATCCGGTGAGCAGGCTGGAGCACGCAAACCCCGTCCTCTTCAGGCATGTTTCTGTCGGCAAATGTCAGATGAAAGACATCGCACTCATATAGAAAGCCCAGAGGAGAGTACTCAGCCGCCACCAGCCGGGAAACAGCCTCATCAAGGTGATTCGCATCCTCCAGGATGACATCCAGATGAAACTTCGGCTTGGCCGCTAGATTTTTGACCGCGGTGCTGCCGACGTGATCGATGTGCGTAGTCAAATCCTCCAGAACAAGCCTCACCTGTGCCATCAGCGCATTGGCCTGCTGGTCCCGGAGCGGCGTATATGCGCCAAGTTCGATAGACAATGATGCCTCTCCGATGCGAGCGGTGAGTATGGAAGAATCGTCGGATACAGGTGTTCCAACGATGATTTAAATGGATTTGACTGGGGGTTCCAGAAGCTGTGCGCATGAGATGAGCTTGCATCTTGTCCGGTTTGACCTTATGCGAGCGGGCAGGGCGACAGTTTGGCGCAGCCTGAGGTCTTGGGCGCGCGGACGAGATGTCAGGAACGGAGCGCCAAGGTGAAAGTGGAACTGCCGGTCAGTCGGGCTCTTCAGAACCGATATGAGGCATTGGTATCCTCCGGAGAGATCAGCGAGGATCCGATCCAGTTGGGTATTGTGCGCCAGCTTGATCTCCTGAACACCGAACTCTCCAATCTTCGCCTTGCCTCCAAGAAAAGCTCCCTCGGCTGGCTCTTTGGCCGTAATAAAAAGAACGAACGCAGCACCAAGGGACTCTATGTCTGGGGCGGCGTTGGCCGCGGCAAGACGATGCTCATGGACCTCTTCATGGAAGTGGCTGTGGTCAAGCGCAAGCGCCGCGCGCACTTTCACGAATTCATGGCCGACGTGCACGAGCGCATTCATGCCTATCGACAGGCGTTGAAGAGCGGTGAAGTCAAGGGGGATGACCCGATCCCTCCCGTGGCGGAGCAGATCGCCGACGAGACTCGGCTGCTATGCTTCGATGAATTCTCGGTGACCGACATTGCCGATGCAATGATCCTTGGCCGTTTGTTCACACAGCTTTTCGCACGCGGGGTTGTCGTGGTCGCCACGTCGAACGTGGACCCGAAAGATCTTTACCGCGACGGCCTCAACCGGCAGCTGTTTCTGCCATTCGTGGCGCTTCTTCAGGAGCATGTCGATGTGGTCATGCTCGACAGCCCAACCGACTATCGGCTGGAGAAATTGGCAGGTGCGCCCATCTACCTGACGCCGCTCGGCGCGGAAGCAGATAGCGGAATGGACGCTCTCTGGCGCAAGCTGACCCACGGGGTGACGCCGCATACGGATGAGCTGGAGCACAAGGGCCGCAAGATTCCGGTCCGGGTCGCTGCCGCAGGTGCCGCGCGCTTCTCCTTCGATGATTTGTGCATGCAGCCTCTTGGGGCGGCTGACTACCTGCGCATTGCCCATGCCTATGGAACGGTGTTTCTGGAAGGTGTGCCTGTGATGAGCAAGCAGCGGCGCAACGAGGCCAAGCGCTTTATCAATCTCATCGATACGCTCTATGACAATGGTGTCAAACTCGTCGTGTCCGCCGAGGCCGAGCCCACGGGGCTCTATGTATCGGGTGACGGCACAGAGGCATTTGAATTCGACAGGACCGTGTCTCGTTTGATCGAAATGCGGTCTGAAGCTTATCTTGCGGGAGGCCAAACGCGCTTGCACGCATAAGTACGCATTCCCAATACGTCATCTATAAAGACGGGAAGGCGGTCAAATATTTCCGTTCCGTTTGCAATATTCTTTTGGTTAGCTTGCACGGAACGAACAAAGGGAGTAGTGCCATCCGCAGTCATCAGCGGATGGCATAAGGTTCCATCTTACGTAAAGGGAAACTTTCGGATATGGCGCGGAACAAGATTGCTTTGATCGGCTCTGGTCAGATCGGCGGTACGCTCGCTCATCTTGCTGGCTTGAAAGAACTGGGAGACATCGTTCTCTTCGACATCGCGGAAGGCACACCGCAGGGCAAGGCCCTCGACCTGGCTGAATCTTCCCCGGTCGACGGATTTGATGCCAAGCTCGCTGGTGCAAATGACTACGCGGCCATCGAAGGCTCCGACGTTGTCATCGTCACTGCAGGCGTCCCGCGCAAGCCGGGCATGAGCCGCGACGATCTTCTCGAGATCAACCTGAAGGTTATGGAGCAGGTCGGTGCCGGCATCGCCAAATACGCTCCCAACGCTTTCGTCATCTGCATCACTAACCCGCTCGATGCGATGGTCTGGGCTCTGCAGAAGTTCTCCGGCCTGCCGAAGAACAAGGTCGTCGGCATGGCTGGCGTTCTCGACAGCGCACGGTTCCGTTATTTCCTCGCTGAGGAATTCAACGTTTCCGTTGAAGACGTCACCGCGTTCGTTCTGGGCGGCCACGGCGACACCATGGTGCCGCTGACCCGTTACTCCACCGTTGCCGGTATCCCGCTGACCGATCTGGTCAAGATGGGCTGGTGCACGGCTGAGCGTCTGGAAGAGATCGTTCAGCGCACGCGTGATGGGGGCGCTGAGATCGTTGGCTTGCTGAAGACCGGTTCGGCCTTCTACGCGCCTGCGTCTTCCGCAATCGCAATGGCGGAAAGCTACCTCAAGGACAAGAAGCGCGTTCTGCCTTGCGCAGCTGCCCTCGATGGCCAGTACGGCCTCAAGGACACCTACGTCGGTGTGCCGGTTGTCATCGGTGCCGAGGGCGTCGAGCGCGTCATCGAGATCGACATGGCTTCCGACGAGAAGGCCATGTTCGACAAGTCCATCGCATCCGTTGATGGCCTGGTCGAAGCTTGTAAGAAGATCCAGCCGGCGCTCGCTTAAGCGTCTGCCGAATGTAAAGATGGCCGCCACTGATCCTCGGTGGCGGTCCTCCGACAACGGGGGAAACTGATGAACATCCATGAATATCAGGCCAAAGCGGTTCTGAAGGAATACGGCGCTCCGGTTGCAGAAGGTGTCGCCATCTTCTCCGCCGACGAGGCAGAAGCTGCTGCCAAGAAGCTTCCCGGACCGCTCTGGGTCGTGAAGTCGCAGATCCACGCAGGTGGTCGCGGCAAAGGCAAGTTCAAGGAACTGTCTGCAGATGCAAAGGGCGGTGTTCGTCTCGCATTCTCGCTGGACGAAGTTACGTCCCACGCGAAAGACATGCTCGGTAACACGCTGGTCACCGCTCAGACCGGTGATGCGGGCAAGGTTGTCAACCGTCTCTACATCGAAGACGGCGCTGACATCGAGCGCGAACTTTACCTCTCCATTCTGGTTGACCGCACCGTCGGTCGTCCGGCTTTCGTGGTTTCCACCGAAGGCGGCATGGACATTGAGGCGGTTGCGCATGACACACCGGAAAAGATCCACAACGTTGCGGTCGATCCGGACACAGGCGTAACCGAAGCCGATGCTGCCGCACTCTGCGACGCTCTGGAACTGACCGGTGTTGCCCGCGAAGACGGCATGAAGCTCTTTCCGATCCTCTACACGGCCTTCGTGGAAAAGGACATGGCGCTTCTTGAAGTCAATCCGTTGATCGTCATGAAGGACGGCCGCCTGCGTGTTCTTGACGCCAAGGTCTCTTTCGACGGCAACGCGCTCTTCCGCCACGACGACATCATGGCCCTGCGCGATGAGACCGAAGAAGACGCCAAGGAAATCGAAGCGTCCAAATATGACTTGGCCTACGTTGCCCTCGACGGTGACATCGGCTGCATGGTCAACGGTGCCGGTCTTGCCATGGCGACCATGGACATCATCAAGCTCTACGGCGCCGAGCCTGCCAACTTCCTCGATGTTGGTGGCGGTGCGACCAAGGAGAAGGTGACGGCTGCGTTCAAGATCATCACGTCCGATCCGAACGTCAAAGGCATCTTGGTCAACATCTTCGGCGGGATCATGCGCTGTGACATCATCGCGGAAGGCGTTCTTGCTGCCGTGACTGAAGTTGGCCTTCAGGTTCCGCTCGTTGTGCGCCTCGAAGGCACCAACGTCGAGCTCGGCAAGAAGATCATTTCCGACAGTGGAATGAACGTCATTGCCGCTGACGATCTCGACGACGCCGCCCAGAAAATCGTGAAAGCCGTCAAGGGGGGCGCGTAAATGTCGATCCTCGTCAATAAAGACACGAAAATCATCGTTCAGGGCCTGACCGGCAAGACCGGCACGTTCCACACGGAACAGGCTCTGCAGTACTACGGCACTCAGATGGTTGGTGGCGTGCATCCCAAGAAGGGCGGCGAAAGCTGGACGTCCAGCCTCGACGCTGATGCCAAGCTGCCGATCTTCGCGACCGTTGGTGAAGCCAAGGAAGCCACCGGTGCAGACGCGTCGGTGATCTATGTTCCGCCGGCAGGTGCTGGTGCCGCCATCATCGAAGCGATCGATGCGGAAGTTCCGTTCATCGTCTGCATCACCGAGGGCATCCCGGTTGCCGATATGGTCAAGGTCAAGCGCCGGTTGGAAAAGTCCAACTCCCGCCTGCTCGGCCCGAACTGCCCCGGCATCCTGACCCCTGAAGAGTGCAAGATCGGCATCATGCCGGGCTCCATCTTCAAGAAGGGTTCTGTCGGCGTTGTTTCCCGCTCAGGCACACTGACCTACGAAGCGGTCTTCCAGACCTCGAACGCCGGCCTCGGCCAGACCACTGCGGTCGGCATCGGCGGCGACCCGGTCAAGGGCACCGAATTCATCGACGTCCTGGAAATGTTCCTGGCGGACGATGAGACCAAGTCGATCATCATGATCGGTGAAATCGGTGGTTCTGCTGAAGAAGAAGCCGCTCAGTTCCTGAAGGACGAGGCCAAGAAGGGTCGCTCCAAGCCGATGGCCGGCTTTATTGCAGGCCGCACGGCTCCTCCGGGCCGCACCATGGGTCACGCAGGTGCTGTGATCTCCGGCGGCAAGGGTGGCGCGGAAGACAAGATCGCGGCAATGGAAGAGGCCGGTATCAAGGTTTCTCCGTCCCCAGCCAAGCTTGGCGAAACCCTTCTCGAAGTATTGAAGGGCTAAAGAATAATTATGCTGGTGCCGAAGCGTAAATTGTTTACGTTTTAGTAGGCATAGTGACGCGACGCGGTCGAGACGCCCTTGGTGCCTTGACCGCAATTCATGAGGGGGTCGGTGTTTACATCGGCCTGAAAAGGAACCCAGGAAGGGCTCATCCGGGTCCACCTGAAAGAACAAGGGCGGGGCACCCCTCCGCTGGATGGACATGGCACGGCAGGAAGCGAACAACGTATTCGCACTGACGTCGTTGCTTTACGGCGCCAACGCAGCCTATATCGAAGACCTCTACGCTCAGTACAAGGAAGACCCGAGCTCGGTTGATGCCGAGTGGCAGGAGTTTTTCGCGAGCTTCCAGGACGCCAAGGAAGACGTCCTAAAGGAAGCACGCGGTGCGCCGTGGAAACGCAAGGATTGGCCTATTGCGGCCAACGGCGATCTGGTCAACGCATTCGATGGCAACTGGGCTCCCATCGAGCAGAAGCTCGGTGACAAGCTCAAGAAGAAATCCGAGGCCAAGGGCGCACCGATGTCCGACGCCGAGGTCCATCAGGCGACGCGGGACTCCGTCCGCGCCCTGATGATGATCCGCGCCTATCGCATGCGCGGTCACCTTCATGCGGATCTCGATCCTCTGAAGCTTTCGCCTCCAGGCGATCACGAGGAGCTGCATCCCTCATCCTATGGCTTCGTGGATGCCGACTGGGATCGCAAAATTTTCATCGACAACGTGCTCGGCCTTGAATACGCCACGCTGCGCGAGATGATGGACATTCTGAAGCGGACCTACTGTTCGACGCTCGGTGTCGAATTCATGCACATCTCCGATCCGGCCGCCAAGGCCTGGCTTCAGGAACGCATCGAAGGTCCGGACAAGCATGTTGCCTTCACCAAGGAAGGCAAGAAGGCGATCCTGAACAAGCTGGTCGAGGCCGAAGGCTTCGAAAAGTTCCTGGACGTGAAATACACCGGCACCAAGCGTTTCGGCCTTGATGGCGGGGAAGCGCTGATCCCGGCGCTGGAACAGATCATCAAGCGCGGCGGTCAGCTCGGCCTGAAGGACATTGTTTTCGGCATGGCCCACCGTGGTCGCCTGAACGTTCTGACACAGGTGATGGCCAAGCCGCACCGCGCTGTCTTCCACGAGTTCAAGGGCGGTTCCGCTGCCCCTGATGATGTCGAAGGCTCGGGCGATGTAAAGTATCACCTCGGCGCATCTTCCGACCGCTCGTTCGACGGCAACGATGTTCACCTGTCCCTGACCGCGAACCCGTCTCACCTTGAAATCGTCAACCCGGTCGTTCTGGGCAAGGCGCGCGCAAAGCAGGATCAGCTGTCGGCAGTCGATGGCCATTGGGTCGACACCACCGAGGTTGACCGGTCCAAGGTTCTGCCGCTTCTCCTGCATGGTGATGCTGCTTTTGCCGGCCAGGGTGTGGTTGCCGAATGTTTCGGTCTGTCCGCACTTCGCGGCCACCGCACGGGTGGTTCGCTCCATGTCATCATCAACAACCAGATCGGCTTCACGACGAACCCGCGCTTCTCGCGCTCGTCTCCGTATCCGTCCGATATGGCAAAGGTGATCGAAGCGCCGATCTTCCACGTCAATGCGGATGATCCAGAAGCCGTGACCTTTGCGGCCAAGATCGCGATTGAGTACCGCCAGACCTTTGGTCGTCCGGTCGTGATCGACATGATCTGCTACCGCCGCTTCGGCCACAACGAAGGCGACGAGCCGGCGTTCACCCAGCCGATCATGTACCGGAAGATCCGCAAGCACGCGACAACGCTGCAGATCTATTCCGAGCGCCTGGTCAAGGAAGGCGTCTTGAGCGCCGACGAAGTCGAAAAGATGAAGTCCGATTGGCGGGCGCATCTCGATGGCGAATTCGAAGCTGGCAATGCGTTCAAGCCGAACAAGGCAGATTGGCTCGACGGCAAGTGGTCCGGCATGAAGCGTGCCGATGACGAGGAAGATCCCCGTCGTGGCTCCACCGGTCTGTCGGACGGGGATCTGGAGACAATCGGCAAGGCGCTGACCACCGTTCCTGACGGCTTCAACGTGCATCGCACGATCGCCCGCTTCCTGAACAATCGCAAAAAGATGTTCGACAGCGGCGAAGGCGTCGATTGGGCGACAGCGGAAGCGATGGCCTTTGCAGGCCTTCTGAACGAGGGGCATGCGGTTCGTCTGTCCGGCCAGGATTGTGAGCGCGGGACGTTCTCCCAGCGTCACTCGGTTCTTTATGATCAGGAAGACGAGAGCCGCTATATCCCGCTGAACAACATTTCCAAAGATCAGGCGCGTTACGAGGTCATCAACTCGATGCTCTCCGAAGAAGCGGTGCTTGGCTTCGAATACGGTTATTCGTTGGCCGAGCCGAATGCGTTGACCCTTTGGGAAGCCCAGTTCGGTGATTTCGCCAATGGTGCGCAGGTTCTGTTCGACCAGTTCATCTCTTCCGGCGAACGCAAGTGGTTGCGCATGTCCGGGCTCGTCTGTCTCCTGCCTCACGGTTATGAGGGGCAGGGTCCGGAACATTCCTCGGCGCGTCTGGAGCGTTTCCTCCAGCTCTGTGCGGAAGACAACATGCAGGTGGCGAACTGTACGACGCCGGCAAACTACTTCCACATTCTGCGCCGTCAGATCCGCCGGGACATCCGCAAGCCGCTGATCTTGATGACGCCGAAGTCGCTTCTGCGCAACAAGCGGGCCGTCTCCAAGATGAGCGAGATGAACCAGGACAGCTCATTCCACCGTCTGCTGTGGGATGATGCGGAAATGGGTAGCTCGGAAACCAAGCTGGTGGCTGACGACAAGATCCGCCGCGTGATCATGTGTTCGGGCAAGGTCTACTTCGACCTGCTCGACGAACGTGAAAAACGGGGCATCAATGACGTCTACTTGCTGCGCGTCGAACAGCTTTACCCGTTCCCGAAGAAGGCCTTGGCGCAGGAGCTTAACCGCTTCAAAAACGCCGACATGGTCTGGTGTCAGGAAGAGCCCAAGAACATGGGCTCGTGGTTCTTTGTCGAACCCTACATCGAATGGGTTCTGGAGCAGATCGGCGCCAAGGTGAAGCGCCCTGTCTATGCAGGCCGCAGCGCTATGGCTTCAACGGCGACAGGTCTGATGTCAGCGCATCTTGCGCAGCTTCAGGCGTTCCTCGACGAGGCATTTGGAAAGTAATTGTGTAGGGGGCCGCTCGCGGCCCCCGTCATGACCGGAAATGGCCAGGCAAACTTAAGAGAAGGCGACCATGGCAACCGAAATTCGCGTGCCCACGCTGGGTGAATCCGTATCAGAAGCAACGATTGCCCAGTGGTTCAAGAAGCCGGGTGATGCCATCAAGGCCGACGAGCCGCTGGTGGAACTGGAAACCGACAAGGTGACCGTCGAAGTGCCGGCTCCGGCCTCCGGAACCCTGGAGAGCATCGTGGTCAACGAGGGCGACACCGTCGAGGTTGGCGCTCTTCTTGGTCAGATCGCCGATGGCGCAGGCGCGGCAGCTCCGGCTCCCGCCGCCAAGAAGGAAGAGGCCGCACCGTCTGCAGCTTCCCCGGCAACGATCGTTGACGTGGTCACCCCGAGCGCGGGCGAAAGCGTCACCGAAGCTGAAGTTGGCGAATGGAGCGTCAAGGTCGGTGACGTAGTCAAGGCCGACGACACGCTCGTCGAACTTGAAACCGACAAGGCAGCACAGGAAGTTCCTGCCCCCGTTGGCGGCACAATCGTCAAGATCGCAGCCAACACTGGCGACACGGTCGAGCCGGGTAAACTCCTGTGCCAGATCGACAGCTCCGGTGCTCCGGCTGCTGCTGCACCGGCAGCCGAAGCGTCTGCTCCGGCAGCGGTTCCGGCCTCAGGTGGCACGTCCATGCCGCCGGCACCGTCTGCAGCCAAGATGATGGCCGAGAAGAACATCTCCGCAGATCAGGTTGCCGGATCCGGCAAGCGTGGCCAGGTGCTCAAGGGTGACGTGATCGCGGCCGCTGCGGCTGGCGTGACCGCAGCTCCCGCTGCAGCTTCCGCCGCACCACGTGGTCCGGTTTCTGCTGATGATGAAGTGCGTGAAGAACGCGTCCGCATGACCAAGCTGCGCCAGACCATTGCGCGCCGCCTGAAGGACGCCCAGAACACGGCAGCCATGCTGACCACTTACAACGAAGTGGACATGGGCCCCGTCATGGAACTGCGCAAGCAATACAAGGACCTGTTCGAGAAGAAGCATGGCGTGAAGCTCGGCTTCATGGGTTTCTTCACCAAGGCTGTCTGTCACGCCCTGAAGGAAATCCCGGCCGTGAACGCCGAGATCGACGGCACGGACGTGGTCTTCAAGAACTTCGCCCACATTGGTGTGGCGGTCGGCACGGACAAGGGACTCGTTGTTCCTGTCGTTCGCGACGCCGACCAGATGTCCATTGCCGAGATCGAGCAGGAAATCGGCAACCTGGGCCGCAAGGCGCGCGACGGCAAGCTCGGCATGGCCGACATGACCGGGGGCACATTCACCATCTCCAACGGTGGTGTCTACGGTTCGCTCATGTCCTCGCCGATCCTGAACGCGCCGCAGTCCGGTATTCTTGGCATGCACAAGATCCAGGAACGTCCGATGGCCGTGAACGGTCAGGTCGTCATCCGCCCGATGATGTATCTGGCGCTCTCCTATGACCACCGGATCGTCGACGGCAAGGAAGCCGTGACCTTCCTCGTCCGCGTCAAGGAAAGCCTGGAAGATCCTCAGCGTCTCGTGCTGGATCTGTAAGCAAACGGAGTGACGTCGGGAGCCCGAGCATGAGTCTTGAATTCCTGATAACGGCCCTTGTGGTCGTTCTGGTCCCGGGCACCGGCGTCGTCTACACAGTTGCAGTCGGCCTTGGAAGAGGCCGACTGCCAAGCGTGGCGGCGGCGCTCGGCTGCACCATGGGGATCCTTCCGGCGATTCTGGCGTCCGTTCTCGGCCTTTCCGCGCTCATGCACACAAGCGCGCTGGTGTTTCAGCTGCTGAAATACGCCGGCGTTGCCTATCTCCTGTATCTTGCCTGGATGACACTCCGCGACCGCGGCGCCCTGTCGCTGAGCAATGAGGCCGCAGGGCAGGGAAAGGGATCACTGGCGGTCGCCTGGACCGGCTTCCTGATCAACATCCTCAATCCGAAACTGACCGTCTTCTTCCTTGCCTTTCTGCCGCAATTCATTCCGGCAGGTGCCGTGTCGCCAACGGTTGACATGCTGGCCATGGGCGGGGTCTTCATGGTCATGACCTTTACCGTCTTCGTCGTCTATGGCGCCTTTGCGTCGCTGGTAGGAGAACACGTCCTGCGCAGCGAGACCGTCCTGACCTGGATGCGCCGGACAATCGCGGCCACATTCGCCGGCTTCGGACTGAAACTGGCGCTGGCTGACCGGTAGAAGGAGACACGATCACAATGACCGAAGTGGTCCTCGTCACAGGTGGAAGCCGCGGCATCGGCGCCGCAGTTTGCCGTCGACTGGCTAAAGACGATCTCGCTGTCGTCGTGAATTACGCCGCCAACCGGGACGCCGCGGACGCTCTCGTTGCTGAGATAACCTCCACAGGCGGCACGGGCCGGGCCGTTCAGGGTGATGTTCAGAACGAAGCCGATGTGCTGCAGATGTTTGATGTGGCTGACAGTCTCGGCACGCTTGTCGGGCTGGTGAACAACGCTGGTGTTGTGGATCAGTCGCAACGGGTGGACGAGATGTCCCTGGAACGGCTGACGCGGATGTTCTCGATCAACGTGATCGGCTCGTTCCTTTGCGCTCGCGAGGCGGTCCGGCGCATGTCGACCCGCCACGGCGGCAAGGGCGGCGGCATTGTCAACCTGGGCTCCGCTGCCTCCAAGCTCGGTTCACCGGGCCAATATGTCGACTACGCCGCCGCGAAGGGTGCGATCGATACAATGACCGTCGGCCTTGCGAAGGAAGTTGCCGATGAAGGTATCCGCGTCAATGCGGTACGGCCCGGCATCATCGATACGGAGATTCACGCCTCTGGCGGTCTGCCCGAACGGGTGGGCGACCTGGCGCCGACGCTTCCCATGAAGCGCGCCGGTACCGCTGACGAAGTGGCGAATGCAATCATCTGGCTTCTCTCCCAAGACGCCAGCTACACGACCGGCGCGATCCTGGATGTTTCCGGTGGCCGCGCGACACTCCCCTGATCCCGTTCGGGATCGACTGAAAAAAGGCAAAAGGCGACCGAAATGTCCCAATATGATCTTGTCGTCATCGGAACCGGCCCAGGTGGCTATGTGTGCGCCATCAAGGCGGCTCAACTCGGCCAGAAGGTCGCCGTTGTTGAAAAGCGTGCCACCCATGGCGGCACCTGTCTGAACGTTGGCTGCATTCCCTCCAAAGCCTTGCTTCATGCATCGGAAATGTTCGCCGAAGCCGGCCACGGCTTTGAAAAGCTCGGCGTTAAGGTATCAAAGCCAAAGCTCGATCTGCCAACCATGATGACGCACAAGCAGGATGTGATCGACTCCAATGTAAACGGCGTCGGTTTCCTCCTGAAGAAGAACAAGATCGACGCCCATCACGGTACCGGTAAGATCCTCTCCGCCGGCAAGGTGGAAGTCACCGCTGAAGATGGCTCCAAGTCTGTTCTGGAAACCAAGAACATTGTCATCGCGACCGGCTCGGATGTCATGCCGCTTCCGGGCGTCGAGATCGATGAAAAGCTGATCGTGTCGTCTACAGGCGCTCTGGAGCTGGCAAAGGTTCCGGGCAAGCTGGTCGTCGTTGGCGGCGGTGTCATCGGCCTGGAGCTAGGCTCGGTTTGGGGTCGTCTTGGTGCAGACGTGACCGTGGTCGAGTTCATGCCGAAGATCCTCGGTCCCATGGACGGTGACGTCTCCAAGAACTTCCAGCGCATGCTGAAGAAGCAGGGCATGGAGTTCAAGCTTTCCTCCAAGGTCACCGGCGTGACCAAGAAGGGCAAGGGCCTGGAAGTCACCGTCGAGCCGGCAGCAGGCGGCGATGCGGAAACCATCGCAGCCGACATCGTTCTGGTTGCCATCGGCCGTAAGCCCTACACGGAAGGCTTGGGTCTGGAAGAAGCCGGCGTTGCGCTCGATGAGCGCGGCCGCGTTCAGACCAACGGTCACTTCGCCACCAACGTGCCGGGCATCTATGCCATCGGCGATGTTATCGCCGGGCCGATGCTGGCTCACAAAGCGGAAGACGAGGGCGTCGCCCTCGCCGAGACGCTCGTCGGTCAGAAGCCGCATGTGAACTACGACATCATTCCGGGCGTTGTTTACACCCAGCCGGAAGTTGCCTCCGTTGGTAAGACCGAGGAAGAGCTGAAGGCGGCAGGTGTCAAGTACAACGTCGGAAAGTTCCCCTTCATGGCCAACGGCCGTGCCCGCGCGATGAATCAGACCGAAGGGTTTGCCAAGGTTCTGGCCGATGCGGAAACCGATCGGGTTCTGGGTGTTCACATCGTCGGCTTTGGCGCTGGTGAGATGATCCACGAAGCTGCCGTGCTGATGGAATTCGGCGGATCTTCGGAAGATCTCGGCCGCACCTGCCACGCGCATCCGACCATGTCTGAAGCCGTCAAGGAAGCCGCTATGGCCACCGCCGGCAAGCCGATCCACTCGTAAGCGGGTCTTGCAGTTCTGAATAGAAAAAGCCGGGCATTGCCCGGCTTTTTTGTGTCGCTCTTTGTTTCCGTCGCGACGAGCCCGCCTAACCTGCCTGGGCGATCTGCCGAAGCCAGTCGAGCTGCTTTGTGCTTTCTATGGACTCGGCGAACTTTGAACGGATGAGTGCCACTGCCTCATTCAGAGTATGTCCCTGGTCGATCAACATGCTGGCAGCCATTGTGCCGGATCTGCCAGCACCATAGTGGCATGACAGTGCAATCGTGCTGCCCCTTGTCAGGATGCCGGTGATCTCCACCTTCATGGCGTCCCATGTTTCCATGAAGTCCTGGTCTGGCACTTCATAGTCCCTGATCGGAAGATGAACTAACCGGATGCCATGTTTGGTGGTCGCGGTCTCAAGACAGCTCCATGCGTCTTCGGGTACCTCTTGCCGCTCGACGAGGACAATCAAAATCTCGCAGGCTGAAAGCTCCGGCGCCGATAGCGTCCTTTCAAGCCGGTCCACCTCGACATAGGCGTCGCCCCTGACATCGAAGGTTAGCCCGGGAAAACCGAGGGTAACGAGGTTGCCGCCTCCGGGATAGGGAAGGACCGTCCGGATGTTTGTTTCGTCTTCCATCAATTGCGCACGTGTTTCAGCAGGATATTTTTCCATCAAGTTTCTTCCAACCTAGTCTTCTTCTTATAAAGGCCCAATGTGCATCAGCTGTGAGGAGTGGCTGGCGTAAGGACCGAATTGGCGAGTGCTTCAAGAAGCACCCGCCAATTCTTGCTGTGTTCAGGACCGATGGTAGGTGCTAGCGGATCGGATAGGCGTACATCTGACCGCCGTCGGCGACCAAGGCGTTAGCGGTCGCAGCCAGCTCGAGGCCGAAGGGTGTTTCCTTGCCAAGGTGACGTTCGAAGACTTCCGAATAGGCACCAACTTGACTGATTACCTGGAAAGCCCAGTCCTTCGGCAGGCCGAGCTTGTCGGCCATCTCGGCAGTCGCGCTGTCTGTAGCGAACAGGCGGCGCACAGCCTTTGGCTGCTTGTCGAGATCAGCAGCAACGGCTGCAACGTTTTTGGAGTTGATGCCGAACTGATCCGCATTCAGCATCACCTGAAAAGCCCAAAAGAGAGCCGCTTCAAGGTTTTGGTCTGGCTGCGTGACAAGTGTGAGAGGTTCTGCAGAGATGACCTCGGGAAGCACCGCATAGTCTTCAGGCGTTTCTGACAGCAGGCGATCGCTCAGGAGTGCAGTGACATCAGAAGCGTAGACATCGCATTTGCCAGAAAAGAATGCTTCCAGCCGCGCGGTCTTGTCTGCAATGTTCTCGACCCGGTATTCGATGTTCCGATCGCCAAACCAGTCAGCGATGTTCAAAAGCGTGGTGGACCCATCTTCGGCACAGACCGTTGCGCCGCTGAGATCGGACGCGTTTTCGACGCCGAGTGATTTCGGCACCAGGAAGCCCTGGCCGTCGTAAAATGTGGTTGCAACAAAGGCCATGCCAGGGTCGGCGTCGCGGGTGCCGGTGGCGGTGATGGAGCGCGAAGCCATATGTGCGCCGTCAGCGACAAGGGTTTTCATTGAGTCTGAAAAGCCAATGCCACGGATGTCGGCTTTGGAGGCATCACCCAAAATCGCCGCGGCAGCCATACGGCAAAAGTCCGTGTTGAAGCCTTGATAGACGCCTTGGCTGTCCGGCAAAGAAAAGCCTGGTGAATTCGGATTGACCAGGCAGATCAGCTGATCATTGGCCTTGATCTCATCAAAGACCGGTCCTGCGTGAGCTGGGGCGGCCAGGAACGTCGTGGCCAGCACAATCGCTGAGGACAGAAATTTCATCATCGGGTTCATCCTTTCCCTGTGGGTCAAAGGAGGTGTATCAACCAACCTCGAGACTTGTATACAGGTATACTTTAACAGTTTTTTGAAGCTCGTCCACTCGGCTGATGAAGGGTATGTGCCCGAATTTCGGGCAGGCGGGCTAGAGCCACTAGCGGGAGGAGCGCCTGTGAAGCTCGCGCCCCACGCCGGACAGGAATGCACACGACAGAAAGAACCAAACGCCGACGAACGCGTAGGCTTCCACCGCATGCGTGCGCCATTCCGGATCGCCGAACGACATCCGGGCCGTTGCCGTCAGATCGAGAATACCTACGACCACCACGAGCGAGGTGTCCTTGTAGGCCCCGATGATGCTGTTCAACAGCGATGGCAGCGCGCGGTGAATCGCTTGCGGCAACACGACGAGCCGGGTCGCCTGCCAGTAGGGCAGGCCGAGCGATTGCGCAGCTTCGCGCTGTCCGCTGGGCAGGGATAGCAAGCCACTTCGTACGTCCTCGGCGAAATAGGCTGCGTGAAAGAAGACGAGCGCGGTGAGTGTCGCTGTCACCGGAGAGATGCTGGTGCCTTCCGGCAGGGTCAGCGGCAGAACGAAAATGCCGACAAACAGCACCGTCAGCATGGGTACGCCGCGCGCGACCTCGATATAGACCGATGCAAGCCTGGACAGAAATCCATACGTCTCTTGAACCCGAGCCAGGGCCAGCAAAATGCCAAGCGGGAAGGCAAGAGCCACCGCAATGATCGAGAGCATCAAGAGGATCGGCAGGCCGTTCCAACGTACCGGGTCAACGGCCTCAAGACCCAAGATCCCGCCGCCCATCAGGACGAAGGACAGGCAGATGCCGACCCCCCAGGCAATCATCAGACGCCGGACGCTCAAACGAGGCTTTTGCCCGGTCATCTGGCGGCAGGTCAAAATCGTAAGGAGACACAAGAGCACGGAAACGGCAGCCGGGCGGGCATGCAGCTCATAGGGAAAGGTCCCGAACAGAATAAAGCGCGCCTTTTCAACCAGGAACGGCCAGCAAATACCTGCAGCCTGAGTGCACAGGTCAGCGCTTTGCCAGGGCCAGACAGCTTTGATGATCAGCCAGAGCGCTGCATTCCAGGCAATGGCAGAGATGATCAGGCCGGATACGAGTGAAAGAGCCGTGGCAAGCGGGGAAGCAAAGGCTGCTTTGAGGAGACGAGAGCCTTGCACGGTGGCCCGGTTTGCAATGCTCATCGGCTTTCCCGACTGGTGAGGTGTTGATGCCATTGGTTCAGCGAGGATGTCACCGAAAGACAGATCACGAGGTAGATTGCCATGGTGATCAGCATCATCTCGAGAGGCTTGAAGCTCTGATTGATGATGGTGCCCGACACTGACATCAGGTCGGAATACCCAACGGCAATGGCAATCGAGGTGTTCTTGATCAGATTGACGTACTGGTTGTTCATGGGCGGAATGACGATGCGGAACACCTGAGGCAGGATGACAAGTCGCACCGTCAGCCAGCGGTTCAGTCCCAGCGCTTTTGCCGCTTCGCCCTGTCCCGAGGGCACGGCCTGCAGTCCACCGCGCACGACCTCGGCAATCTGCGCGCCGTGATAGATGCTCAATGTCGCCGCGACGATGACAAATTGCAGGGAAACGCGCCCGCCGCCTTGAAAGTCAAACCCCTTCATCTCGGGGAAGGAGAGAGCTGGGCGAATGTCGAAAACCGCCAGACACAGGAGCGGGAACAGCAAGGCGATGGCCCAGAAGCCAAATGGCACAGCCCTTCGGTATCTCGTCGGCAAGCGGGATGCCTTCTGCCTCAGATAAAGGGCGCCTCCGACGCCAGCCGCAGTGGATGCAAGCAGGACCCACAAGCCGGGTGTCCAGACCAGCGTCGGGAAGTTGACCGCACGGTTCGACAGATGAAAGTGGCCAATCGTGTAGGCCTCACGGACATGGGGCAAGCCGTTGACGGCAACTGCATAAAGCACCAGCAGAATGAGCAGCTTGGGAAGATTTCGGAACACATCGACATAGGCGAGCGCGAGTCCGCGACCGACGGGGCTTGGCCCGACGCTCAACAAGCCAAATCCGATACCGATCAAGGTCGAGCAGAAGATGCAGACCACTGCGAGGAGGATGGTGTTCAAGACGCCTGCGAAAATCACCTGCAGATAGGTGTCGGACGATGAATAGGGAATCAGGGATTCGCTAATATCAAACCCGGCCTCTTGAAAGAGAAAGCCAAAGCCAGGTGTTGCCCCTGCTGCTTCCAGGTTGGCCAGTATGTTGAAAACAGCGAAGCCAAACGCGAGGATGAGACCGATAGCGGCCAGGATCTCAGGGAGTCTGATCTGTTTCCTTTTGGGAGGTGGCGCACTCGGAGAAATCATTTTATACATGTATACTGGAACATCAGTGCAAGATGTATACAGGTACATTTTAATCTTGTAAATGAAGACGCAACGAAGAAACGAACAATTTCCCAAATGCCACAAATCACCCAACCTGAAACAAAACACGGACGCGCCCTGGAGGCGTTGCGGCGGTCGATCTGTCTTCACCCACCCGGTGAAGACATGGTGCTTCACGAGACGTCGCTGACTGAAAAATTCGGCATGTCGCGGACGCCGATCCGCCAGGTTCTGCAGAGACTGGCCTATGAACGTCTGGTCGAAACGCGCAGTGGCGTGGGCACAGTGGTTGTCGCGCTCGACCCGGAAACCCGTCCGCGGGACAGCCTCGTTCACAAGGGGCTGCTTCAGGCAGTGCTCCTGCTTGATCTGCCTCAGATCAGCATTGCACAGCATTCCGACCTGATGGCAGTTGCGGGAATGGCATCGCTCGCCCACGACAGCGATCGCGACCTTCACTATGACATATGGAATCGGCTGCACGTTCTTCTTTCAGGCCTGATCCCGGACCCGATCCTGAAAGATGTGTTTTCGGCCAGCTATTGGCGTATCGTGCGTTGGAAGATGAGCGATGTGGCAACGGATGCGGTTGCCGGTGAGGCCCACTTGCGCAGCTTTGTAAAACATCTGTCGGAATACGAAGCACAAGACAGCGCAGATCTGCTCAAGCGCGCGATCGACGCGGAGATGGGCGAGACCCAACCTTCTTAGGTAGATGGTCTCAGAAAGTCGCCATGGCCACCGCTGGCAAGCCGATCCGCTCGTGATCGGACCTTTCCGTTCTGAATTGAAAAAAAGCCGGGCATTGTCCGGCTTTTTTGTTGGAGTGCTGCGGTGAAAACTAGAACTTGCTGGGGCTGCCCCAGGTCTCGCGGGCGTGTGATTTTTTCATTCATCCAGAGCTCAACGATCTTTTGCCGTCCGCCACCGGCAGACATTGAATAACCAGGCCTCCGCGACCGATGTCAATTGCCGTGCCAGCCTCCAGCCGCAGCAGCTGCCTGGTGAGGCGTGTTGCTGGAGTTCATTCTGGAAGAGGCCTGAACGACGGCAGGGCGTTTGCTCAATGCTCTCCCTTGCACTGATCATGATCGCCGAAAGCCTTCAGGACGTCGCAGTCGGCGATCGTGTGGTCGCCGCTGCAACTGTTGGCAATGCGTTCAAGTTCCGCCTCCAGTCGGCGCAGCTGGGAAATCCGGTCGCGCACCGACAGGAGCTGGTCTCGCGCAATTCTGTCGGCCTGGTCGCAAGGCTGATCCGGATGGCCGCTAAGGTCCAGAAGCTCGCGTATGGCGCTCATGGGCAAACCGAGATCTCGGCCATGTTTGATAAAACGCAGCCTTTTGAGATCTTTCTCGCCGAAACGGCGCTGGTTGCCGTCGGTGCGAAGGGGGGCGGAAATCAGGCCTTCCTGCTCGTAGTAGCGAATGGTGGTGACCTTCACGCCGGTTTGCCGGGACAAATCTCCGATAGAAAAAGTCATGCTGCCTCTTGAACCTCCAGTCACTAGAGGAAGTACATAAGGTATCGAAGCCGCAATTTCGAGATCTTGAGGAGAACCTGATGGGGTCCTGCTGTGACCATAAGGCGACGTTCGACGGCCTGTCGACGGACTACAAGCGCCGCCTCTGGATTGTGATCGCCCTGAACGGGGGCATGTTTGTGGTGGAGATGATCGCCGGCCATGCCGCCGGGTCGAAGGCCTTGCAGGCCGATGCGCTCGATTTTTTCGGCGATGCCGTCACCTATGGCATTTCGCTGGCGGTCATCGGCGCATCCTTGAAGGTCCGGGCTACGGCAGCTCTCGCCAAGGGCTTCAGCCTTTTGCTCATGGGGCTGTGGGTCGCCGGATCGACGCTCTACCAGCTGCTCGTCCTCGGCGTGCCCGAAGCAGGTGTGATGGGCGCGGTCGGGTTTTTGGCTCTGGCGGCCAACATCGCCAGCGTGCTGCTGTTGATGAAATACAAGGATGGCGATGCCAATGTCCGCTCCGTCTGGCTCTGCTCTCGAAACGATGCCATCGGAAATGTCGCGGTGATGCTGGCAGCCCTCGCGGTCTGGGCGACCTCGACCGCATGGCCTGACTTGATCGTCGCAGCGCTCATGGCAATGTTGTTCGTCAGCTCGGCCGCGCAGATATTGCGTCAGGGACTGAGCGAGTACCGGCATGATGGCCAGACTGATCGCGTGAAGCCCGAACCAGCGCCTTGAATATAGCTCAGCATAAGCAAGCAAATCCGTAGCGAACAGGCCCGAACCACGCAGGCGTTCCGCTACTTGGCGGCGTCGCTCTTCAGCTTCGGAATGACCGTGATGTTGCTTGTGACCTCCATCGGCAGATCGTTGGTCGCAATGGCAACCTCCGGCACTTCGGTCGTCTGGGCAACGGTCATTTTAGTCTTGGCTTTGGCGGATTTCGACCACTCACAGGCAAGCGCCGGAGACACGGCGAATGCGGTAAGGGCGAGAGCTGCAACACTTGTTCTAAGGCCACGCATGGGTCACCTCCATCGAGTGAGCACCGCACACCATAGTGCGGCTAACGCAAGGTTAGGCGAAACGCTGAAAAGTGCAAGGGGAAGACGGTTCGCGGTCTTCCCCCTTGAAGGAGGCCTACTGAAAATGCTTCAGCCAGGTGGTCGTGCGCTCCTGGTCCCGCTGGTCGTAAGACCGCAACGCCTCGTCCAGATCCCCGCCTTCAGAGATGGCTTCATCATTTGCGATCTGGGTCAAACGCATTGTGTACCAGGCTGTTACGCCGCCTTCGGGCGGATTTGAGAACCGCGGAAATTGAGGATCCCGCGCCTTGTCGCCCTTCCAGATATTCGGCAAGTCTGGATCGACAACCAAGGCGCGGGCCAGGCCGACAACATCGACCGTTCCGCTCGAAACAGCTTCCTCAGCCTGCGCGAGGGTTTTGAAACCGCCCGTGAGCATCAGTGGCTTGGTGGTTTCCTTGCGGGCTGCGCGCGCAAACTCGATAAAGTACGGCCCTTTGCCGCCACTGTCGGAGGCGGACTTTGCACCAGGAAAATAGGTTCCGCCGCTGATGTCGATCAGGTCGATGCTGGTCTTCTCGAGGGCCTTGACGACGGCCAGGGCATCTGCCTCCTGAAATCCACCCTCCAGCTGGTCCGAGGAGTTGAGCTTTACAGCGACCGGAAAATCAGGTCCGACGGCAGTTCGGACGGCCTCGATACACTCCAGCAGAAGCTTCATGCGGTGAGAGACGGCACCACCATAGTCATCCGTTCGCCGGTTGAAGAGCGGCGACAGAAACTGACTCAGCAGGAATCCATGAGCGGCATGGATCTGAACGCCGCCGAAATTCGCCTTCTGAGCCAGACGCGCAGTCGCAGCATATTGCGCTGGCAAAGCCGTGATTTCGTTCAATGTCAGTTCGGCGCAGGTGAGACCGGGCAGGTCCAGACTGCTCGGCCCCTTTGGCTGACTGATTGGCGGATAGGCCATGGCGCCGGCCTGGCCCAGTTGTGGCCAGAGCTGCATCCCGTCGCCTGCGCCGTGCTCTGCAAACTCGGCAAATCGTTCAAGCTTGGAGTTGCTGTCGAGAACAAGATTTCCTGGTTTTTCGGCAAAGCCAGGATCGATTTGAACCTCACCGATCATGGATAGTCCGACGCCACCTTCTGCCCAGCGTTTATAGAGCCGCGCCTGGGCACTGGTCGGATGTCCGGTTCCGTCGCCGAGGGAATCCGACATGGCGGACTTTGCAATCCGGTTCTTCAAATTCAGGCCGCAGGGCAGCGTCAAAGGATCAAAAAGCGGATTATGGCGACAGCCATCTGCTGGATTGCTCAAAAGTCACGATTCCCCAATGGTTCGGCAAGATAGCTTGAAAAGGCACTCTGGTTGATCCGGCACGCTAGCAAGCGTGACGCTTTTCCGTCTTCCATGCGAGGCTGGCTGCGACATCAGGCAAAGTCAATTGCGACCAGCAGGGGCTGAGGCGCAGATCAGGCAGGTGGTTGTCGCAAGAAGACGGTATTCAGAGCGGCTTTAAGGAATATGACTTGAGCCGCTCAGGCTGGGAACCGTCATTCGTGATGTTGGTGACGAAAGCGTCGAGGTTCTCGCCGATCTTCCGGACATCAATGATCTTGCTGCTGAGAAAGCCGATGAGCAGAACCCGGAGCCCGCCACCATCGCGAAGCTCTGCCTTGGTCCAGCCCCACTTGCAATCGCGGGGTGTGCATTTCGTGAAGGCCCGAATGCGCGCAAACACTTGGTCATCCTGGCATTTCGTCTCGATTTCGAGCCGGATCAGTTCTTTGGGCGCAGCGTCGGGATTGACCCAGATGCCATGTTCCGGCAACGGGCAATAGATCCTCGCTTCGACGGGAGCGTCGAACAGGAAGAAGGCGGAAATGAAGGGCAGAAGAACAGCCAGCAAGCGCACGATCGCATCTCCTTGGCGGAGAGCCTGTTCTCAAAGCGTTAGGGAAACGTTAACGCCTGAACGGTGCTGCTAGAGTGATGCTGCTAGGGGAGGGGGCGACCGGTTCCACGAAGGCATTTGCCTCTAGCGTGGAACCCGATCGAATGTCTCGCAACAGGCGTAGGCCTGTCGGGGCACCTTAGCGCTTGGCGCGTGCGCCGGGAGCCAAACCTTCGCGCTGAGCGAGCTTGCGCGCAGCCTTGCGGGCGCGGCGGACAGCTTCGCCCTTTTCGCGGGCACGCTTTTCGGATGGCTTTTCGTAGGCACGGCGTGTCTTCATTTCACGGAAGACGCCTTCACGCTGTAGCTTCTTCTTCAGAACGCGAAGGGCTTGGTCGACATTGTTGTCTCGTACGAGGACTTGCAAGTTGTCTCCTTTGTCTGTTCTTGGCCGCTCCATGAAAATGGCAAAGGGGCCATAGCAGAGGCAGCAGATTTGGGCACGGCGCGCGAAGGGCGTGCCAGGGAAGGCGCGACCCTATCAACATTTTCGCAGAATGCACCCCCCCAAAGCGCAGAAAAGGCGCCCTCTGTGCGTTTTTTTGCCCGGCTTTGCATCTATCTGCGAGGGTGGGCCTTGTCGTAGGCTTCAAGCAGGCGCGTTGCGTCGATTTCCGTATAGATTTGGGTGCTTGAAAGGCTGGCGTGGCCCAGAAGCTCTTGGATCGTGCGAAGATCGCCGCCGCCTGCAAGCAGGTGGGTTGCGAAGGAATGGCGAAGAGCATGCGGGGTGGCGCTGTCCGGCAGGCCGAGAACGCCACGGAGCTTTTCCATTGCCAGTTGGACGGCGCGCGGATTGAGCGGTCCGCCACGCACGCCGCGAAACAGCGGACTGTTTGCGGTGACGGCGTGAGGACAGAGCTTTAGATAGGCCTCGATCGACTCGGTCACGACTGGCAGGATCGGCACGATCCTTTCCTTGCCGCCCTTGCCAATGATCCGCATGCTCTTGGCGCCTTTCTTCGGCGCTGTGCGGCCGGTCAGGGACAGGGCTTCGCTGATGCGCAGGCCGCAGCCGTATAGGAGTGTCAGCACTGCCGCGTTGCGCGCTTCGACCCAGGCTTCGGTTTCCATGGCCAAGTCGCCACTAGTGACGTCAACCGCATCGCGCACCGCGACCGGCTTGGGCAGAGAGCGGGCCTGGCGCGGTGGACGAATTGCATCTGAGGCAGCCGCGTTTACTTCGCCGCGCTTTTCCAGAAACTTGAGAAAAGACCGGATACCGGCCATTCCGCGCGCTAGAGACCGGCTTTGAGCACCATCGCGCCGACGCCGGGCCATGAACCCCCTGAAATCGGAAGGCTTCAGATCTCGCAGATCGGCCAGGCCGGGTGGCCCGCCTAGGTGGCCGGCTAGAAACTGTAAGAATTGGCGCACATCTCGCTCATATGCGATCAGCGTTTTGTCGGCGAGACGGCGCTCGTCCGACAGGTGATCAAGCCAGCGGTTGAACCGGTCTTTAAGATCAGGACGAGCCATCGTCAGAAGTGCGTTAGCGCAGTCACTTGCGGGGAAGGTGGATGAAGGCATAAGCAGAGCCTAGCCTTCATCTCGAAGTTTTCAGTTAACGTCAGCGAGTTGTGCCCTGGTCCTTGGTGACCGGTCTTTGACGCTCACTGTCCCAACGCCAGTCCGGATCGGCAAAACAGGTGATGCTGCCGTGGTAGCGAAGTCGTGCACCGCAGCTCTTCCAGTCAAGCTGACCATTCAGAAGTTGGCGACCGACTTCAGTCAGGTTGAACTCTGTTTTTCCCCAGCCTTCTGGCGTCAAGTCGAGCATCTGGCTTTCCAGTGCCGGCTTCTCGGCGTCCCTAAGCCGAAGCAATGTGCCCAGGAACATCAAATCACCATGGTAGGGCAGGGGATCTATCTTTCGCATGAAGGTGCTGAAGACCTTTCTCCAGGCCAACGGTCCGTTGTTCAGGATTTGCAAACAGAGGCCTTCGGTAAATGAAAGGCCGGTATGAAGATCTGGCAGCTCCGCCAAATAGCGTGAAAGTGCACCGGCCAGAAACGGCAGGCTGTCGAGCGATTGCTGCGAAAGTGCGTGCAGCGCGCAAGGGTCCTTGGTGAGAAATGCAGCGGATGTTGATGCGGCAAGATCGTAGGCAGCTTCTGCAACAGGCTGCCGTCCAGAGTACAAATGGCGGATGGCCGCTGGTGACAGTTGGCCGATGCCGATGAATTTTGAAATGCCCGGAAACCTGTCGAGGCTGACAAGCTCGACTTTGCGTTTGTCGGCGCCAGTCTTGCGGAATTGATTCAAGATCTTGATCAGCAATAGTTGGTCATAAGGATCATGCTCGAACCACAGGACAATCCTTGCGTAGTCTCCGGCGGCGGCTAGACGCGCTTCGGTCGCCAAGAGGTCTACAAGTGTCTTGCTTTCGTCCTCTCCGGGGTACTCATCGGCAATGAACCGAGCGCGGGCGGCGAGGGCATCTGGCCCATCCGAAATCGGTCCTTGGCAAACCGGATCAGGAACCATCAGGAAATCACCCGAAAAACCCGCGCGCTGTAGTGCTTGCTCGATGTCATTTCCACATCTGATGTGGAGCGTTTGCAAATCGCTATCGGGAGCTGGTCCTTCATGCTCGATCGCTCGGCCTGCAGCTTCCATATTCACGACATGGGATTTGAGAGCGGGCCAGCTGGAAAGGCCGGCTTCCCTTGCGATGACAAATTGCGCATCAGCGAGTTTAAGTTTTTTGGTCTCTAGTGATTTGGCTCTGGGATGATTTGCGGCAAGGCGGGTCAAAGCCTCGTTATCGCCGGTCCGAACGTCATCGCGCAGCGCTTTCGCAAGGCGTCTTTGACGATCGAGATTGAGGGAAAGATCGGTTTCGCTGAACAGCGGAAATTGCGCCGAATACGGCGTTTCATCAGTCATGGTGACCCCCGGGCTCGGTTGTCGTCCAGTGTCCGCCTCTCCGGAACGAGCGGGAATCGAATGATGAAAGCGCTTATGCGCTCGTGGATGTCGGCGTGGGAGGCCTTTCCGCGGACCGGGGGCCTCGCCGAAGGCCCGAAGCAGACGATAGATCGGTCTGAACGGCGATACAAGCTCTGGTTTGGGGGGCTCAAACAAAAAAACGGCCCGACAAATGCCGGGCCGTTGGTATCGTATGCGAGAGGGGCTTTAGACGATCTTCTGACCGGTCTTCGCCCAATCGGCGAGGAAGGCTTCAAGGCCCTTGTCGGTCAGCGGATGCTTGACCAGGCCCTTGAGCGTTGCCGGTGGAACCGTCGCCACGTCGGCACCGATCAATGCACATTCCTTCACGTGATTCGCCGTGCGGATGGAGGCGGCGAGGATTTCAGTGTCGAAGCCGTAGTTGTCGAAGATCACGCGGATTTCGCGGATCAGCTCCATGCCGTCGACGTTGATGTCGTCCAAACGGCCAATGAACGGCGAGACGTAAGTGGCGCCGGCCTTGGCGGCCAGAAGCGCCTGGTTTGCGGAGAAGCAAAGGGTCACATTTGTCTTGTGGCCCTTTTCCGTCAGCGCCTTACAGGCCTTGAGGCCTTCAAGGGTAAGCGGCAGCTTGATGACGACATTGTCAGCGATCTTCACCAGTTCGGCGGCTTCACTCATCATGCCGTCATAGTCGGTTGCAGCCACCTCTGCGGAGACATCACCATCAGTGATCTTGCAGATCTCGGCGATGACTTCCTTGAAATCGCGGCCGGATTTGGCGATCAGCGACGGGTTGGTGGTCACGCCGTCAAGCAGGCCGGTGGCGGCCAGTTCCTGGATCTCGGCGGTCTCTGCGGTGTCGACGAAAAACTTCATGGGCTTGTGCTCCCTGGTGTGTGCCCGTTAAAGGCACGGGCCGCCGACCGTATTTGAATTGTTGAACCGGGCGGCGATTGAATCTCTGATCCCGGTCTCTTTACCGTAGGATGAGGTTCAGAAGAACCCCTGATTCGATTTGGTGGGATTCTTTTTGGGGTACGTACCTCATTTGGAGGTCGGCCACCCGGGAACTCGGCGGCTTCGTCGGACCGGGGCCGAGGAAGACCATTCTGTGCGACACCGCAACCGGCATTGGAAAGAAGACGCGCGTGCTGTTTGAAGACGATCCGGCGATGAAGGAAACGATTGCGAGCGTGTTGGTGCCGGTAGCTGTGCCCGGGCCTTACACCTATCGGGTTCCTCAAGGGGTCACAGTCGTGCCCGGGTCTATCGTCAAGGTGCCACTCGGACCGAGAGAAGTGCTCGGCGCTGTGTGGGATGGTGAGCCGGACGCCGCGATCAATCCCAAAAAACTGAAGCTCATCAGCCACGTGTTTGAAAAGGCAAGGCCACTTGATGACGAGCTGCGCCGCTTCGTCGATTGGGTGGCGAACTGGACGCTTTCGCCGCCGGGCATGGTGCTGCGTATGGTCCTGAGGTCGGAAGAGGCACTTCAGGAAGAGCCGCCTGTCCCGGGCGTACGGAAATTGGACGATCGCGCTCCCGAAAGGATGACGCCTGCCCGCCAACGTGTTCTCGACACCATGCAGGATGGTCTCGCCTGGACCAAGAGTGGCCTCGCCCATGCGGCCGGTGTCAGCTCTTCGGTGATCGACGGCTTGTTGCAGCAGGATGTGCTGGAGGTGGTGTCGCTGCCCGCCGCGCCACCGCCGCCCATGCCTCAGGTCGATTTCGCCGAGACGAAACTCATGCCCGCCCAACAGGTGGCCGCTGACGGGCTGGTCGCCAGTTTCGCCAAGGGATCGGCTGTGTCGCTGATCGATGGGGTAACCGGGTCGGGCAAGACGGAAGTCTATTTTGAGGCCATCGCAGAAGCGTTGAGACGTGGCAAGCAGGCGCTGGTTCTTCTGCCTGAGATCGCACTGACGGAACAGTTCCTGCGTCGTTTCGAGCAACGCTTCGGGACCTATCCTGCTGAATGGCATTCGGAGATCACGACGAAAAAGCGGGGCAGGACCTGGCGCGGCGTCGCGAATGGGGATGTCCGGGTCGTGATCGGCGCGCGCTCTGCCCTGTTCCTGCCTTTTGTCGACCTCGGCCTCATCATCGTTGATGAGGAGCACGATGGTGCGTTCAAGCAGGACGACAGGGTTCCCTACAACGCCCGCGATATGGCCGTGGTTCGGGGTCATCTGTCCCGCTTTCCCGTGGTGCTGGCGTCTGCGACACCTTCGGTGGAGAGCCGCGTCAATGCGGATCTCGGGCGCTACACCCGGTTCGAGCTGCCCGAGCGGGCATCTGGCGCAGCTTTGCCCGAGCTTCGCGCCATCGACATGCGCAACAATGGTCCGGACCGGGGGCGTTGGATTGCACCCGAACTGCTGGAGGCAATGAAGGAGACCTTTGCCGATGATGGCCAGTCGCTTCTCTTCTTGAACCGACGTGGATATGCACCTCTGACGCTGTGCCGGACCTGCGGGCATCGGTTTCAGTGTCCGCACTGCAGTGCCTGGTTGGTCGAGCACCGTTTCCAGAACCGTCTGGTCTGCCATCACTGCGGTCACTCGGAAACGGTTCCCAAGACCTGTCCGTCATGCAACGCGACCGATTCTCTCGTTGCCTGTGGGCCGGGTGTGGAAAGAATCGCCGAAGAGGTCGAAAGCCTTTTCCCTCAAGCGCGCACGCTCATCCTGTCGTCGGACCTGCCGGGAGGGCCGGAGCGTTTGCGACGGGAGATGAAGGTCGTTGAAGAGGGAGGGGCAGATATTGTCATTGGCACACAGCTTGTCGCCAAGGGGCACAACTTTCCGAAAATGAAGCTGGTCGGGGTGATTGATGCGGATCTGGGGCTCGCCCATGGCGATCCTCGTGCAGCGGAAAAGACCTTCCAGCTTTTGGCGCAGGTAACGGGCCGCGCCGGGCGCGTCACCGGGGGAGGGCGAGGCTTCCTGCAGACTTACTCGCCCGATCATCCGGTGCTCAAGGCCTTGATGTCCCAGGACCGGGACGCCTTCTATACAGCAGAAATCGAGGCGCGAAAGGCTGCCGGGCTGCCGCCCTTCGGCCGTCTTGCAGCGCTTGTTATCTCTGGCCCTGAAAAGATGGCAGCGGAAGGATATGCCCGTGCGCTGGTCCGGGCCGCACCCAACGAAGGGGCGGTCACGCTCCTGGGTCCCGCAGAGGCTGCCCTCGCAATGGTGCGCGGCCGCTATCGCTTCCGCCTGCTTCTGATCGCGCCCCGCCAGTTCGATCTCCAGGGCTATATCAGACACTGGTTGGCCAATGTGCCCAAGGCGACCAAGGGACTGAGGGTCCAGGTCGACATCGATCCGCAGCATTTTCTGTGAGCGCTATATCCTTTCGGTTTCCGTCCTGCACATAAGGCTTTGCGTCAGGGTAATAGGTTGAGGCTTTGAGGGTGCTCTCCCTGCCGTCGGTCTTGCGCATTTCATGACCGGTCATTCCGGCCGCCGGCGGCTGACCGATACGAAAGAAGGCATAGCCGGTTAAACGTTGAATGATCTGGGTTTTTGGGTGCCATTGGCAAAAAACACCACGGAATCCGCAAGAACCGCCTTTTGGCGAAGTTGCACACGCCGAAACCCTGTGCTAATTGAGGCGCGGCTTAGGGGGAACGGTTCTGCCGTATCACCTTGTGACCCTGAATTCACTAATTATTCCAAAGGCTTGCTTCCAATACTGGTTTGCAGGGCTTCGGAATGCGTCAGAGAGCTCGGACCTGGTGACTGACAACGTATCTCTCGTATCCGGCGTGGCTAAGCGTTATGCGTCCGCCCTCCTCGACTTGGCCGAGGAAACTGGTGTGACCGCCGATGTGGAGCGCGATCTTGGCAACTTCGAGGGCTTCCTCGCAGAAAGCTCTGATCTCGACCGCCTCGTGAAAAGCCCCGCTTTCAGTGCTGAAGAGCAGCTTAATGCGCTCACGGCACTTCTCGACAAGGCCCAGATCTCTGGCCTTGCCGGTAACTTCGTGAAGCTGGCGGCCCGCAACCGGCGCCTCTTCGTGCTCCCTGACATGATCAAGGCCTTCCGGGTCCTGCTGGCTGAAAAGCGTGGCGAGGAAACGGCTGAGGTCGTCTCGGCAGCTGAGCTGTCTGATGATCAGGTTACTGCCCTGAAAGAAGCGCTCTCGGCGTCTTCGGGCAAGTCCGTAAATATCTCGGCGAAGGTTGATCCTGCTCTGATCGGTGGCCTTGTGGTCAAGGTCGGTTCCCGCATGATCGATACGTCGCTGCGTACCAAACTCAATTCCCTCAAGTTCGCGATGAAAGAGGTCGGCTGATGGATATTCGGGCCGCGGAAATTTCCGCTATCCTCAAGGACCAGATCAAGAGCTTCGGCCAGGAAGCCGAAGTTTCTGAAGTTGGTCAGGTGCTGTCCGTCGGTGACGGTATTGCTCGTGTGTATGGTCTGGACAAGGTTCAGGCTGGTGAAATGGTCGAGTTCCCGGGCGGTGTCCGGGGCATGGCTCTGAACCTGGAAAGCGACAACGTTGGTGTCGTTATCTTCGGTTCTGACCGCGGCATTAAAGAAGGTGACACGGTCAAGCGGACCGGCGCCATCGTTGAAGTTCCGGTTGGCAAGGCTCTGCTTGGCCGCGTTGTCGATCCGCTCGGCAACCCGCTGGACGGCAAGGGCCCGATCGAGGCAACCGAAAAGCGTCGCGTGGACGTCAAGGCTCCCGGTATTCTGCCGCGTAAGTCTGTTCACGAGCCGATGCAGACCGGCCTCAAGGCAATTGATGCGCTGATCCCGGTTGGTCGTGGCCAGCGTGAGCTTGTCATTGGTGACCGTCAGACCGGTAAGACCGCGATCATCCTCGACACCTTCCTGAACCAGAAGCCTCTGCATGCAGGCGACGACGAAGATGCAAAGCTGTACTGCATTTACGTTGCTGTCGGTCAGAAGCGCTCCACCGTCGCTCAGTTCGTGAAGACCCTGGAAGACGCTGGCGCGCTGGAATACTCCATCGTCATCGCCGCAACCGCATCGGACGCAGCGCCGCTGCAGTTCCTGGCGCCGTTTGCCGGTTGTGCGATGGGCGAGTTCTTCCGCGACAACTCCATGCATGCCGTGATCGGTTATGATGATCTGACCAAGCAGGCCGTGGCCTACCGTCAGATGTCCCTGCTGCTTCGTCGTCCGCCAGGACGTGAAGCTTTCCCTGGTGACGTTTTCTACCTTCACTCCCGTCTGCTCGAGCGTGCGGCGAAGCTGAACGAAGACAACGGTTCCGGTTCCCTGACCGCTCTGCCGGTCATTGAAACCCAGGGCAACGACGTTTCCGCGTTCATTCCGACCAACGTGATCTCGATCACCGATGGTCAGATCTTCCTTGAAACCGATCTGTTCTACCAGGGCATTCGCCCGGCCGTGAACGTTGGTCTCTCGGTTTCCCGCGTGGGCTCTTCCGCTCAGATCAAGGCGATGAAGCAGGTTGCTGGTCCGATTAAGGGTGAACTTGCCCAGTATCGTGAAATGGCCGCTTTCGCTCAGTTCGGTTCCGACCTTGATGCCACGACCCAGCGCCTGCTGAACCGTGGTGCGCGTCTGACCGAGCTGCTGAAGCAGCCTCAGTTCTCGCCGCTCAAGACGGAAGAACAGGTCGCGGTCATTTACGCTGGCGTGAACGGCTACCTCGACAACATTGCGGTTGATCGTGTCGGTGACTTCGAAGAAGGCCTGCTGCTCTTCATGCGCGGCGAGCACAAGGAACTCCTGGACGCGATCTGGGAAAAGAAGGCGCTTGACGCTGATCTGACGGAAAAGCTCAAGGCTGCGCTCGACGCGTTCGCCAAGAACTTCGCCTGATCACGCAACCGGGATAAGGAGCAGGGGCGGCCATGCCGAGCCTGAAGGACTTACGAAACCGCATCGCTTCCGTGAAGGCGACGCAGAAAATCACCAAGGCCATGCAAATGGTGGCTGCGGCGAAACTGCGTCGTGCCCAGGAAGCTGCGGAGGCTGCACGGCCCTATGCGGAACGCATGGAGCAGGTGCTAGCCAATCTCGCGGTTGCCTTTGAAGGCCGCGATGACGCCCCGAAGCTGATGTCCGGTACAGGCAATGATCAGGTCCATCTCCTGGTTGTTGCCACGGCGGAGCGCGGTCTTTGCGGCGGCTTCAACACGAACATTGCAAAGCTCGCACGCGACAAGGCGCGCAGCCTCATTGCTGAAGGCAAGACGGTGAAAATCCTCTGCGTCGGCAAGAAGGGCTTCGATGCCATCAAGCGTGAGCTTGGCCAATACGTCATCAAGACGATTGAGCTGCGCGGTATGAAGAATGTTGCATTCTCCAATGCGGATGAGATCGGCGCCGAGTTGCTGTCGATGTACGCCGATGGCGAATTCGATGTCTGCACACTGTTCTACTCCAAGTTCGAATCTGTGATTGCGCAGGTTCCGACTGCTCAGCAGCTGATCCCGGCAGACCTGCCGACTGAAGCTGCTGGCGGCGAAGGTGGAGCAGCAGCTGTCTATGAGTATGAGCCGGATGAGGCAGAGATCCTTGAGGATCTGCTTCCGCGCAACATCTCCGTTCAGGTCTTCCGGGCGCTGCTTGAAAACGCAGCTTCGGAGCAGGGTGCCCGTATGTCCGCGATGGACAACGCGACACGCAACGCCGGCGATATGATCGACAAATTGACGATCAGCTATAACCGTCAGCGTCAGGCACAGATCACGACGGAATTGATTGAAATTATCTCGGGCGCTGAAGCGCTCTGATCGGATCGAGGATTAGGGATATGGCTGACAAAAAAGTCGGACGGATCACCCAGGTCATCGGCGCCGTTGTCGACGTCAAGTTCGATGACCACCTGCCGCTGATCCTGAACGCTCTTGAAGCAGACAACCAGGGCACCCGTCTTGTGCTCGAAGTTGCTCAGCACCTGGGCGAAAACACGGTACGCACCATCGCGATGGACTCCACCGAGGGTCTGGTTCGCGGCCAGGAAGTTGTCGACACGGGCTCAGCTATTGAGGTTCCGGTTGGCGATGGCACCCTGGGCCGGATCATGAACGTGATCGGCGAGCCGGTTGATGAAGGCGGAGAGATCAAGCACGACGCCAAGCGTGCGATCCACCAGGAAGCTCCGGAATTCATCGAGCAGTCCACCGAAGCTGAAATCCTTGTAACGGGCATCAAGGTCGTTGACCTTCTCGCACCTTACGCAAAGGGTGGTAAGATCGGCCTGTTCGGCGGCGCCGGCGTTGGCAAGACCGTTCTAATCATGGAACTGATCAACAACATCGCTAAGGCGCACGGCGGTTACTCCGTTTTCGCCGGTGTTGGTGAGCGGACCCGTGAAGGTAACGATCTTTACTGGGAAATGATCGAATCCGGCGTGAACAAGGAAGGCGGCGGAGAAGGCTCCAAGGCAGCCTTGGTTTACGGCCAGATGAACGAGCCTCCCGGAGCCCGTGCCCGTGTTGCACTGACCGGTCTGACCATCGCTGAGGATTTCCGCGACAAGGGCCAGGACGTTCTGTTCTTCGTGGACAACATCTTCCGCTTTACCCAGGCTGGTTCCGAAGTGTCCGCACTTCTCGGCCGTATCCCGTCTGCTGTGGGCTATCAGCCGACACTGGCCACCGACATGGGTGCCATGCAGGAGCGGATCACGACCACGCACAAGGGTTCGATCACGTCTGTTCAGGCCGTTTACGTGCCTGCCGATGACTTGACCGATCCGGCGCCTGCTTCGACCTTTGCTCACTTGGATGCAACGACGGTTCTGAACCGCTCGATCGCGGAAAAGGGCATCTACCCGGCTGTGGATCCGCTCGACTCCACGTCCCGCATGCTCAGCGCCAACATCATCGGCGAGGAACACTACAATACGGCCCGTGCGGTTCAGGTGACCTTGCAGCGTTACAAGGCGCTCCAGGACATCATCGCCATCCTCGGCATGGACGAGCTGTCCGAAGAAGATAAGCTGACCGTGGCACGTGCTCGTAAGATCGAGCGCTTCCTGTCCCAGCCGTTCTTCGTTGCTGAAGTCTTCACTGGTTCTCCGGGCAAGCTCGTTGCTCTGGAAGATACCATCAAGGGCTTCAAGGGCCTCGTCGACGGCGAGTACGATCATCTTCCAGAAGCTGCCTTCTACATGGTCGGCTCTATGGACGAAGCGATCGAAAAGGCTCAGAAGCTGGCTGCGGAAGCTGCCTAACGTTCTTTCGGACCGGGCGCAGGCACTGCGCCCGGTTCAGCCGCTTTGATGGCCATTTTGGCTGTCAACTAAACAAGACTGACAAGGAAGACGCCAAATGGCTGACTTATTCCAGTTCGAGTTGGTCTCGCCGGAGCGCCAGCTCCTGTCCGAACAGGTTCTTGAGGTCATCGTACCGGGAACCGAAGGCGAGTTTGGCGTTCTGAAGAACCACAGCCCGTTCATGTCCACCATCAAGCCGGGCATCCTGAAAGTCCGCAAGGAAGGTGGCACGTTGGACGAGTATTTCGTCCGCGGCGGTTTTGCCGATGTTGCGAACACTGGTCTGACTATCCTTGCCGAGCAGGCAACGCCAGTGTCCGAAATCAGTGCCGATGACCTGGCAACCCAGATCAAGAACGCTGAAGAAGACGTTGCCGATGCCAAGGGTGACGATGCAAAGCAGAAGGCAGAGCAGGCGCTCTCTCATCTGCGCGACGTTGCCGAGGCTCTCAAGGCTGCCTAATCCAGAATTGAAGTTTCTCTTATTGAGAAAACTAAGAAACGCGGCTCATCGGGCCGCGTTTTTTGTTTGAGTGGTCGGATTTAGCGATGATCCTGTTTCGAATTCAGGCGTATCAGCCGACATCTTGCGTGAAGTAGGGCTGTAAATTTGCCCGAACGCGCGCCAGAGGGGTCTCGCCGCTCGTGTCGGGTAGGAACGTCTGGCCAGTGATGGCCTCATAGGCTTCCATATAGACCCTTGACGTCGCCTCGATCATCTCCGCTGGTATCTCTGGGATCGGATCTTTATAGGGATCGCATCGCGCATCTACCCAGGCACGAATGATATCCTTGTCGAAAGATGGTGGTCGTTCTCCGGCATTGAAGGCTTTCTCATAGCCGTCGGCCAGCCAGAAACGGGAACTATCGGGAGTATGGATTTCATCGGCCAGGAGGATGTTGCCTTCCTCGTCCGCGCCGAATTCGTATTTGGTATCAACCAGGATCAATCCGCGATCCGCTGCCATCTGCTGGCCACGGGCAAAGAGGCTTAGGGCGATCGAGGATATCTGGTCCCATTGTACCTTGCTGAGCAGATCCTGTGCGATGATGTCATCGGCGGTTAGCGGCTCGTCGTGTCCCCCGTCGAATGCCTTTGAGGTTGGGGTGATAATCGCTGCAGGCAGAGCTTCGTTGTCGCTGAGACCATCGGGCAGGTGATGGCCATACATGGAACGTTCGCCCTTCTTGTAGCGGGTAAGGATCGACGTGCCTGTCGTTCCGGCCAGATAGCCCCTGACGACGATTTCGACGGGAAGGATTTCTAACCGCTTACCGATGACAACGTTGGAGTCCGGATAGGCGAGCACATGGTTCGCGCAGATGTCGGCTGTGTGTTCGAACCAGAATTGCGCGGTTTGCGTCAGCACCTGCCCCTTGAACGGAATAGACCCAAGGATGCGGTCGAAAGCGGAGATTCTGTCGGAAGAGATCAGGATCCTACGACTATCCGGCAGGTCGTAGCAATCGCGGACCTTGCCGAAATAGGGATTGGGCAGCTCGGGAATGTGAGCATGATCGAGAACGCGATTTGGAACGGTCATCGGAACCTTCGTTTGAATTTGGATGCGGGTGGACCGGATATGGAAGATTTGGCCTTATACACAAGAACCACGGCGCAGGCCCAGCGGTTCTGCAGCGCTCCTTTCATCTCTGACAGCTTTTACCTGCGAGAAAACAAAAAACGCGATCCCAGTGGCCGCGTTTTTTGTTTGGGTCTTCGGGCGAGATAAGTCCGCCGAGGCGGGGTTCGAGAAGAGTAAGATTCTCGGTGGTTTCTAATTGAGTTTGGGGAAACAAAAAGGCCCCCAAGTGGCGAAACAGCTTGGGGGCCTTGGATCTTGACGTGAATGATGCCGCGTAAGACTAGGCTGCCTTCACCTCTCCGAGGAATGTTTCGATCACTTGACGCATTGCTTCTGCTTGATTTGCCAGGAGCTCAGACGCCTGAACGACCGTTCCGGCGGCAGTGTCCGTGTCAGCTGCACCTCTAGAGACATTGACAATGCTGTGGCTGACTTCATCGGTTCCGCGAGAGGCCTGATCGACATTTGACGAGATCGATGATGTCGCTGAGGCCTGTTCTTCCACACTGGCCGAGATCGAGGACGCGACCGTATTCATCTCAGCGATAATCTGGGAAATGGCCTGTATGCCTTCGACAGCTTCACGAGTCTCGTCCTGGATCGCCGAAATTTTGGTCGAGATTTCCTCAGTCGCTTGTGCGGTCTGGCTTGCCAGTTCCTTTACCTCCGATGCCACAACCGCAAAGCCTTTTCCTGCCTCGCCAGCTCGTGCGGCTTCAATGGTTGCGTTAAGCGCCAAAAGATTGGTTTGCTCGGCAATGCTTGAGATCAGCGCAATTACTTCGCCAATGTCCTCGGCGACGGTCGCCAGTCCAGAAATTTGATTATTGGTTTTGGCGGCTTCTGCTTCCGCTTTACTCGCAATTGTCGTTGAATGATTGACCTGATTGCTGACCTCCACCAGGGATGCAGAGAGCTCTTCGGTCGCGGCTGCGACCGTTTGCACATTGGCACTTGCCTGTTCGGCGGCGCCGGCGACGGTGGTCGCCTGGTGACTGGCGTCCTGAGCAGTTGTTGTCATTTTGGTCGCTGTGGATTGCAGATTGCCCGAAGCATCCGAGATTGATCTAAGCATTTCTGATGCTTTGCGGTCGAAGACGTCAAGGGCTTGCGTGACCCGTGAATTCCGTGCTTCACGGTCTGCCTGCGCCGCTTTTTGTTCTTCCTCTAGGCGTTGCTGTTCCTTGACCGTATCGAGGAAGCCAGCAATCGACTTTGCGACCGCACCGATTTCATCCGAACGTTCGGCCTCGGCAAAGGCAACCTCCGTGTTGCCGCCCGCGAGCTCGTCTGCGTCGTTCACCAGACGTCCGAGAGGCCTGGTGATTGCCATGGAGATTACGAAAGCCAGAGCCAGAGAAGCAATGAAAGCAATGCCTGCTACGAGTCCGACTTGAAGTTGGATCGAGGACGTGCGGTCCTGGGTATTCGCGGCAAGAAGAACGGCATCCTGGCCTGCACTTTCTTTCATCAAGGTGGCATTGTCACTTATGAGGTTGCCAGTGGCAAACATGACACCGTCACGCATTTCGTTACGTTTCAGGATGATATCCCGAACTCCTAACGCTGCATTTTCATACGCGTCCACCATAGGTATGGTTTCAGCCAGTAATTTCTTTCGGACCGGGTTCTCGATGCTGGCGTCGAGCAATTTCAGCCGCTCGCGCGCCTGAGCGAATTCCTTTTCAAGCCGTTGAATATCAGCCACTTTATTGGATGCGAGGAATTTCGACATATAGAGGCGGGAGAGGAGAAAGTTTTCCTGAACCTGACCGGCAAGATTGGCAGTCTCGTAGTCGCCATCTGCGGTCGCTGTCTGGTTTATCTTTGTTAGCTTCAAGCGCGCCTGTGGGCCAATCTTGTCCAGAGTATCTTTCACCAAGACATCTCGTTCAGCGTAGAGCGCTGAGACATCGAGCAATGATTTCTGGAAGATAGCGATTCCGGAATCAATCTTGTCGCGAAACACAACCCGTTCCGGCTTGTTGATTTCGACTTTGGCCAGTTCGACACCGTCTCGGACCTGTTGAATGAATTCTTTAGCTTTAAGCAGGTCTTCCGGCTGTCTGGAGCGAAGGTAATTATTCGTACTAACAAGGACTTTGGCCATGTCGGCATTCAGCTTGGAGGCGAGAAGAGCATCGCCGCTCATATTCTCAAGTTTGGCAACATCACCGCCGACTTGATTGAAGTTGATCAGCGACCATCCTCCAACGATTGCCACGAGTAGGGCGATTACAGTAAACCCAAGTCCAATTCGTGTCCGAACGCTCATTTGTATTCCCCTAATCTCGCAGAGTTTTCTTGATTTCCTTTAGGTTTAAATTGTTAATTTATTCTGAATACTTAATTGTACGTAGAAAAACTAATACACGCATAAGTATATAAAAATTTTGAGTTTCAGAAATATTTGGAAACATACAGAAGCATTTTAGATAAATATTGCCTTGAAGAATGAGGAAATCACAACTCCTGCCGAAATTTCTAATTAAGTCAGGTTGTGGATCTGAAAAAAAATTTCACATACCGACACAAAAGCCAGCTTGACCAGGCATGGAAGGGGCATACGGTTTGATCTAAGAAATATGCCGACGCTCTTGGAAAAGAATGTCGATTGTGAAGCGTTGCGACAAATAAAAAGGGCGCAGCCTGAAAGCTGCGCCCTTGATAATTAAACGTGATCGAATCACGTAATCTTTCCGCTTCTGTTAGGCAGCGATGCGCTTGAACGAGGTGTTCATGCCACCACCACGGTTCCGGCGGCGCTCTTCAGGCGGAATGTAGACGATCGAACGGTGGTCTTCGCAGTAAGAAACGCCCGGCTCGACACGGTTGGAGCATGGAAACGTATAGCTACCGGAATCGCCTTCTGCCCATTTGCAACATCCTGGACGTGGGAGGCTCAAGTCACTCATTGGATTTTCCTCTTTTATAGTTCTTTAGACGCGACAAAAGCGCTCGAGCATCCAGAAACTGGATCCGAACAGCGAGTGTCGTTTAACGGATGTACGCCCTGCTCGGGACAATGAATGACCGGACTCTATGAGCCCTGAGAGCAAACGCAAAAGATAGATAAGTCCGGCGTCACAAAAATGCAATACGAAACCGCACATGGGAGGCCTGCAAATTGCGCATAACTACTTGGGTAGTTAAGATGCGTTCCCGCAACTGCGCTGATTTGTCTTTATTATTGTTATTTTTCAATCGTATTTACGATTTGTTTACAGGATCAGAAACCTCACGATACGAAGCAAGTGCTTCCGGCGTGTCCAAATCAATCCGTGCCGCGTCGCCGATGTCGACCTCTCGTAGCAAGTGGCTGTTCTCGGCAATAATATGCCGCGCACCGATATCGCCATGCAGTTTCATGAGGTCCGGGAAAAAACGTTTGTCCCAGAGCACCGGATTGCCCCTTCTCCCATCGGCGCTCGCCGCGACGATTAGGGTCGAGGGATTGTCAGAATAGGCCGCGATCATGTCCTGGACAATCCGGGCGTTGATGCCCGGCATGTCACCGAGGAGAATGACAGCCGCATCAATGTCAGGCCCGAGCGCCGCGACACCCGCGCGGATGGATCCCGCCATTCCGTCGGCATAATCGGGATTATGAACGAGTGTGACATCCATTCCATCGAGGCATTCGGCAATTTCGCTTGCCATATGTCCGGTAATCACAATGGTTTGGCCAATGAACGCCAGGGACGCCGCTCCCGCTGCATGAGCCACAAGCGGCACTCCGTTGACGGTCTCCAGGAGCTTGTTGCGCGGTCCCATGCGGCTCGATTTGCCCGCAGCAAGAACAATCGCGCCGACGTTCGGGCTCTTGCTGTGTTCCGTCTTTTCCCGAGGCTGGGGACGTGATCCGATTTCCATCAGCAAACCTCCAACGCCAAGTCCGGAAATGTCTTCTGGGCGAACGTCGATCCGCGCAAGAAGCCGGTCGAGGATCCAGTCGAAGCCGTTTTCTTTAGGGCTGCGCGCGCACCCGGGCGCACCGATCACCGGCACTCCCTGATAGTCCCCAAGAAGCAACAGATTGCCCGGATCCACCGGCATCCCGAAATAGGTCACGCTTCCTCCTGCCGCCTCAATGGCACGCGGAAGAACATCTTGCCGGTCCACAACCGCTGACGCTCCGAAGAGAACGAGAAGATCCGCACCACTTGCCTGCAGGCGCTTCATGGCCTCGGCGACAGCCTGCGGAGTGTGTGCCACCCGTTCCTCGCCAACGATCTGGCTGTTGCTCGCACTCAGCCGCTGATCGAGCACGCGTCGGGTCTTGTCCATGGTTGCGGGCTTCAGGTGGTCGAGCTTGGTCGCAACAAGCCCGATTTTTCGGCTCCGGAAGGGAGCTATTCGCAGCCCGCGGCTGATGGTTGCCTCCGCTTGCGCAATGAGATCGCCCGGCACCGCAAAGGGGATGATCTTTGCCGTGGCGACCATCCGGCCCTCAGCCACTTTTTCATAGGCGGGGAGCGTGGCGATGGTAATGGCCGGGTCAATCCGGTTCATTTCGTTGATGGCAGATGCGTCAAGGATCAGGAGCCCGGCTGCTTCCGCATGAAGATTAACCCGGCCGGTGAAGGGCCGGTCGCTCGACAGGTGGCCGCCGTTACAGGCAGCGGCGATGCGCTCGGCGGCAACATCCTCACTGACATCGTCAGGCGAAAGCTGCGCGACGACGATCTCCTCGACGCCGGCAGCTGCCAGCGCCGCAACGTCTTGAGCGTCCAGCACACGCCCCTTCTTGTAGGTCGCCGACGGCAGTTTGGTGCTATGTGCGAGAATGCAGCCAACGGCATCGCGCGTCGGGACGGACCCAAAGATCATTGGAGGCCACCTGCCTCCTTGCGCAGGGCGAAGATGATGGTGCCCAGAACGGCAACCGCAATTTCCGCCGGAGACGCCGCGCCGATATCAAGGCCAATCGGAGCGTCGATGCGGTCGATCTGCGCATCGCTGACACCAGCTGCCTTGAAACGTTCGACCCGTTTGCCGTGGGTTTTACGGCTGCCAAGGGCACCGACATAGAAACACCCGGACTTCAGCGCTTCGATCAGCGGACTGTCGTCGATCTTGGGGTCATGGGTGACGGCAGCGACGGCCGTATAGGGATCTAGTGGCGCATTCTTGAGAACATCTTCCGGCCACTCGGCCTTGAGGGTTCCGCCGGGAAAACGCTCTTCGGTGGCAAAGGCGGTGCGCGGATCAACAATCGTCACGTCAAAACCGGCAATTTCGGCCATGGGCACCAGCGCCTGGGAAATATGAACGGCACCGATGATCATGAGTCGCGGCGGTGGAACATTCACGGTCAGAAAGGCCGAGGTGCCATCGTCCAGATCAACCATGCCTGATTTGCCGGAGCGAAAACGGCGTTTGAGTTCTTCGTGCAGCGGATCGTTAGAACAGTCAGCGCTCCGCAAGATCAGTCGTTGGGCACCTGAGTCGATGTCCGTCACCAGAATGGCGGCCCGCCGCTCGGAACGTTCCTTGTTGAGGGCGGTGAGGAGGGAAAAATCCATCAGAAGACCTTCATGCAAATGGCAATTTCAGGCGGCGGAAGGTCCGACCGGTTCGACATAGACGCGAATGCGTCCGCCACAGGACAAACCCACCTGCCAGGCGGTTTCATCTGCGACCCCAAATTCAAGCACTGTTGGCTTTCCGCTATCGATCACGTCGATGGCTTCGGAAACAACAGCGCCCTCGACGCAGCCGCCGGATACTGATCCTTCGAAGTTTCCCTGATCGTCGATCACAAGGTGGGAGCCGACGGGTCTTGGCGCCGAGCCCCATGTCTCGACAACTGTTGCCAAAGCGATATTCCGCCCGGAGGCCTTCCAGTCTTCTGCGGTCGCCAGAATATCCAGTGGCGTCGTCGTGTTGTCAGAAGTCATGCGTTGGCCTCCTCTCCATTGCCTGATGAATATAAGCAGAACTGACGGGCAAGGAAGACATCCGCGCACAAATTAAAATGGCGCACCCGGTTCTGGCGCGCCATTTGATTGGGCAAAGTGATGTCGCTGGTTTATTCGGCGGCAGCACGCAGGGCAGGGGCTGCTGCCAGCACAGACCCGTCAACATGCTCTTCGAAGGTTTCGAAGTTGTCGATAAACATCTGAACAAGCTTTGCCGCCTGAACGTCATAGGCGGTCTTGTCAGCCCATGTACCGCGTGGGTCTAGGATTGAGCTGTCGACACCCTCGACGCTCATAGGCACCGCAAATCCGAAGTTTGCATCCGTGCGGAATTCAGCGGACTTCAGAGACCCGTCGAGAGCGGCGCGCAACAGCGAGCGGGTTGCCTTGATGGGCATGCGTTCGCCAACGCCATAGGCACCGCCGGTCCAGCCCGTGTTTACGAGCCAGCAGTCGACGTTGTGCTCCGCGATCAGGTCACGCAGCAGATTGCCATATTCTGATGGGTGCCGGGGAATGAAAGGCGCGCCAAAGCAGGTTGAGAATGTCGCTTGTGGCTCGACAACACCCTTTTCGGTTCCAGCGACTTTGGCCGTATAGCCAGACAGGAAGTGGTACATTGCCTCTGCCGGCGTCAGCTTGGCAATTGGAGGCATTACCCCGAAGGCATCAGCCGTCAGCATGATGATGGTCTGCGGCTTTGGGGCCGTGCCGGTCTCGCTGGCATTGGAGATGAAGTGGATTGGGTAGGCCGCACGGGTGTTTTCCGTCTTGGAACCATCGTTGAAATCGGGAACCCGATTCTCGTCCAGAACGACATTTTCCAGGACGGTTCCGAACCTTTGCGTTGTCGAGAAAATCTCGGGCTCGGCCTCGGCTGACAGTTTGATCGTCTTGGCGTAGCAACCGCCTTCGAAGTTGAAGATGCCAGTCTTGCCCCAGCCGTGCTCGTCATCGCCGATCAGGGTACGCGACGGATCGGCCGAAAGGGTGGTCTTACCCGTGCCCGACAAGCCGAAGAAGACAGCTGTATCGCCAGCCTCGCCCACATTCGCGGAGCAATGCATGGACATCACGCCCTGCGGCGGCAGCAGGTAGTTCAGGAAGGTGAAGACCGACTTCTTCATCTCGCCCGCGTAGGATGTTCCTGCAATCAGAACAATCTTGCGGCTCAGGTCGCATGCAATCATCGTCTCGCCGCGCGAGCCGTGGCGGTCTGGGTCCGCCTTGAAGCTTGGCAGGTCGATGATGGTCATGTCGGGTGCGAAGGTCGCCAGTTCGTCGGCGCCCGGACGCAATAGCATGTTGCGGATGAACAAAGAGTGCCAAGCGTATTCAGTGTAGACGCGCACGGGAAGCTGGTAGGCTTTTTCGGCGCCGCCATAAAGGTCTTGCACAAAGAGATCCATGCCTTCGGCGTGCTTGCGAAAGTCCGATAGAAGCACCTCGAAATGCTCTGGGCTCATCTCCGCATTGTTGTCCCACCAGACCGTATCGGCGGTCTGGGCGTCGCGAACAACGAACTTGTCTTTCGGTGAGCGGCCGGTGTGGATGCCCGTGTCGGCAACCAGTGGACCATTGGCGGCGATCTCCGCCTCACCACGGGAGATCGCATATTCGTAGAGTGCAGGCTCGCTCTGGTTCCAATAGACGGACGTCAGACCTTTCAGTCCGAAAGTCTCGACACCGTTGGCGGCGTTCCTAACACCTACTTCTTTCATGATCCCGCGGTCCTTGTGATCTTGAGGGTCCCAAACACTGATACGGCGTAATGTCACGCTGAGGTATCCGTTGGAGGACGGAACCTAGTAGATCGATGTAATTCCAACAAGCCGGGCAGAGGAGTGATTTTAATATTCAATCGATTAAATAGAGGATGCGTCAATTTGTTAATTAATTCGGATGTCGAATTAATGAGTTTGCTAAAGCTTCTATTCAGCCGGCAGTGTCGAATGCTAAGGGATTTTAGACATTTCGCGTTGAGTATTTCGAAAAATATTCCATTAATTGCGATTTTGGGAGCGAAATGAAAGAAGTGAAACTTCGCGTAGGTGTGGCTTTGGGCGGTTCTAATGCCTTTCGAAGCCGAAATGCTCTCGCATTGTCTTCTAAATCTGTCAGCATGACTGGAACCTTGGCGGCAAAGAGCCCACCTGCGGGGTGTGTCGCATGGACAGCGCCTTAATTTCCGCGCATTTTCCGAGGCATAGGCTAAGATCAGCAATTAAGAACACTGCCTGTCATGCAGATCGACGGGCAGATTTACAAAGGACCCTGGACCCGCTCATGCCGACTATTGCGTTGGTCGACGACGACCGTAACATCCTGACTTCGGTTTCTATTGCGCTGGAATCGGAAGGCTATCGAGTACAGACCTATACCGACGGCACGTCGGCGCTGGATGGGCTTCAGAGCGATCCGCCCGAACTGGCAATCTTCGATATCAAGATGCCGCGTATGGATGGCATGGAGTTGTTGCGCCGTCTCCGTCAGACCAGTGATATCCCGGTGATTTTCCTCACCTCGAAGGATGACGAGATTGATGAGTTGTTCGGGCTCAAGATGGGCGCTGACGACTTTATCCGCAAACCTTTCTCTCAACGCCTGCTTGTGGAGCGGGTGAGAGCCGTTCTGCGCCGTGCTCAGCCGAAGGATGCATCTGCGCCGCGTGAAGACGCCGACAAGCTGCTCGAACGTGGCCAGTTGCTGATGGATCAGGAGCGCCACACCTGCACCTGGAACAACAAGCCGGTCACGCTGACGGTCACGGAATTTCTCATCCTGTCTGCCTTGGCGCAACGCCCGGGCGTCGTCAAGAGCCGCAACGCGCTCATGGATGCGGCCTATGACGACCAGGTCTATGTGGACGACCGAACCATCGACAGCCACATCAAAAGGCTGCGCAAGAAGTTCAAGGTTGTTGACGACGACTTCGACATGATCGAAACCCTCTATGGTGTTGGATACCGATTCAGGGAGGTCTGAAGACCTGCCGCATGACAGATGAACGCGAGATGGCAGAAGGGTTGGAGCCCGGACAGACCGGCGTGCCCGAGCGCTCGCAATTGCGCCGGCTCGGCAACAGGCGTCTCCGGCGTCGTTTGCTTGCCCGGCTCGGCAAGATCTTCGGCACCTATTTCCTGTCGTCGTTGACCCGGCGGATCGTTGCGATCAATCTCGTCGGTCTTGTCGCGCTGGTTATCGGCATTCTTTATCTGAACCAGTTTCGCGCCGGACTGATTGATGCCCGTGTCCAGAGTCTTCTGACACAGGGCGAAATCATCTCCGGCGCCATTGCGGCCTCCGCGACCGTCGACACCGGTGCGATCACCGTGGATCCGGAGCGCCTGCTGCAATTGCAGGCGGGCGAGAGCATTGCACCCGGCGGCGACGATCTGGACACTCTGGATTTTCCAGTCAATCCGGAGCGGGTCGGACCTGTTCTTAGGCGGCTGATTTCGCCCACGAAGACCAGGGCCCGAATTTATGATCCTGAAGGGATCCTTATCCTCGATTCTCGGCACCTTTATTCCAGCGCACAGATACTCCGGTTCGATCTGCCGCCGCCAACGGCAGAAGAAGAGGGCATGCTGAACACCCTCTGGCAGTCGATGAAGCTCTGGCTGCGGCGTGGCGATCTGCCGGTCTATCAGGAGCTTGGTGGCGGAGATGGCCGGGCCTATCCTGAAGTGGAGGCTGCCCTTGCCGGTTCGCCGGCCAGTGTGGTGCGCGTGTCTCAGCGTGGCGAGTTGATCGTTTCCGTCGCGGTCCCGATTCAGCGCTTCAGGGCAGTGCTTGGTACGCTGCTGCTCTCCACGCAGGGCGGCGACATCGATGCCATTGTGCGCGCCGAACGCATCGCCATCATGCGCGTCTTCCTTGTGGCGGCGACCGTCACCACGCTCTTGTCGATCCTGCTTGCCGGCACAATTGCCGGGCCGGTTCGCCGGCTTGCCGCAGCGGCTGAACGGGTGCGCAAGGGGTCAACGTCGCGGCAGGAAATTCCCGAATTTGCCGATCGCCAGGATGAGATCGGCCACCTTGCCCGCGCGTTCCGCGACATGACCAACGCGCTCTACAACAAGATCGACGCAATCGAGCAATTTGCAGCCGATGTTGCCCATGAGCTGAAAAACCCTCTGACATCGCTCAGAAGTGCGGTTGAGACCTTGCCTTTGGCCAAGAATGAGCGGTCGCGAGAGCGGCTTTTGGAAGTGATCCAGCATGACGTCCGACGCCTGGATCGTCTGATCTCCGATATTTCGGATGCATCGAGGCTTGATGCGGAACTGGCACGTGCCCAAGCCGAGCCCATCGATCTGGCTGTCCTCCTGCGCAACATCGCCGAAGAGGCCAACCGGCGAGCGGACGATGACAGCGCGGAAATTCTACTGACGATTTCCGATGCTCCGGGCAACAAGACCTACCTGGTGCTTGGACACGACATTCGCCTGGGCCAGGTGTTCAGCAACCTTCTCGACAATGCCCGTTCATTCTCTGCCGAGGACGGGACGGTGCGGATCGGCCTTTCGCGACAGGGCAAGGACATATTGATTGTTGTCGATGATGACGGGCCTGGCATTCGGGCCGAGGACACCGACCGGATTTTTGAACGGTTCTACACCGATCGTCCGGACGGCGAGGGTTTCGGCAACAACTCAGGCCTCGGCTTGTCTATCTCCCGGCAAATCATCGAGGCCCATGGCGGTCAGATCCAGGCGGAGAACCGTCAGGAGGCGGATGAGACAAGCGGTGAAGCCAGAGTGGTTGGCGCGCGCTTCAAGATTGAGTTCCCGGCGAGCAACGCGAAATGAGCAGTGCGACGGTTCACGCCGGCTGTGTTGTGATTGGCCCGCATGGTGTTCTGATCCGGGGCCTTTCCGGCAGCGGAAAATCAGCCCTCGCCGATGCCATGATTGAGGCGGCAAGGATGCGGGGCAGCTTCTCGGCGCTGGTCAGTGATGACCGCTCCTGTCTGGAAGATCGCGGCGCGCAGGTCGTTGCCTCTGCGCCTGAGCCTCTGCAAGGCCTGATCGAAGTGCGTGGTCTCGGCCTTCAGTCGGCATCTTTTGAGCCGGAAGCGGTCGTGCGCATGGTGATCGATCTGCTGCCCGAAAAAGAGATAGAGCGCTTGCCCGTTCAGCCGCTGACCGATGTGGTTCTCGAGGGAATTTCTGTTCCGGCTTTGCAAGTGGCCAGCGACAACACTGCAGCGGCTCTCAGCCGTGTGCGGTGGGCCCTGAGGCAGCTTTTCCCCAACGGGCCGGACTACCTGTGAGGCTTTGCGTGGAATTTTACTTGCAACTGGCGGAGTGGTTGTCGAGAGTGCAGCGAACGTGTAACGGTCGCGAAAGTGATCCCGGAAAGGCATTCAGGTCGAGCAGCTCATGATTGGACTTGTACTCGTAACCCATGGGCGCCTCGCGGAGGAGTTCAAGTCAGCCCTGGAACATGTGGTTGGCCCGCAAGATCACGTTGAAACGATTTGCATCGGTCCAGACGACGATATGGAACAGCGTCGGCAAGACATCCTGTCGGCCGTCGAGTCTGCCAACTCCGGCGATGGTGTGGTTCTGTTGACCGACATGTTCGGCGGCACGCCTTCCAATCTTGCGATCTCCGTCATGGACGGAAAGTCGGTCGAGGTTGTCGCGGGTGTCAATCTCCCCATGCTGATCAAGCTGGCCAGCGTACGCTCCGATCGCTCCCTCGCGGAGGCTGTCGACGAAGCGCGGCAGGCAGGCCAGAAGTACATCTCGGTCGCAAGCCAGGTTCTGTCCGGTCAGAATTGAAGGACAGACTGAGAAGATGACGACGGCTTTGCTGGAAAAAGATCTCACTATCGTCAATCAACGCGGGCTGCATGCGCGCGCCTCCGCGAAACTCGTAAAACTGGTCGAAACCTTCGAGGCAGACGTGAAGGTTTCCAAAGACGGCCAGACGGTCGGCGGAACCTCGATCATGGGTCTGATGATGCTGGCCGCGAGCCCGGGATGTTGCATCCATGTGGCGGTGACCGGCGCAGACGCAGACAATGCCATGACAGCAATCACCGAGCTGGTCGAAGACGGTTTCGGCGAAAGAGATTGAAGTCCGGCGCGACGAGCTCTGTGAATCGCTTTCTGATCAATTCATAAAATTGAATCGTATTTGATGCAGTAATTGAAATTGAATCTATATAGGTTCATTTTAAGAGAATGAATCAATTTCGGTACGCTGCGCTCTTGTAGACGTGTCGTGCATGGGGGCTTCGATCATGAGTGAAGCACATTTTGAGCATCCCTCGATCGTCGTCATGGGGGACTTGGTCGCAAGTGAAGAGGCTGAATCTCGCCAGGAGTTGCACCGTGGCTTCAATGCCGCGGTCGATGCGATCAACGCAAAATACAAAAACCAGCTGGTCTCTCCGCTGACCATCACTTTGGGAGATGAGTTTCAGGGGCTCGCGGCAGACTTTTCATCAGCTTTTGAGATCGCGCATGACATGCGCCTGACACTCTTGAAGCAGGACGTCTTCTGCCGGTTCGTGGTTGGGCGGGTCGACCTGCAAACGCCGATCAATCCGGATCGGGCCTGGAACATGATGGCCGATGGTTTGGCAGAGGCGCGCGCGCGCCTTGAGGACAAGGCAGACCCGAACGCCTATCGGTTTTCTTTTCTGGAAGATCAGCGCTGTGCTCCGCTCCTGGAGGCGATCGGCGCTTCCCTGACCAATATCGAGGAAGGCTGGACGTCAACGCAGCGTGCCTACCTGATCCCCCGGGTTCTTGAAGGAGAAAGCGTGAAAGACATTGCTGCGCGCCATAATGTCAGTGCGCGAACGGTCTATAACGTGCTGGTGCTGGCAGGCTTCAATTTATACGACCGTCAACTCAAAGCGATAAGGGTATTCCTCAAAGTGGAGGGTGGGCCGGCCACAGAGAGGCAAAGTCCATGAGCACACCAGACGCAGTTTTGATCGGTGTTGGATACGTACTCTTCGTTCCACTGATCTGGATCATTGGAAACCTCTTCACCAAATGGGTCATCGACCGCGCAGTTGATGAACTTGTGCCAACACCGAAGGCGCCGCCTCCTGCTACTCAGCAAGGTGAGACATCTGTCACGCCGACCGCCGCAATTCCATCGGATCAACACCAAGTATCGGACGCAGAAATGCGCGAGCTCAAGGCGGGGCGTGTCATTGGTGTTCTGGAGCGTCTGCTCATTGTGACGGGTCTCGTCTTGGGCAAGTGGGAGGTCCTGGTGGCGGTCATCGCGCTCAAGACGGTTGCGCGGTATCAGGAACTGGATACCAAGTTGAACGCCGAATACTTCCTGATTGGCTCGCTTGCCAGCGTTCTTTGGGCTGTCGCAACCTCGGTTGCGCTGCTCCTCTACGATCAGTCCGTTGGCTTCGGACTGTTTCCGGCAGCCGTGCTGAAGTGAGGGGAAGAGTTGATCCCGAGGGTTTGGCGAGCTGGTGTCTGAAAATTGAAGAATTGATATAAAGAAATCTTTATATCTTTCATTGATAGAGTCGCGGCCGCGCGCTATAACACGCGCTGTTACGAACGGGAGGCGCGCTGCCTCCAGGAGGCGGCTGCGATCCTTGTGAGCGTATCCCCATCATCTGGCCTTGCGAGGCGCAAGGCGAAGCACTCAGGACGTTTTCATGAGCGACTATATCGTCAAGGACATCGGGCTCGCCGATTGGGGCCGGACCGAAATCGAAATTGCCGAACACGAAATGCCGGGCCTCATGGCCTGCCGCGAGGAGTTCGGCAAGAGCAAGCCGCTGAAGGGCGCTCGCATAGCCGGTTCCCTGCATATGACGATCCAGACCGCCGTCCTGATCGAGACGCTTGTCGCTCTCGGGGCCGAAGTGCGCTGGGCGTCCTGCAACATTTATTCGACCCAGGATCAGGCCGCTGCTGCCATCGCCGCTACCGGCGTTCCGGTTTTTGCGGTCAAGGGCGAAACCCTGGAAGAATACTGGGACTACGCTGACAAGATTTTTGACTTCGACGACGGCGCCAACATGATCCTGGATGATGGCGGCGATGCAACCATGTACATCCTCATCGGTGCACGCGTTGAAGCCGGTGAAACCGGTCTTCTCGATAGTCCGGGATCTGAAGAAGAAGAAGTCCTCTTCGCCCAGATCAAGAAGCGCATGGCGGCCAACCCGGGCTGGTTCACCAAGCAGAAGAGCCTCATCAAGGGCGTTTCTGAAGAGACCACCACTGGTGTCCTGCGTCTCTACGAGATGCAGAAGGGTGGCCAGCTGCCGTTCCCGGCGATCAACGTCAACGACAGCGTCACCAAGTCGAAATTCGACAACCGTTACGGCTGTCGTGAATCCCTGGTCGACGGCATTCGCCGTGGTACGGACGTCATGATGTCCGGTAAGGTTGCCGTTGTCTGTGGCTACGGCGATGTCGGCAAGGGCTCTGCGCAGTCTCTGGCTGGCGCCGGCGCGCGTGTCATCGTCACTGAAATCGATCCGATCTGTGCCCTGCAGGCGTCCATGGACGGCTACGAGGTAAAGACAATCGAACAGGCTCTGCCTGAAGGCGATATCTACGTTACTGCCACTGGTAACAAGGACATCATCACCTTCGACCACATGCGTGGCATGAAGGACATGGCGATCGTATGTAACATCGGTCACTTCGACAATGAGATTCAGGTCGCTGCCCTTAAGAACACCAAATGCCGCCCGGTCAAGGACCAGGTCGACATGTATGAGTTTCCAGATGGCAAGCGCATGATCCTGCTCTCCCAGGGTCGTCTGGTGAACCTCGGCAACGCAACCGGCCACCCGAGCTTCGTCATGTCTGCCAGCTTCACCAACCAGGTTCTGGCGCAGATCGAACTTTGGTCCAAGGGCGAGCAGTACCAGAACGAAGTTTATGTTCTGCCCAAGCACCTCGACGAAAAGGTCGCGCGCCTGCACCTCGAGAAGCTTAATGTCACCTTGACCGAACTGTCTGATGAGCAGTCCCAATATCTGGGGATTAACAAGACAGGTCCATTCAAGGCTGAACACTACAAATACTGATTTTTCCCAGATCGATCTACTACATGTAGAATCAGGCCGGAAAACGTCCCTGCGAAAAGTGTTAACGGGATTCTTCAATTCGAAGGATCCCGTTAACTTTTCATCAAGAGACTCTTCTTCGCGATTCCCAAAAAGGTTATGGTTTTAGCGAATCAGTAGCCAAGAGGCTCAAGCTTCTGATTTGAACCGGGTACCCCGGGGATGCAGGCGGCGTAAGGGGATCATGAAATGCCGGTTATCGGCTTTGACGGCGCGCGTAATGGCGCGACGTGGCGAGAAAGGATTCGGGCGACAGTCAAGCTGACAAGCGTCAGCTTTGCCGCCTTGATGATCAGCTGGGTCCCATCCAAGTCTGCCGAACTTCTCGAGATTTCCGAGCAGGGCATCAACCCGGACAGTATGGTCTGGCTGGGCGCCCTTGGCGGCGTCTGCGCTTTTGCTGTGACAGCCGCGATCGCCTTTGTTCGCCAGCAGCGTCAGTCTGCACGCATTGCCGATCGCCTGACGCGCGAAAAAGGCGACCTCAATCTGAAACTCGATCGCCTGGAGACGATGCTCAACACGGACGAGCAACGTGTCATCGTCTGGACTGGAAATGGCGCGGTACCTCAAGTTTGGGGTGTTCTATCTGAAGCTTCCGGCGTGCCGCGCGCTCCTGCGCAACTGCTCGCCTTCGGATCATGGCTGTCGGCGAAATGCGCATCGGATCTGGAACGCAGTCTTGATACGCTTTTCAAGACCGGCGAAGCCTTCTCAACCACATTGAAGACAGGGATCGGCTCTTACGTCGAGGCGGCAGGGCGCACCACAGGTGGCGCGGTTGTCTTGCGTCTGCGCGATCTCACCGGCGAACGTCAGATGCAGGCCGAGCTGGCTGCGCGCAACGCACGTATTTCCGGCGAACTGCATATGCTGCATGCCCTGCTGAACGCCATGCCGGCACCAGCCTGGCAGCGGGATGCAGAAGGCGCGGTGATCTGGGCCAACAAGGCCTATGCCCAGGCCGTTGAGGCTGCTGATGCTGCGTCCGCCATTCGCGATGGTGCCGCATTCCTCGACGCCGCGGCAAGCGACGCGATGATGCGTGACCGCGATGAGGATGGCTGCTTTCGCTCGCGCATGCCGATCGTGGCCGCCGGCGAGCGGCGGATTTTCGAAGTCACCGATGTCTCCTCGAACGTCGGCAGCGCAGGCGTTGCCATCGACAGCAGCGAGTTGGAGCAGGTCCGCAAGGAACTCGACCGCGCTGAAGAGTTTCACGGCAGGACGCTTGACCAGCTTCAAACCGCGGTCGCGATCTTCAGCGGCGAGCGCAAGCTTCAATTCTACAATGCCGCTTTCCGACAGCTCTGGGATCTCGATCCGAGCTTTCTCGAAAGCCATCCCGAGGACGGCGCACTTCTGGATGCCCTTCGCGCGGCGCGTAAAATTCCCGAGCAGGCTGACTATCGTGGTTGGCGTAAGAAGATGCAGGAGAGCTACCAGTCTCTCGAAGCGCGCGAAAGCTGGTGGCATCTTCCCGATGGACGGACCCTCCGGGTCATTGCCAACCCGCATCCGCACGGCGGCGTCACCTATATCTACGAGAATGTCACCGAGCAGCTCGATCTTGAGAGCCGCTACAACGCGCTCGCCCGTGTTCAGGGTGAAACCCTCGACAATCTCTCCGAGGCAGTTGCCGTGTTCGGCTCTGATGGCCGTCTGCGCCTCTGGAACCCGGCCTTTGGCCGTATCTGGGGCTTGCGCGAAGACCAGCTCGAAGGTGTGCCGCACGTCAATGATGTCGTCGAAGCCTGCGCTCTTGTCGAAGATGAGCGCGTAGCCTGGGAGCAGCTTTCGGGTAGCGTTACGGGCCTCGTTGACAACCGCATGCAGGCAGCCAGCCGCATGGAACGTCACGACGGCACGGTTCTCGACTATGCCACGGTGCCGCTACCTGACGGCGGCACGCTGGTAACATTTGTCGACGTCACGGACAGCGTCAACGTGGAGCGGGCACTGGTCGAGAAAAACGAAGCGCTCGAGCAAACCGATCAGCTGAAGAATGCCTTCATTCAGCATGTGTCCTACGAGCTGCGTTCGCCACTCACCAACATCATCGGCTTCGCGCAACTCCTGTCCAACCCGAAGTTTGGCGAACTGTCGGCAAAACAGGGCGAGTACGCCGCCTACATCCGTTCCTCTTCCGCCGAACTTCTCCTGATCATCGACGACATTCTGGATCTTGCGACCCTCGACGCGGGCATCATGCAGCTCGACATTTCCGAGGTGAACGTCGCGGCTACGGTGGATGCGGCCATCGAGGGCCTGAAGGATCGCATTGCCGAGGCACGGATTTCGCTCCAGACGGATGTGCCTGCCGATATCGGCACAATGTTCGCTGACGAGAAACGGCTTCGTCAGATCCTGTTCAATCTCGTCTCGAACGCGGTCCGCTACTCTGACGAAGAAGGCACGATCAGTGTCAGCTGCAGTCGCGAAGACGAAAAGGTCGTCTTCGTTGTCGAGGACAACGGCTGCGGCATTCCTGCCGATGTGATTACACAGGTGTTTAACCGTTTCGTTGGTCACGATGCCGGTTCGCGCCGCCAAGGTGCAGGGCTCGGTCTTGCGATCGTCAAGAGTTTCGTGGAGCTCCACGGTGGCAAGGTCGAGATTGAATCGTCCGAGGGCCGTGGTACGATCGTTACTTGTACATTTCCGGCCTCACCCAAGGCGACCGGCCGCATTGCCGCCGAATAGAAACTGGAGCTGCGATGTCCGCCAAGGACCTGCGCCCGATTCCTCATCCTGACTTGAGCATCGAACTCGCCAGCGAGGCGGCAACGATCGGCCTGGCTGAAGATCTCGCCGCCGTTTTGCAGCCCGGTGATCTGATCTGCCTCTCCGGTGACTTGGGAGCCGGTAAGTCGACCTTGGCACGGGTACTTCTGCGGGCGCTGGCCGATGACCCTGATCTGGAGGTCCCAAGCCCGACGTTCACGCTCGTTCAGACTTATGAGCTTGCAAGGTTCGCGGTCTCGCATTTCGACCTTTATCGCCTGGAAGACCCGGAAGAATTGGACGAACTGGGTCTCGACGAGCTCCTGGAAACGGGCGCTGCCCTTGTCGAATGGCCTGAACTCGGTGGTGAGCTTCTGCCATCAAATCGCGTCTGGTTGCGGCTCGATGGAGAAGAGGAAGAAGGCCGAAAGGCCGTGTTCTGTTTTGAGGATACCGACTTTGGTGCGCGGCTGGAACGCTCACGCGAGATCCGCAAATTCCTGAATGACGCAGGGTGGTCCAATTGCGAGCGCCGTCATTTGAAGGGCGATGCCTCCGCGCGCAGCTATGAGCGGGTCGGGAAGGACGGACGCACTGCCATTTTGATGAATTCGCCGGCGCTTTACTCCGAACAGGAGCTTGGCGCTGAGCTGAGCTACAGCCAGATCGTTCATCTGGCGCAGGATGTCCGGCCCTTCGTTGCTATTGGCTCCGAAATCCACCGGCGCGGCTATGGCGCTCCTGAAATCTACGCTTCGGAGACGGGTCAGGGATTGTTGCTGATTGAGGACCTCGGCGATGAGGGCGTCCTTGCCGATGGCAGGCCGCATCCGGCGCGGTATGAAGCGGCAACGGAGGTTCTTGCCAGGATGCATGGTGAGAGCTGGCCACGCGAGATCCCGCTTGGTGAGGGATCGACCTACCGGGTCCCTGATTTCTCGCGCGCCGCGATGTTGGCCGAGGCGGACCTGTTTCTGGACTGGTATGTGCCGGAGATGACCGGAACTGCGGCCCCGGAGGACTTGAGGCAGGAGTTTCATGGGCTCTGGTCGGCAGCGCTGGACAACATTGCCGACGCCCAGAAAGGCTGGGTGCTGCGCGACTATCATTCGCCGAATCTTCTCTGGCAGGAGGAACGTCAGGGCCTTGACCGGCTTGCTCTGATTGATTTCCAGGACGCGGTGATAGGCCCGGTTGCCTATGACGTTGCGTCCTTGCTGCTGGATGCGCGTGTCGAGGTTCCGGAGGATCTGGAAGCTGCTCTGTTCCAGACCTATGTAGAGGCGAGGAGACAGCAGAACCTGGAGTTTGACGAGGTCGCCTTCAAGGCGGCATATGCGGTGATGGCCGCCCAGAGGGTGACAAAGATCCTCGGGATTTTCGTGCGCTTGGCCCGGCGGGATCACAAGCCGGTGTATCTTGCACATTTGCCACGCATGAATGCCTATCTTGATCGAGCGCTCGATCATCCGGTTCTGTCTGACCTAAAGCTTTGGTATGACAGAAACAGGCCTTGAATTCTCAGGGCGACAAGATTCGGAACAGGTAATGACCGCGACGACCTTCCGTCCTGAAAAGGCAATGATTCTGGCTGCGGGAATCGGCAAGCGCATGCGTCCGATCACGGCGACAACGCCCAAGCCTCTGATCGAAGTGAACGGTCAGGCGCTGATGGACCATGGCATGGACAAGCTTGTGCAGGCTGGCGTGAAGACCTGCGTGGTAAATGTTCATTATCTGGCGGACCTCGTGGAGGTACATGCGCGCCGGCGGACCGATCTCGACATCCTGATTTCGGATGAGAGGGATGAACTTCTGGAGACCGGCGGCGGCATCAAGAAGGCGCTTCCGTTTTTGGGTAATGCGCCGTTTTTCCAGCTGAACGCCGACACCTCCTACTGGATTGAAGGTGTGAAGCCCAATCTTGAGCATATGATTGACGGCTGGGACGACACCCGGATGGATGCGCTTCTGCTCATTGCCGAGACGGTCAAGGCCGTCGGCTATGGCGGTCGGGGTGACTTCGAACTCGGCAAGGATGGGTCACTCCAGCGCAGACAGGAGAGAGGCGTCACGCCTTTCGCCTATGCAGGGGCTGCCATTCTGCATCCGCGGCTCTTCGAGGGCGCTCCGGAAGGGTCTTTTTCGATGAACCGGCTGTTCGACAAAGCGATCGAGGGCGGTCGCCTCTTCGGGGTTCAGATGGAAGGCATCTGGCTTCACATCGGGACGCCGGAAGCGATCGGTGCGGCGGAATACGCCGTTCGCGAAAGCGCAGCCTGATCGATGGAGGCGGCAGGGCGTCCTGGCAATATCTATACGGTTCCACCTTCGGTGCCGTTTCTCAAAACGCTGGCGCGCCACCTCGTAGACGGAACCCTGTGCCCAGGGTTTCGCCCGCTCGATGATCCGCTGCTGCTGTCCACCGCGACTCTCTACCTTCCCACACGGCGCGCCGCCCGTCTTCTGCCGGACATCTTTCAGGAGCTCTTTGGCGGTCGTCCGGTCTTGCTGCCGACCATCCGCCCGGTTGGTGATGTCGACGAAGACGACCAGCTGCTGCGCTCGCAGATCGATGCGGAGCCCTTGCCGCCGGCCATGCCGCTGCTGGAGCGGCATCTAGCCATGACCCGGCTGGTCATGGCCTGGAAAGCAGCTCTGCGTCATGAAGTCCTCAATCTTCATCGCGATGAGCCGCTAGGGGTCCCGGCGTCTGCTGCGGATGCCGCCTGGCTTGCGGGTGATCTGTTGACCCTCATGGATGAGATCGAGACGGAGGAAGCGGACTGGTCCGAGCTTGAAGGTCTCGTTCCGGCCAATCATGCGCGCTATTGGCAGATCACGCTGGATTTCCTCAAGATCGTTCAGCAGGCCTGGCCGGCGTATCTGGCAGAGCAGGGCAAGATCGATCCCAAGGAGCGGCGATCTCTTCTGATCCGCCGCGAGGCTGAACGCCTCGCTGCCCAGCCGCCCAAGGGGCCCGTGATCGTGGCCGGCACCACTGGGTCTGTTCCAGCCACGGCCGCTCTTTTGAAGGTGGTGGCGAACCTTGAACGGGGTGTCATCGTTCTTCCCGGACTAGATCTGGGGATGGATGAACGCTCCTGGATCGCGCTTGGTGGACGCGATGCCAAACCAGTCAAATCGGCTGCTGGACCCTGGAACGCGGCGCAGACGGTTCCCGGGCATCCGCAATACGGCCTGAAGCGCCTGCTAGAGGACCTGAAGATTGCGCGCGCTGATGTGCGGGAGCTCGAAGCAGCTTCCTCAAGTGCGCTGGCAGATCGCGAACGCATTGTTTCAGAAGCCCTGCGGCCCGCAGATACATCTGACGGCTGGATGGGCTTTCTGGAGACATTTGAACAGCCCCGGCGCGCCGAAGCACTTGAAGACGTGGGCCTGATTACGGCTGCGAACGAAGCCGAGGAGGCATTGGCCGTCGCGGTCGCCTTGCGTGAAGCACTGGAGCGCGGCGAAACAGCAGCGCTGGTGTCTCCGGATCGGCTGCTGGCGCGGCGTGTCGCCAACGAACTGGCGCGCTGGCATATCGAGGCCGATGACAGTGCCGGCCGGCCGCTGGATCAGACCCCGCCTGCGATCCTGGCAAGTCTCGCGGCAAGCCTTGCGCTTGATGGCTGTGATCCGATTGATCTTCTGTCACTGCTGAAACACCCGCTGGCTCGCCTTGGTCTGAAGGTGAAAGACATTCGTGCGACGGCACGCGCGCTCGAGCGTGGCGTCCTTAGAGGCCCAAGGGCGCGTCAGGGCACGGGCGGACTTCGCGAGGCCATTCTGGCAAGCCGTGAAGCGGCCGAGGCTGGCCGGACGCCGCCACGGTGGAAGAAGGTTCATGACGCGGACTGGGATGCCATTCTCGATCTGGTCGAGCGTCTGACGCACGCTCTGGAGCCGCTTGAGAAGCTTTCAGAGAGCACCGAGGAAGTGCCTGTCGCGGAGCTGGCCAGGGCACATGCTGATGTGCTGCACCGGATTGGCGTTGATGAGAGCGGTTCCGATGCGGAGCTTTATTCTGGTGAGACCGGCGACGCGCTGGCGCTCTTTCTCACAGGGCTGCTGGAGGCGGATGCCAGCGGTTTTGCCGTGACGCCTGGTGAATGGCCTTCGGTGTTTGCCGCCTTGATGTCAGGTTCGTCCGTGCGGCGAAAGCTGCCGGGTGATCCGCGTATCCAGATCCTGGGCCCCATGGAAGCACGGCTGCAGTCGCCGGATCTGATCATTCTCGGCGGACTGAACGAGGGTGTCTGGCCTCAGCGGACCCGCAACGATCCCTGGCTCAACCGACCCATGAAGGCGGATCTGGGACTGGATCCGCCGGAACGCAGGATCGGTGCTGCCGCGCATGATTTTGCGCAGGGTCTTGGCGCCGGTCGTGTGCTTCTGTCGCGAACGGCGCGCGCTGATGGTGCGCCGACTGTGGCTTCCAGATGGCTGCAGCGGCTCCTGACTTTGGCCGGTCCGGATATCGCGGACGAGATGGGCAGCAGGGGCGACCACTATAGGACCTTGGCCGGTATGCTGGACCGCACAGAGGGAGCTGTGCGCTCTGTCATCCGCCCCGAGCCAAAGCCACCGGTTCCGGCGCGGCCCAGGTCTCTGTCGATCACCGAAATCGAGCGCTTGGTGCGTGATCCCTATTCGATCTTTGCGCGTCATGTACTCGACTTGCAGCCTGTCGACCCTATCGGCGGTGTTCCAGGCGCTGCGGACAAGGGCAATATCATTCACGACGCACTGGCTGAGTTCCTGGAAGGCTGGAGCGGGCCCTATGACGATGCAGCCGTGGCGCAGCTGATCGAGGTTGGCGAGAAACACTTTGCGTCACTGGAAGCCTTTCCGGCAGTCCGCGCCCTGTGGTGGCCACGGTTCAAGCGCATCGCCCGAGGCTTTGTTGCGTTCGAGGCAGCGCGTGCGGAGAAGGTCGAGAAGCGTTTTCTGGAAATCTCCGGTGGCGTCGAGCTTGTCCTGCCCGGTCTCGAGTTCCGGCTAAAAGGGCGCGCCGACCGCATCGATCAGATGACAGACGGCACCATTTCGGTCATCGACTATAAGACCGGTCAGGTGCCCTCGCTCAAGCAGGTTGAAGCGCTTCTAGCGCCGCAGATGCCGCTGGAAGCTGCAATGATCAAGCGCCTGGGCTTCCAGGACGTCCCGGCAACCTTGCCGGTCTCCGACCTTCTCTATGTTCAGCTGAAGGGTGGAAGCGAGCCCGTAATCCCGCAGCCGCGCAATCCGAAGGATACGGATCTGGAAGACCTTGCTGAGGACGCCTGGCAGCGCCTGGAACAGCTCATCGCCCACTATGGCGACGAAGATAACGGGTATCTCTCCCGCGCGCGCGTGATGATGGAGGGCCGTACGGACGGACCCTATGATCACCTTGCGCGCGTGCAGGAATGGTCTGTCGGCGGGGAGGGCGAGGAATGAGCTTTCAGATCCCTGAAGTCACCCGTCAGCGACAGGACCGCGCGTCGAGGCCGACCGCTTCCGCCTGGGTCAGCGCCAACGCGGGGTCCGGCAAGACCTTTGTCCTGTCGCGCCGGGTGGTGCGTCTGCTGCTCGACGGCACGGATCCTTCTCGCCTGCTGTGCCTGACCTTCACCAAGGCTGCTGCCGCTGAAATGGCGACCCGTGTTTACAAGATCCTCGGCGATTGGGTGACCATGAGCGATGAAAAGCTCGCCGCAGAGATCGAGGGGATCGAGGGACGTTTGCCTGACAGGGCCAGGTTGGCACTGGCCAGACGGCTCTTCGCGCGCGCTTTGGAGACCCCGGGTGGTCTGAAGATCCAGACCATTCACGGTTTCTGCGAGGCGCTGCTGCATCAGTTTCCGCTTGAGGCGAATGTTGCTGGTCACTTCACCGTTCTGGACGACCGGATCGCGGGCGAATTGATGTCTGACGCGCGGGCGTCCGTGCTGCAGGAGGCTGAGAACGATCCAGACAGCGATTTCGGGCAGGCGCTGGCGATGTTGATTTCGCTCATGCCGGACGCCACGGCCGAAAAAGCACTCGATGAGTTGATCCGCAACCGTGACGCATTTCGCCGTTGGATCGACGACGAGGGCAGCCTTGATGCAGCGCTCGCAAACCTGGCCGCCGATTTGGGAGTGCCGGTTGGCGAAAGCCTGTCTGACCTGGACGAAAGGTTTCGCGCCGACTGCCTGATCGATGAAAACGCGACCAAGTCCTATGCCGAAGCACTTTCCAGCGGTACGAAAACCGACGTGAGCCGTGCAAATGATCTGATCGCAGCCTGGTCGATGCGAGATGCGGTCGCCTTCAAGGACGCCTGGCTCCCGGTCTTCCTGACGGCAAAGCTGGAAGCGCGTAAATCTCTCGCGACCAAGAAGATCGCGGAAGCGTTCCCCATTGTGGTCGAGCAGTTGGAGGCCGAACAGGCACGTTTGCTGGCGCTTCTGGAACAGCGCGCATCCTTTGTGACCTTTGAAGGCACGCGTGCGTTGCTGCGCCTCGCTTACGCGGTCATCGAGCGCTATGAGAAAGCAAAGGCACGCAAAGGCTTTCTGGATTTCGAAGATCTGGTTGTGCGAACCGCCAATCTTTTGTCGAGATCTGATGCCGCGCAGTGGGTCCAGTACAAGCTGGATCAGGGCCTGGATCATATCCTCGTCGATGAGGCCCAGGATACCAGCCCGCGCCAATGGGAAGTGGTACGCTCGCTGGCGGAAGAGTTTTTCTCTGGTGAGGGCGCACGTGGTCAGGTCCGGACCATTTTTGCTGTGGGCGACGAAAAACAATCGATCTATTCCTTCCAGGGCGCGGTGCCTGCCTATTTCGATGAGATGCGTAGAACCTTCGAAAAGCGATCCGCCGAAGCTGAACGCGAATTTCATTCGGTCGATCTTCAGCTGTCGTTCCGCTCAACGCCGGATGTCCTTGGCGCGGTGGACAAGGTCTTCGCCACGGGCGATGCCCACAAGGGGCTCTCGCGGGAACTCAAAGCCCCTGTTCATGAAGCCATTCGCCGCGATCCCGGCATCGTCGATCTTTGGCCGCTTGAACAGGAAGCCGAGGTTGAAGAGCCTGAAGACTGGCGCATACCCCTCGACCGGGTCGGTTCCGGCAGCCCGATGCTGCGGGTCGCGCGCCGCATCGCCGAAACCATCGCGGCGTGGATGCGTGACGGAACGGCGGGCCCCGGCGATGTGCTTGTCCTTGTGCGCAAACGCGGCCCCTTCGTTGAAGCCCTGAACCGGGAAATGAAATCCCTTGGCGTTCCGGCTGCCGGCAGTGACCGCCTCATTCTGACCGATCATATCGCGGTCAAGGATCTCGCAGCGCTTGGACGGTTCATGTTGCTGCCCGAGGATGATCTTTCCCTGGCCTGCGTATTGAAAAGCCCGCTGATCGATCTGGACGACGATGACCTGATCAGGCTTGTCGACCGTGAAAGGTTGGAGCGCCCGCGCGACGGCACGCTTTGGCAGTCTCTGGTGAAGAAGTCGGACACGAACCCGAAATGGAAACGGGCGCGGGAGCAGCTCGAGCTTTGGCGCTCCCGAGCTGACTTCATGCCGCCCTATGAATTCTACGCCAGAATGCTTGCCGGAGATGGCGGGCGCCAGCGATTCCGCAGCCGGTTGGGTGTCGAGGTTGACGACGTTCTCGACGAGTTCCTCGCCCTGACGATGACCTACGAACAAGCCGGAACACCTGGCCTTGAAGGGTTTCTGGCCTGGATGGCGGCGGCCCCCACTGAGATCAAGCGGGAACTGACCAACGCTAAGGGCATGGTCCGCATCATGACCGTCCATGGATCCAAGGGGCTCGAGGCGAAGATCGTCATTCTGGTTGATCCGGGCGGGGCTCCGGTCAGCGCCATTCACGATCCGTCTTTCCTTCCGCGTGCGCGGCAAAGCAACCCCCTGCTGCCTCCGGCTTTGGTCTGGCTACCGACCAGGAACGATCGCACACCCTGGCATGGTGAGGCGATCGATGGTCTCAGGGAAGGGCAGGAGGAAGAATATCGCCGACTGCTCTATGTGGCTTTGACCCGTGCCGAGGATCGGCTGATCGTCTGTGGTTGGGAACCCAAGCGCGGCGCTCATGAAGCCTGCTGGTACAATCTGGTGTCTGCGGCCCTCAAGCCCGGAGCGCGGGAACTGACCGATGAAACGGGGGCCGTTGTTGCCTGGCGTTGGCAGAAATCAAATGCGGCGGAAGCAAGCGCTCAGGCGCCAACCGCCTGCTCTGGCCAGACTGAAGTTCAGGCAGCCTCGGCTCCCGTGATGCCGGACTGGTTGAACCAACGCGCTTCGGCCTATGTGCGCAAGCGACGCATGCAGCCCTCCAAAGCCTTCGAGGAGATGGAGGCTAAGGACGGCGTGGCGCAGGTTCCCGGTTCTTCCCGGCTGGAGGCACGGCGTCAGCCGGCGGCGTGGCCCCTGGAACGCGGGCGCCTGGTTCACAGGCTTCTCGAAGTTCTGCCTGATTTGCCAGCCGCTGAACGCGAGGGGGCCGCCGAGCGGTTCGTCGCTCAATCCCTTGTGGCTGAATGTCAGCACTACAAGGAGGCACTCCTCGAAGACGTTTATGCGATCCTCAACGGCGCCGAGTTTGCCCCCTTGTTTGGAGTCAACGCGCGCGCGGAGGTGTCTGTTGTCGGCTCTCTGACGGCTGTCGACGGCATGGAGGTCGCGGTGTCAGGACAGATCGACAGGCTTGTGGTGGAGCCCGACAGGGTTCTGATCGTCGACTACAAGACCAATCTCATGCCTCCCGAATCCTCTGCTGCCGTCCCCCTGGAGTACTTGGCCCAGCTCAGCGTATATCGCGGGTTGTTGCTGAGCATCTATCCGGGCAGGAAGATCGAGGCTGCGCTGCTCTGGACCGCTACACCGTCCATGATGTTGATTCCGGAAGCGCTTCTGGACGACACGTTAAAGGGGCTTGCGAGCGAGGTGGGCAGCGCTTGACGGACGGGGGTTCGCTACCTACGTTCGGTCCAACGCGTCACGGTGCTTTTGTGGATTCTGTCTGCACCGGACTGAACTATGAAAGAGATATAACATGGCTACCAACACGATCACCGATGCCAGCTTTGAAAACGATGTGCTGAACTCTTCCGAGCCGGTCGTTGTGGACTTTTGGGCGGAATGGTGCGGCCCTTGTAAGATGATCGCACCGGCGCTTGAGGAAATCTCCGAAGAGATGGCAGGTCAGGTGAAAATCACCAAGATCAACATCGATGAGAACCAGGACGCAGCCATGAAGTATGGCGTTCGCTCCATCCCGATGCTGATCCTCTTCAAGGACGGTGAGCCGATGGCAACCCAAGTGGGCGCCGCTCCAAAGGGCAAGCTTGCCGACTGGATCAAGAGCGCACTCTGATCTTCGACGAAATACAGGTCGGTTCTGTCTGAAAACGTCAGAACTGGCCTGCAAAAACTTGACGGTTCGGAGCGGGTGTGCTGAGAGCATGTCCGCCCGAATTTTATGTGAAACCAGCATTCCAACGGACCAAAAATGAGCGACGAGAACAAGACCCCTGCCGATCAGGAGCCTGAGCTTGCAACGGACGCTGGCAAACCCGCAGCTGAAGCAGACACAGCTGCCTCCGACGAGATGGCAGTTGATCCGGTTGAAGCCTTGATGGCTGAAAACGCAGAGCTCAAGGACCGGGCGCTGCGGACCATGGCTGAAATGGAAAACCTGCGCCGCCGCACCGAGAAGGAAATCAAGGATGCGCGTCAGTATGCTGTAACCGGCTTTGCACGCGACCTTCTCTCCGTTTCCGACAACCTGCGCCGCGCGCTGGACTCTCTTCCTGAGGAAGCGCGCCAGTCCGCAGACGCCGGTCTTGCTGCCCTGATCGAGGGCGTCGAGATGACCGAGCGGGATCTTCTGAACCAGCTTGATAAAAATGGCGTCAAGAAGCTTGAGCCGGAAGGTCAGAAGTTTGACCCGAACTTCCATCAGGCGATGTTCGAGGTTCCGAACACGGAAGTCCCGAACAACACCGTGGTCCAGGTCGTTCAGGCCGGATACCAGATCGGTGAGCGGGTATTACGTCCTGCCATGGTTGGTGTTTCCAAAGGCGGGCCGAAAGAAGCCCCGGTCGCTGATGCGGGTGCGGAAGCCGGTCAGACGGTCGACAAAAGCGCCTGACGCCATAAGTCATTACGAGTGCCGGAAGCCGCTCCTCGCACGTCGAGGGGCGGCTTTTTCTTAAAGGGGATGACCATGCTGTTGCAGCTTCTCGATTATCTGGGCGTAGGCGTTTTCGCCGTTGCCGGCAGCATCGTCGCATCGAGAAAGGGCCTCGACTTTATCGCGTTCCTGTTTTTCGCCACGCTCACTGGTATCGGCGGAGGGACGCTGAGAGACCTCTTGCTCGGCGTGCCTGTGTTTTGGATCAAGTCGGACGGCTATCTCATGGTCTGCCTTGCTGTCAGCGTCCTGATGTGGTTTTTCGCCCATATCGTCGAAGGTTTCAGAAAGCCCCTGCGCTGGGCGGATGCTATCGGCACGGCTGCCTACTCGGTGATGGGGGCTGCAAAGGCGCTCAGCATCGGCGATACGGCTTTTGTAGCCGTGGCGATGGGTGTCGCAACGGCGACCTTTGGCGGCGTCCTGCGTGACGTCGTTGCCGGCGAACCCTCGGCCATCGTCAAACAGGAGGTCTACGTCAGTGCAGCCTTCGCTGGCGCGGGCAGCTATGTCGTATTGAATTATCTTGGCCTGGGAAATTGGTATGCGGCAGGCATCGCCGCGCTGCTCGCACTTTGCCTGAGAGGCGGTGCGATCGAATTTGGCTGGTCGCTGCCGAGCTACTCGAAGTCCACGAAAGGGTCGTAACCCCGCTGCCAAGATCAGGCGGCGTTGCGGCCGCTCGGTCCTGGGAGCCCTGGCTTCGTTTCGACCTGTTCCTTGAACTCGCGCAACTCATCCGCTTCCCGGTGCCACTTGTTGGCTTCCCGTCGCTTCACGCGCGCTTCCTTGCGCCACCTTCCCTGCTTGGCCCAAGCTCCTATGCCACCAAGGACAATCCCGAGCCCGAGGCTTGCGAAAACGACCCAGAACAACGGAATGTCGGGGATCGTGAATCTCGGATCCTGCGGATCGAACGGATTGAGCGAGAGTGAGACTGGATGCCGGTTGGCAACCGACAGGGGAACCAGAATGATCGCAACTGCGATGAGGATCGCATATTTGATGAAACGGGTCACATGTGTCTCCCAAGGAGTGGCCTGAAGCTCTTCGCACGGTCTGACATGAACGCCAGCCGCGCTGTTCCGACAACGACAGGAAAATTTCGAAGTCTTCCGAACCTTGTTTAGACCCTAGTCGTCCCCGTGGTCTACTCCGTCATTCAGTCGCACACGCATTTCCTTGCCGGTCTTGAAGAAGGGAACAAATTTTTCTTCGACTTCAACCTTCTGGCCGGTCCGTGGATTGCGACCGACACGTGCAGGGCGGTTCTTAACCGAAAAAGCGCCAAAGCCTCTCAGCTCAACGCGATCACCGCGCATAAGTGCTTCCGTTATTTCATCCAGTATCGCGTTGACGATGTTCTCGACATCGCGCTGGTATAGATGCGGATTTTGCTCGGCAATATGTTGAACCAATTCCGACTTAATCATTGGCCGCCCCCTCGAACTGTTGAATTTTCTTTCGCCGCACCGGGAGCCTGCCAAACGGATACGAGACCGTCAAGCGTAATAGCCGGAGAAATCAGCCATTTAGCGAGGTCCAGCTCATCAATTAGTCCATTCGCGATGCCGTTACCCAGCCCTTGGGTCATTTTGACGGACAGCGGAAGGCCATTGTCGTCCGCTTGAACCGACCAATTCAGGACAGGCAAATCCTCAGCCACGGACTTCTCGGTCTCGAGCCAGGAAATCGCCGATTTCTCCCCGCCAATGGCGTCAATTAGGCCATTTTCCTGAGCCGCATGTCCCGAGTAAATGCTGCCGTTCGCAAGCGCACGGGCCTTTGCAGGGGGAAGATCGCGCCGTTCGGCGACAAGGTCGACGAACCAGTCATAGCTGTCCATGACGAGCGCGTTGAGCACTTCCTTCGCTTCCGGCGATGTTTCGGAATAAAAATCGGGTTCGGCCTTGAGCGGCGAGCTTTTAACTGCATCCATCTCGACGCCAACCATGTCCATCAACTTGGCGATATTGCCGTATTGGAACAAAACACCGATGGAGCCGGTGATCGAATTGTACCGGGCAACGATATGGTCTGACGCCAGAGCGATCATGTAACCGGCCGAAGCGCCGACCGTTCTGATCTCTGCAACGACGGGTTTCTTGTCGGCGAGCTCACGCAGAGCCTCATAGAGCGCCTCGCCGCCGGTTGTGCTGCCGCCAGGAGAATTTATCGAGACAATCACGCCCTTGACCGCGTTGGACTCGCCGATTTTTTCGATCAGCTTGAGTTGCTTGCGGTCTTCCAGGATGACCCCGTCAATGGCGAGCCGAGCAATATGGGAACTGCGTTTGGACATTGAGCCCAAGTCCGTTGCCGCGATGATTGCCCCGATCAGCCCAACTGTGACAATGAGAAAGGTGGCGACACGCCAGAATGTCAGTTTCCGACGCATCTTGCGTCTGTCCACCAGGACGTCTGCATCAAGGCTCATGATGTGCGAGGCTCCGGGTCAGAGAAATTGCTGTTTGTTGGCTACTAGATAGGGTGCACGGGCCTGCAAATGCAATTGCCTTGATGCCGAAAGCACAAAGAAGCTTGCAGCTGTCACTGCCTGGCGTGCCATTTGAGCTCTGCCAGGGTTGTTCACTCGCATCCGAAAGTGTGTGCGCTGGGGCGGCTGTTCGGCCGCCCATTTGAGACATCAGCCTATCGATACGACGGAAAACTCGAACGTCAGATCTTTGCCGGCGAGTGGATGGTTCGCGTCGAGGACGACATTCTCTTCACCGACCTCAACTATGGAAACCGTCATGAGCTGGCCATCCGGGGTCTGAACCTGCAACTGCGTTCCCACTTCAAGTGGAATGTCGGTTGGAAATTGATCGCGCGGCACAGGCTGCGTCGCATTGGGATCTTTGGCGCCATAGGCTTCCACGGAAGGAATGTTGACGGTCTTTTCCTCACCGACTGTCATGCCCGGAAGGGCTTTGTCCAGACCTGGAATGATCTGGCCTGAACCGACGGTGAACTGGAGCGGATCACGGCCTTCGGAACTGTCGAAAACTGTGCCGTCGGAAAGTGTGCCTTTGTAGTGGATGGCAACGCTGTCGCCCGCTTTGACTTCGGTCATGAGCGTGTCTCTCGATGCTGTCTGGCGATTTCTGGAAATCGAGTGAGTGTGGGAGGCCAAGCCTGCGGCAAGTGCTCTCGAGTGTGCCCAAACCTAGCGTCTGGCGTCGAAATGTCAAAGACGTTGGTCACCAGGGAGTGGAAGCTGCAGAATGCAAAAAAGCCCGGCGTTCCCGCCGGGCTTTTCGTGTTTTGCTGAAAAAGGTTCAGCGAAACAGGTCTTACTCGTCGTCGCCAGCCTTGTTCATGGCAGCAGCGAGAATGTCGCCGAGAGACGCACCGGAGTCGGAAGAGCCGTACTGAGCAACAGCTTCCTTCTCTTCTGCGATTTCCAGCGCCTTGATGGACGCGGTAACGCGGCGGGTCTTCTTGTCGAACTGCGTGATGCGCGCATCGAACTTTTCACCAACGGCGAAACGCTCAGGACGCTGATCAGCGCGTTCACGGGACAGGTCTGCACGACGGATGAAGGCCGTCAGGTCGCTGTCTGCGATCTTGACGTTGAGGCCACCGTCGGTGACTTCGATCACTTCACAGGTCACGATCGAGTTCTTGCGGATTTCGCCAGCTGCGCCCGATTCCATCGGATCGCCGCCAAGCTGCTTGATGCCGAGGGAGATACGCTCCTTGTCGACGTCCACATCGAGCACCACGGCCTTGACCATGTCGCCCTTCTTGTACTCTTCGATGACCTGTTCGCCCGGACGGTTCCAGTCGAGGTCGGAGAGGTGAACCATGCCGTCCACGTCGCCGTCGAGGCCGATGAACAGGCCGAATTCGGTCTTGTTCTTGACTTCGCCTTCGACTTCAGTGCCCTGCGGGAACTGTTCAGCGAATGCATCCCATGGGTTCTGCAGGGTCTGCTTGAGGCCCAGAGAGATGCGGCGCTTGACCGGATCGACTTCCAGGATCATCACTTCGACTTCCTGAGAAGTGGAAACGATCTTGCCCGGATGGACGTTCTTCTTGGTCCAGGACATTTCGGAAACGTGGATCAGGCCTTCGATGCCCGGCTCCAGTTCGACGAATGCGCCGTAGTCGGTGATGTTGGTCACGCGGCCGGTGAACTTGGCTTCGACCGGGTACTTGGCTTCGATGCCATCCCACGGATCAGTTTCAAGCTGCTTCATGCCGAGGCTGATGCGATGCGTGTCCTGGTTGACGCGGATGATCTGCACCTTGACGGTCTGGCCGATGGTGAGAACCTCAGAAGGATGGTTGATGCGGCGCCACGCGATGTCGGTGACGTGCAGCAGGCCATCGATGCCGCCCAGGTCGACGAACGCACCGTAGTCGGTGATGTTCTTGACGACGCCTTCGACGGTCTGACCTTCTTCCAGGCTCTGGACCAGTTCCGAACGCTGTTCGGCACGGGTTTCTTCCAGGACGACGCGGCGGGAGACAACGATGTTGCCGCGACGCTTGTCCATCTTGAGGATCTGGAACGGCTGAGGCGTGTGCATCAGCGGCGTTACATCGCGTACCGGACGGATGTCGACCTGCGAACGCGGCAGGAAGGCAACGGCGCCATCCAGATCGACGGTGAAACCACCCTTGACCTGGTTGAAGATCTGGCCGGTGACCTTTTCGTTTGCTTCGAAAGCAACTTCCAGGCGAACCCAGCTTTCTTCGCGGCGAGCCTTTTCGCGCGACAGCACGGCTTCACCGAGCGCATTTTCAACGCGCTCAAGGTAAACTTCGACTTCGTCGCCGACGTTCATTTCGCCGTCGCGGCCCTTGGCGCCGAATTCCTTCAGCGGCACGCGGCCTTCGACCTTAAGGCCGACGTCGATGACGGCGAGGTCTTTTTCGATTGCGACAACAGTGCCCTTTACGACCGCACCTTCATACAGATCGTTCTGGGTAAATGACTCTTCGAGAAGAGCTGCAAAATCCTCGGTAGAGGGATTAAGTTCAGACATTGAAACTCCTGGTGCCTTCCTGGCAGGCCGCCGACGGGTTTGTGTTGCATTGAGGATCCTTAAATCTCCCGGGATACGCGATGCGCGCATCCTTCCACCCTCTTCGAGGATGGGCCGGCGGGGCGAGAGACGGAGGATCCTGTCTCGTCATCAAGACGCCTTAACAGATGTCTTGCCGAGTAATTCCATGTGCTCCGAAGGATCAGACAAATCAGGTAAGTTGAATGCCGATCCAAAACACGAAAGGGGGCACACCAAACATGGCGAACCCCAAGTGCCCGTGAAGGCCTTACGCGTTGCAGGCTTGAGAAACAATATCCACAGCTGCCTGGAACGCCGTCTCTATATCCATTTCCGTCGTGTCAAGCAAGTGTGCATCGTCTGCTTGTTTCATCGGAGCCACGGTTCTCTGACTGTCGCGTTCGTCGCGGCGTTTCAGATCCTCGAGGACAGAGGCATATTCAGCCTCCTGACCCTTGGACACCATTTCCGCCGTCCGCCGCTCGGCACGCGCCTCTGGAGAGGCTGTGACGAACAGCTTCACGGTGGCGTCGGGGCACACGACGGTCCCGATATCACGGCCATCCAGAACAGCGCCCGGAGGTGCCGCGGCAAAGTCTTTCTGCAGGCGGACAAGCTCTTCACGCAGGCCGCCGAGAATAGCAATACGGGAAGCTGCTTCACCGATCTCGTGTGCTGACAGGACGGTCTTGTCGACCTGGGCCAAGTCGAGATTTTGCGCGATCTCGATCGCAACGCCTTCATCGCCGAGCGGCAGGCCCTTGGCCAGCAGGGCCGCTGCCACGGCACGGTAGGTTAGGCCCGTGTCCAGATGGCGTAGCTCGAAGTGTTCTGCGAGCCGACGCGCCAGGGTGCCCTTGCCCGAAGCGGCAGGTCCATCGATTGCAACAATCATGCTGCCTCACTTGGCGTTTCTTGGACTTTAGCGCCCAATTCGCTGAAGAGAGAGGTGAATGTCGGGAAACTCGTCGCAATGACGGCGCCATCATCCGCGGTGACCGGCTTGTGAGAGGCCATGCCGAGAACGAGGAATGACATGGCAATGCGGTGATCAAGGTGCGTGACGACGGTGCCGCCGCCAATATTGTTTGCGCCGCCAGTGACAGTCAGGAAGTCCTCACCTTCAACGCATGGGATGCCATTTGCTTCAAGGCCTCTGGCCACCGCCGCCAGGCGGTCCGATTCTTTGACGCGTAATTCATCAAGACCCGGCATGTGTGTCTCGCCAGTTGCAAACGCTGCGGCAACGGCCAGAACCGGATATTCATCGATCATCGACGGCGCACGTTTCGCAGGCACGGTGATGCCTTTGAGCTGGCTCGCCTTAACTTTGATGTCCCCGATTTCCTCCCCGCCGGAATGGCGGCGGTTGACGATCTCGATATCTCCGCCCATCTCGATCAGCGTCGTGATCAGGCCGGTGCGGTGCTCGTTCAAGAGGATGTTCTCAATGGTCACGTCGGAGCCGGGGATGATCAGCGCGGCAACAATCGGGAAACCGGCAGAGGAGGGGTCTCCCGGAACTTCCAGGTCCTGCGGTTTGAGTTCCGGCTGGCCCTTCAGCTTGATCACTCGCTCTCCGGCATCGTTGAGCGTCACAGAAATGTCTGCACCAAATCCGGCAAGCATCTTTTCAGTGTGGTCCCTTGTGGCGATCGGCTCGATAACGGTTGTTTCGCCGGGGCAGTTGAGGCCGGCGAGCAGAACAGCTGACTTCACCTGTGCAGACGCCATAGGCACCCGGTAAGTCAGTGGCAGGGGCTGCTTTGCGCCGCGGATCGAAGCCGGAAGACGGTCTCCGGATCGCGCAATCACGTTGGTGCCCATTTCTCGGAGCGGATCCAGAACGCGTCCCATCGGGCGCTTGGACAGCGAGCCATCGCCAACAAAGGTAGCGGCGATGTCGTGGGTGCCAAAGATCCCCATCGTCAAACGAACGCCCGTGCCCGCGTTGCCGAAGTCGATAACGCTTTCCGGCTCCAGCAGGCTGCCGAGGCCGATGCCGTCGACGACGTAGAGACCATCATCCTGCCGCTCGATCTTGGCGCCAACCGCACGCATGGCAGCCCCTGTGGCCAAAACGTCTTCCGATTCCAGGAGGCCAGTCACGGTTGTCCTGCCGACGGCCAGGGCGCCGAACATCAACGCGCGGTGGGAAATCGACTTGTCGCCTGGAACCCGGATGGTGCCGGTCAGCGGGCCGGCGGCGCGGGTTGTAAGCGGTTTGGGCGAGGAGCCATGGGACATGCGGTTCGGTTCCGGTCATTCTACTCAACAAAAAGTGCCCCTTGCTATCATGTGGATCACCGTTCGTCATCTGTCCCAATCCTTGAATTTCTGTGCGTGGCGTGCAGAAGTTTGCTGCGAACAAACTTTTTCATTGATTTGGCTTTGACAGGGGGGCGCTTCCAAGGGTATGGGGCGCCAGCAAACAGAGAAGACGAAGGGTTAGCACAGTGGCAAAACCTGAACTTGGCACAAAGCGGCTGTGCACGAGCTGCGGCGCGAAGTACTACGACCTCAATCGTGATCCGATCACCTGCCCGAAATGTGGCACAATCTTTGAGGCAGTCATGACCTCACGTGCTGCGAAAGCGGCAAAGGCGAAGGAAAAGCCTGAGGATGATGAAGAAGAGGAAGATGAGGCTGCGCCGGAAATCGTAACGCTGGAAGAAGCCGACGCGGAAGCGGAAGGCGGCGATGATGATGTGCCGGATATCGACGGCGCGGACGTCGAGCTGGAAGAAGACGACGAAGAGGCCGACGACGTTTTCATCGAGGAAGAAGATGAAGATGACGACGCTGTTCCGGGCATTCGCGTCGAAATCGATGACGATGCTGATCGTTAAGTGACCGGATTTGAAGGCTTTTTCTGCCTTTGAATTTATCCACAGAGCGAATTTCATTTCATTTGAAATTCCACTTGATCGATGCGGGCGGCGCGACTATGTTCCGCCCACATCAACGCCGGGGACCCAAACCGGCTTTCGAGATTGGGGCCATAGCTCAGCTGGGAGAGCGCCTCGCTGGCAGCGAGGAGGTCAGCGGTTCGATCCCGCTTGGCTCCACCATTCTCTTGAAATTGCTTTTCCTTCGATTTGAGATCTGACCGGCGAGCAGGCTTTGCCTCTTGCGATGTTCGGCAAATCGGGAAGACTGTCGCTCATCGATCCAAACGACGGGCAGGGCCTTGCAGCGTTCCAATACTCTCCAACTGTGCTCACTCTTTCTGATGCTTCGCGCAAGGGGTCTCGCGTGAGCGGGATTGGCGGCCTCACCGGCCTGTTCCTCCTCTCCTTTCTGGCAGCCACGATCTTGCCTGCGCAGTCGGAGCTTGGCCTTGCGGGATTGATCGCTGCCGATCTGACACCAGTCTGGCTGTTGATCGTGGTCGCGAGCCTCGGCAACACGTTGGGGTCTGTCGTGAACTGGTTGCTCGGCCGTGCCGTCGACCGGTTTTCGTCCCGTCGCTGGTTTCCAGTGACGCCCCAGCAACTTGACCGCGCGTCCAGTTGGTATCACCGCTACGGAAAATGGAGCCTTTTGATGAGCTGGGCACCATTCCTGGGAGATCCGCTTACGCTCGCTGCCGGAGTACTGCGTGAGCCGTTCTGGTCATTTCTGGCTCTCGTCGCCATCGCCAAGACCGTGCGCTATCTGATTGTCGCCGCGATCACGTTGGGAATTTTCTAAGCCGCGGACACAAAAAAGCCCGAGCATTGCCCGGGCTTTTCAGCAGTCTGTCGAAATGGTCTTAGGCTGCGGCGGCCGTATGCAGACGCGCCTGAACGATCTGGTGGCCCTTGAGGCCGGAAACCGTCTTTGCGCCCGCGAGGATCGCGAGATCCACGAGCGGCTCCATGAGAACGACCAGCATGTAGGCCGCACCGAATGTGCTGACGGAAGCAAGGTTAGCAGCGCCAAAGCCTTGGCCGTAGAAGGCCCAGAAGGCCACCCAGGCAACCACACCGCCCTGATAGGCGGTCGAGAGGGAAAGCGCCTGTCCATAGCTAAGGTCGACATAGGCGGTTTTCGCCGGAATGACCTTTTTGGCCAGAATTGCGACTGCGAAAAGCGGCACCAGAAGCGTCGTCACGTTCATGCCGTACTGCGGCAGGTCGGCAGGGGCGAAGAACACTCCTTGCAGGAGCAAACCGCCGGCCAGACCGATTGCTGCAGGACCAGCGCCGAACAGCAGGAACAGGGTCGAGCCGAGAATGAAGTGCACTTCTGAAACGCCAACAGGATAATGCGGCAGGATCTGAAAGAAGCTGAAAACGAGCGCGGTCGTTAGGACGCTGCGGCTGAGTAGGCCTGCAATACCGCCATTGTCCTGGCGACTGGTGACGGCCATCTTGGCGGCATAGCCGAGGGATGCGATCGCTGTTGCGTAGCTGAGAGTGAGTTTGGCACCGTCGACGATGCCCGGTTCGATATGCATGTTTTTCTCCTGTCCACACCCACCGTGGGAAGGTTGCTAGAGGCCCGGCCGGTGAGGCCGGGGTTTGTATGGCAGGTCTCCTGGCTTGCGGCTCAACGCCCGTTCCGCCTTCCCGGTGCGCTCAACCGAGCACGTCAGTGGCTTTTGGAATGGACTTGCCGCTCACAGTTGCGGGGGCAGCCACGGTTTCGGTCCCTTTTGGGTACGCCTCACCGTGTTCCCTTTTAATCCGCCGCACCGTTTGATTGGCGGAACCATCAGACAACAATTGCGGAATCTGCACCCTCTTTGCAAGCCATTTTGCGTCTGAGGTGAAGTGCCTCAGGGAGGGAGGCTGTTTCCAGGTGTCACATTCTTCCGCCGCCGGGGTAAGTGCAGCGCAAAAGTGCGTCACGCAATGTTCATATGAACGAAACGTGGCAGTCATCCGAACACCATAGGGTTCTGACCGTGACCTCGATGAGCGTTTTGCTTTCCGGTTTTTGGCTGCCGGAGCACCGGAAAAACAGAGGTTTCGCACCGGTCTTTCTGTTGCTGAAATCGACAGAAAGACCGGTGCGAAATTTATATCGATGACTGGTCTTCCATGTTCGTTTTGACTGTCGTTTAATGTTCATATGAGCGACATATAGCGTTCATATGAAAACAATACGAAACGCAGGCGTTATCACACAGGCTGTCGAGCAAGCCATTTTGGCAGCCTGGATACTCAACTGCTGACCGAGGCACTCGCCTCAATTGATGGGAGCAAACATAATGGCTTACCGTAAGACTGTCGCCAGCATCGTCGCTGCGGCCGCTATGCTCGGCACTTCTTCTGTTTCTTATGCTGCAACCGAATTCACCTGGTGGCACGCAATGGGCGGCCGCCTCGGCGAAGTCGTCAACGAAATTTCCACCGGCTACAACGCTTCCCAGGACGCGTGTAACCTGACACCGGTTTACAAGGGCGGCTACGAAGACGCTCTGACCGCTGGTATCGCCGCTTTCCGCGCTGGTGAACAGCCTAACATCCTGCAGGTTTTTGATGCTGGTTCCGCAACCATCATCGGTGCTCCGGGCGCTGTTGTACCGGTTGAAGATCTGCTGAATGAGAACGGCGTTGAGTTCAACATCGAAGATTATATCGCCGGTGTTCGCTATTTTTACGCTGACGGCGCAGGCAAGATGATCGGCATGCCGTTCAACTCCTCCGCTCCGATCCTTTACGTGAACGAAGACGCCATGAAAAAAGCTGGCGTTGAAGCTCCGAAGACCTACGAAGAGTTCGAAGCAATTGCTCCGAAGCTGAAAGAAGCTGGCTACGTGCCACTCGTTCAGTCCCATCTTCCTTGGGAATTTGTCGAAAACTTCAAGTCCCGTCATGACCTTCAGTTCGCTACGAACAACAATGGTTACGACGGTGCAGAAGGCACTGAGCTGATCTTCGGTGAGCCGATCCGCAACCACTTCAAGGCTGTAAAGAAGTGGCTCGATGCTGACCTGTTCGGCTACTACGGCACCGGCTGGGGCGACAACCAGGCTCCGTTCAACGAGGGCAAGGTTGCTCTGTGGATCGGTTCTTCCGGGTCATTCGGCGGCATCTCCAAGACCGTTGAATTCCCGTTCTCCGCAACGTTCCTGCCTTACTGGGATGCTGTTGAAGGCGCGAACAAGGCTTCCTTCATCGGTGGTGCTGCTCTCTTCGCAATGTCCGGCAAGTCGGCTGAAGAAAACAAGTGCACCGCTTCTTTCTTCGAGTACCTGACATCTCCTGAAGTCCAGTACATGTGGCATAAAGAGACCGGCTATGTGCCGATCACCGAAGCTGCTTACGAACTGGCCAAGAAAGACGGTCACTACGATCGCACACCCGCAGCCGAAGTTGGCATTCAGCAGCTTTCTCTGGAAAGCGGCGAGTGGACCAAGGGCTACCGCATGGGCTTCTACGTTCAGGTTCGTGACGTCATGAACCGTGAACTCGGCAAGGTCATGTCCGGTGAAACAGACGTTGACAGCGCATTCGACGTCATCAAGGCCGACGGCGACAAGCTTCTTGAGCGTTTTGCCAAGACCACCGGAAACTAACTTCCGAGCTTGATATCCGATGGGGGCGCGTCGAGCGCCCCCATTCCCATGAAGCGGGCGGGTGCGATGGTGTCACAACCATGACCCGCCGCGTTCGTTCGCGGTGAGACGATGAAAAAAGTCCAGTTCCAATCACGTCTGATCCCCTATCTCTTGCTGTTGCCGCAGCTCGGGATCGTCGGGGTCTTTTTCCTTTGGCCGGCAGCAGAGGCGGTGCGCTCTTCCTTTTACCTAGAAGATCCGTTCGGCTTTGGCTCGACCTTTGTCGGTTTCGACAATTTCATCGATACGGTCACTTCGACGGACTACGGGCGTGTTGCCCGGTTCACGGGTGTCTTCACATTTTTCGTAACAGCCTTGTCCCTGGGCATAGCCTTGTTGCTTGCTGTGAAGGCCGACAAGGTTCTGCGGGGTGCATCGAGCTACAAGACCTTGTTGATGTGGGTCTATGCTGTTGCTCCGCCGGTCGCCGGTCTCATCGGCATTTTGCTGTTCGACCAGCACGTCGGGCCGATTGTTGATCTGGTTGCGATTTTCGGCTGGGAGATGCAGGTCGGCGTCAACTACTCCGATACCGCGATCGCAATGATCGTTGCTGCAGTCTGGAAGCAGGTCCCGGTCAACTTCATCTTCTTCCTGTCGGGTCTTCAGGGAATTTCCAAATCGGTCCAGGAGGCCGCCAGCATTGACTGCCGGTCGGGCTTCCGCCGCTTCTGGACAGTCACATTCCCGCTCCTGGCGCCGACCGGTTTCTTCCTGCTGATCATCAACATCACCTACGCCTTCTTCGACACCTTCGGCATCATTGACGTGATCCTCAAGACAGAGCCGGGCAACAACCCGGTGACCTTGGTCTACAAGGTTTACCTGGACGGGTTCCGCGGCAATGACCTTGGTGGCTCGTCCGCGCAATCCGTCATTCTGATGGCCCTCGTGTTCATCCTGACAATCATCCAGTTCCGCCTCATCGAGCGGCGCGTTCACTACACCTGAGGAGGCGGGGATGAAACGTTTGCAAATCTGGGATCACGTGATCCTTCTGGCCGGTGTCTTTTTCATGGTTGCGCCCGTCGTACTGGCCTTCATCACGTCAACCCACGACGCCGTGACCATCTACAGGTCAGGCCTCCAATTCGGATTTGGCGACCAGGGGCTGCAAGCTTATGAGGAGGTCCTGTTCCGGGCTGGTGGTTTCACCAAGGAAGTCAATGGCCTGGTCATGCTAAAGAACTCGCTGATCCTTGGCCTTGGCTTTGCCATCGGCAAGATCGTAATCTCGATGCTGGCCGCCTACGCCATCGTCTACTTCCGGTTTCCGATGGCGACATTCTGCTTCTGGATTATCTTTTCCACGCTCCTGCTACCGCTGGAAGTCCGGATCCTGCCATCCTACGAAATCGTGCAGCAGCTCGGCATGGTCAACACCTATCAAGGGTTGATCATCCCGTTGATCGCATCGGCGACCGGCACATTTTTCTTCCGCCAGTTCTTCATGTCTGTTCCTGACGAGCTGACAGAGGCTGCACGCATCGATGGTGCTGGCCCGTGGAAGTTCTTCATCGATATCCTGGTCCCATTGTCGAAAACGATGATGGCCGCCATTTTCATCATCATGTTCGTCTACGGCTGGAACCAGTATCTCTGGCCAACGCTGATCACGACCGATGAATCGTTCTTTACCCTGGTGCGCGGGATCAAGCAGATCCTTCAGGTATGGGTTGGAGCACAGATCCCTGATTACGATCAGATCATGGCCATGGCGATCCTCGCGATGCTGCCACCTGTCATCGTTGTGGTGATCTTCCAAAGCTGGTTTGTCAAAGGGCTCGTCGAGAGCGACAAGTGAGGTTCTAAATGTCTACGATTACTCTCGATACGGTCCGCAAGGTCTATGCCGGCGATGTGGAAGCGGTCAAAGGCGTTTCCATCGATATCGCCGACGGTGAGTTCATTGTTCTGGTCGGCCCGTCCGGCTGCGGCAAGTCCACGCTGCTACGCATGATTGCAGGTCTTGAGGACATCACCACCGGTGAAATCAGCATCGGCGACCGTGTGGTCAACAAAGTCGACCCTGCAGATCGCGACATCGCCATGGTGTTCCAGAACTATGCGCTTTACCCGCATATGTCGGTCTACAATAACCTCGCCTATGGCCTGAAGAACAGGAACATGGACAAGGCGGAAATCGACCGGCGTGTGAAGGAAGCTGCCCGCATTCTGGAAATTGGCGACTATCTTGATCGTAAGCCGCGCGCATTGTCCGGCGGCCAGCGCCAGCGTGTTGCCATGGGGCGCGCCATCGTCCGTGAGCCCGCCGCTTTCCTGTTCGACGAGCCACTGTCCAACCTCGATGCCAAGCTGCGCGTCCAGATGCGTGTCGAGATCAAGCGCCTGCAGAAGGGGCTTGGAACGACGAGCGTCTATGTCACCCACGATCAGCTCGAAGCCATGACCCTGGCGGACCGGCTTGTCGTCCTCAATGGCGGTAATATCGAGCAGATCGGTGCTCCGATCGACGTCTACGACAAGCCGGCATCGACCTTTGTCGCGAGCTTTATCGGCTCACCGGCCATGAACTTGCTCAAAGTGAAGGGCGACGAAAACGGCCTTTCTCTGGTGAGCGGCAAAGGTCTGTCGGGTGCAAATGCGTTCGGCAAGTCCGCCTATACGCTTGGTATTCGGCCCGAACACATGAGCGTTGTGGATGCGCCAAAGGGCGATGGAACCTCAGGCGTGGATCTGGAGATCAAGGTCAATGTTCTCGAACCGGTTGGGGCCGAAAGCTACATCTATGGCGAGTTTGCCGAAGGTGGTGAGGAAATCGTTGTTCGTGTCGAAAGTCACTCCACCTATGAGCCCGGTCAGACGCTCTTCCTGCGTGCCGAGCCTAAGGATGTGCACTTCTTCGATGCGGACACCGGACGTCGCATCGAGGCCTGATGGAATTTGAAGGGCAGCCTACGAGGGCGCTGTCGTTCAAGGAAAAGCCGCTCCGGGCAACCGGGGCGGCTTTTTATTTGCCGCAGGAATTCTCTATCGGGTGAGTTGTTTGAGACGGAGCATTGCGGCGATCCCGAAAGCTGGGCCAAGTGCCATGATGATGAAGACAGCGGGCCAGCCAATGGCAAGCGCCAGAACTGGTGTCAGTTGGACTGTGGCGAAAGTCAGGGCGAAGCCCAGCGCTGTCTGGAATGTCATCAGGCTGCCGGCCTGGTCAGGCGGAGAGTGATCGGCAACAAGCGCGGAAAACTGAGCTGAGTCGGGCAGGATCGCGGCGCCCCAGATCAGAACGCAGAGGATCGTCAGCCATGCTGGCCCGCCGAAGGTGATCGCACTGGCAACTGCGCCGCAACCGCTCACAACAAGGGCGACGATTGCTATGTTCTCCTTGCCAAAGCGGTCGGCAAAAAGTCCGCCGACGACACAGGCAACGCCGCCGGCTGCTATTGCGCCAAATGCGAGCAGGCGGCCGAGAGCGATGGCCTCCTCCTCGGGCATCGACATGGCAAAGGACACCGTGGCCGCGAGGCCGATCCAGGCCCACATCGCATAGAGCTCCCACATATGGCCGAGGTATCCGGCATAGGCCAGGCGCACTTTTCGATTGGTCCAGGCCGCTCCTATGGTGCGGATGTCAAAGCGGCCAGCCGCTGCGTGGAACGGTCCGAGCGCCGCGGCCAGACACAAGAATGCTCCAGCAACTGAAGCAAGCGAGGCGATCGAAACACTCCAGCGCCAGTCCGCGCCTCCGGCAAGCGCCAAGAGGTGGGGTGCAGCCGATCCGAAGGTCAGGGCACCTACAAGAGCTCCCACCAGGAAGCCGCGGTCCTCCTGTCCCCAGCCGACCGCTATCTTGAGCCCGACAGGATAGACCCCGGCCAGAAGCGCGCCAGTAACAAAGCGCGCGAGGATCGCCAGGTTGCCGCCTGGAGTGACGACAAGAAGTGACGCATTGGCGAGCGCGGCAGAAATCGCACAAAGTGCAAACAAGCGCCTTGGGTCCATGCGGTCGGGCAGTCCGGAAACCGCAGATGCGACTGCGCCGACAACGAAACCGGCTTGAACGGCGCTCGAGAGTGCCGCTTGCCGGAACTCCGAGATAGCGGTTTCCGCCACCATGTCGGGAAGGATTGCGGCGGACATGAACCAAAGGCTCATGCCTGCGATCTCCGCAAGCATCAAAAGCGCCAGCGAGACTGGCTTGTTCTGTGGATTCATGACGTTTGCACCAACCCGAGGTCCTGCCGCTGTTTGCGAGTGAGTTTGGCCGTTATGATTGCGTGGGCCGCCTTGATATAGGCGCAGCAATCTTCCTTGCTCAGTGCATCAGGGTTCTCGACGCGCACCCACTTGGCTCTCGCCAGATAAGGTGCTGGAACAATGCCTTCTTCCTGGATCAACATTGAATAGGACATGTCCGAACATTTGAAATTGACCCGTTGTTCGCCCTCGCTGCCCCATGAAGAACAGATGGCGAAGATCTTGCCGCCAACCTTCCAGACCGAGGCATTGCCCCATTGGACGACATTGGTCGACGCAGGAAGGGCTGCGCAGAAGCTGTTGAATTCGTCTCTGGTCAAGGGATTGCCTGCTGTGAAAGGAACGTCCGGCGACGTTTTCAGCTTTTACCCCTGAGGGCAAGGCAGGTGATGGTGCAAATAATTCAAGAAAATGTGTCACACCTTCCGGCCTACCGCCCTCTAACTTACCAAAGGAACCAAAAAGGACTTGGTGAGATGAAGGCAATTTCGAACGAGCTGATAGCGGCGGCCCAGGCTGGCGACCAGAGCGCACTGGAGGCGGTGCTCATCGGAATTCAGGACAAGATGTATCAGCTTTCAATGCGGGTTCTGGCCAATCCAGACGATGCACTGGAGGCGACACAGGAGATCCTGATCTTGATCCTGACAAAGCTCTCCACCTTCCGGGGAGAGAGCGCTTTCTCGACTTGGGCCTATCGGGTTGCAAGCAATCACCTTCTGGGTGCGAAAAAACTGCGGGACCGGGATCCGGGTCTGACGTTTGATCTCTTCAAGGCGGATCTCGAAACCGGACTTGTCGCTGATCCACCCACCGCGCCTGACGAGGCTCTTATGCTCAACGAGCTCAGGATCTCCTGCACAATGGCGATGTTGCTCTGTCTGGATTTCAATCATCGCCTCGCTTATGTGCTCGGCGATATTCTCGAATTCGATCACGTGGAAGCGGCAGCGATCCTGGAAATTTCGCCAGAAAATTATCGCAAGCGTTTGTCACGGGCCAGAAAAGAAGTGATTGCCTTTACGTCCACATCCTGCGGTGTGGTTTCCAAGACAGCCAAATGCAATTGTCGAAGCCGCTTGCCTGCTGCGATTGCAGCAGGCCGCGTGAGGCGGGACGCTCTTGCTCATGCAGATGCTCGGCAGCTGAGCTACCAAAAGGTGATCGACGACGTTGAAACGATGGTCGGAGATCTCAAAACCCTGAAGCTTCAGCGAAGTGTTCCAGAGCCCGCATTTCCACAAAACCTGTTGGCGCAGATAGCGGGCATCGTCTCGCTACCGCACTGACGCTGATCGCCTGAACACAGTTCATGGATGATGTTTTCAACCGGCCGGATTTGGCGGGACGCCCTCCCTTTGTCCGGCCCCAGCCCCTCCATGAAAGGAGAAACGATGACTTGGAAAACAACACTCAAGACCACCGCAGCGATCGTTGGCCTTGTCGCCACGACACTGAACCCGACCTTTGCAACGGAGACACATGAGATGAATGAAGAGCAGAAACAGGTCATGAAGGCCATCGAGACCATGACGTCGGACTTTCAGAAGTCTGACTACGACAAGGTAATGGACGCCTATGAGGCGCAGGCTTCCGTCGTATTCGAACCGGGCAAACCAGTTTCTGATCCCCTGCATGTTCGCCAGGGTTTCGAGGCTTTCGGCGCCATGAAGCCTGTTTTCACCTACGCAGGCCACGAGGTCATCGTTGAAGGAGATATCGCAGTCCATCTCGCGCCATGGGATATGACCGGTACCGGGCCTGATGGCCAACCATTAAACATGAGTGGGCTGTCGGTTGCGGTCTTGCGCAAGCAGACGGACGGAAGCTGGAAGATGGTGATCGATAATCCCCACGGACAGCGGTTGATCCCGCAATAAGTCGGTTCGATCAGAGCGTTTTGAGACACGCTCTCTGAAAATGGGCTGTCAGGTAACCATAGCTGTGTTGGCTGTGGTCATCTGGCGGCCCTTAGCTTGAAAGATCCGCCGACTGTCGCCATATTCGATAACGAAACGGAGTGAAGGACACTCCTGTTCGGATGCCGCTCGAAATGGGTCCGGACGCAAGGTCGCTTTAAAAGGACTTTGGCGATGACACGCATGTCAGCGTTTTCAAGCCCGTTCATGCTCGGGTTCGATGATATCGAGCGTGTGCTTGATAGGGTTTCCAAGGCTGCCAATGACGGCTACCCGCCCTACAATATTGAACGTCTGCCGAAAACAGACGAACAGGGCGACGTCATTCGGATCACGCTTGCGGTTGCCGGGTTCACCCGGGATCAGCTCGATGTGTCCGTTGAAGAGAGCCAGCTTGTCATTCGGGGTCGTCAGATCGACGACAAGACCCGTCAGTATTTGCACCGCGGGATCGCTGCCCGCCAGTTCCAGCGCGCATTTGTGCTGGCAGAAGGGATCGAAATCCTTGGTGCGGACCTGAAGGATGGCCTATTGTCTATCGATCTTGCGCGTCCGGAACCTGAACGTGTGATCCGGAAGATCGAAATCTCCAGCGGCGACTGACACTCCCCCGCCGGAAGAAACTTTGGAGAGACCATGACGCGTAACACCAATGATGCTGCAGCGCTGGCGCGAGAAGCGGAGCTGATTGCCATGAGCGAAGAGGTCCTGGCGGACCTCGGTATCGGCAGCATGGCGTATATCCGAAAGCTCCAGGCCAAGGATATGGCCGCGCTCTTCCCGGAAGTGCCGCCGATTCAGGACAGCACAACGCTTTGGGCGCTGCTCAATGCAGACGGTACGCCGATCCTTCTTGCGGACAGCCGCGAAGCAGCTCTGGCCAATGCCTTCGAGCATGACCTTGAAATGGTCAGCGTTCACTGATTGTGCTGAATGGACGATGCTACAAAACGCCGGTGCGAGTGATCGCGCCGGTGTTTCTTTTTATGCCTTAACTTGCGGTTTCCACCACTTTGGATCGAGGTGACGTGGCTTCCTCAGGTGGTTGTGAAGTTTGCGGTTTTGGCGATTTTCTCCAGGGCTGTCCCTTGAACCAGGCCACCACATAGGCAACTGCAATCAGAGCCGCAAAGCCGAGCAGGTTGGACAAGGTCTGAGGCAACCATTCGCCGCGCCCCCAGACCATGTCGCGGAGAATGCCCGCAGCTTGGGCGATGACCAGACTGGCCATGAAAACCGCAAGGGATTGTTGGCCGACTTTCTGAACGATGCGGACGAAACCACCCCAGATGCGGCCGTGCCCGAAGAGACGAAAGCCCTTGTCGCCCGCTGCGACCCAGGCAAGGTAGGCCAGCGCCAGGAAGTGCACGTACCGCAGGAAGCCGAACTCACTCTTGATCCAGAGTGGTTTCAACATGTCCCTGACCGTCTGCGCAAACTCGACGTTGAGATGAATCCGGAAGTAGGCAAAGGGCAGGGAAAGCAGCAGCACAGCGATCGCGAGCGCAATCAGGCGCTGGTCCACCGGCGGCGAGGGAATCCAGCCCCGCATGAAGGCAAATCCGGTAAAGAACACCAGTTGCCAGGCGAAGGGATTGAAGTACCAGGAGCGGTCAGACCACGGCTCTGCCGGCAGGTTCAGCAGTTGGAAATTGGCAGCAAGCCAGAGCCCGATGGAAAGGGCGAAGGCGGCCCAGACAGAGATCCGCGATGCGATCATGATGACGGGTATCAAGGCCAGGATCACGATGTACATCGGCAGGATGTCGAAGTAATTAGGCACATAGGTCAGCGTCAGCAGCCCTGGCAAATTCAGGGTCGTATTGTCAAAGAACGGCCAGAGGTTCAGCGATCCGACATAGTTCTGTGTCAGATCGCAGCATTGCGTGAGAAAGCCGCTTTCGTGGATTGCAACAAGGCCTGCCGCAATGACAAGAAACTGGCAGATATGTGCCCAGTAAACCTGCCACATCCGCTGCACCACCCGCGCAATTCCCATTCCTGCGCCGTGAACGTCAAACACTTTGCCGAAGGCGAGCGCGGAAGCCATGCCCGAACAGAAAACGAAGATTTCCGTCGCGTCTGAAAACCCGAAGCGGGCCGGGATCCAAAGCGTCCACCAGTTTCCCGGAAGATGTGCGATATAGATGATGAACATGCCGATGCCACGAAAGAAGTCGAGGCGGGGGTCGCGGAATTTGGTCGGGCTTGGTTGAGCGTTCACGTCAGAAATCAGTCCATGGGCTGGGCGGCCCAGCTGATCGGCCGCCAAGGGCAATGTCGGTTTTCAGCTCAAGTCAGGCGTGAGCTGCGCGCAGCCGTTCATCTAGCATGATCTTGGAAGCGCTGCGCATTTTCTCGCAGGTCTCGAACCTTTGCTCGGCAAAGTGATCTACTGCGCCCCTTTTGCGGGTCCGGTCCTTCAGCACCCTTTCGGCATCTTCAGCAAAACCGGCCCGAAGGGCGGCATCGATGGTGATGCGTTCGAAAACATCCCTTTGAGCATGTGAGCCTCCAATGGTCGGAAGCTCATCTCTTGCGGACGAGAGCATGTGGAAGGCCGAAGCGTAATTGCCCTTGCGATACTGCTCGAGGCCCAGGCCGACCGGCATGCCGGCTTTTGCGGAAATGCGTGCAATGTCTCCAGTTTGACGCGAGCGCGACTTGAGATCGCCCAACAGGCGTTCGGCGCCCATGCGGCGCCCGCCATTCAGCAGCGCCAGCAGGTAATGCAGATCCGCAAACACATTGCAGCCGTCCTCCGCACGCTTGTCCGACAGCAACGCAAGTTCTTCCCAGCGTGCGCCCACATTGACGCCTTCAATCTCAAGGCGGGAGAGAAGGGAAGTGGCGTTGGAAATATCTCGGAAATCATCCGTGCGGTCGCGGCGGATCTCTTCGTCGTAAAGCGACAAAACCTTGTCGATCTCGCCGCGCTCCAGATACATCAGCGCGAGGTGCCACCAGACATGGTAGCCGAAGTTGTTGCAATGCGCCCAACCTTCAGGCCGATGTTCAAGCCAGGTGATACCTTCGTCCGCCCGGCCGGTCATGTCGTGGACATGGGCGACCGCATGGAGACCCCACGCGTCGTCCGTGGCATGTTCGAGGCCTTTGCGACCAAGCAGCTCCGCGTCTCGGTAGTTTCCGGTTTCCTCGAGGGCAAAGGCGCGGCAGCCAAGAATATAACCATAAGACGGATGCTGGCTGTCGTAGGCCCCAAAAACACTGTCGATCGACGCCAGCATGCCCTTTGAATCGCCCAGAACAAATCGAATGGCATGCACCAGCTTCACGATCAACGCGTCTCGAGGAGCCGACGTGAGCGCACGATCCAGGCGTTCGGCCGCATGTGATGGCCAGCCCTCAAGCCAGTCTGCCAGCGCGCCTGTAAGGGCTTTTTCTCGCTCGGTGAGGTCCGCCGTTTTGCTGACCCGTTGGGTTGTGCTCAGGCAGTCCTTGGCCGTTGTCACAAGCTCTGAGCGGCCCATTAGCAGGCAGAAGATACCTCGGGTGGCATGTGCCATCGCGAAATCGGGAGCCAGCTCCAGCGCCTGTTCCAGGTGAGCTGCAGTCTCTTTGCCATGTGCAAGGAAGGCATTTACGGCCGCATTCCAATGAACGACGGCTTGCTGGCTCGAGACTGTGACGTCATAGCCGAACTGATCTGTATAGCGCATGGCAAGCCCTTTGACCGTATTGCTGGCGTTTCCGGAACGTGAGCGACAGAAAAGGGGTGTGCCTCATCAGCTGCAAAATCACATCCTCGCATTGCAACAAGAGGGCAGGCGGCTTCTGAACTGCAACACACAAAAAGGTGTTAGCTCTGTGTTGAGTTGGCCCTAATGCCGCCTCAAAATGGAATCTCTTTCTCCATAGGTAGTTCGATAGCGGATGGTATTTCTTGTTGGATTAATGGGAAGTGCTTAGATGGATCCCATGACAGTCACGACCGTAACACCTCCGAATGAGGGTTCTCAGAAGCCCATACTCGCCTTTGCCGTCGCCGCTTTGGTGGTCGTTGCGCTTGGCGCCTACTCGCTCGGCGGAGCGCGCCAGGCGGGCGCGGCCCTGATCGGTGGTCTCGCCGGTCTTTCACTCTATCACGCCAGTTTCGGTTTCACGGCCGCCTGGCGTCATATTGTGACCGAGAAGCGCGGTACGGGCCTGCGTGCTCAGTTCGTCCTCATTCTTCTGACATCCGCTGTTGCCTTTCCCCTGATCGCCTGGGGCAGAGATTTCGGCATGCCGACGGGTGGCTTTGTCTTTCCTTTCGGTTATGCGGCAGCCGTTGGCGCATTCATGTTCGGTCTTGGCATGCAGCTCGGCGGAGGCTGCGCGTCCGGCACGCTCTTCACCGCAGGCGGTGGATCGACACGCATGATGGTCACCCTTGCGGCCTTCATCCTAGGGTCGGTTCTAGCGACAGCCCACATGCATCTTTGGGGGCAGCTGCCCAAGTTGCCGGCCTATTCACTGGTGAGCAATTTTGGCCCGCTCGTTGCCTTTGCGATCACTGCGGTGGTGCTGGGCACGATTGCCATTGCGACGATCCAGATCGAGAAAAAGGCGCATGGCCGGGTTCTTGAGGCGCGCAAAACCGTGTCCCTTACGACCGGTCCCTGGTCTCCCATGCTTGGTGCTGTAATGCTTGCTGTGGTCGGCATTCTCACCTTTATCGTTGTAGGCCGGCCCTGGGGCATCACCTCAGGTTTTGCTCTCTGGGGTGCGAAGGTTTTCGCTGCAATCGGCATCCCGGTCGAAACCTGGCCCTATTGGCAGTGGCAGACCAAGGCTCTTGAAGCGAGCGTGCTAACGGACAGCACCTCGGTCATGAATTTCGGGATTATTTTCGGCGCGCTGGCGGCTGCTGCGCTTGCCGGAAAGTTTGCGCCGATTTGGCATCTGTCTGCCAGGGATCTGCTGACCGCGATCATTGGCGGGCTTTTGATGGGCTACGGTGCTCGGCTGGCCTATGGCTGCAACATCGGTGCCTATCTTGGAGGGCTTGTCTCCGGATCCATGCATGGTTGGCTGTGGCTGGTCTTTGCCTTTGTCGGAAGCTTGCTGGGAACACGTCTTCGCATCAAACTCGGAATGGGTTGAAGCGCCGGCGCCTGAGCACTCGATTGTGATCAGCGCGTGAGCGCTTTTGCAGTCAGGCGCCTTCAAATCGGCATTTGTTGCGGTCCATTCTCCCCTCCCATCCATGAAGGAGAATGACATGACTGTGTTTCGCTCGATCCTTGCCACCACGCTGGTGCTGGTTTGGTTTTCGGCCCAGGGTATGGCCAGTGGCCTGCAACCACGCGACGGCTGGCGGATTATCGATACGCCGCACGCATTTTCTGAGCTCGTGGACCGGGTAAAAGCTGCGGTGAAGGCCGAGAAGATGGGCCTTGTCACGCAAGCGAGCGCGTCTGCGGGAGCAAAGGGCCAAGGGATTGTCATACCAGGAAACCAGGTGCTCGGCGTCTATCGCAATGATTACGCCCGTCGCATGCTCAACGCATCCATCGCTGCTGGCATCGAAGCGCCAATCCGCTTTTACATCACCGAGAACGGTGACAAGTCCGCGACGCTCTCCTGGAAAACACCCAGCGAGGTTTTTGGACCTTATATGGCCGAAGGCGGCGATGATCTGAAAGTCATGGCAGCAGAGCTCGACGGTGTTTTTGAAGCCATCGCCAAACGTGCGACAAGCGAGTAACGCGAGGCTCTAAAAGGCGACGTCGCCGGTCACCTTCGGCACGATGGGTGCGAGGCACTCATGAAGCCGGGTTTCCCATTCGCGTAATTTGCCCCGCGAAGATGCAACTGGATTGAGCGGGGCGAAAAGCGAATAAAGTGGCTCGATGCCGTGTGTAGGCAGACCTCTGGCGGAACGAGATCCTCCGGCACGGTGTTCGGCAAAACGCTTGGCGATCGGGCGCGTGGTCGAGCCAACATAAGCGCCATACCAGAGATTGGTCTCCGTGTAGCCACCTCGCAGGATGACATAGACCTTTCCCCTTGCTGATGACTTGAGTGTTGTCTCCCGAATGTCCGGCAGAAGAATCTCTCTGACCGAGCGCCTTGCATCGGCCAGCCAGGCAATCGGCTCCAGGTCTGCGTTGGCGAATTTCATCCGCGCTTGCAGATCTTCACGTCTGACCGTCAGTTCCTCCAGAGCGAGCGTCGCCAACTCAAGGCAGGGTGGTTGGAGCTGAAGCCATCCTCCGATCAATGTGTCCAGATGCCCGCTCTTCCACTTTGAGAACGGGCGCGGGCAGGCATAGTCGAGCCCGTCAAGTGGCGGGTTGCAATCCGGGGCCTGGCGTCGATGTTCCATCTTGATACTTTTTGCGTTTCCGGTCGCCGGGGGCAAGGCGCTTGCTGAAACTTTTGCCCTTCCTTTTGGCAGTGACGCACAAGGAACAGGCTTGCAAGAAGCGTTTGGGACACTACCTTTAATCTCGTGTTTAACAACCTGAAAGGAGGTGTGCCCATGTCTAGTGAGACCCTGAATTTGGCCCTTAAGTCTGGGCGGAATGTGTCGGTGCCGGAGCAGCCTCTGGCAACAACAGGTTTCGCCGGGATCTAATCCGGACAAAAAGGTCAGTTCGATCTCATGGGAGGCCCGCTTTGCGGGCCTCTTTGCATTTCACAGGCCGTGCGTCTTTTCAGAGCGAGAGTCTTGGAGTTTTGTTTCATTTGTAACTAATGTCGGTTCGGGTCAACCCGTCAGGGAGGGACATGTGACCAGACTGAGACTTCATTCCTACTTCCGCAGTTCGACATCCTATCGACTGCGCATTGCTCTCAAGCTGAAGGGCGTGGAGACAGATTACATTGCTCATCATTTGAGATCCGGTGCGCAACGTTTCGAAAGTTACCTCAAGCTCAACCCGCAAGGGCTGGTGCCTTCACTGGAGTTCCCGGATGCGGGAGTTGTTCTCACCCAGTCCCTGCCAATCATCGAGTATCTTGAAGAGACGATCCCCGAACCACCCTTGCTGCCGGCTGATCCGATTGGACGCGCACGCGTACGGGCACTGGCGCAGATGATTGCCTGTGAAATTCACCCAGTGAACAATTTGCGCGTGCTCAACCAGCTCCGGCAAAGTTTTGGGGCTGACGACGATGCGGTTGCCGATTGGTTCAGGCACTGGGTTGCGGAAACCTTTGCTCCGCTAGAGGTGCTGCTGTTTGGCAGCCCGGATACGGGAACCTTTTGCCACGGCGACAAGCTGGGGCTCGCGGACATCTGCCTCGTTGCGCAAGTTGCGAACAACCAGCGTTTTCAGGTCGACATGACCCCCTATCCGACCATTCGCGGCATCTACGACGCCTGTATGGAACGGGACGAGTTTCAGCAAGCTGCACCTGCCAACCAGCCGGACACTGAATAGCCGGTAAACACTGAGCGGAGCAAGGCGGCCACTTGACCGCCTTGCTCCGTTTTGACGCATGATCTGTTGCCTAGATCAATCCGATGGCCTTGCGAACATCTTCGTCGCGAAGCGAGCAATCGGTGCCTCTGTAAGTGTCTCCGCCATCCGTTGCGAGCCAGGCGATTGCCTCGCCAACCCACTCGGGAGGAATGTGGACGGCAGGGTCGAGCTGACTCACCGGATTGATGCCCGACGCCTTGATCGCGACCTGCATTTCGGTGGCAACCGTACCGGGGCTCAGGCCGAGGACGCGCACGCCTTTGTCGCCAAACTCCTTGTCTGCGCATTTGGTCAAGGACAGAACGGCGGCCTTTGATGAGCAATAATGGCTCCAGCCCTCGAGTGCGCCGGTAGCCGCGCCCGAACTGATGTTGATCACTGTCCCGCTTCCTTGTGCAGCCATGACCGGCAACGCTTCGTGCAGGCCGTAGTAGACACCCTTGACGTTGACATCGATGACCTTGCCCCAGGCCTCGGGGTCGGAATTCTCAATCCGGTTGATCGGGTCGATCAGCCCGGCATTGTTCACCAGGATGTCCAGGCTGCCGAACTTTTGTGTGCAAAGGGCAACGGCATCGGCAACAGCCTTGTAATCAGACACATCGCAGGCAATCGCTTCCGCCCGGCCACCGTTAGCGCGAATCTCCGAAGCAATTCTCTCGATGTCCGAGGTGCTGCGTGCTGCGAGAACAACGGCAGCGCCATACTTCGCCAGGATACGGGCAGCGGCCTCACCGATGCCTCGGCTTGCGCCCGTCACAAGAGCAGCTTTTCCATTCAAGTCAGGCATTTGGTCCCCCAGTCGTTCGTGGTTTGGAAGCCATCATCTAGGAACAAACGTCTTGAGATGCCAGAGGTGCGGTCGTGTGACTTGCCTTTCGGGCCGCTTACGTCATTCTCCGGCTATGACTTTTTCCTATCAAGCCTTGCGCGCGCGCCTTCGGCATCTCTATTTCGGTCAATCAGCACCTGCCCGCATCTGGCGCTATGTGCTGTTGACGTTCGACGTGTTGACGATTGGGTACTTCATCATCTCTTCGATGCTTGACCCCGGCCGGATCCATCATGAAATCGATTATTTGATCGCGGGTGTCTTGCTGCTCGACTACCTCGGGAGATTGATTGCTTCCGCGGAGCCCGGGCGCTATGTGATCAGCTTTACAGCCATGGCGGATGTGGTTGTTATCGCATCCCTGATCGCACCGGCCTTCTTCGAAAACCTGGCTTTCCTTCGCGTGATCCGCATGCTGCGTCTGCTGCGCTCCTATCATGTGCTCAAGGAGCTGCGCGACTCCTCGCGATGGTTCAAACGCAACGAGGAAATCATCCACTCGGGCGTGAACCTCGTCGTGTTCATCTTCATCGTGACAGCCCTGGTTTACGTCGTGGAGGACGATCGCAACCCGGCGATCAACAACTACCTGGATGCCCTCTATTTCACCGTCACGACGCTGACCACAACCGGCTTCGGCGACATCACCATGAGCGACAGCGCGGGGCGGTTGCTCACCGTCGCCATCATGATCTTTGGCGTGGCGTTGTTCCTGCGTCTTGTCCAGACGATCTTCCGGCCGGTCAAGGTCCATTACAAATGCCCGGATTGTGGCTTGAGCCGTCATGATACGGATGCCGTTCACTGCAAGCACTGTGGACGGATTTTGAACATTCCAACAGAGGGTGAGTGGGGATAGCAACGGAAGATATATTCTTTTCCGCCTGATCGCGTCACTGTGATTGGCAGGCTCTTGGGATCGCTGTCAGATGATGACAACGTCTGATGACCGGTTGTCGACGTCGACCTTAAGGAGCCTCCATGCCCTCGAAGAAGTCCATGCTTACAATCTCATTCTGGTGGGCCCTTGCCTTGCAGCCTGCTGTCGCTGCAGATGCCTGCGGCGATGAAGTGCCCTGTGAGCTTGAAGAGGGTACTTATTACGCTCTCTTGCCTGATGATGCTGAGACGATGCCGCCAGCGGGTGCAGTGTTTTATCTTCATGGGCATCGTGGGAAAGCACTGAACGCCGTTCGAAACGCGTCGTTCAAGAAGCTTGCGAACGATCTGAATGTTGTCTTTGTCGCGGTTCAGGGGATCGATGGCACGTGGTCATTTCCCACCGCTCCGCGAAGTCTGCGCGATGAAAACGCGTTTTTCGATGCTGTTCTCGATGATGTTGAAGACCGGTTCAACATCGATCGCGAGAAGACCCTTCTAACAGGCTTTTCCTCGGGCGGGTTCATGACCTGGTATCTGGCTTGTGACGATGCAGACCGGTTTGCAGGATACGCTCCGATCGCAGGTGCCTTCTGGAAGCCCCTGCCGGAAGAATGCCCGACTGAGGCTCCCTATCTGTTCCACGTTCATGGAACGTCGGACACGGTCGTGCCTCTCGAAGGGCGTCCGCTTGGTGGTGGAAAGTATCACCAGGGCGATGTCTTCAAGAGCTTTGATGTCTGGCTTCAACAGCTTGGCCTGACTGACGACAAACCCATGACGTATGACGACGGCATCCTGAGATGCGAGCGCTGGTCGCCTGAAACGGGGTTGCTTGAGCTTTGCCTTCATGATGGTGGCCACAGTGTACGCGCAGATTGGGTGGCGCGTGCATGGCATGAACTTGGCAAGCTTAAGGGCTGGTCCTGATCACGGCATTTGACGAACACTTGAGCGAATTTGCAGCCCTGTAGCGTACGGGGCAGTTGACGGGAGAGAATTCAGTCGGCTCATTGGTCGCAACGCAATTCTCTTGGTGAGCCCTTGTCAGTTTCTTCCTCTCCCGCCGGTGCCTTGTCCGGTCTCGTTGTTCTAGATCTGTCGAGGATTCTCGCCGGTCCGACGTGTACCCAGATTCTCGGAGACTTGGGAGCTGAGGTCATCAAGATCGAGCGACCGGCGAAAGGCGACGATACGCGTGGCTGGGGCCCGCCCTTCCTGAAGGACACCGCAGGCCGCGAAACACAAGAAAGCGCCTACTACCTGTCTTCCAATCGCAACAAGCGATCTGCCGCGATCAACCTGGCTTCGGAGGCCGGACAGAAGCTGGTCAGGGATTTGGCCGCCAAGGCGGATGTTCTCGTCGAGAACTTCAAGGTCGGCGACCTGAAGCGCCGGGGCTTGGACTATGAAAGTCTGAAAGCAGCCAATCACAGTCTGATTTATTGCTCGATCTCCGGCTTCGGGCAAACAGGGCCCTATGCCTCAAGGGCTGGCTACGATTTTCTGATCCAGGGGATGGGTGGCATCATGTCTCTGACGGGCCTTCCCGACGATGAAGGGGGCACGGAAACCAAGGCGGGTGTCGGCATCGCCGATGTCATGTGTGGTATGTACGCAACTGTGTCGATCCTTGCTGCCTTGAACCATCGGAACAAGACTGGAGAAGGGCAGTATCTCGATATCTCTCTTTTCGACAGCCAGGTCTCATGGTTGATCAACCAGGGTGTCGCGCATCTGGTGTCAGGGGAGATTCCGGGGCGCTTGGGAAATGGTCATCCAACCATTGTGCCCTATGAGACTTTTCCTGCGAGTGACATGTCGTTCATTCTGGCCGTTGGGAATGACAGTCAGTTCAAGAAATTTTGCGTCGTGGCTTGCGCTCCTGCCTTGGCAGAAGACCCACGATTTGCTGCAAATGCGGATCGTGTACGAAATCGCAAGGACCTCGTGCCGCTGATCCGCCGGCTGACGATTGAAAAAACGGCCGCTGAGTGGATTGAGCTTCTTGAACGCGAAGGCGTGCCCTGTGGCCCCGTGAATGACCTTGGGTCGGTCTTCAAGGACCCTCAGGTGCTTGCCCGCAATATGAAAATTTCGATGCCGCATGAATTGAGCGGTTCGGTCGATCTGATCGGATCGCCCATCCGCATGAGCAAGACGCCCGTGGCCTACCATCGTTCGCCGCCAACGCTGGGCGAAGGAACCGAAGACGTCCTGACGTCCCTGCTTGGTCTGACCGAAGACGACATTCGGCAACTGTCAGCGAGCGGCTCCATCCAGACAAGACAATCTAGGGAAAAACCTGAATGACCACCGGAGCCGATATTATTGCGGGCAAGCTGCATGCCGCAGGGTGTCGCCACGCCTTTGGCATCCCTGGCGGCGAAGTTCTCGCCCTGATGGACAGTATCGACCGTGCAGGCATACGCTTTGTTCTGGTCAAGCATGAGAATGCTGGTGGCTTCATGGCGGAGGGTGGATGGCATGCCAATGGAGCGCCTGGCGTTCTGCTCGCAACACTCGGGCCCGGCGTTGCCAACGCCATCAATGTTGTGGCAAATGCCTGGCAGGATCGCGTGCCCCTGGTCTTTCTCACCGGGTGTGTCGATGCTGCAGAGGCGGAAAGCTACACGCATCAGGTGTTCGACCATCAGCAGCTGCTGCGGCCGATCGTTAAGGCCAGCTTCTCAGCCCGGTTGGATGCTCTTGACGTCATGATGGACAAGGCGATTGCAATTGCCCTAGAGGGACAGCCGGGACCGGTCCATATCGACGTGCCGATCAAGGTCGCCGAAGCGCTGACGCAAGAACCCTGGAATCCGAGCCGGGGGTCCTCGCTGCCGCAGCTGGCGGTCGCTGACGGCCCGCATCTGACGGAGGCCTTGGAGCTATTTGCAAAGGCGAGGCGGCCGATTGCTATCGCCGGTGTCGATGCAATGAATGAAGGTGCGGGACCCGAGTTGGCGGCTTTCTGCAGACAATTCTCGATTCCCTTGATCACCAGCTATAAGGGCAAGGGCTTGCTTGATGAAATGGATGCTCTGGCGCTGGGCGGCGCAGGCCTTTCTCCTAAAGCGGACAACATTTTTCTTCCGTTGATCAACCAGAGCGATTGCGTCCTGCTTCTTGGATACGATCCGATCGAGATGCGGGCAAACTGGCGCAATCCATGGCCCGATGGTGCGCCTGTTATCGAAGTGTCACCGGTGTTGAGAACCCACGGGATGCACAAGGCGCGTTTTGAGCTGCGCAGTTCAGTGAAATCCGCGTTGGCCGTGTTTTCCAGAAGCAGGTCGGCTGATGAGCCGGCGGCCTGGCCCGCCGGAGAGCCCACAAGAGCCAGGGCGAACTTGGAGAGTGCATTCGCTCCTGAAACAGATGGCTGGGGCCCCGCGACTGTCTTCCATACCCTTCGCAAACTGACGCCGGATGAAACCGTCATAACGGCCGACAGTGGTGCGCATCGGATTCTTGTCAGCCAGATCTGGAAATGCAGACAGCCGAGAGGAATGCTCCAGTCCTCGGCCCTATGCACGATGGGATGCGCAGTTCCACTGGCGATCGGACATCGACTGATTGATGACACTGAGGCACCCGTCGTTGCTTTCGTTGGTGATGCGGGGCTTGAGATGTGTCTGGGAGAACTCTCGACGCTTCGTGATCAGGGACTGCCTGTGATCATTTGTGTCCTTGTGGACCGGTCTTTGTCGCTGATTGAACTGAAACAACGGACCAGCCAGCGTGCGAATGTGGGCGTCGATTTTGGCGAGACCGATTTCCCGGAAATCGCGCGCGCCTACGATGGTCACGGCGCTTGGGTCGAAGCGGTTGATGAGTTGGAGCGAGAGATCAAAGATGCGTTATGCAGATCTGGCTTTACAATTATTGCGTGTAGAATCTCAAGATGCTCTTATGACGGAAAGTTCTGATATGAATCGTGCGAAGAGCTTTTGAGCCACTTCCATGCCACTGAGAACAAGCCTTTTCACTCAAATTAACGCATTCATTGTTCTTGCTACTATTGAGCGAATACATTTTTGCGACTTCGAGGTGAGAAATGCGCAAAATAGCTAGTGCAGGTTGATGTCATACGGGCAAAAATCATAGCTATAAGTCACAATGATTTGGTTTATTAGTTTATACATCCATCGATTGATGTGTCGAGAGTATAAATAGAAAATACTCTTATATCGGGAAAATGATGTAAATATTTTAATTTCAATGAAAAATTTTACGCAACTAAAATAGAATTTCAAAATATATTTTGATTATTCTTATGTAGATATAATTTTAGTAAAAATTGGCCTCTTTATAATCGTACAATACTTATTATGCTGGTAGGTGTATGTACGTCATTTTTTCCCGTTTAATTTTTCATTAACCGTTTCGTTCTCTCCTTTCCACAAGAGTTAGTTGCCGAATTGCTGGCGATGTCCTTTGCAATTGTGGATTTAGAAAATTGAATACTGAAAAGACTGTCACCGATAAAAATGACGATACTAGCGAGTACTTGGAGCTGCCTCAGATTTGTGATCTGGCGGCCGCTGCAAAGGTGCACGCCGCAATGTGTGACCTCAGTGAGAGTTCCAATCTCCTGATCGACGCAAGCCGGGTGGAACGTTGCGGCACGGCCATTGCGCAAATTCTGGTAGCCGCTTCCATCGATCTCGAGGGTCAAGGCAACCGGCTCGTCATTTCATCCATGTCTGATCAATTCAAAATGTCTCTGCAGGACCTTGGTCTCGGAGATTGCCTGTGTAGCTGGGAGTAATCGCATCATGGCGAAACGAGCACTAACCGTTGATGACAGCAAAACCATGCGGGACATGGTGGCTTTCACCCTGAAGGGAGCCGGTTTTGATGTCCTTGAAGCGGAAGACGGCGTTCATGCCCTTTCGGTTGTGAAGGGACAGAAGGTCGATGTCGTGATCACGGATATCAACATGCCGAACATGGATGGGGTGACGCTCGTCCGTGAACTCAGGGCAAAGGCGGAGTTCAAATCGACCCCCATCTTGATCCTGACCACCGAGGGTGGGGATGACAAGAAGGCCAGTGGCAAGGCCGCTGGCGCTACCGGTTGGATCGTCAAGCCGTTTGCCCCTGACAAGCTTCTGTCAGTGGTCAACAAGGTTTGCCCCTGACCTATCCGCACTGAGATGAAGTTTCGCACCGACAGGTCACGATCATGAGCATTGACGGCACATCCGGATCAGATTTTGAGCGCTTTCGAATTACGTTTTTCGAAGAGTGCAATGAGATCTTGGCCGATCTGGAAGTCCATCTGACACAGCTGCAGGAGGGGGCCCTGGACAATGAGGGCCTGAATGCGGTTTTCAGGGCAGCCCATTCAATCAAGGCGGGCGCCGGTGCCTTTGGCTTTACCGATCTCGTAAACTTTACGCATTCCTTTGAGGCGTTGCTCGACAAGATGCGCGATGGGGAGATTGATCAGACACCTCAGGTCGCGGATCTTCTCGTTCGAGGCGGTGACGTTTTAGCCGAACTCGTCTCTGCAGCGCAGGAAAACCGGAACGCGGGTCCGGACTTCGGCGCCGATGTGCTCGAGCAGGTGAATGATCTGTTGGGCAACGCTCCAAAGCCGACAGATGCTCCTGCCAGTGCCGATGCCCAGCATGGGGAGATCAGCAGCGGGATGGGCAACTGGACCATTCAGCTGACCCCCAATGTGGATCTGTTCAAGAACGCGACGGAGCCGTTGCTCCTGATCCGTGAATTACGCGAGTTGGGAGCGTTAAAGGTCAACTGCGACCGCAGTCAGCTGCCCCCTTTACGCAAGCTGGATCCTGAGCTGGCCTATTTCTCGTGGGCGTTCGAACTGGAGTCTGAGTGCTCACGTGAGAACATCGAGGAAGTCTTCGAATTCGTTGATGACACCTGCGAAATTGCGATCGAGCGCGCGGTCTCTTCAGAGAACGATGCCAAAAGCGATGAAGCGCCGCCACAAGGCGCAGAGGTGCAGCCAGAAGCAAGTCTGCCCGCAAAAAGCGTTGCGGCGAAGGAAGTAGCGCCGGCCGGCAAAAAGGCCAAGGCCGCCGCGGCATCCTCCATTCGTGTGGAACTTGGCCGGATCGACCGCCTTGTGAACACGGTCGGCGAGCTTGTGATCACACAGGCAATGCTCGCCCAGGAACTGGCGGACCTGACCTCTGACGTCGAAAGGCAGCCAATCGCAGGGCAGGAGCAGCTCGCCAATCTCACGAGAGAACTGCAGGAATGCGTCATGGCGATACGCATGCAGCCGGTGAAGTCAGTTTTTGCGCGTATGCCACGCTTGGTGCGTGACTTGTCCGGGAAGCTGGGCAAGAAAATAAACCTACGCATGTCCGGTGAGCATACCGAGGTCGACAAGACGATCATTGAAGAGCTCGCCGACCCGCTGACACACATGATCCGCAACTCCATCGACCATGGTCTGGAAACGCCGGACGAGCGTGTCGCGGCAGGCAAAGCGGAAGAGGGAACGATCGACTTGTCGGCTGCGCATGTGGGCGGCAACATCGTGATAAGCATCAGCGACGACGGTGCGGGGATCAACCGCGAACGCGTTCTTGCGATCGCGATCGACAAGGGCATTGTTCAGCCCGACGCTCATCTCACCGATCAGGAAATCGACGAGCTTATTTTCGCCCCCGGTTTCTCGACTGCCGAGGAGGTCACCGACATTTCTGGCCGCGGCGTTGGAATGGATGTTGTGAGGCGAAACATCGTCAGTCTCGGCGGCCGCATTCAGATTCAATCCCAGCCGGGGCATGGCACACGGCTCAACATGCTGATCCCACTAACCCTCGCAGTGCTCGATGGCATGATCGTAGCGGTCGGCAACCAGCGTTACATTCTTCCGATTACCAGCATTGTTGAGAGTTTCAGGCCGAGCCCCTCCCAAATGCGGCGTCTGGATGATTGGACACAGGTCGTCCAGATCAGGGGCGAATTCATTCGTATCGTTCGCCTTTGCGACCTTTTCAATGTCGAGAATGCAACCCACGACCCAACGCAGGGGCTGGTTGTTCTGACCGAAGTCGCGGGCGGTGGAAAAATTGGCATCACCGTTGATGAACTAATTGGTCAGCAACAGATCGTGATCAAGAGCCTAAACGACAACTTCGATCCGGTTCCCGGAATCTCCGGAGCGACGATTCTCGGCAACGGCAAGGTGGCGTTGATTCTGGATATCGAACAGTTGGCCGGCATGAAAGGCACGGTGCCTTTGCCGCAGGAGCGCGGTGACGCGAAAGAGGTCGATGCTCCCGTAGCGATTGTGGCGGCCGAATGAGGATGGGGGATGAAATCATGCAAGCAAACATGCTTCACACACAGGATGTAAATCCGGCTGTCAAAGGGTCCGAGAATGCAGCAAGCGAAATTGTTGCATCGCCAACATCTTGCCAGTTTATCAGTTTTCGCCTCGGCGAAGATGAATATGCGATCGACATCATGGCTGTCCGCGAGATCAAGGGGTGGACTGACGCCACGCCACTGCCAAATCAGCCGCCGCATGTTCTCGGTGTTCTGAACCTTCGCGGTGCGATCGTACCGATCCTCGATCTTCGCAGCCGATTTGGACAGGGGCTGACAGAGGCCACGCCCATGCATGTGGTCATCATCGCCAATGTTGCCGAACGCACCTTCGGCATCCTTGTCGATGCTGTCTCAGACATCCTCACGGTGGAACCCGAAGAGATCAAACCCGTACCCGATGCCGACCGTTCCGAGGGCGAGGACTATCTGTCCGGGATCATCAACGCCGACCATGGAATGGTGGTGGTTCTTGGCCTTCAGGAACTCTTCCGCTGACGCAATCCCATACTAACAACCGACGCCAGACCGGTTCTGAAGCTTTCCAGGAGAGAAAAATGCAGACCACCGACGAGACGGCCCACATTGCCCCGCAACGCAGCGGTGGCTTTTCGGTCAAAAAGAAAGTTTTGATCTTTTCGAGCATCTTGACCGTCACGATCCTTTTGATCGCCGGACTGTCCTTTCTGACCTACGCTCGGACAAACCAGTCCTTTGCAGAGGTCGAGAAGACATTTGCCGCCGAATACGAGATGGCGCATTTGCTCCGAAACTTCCTGGTTCTGAAAGCCGACGCGCGTGAGTATCTCCTGGGCGCGTTGGATGGCGGCTCCTCCTCGGTGCCCGAAAAGCTTGTCGTATTTGAAAAACAGCTCGGAGAAACCAAGGGCCATTTGAGCGCGCGCCATCACGAAGGGCTGGCCAAGGTCGAAACCGATACGCTCGAATTTCATGAGCTCTACGAAAAGGCAAGCCATATCAAACAGGAAGAGCAGGTGCTTTTCCTGGAGACGCTCAAACCGCTTGGCGAAGAGCTTGAGAAGGTCATTCATGACGTCGAGACAGCGGCCATCCGGAGTACAAACTCCAATGCGATCTCCCAATCGGCGGCGCTCATGGAGCAGTTGATGAAAGGGCGCCTGATTGCAAACCAGGTGATTTCCTCAGGAAAAAGCTACGGCGACGAAAGGGCGGAACAAGCGCTTGCCAAGAGCGAAGTGTTGATCGCCTCGCTTGCCAATTCCGCAATCCCGGGCGTGTCGTCGCGCGCCGCGGAGATCTCGGGCAAGGCGGCCGCATATTCCGAGACGCTTACCAAGATCGTTCAACTCGCAGACGAGCTTCACGCCCTGATTGAGAACGACATGGTTTCGACCGCAGGGCACATCGAAGAAGATTTTGAAAACATCATGTCCGCGTTGAGCGACGAAGAAAAACAAATCGCTCACGGCGTCGAAACGTCGACCTTCGCAACCTTTCTGATCAATGCGGGTTCGTCGGTGCTTGCGCTCGTGATGTGTGTGCTTTTCGCCCGCCTCGTCATTCGCGGGATCGTCAAGCCGCTCACGGATCTGAGCGGGCAGATGGTGGAGCTCTCCAATGGTGCGCTTGATCTGAACGTGGCGTACCAGGATCGCTCTGATGAAGTCGGCCAGCTGGCACGTGAGCTGGAGAACTTCCGCAAGGCAGCCAACGATTCCGAGCTGCTTCTCGGTGTGAATACCCGGATCAAGGTCGCGCTCGACAATTGTTCGACCAACATCATGTTGGCCGATATGGATGGCAACATCGCCTATCTGAACAAGTCGGTCTCGAAGATGATGCGCAATGCCGAAAAAGACTTGCGTGAGGTGTTTCCCGGTTTTGCCACAGACGAGCTGGTGGGAACCAATATCGACATCTTCCACAAGAACCCGGCACATCAACGCAACATTCTGGCTTCGCTCGATAAGGTGCTTGAGACTGAAATCAAGGTCGGCAGTCGCGATTTCGGCCTGATTGCCAACCCTGTACTGGATACGAATGGAAATCGTCTGGGCGCGGTTATCGAATGGACCGATGTCACCGAAGAGCGTCGCGTTGAGAGTGAGATTTCCACCGTGGTAGATGCGGCGGCCAACGGAAACTTCCGTGAGAAGTTGCCGCTCGAGGGCAAGCAAGACTTCATGCTTCGCCTGAGCACCTCGATCAACGAACTGTGCGAGACCACTGCAAATGCTCTTGATGACGTCAATGGTAAGCTTCGGCTTCTGTCTCAAGGGGACCTCACAACCCGTGTGACCACGCCATATTCTGGCATGTTCGATGAGCTGAAAAACAACCTGAACGACACAGCCATCCGTTTGGCCGAGATCGTCTCGGAGGTTGCAACAGGGGCAGGCGAAGTCAGCAACGCTTCGGCCGAAATCACGTCCGGGACGACAGATCTCTCGGAGCGGACCGAGCAACAGGCGTCCAATCTGGAGGAAACATCGGCCTCCATGGAGGAAATGGCGGCGACGATCCGTCAGAACGCGGAAAATGCGCAGCAGGCTGATCAACTCGTTGCTACTGCGAACCAGGTTGCAACGCACGGCGGTGAAGTGGTCACCAAAGCGGTCGATGCGATGAGCCGGATTGAATCTTCCTCGCAGAAGATTTCCGACATCATTGGCGTGATTGACGAAATCGCCTTCCAAACCAACCTGCTTGCACTGAATGCAGCTGTGGAAGCCGCGCGTGCCGGGGATGCCGGCAAGGGCTTTGCGGTCGTGGCCTCTGAGGTTCGCTCTCTCGCACAGCGCTCTTCCGAAGCGGCCAAGGACATCAAGGACCTGATTGTCGAAAGCGGCGGACAGGTGACCGATGGCGTTGATCTGGTGAACAACACGGGAGAAACACTCAGTGAAATCGTCACTTCTGTGAAGAAGGTGGCTGATATCGTTTCGGAAATTGCCGCGGCGAGCCGTGAGCAGGCGACCGGTGTTGAGGAAATCAACAAGGCGGTGAGCCAGATGGATGAAATGACCCAGCAGAACTCCTCGCTGGTTGAGGAAAACGCAGCTGCCTGCCGCATGCTTCAAAGCCAGGCCGAGAATATGAGCCAGCGCATGGCGTTCTTCAAAACGGATGCTGCGATGCTCAACTCGACGGTTCAAGTTGCGTCGACGGACGGGAATGTCGCTGCGCTTGACGGTGGCACTGCCGCATATGGCAGGCCGGCGCGAGGGGGAGCAGTTGCTCTACAGGAAAATCTGGCGGTCGCGATCAACGCGGACGACGACTGGAAAGAGTTCTAGGCCTTCTTCATGCCGGGGCGGGTGCTGTGCACCCGCCGCAGGATTGCGAGTAATTGATCATGTTAGCCGCCGCTGCCCAAGAGGCCGATAGAGAGTTCAGTTTCAACGAGCAGGAGTTCCGCTACCTTGCGGACCTGGTCAAAACTAAGACCGGAATCGTTCTCGCTGATCATAAGAAGAACATGGTCTACTCGCGTCTGACCCGGCGTCTGAGAGCGTTGAAGCTTGAGAGCTTTGAAGCCTACTGCAGCTTTCTCGAGAGCGGAGACTGCGAGGATGAAATGGGCATGTTCATCAACGCAATCACCACGAATCTGACCAGGTTCTTTCGTGAGCCCCATCACTTTGACCACTTGGCGGAAAAAATGGCGGAGCAGTTTGAAAACGCTCCAACCGCCACACGCATAAGGATCTGGTCAGCCGGTTGTTCGTCAGGAGAAGAGCCGTACTCCATCGCAATGACCATGGCGGAGAGCCTTAAGAGGCTCTCCGCATATAATTTCCGGATCTTGGCGACCGATCTGGATACTTCAATGGTCGCCAACGCAACTGCCGGACGTTACCGCCTTCAAGACGCGGAAGGTATTTCCAAGGCTCAGCTTGCGAAATGGACAATTCAGGATCGCGGCAGGAATGAGATGACCATCAAGCAGGGACTGCGGGATCTAATAACTTTCAAGCAACTCAACCTCCTTCACGACTGGCCAATGAAGGGGCAGTTTGATGTGATCTTCTGCCGGAATGTGATGATCTACTTCGACGGGCCCACCAAGGACCGCTTGCTGAAGCGGTTTCACAGCTGCCTGGCGCCGGGAGGATGGCTTTATATCGGGCACTCGGAGACGATCCTGGATCAACGGGATCAACTGATCCCAATGGGCAAGACCATCTATCGAAAGGCCCTCCGATGAGAACCGCGGCGCACCTCGCGCACTCTGGCAATGGGTTTCTAGCTGATGCCCAGATCGAGAGGACCGCGCTTTTTCACAAAGTCCGGGTTCTTCCAGGTGACACAAGAACAGTCTCTGAGCCGGAGCAAACGCTTGTGACAATCCTTGGCTCCTGCATTTCGGCTTGCATCCGAAATCCGAGAACCGGCTTTGGCGGCATGAATCACTTCATGTTGCCTCAAAGTGATACCGGCGAATGGAACGGAGAAAGCGCTGCGCTGCGATACGGCAATTTCGCGATGGAGGCCCTGATCAACATGGTCCTGAAAAGCGGCTGCTCCCGGCATGAACTCGAGATCAAGATCTTTGGTGGCGCAAACCTCGGATTTCATGCGGCCCGTGTCGGAACCAAGAATGTTGACTTTGTGAGGCAATATCTACGCACGGAAGGACTGGCCGTGTCGGCGTCGGATGTTGGCGGAAATCACGGTCGGAGAATTTACTACCGTCCGTCCACAGGCGTCGTTCGTCAGCTCTATATTCGCACCAATCAGGTGGCACGTGTCGCGAGTGAAGAACAGAACTACGCCCAAACCCTGAAGACCGAAACCGCGTCCGGTTCGATCGAACTCTTTTGAAGCAGGTCATGACCATGTCACGAGAGATAAAGGTTCTGATAGTCGATGACAGCGCGCTGGTTCGTCAGATGCTGACGGAAATGCTGTCGTCCGATCCAGCAATAAATGTGGTGGGAACGGCCTCAGATCCGATCTTCGCGCGAAAAGCGATCAAGGAGCTTAATCCAGACGTTGTCACGCTGGATGTGGAGATGCCGCGCATGGACGGTCTTCACTTTCTTGAAAAGATCATGACCTTGCGCCCGATGCCCGTTGTAATGGTGTCATCGTTGACCCAGAAGGGTGCAGATGCCGCGTTCCGGGCGCTGGAATTAGGCGCCGTAGATATCGTCGGCAAACCGACACTTGATCTGAAAGATTCATTTCAGCACCTTCGTAGCGAGATTATTGCCAAGGTCAAAGCGGCTGCTTCTGCTCGCGTCAGAGCACACGCAACCTATACTCCGCCGCAAACGGTCCGCCCGGTCTCATCACACTACAAGACCACAGAGCGGGTAGTTTGCATCGGAGCCTCTACCGGTGGCGTTGAAGCCCTGGCACAGGTTCTGCGCAGCCTTCCAGGCGATGCCCCGGCAATTGCGATTACTCAGCACATGCCGCAAAGCTTCACGCCCAAGTTCGCCGCCAGACTCAACCGCATCTGTGCCGTCCGGATTGCCGAGGCGCACGGTGGCGAGAGAATGCTTCCCGGACATGCCTATCTGGCCCCCGGCGGGACGCATCTAAGTATCCAACGCTCTGGCGCCAACTACATCTGCAAGGTTGATGGCAACACGCCTGTCAGTGGTCACTGCCCCTCGGTGGACATTCTCTTCCGCTCCGCGGCAGAAAACATTGGTGTGAATGCAGTGGGCGTGTTGCTGACAGGCATGGGCCGTGATGGTGCCGAAGGACTAAAGGCAATTCGAGATGCCGGTGGGAGCACCATAGGCCAGGACGAGGCGACCTGTATTGTCTATGGCATGCCGCGCGCTGCGCAGGAGCTGGGCGCCGTCGAGCGTCAGGTCCCGCTCGGCGAAATCGCGGAAACCGTTTTGAATGAATGTGCAAAGGACGGCAGGCAGGCAGTCCGTATCTGATCCTGTGTTTAAGCCGATTTGGAAAGACCCAAGAATGGAGGCCGCCATGGTAGCGAGTGAAAAGGCCGAAGACGTCGCCTCAATTGAGGACGTTGACAGGGACCTCTTCGAGGGTGAGCCTGAAGAGCCGAGTTCTGACTTAGCATCGACGGGCGCTGAGCAGCTGCGTGCGTTCTCTCTTGAGCTGGGCGAGAGTGAGGTGTTGGGGCGGCTAGAAGATCAACGGTCGGTTCAGCAACAGACGCTGGAATTCCTGATCAAGGAAATTGACAGCGTCTCCGAATATGTTGAGCAGAATACGTCTTCGCTGACTGAACGTTTCCGGACCATGGCTGTTGCGTCACGGGACCAGAGTGGTGTCGTTGATACCATGGCTTACGACGTCCAGCACATCACGGTCGAAGAGAATGATGTTCCGATCAGTGTGCTGGCAAAAGACCTCTCTGACACGATGGAGGACTTCTTCAAAAAGGTGGTCTTCCTGTCCTCGCGTGGCGTCAAGATGTCCTACACGCTTGATGACATTTTCAAGGTCCTTGAGAACATGCAGGAGAGCATCAACGAGATTGAGCGTATCAATCGTCAGACAAACCTGCTTGCCCTGAACGCCAAGATCGAAGCCGCGCGGGCGGGCGAGGCGGGCAAAGGGTTCGCCGTAGTTGCCGAGGAGGTTCGCAGCCTTGCGACGTCGGTCAACGACCTGTCTTCGGACTTGCGAGATCAGACCAGTCGGGTCACCGCAGGTCTTGATGGTGGCTACTCCATCATCAAGGAAATCGCGACCGTTGACATGTCAGATGACAATATAGCGGCACATGAGCGCCTGAAGGTCATGACCCAGGGATTTGTTGCCAAGAACGTCCAACTTGCCGAGACGCTCAAGCGGAGCGCCGAAGCAAGTCAGAAGATGGAAATGGAGATCGGCGCATCTATTGTCGAGCTGCAGTTTCAAGATCGGGCCAAACAGCGGCTTGAAGGCGTATGTGACGCCATATTGAAGATGCTCGCGGTTTCAGGCGACACCCTGCCGGAAACTGCTGTCTCGCTTGAAGGTACGAGCCTTGAGTTTCGACAGGCACTCGCGAGCGAAATCGCAAACATCTTCAAACTGGGAACGCTGAAGTCAGCGTATGAGGCGGAATTCGGCATTGTGTCCGCCGAAACGACAACTGCCATAGCTGACGATGCATCCGGATCTGATGATGACGACATCGAATTATTTTAGGAGGTCCCAATGAATTTGAGAACCGAATGCAATGGAACGCAATACACAGCCTATCTCAGCGGTCAGTTGCAGTATCAGGACAATGGTGCTTTTCGCACCTTGGTCGATGACATGGTCGACGCAAAGGTAAAGAACTGTGTTTTAGAACTGTCCGACCTCACGTCTATCGATTCCGCCGGACTTGGAATGCTTGTTATTGCCTCCGATGCTGGCAAGCAGAATGGCTGGTCTCTGACCCTTAGCGGCGCCAAGGGGCAGGTTCGCAAAATCCTGGATCTCTCTCGCTTCGACCAGCTGATGACGATCACCGACTAGGGCTTTGGGAGCAGGGAGGGAGGATCATGGTCGGAACGGCTCTGACAAGCTCTGACTTTAGAGACCTTGGCCCTGCACCGGGAAGCGGCCTTCTGGAGCTGGGGGCGCTGGCCAACGCACGTATTTTGTTGATTGACGACAGTCGCTTTGCCCGCAAGACCATCAACGCCATCCTGGCCAATCACGGATTTACCAACGTCAAGTTGGCAACTGACGGTGCCGAAGGACTTCATATTGCACTAGAGTGGCAGCCCGAGGTCATTATTACTGACCTTTTCATGCCTGTGAAAACGGGCTTCGACCTTTGCCGGGAGCTGCGCGAGGAGAGTGCATTTCAGGAAACGCCGATCATTGTTCAGACGTCGTCCGACACTCCGGCACTGCGCGGCGATGTCTTTGAAGCTGGCGCTTCCGATCTGATCAACAAGCCAATCAATGCGCGCGAACTTCTTAGTCGCATACGCGTGCATCTGGAACGTCTCCGCCTGATTGAAAGCCTCAAGTCCTATCGCCATCAGATGCGCGAGGAACTGAACTCGGCCAAGGCGATGCAAATGGAGCTTCTGCCGGCTGACCAAACGATCCATGAGATGGAGCAGGAATTTCCAGTAAAGTTTGCCTGGCATAGCCAGCCTTGCCAGGGCCTTGCAGGCGATATCTGGGGGGCTGAGAGGCTCGATGATTGCCGCATCAGAATATGGAATGCGGACTTCACGGGCCATGGTGTAAAATCGGCACTGAATACTTTCCGGCTCAACACATTTTTGCGGACGTCTTTGAAGGATGATCGTCGGGGTCCTGGTGATTGGCTTGCAACCGTCAATGACTTTCTGTGTGAGGTGCTTCCCGTCGGTCAGTTCGCCACCATGCTGTGCTGTGATATCGATTTTCGCGAAAATACGATCGATCTGGCGTCGGCAGGAGCACCACAGCCAATCCTTGAAAGGGATGGGCGCAATGAAGTGGCAACCATCGGTGGGATACCTTTGGGTATCTCTGAGGGTGTCGTTTTCGACCAAATCCGGCTGCCATTTCCCGTTGGAAGTTGCCTGTTTGCCTACAGTGACGCCCTGACCGAAACACCTTCGGCTGAGGACCCGCTTTACGACATGGGGCCCCTGGTCGGCCGGCTTGACGAGCTCACCGACATCAAGTTGTCAAAGCGCCCTGTTGCGCTTGTCGGCGATCTTGCTGCCGTGGCGCCGGAGGGGCTGGACGACGATCTGACTTTGGTCTTCTTGGAGCATGTGAAGGTCAAGGGTGGACGCGATGACCAGGAGAACTCTGGCCAGACCCACCTCGTCAATGAAAAGACTGACGGGCCGGCACCAAGCACTGTGATTTCCCAAGAGACGTTTGTTATTCGGACCATGCAGGATGCCGAAGAACTCACCAAGAGACTGGCTGCGCAATATCCGGAACCGGATGCGGTCAGCACAGGAATATGGGAGTTGTTAGCCAATGCGATTGAACACGGGAATCTGGCCATACGCCATGACGAAAAGACAGAACTGCTGCTGGCAAATGAGCTGGACGGTGAAATCGAGTTGAGGCTTTCGCTGCCGGCCTTTCGCGACCGCCGGGTTCGGGTCGAACTCGAGAAATCCGACAGCCAGATCAAACTCAAGATTGCCGACGAAGGCGAAGGTTTTGACTTTCAGACTTATCTTGACGGCGAGGCTCGACTGGACGCGCCCAATGGCCGAGGCATCGCGATTGCGCAGAAGCTGTCATTCGACGGCCTTATCTATCGTGGAAAGGGCAACATCGTCGAAGCGATTGTTGAGCTGTCAAAGGTTGAGCCGATTGATCCCGTCTAGAATTCGGCCGGGTAAAAATCCCAAACAAGCTTTCTGGCGAGAGTCTCTTCATTGTGGCGCATGCGCAAACGCAAAAGGTCCGACATGGCCTCCATTTGCACGGAGAGTGTCCCGGCTTGATCCGCAAAATTCGTCGTCGATTGCGTTTCGTTCGGCTTCAGCAGCAAAGCGGGCAGTGCTTCAAAATGCACATACTGCCAGGTCCCGTCATATCTTGATATCAGGGAGCGATCGCGTCCGTCAGAGCTCACGGTGAGGCCATCTGGAATGGTCGCGAGCCACCGATAGTCATATTCCCAGATGGCTGCAGAACGCCACTGATCTGTTGCATTTCCTTCGACGAGGGGAAACAGAGAAGCGCCATCAGGTGCATGGTTCGGTTCAATATCGAGCAGTTCCAGCAGTGTGGGGAAAATGTCGACCGCGGATGTGAATGAGGTAACTCTGATTGCCTGTTGAACCGCAGGTGGCTTGATGATCAGCGGGATATGATAGCTTTCCCGGAAGAACCCCCCTTTGCCGAGCATGCAGTGATCGCCCATCATCTCTGCGTGGTCTGAGGTGAAGATAATCAGGGTGTTTTCGAAATCGCCGGAGGCTTTGAGCTGCTCGAGTATACGACCGATCTGGGCATCGACTTCGGAGATCATCCCAAAATAAAGGGCCCTTAAACGTCTGAGATCGCGCTGGCTGAGATCACGCGCGAGTCCTTTGGCGCCGGGGAAATGTGAGAGCTTTTGGCTGGCTTGAAGTGCCGCCGCCAATGGATGAACTGCGGCTTCGAGGTCAGCAGACGCTGACCCGGCAAAGCTCGCATCATCTTCCGGGTCGTACATCGTGTTGTAGGGTTCTGGCACGCAGATCGGCGGATGTGGCCTCAGAAACGAGACATGCGCGAACCAAGCTTCTTGCGGCTCTTGTTCGTCGTGCCAATTCAGAAAGGCCTCGGTGAGAAAAGCTGTCTGCGTCTCGTTCGCGCGATAACGTGTCGGCGCGAGGGATATCTTTTCACCCGCCTCAGGCTCGACGTGATGAATTGTGTCCAGGCTCCGGCGATCGTAACCGCGCGAGGCAAGCCACGAGAGCCAGGGTTTATCATCCTCCGGGAGAGACTGCTGCACTTCAAAACCGGGAAGCGTTCCTTCGTAGCTCTGTAAGTCTGGATCGGCACGCGCAAGCGTTCTGGGGTCTGGGGACGTGTCGGTATAGCCAAAGAGAGAGGGCCGATATCCAGCCCGGCGTGCGGCGCGGGCAATGTTGTCGAACCGGTCATCCAGCGGCGCACCATTCCAAATCACCCTGTGGTTCATCTGGTACAGCCCGGTGTAAAGCGACGCACGCGCCGGTGAACACGGCGCAGTGGCAGCATAGTGATTTTCGAAGAACGCCCCATGCGTGGCAAGTTCGTCAAGCGCCGGTGTCTTGACAGACGAATGTCCCGCCGCGCCAAGGCAGTCGCCCCGCCATTGATCTGCCGTGATGAGAAGAATGTTGGGACGGGTGCGCGTCATGCCTGCTCTAGCCTTTCAATCAAGGCTGGGAGGTCTGCCACCGTATCAATGACGTGGTCGGCTCCGGCCGCAGTTAGCTTCTCGGTCGCGAACTGACGCAGAGTGTCGACCTCCGCCTCAGGCAGTGCCGCGAGTTCTTCAGGTGTTTTGCCGGCATAATTGCCGGAAAGCGCCAAGCCTACCGTTACACAACCTGCTGCGACCCCCTCCGCGATTCCCGGCTCGGTATCATCCACCTTGATCACGAGCTCCGGCGGGTAGGCCACCAGATCAACAAAACACTGGTACATGCCGATCGGTCCTGGTCGTCCCTCGGGAAGGTCGTCCGCACAGATCAGATTGTCCGGCTCATATCCCTGAGCGGCGGCAACCGGCAGCACACGCTCCATGATCGAGCGGGTGTAGCCGGTGGTCGAGCCAATCTTGATGCCGCGTGCTCTTAGCCAGGTGACGACTTCCTTCGCTCCGGGGACCAGGGTCGCGAAGTCGGCTACAACTTCCTCATTCATCGGTACGAAGATCTTGTAAACCGCATCAACATCTGCATCTGTCGGTGCTGCGCCGTGCTTGTCGGTCCATTGGGCCGCAATGTCGGGATCGTCCATCATGGCGCGGATATGATCCCACTTCGGTGCTCCCATGGGAGCGCGCGCCTGTTCGATCGTCGCTGCAATGCCGAATTTTTCGAAGGCCTTGACGAAAACGCCCATCGGCGCAAAGGAGCCGAAATCAATCATCGTGCCGGCCCAGTCGAAGATGACAGCCTTGAATTTTGTCATGGAGGAGGTCCTATCCGAAAAGGTCTTGAATGGTTTCTTCGCCAATGGCGAAAGCAGTTGATGCGCCGCAGCCGGCTGTCACGACAACGATCCGGGTCGCATCATCCGGTGCGTCGGTAAAGCGCCAGCGGTCTGCTGCAGAAGCATATGTACCGATCCAGGTCTCGCTGACCTCATAGGGACCAAGGTCAAGAACGGTATCCATTTCTTTTAAGATGAGATTGTTGACACCGTTGTCGATGAACGGGTCAGGCGTTGGGCCGTAGTGATGGCTGTCCCCCACGACGAGGCTTCCGTCGGAGGATTGGACGACAATCAGGTGAATACCATTTTGCCGACAGGCCGCTTGCTCCTTGTTGAGGAGCTGCTTGAGAGGTGCCGCTTCTGGCAGATCCGCATAGCCAAGATAGCGCGCCAGACCGAGATCAGACATGACTGCCGTGCCTAATGGCGCTGAATTCTCTGGCTTCACGCGCAGCATCTGCAATTTGCACCGGGTCACTTCATAAGGCGCAATGCGGTCGGCAAACAGGCTAGTTCCATCATCGCCGGGACAGACAATCACGGTTTCTGCATGGACGTCGCGACGAGAGGTCACAAGCTTCGGCGTCTCGACCGAGCTGACGCTTGTTTGCCAAAGAAAGTCGACGCCCTTCTCGGCCTCGAGCCAGGAAGCTATGCGTGGCAAGGCATCTTTGGACTCAACCCGCAGCTCAAAAGGCGAATAAAGCGCAGCCGATATACCGCCCTCGCGCAGGCGAGGAGCTTTTTCCAGCGCTTGCGCAGGTGTCAACCGCTGGCACTCTGCTCCCATTTCAGTCTGTAAGAATGCGTCTATTACGGCCTCTGCCTCGGGCCTGCGCGCGGTCATGGTGAGGCCGCGATGCAGGATAGGAATGCCGGCGCTTTCGGCAATCTCCCCCCAGACCGTGCGGCTGCGCATTGCCTTTTGCCAGCAGTCTCCCGCTTGTTGCCCGGTGATCGTGACGAAGCCGAAGTTGCGGATCGAGGCCCCGTTCGCTGCGGCGTCCCGGTCGATGACAACGACCTTCTTACCTCGATTTGCAGCGGCAAGTGCGTGCGCGAGGCCGACGATACCGGCTCCGACAACAGCGAGATCGTAACTGTTTGGTTTCATGAAGTCTCCACCGAAGAGGGGCGCTATGAGGTGAACCTGGCAGTGCAGGAATCTTGCCAAATCGACCGGTATGATCCTGATCGCTTAGCTCACTTAACACGACGGTAATATGATGGCGGCTTAGTTTTCTGTGTCCTGTCGTTTCGCGCCGAAAAATTGCCTCTTGGCGCCATGCTGTAGCTGACTGCGATCTGGACCCGCTCGCGGCCTTGGCCTATTCCTCCCCTCCAGAAAAGGGTCAAATGACAGCCACACGGCTCACCCAGAAGGTTCGGGAGAGAGAATGAAAATCTGCACGACAAAGAAGGCGATACGCGAGGAGGTTCGCGAGACAAGGCGCAAGGGTTTGAGCGTCGCACTCGTGCCGACCATGGGGTTCCTGCATGAGGGGCATCTGTCGCTGGTTCGCGAGGCGGCATCGCAGGCCGACCGTGTTGTTGTCTCCATCTTTGTCAATCCAACCCAGTTTGGTCCGAATGAGGATCTGAGCTCCTACCCGCGTGATCCCGAGCGTGACTTGAAGCTCTTGCAAGGCGAGGGCGTTGCAGCTGTCTTCATGCCTGATGTTGGCGAAATGTATGGCGTGGGCGGCGACGCATTTGTCGAGGTGCCGGGCCTTTCAGGCATATTGCAGGGCGCGCTTCGGCCAGGGCATTTTCGCGGTGTGGCGACGGTTGTGACCAAATTGTTCAATATTGTCGGGCCGGACATCGCTGTTTTTGGCGAAAAAGACTACCAGCAACTGGCGCTGATCCGGCAAATGGTTCGCGATCTGGACATGCCGCTTGAGATCTTCGGACATCCAACGGTGCGCGAAGTCGATGGTCTTGCAATGTCATCGCGCAATGTCCGTTTGGAGCCGGAGCAAAGGGCGGAGGCTCCGGCGTTGAACCGCTCGCTTCTGGCAGCCGATAACGTCGCGCGCATCGGCGGGACGGTCGCCGACATGGATGAAGCCGTCAGGAAGGTTCTCTCTGAGGCTACTCTTGGCAAGGTCGAAAGCGTTGATATTCGAGACGCGGAGACACTTGAAAAACTGGAAGGTGCGCTGACCAGGCCAGCAGTCGTTCTACTCGCTGTGCGTTTCGGAAAGGTCCTTCTGATTGACCAAAAGGTCATTCATCCAGGAACCAAAGGGTAATTGCGCTGGCTCGCTTCAGGGCTTAAATCCGTCGCGACGACGCTTCTTTGAAAGGACGCTCGATGAGTACGCAAAAACCGATCCGCCGTGTCACGGTGCCCCAGATTGCAGCGAGAAAGGGAGGCGACCCGATCGTGTCGCTGACCTCTTATCATGCGCATACGGCGGCCATCGTCGACAAATACGCGGATTTCATCTTGGTCGGCGACAGCCTGGGCATGGTGATGCACGGCATGGAGTCCACCGTCGGTGTGCCGCTCGATCTGATGATCATGCATGGCAAGGCCGTGGTGCGCGGCACCCAGCGCGCTTTGATCGTGGTTGATATGCCCTTTGGCACCTACGAAGAAAGCCCTGCCGTCGCGTTCCGCAATGCTGCACGCATCATGAAGGAAACAGGGTGCGGTGCGGTCAAGCTCGAAGGCGGCAAGCGCATGGCCGAGACCATTCACTTTCTGACCGAGCGGGGCATTCCCGTTATGGCGCATACAGGTCTGACGCCGCAGTCGAGCCACGTCATGGGGGGCTTCAAGACCCAGGGTCGCGACGAAGACAGCTGGCCGACGCATGAGGAAGACGCCAAGGTGGTGTCCGAGGCCGGCGCCTTTGCAATCGTGCTGGAAGGAATGGTCGAACCGCTGGCAGCGAAGATCACCAAGCAAATTACCATCCCGACCATTGGTATCGGTGCGTCGGCAGATTGCGACGGTCAGATCCTGGTGCTTGAAGACATGCTTGGCCTGAACCCGAAACCGCCGAAATTCGTCAAGGTCTACGGCGACCTCGGCAACCAGATCGAAAATGCCGTCAAGTCCTACGCAGACGAGGTCAAGGACCGCTCCTTCCCTTCCGCGGCACAAACCTACACGTAAGACACGAACACGCAGTCAGTTCCAAAGCCCGCCGAACTTCGGTGGGCTTTTCTTTTGGCGTAACGGGAAAATTGATCAAAATGGCGGAGAGAGAGGGATTCGAACCCTCGGAACGCTTGCGCGCTCAACGGTTTTCGAGACCGCCCCGTTCAACCACTCCGGCACCTCTCCGCGGCACTCAAGATAAACGGGTCTCAAGTGGCGCGGAACATAGACAAGGCTTTTCTGAGCCGCAAGAGCCTGTTGAGTGGTTTTCGCGTTTTTTATCACCGTCGTGAAATGAGCGGAGATTGCCCGGGCAACGCAATCGGTAATATCACGCGCCAGACAGCGAGAAAGCGCTTTACGGCAAAGCGATAGCAGCCTGGCGCGTCGATGATCGATTGGCTTGAGGTTGGCAGTTAAGCGTTGACTTGCGGTGCACCATGCATATAGTGCGCGAGCTTGAAGAGGCGGGATTGGTAACGATTCCGCTCTTTCGCTTTGTTCGAAGGCCTGGCAGGTTTCGGCGGTAACATCCGCATAATCCTGTCGCAAAGACCCTGACTGTCCCAAAAGACAAGTTTCTTCCGGGCGCCAACGAACAGCTATCGAACGTATCTGCCGCAAAAATGGTAGGGCGTAGTAAAAACGAAAAGAAGGACGTGCGAGACATGTTCGCAGTGATCAAGACCGGCGGTAAACAGTACACCGTCGCCGCAGACGATCTTCTGAAGATCGAAAAACTCGATGCCGAAGCAGGCAGCACCGTCACCTTTGACGAAGTGCTTATGCTCGGCAACGGTGCTGACACGACAGTTGGCGCGCCGCTTGTTGAAGGCGCCAGCGTTGTTGCTGAAGTGGTTGAGCAGGGTCGTAACCGCAAGATCATCATTTTCAAGAAGCGTCGGCGCCAGAACTCCCGTCGTCGCAATGGCCATCGCCAGTCCTTCACGCTCGTGAAAGTGACCGACATTCTGGCCGCTGGTGCAAAGCCGGCGAAAAAGGCTGCGCCGAAGAAGGCTGAAGCCAAGAAAGAAGCACCGGCAGCTGCAAGCGATGACGCTGTAGCGCCGCTGTTCACCGCACCGGAAGGTAAGGCCGACGATCTGAAGAAGATCTCCGGCGTAGGCCCGGTTCTGGAGAAGAAGCTGAACGCGCTGGGTATCACCACCTATGCGCAGGTCGCTGCTTTCTCCGCTGACGATATCGCCCGCGTCGACGATGCCTTGAGTTTCAAGGGCCGCATCGAGCGCGACAACTGGCTTGAGCAGGCCAAGGAACTGGCTGGCGAATAATCGCTGCCATCCGGTCTGAACAACACTTTTAGGAACGAGGAGCACCCTCATGGCACATAAAAAGGCAGGCGGTTCGTCACGCAACGGTCGCGATTCCGCTGGTCGCCGTCTTGGCATCAAGAAGTATGGCGGCGAAGCCGTGATCCCGGGCAACATCATTGCGCGCCAGCGTGGCACGCAATGGCATCCGGGCACGGGCGTTGGCATGGGCAAGGACCACACAATCTTCGCAACGGTCGAAGGCAAGGTGGAATTCCAGGCCAAAGCCAACAAGCGAACCTTCATTAACGTGCTTCCAGTGGCGGAAGCAGCGGAGTAAAGCCGACGTGTTATCGAAAACCGCCGGCGCCTCATAGCCCCGGCGGTTCAAGATGAACCGGTCAAAGTTCAAGGGGAGATGGGGCGCCATCTCCCCTTTTTCTTTGAATTTTGACTGGAGTTGGAAACATGGTTGTTGAGAGTGATGGTCTCTTAGACGAAAGCTGTCGTGGTGCGGCCCCCTTGCCGCAGGAAGCCGTCCGGGTGCGCCTTGATTTGCCGCGAACGGACGATCTGGCCGATATCGTGTATCTGGCCAATAACCATCGTATCGCGGCAAACCTGGCGACCATGCCGCATCCTTTCGGTCTTGCTGATGCAAAGATGCTTGTTGCGAAGGCCGAAGCGGCCAGAGGCAACAGCGCCGTATTTGCGATCAGGCTGACGGTAACCGGCCGTTTCATTGGCGTCGCCCGCTATGCTGAACTCGAAGCCGGCAGTCCGGTTCACGTCGGCTATTGGCTTGGCGAAGCGTTCTGGGGACAGGGACTTGCAACCGAGGCGCTGCATTCCCTCGTCGATCACGCCTTTACCTATGGCGACATGAGGGAACTTACCGGCGCTTGTCGGGTTACCAATCCTGGGTCCCGCCGGGTTCTGATCAAGTCCGGTTTCCAGTATCGCGACCAGTCGATGATCCATTCGCTTGGTGCGGGCGGGAATGTTCCGATTGAACGGTACAATCTGGAAAGGGCCGTTTGGTCATCTTTGAAGACGTGGGGAGGGCGCCGGTAATGCTTCCGACCCTGACAACGAAGAGATTGGTTTTGCGACCGATACAATCGAGCGACGCGGAAGCCATCGCAGCCTTGGGCGGCAAGGATTTCGAGGTTGCAAGATGGCTGACAGGTTGTTCCTGGCCATACAACGAAGGCGATGCTGAAACCTTTGTCGCCGATGTGATGGCTGGGAACCCTTTGGAGCGCGAAGCGGCGTTCGCGATGACGCTTGGCGGGGTCTTTATCGGCATGATCGCGATCGAGGCGCCGGGAGATCTTGAACAGCAGCCTGACTGTCCTACCCTGGGCTATTGGATCGGGCGAAGCTTTCAAGGCTTTGGCTACACCAGTGAGGCCGCCCGGGCTGTTCTGGATTGGGCCTTTCTCGCATATGACTGCCAGGCCATTGCGGCAAGGGCCTATGAGGAGAATACGGCGTCCCGTGCGCTTCTCAGAAAACAGGGGTTTCGGCCTGTCGGAATGACAGAGCGGTTTGCCAAGCCCTTGGACCGGAAGGTCTCATGCGTCGTTGTTCGCCTGGAACGGGATGACTTTGAGGCCCGGCGGGTAGCGGCGTGAAGCATTTTACTACCATCGAGCGGCGGGCGCTGTGTCCGCCGTCTGGGTCTGATTTGGGCCGTATCGTCGGCTTGATTGACGGTGTTTCGCCACTCTAGTTGCCGGAACGGTCTACTTTGAGGTATTGGCAGGTCCGCGCCTAGTGGATCTAAAGAGTATATGAGTGAGGCCGTAGGCGCAGTAGGCATGGCTTTCGTGAGCAGCTGAGTAACCTGACCGACAGGACAGAAAGAAGAAAACAATGAAATTCCTCGATCAGGCCAAGATCTTTGTGCGCTCCGGAAATGGTGGTGCGGGCTGTGTATCGTTTCGGCGAGAAAAATACATCGAATACGGCGGACCCGATGGCGGCGATGGTGGCCGTGGCGGTGACGTTTGGGTTGAGTGCGTAGACGGACTCAACACGCTGATTGACTACCGCTATCAGCAGCACTTCAAGGCCGAGACCGGCATCCACGGCATGGGCAAGAACCGCACCGGCGCCGATGGTGGCGACGTGACGCTCAAGGTGCCAGTGGGAACGCAGGTTCTCGAAGAAGACAATGAGACCGTCGTCGCTGATTTGACCGAGGTCGGGCAGAAAGTGCTTTTGCTCAAGGGCGGCAACGGCGGTTTTGGCAACGCGCATTTCAAATCATCGGTCAATCAGGCACCGCGTCGTGCGAACCCTGGCCTCGTTGGCGAAGAAAAATGGATTTGGCTTCGGCTCAAACTGATTGCGGACGCGGGCCTCGTTGGACTTCCCAACGCTGGCAAGTCGACGTTTCTAGCAACTGTCTCGGCGGCAAAGCCGAAGATTGCAGACTATCCTTTCACGACGCTTCATCCCAACCTCGGCATTGTCCAGATTGATGGCAACAGCTTTGCTATGGCCGATATTCCCGGATTGATTGAAGGGGCACATGAAGGCACAGGCTTGGGCGATCGTTTCCTCGGCCATGTCGAACGCACCAGGGTCCTGCTGCATCTGGTCGATGGTTCAAGTGTCGAGGACCCGGGCGAAGCCTACCGCGTGGTGCGCGGAGAGCTGGAGGCCTATGGTCATGGTCTGGCCGAGAAGCCGGAGATCGTCGCCCTGTCGAAATGCGATGCTCTGACGGAGGAACTGATCGAGGAGCAATCAGCCTCTCTCGAAGCGGCTTGTGGCCAGAAGCCACTGATCCTGTCCTCCGCAAGCGGCCACAACGTGGATCGGGCGCTGCGGATGATCATGCGCGCGATCGACAAGGACAAGCAGGACGCAGCAAATGAAGTGCCGTCCAAGGAGCAGGAAGGCTGGCATCCCTGATGGCTAGCCTGCGTCCCCTGTCACAGCACGGCCGCATCGTCGTGAAGATTGGCTCTGCCCTTCTTGTGGAACGAGGGGAGCTTAAACGCGATTGGCTGGATGCGACGATCGAGGATCTTGTTTCGCTGGTGAAGGCAGGCTCCGAGGTCATTGTGGTTTCTTCCGGATCGATTGCTCTGGGACGCGGCATCTTGGGTTTGCCAGCGGGGCCCTTGAAACTGGAGGAAAGCCAGGCTGCAGCTGCGGCGGGTCAGATTGCGCTTGCCAAGGCCTACGCGGAGAGTTTGGACCGGTTCGGCGTTCAGGCCGGGCAGATCCTTTTGACATTGGGTGATACGGAAGAGCGTCGGCGTTATCTGAATGCCCGCGCCACGATCGGGACGCTACTGAAGCTCGGGGCAGTGCCGATCATCAACGAAAATGACTCCGTCGCGACATCCGAAATTCGATATGGGGACAACGACAGGTTGGCTGCCCGTGTGGCAACCATGTCCAGCGCGGATTGTCTCGTTCTCCTATCCGATATTGATGGCCTCTACACGGCACCGCCTCTGACGAACCCGGACGCGGTCTTTTTGCCTGAAGTGCCTCGCATTACGCCGGAAATTGAAGCCATGGCGGGAAGTGCTGGGTCCGAGCTGTCCCGCGGAGGCATGAAAACCAAGATCGATGCCGGCAAGATCGCAACTGCGGCCGGAACATCAATGGTGATCACGTCTGGAAAGGCTCTCAATCCTCTCAGGCGTTTGAACGAAGGCGCTCGTGGAACCTGGTTCCCGGCCCTTGCAACACCGGCGACAGCCCGAAAGGCTTGGATTGGCGGTCACCTGGAGCCCCGTGGCGAGATCCAGCTCGACCAGGGTGCGGTCAAAGCGCTTCAAGACGGAAAAAGCCTTTTGCCGGCGGGTGTGACACGCGTTGCCGGAGAGTTTTCCCGCGGTGACGCGGTTCGGATGCTTGATCCGGAAGGTCGGGACATCGGTCGCGGCTTGATAGCCTATGACCATGATGAAGCGGTCATGATCGCGGGGCGAAACAGCCGTGAAATCGAGGCGATCGTCGGCTATCCGGGGCGGGCCGAAATGATTCATCGCGATGATCTCGTGCTGGACGATGCAATTTCAGACTGAAACCGGTAAGAAAGCCGGGGTCAGAGATTTGGGTCTGCAATCGCAGACGATGAAGCGGAACGAGAAAAATGTTGGAAAAGGTTGAGTCCGTCGACGTTCAAGCTCTCTTGGCAAAAATCGGTCAGCGCGCTCGCGCGGCAAGCCGCGTACTTGCCGTGGCTCCAACCGAAACCAAGGACAGCGCGCTTAAGGAAATGGCCAAAGCCGTGCGCGCAGCCATGCCGGATATCCTTCAGGGCAACGCCCGGGATCTTGAGTTGATGCGTGCGAATGGTCAAAGCGCATCGTTTCTCGACCGCGGAACTTTGACCGAAGAGCGCATCGAGGCTGTTGCTCAGGCGCTGGAAGATATTGTTGCGCTGGATGACCCGGTCGGCAGCGTGATTTCAGCATGGGAGCGCCCCAACGGTTTGAAGATCGAGCGTGTCCGAACTCCGCTTGGCGTTATCGGCGTGATTTACGAGAGCCGTCCGAACGTGACCGCAGATGCTGGCGCGCTCTGTCTGAAAGCGGGCAATGCGGTGGTTCTGCGCGGCGGCTCGGATACGATCCATTCCAACAAGGCCATCCACGCTGCTCTGCAGGCAGGTCTTAAGTCGGCTGGCTTGCCGGAAGACGCCATTCAGATGGTGCCGGTCACCGATCGCGCGGCCGTTGGTGAGATGCTGAAAGGGCTCGGTGGCAATCTGGATGTGATCGTCCCACGCGGTGGCAAGAGCCTTGTGGCGCGGGTCCAGGACGAAGCCCGGGTGCCTGTCTTTGCTCATCTGGAAGGCCTCGTACATATCTTTGTCGACAGACAGGCTGATCTAAACAAAGCTCTCGACATCGTCGTGAATTCCAAGATGCGGCGAACCGGTATTTGCGGAGCACTGGAAACCTTGATGTTTGATGAGGCCGTGGCCCACAGCCATCTGCCTGCGATCGTGAAGGCACTGCAGGACGCAGGCTGTGAAGTCCGCGGCGACGCACGCACGCGTGAGCTTTGCGAAAACGTGGTGCCCGCGAGCGAAGCCGACTGGAGCACCGAATATCTGGACCAGATCCTGGCGGTGAGAGTCGTCTCTGGCCTTGATGAAGCCATTGAACACATCGCGGCCTACGGCTCCAATCATACCGATTGTATCGTGACAGAAGATCCTGAAGCGGCAGAAGCCTTCTTCCAGCGCGTCGATTCAGCCATCGTTTTGCATAATGCGTCCACGCAGTTCGCTGACGGTGGTGAATTCGGTATGGGGGCAGAAATCGGCATCGCGACAGGGCGTATGCACGCGCGCGGCCCTGTTGGTGTGGAGCAACTGACAAGCTTCAAGTATCGTGTTCGCGGCGAGGGACAGATCCGTTCATGACGGCATGTTCCACTCAAGAAAAACTGGTTCCTGAATGGTTGAAGTTGCCCAACGCGGAGCGTGGTAATCGTATCGGCATGTTCGGCGGATCTTTCAATCCGGCGCACAGTGGACATCTGCTGGTCGCAGAGACAGCCTTGAAGCGTCTCGATCTTGATCAGGTCTGGTGGCTGGTGACCCCTGGAAACCCTCTCAAGGATCACGCAGAACTTGCGCCGCTCGAAATGCGGGTTCATATGACCAGTGCGCTGGCCAAACATCCGAAGATGAGGGTTTGCGCTCACGAAGTGATTCTCGGATCACCCTACACGGCAAAGACGATCCATTTGCTGAAGCGAAAACGTCCCGCGTTGAACTTTGTTTGGATCATGGGTGCCGACAATCTCGCCGGGTTCCACCATTGGCAGGATTGGCGGTCGATTGTTCAAACCGTTCCGATCGCGATCATCGACCGGCCAGGCTCGTCATTGGCGACCCTCGGTGCGCCACTGGCGAAAGCCTATGAGCGCCAAAGAGTTGCAGAAGAAGACGCCCCCTTGCTGGCGTATCTGAAGCCGCCTGCTTGGACATTTATTCACACTGCGCTGGACAACACGTCCTCAACTGGATTGAGGCAAAAGAAGATTCCGTAACGGAAAGTGAAGCCCCTGGATTTGTTGCATGTCTTGAAAATGCAAACTTGAAGGGCTTATCCTATAGGAGGGCGCCGATATGGCGTCCGAGGTACGGTCAAACCGTCCCCCGACATGATGTGCGGGGGCAACAAGGCGAAAGGCACAACACCTGACCATGACCTTTGAAAGCGAGGGGGCCATCCAGTCCGCTCCGAAACAGTCTCCCGCAAGCGTTGAACTTTCGGGTGAGCTGATCGATACGGTTCTCGCCAGTCTTGAAGACTCCAAGGCAGAGGACATTGTGACTCTCCAAATCTCCGGTAAAAGCTCATTGGCGGATCAGATGGTGATCGCCTCGGGTCGCTCGCATCGTCATGTGGGTGCGATCGCTGATCACCTTCTGCGCGACGTCAAGGGCGCAGGTGCCGGTAACGCCAACATTGAAGGTCTGACGACCTGCGATTGGGTTCTGATCGATGTCGGTGACGTCATCGTCCACATTTTCCGTCCTGAGGTGCGAGGTTTCTACAACCTCGAGAAAATGTGGGCCCCTGAACCGGACGACGCACCGCAGTACGTCGGCTAGCAAGCTGGTTGGTCTGAGAGAGTAAGAGTGCGGGGCCATCGGCCCTGCAGGGATGCTATGCGGTTTAATATAGCCTGTGTCGGGCGCATGAAATCCGGGGCCGACAAGGATTTGTTCGACCGCTATATTGACCGCGCTAGAAAGACCGGCCGCGGTCTCGGCTTGGCGGACATCTCTGTCAGGGAGATCACGGAAAGCCGTGCCCAACGCGGGGCAGATCGCAAGGCAGAAGAGGCTGCGTCCTTGGAGGCTGGCCTTCCTCCCGGCGGCAAGCTCGTGGTTCTGGACGAGCACGGAAAATCTCTGAGCAGCTCTGATTTCAGTTCGAAGCTGGAAGCTTGGAAAGATGAGGGTGTTCCGGATGTCTCCTTCGCCATTGGCGGTGCGGATGGTCATGGCGATCGCATACTGACGCGGGCTGACCTCGAGATTGCCTTTGGGGCGATGACTTGGCCGCATCAGATCGTCCGTATTCTCCTGGCAGAGCAGATTTACAGGGCCCTGACGATTCAGGCCGGCCATCCCTATCATCGCGAGTAAACAGTGCCAGGACGTTGCCAGGCTTGGGTTGCGGCCGCTGTTTTGCGAGGTGCCCGGTTGTCGCCTTAATCAGCCGCTAGGTTGTAACCTTGCCAGTGGCGGCCCACAGCAAGATCTGGTGAACGGTTCCTTAACGATGCATTGGGTATCGACTCCTCATGACGGACCGATCGATTGGCAGATGGCACGCGAGACCTTTGAGGCTCTGCCCGCATGAGCAGAGCCCTCGCTCGTTAGGCGTTATATCGTCGATTGTGGCATCGGGACTTTTGCTGTTGATCGCAGTCGATCCGGCAATATCCACCGAAACTGTTGAAGCGCCTGAGACGGCGTCAACCACTCCGGAAATCGATCAGGCAGCTCTGCAAAAACAGGTGCGAGAGCAGGAGCTTTTGGCACTGGGACGCGACATGGAAGTCTCGGACCAAAGACAGTCGGAAATCGAACGGGAAATCCAGCTGATCGACCGTGACAGAGACACGCTGAACAGCAAGATCCTGACCGCCGCCGATACCATCAAATCACTCGAGACCAAACTGACTGACACCGAAAGGCGGCTTCTTCGCCTCGCGGAAAACGAAGACACGGTTCGCGTATCCTTGAGAGGACGCCGGGGTGTCCTCGCCGAGGTTTTGGCTGCGCTTCAGCGTATTGGCCGGCGTCCGCCACCGGCCTTGGCGGTGCGCCCTAGCGACGCACTGGCAGCGGTACGAAGCGCAATCCTGCTCAACGCCGTCATGCCTGAACTGAGAGTGGAGACCGAAGCGCTCGCCGCCGATTTGGCGGAACTCAGCCGTTTGAAATCTATCATCGCCGAAGAGAAGAAGAGTTTGCGCGGAGACGCCATGCGTCTTGCGGAAGAAAAATCCCGCCTTGAGCTGCTCCTGAGTGCCAAGCGTCAGGAGCGCGACAAGACGGCGGCAGAGCTTGCCCAGGAAAAGGCAAGGTCGCAGGAGTTGGCCGCAAAGGCAGGCACTCTCAAGGAATTGATCGCCGATCTTGAACGTGAAATCGAGAGCGCCAGAACGGCGGCAGCAAAGTCTCGCGAGGCCGAGAGACAAGCCCGTCTTGACCAGAGCGAGCGCCAGGATCCCTTTTCTGATCCCGGCCGGCTTGCGCCTGCAGTTGCCTTTGAGGATACAAAAGGTCGCTTGCCCCGGCCGGTTTCCGGTGAGATGGTGCGGGACTTCGGTCAGGAAGATGAGTTCGGTAGCCTGACACAAGGGCAATCGATCACAACTCGTGCAGGATCACGTGTTACCTCGCCCTCAGATGGCTGGGTTGTCTATGCTGGCCCCTTTCGTTCGTTCGGCCAGCTCTTGATCCTGAACACAGGCGGCGGTTACCATGTACTTCTTGCCGGCATGGACCGAATCGACGCTGAATTGGGGCAATTCGTGCTTGCAGGGGAACCTGTAGGCGTTATGGGCACAACCAAGTGGGCAAGTGCCTCCACGATTGGTTTGGGTTCTTCCCAGCCGATCCTATATGTTGAATTTCGCAAAGACGGAAGTGCGATCGATCCCACACCTTGGTGGGTGCGCGTTGAAGAAGAAAAGGCTCGCGGATGATTCGGAAAGCTTCACTGCTACTCGTTGGTGCGCTGATGGGGGCTGCTGCAGTCACCACGCTGACCCAGATACCCTTCCGGGTCAGTGACGCGGCCAATGCCGCTGCGTCTGACACCTATCGCCAACTCAATCTCTTTGGAGATGTGTTTGAGCGCGTGCGCTCCGATTACGTTGAGATGCCAGATGATGCGCAGCTGATTGAAAGCGCGATCAACGGCATGCTGACCTCGCTGGACCCGCATTCCAGCTATATGTCTCCCAAGAGCTTCCGCGACATGCAGGTGCAGACCCGCGGCGAATTCGGTGGACTTGGTATCGAGGTCACCATGGAAGATGGTCTCGTTAAGGTCGTCTCCCCGATCGATGATACGCCAGCCTACAAGGCCGGTGTGCTGGCGGGCGATTTGATTACCCATATCGACGGCGAGCAAGTTCAGGGACTGACCCTGAATGAGGCGGTCGAGAAGATGCGTGGCCCGGTCAAGACCGACATCATCGTGACAATTCGGCGCGAGGGCGCGAGCGAGCCGCTCGACATCACCATCACGCGCGACATCATCCGCATCCGCTCGGTGCGCTGGCGTGAAGAAGGTGATGTTGGCTATGTCCGCATCACCCAGTTCAATGAACAAACATTCGATGGCTTGAAGAAGGGCATCGAAGAGACTGCGAAGAACATCGGCGAGGACAAGATCAAGGGCTTCGTCATCGACCTTCGCAACAACCCGGGCGGGCTTCTGGACCAGGCAATTGCGGTTTCTGATGCGTTCCTGGAGCGTGGCGAGATTGTCTCGACGCGCGGCAGGAATTCGGATGAGACCCAACGCTACAATGCGCGCAGCGGTGACCTGACTGAAGGCAAGCCGGTGATCATTCTGGTCAACGGCGGCTCCGCCTCCGCTTCTGAGATTGTTGCAGGTGCTCTGCAGGATCATCGCCGGGCGACGATCCTTGGCACACGTTCGTTCGGCAAGGGGTCGGTTCAGACCATTATTCCTCTAGGTGCCAATGGTGCTATTCGCCTGACGACGGCGCGCTACTACACGCCGTCTGGTGTCTCTATCCAGGCCAAGGGTATTGCCCCGGACATCGAGTCCCTCCAAGATTTGCCGGATGAGCTTAAAGGCCGGGCTGAAACCAAGGGAGAAGCCGGATTGCGCGGCCACTTGGAAGCTGAAGGCGAAGAGGGCGAAAAAGAGCAGTCTGGCAGCCAGGCCTATGTGCCGGCCGACCCGGCTGAAGATACGCAATTGAAGCTGGCGCTTGATCTCTTGCGCGGCGAACAGGTGAACAGCGCCTTCCCACCGACCGGTGATTCGGCTTCGGCGCCAAATTGATAAAGCTGGTGGCCGCGCTCTGAAACAGAAGCGCGGCCACCACTCTTCTGCTCGAGCCAAAAAAAGGATGCCCGACGGACCCCATGGCGAGTGAAGATCTCTCTGCACCCTTAGGACTTGGAAAACGCCGAATCCTTCGTCTTCCCTTCGGATTGATGGGGGTGGGGATCTTGAGCGTTGTGGCGACAACTGCAGCGATCTGGATGGGCGTGGTCAACGATCCCTTCGGCGGCGAGCCGGTTGCTGTCGTGCCTCTGGAAAATGCCGTCAACGGCCTGTCTTCTCGAGATATCGAAGTCGTCGAAATTCGTCCCTCGCTGGAAGGCGATCTGGGGCCGAATCTGAGGCGCGAACAGAACAATGCGAGCCTTGGGCCTCGCTATAACCTTCAAGCTTCAGCAGGGGACGATGGGCCGTCTGAGGGGCTTTTGATCAACCCGGACCCGCGTGTCAGCGAGAGATCCGACTATGGGTTCTTGCCGCGTATCAGCTCTGATGGTGTCCGGCCTCTGGACGCCTATGCGCGACCATTTTCGAGTGAATTTGCTTCCATTCCAAAGATCGCGGTAATCATCGGTGGACTTGGGCTGAGTGAGACCGGTACGCAGAACGCAATTGACAGCCTGCCGGCTGACGTGACCTTTGCCATGGCGCCCTATGGCTCCAACATGGACCGCTGGATGCAGAGCGCGCGCACCAAAGGGCACGAACTTCTGCTCCAGTTGCCGCTGGAGCCCTTTGATTTTCCTGACAATGACCCTGGTCCGCACACTCTGCTCATTAGTCTGCGTCCCGGTGAGATGATGGATCGTTTGGCATGGTTGATGACGCGGGTCACAAACTACGTTGGCGTCATCAATGAAATGGGCGCGCGCTACACGTCGACGCGGCCTTCCATGCAGTACCTGTTGGAAAAGCTCACCGGTCGTGGTCTGATGTTCGTCGACAACGGAGCGTCTTCGCGCAGCATGTCCGCCGAAGTCGCCGCCGAGGTTAAAGCGCCCTTCAGTGCAGTCGACGTTGTGCTGGATGCTGTTCCGCGGGAAGATCAGATCAACGCGAAACTTCTTCAGTTGGAGGGTGTCGCCAGAGCGCGGGGTGTCGCTGTTGCCTCCGGTTCGGCTCTGCCGGTGACGGTCCGTCAGCTCGAGGTCTGGTCTCGCGATCTCGAAGAGCGAGGCCTTTTGCTCGTGCCTGTAAGCGCAACGATTGATCGATGAGTGATTTCCGTGCCTAAAAAGAGAACGGACCCGGGCTTTCCGGTCGTTTCAGACGGATTGCCTTACCGCCCCTGCGTCGGAATCATGGTGCTGAATGAGGCTGGCAAGGTGTGGGTCGGTAAGCGCGACGACGGTAATGGCGTTTCCGAGTACGAGTTCGCCTGGCAAATGCCACAGGGCGGGATCGACACCAGCGAAGATCCTCAGATGGCCGCGCTGAGAGAACTTTACGAAGAAACCTCGATTCGTTCTGTCTCGGTTATCGGCGAGACTGCGGACTGGCTGACCTACGACTATCCTGCGGAAGTCATCGCCGTGTCACGGCGCAAGAAATACCGGGGACAGGCGCAGAAATGGTATGCTGTGCGCTTCAATGGCCCTGAAGATGAGATCAATGTTCTCTCGCCGCCTGATGGTCACAAGCCTGAGTTTTGCGAATGGAAATGGGTGGACGCTCAGACGCTCCCTGGATTGATCGTCCCGTTCAAGCGGGGCGTCTACGAAGAGGTTGTGTCCGCTTTTTCTCATCTTACGGCCTAGGCTGAGATGATGGATCGTCTTCCCCCGTTCGATCTGATTGACCTTCGTCTTCTTCTCGCCATGTCGGAACACAGGCATTTCGCTCGGGCCGCCGCCGCATGTGGCTTGTCGCAACCGGCCCTGTCGGCAAGAATACGGCGTCTGGAGGCGGCTCTCGCGACGCCATTGATTTTTCGGGGCAAACGGTTTGAAGGTTTTACGCCCGAGGGAGAGCGGATTCTCGTCTGGGCAAGACGTATTTTGTCTGACTGCGGCGGCCTGGTGCAGGACGTTGCCGTTTCAGGCAGCCCATCTGGGGTCTTGCGGCTCGGTGTAGTGCCATCTGCAGCGCCCTATGCAGGTTGGTTTTGCGGCCGCCTCGCACGGATCCATCCCCGCATAACCTTCCGGGTCCTTTCCCTGTCATCATCTGCGATTGAGGCTGGACTGGCGGACTTTAGTCTCGATGCTGGGCTCACCTATCTGGCTGAAGGCACTCCGGCGGATTGCAAAGCATTTCCGATCTACGAGGAAACCTACTGTCTCGTCGCAGCGCAAAATGTCGATCTGAAAGCGACTAACGCATCGACGATGACCTGGACCCAAGCAGCTGACCTGCCTCTTTGTTTGCTGACGCCCGACATGCAGAACCGCCGGATCATAGAGGCCGCGTTTGCGCAGGCAGGTAAGACGCCCGAGACGTCATTTGAATCGAACAGCTTCAACGCGATACTTGCACTTGTCCGAGACGGCGGCTTTGCGACCATCTTGCCGCGCCTTCAGGTGGACGCCGGACTGAGTGAGGGCCTGCAGGTCCTCGATCTTGTCGACCCTGACGCGCGGGCGAAGCTCGGCATCCTCGTGCCGCAACGTGAACCGGCGCTGCCTGTGACATCAGCCTTGGTTGCAGCGATACCGGATATTGCCTGATATTTGATAATTACAGATTATCAAATGATCTGCATTGATGACTTGCCATTGCCTTTGTAAGGACGTTTCCTCAGGTTGTTATAGCCAGCGGGAACAGATGATATGACATTCGGCAAGGGGCTTTCCAGGAAGCCGTCCCAGCCCAAGGGCCGCCAGCTCGAAGAAACAGCTCTTGAAGATGTACGCAGTCTCTTGGGAGATGAAACCCGACAGCGCGACTTCCTGATTGAGCATCTCCACAAGATCCAGGATAAATTCGGTTGTCTGCATGTCCGGCATCTGAAGGCGCTGGCCGAAGAGATGCGTCTGTCTCAGGCCGAGGTTTTTGAGGTCGCGAGCTTCTATCATCACTTCGATATCATTCGGGAAGGCGAAGCAGCACCTGCTCCACTGACAGTGAGGGTCTGCGACAGCATCGCCTGTTCACTCAAGGGCAGCGAAGCACTGGCTGCTTCTCTTCAGGCAGATTTGGATCCCGCCAAGATCAGGGTTCAAAAGGTTCCTTGCATCGGGAGATGCGCGGGCGCGCCTGCGGTCCAGGTCGACAAGAAAGCCATCGATGATGCGAATGAACTCGCGGTTCACTCGGCGATCTATGCTGGAGATCAGCTCCCGCTTCTGCCAGAATTTGTAGGGCTGAAAGCCTATCTTGCAGCTGGCGGCTATGAGGTTCTGCAAAAAGTCAGGGCCGGAAGTCTGGACGCCGTCGACATCGCAGACCATGCATTGGCAGCTGGCCTTCGCGGTCTGGGCGGGGCAGGGTTCCCGACCGGTGCGAAGTGGAAGATCGTTCACGACCTTCCCGGTCCGAAATATCTGACAGTGAATGGGGATGAGGGAGAGCCCGGCACCTTCAAGGATCGTTACCATCTTGAGCGGGATCCGCATCGCATGCTGGAAGGTGCCCTCATTGCTGCCCATGCGATTGGTGCGGAGCGCATTTACCTCTACATGCGCGATGAGTATCCGGCCGTTCTCGCCATCCTGAAAGCAGAAATCGCTCTCATGAGAGAGTGTGGTGTCATCACGACGATCGATATCGAGCTCCGGCGCGGTGCAGGCGCTTATATTTGCGGCGAAGAAAGCGCGATGATCGAATCCATCGAAGGCAAGCGGGGACTGCCGCGCCACAGGCCGCCTTACATTGCGCAGGTAGGACTGTTTGGCCGGCCGACACTTAATCACAACGTTGAGACCCTGTTTTGGCTCCGTGACATCATCGAAAAGGGCTCGGACTGGTTTGCCGCGCAGGGACGCCGCGGCCACAAGGGTTTTCGCTCTTTCTCAGTCTCTGGCCGTGTGAAGAACCCTGGCGTCAAAGAGGCTCCGGCCGGCATCACCATGAATGAACTGATCGAAGAGTTCTGTGGTGGCATGGAGGACGGCCATACCTTCAAGGCCTATCTTCCCGGAGGAGCTTCTGGTGGGATCCTGCCAGCCTCGCTTGGCGATGAACCTTTGGATTTTGGAACGTTGGAAAAACACGGCTGTTTTATCGGCAGCCATGCCGTGGTGGTCTTTTCGGATCGCGACAACATGCGCGACGTCGCACTCAATCTCATGCGGTTCTTCAAACACGAAAGCTGCGGCCAGTGCACGCCTTGCCGCTCAGGCACTGAAAAGATGGTCTCGCTGCTCATGGAGAAGACCTGGGATTGGGACAAAATCGCGGATCTGGATGAAGTCATGCGTTCGGCGTCTATCTGCGGTCTGGGCCAAGCCGCACCCAACCCGGTGGCATCAGTCCTCAAATTCTTCCCCGAGGAGTTCGGGCAATGAGCGCGGCCGTCACCTTCACGCTTGATGGAAAGTCCGTCACCGCTTCTGACGATGAAACCATCTGGCAAGTGGCGAAGAGGGAAGGCGTCGGCATCCCGCATTTGTGTCATAAGGATGCGCCGGGCTATCGCTCGGACGGCAATTGCCGTGCATGTATGGTCGATATTGAGGGTGAGCGCATCCTGACCGCCTCCTGCGTTCGCCATCCTGTGGAAGGCATGGTCGTCAACACGGAGACGGAGCGGGCAACCAAGGCCCGCAAGATGGTTTTTGAACTGCTGATGGCCGATCAGCCAGACCGGCATGCGCACCCTGACCCGGAAAGCGACTTTTGGCGCTGGTCCGACAATATTGGCGTGACAGCGAGCAGATATGCTCCCTGCGAAAGGCCGGCGCAGGACGTCTCTCATCCCGCAATCGCCGTCAATCTCGAGGCTTGCATTGCCTGTAACCTTTGCGAACGCGCCTGTCGTGAAGTCCAGGTCAATGACGTGATCGGGATGGGGTGGCGTGGCAGCCACGCAGCGCCAGTCTTCGACCTCGCCGATCCGATGGGCCTTTCAAGCTGTGTCGCTTGCGGCGAATGCGTGTCGGCCTGTCCTACAGGTGCACTCTTCGAAAAGAGCTTGATGGATGAGACGGCGGCAACGCGAACGGTCTATCCGGACGAAACTGTCGACAGTGTCTGTCCATTCTGTGGCGTTGGCTGTCTGACGTCCGTGTCGGTCAGCGACGGCAAGATTGTAAAGGTCGAAGGACGCGACGGACCTGCCAACGAAAACCGGCTATGCGTCAAAGGTCGGTTTGGTTTTGATTATGTCTCAAGTCCTGAACGTTTGACGAAGCCGCTGATCCGGCGGGAGGATGCAGCCAAAGACCCCGAGCTGAGACTGAACCCGTCCAACTATTTGACGGTGTTCCGGGAGGCGTCCTGGGAGGAAGCGCTCGACCTTGCCGCAGATGGCTTGAAAGAGAGCTATGGCACAAAGGGCGGAGCAGGCATCGCCGGCTTCGGATCCGCCAAAGGCTCAAATGAAGAGGCCTACCTTTTCCAGAAATTCATTCGCCAGGGATTTGGCACCAACAACGTCGATCATTGCACGCGTCTATGCCACGCCTCTTCGGTTGCCGCACTAATGGAAGGTATTGGCTCTGGCGCGGTCACGGCGCCATTCAGTTCGGCACTTGATGCGGATTGTATCATTGTCATCGGCGCGAGGCCTGAGCAGAACCACCCCGTCGCGGCAACATATCTGAAGCAGGCGGCCCAACGCGGTGCCAAGCTTGTCGTCATGGACCCGCGTCACCAGGGTCTGATGCGTTTCGCCGATCATGCGCTGGTGTTCAAGCCCGGCTCCGACGTCGCGATGTTGAACGCAATTCTGAATGTCATCATCACCGAGGGGCTTTACGACAGCCAGTACATTGCGGCTCATGTGGATGGCTTTGAGTCGCTAAGGGAGAAAATCGCGGATTTCACGCCAGAGGCAATGGAACCGGTCTGCGGTATTGATGCCGGAACGTTGCGCGATGTCGCTCGCCTGTACGCCAAGAGCGGCAAGTCGATCATCTTCTGGGGCATGGGCGTCTCTCAGCATGTGCACGGAACGGACAACGTCCGCTGCCTGATTGCCATGGCGTTGACAACCGGACACATCGGGCGGCCCGGGACCGGGCTCCATCCGCTCCGTGGTCAAAACAACGTGCAGGGAGCCTCGGACGCTGGGCTCATTCCGCAAGTGTTTCCGGATTATCGCTCGGTTGAAGATCCGGCGATCCTTGCGGAATTCGAGGACGCCTGGGGAAGAACGCTCGATCCGCAACGTGGACTGACCGTCGTTGAAATCATGGATGACATCCTCGTCGGTGGCATTGAAGCCATGTATGTCATGGGTGAGAATCCGGCCATGTCAGACCCGGACCAGCATCATGCGCGCAAGGCACTGACAAGCCTCAAGCACCTTGTCGTGCAGGATATCTTCCTGACAGAAACGGCCTGGCATGCTGATGTGATTTTGCCGGCTACAGCTCACGCCGAAAAGCTCGGCACCTTCACCAACACCAACCGTCAGGTTCAGATCGGACGCCCTTGCGTTCCCGCGCCAGGTGAGGCGCGACCGGATCTGGATCTGATCATCGAGCTCGCAAATCGGGTTGGTCTGAATTGGGACTACTCGGGCGTGCCGGAGGTCTATGAGGAAATGCGCTCGCATATGCGTTCGCTGGAGCACATTTCGTGGGTGCGATTGGAACGCGATGGAACGGTGACCTATCCCGCTGACGATGACCATGCACCCGGCAATGAGATCCTCTTCGGCCAGTCCTTTCCGACCAGCGACGGGCGTGCCAGGATTGTTCCGACAGATCTTGTGTCGCCCGCCGAGCTGCCAGACGCCGATTTCCCGCTCGTCCTGACAACAGGTCGCATGCTGGAGCATTGGCACACTGGGGCAATGACCCGCCGCGCGACGGTGCTGGATGCGATCGAGCCAGAGCCCGTCGTGTCCATGCATCCAAAGGAAATTCGCAAGGCTGGATTGGAAGTCGGACAGCAGGTGAGCGTCGAGACCCGCCGTGGGACGATCACATTGACGCTGCGCGCTGATCGCGATGTTTCGAGTGGAATGCTCTTCATTCCATTCTGTTTCCAGGAAGCCCCAGCGAATTTCCTGACAAATCCGCAGTTGGACCCTTTCGGCAAAATTCCGGAGTTCAAGTACTGTGCTGCGAGGATAGCGCCAGCGATGCGTGAGGCTGCCGAGTAGGGCCTACGCGGCCCACTCTTTGAGAACGTCCGGGTCGGTTTCGTTTTCGCGCCGCCGTTTCAGCTCTGCAGAGCGCTCGTCCTCCGGCGCAAGTTGACGAAACGCCCAAGCCGCGGCGCCTCTGACAATGGGTGCGTCGTCGTCCAACAGGCCTCGCACTTTCGTCAGGAACTCAGGGTCCCTGGAGTTTCCGGCAGCGATCAACACGTTGCGAAGAAACCTGTTTCGTCCAATCCGCTTGATAGGCGATCCGGAAAAGAGCTTTCGAAATGCGGCATCGTCAAGCGTGAGAAGATCGCCGAGCTCGGGCGATTTCAGATCCTCCCGCGCGATCAACTTCGCCTCGCTGGCCGTAAAGGCGAATTTGTTCCAGGGGCAGGCTGCCAGGCAGTCATCACAGCCGTAGATCCGGTTGCCCATCGGTTTTCGAAACTCAGCGGGGATTGGTCCTGCGTGCTCGATCGTCAGATAGGAGATGCAGCGTCGAGCATCAATTTGATAGGGAGCCGGGAAAGCGTCAGTCGGGCAGCTTTCTAGGCAGGCCCGGCATGAACCGCAATGATCGATCTCTCCGCCTGAAGAAGGCAGCTCGAGTGTGGTGAAGATCGATCCCAGAAAGAACCAGGATCCGAGTTCTCGGGACACCAGATTTGTGTGCTTGCCCTGCCAACCAAGGCCAGCCGCTTCTGCAAGGGGTTTTTCCATGACTGGTGCGGTGTCGACAAAGACTTTTACATTGCCGCCTGCGCGAGAGCCAAGGAAATTGGCAAGCTCCTTCAGTCGCCCCTTGATGACATCATGATAATCCCGGTTCCGGGCATAGACCGATATGCCGGCGCTGCGCGGGTCTTCCAGATGAGCAAGCGGGTTATCTTCTGGCCCATAGTTCATCGCCAGCATGATCACTGATCTGACCTCCGGCCAAAGCGTGCGAGGGGCTCCCCTGCGTTCAGCGGTCTCTTGCATCCAGCTCATGCTGCCATGATGACCCGCGTCCAGAAACTGGCGCAGCCGTTCAGGTGCTTGTGGAATGCTGGTCGCCGATGTGATCCTCAGCCCGTCGAACCCGAGGCTTGATGCTTTGTCTTCGAGCGCCTTGATCAGCTTTTCGGTCCTGCCGGGTTTGGCTGCCGTATTGCTCAGAAGTCCAGATCCGCGTAGGTCGCCGCCGCCGGCATGCCCAGGATCTTCTCGCCCAGAAGTGGCCGCATGCTCGGTCGTGATTTGACCCGAGCGTACCAGCTCTTCACGTTGTCTTCCGCCACCCATGGCACTTCACCCAGATAGTCAGCGCAGGAGAGCTCGGCTGCGAGCGCGAAATCGGCGAATGACAGCCGATCCCCTGCGATCCACCTGCGCGAAGCCACAAGATAACCGAAATATCGCAGATGGTGGTGGATGTTTGCGCGTGCGACCCGCAGCGCGGCAGAATCAGGTTCTCCGCCGCCCGCAGACTTCGGCATTGTCTGCTTGTAGATGCGCTCCCGGACAAGATGGCCGACGACTTCGAGGTCAAATTTGCTGAGTGACCAGTCGACCAGACGACGGCACTCTGCGCGCGCATCTGGGTGGTCCGGCATCAAACGCCTGTCCGCGACCGCGTAGCCACGGGTCTCATCAAGATATTCCATGATAGGCGAAGGGCCGCAAATCGGTGGACCATCGTTCTCAACGAGAACGGGCACGGTGCCGGCCGGGTTGAGGCCGAGCAGCTCGGTGGGGCGCTCCCAGGGATTTATGGTCCGTTCCTGATACTCGGCTCCATACTCCTTCAACATCAAACGAACGAAGCGGGACGACGGCGAGAACGGATGATGATAGAGCGTGAGCATGAAAGAGGTTGGAACAGCCAGTTGGAGACAGTTTATCTACGGCACCTGAACGCGTGCCGATAGCTGTCAATTATGTCCTAAGGGTGGTTATCAAGGGTTTGACGCCAACCGAATTTGCTGGAAATTGTGTGTTGTTTTTTTGGGGGCCGGCAAAGCCGTTTTTTGGTTCATTTGGAGACTTTATTGATGGAAGAACAAACGATCATCAATGCACTGATTCTGGGGATTGTTGAAGGTCTTACAGAGTTCATTCCGGTGTCTTCGACCGGCCACATTCTGCTTTTGGGGCATTTTCTGGGCTTCGAGAGCACGGGCAAGACCTTCGAAGTCTTGATTCAGCTTGGTGCCATCCTCGCGATCCTGACCGTCTATGCCGCGCGGCTTTGGAACCTGGCCATGGCACTGCCGAGCGATGGAAAGTCGAGGCGGTTTGTTTTTGGCATCTTTTTGGCTTTTCTGCCGGCCGCCGTCATCGGGGTCATGGCGCATGGCTTTATCAAGACCGTGCTGTTCGAGTCCCCTGCTCTGATCTGCTCAACCCTGCTGGTCGGTGGCATCATTCTTCTTTGGATCGACCGGCTGCCTCTTAAGCCTCGCTACACTGACGTGATGGACTATCCCCTTAGCCTTTGTTTCAAGATTGGCCTGTTTCAATGTCTTGCCATGGTTCCGGGTGTTTCTCGGTCAGGCTCGACAATTGCAGGCTCCTTGCTGATGGGTACCGACAAGCGTTCTGCAGCTGAGTTCTCTTTTTTTCTGGCCATGCCAACGATGGCGGGCGCATTTGCCTATGATCTCTACAAGAACCGCGATGTTCTTTCGATGAATGACGCCGTGATTATTACGATCGGCTTCATCGCGTCCTTTGTCGCAGGTGTCTTCGTGGTGAAAGGCCTTCTCAATTTCGTCAGCCGCCATGGTTTCGCACCCTTTGCCTGGTGGCGCATCATTGTTGGCCTACTCGGCTTTATTGGGCTCTATTACCTAGGTTGACCGGCGTCAGAGCACCTACGCCCTGTGCGCACTTGCGAGTTCTTCCAGTTCAGCTGCAAGCGGTACTCTCAGATCTGCAGGCTCGATGAGTTCTGCGCCAGGACCGAGCCAGCGAACCAAGGGAAAGAGGCGACTTCGACTGACATCGGGAAGGCTGATCAAAACACTGCCGTCAGACCCGGGTGTGAAGACAGCATGCCGATAGTACCAGTCGGACATGAGTTTGGCGGCATGGTGTGCGGTGACGCGTATCAAAGCACTTGGTCTTTCAGTTTCCCAGCGGCGCATGGCTTGAGACAGCCAGGCTCCGCCAAGAAATTGTCGTATGGAAAAAGTCTTTTCCGGCTGAAACCTGAAACCGCTGACTTCAATGTTGCGAACACGATCGGCGCGATAGATCTTCAGGCTGTCGGCGTCGACTGATCGGCCGACAAGGTACCAAAGATCGCGGTCGAACAAAACGCCATAGGGTTCTACGTCATGCGCGCGCGGCTGAGGTCGCGCGGGGTTGAGGTGATCGAAGCGAACACGTCGGCTCTCCAGGAGACCGGTCATGAAACCGTCGAGTGCGCTCTGCCAATCAGCATTCGGTTCGAGATGTGTGCCTGCGTGGAAAATGTCCGCGGGGACAGGTTCGATACCGATAATGCGGTCAGCTTCGCTCAAGAGCGGTTGCACCGATTTCGGCAGCGACGCCACAAGCTTGCTTTCAGCGGCGGCCAGCTCTTCCACCAGAGGTATGGTCCGAATGCCGCGCACAAGGGCAAGGGCGGTAAGAAGTGCTGCAGTCTCCCTGCGGGTCAAGGCGACAGGCGGTTGGAGAAAACCTTTCTCCAGACGGTAACCGCCCTCTGCGCCGCGCTCGGCTTCAATCGGAATGCCAAGCGCGAGCAGACGGTCCACATCTCGGTAGATCGTCCTTAGCGAGACCTCGAAGCGCTCCGAAAGCGTCGTTGCTGTCACGAGCTTTCCGCCCGTCAGGAGCAGCAAGATGCCCAATGCGCGTTCTATGGGGTTCATATGCGTCCTCTCCCGTTTGGCCAATTCTGACAGATTCTCAGAAAAAGGAACATAACGAGAATATACCTGACTCCCTGCTGTCAGGATTGACCAGGCATTCTCTTTTTATCGCCGGACGGACTTCACCCGCGGCCATCAGAAAAGGGAGTTGAACTCATGACCATGGCAACCGATAGAATCTACCGCCAAAAGGCGGCGAGCCGGGGGCTTCCTCTCATGCTGCTTGTCTTGCTTGGCAGGCGGATACGGGAAGTGCTCGAGTACCGTAGAACCATTCGAGCGCTTCAAAGGCTCGATGATCGTGGTCTGCGCGATATCGGCGTGACCCGTACGGCCATGGGATTTGAAATGATGCCAGACGAGCTGCGCCGACAGCGGTGACGCAGAAAGATGCGCAACGAAAGCAAAACGGGCGGCCTGGGCCGCTCGTTCAAAAATCAATCTTCAGACCTTCGATCAGGCGGCGCGATGCGCGTCGAACTGTCCGTGTTCACGAAAGCGATCCAGATAAGTTGGTAGGATAGCGGCCAGCGTCGCTGGCTTGACACCCATGCCTTCAAGGGTTCGTTCTTCCTTGATCGCCGCTTCCGAAACAACGTTGTCGCTTCTCAGAAGCTCCACCTGGTCTGCCGTAAGCAGTGGTTTCGGCAGGATCTGCATCACGCGGCCAAGAGCACTTGCAACGTCAAAAGGAATTGGCAGAAGTGTACGCTTGCGACGGGTCACGTGGAGCATCAGCTCCAGACATTCCTTGAAGCTGAGGACTTCCGGTCCACCGAGTTCATACTTGGTGCCGGCAGTCAGCTCCCCGTCAACAGACTTTGCCACAGCATCAGCCACGTCACAGACATAGACAGGCTGGAATTTCGTTTCGCCGCCGCCAATCAGCGGCAGTGCAGGGGCGATCCGCGACATGGAAGCGAACTTGTTGAAGAAGTCATCTTCCGGGCCGAACACGATTGAGGGACGCAGAATGACACTGTCTGGCAGGGTCTCAAGGACGCCTTGCTCGCCTTCGGCTTTGGACCGTGCATAGTCGGAAGCGGCGTTCTCGTCAGCGCCTATCGCTGAAATATGGGTGATCCCGGTAAGACTGGCCGCACGTGCTGCTTCCGCTATAGCAAGCGGCCCAAAGGACTGCACCGCGTCGAAGCTTTGCTTGCCCGAAGGAAACAGTATCCCAACAGTGTTCACGACGGCATCTGCGCCTTGAACGGCCCGATCGACCGACCAACGGTAACGCAGATTGGCCTGTACCGGCATTATCTGACCCGGCGCTCCAAGAGGCTGGAGGTGTTCGGCAAGATCTGGGCGGCGCACTGCCGCGCGAACCCTGTAGCCGCGGCGGGCAAGTGCCTGAACGATATGGCGTCCGAGAAAGCCGGATGCTCCGAAGACTGTTACGAGTTTTCCATTGAGAGCCATGGACATGCCGGTTGCCCCCTATCGCGTCCAAATGATGTTGCAGTTCTTACAAGAACCAAACGTTCCTCAGTCTCTTAGACCTTTGCTGTCACCCTGTGAAGGGGTTCGCGTTTCCGCTTGTGAATGAGCGTAATTGTTTTCACTTCTGTGATTGACAAGATCCCGACCCGTCCTTAAAAGCCCCTTTCACAGCCCAGGTGGCGGAATTGGTAGACGCACTAGCTTCAGGTGCTAGCGCTCGCAAGGGCGTGGAGGTTCGAGTCCTCTCCTGGGCACCAAATATTGTTTCGGATAGACTGCCAAGATCCGAGATTTCCGAAAAAGGTCCGGTTTCCGGGCCTTTTTTCGTTTCCTGAGGTGGCGACTGTTGTCTTTCTATACAACAAAGATGACAAGCTAGCTGTGTTAAGTGGCGTTCTTGTTTCTTTTGGCAATGCCGTGGTTCCAAAAAAAGCTGCTATTGCTTTCTAGAAAGCAAATAAGGTGTGTTTCTGTTCTTCCCGCACCTAAACGTACCGCCAGATTTCTCCCTCGGTGTCTCTACTGGATACCGCAGTCGGCCTGAGCTCCTCGGTTTCCGATCGACTGCTATCTATTGGCCTTACATCCTGAAGTAGGTGGAGCTGCTCCGGTTTGCCTCGTTGCCGGCCGAAAGAGAGGAAATGCGCCGGGCAAACCTTGCGTGACCGCCTTTCATGTTCTACCTGACACAAGAGTTCAAATGGGCATCTTGGCCCTGATTTACCTGAGTTCCTCCGCAGGCCGCAGGGACAGTTTGAGGAGCCAGTCACACTCATGACGATCCGCAGCCACAAACACGATCTTCCCGATCTCTCTGCCTATGAAGATGCAGAGGCTGTGGCGGTTGACACTGAGACCCTCGGGCTCAACCCTCATCGCGATCGTTTATGCGTGGTGCAGCTGTCTTCGGGCGATGGGAGCGCCGACGTGGTGCAGATTGCGCGAGGCCAAACCGAGGCGCCGAACCTTGCCAAGCTTATGGCAGATCCTTCCAAGCCTAAGATCTTTCATTTTGCAAGATTTGATGTCGCGGTTCTGCGTAAGTATCTGAGCATTGCGGTAACCCCGGTGTGGTGCACCAAGATCGCCTCCAAGCTTGTTCGGACTTATACGGACCGCCATGGTCTGAAAGATATCACCCGCGAGCTCGTAGGCGTCGAGTTGTCGAAGCAGCAGCAGAGCTCAGATTGGGCCGCGGAAAGGCTCTCGGACGCACAGCTGGCCTATGCGGCCTCTGATGTGTTGCACTTGCACCAACTCAAGACGCGCCTGGAAGTGATGCTCGAACGCGAGGAACGCACGCACATCGCCAAGGCCTGTTTCGAGTTTCTACCGTTTCGCGCTGAACTCGATCTCAAGGGTTGGGACGAAAATGATATTTTCGCTCACTCATGAGCATGAGAGGACCTAGGCCGTAATGACGATGGCAGTAGCCGATATGACTGGAGCGACTGCGCTGCCTGCAGAAAGCCGCGCGCAGCGCTCTGCGCGTCGTCACAGCCGCATGGTCAAGGTCTTGCGCATCTTGCTGCCGCTCACTGGCGTGCTGATTCTGGCGGGCATGACAGCGTTGGTCGTTGTATTCAACATTCTGACCGGGCTCGGCATTGGAAATGTAAGTCTGAGCAGTGATGGCCTTGTTATGGATCGTCCGGAGCTTTCCGGCCATGACGGAGAACGATCCTACAAAGTGTCCGCAGTCAGAGCCATCCAGCGGCTAAGCGATCCCCGGATCATCGATCTTGAGAACATTCGGGCCGATATTGTGCTAGATCCGACTCAAAGCGCGAAGGTCTCGGCTTTGAAGGGAACATATGACAATGGCGCTGAAACGCTTGCGCTCTATGATGGACTTCAAGTGGAGTGGAGTGAGGGCTACATCATTGACCTCGCTGAGGTGACGATTGATTTGAAGTCCGGGGCGTTGAAAACGACCGAGCCGTTCTCGATCCGATCGGAAAATGGCAACATTCGCGCTGGACAATTGACCTATGATCAGGACAAGGGAATCGTCCGGTTCACCGACGGCATCAAGATGGTGCTGACCCCTGGCGCGCAAGAGGAATAGCCGATGATGAAATTTCTACAGGTAGCCGTGATTGGCGTCTTTTCCCTTTGCGCGTTGACAGGCTACTCCGCAGCGCAAACCTTTTCTGACGCATTCGCCGGCTTTGGGTCCAACGACAAGGAGCCGATCCAGATCGAGGCCGAGGAACTCGAGGTGGAGGACAAGACCAACAGCGCCACCTTTAAGGGCGATGTCGTCGTGACCCAGGGCGAGACACAACTCAAAACACAAAGGCTGCGGGTTTTTTACGATGGCTCTGCCTCTGGCTCCACACAGCAAAAAATTTCACGTTTGGAGGCGGCCGGTCGGGTTTATATCTCTGCTGAGGATCAGACCGCGACCGGTGATGAGGCCAGCTTTGATATGAAACGTGAAGTGATGGTCATGACGGGTGATGAAGTCGTGCTCAGTCAGGGGCCGAACGTTGTCGTCGGCAATCGTCTGACAGTCAATCTCAAGACAGGTAAGGCGGACCTTCAGGCTCAAAAAACAGGCCGTGTAAAGGTGCTCATTCAGCCTAACAGCCTCGACAATAACTAGCAGCCTTCTCTTCGGGGCCACCGACAGCTTGCCGTTGAGGTTGCGGGATCTCGCCGGAAATAGCCAATAATGGAATTCAATTGGTGAAACTCTTCCCCTTTACCTCTTCAGGTAAACTTCAATCCGGTGATGCAAGCGCCCAGGAACCGGGCTCGCTCGTCGTCGATGGTATTGGTAAGACCTATGGGCGCCGCCAGGTGGTCAAATATGTGAGCCTTGAGGTGAAGCCGGGCGAGGCTGTCGGTCTGCTAGGGCCCAATGGTGCGGGCAAAACCACCACCTTCTACATGATTACGGGCTTGATCCGCCCGGATCAGGGTGCGATCGCGTTGAATGGCTTCGATATCACGCGCTTGCCCATGTATCGGCGTGCGCGCCTGGGCATCGGATATCTGCCCCAGGAAGCATCGATTTTCCGCGGGTTAACAGTCGAAGAGAATATCCGCGCAGTGCTGGAGATCATCGAACCCGATCGACGCAAGCGCAATGAAGATCTCGATCAGTTGCTAGCCGAGTTCGGCCTGACTCATTTGCGCAAATCCCCTTCTATTGCTTTGTCTGGGGGGGAGCGGCGGCGCGTCGAGATCGCCCGGGCACTGGCCAGCCGGCCTTCTTTCATGCTGCTGGATGAACCTTTTGCGGGCATTGATCCAATCGCGGTTGGTGACATCCAGCAACTCGTTCGCCATCTGACCGAGCGGGGAATTGGTGTCCTAATTACGGATCACAACGTCAGGGAAACACTGGGCCTCATCGACAGGGCCTATATTATCGCTGCAGGTGAAGTTCTCACAGAAGGCCTACCGAACGATATTGTGGCCAATCCGGACGTGCGCCGTTTGTATCTGGGTGAACAATTTACACTTTGATGACAACACCGGGGATAGGGTATAGCAAGAAGCGGACCAACCACGCTTAGAGAAGACCCCGGACTAGATGGCAATTACAACAAAGCTGGAGATGCGGCAAAGCCAGTCGCTGATCATGACGCCGCAGCTGATGCAGGCGATCAAGCTGTTGCAAATGTCGAACCTTGATCTGGTCGCCTATGTCGATGCCGAACTTGAGAGAAATCCGCTCCTTGAAAAGGGAGACAGCGAGTCCAATGGCTCCGGCGAGATTGGGGACGCTCCGGCATCCGATGATCGGCCTGCGCAAGGCGAGCCTGCTGCGGCGGGCGATGAGCCTCAGGCAGGCGACTGGATGGAAAGCCAGTTGGAAACTGGATCCGAGGCGATTGCGACACGCCTCGACACGGATCTCGGTAATGTATTTCCAGATGAGCCAGGCGTACCGTCCTCTCCAGACCCTGCCGCACTAAAAGGCGGCGACAGTTATAAGAACACCTCCAGCAGCTCTGCGGGTGAAGACTATAATCTTGAAGCGTTTGTTGCGGAGGAGGAGTCGCTTGTTTCCTCGCTGGAAGACCAGATGCACCTGGTTTTTTCAGAGCCGGCAGACAAGTTGATTGCGGGTCATCTGATCAATTCTCTGGACGAAAACGGATATCTTTTTCTTGATCTTGAAGAGACGGCCCTGCAGCTGGGTGTCTCGCTCGAGAGAGTGGAAAGCATACTCGCTGTCTTGCAAACGTTCGAACCCGCAGGCGTTTTCGCCAGAAGTCTGGCCGAGTGTCTGAAATTGCAACTGATTGATCGCAATCGGTTCGACCCGGCGATGGAAGCCTTGATTGAGAACATTGAGCTTCTCGCCAAGCACGATTATGCGGCTCTGCGGCGCGTTTGCAGCGTGGATGATGAAGACTTGGCCGAGATGATTGCGGAGATCAAGGCGCTGGATCCAAAGCCCGGCAGCGTCTTTGGTTCATCGTTGGTTCAACCGATGGTTCCCGATGTCCTGATCAAGCGTTCGCCCGATGGAACCTGGTCAGTGGAGCTAAATACAGACACCTTGCCGAAGGTCTTGGTCAATCAGACCTATTACGCAACGATCACGCGCAACGCTCGGAACGAGGTTGAGAAGGAATACCTCACGGATTGCCTGCAGACGGCAAACTGGCTCGTGAAGAGCCTGGATCAACGCGCGAAGACGGTGCTCAAGGTGTCGACCGAAATTGTTCGACAGCAAGACGGGTTTCTGACCTACGGCATTGAACATCTGCGGCCGCTGAACCTGAAAACCATCGCGGACGCAATTGGAATGCATGAGTCCACTATCAGCCGGGTCACGTCCAACAAGTACATGGCAACACCCCGTGGCATCTACGAGCTCAAGTATTTCTTCTCATCTGCCATCTCCGCCACGGTTGGAGGTGATGCTCATTCCGCCGAGTCTGTACGGCATAAAATCAGGCAGATGATCGACGCAGAATCGCCGTCGGCCATTCTTTCTGACGATACGATTGTTAAAAACTTAAAGGACGACGGCGTGGATATCGCGCGGCGGACCGTTGCCAAATACCGTGAAGCGATGAAAATCCCATCATCTGTTCAACGGCGGCGCGAGAAGCGCGCCCGTAGCTAACTATCTAAATTAAAAGTCAAATTCTCTCCGTTCTTAGCAGCGGCCTGTTTTCGCAGGGTAATGCTGGTATATTCTGTGATACTGACGCGTGTAATTTCAGACCGAGCGCAATTGACAGGGGCGATGCGGGTGCGTATACGACGCGCCGCAAGTGTAGGTGACGAGGGGATGGCGCTTCCGCGCTGACTGGTCCATTCTGTAGGCTTGAAACGTGACCCGTTTCAAGCGTCGGCTTTTAGTCGACGGCCTTTTGGTCCAAACGAGAATAAGAGGTCCCCATGGCTTTGCGGATTTCGGGAAAAAATGTTGATGTTGGAGACGCGCTGCGGACCCATGTCACAGACCGAATTGAGGATGCGCTTACCAAGTATTTTGCTGGCGGCTACAACGGACATGTAACGTTGAGCCGGGAAGGTACTGGGTTCAAGTCGGAATGCACTTTGCATTTGGATACTGGCACTGTTCTGCAGGTGTCGGCTCAGGACCAGGAGCCGCGGCAGAGCTTTGATCAGGCGGCGGACAAGATTGAAAAGAGGCTGCGGCGTTACAAGCGAAAGCTGAAAGACCATCATGGTCACAACGGCCAAGGTCGCGAAGCTTTCGAGGCGGCTTCCTATGTACTTGCCTCGACCGAGGACGAAGAAGAGTTGCCGGCAGATTTCAATCCGCTGGTAATTGCCGAGACCTCGGCGAAGGTCAAAACGATGACCGTTGGTATGGCTGTGATGGAACTGGATCTGACGGAAACGCCAGTCGTTCTGTTCAAAAATGCAGCAAACGGCGGCGTGAATGTCGTTTATCGTCGTTCAGACGGCAATATTGGCTGGATTGATCCGGCCTTGGTGGCTCAGCAGGCTGCCGAATAAAATAATCATGAGTTGGCGCCGGCTTCTCCTCCGGAGCTGGCGCTGACGCACTTGTAGGCATTTGAAATGGATCTTGGTGATCTTCTGACAAAAGAGGCGGTAATCGCCAAACTGAAAGCCAAAAGCAAAAAGCAGGCTATTCAGGAAATGTCTGCGAAAGCAGCTGAACTGACTGGGCTTTCCGAGCGGGAAGTTTTCGATACGCTGCTTCAGCGCGAACGTCTCGGGTCGACAGGTGTTGGAAATGGCATTGCGATCCCGCATGGCAAGCTTACTCGCCTGGACCGTCTTGTCGGTTTGTTTGCACGGCTCGACAAGCCTGTAGATTTTGACGCTTTGGATGACGAGCCGGTCGATCTGGTCTTTTTGCTCCTTGCGCCTGAGGGGGCTGGTGCTGATCATCTCAAGGCGCTTGCCCGGATCGCGCGACAGCTTCGGGACGCGGCGGTCACGAAAGGCATCCGCAGCTCAACTAGTCCTGAAGAGATGTATGCTCTACTCACGCAGTCAATTGCGTCTTCCAACGCTGCTTGATGGTCTGAGCTTTTAGATGACCTGAAAAACCGGCCGTGAGCCGGTTTTTTCGTCTCTACTGCGCCTACGCTTTCACGCGGGCTGGTTCTCTTTGAGGCGGCAGGTGTGTACCGTTTGCATCGTCAGAGAGCGTTTGCGGTCCTTCCAGAAGAGCCCGGAGAGAAAGTGGTGACAGCTCTGCTTGTGGTGCTGTTTCTTCCGGAATTCGCCAGAATGTCGACTTGATCGCCATCAGGCCGATAGAAGGGCTTGAGGATAATACCGCAAATGGAACGGCAAGCAGGGGCCCCAAGGCGATCGGGATCACGGGCCATACGGCAGCAAGTGGCTGTGTCGCGATCCAGGAGATCGCCAGAACTCCAAACAGGGTCTGTGGCCAAAGTTTCGATGCAGAGAGCCCAAGTGGAAGCTGTTCGACCTCACGGCCCTGCGCTCCCCAGCCTATGGTTTTTCCAAGAGCCAGGCCGCTGATGAACAGCGTGTGGGCCATTGCCATGATCGGGGCAAGCATTGAGGAATAGACAATTTCTGTCAGGGCACTCGCAAGGACGCGGAAGGTACCGCCAAACCCTCTGCGAAGATCTCTTTGTGCGAGAATGTCGGCGACCGTGGCAAGCTTTGGTGCAAACACCATCGTCATGATGGTCACAAAGAGCGCATAGCCCGTGTCAGCTCGAAACAGCGGGGCATCGCCTGCCGCAACGCCAGCGAGAGCGGCGCTGACCATAAAGCCGATCCAGGCCGGTGATCCGATGAACATCAGCATCGCCAGGAAGAGCTGAGCCCGACTGACCGGCAGGAGGCCTGGCATGTTCAGCAAGCGTCGATACTGGAAGTTGCCTTGGCACCAACGTAGATCACGCCGGATAAATTCAAGCAGGTGCGGCGGATTTTCCTCATAACTTCCACCTTCTTGCGGCAATACACGAACCTCATAGCCGGCGCGGCGCATCATAACCGCTTCAACTTGGTCGTGGGACAGAATGGCACCACTGAGCGGTCCCTTGCCTGGCAATGTCGGCAGCTTGCAGTTCTCTATGAAGGGCTTGATCCGCAAGATCGCATTGTGCCCCCAGTAGGGGCCGCAATCGCCTTGCCACCAGGCGCTGCCGATTGTGTAGGACCGCATGCCAAGGCGCATGCCAAACTGAAACACACGCGCAAAGGCACTTTCGGTGGGAAGGCCAACGACCAAACTCTGCAAGATGCCAAGGCGCGGGTTCAACTCCATGCGCCGGACAAGACCGATAATTGCATCCGCGGACATGTAACTGTCGGCATCCAGAACCAGAGCGAAGTCGTATTCGTCGCCCCATCTCTCGCAGAATTCTTCGATATTGCCAGCCTTGAAGCCGGCATTCACTGTCCGTCTGCGGTAGGTTACCGGAATATCCGCGCCCCAGCTGCTTGTAAGGCGAGCGACCATTGCCTGCTCTTGCTGGGCAATGTCATCACGTGACGTGTCGCTGAGGACAAAGAGCGAAAAGGACTTGGCTTCACCGGAGCGGAGCAGATTCGCAAGCATTGCGTTGAGACGGGTCTCAAGCAGTTCGGCGTCTTCATCGCGAATGCAGGAGAGGATCGCGGTCTGCGATGTCAGTGCAGTATCCTTGTCACCGGTGGCAATTGGACAGACATAGGCTGCCGGGTCCTTGGCCAGGCGCATGGTGAGCAAGCCTATCACGGCGTTCCAGAAACCGATGATGGTCCAAGGAAGGGTCAGCAGGAAGCATGTGAACATAATGCCCTTGAGAAGTCCGACCTCGCCTGTCGACAGGGTTAGAGCCATCAGGCTAGCAAGACCAAAGAAGCTGACGATAACCAGCGCCGCAAAAATGATCCGACGTCGGGTCATGGGCAATACTCTTGAGTTCTGAAGCTGCATTTCAGATACATCACGCATAAATGTGACTTTCAAAACTGGATTGCTTCTCAATAGTGCAATTGTCAACGGTGCGTACGGATCGTCCCGTGACGTAGTTCAACCCTGCGGTGATTTCATGACCGAAAAAAGAAACAGTATGGCTAGAGCACTTTGGTACAGCGCGAAGGAAACCTGCGAAATTCGCGATCAGGATTTGCCGCAGCTTGCTACCGGACAGCTCCGCGTTCGCACAATCAACAGTGCGGTCAGCCGGGGAACGGAGGGGTTGGTTTTCCGGGGGCAGGTCCCCGAGAGCGAGTGGCACCGCATGCGCGCACCTCATCAAGAAGGAGCGTTCCCGTTTCCAGTCAAATATGGATACGCTTGTGTCGGCCAGGTCGAGACTGGACCCCATCAGCACATTGGCGAATTCGTCTTTGGTCTGTTTCCACATCAAACGCACTTCAATGCCTCACTGAACGAATTGCATATTCTGCCTGACGGGGTTCCGGCAGAACGGGCAGTCCTCGCAGCCAATATGGAGACTGCTCTCAATGCTTTATGGGATGGATTGCCTTCACCTGGGGATCACATCTGCGTGGTCGGGGGCGGCGTAGTCGGCCTGCTGACGGCGTATCTGGCGGCAAGGATTCCGGCCACAAAGGTGACGTTGGTGGACGTCAATGACGCGCGTGCCGTATTTGCAGAGACCCTGGGTTTCGACTTCGCCAAGCCCGAAGACGCACCTGCGGATCAGGATCTGGTTTTTCATACGAGTGCGCAGGCGGCGGGATTGGAGACGGCGTTGAAAGCAGCCGGAGACGGAGCGACGGTTGTCGAGATGAGCTGGTACGGGGCAACATCCGTTTCCGTGCCGCTTGGCGCTGACTTTCATGCGCGGAGACTTTGCCTGAAATCCAGCCAGGTCGGGACCATTCCCGCTGCTCGGCAGGTGAGATGGAGCTACCGTCGCCGTCTGGGCGTTGCCCTCTCGCTTCTAAAAGATCCTGCGCTAGATCTCCTTATAATTCACCGCATACCGTTTGAAGAAGCACCTCACCGTCTTCCCGAAATATTGACTGGTCAGTTAGATGCGCTTGCGCCAGTGCTGGTCTACTCGTGAGCCACAACCAAGGAAATTCAAAGCCAATGTTTGCAGTCGAAGTTAGAGATCACGTCATGATCGCTCATTCCTTCAAGGGGGAGCTTTTCGGACCAGCGCAGGCGCTGCACGGTGCCACTTTTGTGATTGATGCGGCCTTCATGTCGAAAGAGCTCGATAGCAATGGCGTGGTGATCGACATCGGACGCGCGCACGAGGCCTTGAAGGAAGTTCTCGAGCCGCTGAACTACAAGAATCTCGATGACCTGCCTGAATTTGAAGGTATCAACACGACAACTGAGTTCCTGACCAAATATATTCACGACCACCTTGCCAATGCGGCGCGGGAAGACCGTTTGGGACGTGTTGGGACCGAACTGAACAGCCTGAGAGTGACCATTTCCGAATCTCACGTTGCCCGCGCCTGGTATGAAGCGCCTGTTGTCTGATGCCCGAATCTGACAGGCAACGCCAGCGGGTCTATTTCGCCTATCCGGGCGATTTGGACACGCCAACCGGTGGATACAGTTACGATCGGCGGATCATTTCTGGCCTGCGCGATGCAGGCTGGGACGTTGAACTGCTGGCGCTCGGCGAGGGCTTCCCGTTTCCAACAATCGAAACATTCGAGCAGGCCAGTCGGCGTCTGAACAGCCTGCCGAAGGGCTCGCGCGTCATTGTCGACGGGTTGGCGTTTGGAGTGCTTGCGAAAGCTGTTGCCAGCGTGGCGGATAATGTCGAGTTGATCGCATTGGTTCACCATCCTTTGTGTAAGGAAAATGGTATCGACGCAGCAACGGCCAATGCTCTTGAGGAGAGCGAAAAAACAGCTTTGCAATTTGCGCGCCGCGTCATTGTAACGAGCTCCGCGACCGGAGACCAGGTCTGCGACCTCTTCAAGGTCTCCGAGTATCGCTTGCACGTGGTCGAGCCAGGAACCGACCGGGCGCAGGAGAACGCGTATCGAGATGAAGGACCGGTTTGCCTATTGTCCGTCGGCACGATCGTTCAGCGAAAGGGATACGACCTCCTCTTTGAGGCACTTTCGGACCTCAAGGCGTTCGATTGGCACTTGGACGTTGTCGGAGATACAAGCCGTGACGAGGACTGCTTTTCACAACTGTCGGCGCAACTCCGGGCACTCTCACTCGCCGATCGCGTGCGTTTTCACGGCGCCGTTGATGCCGTAAAGCTGTCCGGGTTTTATGCTGCTGCCGATGTTTTTGTGCTCGCGAGCCGCTATGAGGGCTACGGCATGGCCTACACTGAGGCCCTGTCTTATGGGCTGCCTGTCATTGGAAGCGGTGCGGGGGCTGTCGAGGAAACTCTTGCGAGAGATGGAACGATTTACTGTGGGGTCGAGGATGTCGGCCGGCTTCGAGGCGCATTGGAGAAACTGCTGCAGTGCTCCGACGAACGAACGAAGTTAGGCATGGCGGCCTGGGCCAGCAGTAAGGCCCTGCCGACATGGGACGACGCGGCAATGGCGTTCGTCAGGATCTTGGAGCTCGACTCATGAGCGGCTTCTCCGCAGATTGGCTCGCTCTCCGCGAGCCCTTTGATCTGAAGGCTCGCAATCAGCAGATTGAAGATGCCTTTCGTGCTGCCTTGCCCACCGATCGCACAGTTCACATTCTGGACCTCGGCAGCGGCGCTGGATCAACCGTCGCGGCGATGTCTGAAAGGCTCTCCAGCCCTCAGGACTGGACCCTGGTTGACAACGACCCACGCCTTCTCGACGTTGCGGCAGAGCGCTTCTCGGCAACGCCAGGTGTGAACATTCAGGTTGAGATCGCAGATCTCTCGCGGGGTCTGGAAACTTTGCAGTGGGATGCCGTGGATGCGATCACGACGTCGGCCTTCTTGGACCTTGTGACGGAGGAGTTCCTCGGGACGCTTGTCGAAACGGTTACCACTTCACAAAAGCCTTTCCTCGCCAGCCTGTCTTATGACGGCAGGGCGTCTTGCGAACCGGTCGATCCGCTTGATGATGCAATTCGCCAGGCCATGAATACGCACCAAAAGACAGACAAAGGCTTTGGCGCTGCACTCGGTCCATTTGCCTGGAACGCTGCGGCCAATCTGTTCAGGCAAGCGGGCTATGAAGTTGTCACCGGAGGGTCTGATTGGGTTGCCGGTCGTGACAGCGCTGCGTTCCTAAAGGCATTGTTGGCAGGGTGGATCGAGGCAGCTTCTGAGATGGGGTTGGACCCCGAGCAACTTGACCGCTGGAAAACGCGCCGGTTGGGCGAAATTGAACTTGGAGGCCTCTCTGTCATCGTTGGCCATCAAGACTTGGTTGCGTTGCCGCCCGGTGCGTAGGGTCGGAGCGGCTACCTTGTTTCTGGACAGGGGCCATAGCCAGCTCTAGGTTGACGTTGGAGAGGAATTCGGATGTCTAGAAGTGATACGCGCTACAGCGCGATGGCGAGGCTATTTCATTGGCTGACGGTCGTGCTCGTTCTGACCATGGTGCCTGCAGGCATTGTAATGATCCGTATTGATGGCGGACCTCTACAGAACATCTTATTTGACTATCACCGCTCAGTTGGTTTTGTACTTCTCGTATTGACGTTGGTCCGGCTGGTTTTTCGTTTTGGATCCCACCCGGCGCCGCTGCCGGAGGCAATCCCGCTTTGGCAGCGTATGGCGGCCAAAGCGACCCACGCATTTCTCTATATCTTTCTGATTCTAAACCCGCTGGTTGGCTGGGTGGCAACGTCTGCTTATGGCGCGGCAATTGAGGTCTTCGGACTTTTCACGCTGCCTGCCCTGGTGGCAAAGGATCGTGCCCTGGCGGATCAGCTTTTCCCGATACACGAAGTTCTCGGACTTGCCTTTGTGGCTGTCGTCACGGTGCACATTGGGGCCGCTTTATTCCACGGATTGATCAAGCGGGACGGTGTTCTTCAGAGAATGCTGTGAATCCAGAAACGGGCTCGTCTGGCCAAGATCATGACATCCTGCTTGTTGACGAGGCTAGTTGACTGGATTGGCTCGTTGAATCGACGTTGTGGAAAGTATTCTTCAGTTTTTGTTAATGTAAAAGAATTGAAGTTTATCTTTATAGAAATATTAACCAAGCGTTTTAAGCTGAGTTTATCTATTCTGTCATAGTAAGTTCTCCCTAGGGAACAAGAACGACCTCTCAATTGCAGGGAGGTTAAATGACAGGGAATAGCATCATGAATTCTACTATCCGCGAATTGCTGTCCAAACATGGCGGTCTTCCTATCGCAGTGGATAAATTGGCCGATGCCGATGATCTCTATGAAGCGGGGCTTTCTTCCTTCGCATCGGTACAGCTGATGCTGGCGCTTGAGGAAGAGTTTGACGTCGAATTCCCCGAGAACCTCCTCAATCGGAAGTCATTCTCTTCGATCGTGTCCATCGCGGATGCGCTTTCCCAAATCACTGACGATCGCCAGGTCGCTTGAGATGAATATTGCAGGCCCGGTTTCGGCCATGACCCTCGCGGAGCGCGCTCGTCGCGCGGCGAAGGTGGCCGCAGAATTTGCGGACCAAGTTGATACCGAGGGCCGCTTTCCGCGTGAAGGCATGGACGCTCTGAAGGCTGAGCGTCTCATGGGCGTCATGATCCGGCCGGAGCTTGGCGGCGAAGCTGCCAGCATGACCGAGATCGCAGATCTATGTGCGATCCTCGGCCAAGCCTGTGCATCGACCGCGATGACATACGCAATGCATCAGATCCAGATTGCGAGTCTCGCGGACTACGCTGTTGGCAGTGCATGGCATGAGGCATTTCTCAAGCGAATCTGTGATGAGCAGCTTCTGATTGCATCGGCGACCAGTGAGGCCGGAATCGGCGGAAACCTTCGCAATTCCATCTGTGCCGTTGATCTCGATGGAGAAACGGCACGGCTTGAAAAGAATGCGACCGTTATCTCCTACGGTGCGATGGCAGACGCTATCATCGTGACCTCTCGGCGAAATGCCGATGCGCCACACTCCGATCAGATCGCAACGCTGTTTTTGAAGGAGCAATACTCACTTGAGCGCACCTCCGTCTGGGACACGCTCGGCATGCGCGGAACATGTTCAGACGGTTACATCTTCAAGGCAGAAGCCCCTGCGGAGCAAATCCTGCCGAAGCCGTTTGCGGAAATTGCTGCGCAATCGATGCTCGCGGTCTCGCACCTGTTATGGGGCGCGCTCTGGTATGGCATCGCAGCTGATGCAGTGGCGCGGTCTCAGGCATTCGTGAAGGCTGCTGCCCGCAAGTCTCCGGGCCAGACACCTCCAGGTGCACTCCGACTGGCAGAAGCATCGAACCTCTTGCAGCAGGTCAAAGCCAACGTGGTCGCCGGTCTGAAGCAGTTCGAAGCAGCCAAAGGCGATGCCGACGCCTTGAATGCGATGAGCTTCTCGGTCGCCATGAACAATATCAAGGTCGGCACCTCCCAAATGATCCTGACGATCATCAATCATTGCATGCTGATTTGCGGAATCGCCGCATATAAGAACGGAACCCCCTTCAGTCTCGGCCGTCATCTGCGCGACGCACATTCTGCGCAGCTGATGATTTCGAACGACCGCATTCTCGGCAATACGTCAACAATGCTCTTGGTCAACAAACAAGATACCAGCCTTTTAGGATAGATCAGATGGACGCTCAGGTTTCGTTTCTCGATCAGCTTTTCAATCAGGGTATTCTGCACGACAGCGGTGTTGATGGCCTTTATGCGCGCAGTGCGGCCTTCGAAGATGTCATTTCGCGATTTGAAGAGTTCGCGCTGAGCTTCGGTAAGGATGAGATTTCCGAGGCGATGGTATTTCCGCCGGGAATGCCGCTTACCGACTTTGAAACCAGTGGGTATATGAAAAATTTCCCGCAGTTGGCGGGCACAGTTCATGCATTTTGCGGCTGCGATCAAGATCACATGAGTCTGATCCAATGCATGGCAGCTGGCGAGGACTGGTCTGAAAGCCAGAAAAAGACCGATGTCGCGCTGACCCCGGCTGCTTGCTATCCGCTTTATCCGATCCTCGCACGCCGTGGGCGTTTGCCGGAGGCAGGAGCCTACGTTGCTCTTCAGTCCTACTGCTTCCGCAATGAGCCGTCCAAGGAACCCACCCGGATGCAGATGTTCCGCCAGCGCGAGTACGTTCGTGTCGGCACCGAAGAACAGACGATTGAGTTCCGGGAAACCTGGAAGCAGCGCGGCCAGGAGATGATGAGAATTCTGGAGCTGCCTCATGAGGTTGAGGTGGCGAACGATCCGTTTTTTGGCCGTGTTGGCCGGATGATGGGCGCGAGCCAACGCGAGCAGGAGTTGAAGTTTGAACTCTTGATCCCGGTCAACTCAGGCGCGAATCCGACTGCTTGCATGAGCTTCAACTTTCACATGGACAACTTTGGCAAGGCCTGGAACATCCAGCAAGCTGACGGCTCACCTGCCTATACAGCCTGTGTGGGCTTTGGGCTTGAACGCCTTGCGCTGGCGCTTTTCCGCCACCACGGCTTCGATGTGAATGCATGGCCAAATAGCGTTCGCTCTGCCCTTTGGGGCTGAGTGAGGAGGGGTCACTATGGCAGACAAGATCTTTCCGGATCTGGATCCGGCCTCCTATGTTCGTCATGCGTTGCATTCTGCTGAGCGTGATTGGCCGGAGACAAATTGTTATCTTGATGTCTGGCTTGAGGTTCTGCCTGCGCTCGATCTGCCGCCGGAGGCCTGTTTAGCCTATTCCTTAATGCAGGATTTCGAGGGCGATCAGTTCACTTTTTTCAAGGTACCGCTCGAGGATCTGGAAAGCCTCTATGACCTCAGGGTCACCGAGCTTGCCATTTACGATCGCGTTGAGACGCACGTGCTGGAGCAGATCAGCCGCGGTCGCCTCTCACTTGTTGAGGTCGACAGCTACTTCCTCCCCGATACGCAAGGTGTCGGGTACCATCAGTCCCACGGCAAGACGACGATTGCGATCAACCGGCTCGACATTGAAACCCGGACGATGGATTATTTCCACGGCCTTGGACTTCACCACCTTGAGGGTGACGACTTCGACGGTGTCTTCCAGCGCGGTGCCCATGCGCGCGACTTGCCGTTTCTGCCCTATACCGAGTTCGTCAAGCTGCCTGAGGCAAACATCGCCCCGTCAGAGCTGGTTGAACGCTCGCAAGCGCTGCTCGCGGCCTATCTGGCAAAACGCCCCAAGCACAATCCGGTTGCCGCCTTTGCTGAGGTCTTCCCTCGCCAGGTGGAGGAGGTCGCCGAGCGTCCGTTCGAGTTTTTCCATCTGTATGCCTTCAACACGCTGCGCCAGCTCGGAGCCAATTTTGAGCTTTTCGCTGCGCACCTTGATTGGCTCGGCCGCAATGGTGTTGTGGGACTGGATGCGCCTGCAGACGCAGCGGGTCGTATCTCTACGACCTGCAAAACAGTTCAATTCCAGCTGGCGCGTGCTGTCATGCGCAAGAAGTTCGACAAGCTTCAGCCCGCACTTGAGCCTGCCATCACGGCATGGAGCGAGTTGACCGCTTCCCTTGACGATCGTTTTGCCAAGCCCAGCTGCGAAGCAGCCTGAAGATGTCTCTCGCCTTGTCTGTATCCGGCAACCGGGTCTCCGAACTTACCGAGGGTTGGCGCCTTCTTTTGACGGACGCGAATGCCTATCCGGATCCGTCAGATCTTTCTGGCGCATCAGGTTGGGTTGAGGCCAGCGTCCCGGGAACGGTTGCTGGAGCCTTGACCGCCGCGGGTCTCTATGATCCGGAAAAACCGTCTCCGCTACACGATAAGGATGCCTGGTACGTCGTGCCACTGACGGTCGAGACGCCGGGCAAGCGTGAGCTTGTCTTCGATGGCCTTGCGACGCTTGCCGAGATCTATCTGGATGGCGTTCAGATCGCATATTCGGACAACATGTTTTTGCGGCAGACGGTCGAAGTCGATCTATCGGGGAAGCATGATCTCGCGATCTGCTTCCGCGCCTTGGCACCCCATCTTGAGCGCAAAGGGCCTCGCGCCCGCTGGCGTCCCCAACTGGCGACTTCCCAGGGGCTTCGTTTGGTCAGAACCACGCTGCTGGGCCATATGCCGGGCTGGTGTCCCGAGATCCATGCAGTCGGCCCCTGGAGGCCGATCAGCCTGAGCGAGCCAAGCAATCTTCGAGCCGAAGGTCTCCGGATGACGGCTAGCCTGGATGAGGCAGGCTGTGGCGTTCTGCAAGTCGACCTGGCATTGGTAGGCCCTGCAAGCGAGGTTTACTTGCACTGCGCCGGCAAAAAAGCGCGTCTGACGCGTACCTCCAGCGGCCGATATCACGGCGAGTTACTTTTGCCAGACATCGCTCCCTGGATGCCGCATACCCATGGTCAGCCGACGCTACATGCAGTCTGCATCGACGTCGGCGGCGAGAAAATCGATCTCGGGAAGACAGGTTTCCGGACCATCGCGGAGGATCGTGGTGACGACGGCAAAGGCTTCGGCCTTGTCGTCAACGGTGTGCCGGTATTTTGTCGCGGTGCAGTTTGGACGTCAGCAGACCTCTTGAACTTGTCGGGGGACACAGAAAGCTACCGTCACCTGCTGGAGCTTGCCCGCGATGCTGGCATGAACATGCTCCGCATCGGCGGGACCATGGTCTATGAGTCTCGCGCCTTTTTTGAACTCTGTGATGAGCTCGGCATTCTGATTTGGCAGGATTTTCAATTCGCCAACTACGACTATCCCGTCAAGGACGAGGCATTTGTCGAAAGCGTCCGCACCGAGGCCCGGCAGCAGCTTTTACGGTCGCAGGGATGTCCGTCCCTCGGGGTACTGTGCGGGGGCAGCGAGATTTACCAGCAGGGCGCCATGATGGGATTGCCAGAAGAACGCTGGAAGGGACCCCTGTGTACGGAGATCCTTGCGAATGTTGCTGCTGAGTTTCGTGCGGATGTGCCCTATGTCGAGAACTCGCCTTGCCAAGGCGCTCTGCCGTTCTCGGCGAATGAGGGCATTGCCCATTATTACGGTGTAGGCGCCTATCAGCGGCCACTTGAAGATGCACGTCGCGCAGAAGTGCGTTTTGCGGCTGAATGCCTAGCCTTTTCGAACGTACCGGAGGCCGAGACACTCGAGAAGCACTTGCCTGCCAAACCCGGGCATGATCCGCGCTGGAAAGAACGCATACCCCGTGATCGCGGTGCCGGTTGGGACTTTGAGGATGTGCGCGATCATTACATCAAGGCGCACTATGGCGTCGACCCGGCGGAGCTGCGCTATTGCGATCCGGAGAGGTACTTGGACCTGTCGCGTGCGTTGACCGGCGAGATCATGGAGACGACCTTTGCGGAGTGGCGCCGTGCGCGATCCAGCTGCAAGGGGGCACTTGTCTGGACCTATCAGGATCTGATGCCAGGCGCGGGCTGGGGTCTTGTCGACTCAACTGGCGTGCCGAAGCCGGCGTATTATGCCCTGAAACGAGCATTCCGACCTGTCACCGTCAACCTGACCGACGAAGGGACAAATGGGCTGGCGGTCCATGTGATCAACGACACGGGTCAATCCCGCGATCTTGTTTTGACCCTGACCTGTCTTCGCGACGGAGCAACGCCTGTGGTGTCGGGCGAGCGCGAGATGGCGCTTCCCGCTCACAGCAATCTGCAACTTGCAGCAACCGATCTCTTCGGCGCGTTTTTCGATACCACCTACGCCTACCGCTTCGGCCCGCCTGCCCATGATGTCACAGTCGCACGCCTAACTGATCCCGAGAGCGATGAGATCGTGGCCGACGCGTTTCATTTTCCTGGTGGATTTGAAACGAGGCAATGGCCGGCGAAGCTTGAATTGGAGATGCAGCGCGTAACGGACGACCTGTGGGTTCTCAGTTTGACCGCTGACAAGTTCCTCCCGTCGGTCCATTTGCGTGACGAGAACTTTCGACCAAGTGAGAATTGGTTTCACCTGGGCCCCAACACGCGCAAGGTGATCCGTCTTGCGCGGAACCAATCTGCTGGCCCCACTGCCAAACCCTGTGGAACGATTTACAACTTGGGTCGCGTCGCTCCGGCGGCATATTCAGCGACTTGAACTCAGCTGTCTTGCTGGTACCTAGTCTTCGAGGAGTTTGCGAGTGTGTCTAGATAGATCTGCTGGGACTTATGGCTGGTCAGATTGTGATCGGCATTTTCGATCATTGTGATCCGCATTGTTGGATAATGTTCTGATCTCTCCATGGACTTGCCGAGCACATTTTGAACATGAGAAAGCCCCGGATCTCCGACGCTAAAGAGCAGCTTGATTCCGACGTCGCGTTTTACGAGTTGATCCAGTTCTCTATGCACTTGCGCAAAGATACGCGAATAGGGTGAAAGCCCGAATGTGAATGGCGCTGTGGCATATTCTGCTTTTTTGAGAAGTCGTTTCACCAGGAAACGTGCAAGTGGCAAGACCGCGACACGGCCAGATAAAAGCTTCAGGACCTTTTCTGGCGAAAAAAACTTTCGACCGTAGTCGCTGGTGCTTGTGTGATCGAATCTGAGGGCGTTTGCGATATCGTCTCTTGGGTCCCATAGAAAACGCTGAAGATTCACGGCAACCACGTCCGCAATTCGCGGGTCAGAGATCGCACCGCGCAAAGCCAGATAGGCGCCACTACAGGTACCTGCAGCGATAACGCTTTTTATGTTTTGAGCTCCAAGATGATCGAGTGCGGCGCTGAGATCAGCGAGTTGAGACACGTTATAGTGGACAATCTCTGGCCCGTTTCTGGCCGGGCGGCTGTCTCCGATATCCGCGCAATCTATCCGGAAAGATGGAATCCCAGCGCCGGCAAGCCATCTGGCGCCATCGGTCGCGTTGCGGGCCCATCCCGCGCGTGGCGTGCCGCCAGCGTTCAAAAATAAAATGGGAACCCCTTTTTGAGCACCGTTCGGGGTGCACCAAGTTCCAACCAGATTGTTCTCAGGTCCGAAAGTGACGGTGGTTTCTGAGAACGATAGATCTTCGAGAACGCAGTCAGGTTCAGAGCATGTTGTTTGTGACGCAGCACGCGCGGGTGCGACGCTTTTTATCCAGGACCGTGCTTTCTGTATCTCCTCATCGGGAGTTACTGCAGCGGTCGGGTCTGTCATCAAAGCGTCGTACCCCATAAAAATCGCGGTCTCGCTTTTTGTCTCGCGAGACATGATCTCTTCGGCAATTTCAGTTTCTTTCACGCGGCCTGGACGTGGAAAAATCAAAACCGGCACGTCAGGAGCGATGGCCGTTGGACTTAGTTTGAGGTCTTTGATCTCTGTCGCCAAGCTATCGGCCATCGACAGACCTGCAACGTTTAGCGATGCACCTTTTTGTATGTCTGGCTTGACCCGGGTGACCTCCGCGATCATTGACGCGCGGAGCTGCAGTTCTCTTAGGTACCCACGCCCATTTTTTGGTGGCGCAAACAGCACTGAAGCCGCCAAGGGCAGGGGAAGCTGCTGCGCTATATTCGCGGCCAATAGCGCGCCAAAGCCAATGCCAACGAGAATGAGCTTTTCGACCCCGCTTGAGTTGGCCAGACAGTTGGCCGCAGAAAAAATGATGTTTTGGTGTTCAGCGAGGCATTGGACATCGACCGCGTTGGCCGATGAGTTTCCTAAACCTGGATAGTCAAAACGGATCGATGGGTAGCCGTCTGTCGCTAGCCCATCTGCCAGAATTCTGAGCATGCGGTGAGCACAGAGGCCCTCATATCCCCAGTCGTTGCATAGTATGACCCCGGTTGAGCCAAGAGCGCCATGGACGACTGCGGTCGTATCGTCAAGCCGTACGACTTCTAGGGGCGGGTAAGGGGTGCCGCTATTCATCTGCGAGTGCGCTTTCTTTCGACAAAAAGGTGTTATTTTAAATGTCAGAGATCATGATCCACCATTGGCCTGGTGGCGCATTGATCCGAGTGTTTTGAAGATGGCTGTTGCCATGTTGTCGACACTCCATCTGCGTATCGCCCATCTGCGAGCGATCAGGTGAACGACTGTCAGCTGGGTGATACTCGCAATAGCAATTCCGACCAGGCCGAACCAATATCCTAGGAGAGCAAGCAGTCCGAGATAGAAAATGAAAACGACAGCGCGCGCGCCCAAAATGTATTTCTCACCTCCGCCAATCATTGTTAGCCAGGTGCCCGGACCAAAGAATGCATGAATGATCGACCCTAAACTTAGGACGAGCAGAACATTGAAATTCTGGGGAAACGATTGATCAAATTGGCGGAGAATGAATTCGCCGGCAAAGTAGAGGAAAATGGCGCCGATCAAGGCGCAAACAAAGCTCCCGGCCGATAACAACGCGGTCACATATTGCGCGCCAGTCTTGTCGTTATTTTGAAAGCGAGCTGCAATCAAAGGAACTCCGACGGTATCGATCGCGAGAACGGGTAACGTAAGCAACATCGAAATTCGGTAGGCCACGAAATAGAACGCCGCGGCCTCCAGGCTCAAGACGAGCCCAATCAGGATAGTTTCCAGATAGCTGGCGGCAGAAATGAAGAAATTATTTGACGTAAAATAGAAGGTTTCGATGTTCCATTTCCGCCAGTCGATCGCGTTTTGCGAACGGGCATCAGGACGCAAGAACCGCAGTCCTTCGGCGTTCACAAATCGGGCGACTTGATAGACGATCATCAGTGCTAGCAAGAAGGTCACGAGGCCGGCTGCTTGAACGCCGGTGGTAAGGTAACCGCCATACGCAAGCGCTGGGAGTGATACCGCACATAACGTCCGCCAAATATTTTCGCGAGGTGCGAGTGCGAGGGCGATCTGGCCGTGAATTCGAAAATAGTTTTGTAGATACTCGCTTAAGGTAAAGATAGCACCGAACAGCAAAGCGACCGGCAGATAGCAATACGGGTTTGGGAGGCTGTCTGAAAATACATAAACCACGAAGGCTGCTGCCAGTTGCAGTCCGCAGCCCACGCCGAGCCAAGTCGCGTTGGCGAGCAAAACGTCCTGGTTGGTGAGCCCTTTCTGATGCCCACCGACCCGGTAGTGTTTCACCAAAAGGATGTGCTGTCCGAAAACCAAGATAAGTCCGAGCGAGCTTCCAACGGAAAACAGGAAGATGTAGAGGCCGTATTCTTCAGTGCTGAGGGCATGACTGGCCGCATATAGCACCAAGAAGCTCAGGACGGTGCTGCCGAAACGGCTGCCCAGTGACCAGATTAGGCGATAGATGTTTGTCTTGGCCTCGAAAATTTTTTCAAGAATACTCACGCGAGATCAGCTCTCTGCCGTTTCTAGTTGTTGGTATCGGGCGCAGACCTGATCAAGGAAGCGCGTGTACATGCGACCTAAGTTGGGTTGCAGGTATTCAGAAGCGGAAGCGAGTGCGCCTTCCGAAAGGTCATTGTAGAGCTGCTCTGACGTCGCAATCTTCAAGATCGCATCTTTTAGGCTGATCGGATCGTCGGCCCTGAAACTGAAGCCATTGAAGCCTTCTTTGATGTTCTCAGCCACGCCACCTATGTCTGTCGAAACAACCGGAACTGCATGTGCGAATGCCTCTATGGATGCACGACCGAAGGCTTCCCGGCCGATGGTCGGATAAATGAGAAGGTCAACATCTTGAAGAAAGGCTTCGGGATCCACCCAGCCGGTAAACCTGCTCTTGTGTGCCGGAAATTGGTCCCGCACCTGCTCAGCGAATGCATCGCGTCCTTTGCCTGCGATAACAAATTCAACGTTTAAATCTTCGGGTAAAAGTTGTGCAGCCTGTGCGAGTGTTTCCAGGCCCTTGAAACGAGTGTGAACGCCTAGAAAACCCACCCTGAAAGGGCGCTCATTGGGGAAGTGTCTTGGCTTGGTCGTTTGGACTTTATTGATCGCGGCAGGGATCCTTTGAGTAACCGCATTGGCGAAGTACCCCTGTTCTGTGTGCCGTCGAATTATATCTTCAGACTCTCCAATGACGCCATCAACGAACCGGGAGAGAAATTTCTTACCGATCGAGGTCGCTTTACAACCGATGCATTGCTGCTCGCAATTATGATCATTTTTCCGCATGGTTGCGTTCCAGCACATAAGAAATGTACTGAAAGTTATATGGACGACAGGAACACCTAAAGCATGTGCTGCTGCCCACGTTGCGACATTGGTATTCTCGATACTGATCGTTACAACCACGTCCGGTTGAAACGATGAAATTTCTTGTTTCATGGTAAGATATGCCTTGGGGTTGCCGTTTTCCAAGGCATGCCAAACCATCTTCTTCCACGAGGGTCTTGGCGTATAATAGTTCCAATAGATGTTTTGAGAGCGAATCCGATGAACCGGAATTCCCTCATAAACTTCGTGCGTATCCTCATCGCTCACGTTGACCACTAGCAAGTCATGCCCCTCGGCAATGAGCATTTTTGCGATGATAAACGAAGAGATGGGACCGCCCCCATCCGCGAAGGGAGGAAATGCGGCACACGGCATTAGAATGCGCATGAGGAAGGCTTTCTTCTGTAAACTTTGAAAATTCTGATAGCAGAAAATACTTTCTGGAACGTTCAAGCGATGAGTTCTCGTCGATAGTAAATGAAGAAATCTGCGTAGCTTTTTATCAAGCTCTTCATGTTTGATCGCTAAAGGCTATTCTTGTCGTTTCCAAAACGTCGAAATTCCCGACGAGATAGATTTGGAAACATATCTTTAGACTTGAATTTAATTTTCGGCCCAGTCACAGGCATGTGAATGTGGCGTTGAGAACCATGAGTTAGCTTCTGAAAATGTGAGAATAAGGTCCGTGTCGGCTAAACATTGGGATTGTTATTGAAGGTGGTTTTGATGAGTGAGGGGAACCCAACAATTACGCCGTCAATGACAGGCATTCAGCAGGCAAAGCGAAAAGTTAAGAATTGTGCGTTGCGTTTTTTTGATATGAGCGGATTTGCTAGCTTAATTGGCCGAATATACGGCGGTCGTGGCGTTATCCTGATGTTTCATGAGTTCACGCGTGAGCCTAAAGCTCTTTTGGGTCAAGGCTGCAGGGCTTCGGATTTTGAAGCCGCGTTGCGGACGATCGTCAGTCAAGGGCGCGACATCGTGACGTTGTCTGAAGCGCTGATCAGATTGAAGGATCCTCAGTCGCAGCCATTTGCTGTTCTTACGTTTGACGACGGATATCGTTCAAATCTTGAATTGGCTTTGCCCATCATGGAAAAGTTTCATGCACCTGCAACTATCTTTGTTCCGACCGAAATGATGACGAGATCAATCAATGCGTGGTGGTTGGGTGTCCGACAGATGTTTATTGACAATGACCGCGTCTCTTTTGACCCGATGGGCGTGACATTTGAAGTTACTGATGTTGCGTCGAAGACCGCTGCATTAATGCAGGTTGTCGCTTGGGTTTGGGATGACTTTAGGCGTGTTGAGCAGCTTGGTAGCGTGTTTGCGAGCACAAATGTCTCGCTACCCGATATTGTGGATGAGCTCGCGATTACGGAAGAGGAAATGATCAATATTGACCAAAATCCTCTGATCGAGATCGGCGCTCATACGACCACGCATCGCGCCTTATCCTACCTAACTGATGATGAAGTGATGAGCGACATCGGTGACAACAAGGCGTATTTGGAAGAAAAGTTGCAACGGCAAGTGAAGCATTTCGCTTACCCATATGGGGCTCCCTCGATATCTGGTACGAGAGAAGCGCTGATTGCAAAAAAATTGGGTTTTGAAACGGCTATGACCACTGAAGCTGGATGTCTGTTTCCGGACCATTTGATGGATCCGTTTCTTTTGCCACGGCAGGACGGGGAAAATACCGAGGAGGGCAACGCACAGGTCGCGTGTGGAGCAAATGGTGTTTTCCGGGCGATTGCATCGAAATTCGGCTCGCCAATCGTGAATGCGCGGCCATTCTCGTGACTTCAGAAAAGCCGAAGTCTGATTTTTCCGACGTTCGCCTCGTTCACATAGTTCGCCAATATGCGCCAATGATTGGCGGGTTGGAGGACTTTGTGAAGAATATGGCGTCGCGCCAGATCGGTCGTTTCGGCGAAGTTCGTGTGGTGACTCTTGATCGATTGTTCACCGCCCCCGATCGAGGTCTGCCGCAACACGAAATTATTGATGGCGTCGAGGTCGCACGGATCCCCTACAGTGGTAGTTCGCGCTATCCATTTGCCCCGTCCGTTTTTCAGGAGATCACGGACATTGATCTCATTCACGTCCACGCGATCGACTTCTTCTTTGATGCATTTGCACTGTCTTCGCTTGCAAAAAAACGCAAGCTGATTGCGACGACGCATGGTGGTTTCTTTCACACTGCCAAACATTCTTTTCTGAAAAAGATCTGGTTCAATAGCGTGACGCGTTTTTCTGCGAGTCGATATGATGCCATCGCATGTTGCAGTGACAGCGACCTTGAACTTTTCCGGCCTCTTGCGCCCGGTCATACCGAGATGATCGAAAATGGAGTTGATCTGGATAAGTTCGCCGGTGCTGCCTCGCTCAGACCGCAAAAACGACTTTTGACGCTTGGAAGGTTCTCGCAGAACAAACGAATTGATTTGGTACTGGACGCGTTGGCTGCGTTGAATGGTCAGGACCCTGAATGGCAACTTGATATCGTTGGAGGCCCTTCGGATTGGAGTGTTTCAGATATTCAGGAGATGATACAGGGTCGAGGGCTTGAGGATCACGCCTTTGTCCACGTTGGTCTTTCTGATCAAGGCCTGCGAGACTTGATAGGACTTTGCAGTTTTTTCGTCAGCGCGTCCGAATATGAGGGCTTCGGCATCGCTATGATTGAGGCCCTGAGCGCCGGGCTGCTGCCAATTGTTCAACCCAACACAGCGTTTCAATCGCTTGCTGAAAAACATCCGAGCGTTCGTCTCGTTGATTTCACTGACGCGGCAGCCGTTGCTGGCAATGTCGAGAACGCCTGGACTGAACTGAAGGTTGATCCGGCTCGAGCGAGGCAATCGGGAATAGTCTCGGCGCAACAGCACTCTTGGGATCAAACCATCGCTCGATATGATGCTCTGTATGAACGTGCTCTCGCACGCACTTCTTAGAGCCAAAACTAAAGCTTCCATTGAATCAAAAGGCATCACGAGTTTGGTCTTCTGCTTCGATGCGTTAGACTCAGAAGTGAGATTTGACGGCGGCAGCTGTTCTGATTTCTCGTGGTGGTATCTGGCAATTCGTATGGAACGTCTGTGACCGAAAACTCTGAAAAGCCCAGCGTTTTTGTAGCTCTATTGGTATTGTTAGCTACATTCTACAATGCCGCCCTCGCGGTGATTAATGCGCATGTCCTTGATCTGAACTTCACATCAGTTGCTGTCACCGAATTTGCGATCTTGCTCGTGTTGCTCCTGCTGATTATTCAGCGCGGACTTTATGAGGAAGATCTCGCACCACTGATTTATCTGATCATAACTGTTCTGCTTGCTGTCTATGTATCTGTGATTAACAAGCAAATATATCCGGATTACATCCGGAATATTCTGATAATTTTTTGCTTCGTGACCTTAGGGTCTTGGTGCAGTTTCTCGACGATAAATCTAGTATTCAAATCTGCGAGCGTTTTGATTTTTCTAGTTCTTCTGCTGGAGATATTCTTCGTTGACCAATACGGCGACCTTTTCTATCCGGCCAAGTATTTTGCCAATACGCGCGGTGTTGAGCTTTTCACAGTGGTGGATTCGAAGCTCTTTCGAAACGCGCTGGGCTTTGAAGGGCGCTTCACCTTCGGAATAATTGGCCATAGGTCATCTTCACTGTTTCTTGAACAGGTCTCATTGGCAAATTTTTCCGGCGTGATGATGATCTATCTCCTAACTCTCTGGAAGCGCTTTTCGCCATTTGAAAGGCTGTTCTATGTCTCTACTATCACCTTGATTCTGCTTACCAACGATACGCGTACAATGTTGATATTTGCCCTGATTTCGTTCATCGGGTACTTTATCTACCCGCTGTTGCCGCGGTTCGTTAGCCTTCTGATCATGCCTTTTATTCTGCTGATGGGCGTCCTTGTCTTCATTCTCAAACCGGATGCGACAGGGGACAATATTCCGGGGCGTGTGGTCTTCACGATGAGGAAATTTGCAGATCTGGATTGGCCGACGCAGTTGGGTTTTTCTGCGGAGATCGCATCTTCGCTAGGAGATAGTGGGTATATCTATGTTGTTGTAATCGGAACCATTTTTAGCCTTGTACTCCTTTGGTTGTTTGTCGGCTTCTATCCGGCCTGCGATACACCCGAGGAAAGGCGTTTCATCCATTCACTCTCTGTTTTTGTTTTCATGAATATGATGATCGGAGGGACGGCGGTCTTCTCGATCAAAATTGCGGCTCTCCTTTGGTTGCTGGCTGGACACATGAGATTTCCAGACCGAAAAGCATCTGCCGACAATATCAAACCCACATATGCGCGCAGCCAGTGACCCGGCCGGGAGAACTCAATGCTGATCCAGCTCCAGTACCTTCGGGCAATTGCAGCATTGCTGGTGGTTTATTTTCACACAATTTTACAACTACCAAAGCTGTATTCTTCTCCCGCATTGGAGATGCCAGTCGTCGGAGAAACCGGTGTAGACCTGTTCTTTGTCACGAGCGGGTTCGTGATGTGGTTCACGACAGCTGGAAAACAAACGAGCCTTCGAGAATTCTATAAACGTCGTATCGAACGGATTGTCCCTCTCTATTGGCTTTTTACTCTATTGGCTGCGGCGATCGCGTTCTTGCTGCCGAGTTACCTCAAGTCGACAACGTTTGATCTTCCACATCTCTTAGCGTCGCTGTTCTTCGTTCCCTGGATGAACCCCGCCGACTTAACTGGTGCAATGATCGCTCCGGTGGTTATTCCCGGCTGGACGCTGAATTATGAAATGTACTTTTATATTATCTTCGGAGGGCTTTTATTTGCGCCAAAAAGCTTAAGGCCAGCTTTGTTGACGATAGTGCTTTTCGCTATGTTTGTTGCCGCAAATGCGTTTGTACCTGAGTCTGTCCTGGGTCGATTTTATGGCAACTCGATAGTCTTTGAATTCTTGGCGGGTGTTCTGATCGCCAAACTATACTTGGCTAAGAGGCTTGCTCCGCAAGGTATTGCGATCACACTTGCGGTTTTGAGTTTCTGTCTTCTCCTGGTTGGTGAAGAATTAAAGTGGGAGGGTTCTAGATTCTTGGTGGCAGGTTTGCCTGCTGCCATTGTTATCTATTGTCTGGTGTCGATTGATTTTACCCGTCTGAGAGAGTGGCGTTTTCTTCACTATCTCGGAGATGCTTCCTATAGCTTGTACATCACGCATGTCTTCGTTCTTACAGGTACACGGATTTTATTCTCTAAGGTGACAATTGAATGGGCCGGAAACGAATTCTTATTTATCGTTGCCTGTCTTGTGAACTCAATTGTTTTCGCAATACTGATTTATCAGTTTTTTGAACTTCCGATCGCCCGGCGCTTTAAAGAAAGGCGCCAGAGCAGGGTGTTGATATCGGAAAAGCGGCCGATACCAGCTGGCACCAAAGGCGATTCCGCATGATGAGCAACAGTCGACGTCGAATTCCAGATCCGCGCGTGTTGAGCGTTTTGGCTGGCAGCATATTCTGGGGCATCACCACAATGTCTGTCTGGGCGGAAGACACTGGCCTGTGCTTTCGGGGCGTGAATATTTCGGGTGCTGAATATGGGGACGCCTCGGGCGTATACGGGACCAACTACATATATCCGTCAGAAAAGACGGTGCGGTATTTTGCTGACAAGGGCATGAATATCGTTCGCCTTCCCTTCAAGTGGGAGCGCCTTCAGCCGGTTCTGAGGGAAAAGCTTGACCAAGAAGAATTGACGAAATTGCGAGGCGCGGTCGAGCTCATTCGGGCGAATGGAATGAAGATCATTCTGGATCCACATAACTTTGGATACTATGACGGAAAGCGTCTCATGACGGAGGGGCTTACGTCTGTCTCTTTTGCTGATTTTTGGGTTCGACTCGCACTCGAATTTGCCAATGACGAAGATATCATCTTCGGTTTGATGAATGAGCCTTACGACATCCCTGCGCCTGACTGGCTCGTGGCCGCGAATCGGGCAATTGCCGGGATCCGTGCCGCCGGTGCAAAGAATCTCATTCTTGTTCCAGGCACGATCTGGAGCGGCGCATCCAGTTGGGAGCATGATATTCCAGGGGGCGCCAATGGCACGGTAATGGCTGGAGTTTTGGATCCTGACGCCAACTTCGCCTATGAGGTTCATCAATATCTTGACGAAGACCTGTCTGGAACTCACGAGACTTGCCCGAATGCCGAGCTCGCCAATGATGCTCTCCAGAACTTTTCACGTTGGTTGAAGGAGCACGACGCACGAGGGTTCCTTGGCGAATTTGGAGGGTCAAAAGATAGTGCTTGTCTGACTGGACTCGCGGCAATGGTAGAGACAATGAACATGTCACCTGATCTTTGGCTCGGTTGGACATATTGGGCGGCCGGCGACTGGTGGCCGGAGTCCGAAGGCAATAATATTCAACCGACGGAAGCTGGCGATAGACCCCAGTTATCAGCCGTTCTCCAGCCTCGCTTTGAAGCTGAAGGCCAAAACTGCTCAACATTAAATTAACCGCTTTTTACCTAAGCTTTCCCGACTGTCTGGACATGTGTGGAATGCGGAGCTTCAAGCGGCGAATGAGCTGGTTTGACGATGACTACGATGAGTATGAATACGAGATTCAGAGGCGCGCCAGAGGCCAGCGGAAAAGTCCGCCTCGCCGCGAGTCTTATGGAACCTATGCGCCTCGGAGCAAGGGGTGGATCCAATCTGATCTCGTAGAACGACGTGCACGAAAATATGAGTATCTCGAGCCCCAGCCGCAGGATCGCAATATCGCGCCAGCGGAGACTCTGCCGCATCGAAAACTGGTATTGAAACGCACCGATGTGCCCTCCTCGACGAAAAGCACGTACCGCTACATTCCGATGATTGAGGCAGATGAGCCGATACTGGATATCCGGACGCTGATCGGGGCAGTCTATGAATATCGGCGGTCTATCTCGCTCTTGATCGTCCTTGGAATGTCGTTCGGTGCTGCGGCCATGTGGCTCTCACCAAGAGAATTTACGGCCCAGTCGACACTCTATTTCGACCCAAATCAGATTCAGTTCAACTTGGATAGTCAGGCCCAAGGCGCACCTTCACAGGCGGCCATCTCAGCGCTAATTTCAAGCCAGGTTCAGGTTCTGACATCGAACACTGTGCTGCAGGGCGCAGTCGAAGAGCTCCAACTTGAGACAGATTCTCAGTTCAGTGTTCCAGGTGACGGATCATCAATGGCATACGCTGTCGCTGAGAACTTGAGGCAGGCTGTTTCGGTCGGGCGAGATAGCAGCTCCTATATCGTTTCACTGGGTGTGACGACCGACAACGCTGCCAAATCGGCGGAAATCGCAAACGCGATCGTTGGATCCTTCTTTGAATATGAAAACAGCGCGGCGGCCGATCGGTACGAGGGTCTGACCGACGCTTTTGATCGCCGACTCGCGGAGCTAAGCACCAAGGTACAAGCTGCTGAAAGCGCGGTTGAGCAGTATCGGGCGCAAAATGACCTGGTGACAGCGAAAGGCGATTTGATTTCCGAAGACCGCCTGGCTGCGCTCAACACTTCTCTGGTGGAGCTGCAGCAAAAAACCATTGAGGCAAGAGCAAGGGTCGAGGCCGCTAGCCGTTTGACGCTGGAAGAACTGGTCGTAGGTGTCAGCGATACAGAAGTTTCATCTGCCACTCTTGTCGAGCTTCGTCGCCAATATGCTTCTATCGCTGCGACGGTCGGACAAATGCAAAGCCAGATGGGCGCCAGGCATCCATCACTTCTTGCGGCTCAAGCGTCACTTCAGGGGATCCGTTCGGAAATACGTCTTGAAATGCAGCGGATTGCATCCATCGCTAAATCGGAGTTGGCGCAAGCTGAAAAGGCCGAACAAGATACCGCCAAGGAACTTGCGACCCAGAAGGCGCTGAAGCTCAGCAGCGCACCGAGCGAAGTCAAGTTGAACGATTTGGAACTTCAGGCGTCGGCTGCTCGTGAAATCTATGAGGCAGTATTGAGAAGAACGCGTGAAACAAATGAAGAGCAGAATATCTCACAGAGCATAGTGAGAATTCTGAGTAAAGCTGAGCCACCGCTAACCGCTGATGGACCTGGTCGGAGTGTCCTTCTTATCGCTGGCGCATTTGGTGGAGCTGTTTTGGGTTTCGGGCTCGGCCTTGCCGTCGCGATATTAAGACGTATTTCACGTCACCCCGTAATACGGTCGTATTTCTCGTTTCAGAACTGATGTAACCATTGCCGATATCTGGAATGAAGCCACGAAGATTCTGGCTGCTTTTATCAAGCTATTAACCATCGTCTGAAATCTCTGCCGTTTTTAACTCGGAATTTCTGATTCATACCTACTTTAGATCTCTCAAGAGTCTCATGCAGCGACATGGGAAAATACAAAATATTTGTTCAATTAGGTCACCTCGATGCTTGCGCCACAGATGGATTTGGGACTGCAGAAAGACTGCAAGACAGTCGAAATTGGTCCCTTGGAAGTCTTGAGGCTTGATCGACCGGCTGCGGTTGACCTAGTCGAGACGTCGGTTCTCGGCAGACATAAAATGTCGATTGCGATTTGCAATGCCCATACGATCCTGACGGCTTTTGACGACCCGAACTTCGCTGACACTCTTCAGCATATGACGCTTCTGAATGACGGTGCGGGAGCCAATTTGGCTAGTTGGATTTTGCATGGCCAAGCCTTTCCAGACAATTTGAACGGAACGGACCTCATTCCCAGCTTGCTCAAATCCATCCAAGTCCCGATGCGCGTCTTCCTCTTAGGTGCTCGCGAAGAGGTGCTGCAAAGGACGCGGCAGGTCATCGAGCAAGATTATCCACAACACCAGGTGGTCGGGTGCCGAAACGGATATTTTCGGCCGGAGGAAAACGAAGCCGTTTGTGCTCAGATCTCCTCAGTCAATCCAGACCTGCTTTTGGTTGCTATGGGGAACCCGGCACAGGAACGGTTTATCGTCGAGAATCGTGATCGGATTGACGCAACAGTTTGTATAGGCGTGGGCGCGCTGTTTGATTTCATGTCCGGGAGTGTCGTTCGCGCGCCCAAGGCTGTGCAGGCGCTTGGGCTTGAATGGCTTTTCCGCCTGCTTCAGGAGCCCACACGGCTTTGGAAGCGTTACGTGATCGGAATCCCACGTTTTCTGCTGGCGATCAATCGCCTGCGATCCAAGGTTTAGCCAGTTTGCCTTTCCCCCAAAATTTCTTCAGCCATGAGCAAAACGCGTTCCACATCTGGTGCGCTCTCCGCCTCGGGTAACCGCGGGCGCGCCACCATGATGACTGGCAAGCCCATGGATCGTGCCGCTTTAATCTTGGCGTAGGATCGCTCGCCGCCGCTATTTTTTGAGACGACGTGCGTAATCTTATGCCTCTGAAGGAGCCGTATTTCTTCCTCCGCGCTTTTCCCGGGGCGGGCCAGTTCAAGATGCCAGGTTGCGGGCAGGGGAGCAGGCGGAGGCTCGATCATCCTCGCCATCGCCCATAGATCGGACCTGTTAAAAAAGACTGAGACCTCCTTGCGCCCGACGGAAAGAAAGGCCCTGGATCCGCTTGGCAGCAGCAGATTTGCAGCCTGCAGATCTTCTACGTTGATCCAGTTATCGCCTTGAATTGGTTGCCAGGCGGGTCGGTTGAGCCTCAACAGGGCCACGCCAGCGGTCATCGCCGCCTTGGCTGCATTCCAACTCATCTGAGCGGCATACGGATGCGTCGCGTCAATCAGGAGCGATGTATCGGTTTGCCTGAGGTGGTCGACAAGACCTTCGGCACCACCAAATCCGCCAACACGCGTCTCGACACCAAGGTCCGGCAGGTCGCGTACGACGCCGGCGAAGGAGGCGGTAACATGAGCGTGCGGGATTCGTTCGCTGAGCATAGGAGCAAGCTGTCGCGCTTCCTGCGTCCCGGCGAGCAGCAAGATCTTGGGCTTGCTACTCATCCCACCCGGCCTCTCCGGTGACGTTGCCCGATCGATCGACGATTAGAACCTGCACGTCGACTGGAGCATCTCGCAAAATGCCTCTGACTGCTGCCTTGGTTTCGTGTGCGAGAGGGCGACTAATATCGATGCCCTGCACAGTCGCTTCATCCAGAACTTCCTTGGCGGTATTGGCCTCAAGGCTCCTTCGAATCAAGTCCGCCGGTGCATGCCCCTTTTCAAGAAGCTTTGCCAGAAACGCGAAATCGACCTGGCTGCGCGCGGAGTGAAGATCCAATGCGCCTTGGGCGAGTTTGGTGAATTTGGCAAAGCCACCCGACATGGTCAGCCTCGGAACTGGATGAGCACGGAGATATTTCAAAAGGCCGCCGGCAAAATCACCCATGTCGAGATATGCGGCGTCATCGAGTTCATAGCGGGCGCGCACCGCGTCTTCTGAGGTTGAGCCTGTCGCCGCGACCACGTGGGAGAGGCCTGTCGCTCGGGCAACATCAATGCCGCGGTGGATGGACGCAATCCAGGCTGCGCAGGAGAACGGGCGAACAATACCAGTCGTACCAAGTATCGAAAGGCCGCCGATGATACCAAGCCGGCCATTAAGTGTCTTTTCGGCAAGGGCTTCACCGTCTTCGATTGAGACAGTGACCTCTACGTCGCCAGGCTCTCCGGTTGCCATTGCGACGTCCGCAATCGCTTGACTGATCATTTGACGCGGGACCGGGTTGATGGCTGGTTCTCCCGGAGGAATCGGAAGACCGGGCCGGGTTACCGTTCCGACGCCCTTTCCTGCCTTGAACACGATGCCACCACCGGCTTGCAGCCGACGAACATCAACCCTGACCAAGGCGCCGTGAGTGACATCCGGATCGTCGCCTGCATCCTTGATGATTGCCGCGTATCCATGCCCCTCTTCCAAGGCGTGTTGGGCCAAAGCAAATGACGTCGTTCCACCGCGAGGGAGCAAAATCTCAACCGGATCGGGAAACTCGCCTGTAGCAAGAGCCTGAAACGCAGCCTTGGCGGCGCCTGTGGCGCAGGCTCCGGTGGTCCACCCACGTCTCAGTTCTGTCGGCTTTGTCCCGCTCATGAGGCCTTTATAGCCATAATTTCAAACCATGTATCCGTGCTTTGGCGGCATATGTCGGAGCGGCGGAATTTCTCTTCGTATCAGCGCTTGGCGTTGCCTCCCGGGCCAGCTAGAAAAGATCCATGTCGATCAATGCAGAACAGATTAAGGTTCCCGAAGGCCTTCCCATTTTCGAAGCTGGTTGGGTGTGGCTCGCAGGTGCAGGCCCTGGGGATCCTGGGCTGCTGACACTGCATGCTCTGAACGGTCTGCGGCAGGCGGATGTCGTTGTTTATGACGCTCTGGTTGACCAGAGTATTCTGTCGTGGGCGAAAGCTGATGCGATCACAGACTATGCCGGGAAGCGCGGCGGAAAGCCGAGTCCGAAACAGCGCGACATTACGCTGAAGCTGATCGAATATGCCAAGGTGGGCAAGAAGGTTTTGCGCCTGAAAGGCGGAGATCCATTTGTCTTTGGGCGCGGTGGCGAGGAGGCGCTCGGTCTTGTCGGCGCTGGCATTCCGTTTCGGATCATACCCGGTATCACCGCAGGCATAGGTGGTCTGGCCTATGCCGGAATCCCGGCAACCCACCGTGATACCAATCAGGCGGTGACCTTCCTCACCGGGCACGATCAGACCGGACTCACGCCAGACGCGGTGAATTGGGACGGAATCGCAAAAGGCTCTCCGGTCATCGTCATGTATATGGCGATGAAGCACCTGGAGGCGATAGCCGGCAAATTGATTGCCGGTGGAAGGTCTGTGGACGAACCTGTGGGCATTGTGTGCAACGCTTCCTTAGCCGCGCAAGAGGTTCTCGAGACGACGCTCGGAAACTGCGCCGTTGATGCGGCCACTGCCGGTATTGCCCCACCCGCCATCGTCTGTGTCGGCGACGTGGTGCGTCTGCGCTCCGGGCTTGACTGGATGGGAGCCTTATCCGGTCGCCTGCTGAATTCTGACCCACTCGGTCTCAATGCAGCTCGTTCGACTGACGTTGGATGATCAGTACAGTGCCCAAAGGTGTCTTGATTGCTGCACCCCAGTCCGGTGCCGGAAAAACAACAGCGACGCTTGCGCTTCTCAGGGCGCTTCGGAACCGGGGAACAGCCGTTGCCTCGGCCAAGTCGGGACCGGATTACATCGATCCGAAGTTTCATGAAGCTGCAAGCGGGTCTCCTTGTATCAACTTGGACGCTTGGGCCATGCCGATCAGCCAGATCCGAACTTTGGCATGCGATCAAGCCAATGGTGCCGAACTCCTTGTGATCGAAGGGGCCATGGGCCTCTTCGACGGGGCCGCCAATGGCCGAGGCTCTGCGGCGGACCTCGCTGCCGCGCTCGGAATACCTGTGGTGATGGTGATTGACTGCGCCAAGCAAGCGCAGTCCGTCGCAGCTTTGGTTTCCGGCTTTCAGCACTTTCGCAAGGACGTGTCTATCGCCGGATTGATCCTCAACCGGGTCGGCAGTGCAAGGCATGAGGCGATGTTGAGGCGCGCCCTTGAACCACTCGCAATTCCCGTTCTCGGAGCACTGGCGCGCGATGAGCGGCTCGCGCTGCCAGAACGGCATCTCGGGTTGGTGCAGGCAGGAGAGCATGACGAGCTCGAGCAGTTTCTGGACGCAGCCGCCGATCTTTGTGCAAACCAGATTGATCTCGACGGCCTGCGGCAGGCTGCAGGTTCGATCACTCATCACACAACAACAGTCCAGAACACTCTGCCACCATTTGGCCAGCGCATAGCGATTGCACGAGATGTGGCTTTTTCCTTTGCCTATCCGCATTTGCTGGATAGATGGAAAAAAGCTGGCGCCGAACTCAGTTTCTTTTCGCCTCTCGAAGACCAGCCTCCCCAAACTGATGTGGATGCTATCTACCTGCCCGGCGGGTATCCTGAACTCCATGCTGGAAAACTGTCGGCGGCTCAAACCTTCAAGGCGGCGATACAGCAAAGTGCTGAGAGAGGCGCGTTGATCTATGGCGAGTGTGGCGGCTACATGACCCTGGGTGACGGGCTTGTCGATGCCAAGGGCAAGCGACATGAGATGCTTGGACTGCTGCCGCTTGAAACCAGCTTCGCCGATCGAAAACGGCATCTTGGCTATCGGCTCCTGGGCCCGCTCAGCGGACGTCCATGGTCGCAGAACCTGTCTGCGCATGAATTTCACTATGCAAGCACTGTCCGGGAAGGTCTGGCAGAAAGACTCTTTTCAGCCATGGACGCCGAAGGCGCGCAGCTTTCGGACCTGGGCCTTCGTGTCGGCTCGGTCATGGGATCCTTCGCCCATGTGATTGCCGCGCGATCCGAGGATCGCGCGCTGGCATGACACCTAAGCCTTGGCTTTCTTTTTCGGTCTGAGGACATGGACGTGGTCGGCGTCGTAGAGCGCCGAATCTCGAAAGTCGTGAGCCGGTTTCAAGGCGTGTCCAACAAAGATCAGGGCGGTCCTTGTGATTTTGGACTTTCGCACCTTGTCTGCGATGTCCGACAATGTTCCGTGAATGAAGTCCTGATCAGGCCAGCCGACACGGTAGGCGACGATGACTGGGCAATCGGCGCCATAAAGTGGCGTCAGTTGCCTCTCGATCTCACGCAGATTGCGGATCGAAAGGTGGATGGCCAAAGTCGCGCCGCTCTTGCCAAGGGTTTCGAGATCCTCGTTGTTCGGCATGGCCGAGCTTTGCATGGTCGTTCGGGTGACGATGACCGTCTGAGCGACCTCAGGAATCGTAAGTTCGGTCTTCAGCGCAGCTGCCGCCGCGGCAAAGGCAGGGACGCCGGGTGTGACTTCGTAGTCGATCCCAAGCGCATCGAGCCGTCGCATCTGTTCTGCGGTCGCGCCGTAGATCGACGGGTCGCCGGAATGGACCCGAGCGACATCAAATCCCTTGTCGTGCGCGTCCTTGATTTCGGCGATGATCTCGTCGAGATGCATTGGTGCGGTATCAAACACGCGCGCGTCTTCGGGCGCAGCAGCGACGATTTGTTCCGGGACGAGAGAACCTGCATACAGACAGACGGGGCAAGACTGGATCAGCTTCAGTCCACGAACAGTGATCAAGTCTGGGTCGCCTGGGCCGGCGCCAATGAAATGAACGGTCATGCAATCTCTCCTGCCTCTTCGCTGGGCGCATCGATCCGCTTGGCGTATCCGCGCGGCGTGTAGACAAATGGTTTGCCGTCACCTCGCACAACAGCGCGGCTGTTGGATGAACCGACGAGCACTGTTGTCAACATGTCAACTTCGTCCACGGTGAGTGCTTCCAAGGTTGTGACACGGACTGTTTCTTCTGGTCGCCCGAGATTGAAGCCGAGCACAACTGGCGTATCCGCAGGGCGGTGCTTCAGCAAAATTTCCCGTGCTGCCGCCAGCTGGGTACGCCGCCGCTTGGAAACGGGATTGTAGAAAGCGATCACGAAATCGCCTTCTGCCGCCGCTTGCAGGCGCTTTTCGATCGATTCCCACGGCGTGAGCAAATCGGAAAGCGAGATTGCGCAGAAGTCGTGCCCAAGCGGTGCGCCAATGCGCGCGGAGGCGGCCTGAAGTGCCGATATACCAGGAGCGTTGATGATGGAGACGCGTCGTGCGGCATCTGATACGCCGCCGTTTTCAACATCTCGGTCAAGAAGTTCATAAACGAGGGCACCCATGGCATAAATGCCGGAGTCGCCGGAACACACCAGGGCGACGTTGTGTCCCTGACCGGCACGCTCGAGAGCAAATCGAACCCGGTCCTGTTCTGCGCCGAGCGGAAAGTTGTGATGGGTTTTGCCGGTGATGTGAGAGGCCACGATTTCAAGGTAGAGCGAGTAGCCGACCACATCTTCTGCCTCTGCCAAAAGCCTCGTTGCTTCGGGCGTTCGCCAGTCATCTGCTCCGGGGCCGATACCAATGACCGACAAATGACCGCGTGAACGGCCTGCGCCTGCCGGGTCGACCGGGGAGGGCGCGCGGGCGATGGCAACGGTGGCATTTTCGGTCTTTTGCTTTTCGACCACCAGAACGCCTTCGGGCCCAACGCTGGCAAGAGCGGCACCTTCGCTGACGCCATGACATCCGACCTCTTTGAAGACGACATCGGAGGGGTTTTTCAGCCTAGGCGTTTCGACCTCGAGCCGTTCGGCGGGAAAGACCCGGAAAGGCACTTCAAGGGACGCGGCAAGCGCGTTCATTGCCGGCTCATCTGCCTTGAGATCCAGACTGGTGACGCAGGCGATGCTGCCTCTTGCTATCCCAGCGTTTTCGAGCGCAGTGGTGACGAGCTCGATCAATTCAGCTGGTTCACAGCCTCTAGCGCACCCCACGCCGATGACGTGGGTTTTGGGATGGTACACGAGGCGGGTCGGCGAGCCGGAATCCGGAGCTTCTGTCGAGATAAGGGTGATCGGAGCAGAAGGAGAGTGCGGAAGATCTGCGGCCTCAAACCATGGAGCCGTTCCTTCGATGCGCACGGAAGCGCCGGAGAGCAGCTCCGCCATAACAGGTTTGGCGTCTTCCGGATTGCTTAATGTCCATCCGGATGGCGGCGCATCGAGGGCAACTCCAAGCGCCGTGTCCCCGGCTGTCGTGACCGCAGCATGGCCCGATAGGGCGACAGCAAGCTGCTGCGCAAGATCATTCGCGCCTCTATGGCCACCAAGCAGCGGAACAACGCTGGCCCCGTCTTCGGAAATGGCGAGGACTGGGGGTTCACTGCGTTTGTCCGACAGAAGCGGGGCAAGAGCCCTGATCAAAATACCGCTGGCGCAAACGCCAACAATGGGATGTCCGGCGCTGAACAGCATTCTGATGTGATCGACTGTTTCACTGAACAGCGTATCTGCCGCACGGATCCGACCGGCTAATCCGTGGATTGCGGCACCGGGAAGGCTGGCTTCTATTCGCTGTGCGGTCTCGAGGCCGACGGAGTTCAGGACGAGAACGATGGGGGAAGCGTCCACGCTTCGTCTCCCTTGTAGATGAGGATCATGGAGAAATAGGGGGCAGTTTCGCAGTCGAGATCGGCCAGCCGGGAGACTTTTTGCTCCGGCAGGCTGGCGCGCTCGACATAACCGGCTTGCTCAAGAAGACCAAGCTCCTCGAGCAGCGCTTTGAGCCGGGGCAGGTGTCGTCCGACCTTCATGATTGCGACCGCCTGGGCGTCTTCGATACGGCACCGGATGTCTACGTCAGAGAGAGGCCCCGGTATCACGGTCAAGACATCTGTACGGCTTGTCAGGGGACGCTGCAGTTGGGCAGCGCAAGCCGTCAGTGACGTCACTCCGGGCACCACTTCACATACAAAGCGACCTGACAGCCGTTCGAAGAGATACATGAATGAGCCGTAGAAGAACGGATCTCCCTCGCAAAGAACCACGACGTCCGTGCCACCCTCAAGCACTTGAGCGATCTCAAGCGCTGCCTTGTCGTAGATTTGTTGAGCCGGGAAGCGGTCAACGCGCATTGGCACCACGATGGGGATCTCGCGTACATTCTGCGGAATGAAGTCCGCAGCGATGGATCGCGCAAAGCTGGGCCCGGTGTCCGGCGCCGGATAAGCGATGACTCGTGCCGCCGTGATCAGTCGATGGGCTTTCAGAGTCATCAACTCGGGATCACCTGGACCAAGGCCGATGCCATATAGGGTTCCGCTCATAAGGTTGTCTGGCTCCCTTTCACCAAGGCCCATTGGGTTACAGGCATCAACGGTCGCCATCCGGTCAGGTCACCTACGGGGCTTGCGCGCTGGATTGATGTGCGGCTGAGTTCCCCGCCGAAATGCTGCCACGCGCGCAGCAAAATGGCTTCGCCTTCGAGCGTCACGGCATTTGCCACCAGCCGCCCTCCGGGTTGGAGCGCGTTATGGCAGCCCTCAATGATGCCGTCTGCTGTGAGCCCACCGCCGATGAAGATTGCGTCCGGTTGAGGAAGGTCATCAAGCGCTTCCGGCGCGCAGGCGTCTCTTATTTCCAGCTCGGCGACGCCGAGCGCGAGAGCGTTCCCCAATGCCATCGCCCGCCGCTCCCCATGAGGTTCGAGGCCTATTGCCTTTGCGTTTCGTGCCGCGCGCATCCATTCAATTCCGATCGAGCCACAGCCGGCGCCGATGTCCCATAGGAGGGCGCTGGGATGCGGCATCAAGGCCGCGAGTGTCGTCGCCCTCACCTCGCGTTTGGTCATCTTGCCGTCGTGGCGAAAAGCGTCATCGGGCAGTCCGGGCGTGCGCGGCAGAAAACGTGTTCCCTGATCGGCTGTCACCTCCAGCGCAAGCGTATGGAAGTCGGCGACCTCTGCTTGCCAATTTTCCGCTGTCGCAGAAGCAATTCGCTCTTCGGTGCCTCCCAGATGTTCAAGAACGGTCATCCGTGTACGACCGAAACCCGCGTCAGCCAGGATGTCGGCGGTGCGTTGTGGTGTTTCTGAGTTGCTTGTCAGGGCGAGGATGCGTGCGCCGGGATAGAGAAAGCAGCGCAGGTTTTCGACGGGCCGTCCATGTAGCGAAATGCAGTCCACGTCTTGCACAGGCCAATGCATTCGGGAGGCGGCCAGCTGGAACGCGGACGGGGCCGGAAAGATCTGCATTTCTTCGCGGGCAAAGCGGCGAACAAGGGTCGAGCCGATGCCGTACCATTGCGGATCTCCGGTCGCCAGAATCACAACGGGTATCCCGGCAAGGGCCTTGAGCTCGTCGTAGACGTTTGAAAAGGGGCTTGGCCAGGTTCTTTTCTCGCCTTCGAAAACGCCTCCAAGTGCAAAGTGACGCTCGCTGCCATAGACAACCTTCGCATTTGCCAGAAGACTTCTTGCCGCCTCGGACAAGTTGCCATCTTCGCCAATTCCGATCAGGGAAAGCCAGGGCGCGGTCATTTTTCGTCCAACGAATAGGGGCGACGCGGCTTCGGCGCGTCCAGTTCGCGCGGTGAGGCGTCGTTCACTTCATTGTGGCGCAGCGTTCCGCGCGAGCGCCTGGGCTTTGCTTCTTGTTGAGATTCGGAGTTGCCATGAGATAAAAACCCTCGAGATCGCAGGGTTTTATTGCCGCCGGTTGATAGACGTCCGGGTTTCTTGGGGCTCTCAACCATGGGCGTTTTCCTCCGGCAGACCGGCCGCAAGTGCATTCACCGCCGCGGCTGCCATGGGGGATCCGCCGCGCCGGCCCTTGATTGCCAGATAAGGCAAGGAAAACGGATTTTCAGCAAGCGCGTCCTTGGATTCGGCAGCGCCTACGAACCCGACAGGAAAGCCGAGGATCAACGCCGGTCTAGGTCCTCCGTCGGCAATCGTTTCAAGCAGATGGAACAGGGCTGTCGGAGCATTGCCAATTGCGACAACAGCACCCTCCAGCGTGTCACGCCAAAGTTCAACGGCGGCGGCAGACCGTGTGGTCGCCAATTCGCCCGCAAGAGCTGAGACGCGGGTGTCATTCAGCCTGCAAAGGACCTCATTGCCCGCTGTCAATCTGGATCGGATGATGCCATGCGCGACCATCTCCACGTCTGTCAGGATCGGTGCGCCGTCCGACAGCGCAGCTTGTCCCGCCTCGACGGCATCTTCAGAAAACATCAGATCATCGACAATATCCGTCATCCCACAAGCGTGGATCAAACGGATTGCGACCGGTTCTATTTGTTTTGGCAGACGGTAGAGTGCAGCCTCTGCACGCACTGTTGCAAAGGATTGCCGATAGATCGCCGAAGGATCGTGCTCATAGCAATAGCGCGGGCCGTTAGTCGAAAGTTCGCTCACCCCTTTTTGTCCATGGACTTGGGACCGAGAGGGTGGTCCGCGTGCGGATAAGGGTGATGGTGGTGGTCGTGTTCATGATCGTGAGAATGGGCATGATCATGCGAGTGCTCGTGGTCGTGGTCGTGATGAGCATGGTCATGATGATGGTGAGCGGCAGCGCGCACCTTTTCTTCGCAGGCGCCGGTACAAAGTTCGTCGCATAGCTTGCACTCGGCTTCTGCGCCAAGGCCTTCAACATGATGATGATGGCTTTCCTGGGCCAGACCAACCTCGGCTTCGAAGCCGAGCACCTGTTCCCGGTACTTGCACATCTGGCAGTTCATCAGATTGGCGCCTTGCAGGATTTCCTGCACACGGTCGGCCATTGTATCGATCACTTGCGGATGATCATTCAGGTAGCCGGCTTTCAGGAATTCGATGTCTGGGTGGTTCGCCGCAACTTCGTCTGTGTTCGAATAAATTCGCTGCACCAAAACGCCGGTAAAGAGGAAATACGGAAATACGACGATGCGCTTGTATCCGAGCTTGGCTGCATGTTCGAGGCCAGGCGCGACGAGCGGAAAGGTGACACCCGAATAGCAGGTCTCTGCCCAGCCAAATCCCATACCTTCCCAGAGCAGTCGCGTGATCTTGGTGACGTTAGAGTTGGCATCCGGGTCCGAGGCACCGCGTCCCACGACCATCAGCATCGTCTCGTGCATGGGAACGTCGCTTTCGGCGGCGTCGAGAGCCTCTTTGATTCTGGCGCCTGCAGCCTGGATCATGCGCACATCGACAGCCAGCTCCCGCCCATAGGTGATTTTCATATCAGGATGCTGGGCCTGATAGGTGTTCAAGACCGAGGGAATGTCATTTTTTGCGTGACCGGCTGCAAACAGCATTCCCGGGACAGCCAGCACGTGTGTGCAACCAGCCTCGCGAAGATTGTTGAGCCCGTCGTGGATGACCGGATTGGCAAATTCCAGGTAGCCATATTCAACTGGCCAGTTTGGAAAGCGTTGCTTGAGCCCCTCTGCGAGCTGGGCAAACTGTCTGACTGCGCCCTTATTGCGGCTGCCGTGGCCGCAAATCATCAGCCCAAGTTTTTCGGTCATTGTGCAGCCTCTGCTTCGCCATCACTGTCCGGTTGTGGCTGCTGGTCAGCACTGTCTTCTGATTTCCGTCGGCCTTTGAGGGCCGCGACGCCGGCGACAAGCGCCGCGCCGGCGAGTGCGGCAACGCCCACCCAATGGGAGTGCCCGGCAAGCTCGCCCAAGTGTCCGACATGCGCCAACGCCAGCGTAGGCGCACCGGCAATTGTTGTACCCAAGGCAACAGCGGCCAGCCGGCGTATCGAAGTCATCGTCATGAAAGGCGTCTCCCTCTTTCATTGTCGCGCAGGGGCATATCACCACCGTGCGTTTTTACTGGTCGCGCCGCGAAGGGAGAGAAAGCGGCGCAAAATATAAACCCCCGGCTTCCAATTGGACGCCGAGTGAGCATTCTGCGTCGACAGCTCTGGACTGGGTCCCCGAAATGGGTCGACCGTCACCAGAATCGCTTTCAGTCCTTAAATGGACGCCGTCTAGTCGCGCCAAGCTAGTGGAGGCGCTCCTGGGGATCAACCTCGAATCCGACAGGAAAAAGTATGAGGCCGTTGTCCAGCTGACGGCGGCTGAATACCTGCGACGCTGTTTGATATTGCAGTCTTGGAGGTCTTCGGCTAACCGGAGACCAACTGGGGAACGTCGTTGATGCGGTCGGGTTTGCAAGAAGTGCTGAGGGAGTTGAAATCAGCCGTCAAGATTTTGGCGCTGCTCCCGCTTCTGCTCGGCTTGCTGATCCCCTCTGGCTTTATGCCCGAGGTTACAAGCGACGGTCAGTTCACGGTCGTAATCTGTACATCTGATGGGCTGCAATCCGTCGCCCTTGACGAAAACGGTGCAATCGTTCCGGATGAAGACGGGGACGATACGGAGCAGGTCTCTGGCCTGTGCCCGTTTTCTGCCCTCGGCCAGAACATCGTGGCTGTCGAGCGACTCTCTGTTCAAAGTTCTTTTGCCGCAGAACGCATTTTTTGGCCTGCTGGCCAAAGGGCGGTTTGCTATCCCGCTGCGGTTCCCTGCGTTGGCGCGCGAGCGCCCCCGCTTTCCATCTGACATTCCATTCAAAACTTGAAATTTGATGTCAATCCAGCATGTGGCGGCATTGCCACGCATGCAGGGAGAGGAAAGCAACATGTCTACTTCAAACCCAAACGATGTCGGGACCGTCAGAGCCGCGACGTCGGCGGCGATAAAATCTCCATTCTATCTGGCGGCCTGGCGCTGGCATTTTTATGCCGGCCTGTTCGTCATTCCCTTTCTTACGATTCTGGCCATCACTGGTCTGACAATGATGTACATCGGCTATTTTGATGGCCGCGATGGCGGCTATCTCAAGATCCCGGTTCAGCAAAACGCAATTGTGCTCAGTGTCTCGGAGCAGGCTGACAATGCGCTTTCTGCCATCCCCGGCAGCAAAATGGTCGAATGGCTCAAGGCGAGGGGACCTGAAAACCCGTCGGTCTTCCGCGTCAAGGCAGAAGACGGCGCGCAGAGCATGGTCGCAGTCAATCCATATACGGGCGAAGTGGTCGATACATGGCCTCGGCGCAGTGGCTGGTACGACTTTGCAGACGGCATCCACAGTGATCTCATGATGGGAACCACTGGCGATCGCTTTCTTGAAATCGCCGCCGGCCTGAGCATCGTGATGATCATCACGGGTCTCTATCTCTGGTGGCCACGTGACGGTTCGTTCCTGCATGCCTTTGTGCCGAACTTGAAGACTTCGGGGCGCGCGATTTGGCAGGGCCTGCACACCGTCATCGGGGTCTATGTCTCGGTTTTCCTCCTGCTCTTCCTGATCACCGGAATGTCCTGGACGGGTGTCTGGGGCAGCAAGATCATGCAGGCCTGGAGCACTTTCCCGGCCGAGAAATGGGACAACGTGCCTCTCTCGGACGATACCCATGCATCGATGAACCACGCGCCACGCACCGACGTGCCCTGGGCGCTGGAGCAGACGCCTATGCCGGCTTCCGGTTCAGACGCGGGCACTGCGAGTATCGCGAGCGGTGCGCCGGTGACCGTGGACAGCGTTGCTGCTCTCGCACACGAGCTGGGCTTCAACGCTCGCTATCGGGTTTCCTATCCCAGTGGCGAGAATGGGGTCTGGACGATCAACCAGGATACGATGAGCGCTGATGCCGAGGATCCCTTTTCCGACAGAACGGTTCATATTGATCGCTACACCGGCAATGTGCTGGCAAACGTCGCCTTCGCCGATTACTCGCTGGCGGGCAAGGCAATGGCTGTCGGAACGCCGTTCCATATGGGCCTTATGGGGCTTTGGAACCTTGTTTTGAACACATTCGTCTGCCTGTCCGTGATATTTCTGTCGGTCAGCGGTGTGGTCATGTGGTGGATGCGCCGGCCGGCGAAGAGCGCTATTCGTCTCTTTGCGCCACGTGTACCTGAAAATCGCCCGCACTGGCGCGGGGCCATGCTGGCCATGCTGATTGTGTCGCTGGCATTCCCGCTGGCGGGACTGGCGCTGATCGTAGCGCTTGCCCTCGATATTCTAGTGCTGTCCCGCATTCCGGCGCTGCGCAGCGCCTTTGCCTGATGAGACTGGGCGCTTCTAGGCGAGCGCCCAGTCACCAGCGTCTTCGCGGGCGCCGATAAGTGCAAGGCCGGTGGCAATCGAGGAGAGTTCTTCGCCACCGGCCAATTTCTGCGCCCCAAATCGTGCTTGAAACATGGATCGGAGCGCTGGAACGAAAGACGTTCCACCTGTCAGGAAAACCTGATCGACGTCTGCGTCGGCGACACCGGCAGCGGCCAGTGTCTGGTCCAGGGCCTTGTCCAGGCGACCAAGATCCTCGGCAATCCAGCCGTCAAATTCAGACCGTGTTACCGTAACTTCGAAATCCCTGCCCAGAGGCGCGAAGCGCAATTCCACGCTGTCCTGGCTGGAGAGCTTCGCCTTGGCGTCAGAGACGGCCTTGTAAAGAGGATAACCTTGATCCTCATCTACCAGATCAATGAAGAGCTCAATCTTGTCCGGCTCGACGCACCAGCGCAGCAGTTTCTTCATCTCCTTGTAGTCGTCTGAGGTCTTGAAGACAGAGAGAAGGTGCCAGCGGGCAAAATTGGAAAACAAGTTAGGCGGCACCTCGAGGACCTTGCCCATGCTCTTGTAGTGACTGCCCTTGCCCAGCTCCGGCAGGATGACATTGTCAATGATCCGGTAGTCAAATGTGTCACCGGCGACGCCGACACCGCCTCGTCCAAGAGGTGTCGCTTTCAAGACACCGCCTTTGCGCGAAAAACGCATCAAGGAGTAATCGCTTGTGCCGCCGCCAAAGTCGGCGACGAGAACCAGTGCATCCTGCCCCAGGCGCTGGGCAAAAGAAAATGCCGCGGCAACCGGCTCGTAGACAAACAGGATGTCGTCAAATCCAAACGAGGTGAGCGCCTTTCGGTAGCGTGCCATGGCGAGTTCTTCGTCGGGCGCGTTTCCCGCAAAGATCACAGGTCGGCCGACGACGAGGCGCGCACCATCTGCATTCATTGGCGCGCTCAAATGTGCGAACGCCCCATGCACGAAGGTTCTCATGAGGCTTTCAAAATCATACGGGCTGCCAAAGACACCTGTGCCCTTGAATTGTTTGCTCGCGACGAATGTTTTCAGCGACTGGATGAAACGGACATCGCCCATATGCTCAAGAAATTGCTGGATGGCCCAGGGGCCGACAGCTGCAAGGGGCAAACCACCAGGACTTCTGTCCAGAAAGCTCAGGAGTGTCGCAATGCCAGACTGGATCTCTCTATCTGTTCCGAAGGTCAATTGCGTGGCCCCTGCGCCACTGTCGCAGGCAGCGAGCACAGTATTGGACGTTCCAAAGTCAAGACCATAGGCTTTGGGCATGGGAATACCTTGAGGCGTTGCCTGCAGAGCGGCGCATCCGACCCTGCAGAATTTCGGACACTGGGAAGGGCCGGCTTCTTAGCTGCCAGGGAGGCTCAAGGCAACCCCGCACAGGGGAATGCGGCTATGAAAGGCGCGCCTATCTGGATTGCCGATTGTCACAAGCCTGAACTACTGTGGTCCTGAGGAAAGAACCGAGGAGTTTCAATGTGACCAGCCATCTGGTTTTTACCGTGATCGCGCAGGATCGTCCCGGCCTTGTAGATCGCTTGGCAGAAGCAATTGCGGTTTCTGGCGGTAACTGGGTCGAAAGTTCGATGGCGCGGCTTGGCGGTGAATTCGCCGGGATCGTCAGCGTCGATATTGACCCTGACTCTCTTGGGGACCTGCACGAGAGATTTGACGCGCTGCTCACTGATGGCATAGCGATCACACTGCGCTCTGATGCTGCGCGCGCAGAGGCGCCGAGCGGATACGCGGCTCACCTCGATCTGGTGTCACAGGACCACCCGGGAATTCTCAGGCAGATCACCAAGGTTCTCAACGAGCACAACGTGAGTATCGAGCATCTGGAGACGGCAGTCGTGCAAGGTTCCATGTCAGGTGAGAAGCTGTTTAAGGCATCGGCTGACTTGCGACTTCCCGATGGCCTTGGGCCGAGCGAACTGGGTGAGGCACTTCAGGAAACGGCAGCCGATATGATGGCGGATATCAACTTGATTGATTGAAACCGGATTGACGAAACGGACAAGTCTTGAAGCAAAAATGCAGTGCTGCAGATTCTGTCAGGGCTTTGAGAGCCGAACCTCGCCGCAAATGTTTATAAGTCCGATCCAGTGTTTTTCCAGCTGAAATGCCGGTGTTAGCGTTTTGCCGTACCACGCGACTGACGTGGAAATTCGGGACACTGACACCTCATGGCCAACACCATATGTGCCCCTGTGCCTTCTACGGGCGCTGTCAACGAGCTCTTGCAAGGCTGGGGACGCGATATTGCAGATGCGCGTCAGGAGATGGGCCTGAGCCAGTCGTCCTGCGCCGCTTGCCTCTTCCTTCGTGAGGAGACCGTTCGGGCGGTCGAGAACGGGGATCAGGACGTCGGTCTTGGCGCGTTCACGGCTGTCTTATGGGCGCTGGGTCTTCTCGACGATCTCGATGGACCGCTTCCACCGATAGAGGTTGTTGAGCAGCGTGCCAGTTTGCCCGTGAAGATCTTCGACTGGCAAGTCAGTCGTCTGCCGGTTCTGTTTGAGGCGGGGGAAGCCACGACATCCGAAATCGAGCCTGCCTGGCCCCATGAACTCTGGGCGCTTGGAGAGTGTGCAAATGGTACGACGGGCCCCACTTTCGGCAGCGATATCCAAGCAGACAAAAAAGACTGCACAGAAGCTTCAGGCCAGGTTCCAACCTCTCCTGATGAAACTGCGGGAAGCAGCGATCCGGATGAACGATCTTTCCAACCTGAATGGCTCCAACGCCGTCAGGAACGTGAAGACATCGAAGATGAGCAGTTTCCTGATCGGTGCTTGAATGCAACCAACATGGGCGCCGGGAGGTGGGCTGCTACGGAGCCTTTGCGCGGGCGGATGATGCAGGCCACACTTCAGCTGCTGCGCAAAGGTCATCTTGCGCTTTCAAAATAGGGAACGGCAGCCAGTGTGGTTGGCCGTAAAGCGGTGCCACTCCCTAAGTTGGTCTCTAAAGCGTCATCACGACACGACCGTCGATGCCGCCAGCGCGCATCTTGTCGAAAATCGCGTTGATGTTGTCGAGCGAGTCCTCGCTGTAGTGGGACGCCACCTTGCCCTCCGCGGCAAACTGCAGGGACTCTACGAGGTCATTGCGTGTTCCGACGATGGAGCCACGAATGGTCTTGCGCATCAGAACGGTCTCGAAGATCGACAGCGGGAAGTCACCCGGTGGCAGGCCGACCAAGCTCATTGTGCCGCCGCGGCCAAGCATGCCGACCCCTTGAGAGAAAGAGCTGTTGGAGACCGCGGTGACCAGAACCCCTTCTGCCCCGCCGCCGCTCTGAAGCTCCTTGACCGGGTCAGTGTTCGCAGCATTGATCACCATGTCGGCGCCAAGCTTTTTTGCTAGGGCGAGCTTGCTGTCCGAGATGTCGACAGCCACCACATGCCGTCCCATGGCCTTGGCGTATTGCACAGCAAGATGGCCAAGGCCGCCCACGCCAACAATGACCACCGTATCTCCCGGCTTCGTATCCGTCTCTTTCAAGCCTTTGTAGACGGTAACACCAGCACAAAGGATCGGCGCGGCAGGCGCGAAGTCAAGTCGATCGGGCAGGTGTCCGACATACTCCGGATCGGCCAGAACGTATTCAGCGAAACCGCCGTTGACGCTGTAGCCGGTGTTTTGCTGGTCGGGGCAAAGCGTCTCCCAACCGCCGACGCAGTGACGGCAATGGCCACAGGCCGTGTGGAGCCACGGCACGCCAACGCGGTCTCCTTCCTTCACGGTGGTGACGCCTGCGCCGACTTCGCAAACGAAACCGACACCTTCGTGTCCCGGAATGAAAGGTGGTGCGGGCTTGACCGGCCAATCGCCTTCGGCTGCGTGTAGATCTGTGTGACAGACGCCGCAGGCTTCTATCTTCACCACGATCTTGCCCGGTTTCGCTCCCGGCCGTTTGACCGACGAAATATCGAGTGGCGCGCCAAAGGCACGTACGACCGCTGCTTTCATTTCATTGGACATGGAATTTCCCGCAAAATTTGCAATGTAAGCGCGGGAATAGTCTCGTCTGCTGTCGATTTTGACAATACGCAGGAGACCCTAAGGGATTTCCCGTGTTTGTTCAGAAACTTGCGCAAAAATGTAGGGGGAGGTTTGGTAACACCAGAACCGGGAGACATCGCGCTTTGGATCGCCTGGCGGCGAAGTGCAAATAAAATGGCGGACAGAGAGGGATTCGAACCCTCGGAACGCTTGCACGCTCACACGCTTTCCAAGCGTGCGCCTTAAGCCACTCGGCCACCTGTCCATTTGCAGCGGGAGCGCCCGCCTGCAAGTCGCGCAATATACTGACGAAAAACGGAAGCGCAAGCCGCAAAGGCAGTTTTTTCCGAACGTCCCTCAGCCTGTGGATTGTCTGTGTTGCGCATCACAGAACAGCATCACAAAAGAGTGCATACATTGAAAATTGCGTTGCGTCAGAAAGCTGGGATAGAATGCTTTTGAATTAATTTTTTATGCGCTGAAGCCTGAGCCTTCGATGGCACCGATAGAGCGGTTCGGCGGTTTTCGAGACGGGAAAGATAAAAAATAAAAGCCCAAACGGGCTTATGGGAGAGAAGTGGACTTTGTGTAATGTTTATAGTTTTGCGTTTCTTGCTGAGAGTCCTGGGCTCATTTCTGTTGGCGGCAGCCCTTGTGGCGATGATCTCGGATGGCAGTCGCACGATCGCCCAATCTGAGGTGATCCTACTGTCATCGTTTGATTTCTGGACGAGCCTTTCAGCCGAAAGTCTTTCAGAGGTTCGCGCTGGTCTTGAGGCAAGCGGTGCTCCGTTTCTTTGGGATCCGATCCTGAAAACGATCCTGAGTTGGCCTGTTTGGGGCGGCTGTTCGATCTTGGGCGTCTTTTGCCTATGGATCGGGCGCACGAGATCACGAGATACGACTGCGATTGCGTTCTAGGGATCAAATCCTTCGGTGCGTCTTGGTCGAAGCAGGCTAGACTGGTCAACGGTGAGCGGCGGTGACTTGATATTTGCCGACGTCTCAGCGCCGACGAGAGGCAGGGTCGTGTTCTCCGTGCTGCCGCTCAGGCGCCATTTCCAAGCCCAATAGGGCTCTGGGTGTATGAGCATTCGTCACCAGACTAGCCTTGCCAACCGCGGTGGGAATGCCATCTTTAGGGCAGAGTTGCGACGCGCTGAACAATCATTGGTTCGCGCCAGAAGGAGCCACCCATGTCTTTCATGACGATGCTGACCAAAAAATTTGCGTTGCCAAGTGCTGAGGAGGCATTGCCCGGGCGGGATGAACCGATCGTTCCGGAAAACGCGCACTTCGTCTCTGGAAGGTCCCTGACCGGCCCGTTTCCAGAGGGTTACAAGACGGTCGTTCTCGGGATGGGATGTTTCTGGGGCGCAGAGCGCCTGTTTTGGGAGACAGATGGCGTTTGGGTGAGCGCTGTTGGATATGCAGGCGGCCATACGCCCAACCCGACCTACAACGAGACCTGCACGGGCCGAACCGGCCACACGGAAGTCGTTCTGGTTGTCTATGACCCGAGTAAAGTCACGCTCAGTGCCCTGCTCAAGGTGTTTTGGGAAAATCACGATCCGACACAGGGCATGCGTCAGGGCAATGACACGGGAACGCAGTACCGCTCGGCGATTTATGTCTTGGCCGCCGATGATCTGAGCGTGGCCGAGAACTCGCGTGCTTCTTTTCAGCAGGCTTTGAAGGATGCAGGGCACGCTGCTGCTATCACTACGGAAGTTTCGACGCTTGACGCGTTTTACTATGCTGAAGACTATCACCAGCAGTATTTGGCAAAGAACCCCTCAGGATACTGCGGACTGAAGGGGACAGGCGTCTCCTGCGTCGGCTAATCAATACCTCAAGCACGCAATCGGTAATTGTGACAATGGGAAATTATCTGATTGTCACAATTGTTAGCATTCTCCTGACTTGATCCAAGGAGAAACGAGATTTTTGGCGTGGCTCTGTCGCATTCTGAGCGAAGTCAACGAGGTTGAGTGCATCTAAAGGTTGAATTTTCTAGAAGGATCGTATTTCCACTTCTGATCTTCCAAGCCAAAGATAAAGTTAGAAAAAAATTAAAGATCCTCGGTCAAAGTTTCACAATCGAGAGAGTTGAAATCTCGGTCGGAGATTTGGCGAGCGGCTGCAGAAAATGTCCAAACGATTTGTTGCGACCTACTTTTTGGCAGCCTGTAGCTTGATGGTACTCGCGTCGCTGCAACCCGGAAGTTCGGGAAAGATTGCTGTGTTTGCAGGGCCTTGGAGCGATACTGCGCCAGATATTGTCGCGCGTGCGGGCGGCAAGATTGTCTCAACCGATTCCTCTGGATGGATTGCTGTCTCGGTAGCGGAAGATGAGGGTCTGATCAGACGCCTTTATTCTTCTGGAGCGGTTTTTGTGGCGTCATCGATCGTCGTGCAAGCCTGTGCCGGACTGACGAGATGGGCTGGGGAGAGTGAAATATGAGTGAGAATGTGACGCAGAGTTCGGGTCTGGATGCCCTTCGTACTTCATTCGCGAAGTACATCATTTTCTTCATCTGGGCGAATGTCATTCTGGTGATGGTCGCGACTGCATGGAACGGCACAGCGCCTTTGGTCGTGATTTCAGGAGCCGCGCTGTTGCTTGGAGCAGGGGCAACCGCGACATGGCTGAAATTTAAAAACGGCGCCGAGACAAGAATTGCGACCGCTATTTCCCTCGCCGCACTTGTTGCGCTTTTTGTTGCCGGCATGGCCAGTGCCGACCCGACGACCTCCTATCAGCTCGACGCCCATATGTATTTCTTCGCCATGTTGGCGATCCTTGCTGGCTGGGTCGATTGGCGTGCTTTGGTCGCCTACGCGGGCGTGGTAGCGGTTCACCACCTCGTTTTGAATTTCGCGCTCCCCTGGGCGGTGTTCCCTAATGGCGCCGACTTCGCACGGGTTGTTTTCCATGCTGTTGTTGTCGTAGCCGAGGTCGCCGTCCTCTGGTGGACGGTTGCGCAGCTTGAAAAAGCCTTTTTCCTTTCCGACAAGGCGCGTAGCGACGCTGAAGCAGCTCAAATTCAGGCCTCTTCCATGCAGCAGGCCGAGGACGCCCGCATGAACGAAGAACGCGAGCGCCAGGGCCGAGTGGGCGAACGGATTTCTGAGTTCCGGCAGGAAATTGAAGTCAAGCTGTCTGCCGTCACGGAACAGGTTCGCGCCATGCGCAGCGCTTCCCAGGACCTTGGTTCTGTCGCCGAAGATACATCCGGCCGGGCGGCAGTTGCGGCAGATGCATCTGATACCGCGTCTTCAAATGTACAGACCGTTGCTTCTGCGGCGGAAGAGCTGTCCTCTTCGATCGGAGAGATTTCCCGCCAGGTTGAGCAGACCACCGGCATCGTTGCCCAGGCAACTGACGGAGCGCAGACAAGCAATCAGAAAGTGGCAGGTCTTGCCGAGGCGGCAAATCGCATTGGTGAGGTTGTGACTCTCATTCAGGCAATTGCCGAGCAAACCAATCTTCTTGCACTTAACGCGACCATTGAGGCTGCACGCGCAGGTGAGGCTGGCAAGGGCTTCGCCGTTGTTGCCGCCGAAGTCAAGGAACTCGCCAATCAGACGTCCAAGGCGACAGAGGAGATCGGCGCGCAGATTTCGGCGATCCAGAATGAAACCAAGGATGCCGTCGAGGCAATTGGGGCGATCGCTGCAACAATGGATGAAATCAACGACTACACGTCTGCCATTGCTGCAGCCGTCGAGGAGCAAGGTTCTGCAACCGATGAGATCTCTCGTAACGTGGCGGAAGCGGCGAATGGCACAGGGTTGGTCGCGACCAACATTGGTGGCCTGAGCGAAGCAGCAGAGCGCACCACGACGTCGGCTTCGACCGTTGCTCAGTCCGCTGAAGAACTGGAGCGCGAGGCAGAGCTGATGCGCGCTTCGGTCGATGCGTTCCTGAAGGATGTTGCTGCCTAAGATTTTCGCCAACTGGATTTGCGAAGCGGCCGCCCCGGCGACGGGGTGGCCGCTTCTTTTTGAGCATGAGCCGTCGCGCGTGACCCCTGCTGTTTCGAGTGCCAAGAGCTAAGGCAGAACAGCCGACAGAGACTCATGGGTGAGGACCTGGCACCAAGCTGGTAGTTTCTGAACTTCACATGTCATCCCGTGATCTTGAAAATGGCTCTGCCCTTTTCCTCGATGGCCTTCGGGCAAAGTGCGGGCGTCTTTTTCCAAAGCCGACGCAGATTCTGACATGTCGAACGCTCGACGACGTCGCGCCGACATTGAACGCTCTGGACGACGCAGTGGCCGCCGGCTTTCACGTCGCCGGTTTTCTTGCCTATGAGCTCGGCTATGCTTTTGAGGAGAAGCTAAGAGGGGCCCTTAAGGATACTGGAGAGCTGCTGGCCTGGTTCGGGATCTATCGCGCCGCGCCGCAGGTTCTTGATCTTGAAGCATGTCGCGACCTGCTCGCACGCACGGCCAACGGGTAAACCGCGTCCCTGGGGACACCCGAGTTCGACTGGTCGGCCGAGGAATACGGCGAGGCCTTTCATGAGGTTCAAGAACACCTCGCTCAAGGCGATATATATCAGGTCAATCTGACGTTACGGGCGCGGTTCGCACACAAGGGGTCTCCGGAGGCGTTGCTGCTTGACCTGCTTTACAAACAACCCGTGGCACACGCTGCCGATCTAAAGTTGGAGGACAGGACAGTCCTCTCCCTATCGCCAGAACTGTTTTTGGAGCGGCAAGGTGATTGCTTGCGCACCCGGCCGATGAAGGGGACCGCGCCCCGAGGGCGGACCACCCAGGAAGGTGAACGCATTTCCCGCCAGCTCTCGGCGGACCCCAAACAGCGCGCTGAGAATACGATGATCGTTGATCTCATGCGCAATGACCTGTCGCGCATCGCGGAGCCCGGCTCAGTCAAGGTGACGGCGCTCTGTGAGGTCGAGCGCTACAAGAGCCCACATCAGATGACGTCGACTGTTGAAGCAAGGGTCAAAAAAGATGTGCGGTTCTCCGAAATCATCACAAGGCTCTTTCCCTGCGGTTCGATTGGGGGTGCGCCGAAACTCAGCGCGATGATGACTTCCGATCGACTGGAGAGCTCGCCAAGAGGCGTCTACACCGGCTTTATCGGCTTTATCGGCTTTATCGGCTTTATCGAACCAGGTGGTGACTTCAATTTCAATGTCGCCATTAGAACGTTGGTTCTGAAATCGAACGGGCAGGGGGAGGTCGGTACCGGATCAGGTGTTGTTTTCGATTCCGGAGCTACACCGGAGTACGACGAGTGCCGACTGAAGCTAAATTCCTTTCAAGCGAGACGTCGTCATTCCATCTCTTTGAGACCATGGCTTTTACGCCTGCGGACGGCTTTCTGCTGCTTGAACGACATCTGGCGCGGCTGTCCGACTCCTCGGCCTACTTCGGCTTTCAGTACGACGAGGGAGCTGTCAGGGACACATTGGAAGAGCTGGCTGCGGGTCTTATCGGCCCGATGCGGTTGAAAATACAGTTATCTGAAATGGGTGAGGTAACGATCTCGCACACACCCCTTGTTGTCGTCCCCAGAGACGAGGCGTGGGACGTCGCGGTGGCCTCTGAAGCTTGCCATTCATCGGACGTGTTCCTCTATCACAAGACCACAAACCGGACCTTCTGCGATGAGACCCGTGCTGCATATGCCAAAAAGACAGGCTGTCAGGAAGTTTTGTTCCTGAATGAAAACTGTTTTTTTCGGAGGGCAGTTTCACCAATCTCTTCTTGACGAGAGATGGCAAGCTGCTCACACCGGCAATCGAGCATGGCCTTTTGCCAGGAACGCTGCGCGCGGGCCTGCTTGAGCGAGGCATGGCGGCGGAAGCTGACCTGACCTGACCCTTGAAGATCTCCAGTGCGCCGGCGAGATCTATGTTGGAAATTCCGTACGCGGACTTGTGCCCGCGCGTTTGATCGACGCTAAGCAGTCTTAGTCGGCCTTGGTGTGCCACGGTTCAAGCTCGAGTTCAGGCCACTGTGCTATCATCCTTGCGCCTTTCTCCAGATATGTATGACTGTTGTCAAAGGCGTGGTTGGGTGCCAGGCGCATCCCGAATATATTGGAGAGACCAAAGGGCGCGTGAATGTCGAGCTGGCCATCATCTCTCAGCCGAACCGCCACTGAATGTGTCTTGGCGGCGTAAAAGGTCAGCGACTCCATGGAGCAACTCAAGGGCGGATAGGACCTTCCAAACCTCTTCTCGTACCAGAGATGCACCCGAGCCTGGTTTTTGGTTTCCAATCGCTCGGCGAGCAGAGGCAGATCCGTTTCGACAGCGTTGATCACAGCGTCTTCAGCCTCATAGGACAAGTCGGTACCGTCAAAATAGATGATGTCGTAGTCCTTGATGCCATGACCGGCCGGGCGTCCGGTGAGTGTATTCCAGACCGTCTGATAGACACCGCCCGAAACAAGCCATCCGTCAGGCAACCCGAGGCGCTTGATAGAGGTTAGGATCGCCATGAGGTCCGGTGTCGACCTCACGATGTCTTCCAGAGCAGCCCGGCGTTCATCCTCCGAGGAACGATAGCAATCGCCAAGGTAGTTGCGGTCAAATCTTGTAGCGTTAGCAGTGAGGGGCATTGTTGGGCTCGCAAATCCGAAGAACCCAACGCTACGCGATTCTTGTCACGCTCGAATAGATCAATGCGCCTAACGAACACTGCGCCGTAGATTGACCTCTCAGAAAGCCCGGGTCATCTATGGAGGGGCGTCTTGTTGAGAGGAAAGTGTCATGAGGGACAGCAAACCAGTTCTACAGATGGTCAAGGTGAGCGCATGGACCACCGTCGCCGCAATTCTGGGCGTTTTGCCATTGGCGAGTGAGGTTTACGCGCAGGCGCGACCCGATACGCGCACCATGACGTGCGCTCAGGCTCAGGCCCTTGTGACACAGCGCGGTGAGGTGGTTATGACCACTGGGCCGAACACTTTCGAGCGGTTCATCGCGGATGCGCGATTTTGCTATTCGCGGACACCGCTAACGGCATCAGCTTTCGCGCCGACGAAAGACAACCAGAAATGCGCCGTTGGAAAGCGTTGTCGTCAGCAGCGTAACTATCGCAATTAAAAAAGCGCTCTGGGTTATCCAGAGCGCTTTGGTCGTGCTTGGTGAATGCCGACGGTCAGCCCCGAAGGGTACCGCCCGTGGCCTTTTGAACTGACGCAATGATCTTCTGGCCGATGGCCTCGATCTCTTCGTCGGTCAGTGTCTTTTGCTTCGGCTGCAGTGTGACGTCGATGGCGAGGGACTTGTGATCTTCCGGGATGCCCTTGCCTTCATAAACGTCGAAGAGTGTCACGTCGGAAATCAGGGTCTTCTCAGCGCCGCGTGCGGCCTTCAGAAGCGTTTCAGCCGGCACGTCCTGCCCAACCACAAATGCAAAGTCACGGCGGACAGGCATGAGATCAGAGGCGTTGAGCGCACCTTTTGACCGACTTGCCTTGCCTTTCGGAACAGGCAAATTGTCGAGGTAGATTTCGAAACCTACAAGCGGGCCCTCGATGTCCAGCACACCGAGTGTCCGCGGATGAATTTCGCCGAAGACGGCAAGGGTGTTTTTCGGTCCGAGCTTGAGAGCCCCGGAACGTCCGGGGTGGAAGTAAGTCGGCGCATCAACATAGACCTGCAACTTGTCGACGGGTGCTCCAGCCGCCGCGAGCGCAGCCAAGGCGTCTGCCTTCGCATCAAATACGCTCACTGTCCGGGCTGGCGCGGACCAATGGCGCCCCTCGCCTTCAAGCACTGCAGTGCCTCGGCGGATGCCGGCGGCGACCATCTTCTGGTCATTTGGTGCGTCGCCCTCAAAGATCTGCCCGACCTCGAACAGACCCACATCCGGAAAGCCACGATCTGCATTTCTTTGAGCGGCAGTAAGAAGGCCCGGCAACAGGCTGGGACGCATTTCGGACATGTCCGAGGAAATCGGATTGGCGAGGGTCAGCTCGGGCTTTCCACCACCGAATGCGTCAGCTTCCGCCTTGGCGATGAACGACCAGGTGACAGCTTCGTTCAAGCCTCGTGAGGCAAGCGAGCGGCGAGCCCTGCTGCGTCGAATTTGTCCGGGCGTCAGAACTTTGGCTCCAACGTTGCCAGTGCGAGGCAGTGGCGTTGATGGAACCCGGTCCAGACCGATGACCCGAACCACTTCCTCAACGAGATCGGCCTTGCCCTCAATGTCTGGACGCCAGCTGGGCGCTGCAACCTTGATCGTCGCGCCAGAGCCGGAAATCCAGAAACCCAGTGCCTTCAACACAACGTTGATTTCCGCAACGCTGGCATCGATGCCGGAAAGACGTTTGACCTCGGAAAGGGGGAACTCGATGATGTTTGTGTCATCTGGCACCTTGCCAGAGACGACCACTTCCGATGCCTCACCGCCACACAGATCGAGCACCAGTTTGGTTGCGGCTTCAAGTCCTGGCAGCATATAGTCAGGATCGACGCCGCGCTCAAAGCGATAGCGAGCATCGGTGTTGACGCCAAGTTTACGGCCCGTCGCGGCGATCGCGTCTTCATCCCACAGGGCAGATTCGATCAGCACGTCGGTGGTTTCTTCCGTGCAGCCGGAAATCTCTCCGCCCAGGATGCCGCCGAGGCTTTCCAGACCGTTGTCGTCGGAGATGACGCAAATGCTGTCATCCACCTCATAGGATTTGCCGTTGAGCCCGTCGATGGTCTCACCCTTGTCGCCCCGGCGGACAACGAGGTCGCCCTTTACCTTGGCCGCGTCAAAGACATGCAGCGGACGTCCCTGGTCGAAGGTCATGTAGTTCGTGATGTCGACCAGTGTGTTGATCGGGCGCAGGCCAATAGCCAGAAGCCGATCCTGCATCCACTTTGGAGAAGGTCCGTTTTTGACGCCCATGACCAAACGCAGGCCAAACGCCTTGCACAGCGGCTTCGTCTCGCCAAAATCGAGTTTGACGCCGGTCGGACAGGGGAACGCGCCGCGGACCTGATCGTGGCTTCGTTCCTTAAGTCGGCCAATGCCGGCAGCCGCCAGGTCGCGCGCAATGCCATAGACGCCCGTACAATCGGGTCGGTTCGGTGTCAGACCGATCTCAATGATCGGATCGCTCAAGCCGGCCCATTCCGCATAGCTGACGCCGACTGGTGCGTCTTCGGGAAGGTCAATGATGCCGTCATGCTCTTCGGACAGCTCAAGTTCGCGCTCTGAACACATCATGCCGAAGCTCTCGACATCACGGATTTTGCCGACGGACAAGGTCACATCAAGGCCCGGGACGTAATCTCCTGGGCGACCCAGAACACCAACAAGACCTGTTCTTGCATTGGGAGCGCCGCAAACAATCTGCAGAGGCTCACCTTCGCCCGTATCAACCTTCAGGACGCGCAACCGGTCGGCATTCGGATGCTGGTCGGCGTCAAGCACCTTCGCAATCTTGAAATGAGAAAGCTTGGCCGCGCGGTCCGTGACCTCCTCGACCTCGAGCCCGATCATGGTGAGCTTCTCGACGATCTCCTCGAGGCTCGCGTCGGTTTCAAGGTGTTCCTTCAACCAGGACAGGGTGAACTTCATGGTTCTGCTCTTTTGTTTTGGGTCGGTGCCCGTGCATGACACCGGAAAATTCAAGATTTAGATCGCGCGCCAGTCTCTATTGCGTGTGAAAACGCTCAAGTTCCGGCAGCGGCGATGCATCACTGTAATTCTCGGCAAATCGACGGCCGATGGAGGACAACTCGGTCGACCAGGCAACAACCATTTCCGGTGTGATGTCTTTGCCTGTGGAAATGACTTGGGCGGCTTCCGCTTCGATCCGGTCTCGCAAAATGCCCAATTCAACTTGAGCTGCATATTCTGCACGGTACTTTCCAAGCCAGCCGATCGCCATCACGCCAATGACGATCAGAAGGGCGACTGAGGTTGACAGGCTCGCCCATTTGGCGGTGCCTTTAATCCGGCGATCGCTCGCGACCAGTACAATGGAGACGATGGTCAGGAAGGCGACGATGTAGATCGCGGACAGAAAGCTCTCATACTTCTCGGCGCTGGCTTCTTCATGTGATGCTCTCAGGCCAGTGATCCGATCCCTTAGATACAGTAGTGCATCTGCTTGAGGACCGAGTTTCTCTCGAAAATATTCACCGCAGAACCGAAGCCGGCCGCGCGCCTCAATCTTGTCGGCGCAGGCTTCCAGAAAGGAACTGGGACTTGCGACGCGCTCGGAGTTTTCCTTGGTTTGTGCATAAGCATTCGGAAGTGCGGCGAGCCCAATGAAAGCTGCGGCAAGAACGGTGGCAATCAGGCGGCTGATCATCGACATTTTTGATCCAGAGCCTCTACGGTTCGAGAGTGAGCGGCATCCGCCGACTAGGATGAAAGACCGCCAAAGAGGGTCGGCAGGTCGAGCGGGCGAAAGCCGTAGTGCTGAATCCAGCGAACATCGGCGTCGAAGAAGGCACGCAGGTCCGGCATGCCGTACTTCAGCATGGCAAGGCGGTCGATGCCGATGCCCCAGGCAAAGCCCTGATAGATGTCTGGATCAAGGCCGCAGTTGCGCAGGACATTCGGATGGACCATGCCGCAGCCTAGGATTTCCATCCAGTCGCTGCCTTCGCCAATCTTCACTTCGCCGCCGGAGCGGTCGCACTGGACGTCCACTTCCATGGATGGCTCAGTGAACGGGAAGAAGCTGGGCCGGAACCGAAGCGTCACATTGTCGACCTCGAAAAACGCCTTGAGAAATTCCTCCAGGGTTCCTTTGAGATGACCGATGTGGCTGGACTTGTCGATGACCAGGCCTTCGACCTGGTGGAACATCGGCGTATGGGTCTGGTCACTGTCGCAGCGATAGGTTCTGCCAGGGATGATCACGCGGATCGGCGGTTCCTGGTTCCGCATCGTACGGATCTGAACCGGGGACGTGTGTGTTCGAAGAAGCAGACGCTCACCATCTTCTTTTTCGTTAAAGAAGAACGTGTCGTGCATCTCACGGGCCGGGTGGCCTTCCGGAAAATTCAGGGCAGTGAAGTTTAGCTCGTCGGTCTCGATATCCGGACCTTCGGCAATCGCAAAGCCCATGTCGGCAAAGATCGCGGTCAACTCATCGGTGACCTGACTGACAGGGTGGATACGGCCGCTTTCAATCGGGCCTGCGCGCAGTGGCAAGGTAACGTCGACGCTTTCGCTGGCGAGGCGGGCTTCGAGAGCCGCTTCCGCGAGAACCGTCTTGCGCGTAGCGATGGCCTCGGTAACCCGCGCCTTGAGCCCGTTCAGGGCAGGACCCATGGTCTGACGCTCTTCAGGGCTCATCTTTCCGAGCGTTTTCATCTGCTCGGAGATCTTGCCTTTCTTGCCGAGGGCCGAAACACGGATCTCTTCAAGTTCAGCTTCGCTTGCGGCGCTTTCGACGGCGGCCAGAAGTTCGGTTTCAAGGGTGTTCAAGTCAGACATGGGTGCTCGATGTATCGTACAGCGCTCGCGCGCTCTTCGGTCGAAAATGAGGTCGACGGCTCTTTTAGCGAAAAAAGACCGCCGATGCCACGGGGCACTTTGCAATAAGTCCAGAAGTTTCACCCGCTAAGCAGGTGTATCTGAACTAAGAAGGTGCCGCTCAGCCCTGAGCGACTGCCATCAATCACCGCCGGTCATGACTTCTTGACGAATTCCGTCAGGATCACGATGCGCTGGTCGTTGACCCGCCCTTCGATCTGCTCGGCATTGTCATGGACAAGTGAAATGTTACGCACTGCGGTGCCACGCTTTGCGGTAAAGCCTGCTCCTTTGACCTTCAGGTCCTTGATCAAGGTCACGGTATCGCCGCCGTTGAGCACGGCCCCGTGGGTGTCCTTATGGACAATGGCAGCGTCATCATCGTCTGCTGATTTAGTCGCGCCAGCCTTTGCCCAGGCCAATGTCTCGTCATCCAGGTAGAGCATATCCAAGAGGTCTCTCGCCCACGTCTCTTCAGGCAGCTGATTCAGCAGCCGCCAGGCGGTGACCTGAACGGCGGGCTCTTGGCTCCACGCGCTGTCGTTGAGACAAAGCAAGTGCTTCGCATCAAGCGGGCTCTCTCCCCGGATTTGTTTGGCGCAGGTTTCACAGACTAGAATTGTCCGTTCGATTTGATCGGGGGTTCCACCGTCGACATCTAAAGACGACAACGCGTCCGCATTCGCGCAGATCTCGCAGACGTCTCCGGCGCGCACGCGCAGTTCCGTTTCCAGGCTCATTGATCAACTCTCTATAAAAATGACAACGCCGGCAGAGCCGGCGGTGTTTAATGAATAATAAGACGTCGCCGCTGCACAGCACTGAAGGCTGCTCAGTCGTCCATCTTCAGAGCCTGAATAAAGGCTTCCTGAGGAATTTCGACCTTGCCGAATTGACGCATCTTCTTTTTACCGGCCTTCTGCTTTTCCAGCAGCTTGCGTTTACGGGTGGCATCGCCACCGTAGCACTTTGCGGTCACGTCCTTGCGGAGAGCCGACAGCGTTTCACGCGCAATCACGCGGCCACCGATCGCTGCCTGGATCGGGATCTTGAACATGTGACGGGGAATGAGCTCCTTCAGCTTTTCCACCATCGCACGGCCACGGCGCTCTGCCTGGCTGCGGTGAACAAGAACGGAGAGGGCGTCGACCGGCTCTTCGTTGACTAGGATCGACATGCGGACAAGATCGCCTTCCCGGTATTCAGAGATTGTATAATCGAACGACGCGTAGCCCTTGGAGATCGACTTCAGCCGGTCATAGAAGTCGAAAACCACTTCATTGAGCGGGAGATCGTAGGTCAACATCGCCCGGCTGCCGACGTAGTTCAGGTCGATCTGGATCCCGCGGCGCTCCTGACAGAGCTTCAGGATGCCACCGAGGTAGTCATCCGGTGTCATGATCGTGGCACGGATCCAGGGCTCACGGATCTCGTTGATTTTCACCACATCAGGCATGTCGGCCGGGTTGTGCAGCTCGACTTCGGTCTCATCTGTCAACGTCATCTGATAGACAACGGAGGGAGCTGTCGCGATGAGATCAAGATTGAATTCCCGCTCGAGCCGCTCCTGCACGATCTCCAGATGGAGCAGGCCTAGGAAGCCACAGCGGAAGCCAAATCCGAGTGCCGCAGAGGTTTCCATCTCATAGGAGAAGCTTGCGTCGTTCAGGCGGAGCTTGCCCATGGCAGCACGAAGGTCTTCAAAGTCATTGGCGTCCACCGGGAACAATCCGCAGAAAACCACCGGCTGAGCCGGTTTGAAGCCCGGCAGGGCTTCGGCACAGGGCTTCTTGTCGAGCGTGATCGTGTCACCCACGCGCGTATCGGCCACTTCCTTGATGGAGCCGGTGAAGACGCCGATCTCGCCCGTCTTCAACTCCTCGACCTGCAGGAACTTCGGCGTCATGACGCCAACGCGGTCGATATCATAAGCAGCGCCTGTGCCCATCATCTTGATCTTCTGGCCCTTTTTAAGGGATCCATCGATGATGCGGACAAGGACCATCACACCCAAATAGGTATCATACCAGCTGTCGACCAGCATCGCCTTGAGTGTCTCATCCGGGTCACCCTCAGGGGCGGGCAGTTTTTCAACGATGGCCTCCAGCACGTCATCGACGCCAAGGCCCGTCTTGGCGGAGATCATGCAGGCTTCTGACGCGTCGATGCCGATGACGTCCTCGATCTGCTCCTTGATCCGATCTGGTTCAGCGGCTGGCAGGTCGATTTTATTAAGCACGGTGACAATTTCGTGGTCGTTCTCAATCGCCTGGTAGACGTTCGCAAGGGTCTGGGCTTCAACGCCCTGACTGGCATCGACCACAAGCAGGGAACCCTCGCAGGCTGCTAGGGATCGGGAAACTTCATAGGCAAAGTCGACGTGACCTGGTGTGTCGATCAGGTTCAAAACATACTGCTGTCCGTTCTTGGCATTGTAGATCAGTCGCACAGTTTGCGCCTTGATCGTGATGCCGCGTTCGCGTTCGATATCCATCGAATCGAGAACCTGAGATGTCATCTCGCGGTCGGTCATTGTTCCTGTCATCTGGATCAGCCGATCGGCAAGCGTAGACTTGCCGTGGTCGATATGAGCCACGATGGAGAAATTGCGGATGTTGGAAAGTGTCTTCGTCGTCATGGCGACCGTTTAGCACCGAGAAGCCGGATCGCAAAGGAATTTGGCGGTTGAATTCGGCTCTATATGCGGATTTTCGGTGATCGTGCGTTGTTGTTGGGTGGCTTCTTGGAAGCTGCTTCACACCGTCATCTCTTCAGAAGCTCTCTGCCATTCCCATTAACCCGACAAATTGTCCGTCAAAATCTTGCCAAGTGTGCGGCATTCTCGTGCAACTTCGCTGGCGAACTCTTTCATGTGTGTTTCCTCCAAAGTCGCCATGTTCCGCACAACAAGTGCGATATCACGATGAAGCGGTTCTAGGTCCCGTGGTTTGATTTCCACGAGCTGGCCAGTCTCAAGCGATGACGAAACGGCGGAGCGCGCGAAGAAACCAATCCCTTCTCCTGCTTCGACGAGGCTTTTTCCCGGATTTGTCGGAAGCTCGACCTGGACAGGAGCATTCAATGCAAAAGACATCGCGGTCGGTGGGGCAATTTGCCACCAGCCAAGGTGAAGGTAGCGCGGGGCCTTCTCCAAGATCTCTGTCATTGACGGCGATGAGCCAAGTTTCCTCGCGAGCGTCGGCGCAGCGACAAGCGGGGCATCCTCGCGGACGATCAGTAAAGGCTCTGCACTGGTTAAAATCGGATCAAGGTTTGGCCAACACATGATCGCCAGCTCGACCTCTTGCTCATGAAGCATAGTGGCGATTTGATTGTGCCGGCCCTCCCGGACCACGACGTCAATGATAGGATTGCGCCGCTGAAAGCGGAGCAAAGCTTCGCTAATCAGGGGCATGATCATGGTTGATAGAGATCCAACTGAAAGTCGACCTCGTTCTGCCCGTCGTAAGGTCTCACGCGCCTCCTGAAGCACGCCGAGCATGCGTCTGCAGTAAGGAAGGAAGCCAATTCCTTGATCCGTCAATTGGATCTGTCGTCCCCGTTTGAAAAGTTGGACGCCCAAGGCGGTTTCAAGCGCCTGCACGCGCATAGAAACGGTTGCCTGTGTAACATTTAGTCGTGCCGAGGCCTTGGTGAAGCTGCCATCGCGAACAACGCGATCGAAGGTGCGAAGCTGATCTATATCCATTAGTATTGCTAATGTGAGAGATAATTTCTTTTGTTATTTTATATAATATGATGAATAAAACTAATTTGAAACGGGTAACTCATGCTTCTCCGACATGCTGTTCCTGAAGACCTTCCCGGTCTTCTTGATATCCACAACAACGCAGTAAAGACATTGAAGGCGATCTGGACCGATAAGTTGGACACGCTGGAGGATAGAACGACCTGGTTTGAGGAGAGAACACAGGCGGGCTATCCTGTTTTTGTGGTGGAGAATGAAGCGGGTGATGTGATCGGATTCGGTTCTTTTGGTCCGTATCGACCAAAGGAGGGGTATCGCCTAACGGTTGAGCATTCGATCTACATTTTACCTCAGGCAAGAGGCAAAGGCGCAGGCGGTCTGTTGCTTGAGAAGTTGATCGAAGTTGCTCGGGGCCAAGGATATCATGTGATGTTGGCAGCGGTTGATGGTGAGAATGCCGGTTCCATTGCACTACACTTAAAGTTTGGTTTTAAATCCGTGGGGCGCATTCCCCAGATTGGCGTAAAATTTGGTAAGTGGCTTGATTTGGTATTGATGTCTCTCGTCCTGGATGACCGAGTACGGCCGCCGCAAGACTAAGAAAAGCGGTTAAAGCTACTGCGCAGCCAGCACAGTTTTGCAGCTTTTCGGCAGTGCGCCGAGTGCCATTGGTCTCTTCTTGACGACCTTAGGCTTCTTGTTCGGATCCTTCGGCTTCTTTGGCACCCATGGTTCATCGGACAGCCAGTAAGTCAGTTCTTTTCCGCAGCCATCGCCGGGAGGTGGAGGGTTCTGATTCTTGCATCCGCTGCTGTCCGTCGGGCAGGTGAGGCGCACGTGAAAGTGATAGTGGTGTCCCCACCAGGGCCGCACTGTTCTCAGCCAAGACCTGTCCTTGCCGGTTTCAAACTCGCAGAGCGCCTTCTTGATGGTCGGGCTAACGAAAATTCGGGCAACCCGTTTGTCTGAAGCTGCTCGTCGGATCAGTCGGGCACGCGAATCTGTCCACTTTCTGGGATCGACGCTGCGGTCCGCATCTTTGACGTCAAGCGGACCCTTCAGCATCGAGATCGCAGAGATCTCTTCCCGCTCTTTTGCCGTCAAACGGCGATCAGGCATCTCGGTCAGCCAAATGTCTGCATCAAGGCCGATCTGGTGACTTGCATGGCCTGAAAGCATCGGACCGCCGCGTGGCTGCGCCAGATCTCCGACCAGAAGTCCACGCCAGCCGAGAGACGGCGCGTCGTTTGACAAGTCCTTGAGGAACTGCACCAGCTCCGGATGCCCCCAATTTCGGTTCCGGGACAGGCGCATGACCTGCCAATTTGCACCGTCTGCCGGAAGAGCTGCGCCGCCGGCAAGGCAACCCTTTGCATAGGACCCGATAGCGCGTGCCGCCAACGGTGCTGAATTGGTCATCGCCCCGAAATAGAGCTTCGCGGGCTGGTCGTCACGTAAAACCAGCTGCTGCTTCATAGGCGAGTTCGCACTGTTTTTTGATGGTGTCGCTTTTTGGGTTGGTACTGGTACAGCCAGAATCTCAGTTGCAGGCTTTTCCGATGGCAATGGGATAGCGCCTGCCAAGCCGGGGAGTGCGGCAATCAATGTTATGGGCCAGATGATTTGCTGGCGAACAAATTGTAAGGACACTCTCACCACGTTTGATCCCTTGTTATGCAGCGGAAACTGGCTTTCTCGGCATTGGCGGCGAGGAATGCCAGGATCAGCCCGCCTTGGCCGAAATGAGAAGGTCCGCAATCTCATCAAGGATAAGGGTCTCATCCCGAATAATGCGGTCGGCAGCTCCGTTCAGCTGCAGAATATTGCCAGGTCTTGCATTGTCCATCGCTTCGGCTTCGGCCGGAATATCGCCATCGATGCGGATATACCGAGTTTCGCCAAGATCGGTGAAAAGGCAATCTGCTTGATAGCTCGCGGTCTGCGATTGGCCATCCGTGAAGATAGAGAGAATTGGAGCGCCGTTTGAAGGTAGCATCCAGCCAAGCGCTCCCCAGCCTGACGCTTCGTGATAGTTGAAAGAACGCTCTGGAGCATGGCCGGTGCCAAGAGAGATGAGCGTGATGTCCTCTGCGGCCCAGCCCATCTTGCGCGCTTCGATGTAGGCGGCGATTGCCGGATCGTTCATGAAGACGGCGCCGTCGATCAACACATCTTCGCCGCCACGCGTAAGGTTTTCGATCTTCGCCGGCTCGAAAAAGGATGGTGCGGCTGTCGTCGCGCGTACAGCCTGCCAGAGATAATAATCGTCAGGCTTGCTGCCGTCGTGTTGACGGCCATTTGTCATGAAAACCGCTTTGCGTTTCTCGATATCATATGCAGTGAGAACAAGATTGGTAAGAGCGCTTGCCATGGAGGTCCAGCCAAAGCGCTCCTTTAGGATGTTCTCCAGCGGCCGTGCATCATAGCTTTCGTCAAACAAACCGAAGGGATTGGTCACGAAGCGCCCAAGTCTCTTGCCGAGTGAATGGGTGAAAATATCGCGCGCATCTCGCTCATAGAACTCTCTGAGTGTGCCAAGCGTTGCAGCTGCTTCGCCCTTCGCTCCTCCCGGTTTTGGGGCAGAAAGCCCCGCCGCGATCAAGCCGCCGGTCGATGTACCACAAATGAGGTCGAAACACTGGTGCATCGCGAGCTGGACACCTTTGTGCGCCATGCGGCTTTCAAGGCTTTCCAAAATACGGATCGGAATAAGTCCGCGTACCCCGCCACCATCAATTGACAAAATAAAGTATTTTTCTCGAGCCATGCCACTCTCTTCAACACAGTGAATGGAAATTCAGGCGCTGGAGCTGCGCTTCTTTAACGTTGCAAAATCCTCTTTCGCAATTGCGACACTGCCATGGCGGTCCGGCATGTGTCTGCACAAATTTCGGCGTTGGAAAAGAAGCGGTAAAAGCGGGCCATGGTGTTTTAAAGGTACTTCACTTCGGTCAGGTTTTATGCCGCCACTTCCAACACGATCAGCTTCTCGATAGGGTAGCATACCGTCCCACACAACAATACAGGGCCCCCATGAACATCGACCTACTGCGCCGACTTTGCGAGACGCCTGGAGTTCCAGGCCACGAACACCGAGTACGTGAACTGATCCTGTCCGAGATCGAGGGCCTCTTTGACGAGGTCACGGTGGATCCCATGGGGTCGCTCTTGTGCAAGCGAAACCCGCGCAAAGCCACCAAGAAAAAAGAGCCGCCCAAGAAGGTCATGCTGCTCTGCCATATGGATGAGATCGGTTTTCTGGTGTCCCACGTGACTGAAAAAGGGTTCCTTCATGTTCAGCCGGTCGGTGGCTTCGACCCGAGGAACCTGTTTTCAAGGCGGGTTCTCGTTTCCACCGATGATGGTGACTACAAGGGCGTGATGAACCCGGGTGGCCGACCAATTCATATTTCCTCCGCTGAGGAACGCAAGAAGATCCCGGAACCGGCAGATTTTGTCGTGGACTTGGGGATGGGGGAAGAGGCCCAGGAAAAGATCAGCATTGGCGACATGGTGACCATGGATGAGCCGCTTATTGAAATGGGCGACAAGATCGTTTCCAAGGCGTTGGACAATCGCATTGCGTGCTGGCTTGGCATCGAGGCCGTAAGGGCTCTTGGTAACTCAAAGCACGCCTGCGAGATCCATGTGGCATTCACCTGTCAGGAAGAGGTCGGCTTGCGTGGCGCACGGACCGCGGCATTTGCGATCAAGCCGGACATCGGCTTTGGCGTCGACACGACGCTTGCCTGCGACACACCGGGTGTGCCGGAACAGGATCGGACCACAGTTCAGGGCGAAGGCTTTGGTCTTCACGTCAAGGATTCCAGCTTCATTGCCGACCGGGATCTGGTCAAGGAAGTCGAGGCACTGGCTGTGAAGTCAAAAATTCCATTCCAGCGCACGATGCTCAAGGCTGGAGGTCAGGATGGAGCTGCGGCGCAGCAGGCTGCGGCGGGTGCAAAGGCCGTCGGGATCGTTGTCGGGACAAGATACATCCACACCGTCACGGAAATGATCCACCGCGATGATCTCAAGGCCGCGTGCGATATCCTCACAGCCTATCTGAAAAAGGCTTGAATTATCAAGCGATGCCGGCGAGCAAGTTTCCGACCTGGTCGCCGGTTCCCGCATAGGCGGAGCTGACAGAAGCGCTCTGATAGCTTGCGCTCACATTGCCGAAGTCAGCCTCGATGTTCGACGCACTTGCGGAACGAACCGAAAGGCCAGTAGCGCTGTCATAGGACACTCGCTCGTAGGAAACGAACTCGGCTGAGATCGTGTTCCCGCCAATCTCGGCTTCGATCGTGGTCGTTGAAACCGTGGCGCTCTCGTAGGACGTCGAAGAGCTGGATGACGTGCCCTCTTCCATGCCGAGTGCGGATTTCAGACGGCCCGCTGTCTTTTGATAGTCTTCGATCTTGGCCAGCGCATTTCTTTCGCTGTCCTCGTCGTTCTCACCTCTGCCCATCTCCACAGCCGTTTGAAGAGCTGCGATGACGGAGGCATCCTCCTCCGCCTTTTTGGAAGCAGCTTCCAGAGCGGTTAACGTCGGGGCGGCGTTGTTTTCCTGATCCGAGCCAAGCTGGGCCTTTCCTGATCCAGCCTGGAAGGAGGCCGTGAGGATGCTGGTGCTCTGAGTCGTCGTTTCGATGGAAAGCTGCATGCGAGCCTCGGGCAAAGGGATAGATCTCTCTAAAAGTTAGACTCCGCTCAAATGCTTAAGAACCTGTTAACTCCTTTGGCGGCAGACCGCCGAGCGCCTTAGCTAGAAACCGACCTGCGATGACCATACCACGCTCGTCAATGGTGTGACCCAAGTCGTCGAGAAGGTGGCTCTCGACAGAGATATTTGACTCGAGCAACGCATTTGACGCGGCATCCAGGTGATGAGGGTCAACGACGTCATCGTCCTGACCATGGACAAGGAGGACGGGCGCTTGGCTTTGAATGTCAGTAAGCTGGTCCGCGCCGGGCAGGAGACCTGAGTAGGCGATCAGGGCGGCGGGAGGGTGCCGACGGCGGAGGCCGACTTGAAGTGTGAGCATAGCCCCCTGGCTAAAGCCAACGATCGCGAGCTCGTTGTCACTGAGACCGAGCGCGGAGAGCTCCGCATCGATGAAGGCATTGAGCAGCGGGGCGGAGGCCTCTGCGCCGATGCGATACTCCCGCAAATTACGCTCCTGCAGCGCAAACCATTGACGCCCACCAACCATTTCGGACGGGAGGCGCTCTGGCGCATCCGGCGCTACAAAGGCGGCGTCTGGCAGAACTGCTGACCAGGCACGTCCGAGATCAATCAAGTCCGCGCCATCGGCACCGTATCCGTGCAGGATGATGACGAGCTGCCGTGCCGGCGTTCCCGAGGCAGGGAACACGCGCGGTCCATTCAATGTGATTGGTGTCATGAACTTTCAACGTGGCTTAAGAAACAGCGATCTATTCGGCAGCTACGAGAGAAGGTGCATTCCAGGCGCCACTTTCGATCTCCTCGATTTGCTTGTCGATCTCATTGATGACGAAGCGCGAGAATGGCCCCAGATGAACATATAGAGCGAGCATCATCATCACTGGCTTGATTGCCCGAAAGTTGGTGAAAGCTGTTGCGGCGAGTGTGCGCCAGAAGGGGCCGCGATAAGTCGTGTTTGTGAAGGTCATTGCCCAGACGAGGCGCCCGAACATCTGCAGATCGTGAAAGAGGCCAGCGCCGAAAAGGGATCCGTTTGCGCCCTTCATGTTCAGCATCTTTGCAACGTTTCGAACGCGTCCGAAATAAGCCTCTGGACCATAAACCCGATCTATGACGGTCTTGAAATCACGCAGGATCGCGGCTCGGTCGCGGCGCGTTTCAAAGTTAAGTCCCGCCGTGCACTGGTCTCCGGCCTCTGTGTCGGGGTCATCGGTCGCAAAATCCGCGTGCAGCCGTCCTTCTGATGCCAGTCTGCGGGTGAGCTGTGTGTTGGGAAGTGCATAGAGCAGACCCGTCATGGCGACCGGTATGGCTGCTTCCTCGATCAATTCTGAAATTTCAGTTGCAACCTGATCGCTTTCTTCATCGAACCCGACGATGAACCCGGCCAGCACGAAAATGCCAGCGTCGTAGATCTGGTGAACGCTTTTTGCGATATCGCGTCGGGTGTTCTGTTTCTTGCGCGTCGCGACAAGTACCTCTGGGTCCGGGCTTTCAATGCCGATAAATACGGAGAAGAAGCTCGCTGCTTGAAGTAGCGACAACAACTCCTTGTCATCAGCGAGGTTGAGCGATGCTTCGGTGGACATTTCGAAGGGATAGTTCTTGTCCTTCTGCCAGGTGACAAGATCAGGGAGGAAGCCCTTCACCGCCTTCTTGTTTCCGATCAGATTGTCATCAACAAAATCGACATGCCCACGATATCCGAGCTCATATAGCCTATCGAGCTCTGCCAGCATTTGTTCGTTGGTTTTGGTGCGTGGGCGCCGTCCATACAATTCTATGATGTCGCAGAATTCACAGGTGAAGGGGCAGCCACGCGAATACTGTACGCCGATCTGCACGTAGTTCTTGAATGTCAAAAGGTCGAAGCGTGGAATTGGGCTCGTGGTAACATCCGCCTTGAATTTCTCTGCAGTAAAACATCCTTCACGTTCGCCGCCCTCCCAGGCTGCGATGAATGCGTCAAGGATGCCTTCTGCTTCCCCCAGAACGCGAAAGTCTGCGCCGATGTAGATTTCCGGGCTGGAGGTCGCGTCAGGGCCACCGACGACGACCGGAATGCCTTTGGCCTTGCAGGTGCGGATCATCGCGAGAGAGTCTGCCTGCTGGGGCAGCATGCCCCCCGTCATGACCATGTCGGCCCAGTCCAGATTCTCGTCGGAAAGGTCCTCGGTGTTTCGATCAACGAGGCGGACGTTCCAGTTTTCCGGCAACATGGCGGCAACAGTTATGAGGCCAAGCGGGGGAGCAGGATATTTTGCCCCGACCATCTCACAGGTGGCGCCGTAGTTCCAAAAAGAACCAGCATTGAAGCGTGGGTAAACGAGCAAAACATTGCATGCAGCGGTCGTCATGAATTCTCCCGAAGGCAAAAAAGGAACGAAAAAGACCGTCTGAAGATAGCGTACTCAAAAATGTGGGCGGAAAAAGGAAAACCTTACATGAGGGCAAAATAAAAGGGCGGCCGAGCCGCCCTTCGGAGGGTGTAAAGTGTCTTTACTTTACAGGACTTTCAGGTCTTCGGCCATTGCTCGGCCTCGGCGCCACTCGAGATCATAGGCCACGAGTTGGCCTTCACTCAGGGTGTCAATTCCAGATCGGCGAAGCGCCGATATATCGACAAGGATATCTTCCCCGTCTTCCGGTTCGATCGTGCCGACTCCGCGGCAAATATCAAACCATTTTACATTGCCATGTTGCATGGACTTCTACTTTCCAAATTCAAACTCAATTCATCTTGAACGCTGGAGGGTTACTCCAAATTTTCGACGTCTTGATGACAGATATTGTTGTAATAATTGCGCTTGTCTGAATGACAGCAGCAGCTTGAATCAGCGTTTCGCATATAGATTAACGTAGCGTTATTGAAGTGCGTGTCGCTGATTGAAAACAGGCGAAATATCTCGATACCGAAATCTACCTCCTAAACGATCTTTAGATAAGTAGTCTTCCGGAGAATACAAGAGTCAGTCTTGCGCGGGCCTTGCGTAGAATTATAAGGCCCGCGCGAGCGATATTAAGTGTCTTGGGAGCAGATCCTATCCCGCGAGCTCGCCGCGGATCGCGTAGCGAAGAATGTCGACCACTTGGGCTGACGTCTCGGCAACAGCAAGTGCCGCTGCGTCTACCTCTTTCAAAGGATGTGTCAGGGCGGGATCGTGAAGGACTATAAGGGATTTTCCAAGCGCCGACGCATAGCCGGCATCAAATGCGGCGTTCCACTGCTTATATTTGTCACCGAAGCGAACGACGACAATATCGGCTTTCTCTATGAGCGTACGCGTGCGGATAGCATTCACTTTCGCGCCTTTGTGATCGTACCAGAACTTCTTTTCCTCACCGCCAAGAATGTGTGCGCCGCAATCATCGCTGGCGCTGTGGTCGGTGACTGGCGCACTGAACGTCACGGGCAGATTGAGAGCTTCCGCTCCATTTTTGATCTGCTCACGCCAATCAGTATGGATCTCGCCTGACAGATAGACAGACCAATTCGACATTTCCGTACCCCCTCAAAGGCCTTGTATTTGGAGACAGCAAGCTGCAGTTGATACTGCATGTCTGTCAATATCGTTGCACAGGCCAGCATGGAGGTTTCATCCGGCCAAGGAAGCGAGTTGTGACGATTTGAGTTGAGAAACCGCTTGTGGGTTGTGTGACGGGTAATTACCTGTCTTCTGGCAGCGTCTTGCGGATTAAATGATTGTTCGCGAATGATGCCGCTTTCCCACCGTTGGTCACATTTCAGAACTGAAGGATTTAGTTTATGTCAGCGCTTTTGATTGGCGATGAAGCCCCCGATTTCGAGGTCGATACTACGGATGGCGTCATTCGCTTCCATGACGTGATCGAAGGCTCCTGGGCCGTTCTCTTCTCCCACCCCAAAGATTTCACGCCCGTCTGCACGACGGAACTGGGCATGACTGCAAAACTGAAGGATGACTTTGACGCGCGCGGCGTAAAAGTATTCGGTGTGTCGGTTGATCCGATCGACGATCATCGCGCTTGGATCGGTGACATACAGGAAACGCAGGGTGTTGCTCTGAATTTTCCATTGATCGCCGACCCGAAACGCGAAGTGGCGACGAAATACGGCATGATCCATCCAAATGCCAATGACACGCTGACAGTCAGGTCGCTTTTCGTCATCGGTCCCGACAAGAAGATCAAGCTCAAGATTGAGTATCCGGCGTCGACCGGCAGAAACTTTGACGAGGTGATGCGAGTCATCGACTCCTTGCAGCTCACCGCAAAGCACAAGGTCGCGACTCCTGCGAACTGGAAGTCCGGTGAGGACGTGATCATCGTTCCAGCTGTGAGTGATGATGAGGCCAAGGAGAAATACCCTGAGGGCTGGAAAACGTTGAAGCCTTATCTGCGCATCGTGCCGATGCCGAAATAGACTTCTGATACAAAGACAAAAACACCCGCGGCGTGCCGCGGGTGTTGCATCTCGGGATAGCTTCTGCTCGTGGTATTAGGCAGCGCGAACCTGGGAGAGGAATTGGTGCATTGCATCGCGAAGATGGGTGCTCCGCTCATGCAATTGCTCCACAGAGCTACGCATGTCCGAACTGAGATCTCCGGTCTTGCTGGCGGAAGAACTCACCTCAGTGATCGATTGAGAAACACCGAGGGTTCCATCGGCTGCCTCTGTCACGTTGCTTGCAATCTCGCTCGTTGCCGCATCTTGTTGTTCTGTTGAAACGGCCATCTGGGATGTGCGTTCAGCAATTGAGCGAACCATGTCGGCGACGCTTGCGGTCGCTGAGATGCTGTCGTCGGCTGCTTCGCGCATTTCTGAAATCTGACGGTCGATTTCTTCAGTTGCCTTTGATGTTTGCTCGGCGAGCGCCTTGACCTCTGAGGCGACGACCGCGAAACCCTTGCCTGCATCACCGGCTCGAGCTGCCTCGATGGTGGCGTTCAGCGCCAGCAGGTTGGTCTGCTCGGCGATATCAGTGATTAAGCTGGTCACATCACCGATTTTTGCCACCACTTGCTGGAGCGTCGCTACGGCCTGATTGGATCGTTCAACCTCGGTCGATGCGTCATCAGCGAGTTTTGAAGACGCACGAACCTGCTCGTTGATTTCGCGAATGGACGCCGAGAGTTCTTCGGTTGCCCCAGCGACCGTGTTCACGTTGCCTGTTGCCTGTTCGGCAGCGGCCGAAACAGACATAGCTTGCTGGGTCGTTCCATTTGCAATGTTGAAGAGTGTTTCCGACTTCTCATTCAAGCTGCCAAGAGAATGAATAATCTCTTCGCTGGCACCCATCACCTTTGCCTCGAATTCGGCGGCAACGCGATCCATCTCAGCCTGTTTTTCGACGTCGGCATTTTCGCGCTGGCGCGCTGAGTCGGCTTCCAGGTCACGGTTCTTGATCAGGTTCATGCGGAAGATTCCGAGAGCGCCTGCCATGGTTCCGATCTCGTCGGACCGATTACTAAAGTCGATTTCCTGGGTGGTGTCCCCCTTAGCCAAGCTGTCAACGATACGATTAAGCTTGCTGAGTGGACGCGACACCAGAGTGTTGTTGATGAAGCCAAGAATGACGGCAAATGCTACGATAAGAAGAGCACTTGTTAGGGCGATGCTCTTCACGAGCTGAAGTTGCGCATCCTGGGCGCCAAGGAAATTGCTCTTGCTTGTTTCCAACGCTTCAGTCAAGCGCGCCGAGGTGGTCTCGATATTTTGCATCAAGGCGCGACTTTCTGGTGTCAGCTCCAGCGCGCGCGCAAGGTCAACCGTTTCGGGTGCGCGCATGTAGCTGACCTGCTTCTGCACGAACGTTCCGTACCAGGTCGACCATGCAGTCCGCATTTCATCGAGGCGAGTAGCTTCCTGAGGAATGGTGCTTTGAATGTCTGACTTCAGACTGTCAAATCGGTCCACAATGTCTGAAGAGAGGTTCGCCGAGCGGTCGCGCCAGTCGCGGTCGCCAGTGAGCAGAAAGGTTTTCACCGCCAGTGCCTGGTCGTAGATCTCGCTCTTTAACTCAAGAGACTGTGTGGTCACCGAACTGACTGTGGATGCCGCATGTACTTGGTCGAGTGCTGATACAGTTTTGAAGTAGGTCAAGCCACCGGCAATGGCGCCGATCAACGCCAGTATCGAAAAAGCGGCTGCGCCTTTTTTGGTGACGGAGATGTTTCCGAGCATGATGGGGTCTCTCTTCTTGTCAGCTTGCCGGCATGCTGCGGCGTAGCAACTCGGTGAGGTTGACTTCGACGGTCGCTGAACCGATCGCTTTCGTTTTGGCTTCGTCGGCCAGCGCAAGGTTCAGCTGGGCGCGCCAGATCATGCGATCTTCGTCCCACTCTGCTTCATCGATAAAAACAGCATCGGGGCTGACGTCGAAGGTCTTCTGGAATTTCGCTTCGTCGCCTTGCCAATAGTCGCCTGTAATTGCGCTCTGTCCGACGTTCAGGCCATTGGCGTCCATGACAAACAGTTCGGTAAACAGGCCGACACTCTCGGCCTGAACGCGAAGGAGGTATATCGACAGCGGTGCACTGAGCGTTGCGGAGATTAGCGGCTTGTCATCATTCTCGCGTTCCGCCCGCCATTGGCCGTCGAGAGCGTCGATCTCATTTTGTGGCAGCGAACCCCTGAGATCGTTCTGGCTTTCGATGGAGAGAGCGACAATCGGATTGCCTAGCCATACACGTACGCTTTCGATGAAAGCTGGATTGATAAGGCTCTCCGGGTCAGGAGCCGGGGGCTGGGCAAGGACCTGATTTGGCGCAAAGGCCGCGAAAAGCGCCAAGGCTGAAGTTGATTTGAAATTTGTCATCCTGAACACCCTTTGATGTTTTCAGGGTGATCATGCGTCTTAAATGATTAACGACTGATTTTTTTGAAGTGAAATTAGAATAAAATCAGGGAATAGGACTTTAAAAAATTGATTTATTACGTAAAAAATATAAAATTAATGCTGTAATAATTCTTGTCTGTAATCTTAATCGTCAAAATTACCAATAATACTACTAAGTGCATTCTTGTAGTTTGAGAATTTGAAGTTGTAATTCAGTTCTGACTTTACGCGCGCATTTGAGACCCTTTTGTTTTCTCCGTAGAACGAACGGGCCATGGGCGTCAGATCCGCAGTCTCGAATGGAACCTCTGGAGGCGGTGCAACACCGAGCAACTCCGCGGCATAGGTCACCACGTCCTGCGGCGGCGCGGGCTCGTCGTCCGTCACGTTGTAGATGCGCGTTTTCGGCTGCTGCATGGCAGCTTCGAGGGCTCCCGCGATGTCATCCACATGGATGCGGTTAAACACCTGCCCCGGCTTGATCAGCCGGCGCGCCTTGCCCTTCTTGAAGTTCTCAAAAACATTACGGCCGGGGCCATAGATACCCGACAGTCGAAAAATCTGGACCGGAAGTTCGTAGGTCTCAGCAAATTTCAGCCAGGCGTTTTCCGCGGCAACACGCTGAATTGAGCGCTTTGATACAGGCTTGCACGGGGTGTCTTCATCGACCCAGTCCCCATTGTGATTGCCATAGACGCCGACGGTCGAGAGATAGCCGATCCATTGCGGGTGTCCTGCGGCAATGTCATCGCCATGACGGTGCAAGACGCGGTCGCCGGTCTCATCAGGCCCGATTGAGATCAGGACATGAGTTGCCGTCTTGAGAGCAGCGGCGATGGCCTCCGTCGGCTCTTGCCCGTCAAATAGAAACGGCACAATGCCTTCGCTGTTCAGGCGTTCTGCCTTCTCGGCCGACCGCGTCGTTCCGCCGATCCAATCAAAGCGGTCTTTCACCCGCTCGATAAAAGCCCGTGATGAATAGCCGACGCCAAAGACGAATAAGCGCATCAATTCAGCCTCAAAGTTTCAGGTGCGGGCGGCGTATTTCGTAAAGGCAGATGCCCGTAGCAACGGCAAGATTCAAGCTGTCCGCCTGGCCGGCTTGCGGGATCCGGATCAACGTCTTGCAGGCCGCCGCCATTTCGTCGCTCAGCCCCTGCTGCTCATTTCCCATCACAAGAAGGACGGGTTCGCCATATTCCGGCTCGCGGTAGTCGACGGAACCCTCGAGATGCGTTCCGGCCACGGTTCCAGGCCATTTTTTGATCAGCCCCTTGAACTGAGCGGCGCCAGCCTTCACGACGGGGACATGGAAAAGGGATCCCATTGTTGCGCGCACGGTTTCGACCGCAAACGGATCTGTGCAGTCGTCGATCAGGATCACGCCACTCGCGCCGACCGCATCAGCGGTTCGAATGATGGTGCCGAGATTGCCCGGATCACGTACCCGGTCCAGTGCGATCCAGACGGAAGACGTCCCGGGATCAATGTCCTCAAGTGCATGAAGCTTTTGCTCATAGACACCGACGACCATTTGCGGATTGTCTTTGCGGGTCATCGCGGACATGACGGCCGTATTGACTTCAAGGATCAACGTGCCCTGAGTTTTTGCGGTTGCAGCCGCTTTCTGGGCGATCGGATTTTCGCGCGCCTCTGGACCCAGGGCGAGATAGCGGACAACCCACCCGGCTTCGAGCGCGTCCGTCGCCAGTTTGAGGCCCTCAGCTACGAACAACCCGGATTGTGTTCGGTGCTTGCGCTGGGAAACCAGCCCCTTGATTTCCTTGACGAGAGGGTTGGAGTGGCTGGTGATCTGTTTCACCGCGCCGATACGCTTTGGCATGTCGCTCATTGGCTGCTCCACCTCGAAAACAGTGAGGTCGACAGCGCGCGCGTGCTGTTTTCTTCCCGGATCACGAGTTCGCCGGATTCCAGCAAACCACCCTGTTTGGACAGAGTTTCAGCCATGAGTTCGTGAATGGAAACGAAGCTCGACCGGATGGCATAGGCGGTGAGGATCATGAAGAGCGCGTCTTTGGAAAGAAGCTGCTGCAATTGTTCCAACATGCCAGGAAGGCTGGTGTAAATGTCCCAGACTTCGCCTTTGGGGCCGCGCCCATACTTCGGCGGATCGAGAATGATACCGTCATAAGTGTTGCCGCGCCGGACTTCTCGGGCGACAAACTTGGATGCATCTTCACAGATCCAGCGGATCGGAAGGTCCTCAATGCCGGAAAGACTCTGGTTCTCCCTAGCATAGGTGATCGCCTTCTTGGACGCGTCGACATGGGTTACATGTGCGCCTTCCGTTGCAGGCAGAAGCGATGCAAGTCCGGTGTAGCCAAAGAGGTTGAGAATTTTTGGCTGTTTTTCCGGCACACGGCGTTTCTCAGCGCGGATCTTTTCCGTAACCCAGTCCCAGTGGGCGGCCTGCTCGGGGAAGACGCCAACATGTCGGAACGACATGAAGCGCCCCACGTAGCTGACGGGCCCGTAGGACATGTTCCAGGTTTCGGCCACGTTGCCGGAAAACTTCCAGCGCCCGGGTCCTTCCTCGTCGGTGTCACCCGTGAAGACCGCATTGGCGCGATCCCAGGCCGACGACTTCAGCTTTGGATTGCCCATGGCCTGGGGTTCCGGCCGGATGATCGTATACTGACCATAACGCTCCAGCTTGCGGCCATGCCCCATGTCCAGCAGGCGGTAGTCTTTCCAGCCATGCGTTTCCAGGATGACCGGCCAAGTCTGTTTGGGAGGTTGGCCGGGGCGGGGCAAGGTAGTTTCCGTCAAGGTGTCAACTCGGAGGTTTGTTGTTTCATCTCTTGCGACGCCTTAGTCTTGATAGTTGCGCGGGTCAATCGCGAACCAAACATATGGCGTGCTTCAGGGGATTGTAGAGACAAATGCAAGAGAGCGGGAGCCAGATGCCTGAATCAACACGCGCGTGTTTGGATGAGCTTCCTCCGCATGCAGCCGGTTCGCTCGAAACACTGCGTCAGGTGATCCTCCAAACCGTGGAAAGTGATCCGGCCATTTACCAACCAATCGAAACGCTCAAGTGGGGCGAGATTGCCTTTGTCCCGACGGCCAAGTCTGCTGGCACGACACTGCGTATCGCCTGGAAAAGGAAGAAGCCAGATTTTGTTGGCTTGTTCTTCCATTGCGGAACGAACGTATCAGAGCAGATACATCAGTTTGTGCCGGAAGAGTGTGAACTGGACGGGCGTCGAGGTATCCTGTTCCCTCTGGCCAAGCCGCTTCCAGAAGCAGCCATAAAAATGATCGCTGCACTTGTTCTGACCTACAGACGCCGCTGAACGGTTTTCAGCCGCCACGCCTAAATACTTTGACAAGGCTGTGTTTGTTTGCTGGACTTGATCCCGCGACGGGAGGCCGTCTGTCGCTGAGGGAGGAGAACGGCTGATGGCGATAGCAAGTACTACCGCATCCCATGTGGAGGCGGTGGCATTGACCGTGCACAATAGCGTTAATGCGACGACGTCGGTTGTCGCGGCGTCTTGGCGTAGGTCGATGGTTTACTACGGTCTTGATCCGGCACGGCGATCGGCGGCAAATCGGACCACGCACCATGAGCTTGCTTTGGCACGCGAGGAGAATGGCTCTCTCTTGGAGATCGCGCGGCCAAATCTGCAGCGTCTGTTTCAAACTGCGGGCAAGGCTGGCTGTTGCGTTGCGCTGACGAATGCTGATGGCCTGATTCTGGAGGCCAACAGCACAGAGGCCGATCGGAGAAACTTCGAGGAGTGGGGCCTGACTGAGGGAGCGCTCTGGAACGAAGCGAACGAAGGCACAAACGGTATCGGGACCTGTCTTGCCGAAAACCGTCCGGTGATCATTTTCCAGAACCAGCATTTTCGCGCCCAAAACACGGCGATGAGCTGCATGGGTGCTCCGATTTATGATCCCTCAGGTGAGATCACTGCAGTTCTGGATATTTCGAGCTGCCGAACCGACCTGACCGCTTCGTTTGCGCAGGTTCTTGGTTCGGTCGTAACGGATAGCGCACGTGCTGTGGAAAGTGATCTGTTTCGCTCTGCTTTTCCGCAGGCACGCATCGTTGTGGCGGAAGGACATGGCGCGTCGGGCGTATCCCTCCTTGCCGTAGACGAGGACGACTTGCTTATCGGTGCGACACGCCTTGCGCGACGCAACCTTGGGATCACGCCCCAGACCTTGACCGAGATGCCGAGCCTTGGCGAATTGGTCGGTGGTTGCGTCGCCGCTGCTCGAGACCTAGCTCGCGCAGAAAAGACTGAAATTCGCCGCGCGCTTGCGTATTGCAAGGGCAATGTCGCTGCCGCAGCCCGCGACCTGGGCATCAGCAGAGCGACCATGTATCGGCGGATGAACCAGCACGGTCTTCTGTCTGAGCGCTGACCTTGCGTTGTCTCATACGTGAGACACATTTGCGTCTTTGATCGATTGCCGCTTTGCGTCCGCCCTCGGTCTGATGCAAGCTCATCGTGTTGCAGATTCCGTGATTTCAGGGCTTTGGGAGGAGCTGAATGACGTCGATGACGGTGGCAATTCTGAGGTCGAGGCGCACTCGAACGGCGAAACGGACGTTGCGCTCATCAGCCATGTGCGCGCGGTTCGGACCTATCGTTCTCAAGTCATTGTCGTTGTTTCGTTTCTGCAGCGGCTCAGTGTGTAGGCGCTTGCCTTGTTCGGCCAGTTTGTTCAGTCTTGGTTCAACAGCTGGACAACGTCTCTCCAGCGGTCTGCGGCTCGAAGGAAAGGTCCCTACAACATGGATATGAGCGGTGAGTACAGAATTGCAGCCCCGCGTGAGGCTGTCTGGAAGGCGCTGAACGATCCGGCCGTCTTGAAGGAGTGCATTCCAGGTTGCGAAGAGCTGGATATGTTCAGCGATACGGAGATGACCGCAGCGGTCACCTCCAAGATCGGGCCGGTCAAGGCCAAGTTCAAAGGCTCTGTCAAATTTGAAAATGTCAACGCGCCAGAGAGCTACACCATTGTTGGTGAGGGAAAGGGCGGTGTCGCCGGTTTTGCCAAGGGCGGCGCTGATGTGCATTTGGCCGAAGATGACGGCGACACGATCTTGACCTACACGGCCAAGGCGCAGGTCGGCGGCAAGTTGGCGCAGCTGGGCAGCCGTTTGATTGACTCTACCGCGCGCAAAATGGCTGACGACTTCTTTGGCAAGTTTTCCGAGATGGTGGGCGGCGTGGGTAACAGCGAGATTGCTGACGACGAACTCGACCCAGGTTTGGTTGAAGAAGCCAAATCAATCGCGGTGGAAGACGCGCCTGGTCATGTAGTCGAAGCAATTGAAGATGTTGAACACGCGATCGAAGAGCGGGTTCATGATGCTGAAGAAAAGGTAGAGGTTGCCGCAGCAAAAGGGCTTTTGGGCGGTCCCTTTGTCTGGGGATTGATCGCACTTGGCGCGGTGATCGCGATTTTGGCAATTCTGAACTGAGGTTCAGGTTCGCCGACAACGGTTTGGTCTGGCTACTCCAATAGGAGGGGACGGGCTGAAATTGAGGGAGAGAGAAATGACGACAGTGTCCATGACATTGAACGGCAAGAAGGTTTCGGCGCCCGTCGAAGACAGAACCTTGCTTGTCCATTATATCCGAGAAGCGCAGGGTCTCACTGGAACCCACGTCGGCTGTGACACGTCCCAGTGCGGCGCCTGTGTTGTCCACGTCAACGGCAAGGCGGTAAAATCCTGCACCATGCTGGCGGTTCAAGCCGGTGGCGCTGATGTTATGACGGTGGAAGGCCTGGCAAATGGAGCCGAGCTTCATCCGGTTCAGGCGGCCTTTCGCGAGCATCACGGTCTGCAATGCGGTTTCTGCACGCCGGGCATGATCATGACCGCCGTCGATATGATTGAGCGGCATGGCGCCAGCCTCGATGAAAAGACCGTAAGGCACGAGCTCGAGGGCAACATCTGCCGCTGCACGGGCTATCAGAACATCGTCAAGGCGATCTTGGCCGCATCCGATCAGATGGCTGCGATGAAGACCGCAGCTGAATAAGCGGCGCATCAAACGGCCACCAGAGTACATTTTTTGGGAACATCTGCTGTCTTGGGAGACACGCCATGGGAGTTGACGGTATTGGGGCACGTGCCCTGCGTAAGGAAGACAAGCGTTTCATCACCGGCAAGGGCCGCTACACCGACGATATGGTGTTGCCGCGGATGGCCTATGCGGCTTTTGTTCGCTCGCCGCATGCTCATGCCAAAGTAACAGGCATCGACGCCTCCGCCGCACTGGCGATGCCTGGGGTTGATGCCGTTTTGACCGGCGAACAACTCGTTGGCGATGGCATTGGCAACCTGATTTGCGGCTGGATGGTTCATTCCAAGGACGGGTCGCCCATGAACATGGGCGCTTGGCGCGCCCTGGAACCTGAAATCGTGCGCCATGTCGGCCAGGCTGTTGCCGTGGTCATCGCGGACACCCAGGCTCAGGCGCGTGACGCCGCCGACGCGGTGATCGTCGACTATGACGAACTGCCTGCGATCGTCGATGCGGTTGCAGCCATGGAGGCAGGAGCACCTCAACTGCATCCCGAAGCGTCCAACAACCTGATCTATGATTGGGAAATCGGTGATGAGGCTGCGACGAACGCTGCATTCGACCAGGCGGCCCACGTCACACGCATGGACATCCATAACAATCGCCTGGTTCCGAACCCAATGGAACCGCGGGCGGCGGTTGCCGATTACAATGACGCAGAAGAGCACTACACGCTCTATACGACCTCCCAGAACCCGCATGTTGCGCGCCTTGTTCTCTCAGCCTTCTACAACGTCGCTCCGGAAAACAAACTTCGCGTCATTGCCCCGGACGTCGGTGGCGGTTTTGGGTCCAAGATCTTCATCTATCCGGAAGAGATCGTGGCGCTCTGGGCGTCGAAACGCGTTGGCCGTCCAGTCAAATGGGTGTCTGATCGGACCGAGGCTTTCCTGACAGACGCGCACGGGCGGGATCACAAATCGCACGCCGAGCTTGCGCTCGATGCCGACAACAAGATCATCGGCTTCAGGGTCCAGACAGTCGCCAATCTTGGTGCATACATGTCGTTGTTCTCATCCTCGGTCCCGACATATCTCTATGCGACGCTTCTGTCGGGCCAGTATGACATCCCCGCAATCCATGCGAATGTGAAGGCGGTCTATACCAACACTACCCCGGTTGACGCCTATCGCGGGGCGGGTCGGCCTGAAGCGACTTTCCTGGTCGAGAGAATGATGGAAACCGCTGCGCGTGAGGTTGGGCTTTCCCCGGCTGAATTCCGCAGGAAAAACTTCGTCCGTTCCTTCCCGCATCAAACCCCGGTGATCATGTGCTACGACGCTGGCGACTATGATGCCACGCTGGACGCTGCCTTAAAGGCAATCGACCATGACGGTTTCGCGGCGCGCAAGGCGGAAGCGGCGAGCCGCGGCAAACTGCGCGGCATGGGTCTCAGCTGCTACATTGAAGCCTGCGGCATTGCCCCTTCGGCAGCGGTCGGGTCTCTGGGAGCAGGTGTCGGCCTTTGGGAATCGGCCGAAGTCCGGGTGAACCCTGTCGGCAGCATCGAGGTTCTGACCGGATCCCATAGCCATGGCCAGGGACATGAGACGACGTTCGCGCAGCTCATCTCAGAACGCTTTGGCCTCGACACGGACAGCGTCAACATCGTCCACGGCGACACCGACAAGGTTCAGTTCGGGATGGGAACCTATGGTTCACGTTCGGGTGCTGTTGGCATGTCAGCCATCGTCAAGGCGCTCGACAAGGTCGAAGCCAAGGCCAAGAAAATCGCCGCCCATCTCATGGAGGCCGCAGAAGGCGACATCCAGATTGAAGGCGGTGAACTGAAAGTTGCCGGCACGGACAAGAAGCTGAGCTTCACAGAGGTCGCCCTTGCTGCCTACACGGCCCATAACCTTCCCGAAGGCATGGAGCCGGGTTTGAAGGAGGGAGCCTTCTATGATCCGACCAACTTCACGTTCCCGGCGGGCACATACGCCTGCGAAGTGGAGATCGATCCAGATACCGGCAAGACCGAGATCGTCAACTTTGTCGCGGCGGATGACTTTGGCAAGATCATCAACCCGATGATTGTCGAAGGCCAGGTCCATGGCGGACTGACGCAAGGCATTGGGCAGGCGCTTCTTGAAAACGCAGCTTATGATGAAAGCGGCCAGCTCATTACGGGATCCTATATGGATTATACAATGCCAAGGGCGGATGATGTGCCATCCTACCAACTGATGACCACGGAAACGATCTGTCCGGGCAACCCGCTCGGCATGAAAGGTTGCGGGGAAGCCGGGGCCATCGGATCGCCACCGGCCGTCATCAATGCGATCACCGATGCCATCAACAACAACGACCTGTCCATGCCGGCGACGCCGGAGCGCGTTTGGCAGGCAAGCCGGGCTGGCTTGCAGCAGGCAGCCGAATAAGGGAGACCGAGAGATATGTATGAAACATCTTATCATCGTGCCGGGTCGGTTGCCGATGCTGTGGCGCTTATGGCGAAAGCCGAAGACGGGAAATTTCTCTCAGGTGGCCAGACGCTGATTCCAACCATGAAGCAGCGCTTGGCAGCTCCGTCAGATCTGGTCGATCTTACGGACATTGCCGAGATGACGGGAATTTCGGACGAGGGTGGCGCGATCAAAATCGGCGCCGCAACCACCCATCATGAGGTCGCCACCTCGCCTGTTGTGAGTGAAGGCATTCCTGGTCTCGCTTCGCTTGCCGCAGGTATTGGCGATCCGGCCGTTCGTCATATGGGAACACTTGGTGGATCAATCTCGAACAACGACCCTGCGGCTGATTATCCAGCCGCTTTGGTTGCTCTTGGTGCCACGGTGACGACCAGCAAGCGGAGCCTCTCGGCAGACGAGTTCTTTGTTGGCATGTTCGAAACAGCTCTCGAAGAAGATGAGATTGTCACGTCTGTCAGCTTTCCGAAACCGGCCCATAGCGCCTATGCCAAGTATCCAAACCCGGCGTCTCGCTACGCCATGGCAGGCGTCTTTGTCGCCAAGACGGCCGGCGGAGATGTCCGAGTCGCCGTCACAGGTGCTGGCCAGGACGGTGTCTTCCGGGTTGCGGAGATGGAAACTGCCCTCTCGGGCAATTGGTCAGCCGAGGCGGTTGCTAGCGTCTCGGTGGATGCTGGCGACTTGCTCGCCGACATTCATGGTTCAGCAGAATATCGCGCCAACCTGGTCACCGTGATGGCCAAACGTGCGGTTGCTGCCGCTGGTTGATCTAGGTAGCAAGGTCTTGAAACAAGAAAGGGCGGCTCCTGTGAGCCGCCCTTTTGTTGTCCGTGGTTTCGCCGGAATCAGGCGGCCGCCACCTCGTCAAGGAACCGTTCGACCTGTGCCTTCAAGGTTTCTGTCTTGGAGGACAGTTCACCGGAAGCGGTGAGAACCATATCGGCAGACTGTGTTGTCTGGTCGACGGCCTGAGACAGTTCCGACATGTTGGAAGACACCAGCGTGGTGCCCTGGGCCGCGCGCTGAACATTTTGAGAGATCTCCGTCGTCGCCGAACCTTGCTGCTCGACCGCCGCAGAGATTGTCGACGTATAGCTATCGACCTCTTCCATTATCTCGGTGATCTCGGCAATGGCTTCCGCGGAATCGCGGGTGGCGCTTTGGATCGCAGAAATCTGACTTGAGATTTCCTCAGTAGCCTTTGAGGTCTGGGTTGCCAATTCCTTCACTTCAGACGCGACCACGGCAAACCCCTTGCCGGCCTCTCCGGCGCGCGCCGCCTCGATCGTTGCATTCAAAGCAAGAAGGTTTGTCTGCTCAGCGATAGCCTGGATAAGGGTTATGACTTCGCCGATCTTGGCAGCCGATGCAGCTAGCCCTTCGACCTTTTCGTTGGTCGAACGCGTGCCGATTGTGGCTTTTCCGACAACTTCGGTCGTCTGGGAAACTTGGCGCGAGATCTCGCCAATTGAAGCTGCCAGCTCTTCTGCGGCACTTGCAACCGTCTGTACGTTCTGCGTGGCATCGTCCGCAGCGCCCAGTGTCTGCGTAGCGTGGCCAGAGCTTTCGCGAGCGATCTCGGTTAGACCTTGAGCCGTCCGGTCTAGCCCCTCTGCCGTTTCTCCGACCGAAGTCAGGACGTCTGATGCGGCGGCACGGAAGCCGCTGATCAGCTCCTCGACTTTCTGCTGGCGGGCAAGACGTCCCTGCTCTTCTCTAGCGCTTTCCTCCTGAAGGCGGCTGCGTTCAACCGCGTTGTCGCGGAAAATCTGAACCGTACGGCTCATGTCGCCAATTTCATCGCCGCGCTCAGCGCCGAGAATCTCGACATCCGTGTTGCCATCTGCGAGTTCCGACATGACTGCCGTCGTCCGCTGGATCGGTCGGGAAACAGCCAGGCTAAGGACAATTGCAAGGCAAATGCCGAGAGCGATTGCCACTCCAACAGAGACACCGATCGTGCCGAGCGCATTGGATGCGGAAACAGAGGCCTCATGGGATAAATCCGAGGCCAACTTTGCGATCATGGCACGAACGTCCTCGGAGAGAACCGTCAGGATGTCACTCATTCGATCGGAGGAATTGCTGACCTCGACAACGCGGGCAAAGTTTTCACCGAAAGACGCAATCGCTGAATCAAGCTCTGTGAGCTGACCCTTCATCTCTGGAAGACTTTTCGTACTTTCTGCGATCTTGGCGGCCGTGTCCTTGACCGTTTCAAGTTGGGTAAGAACTTCAGTCTCTTTCTCGGCGGTAGCTTTGGAAAGGAATTCAAGCGCCGTGGCCTTTATCGTCAAGGCTCCGGTATTTAGAGACGCTGCGTTGGCAGAGATTTTAGCAGCAATATCGAGTTGGGTGTTTGCAGCTGCTGTTGTCTCTTGGACTTTGTCGATCGCCGCGATTGTCTTATCTCTAATGGAAATCGCTGAGTCGGAAAGCCCCTCGATTGCATCTTTCAGCTCCAGTTTGAGCTCGTAGATTTCCATGAAATTCGTCGTTATCATCAGTTCGTCGAGTCGTGCCCGCAAACTGTAGGCCTTGGTGACGAGCCCCCCCAATTCGGCGCCGGTAATACCGTCGATTTGGGCAACCGCCATTGACGCGGCCTTCGGTGCGAGCTCCTCGGCAAGCTGCATCGCTTGCTGCATTTTCTCACCATTCAATGAAGTGCCAGCGTCATTGTAAAGATCTTTGATTTGTAGAGTAGTTTGGCCGATTTCGGAGGCAAGCGTTCCGAGTTGACGGGCTTCTTTCTGGGTCTCGATTGCAATTTTTGCAAGGTCCGCGGCTTTTGTGCGAATGGCATTTGCCTTGGCATCGACTGCCATGGCGACATTCCCGACGTTTGCATTTGACTGGGTCAGCGCGTCTAAGAGGTTGTCTTTATTGGAGAGCAAAGATGTTAGTTCGACGAACGTGTTCTTGAGGCCATCAACTGCACTTACGGCATCATTGACGTTGCTCTGGGCCTCTGAGTGCATCGACAGGGTGGCACTTAATTCTGCAAGGCGCGCATTTAAATCATCAATAGCCTTTGTCGCGGATGCCGCCGTTTCCTCATCGTGTGAGGATAGATACGCACCACGAGTCGCTGAGACGTTCTGCAGCTGAGCCATGACCTGCATGGCTTTGTCGGCGCTTTGAAAGCGTTCTGACAATCCGCTGATGGAAAATGCCCCGATTGCCCCAACGATCGCCGTTAGAATCAGAACCGCTGCAAAACCTCCGCCGACTTTTGCACCAAAGCGAATGTTATTGAAAATAATGAGTATTTTTGACATTGGAAGTTCCCACCCAGGTCTTTGTGACCAATTATCTTGTCTCATCTGAGAACAAAATAGATTCTAAGTATAAATTCCGGGTAAATGAGATACTTCTATATATCGGTGCTGGTTTTCCTGTTTTTGGACTTCTTTACCGGCTGATTCCGGTGAATGGAACCTGGTGTCTCGGCCTTGTGATAGTATATCTTCCTAAAGGTAATGTAATTGTGATCATCAGAGTCAACCCATTGATTGTACGGGCTTTGTTTTCCTTCATCGCGTGTATCAAACGTGTTGACCACCGTTGATATGGATCTCAGAGCCTGTGACGTATGACGACGGATTGGTGCAGAGGAAGTGGATCGTATCCGCCACCTCATCCGGGCGACCCAGTCGACGCAGCGGGATATCGTCGATCATCTTTTCCGTACCAGGCGAAAGAATGGACGTATCGATTTCGCCTGGCGCAATGGCGTTGACGCGGATGCCATGAGGCCCAAAATCGGCCGCCATTTCCCGTGTCAACGAAGACAGCGCGGCTTTGGAAGTCGCGTAGGCCGTGCCGGCAAATGGGTGGACGCGTGAGCCCGCGATAGAGGTCACATTCACGATTGAGCCTCCCGCATTCTTGAGCTCGCTGAAGAGACCGCGGCCGAGCATGATTGGCGCAAAGAAATTGACCTGAAAGACATGGCGCCAGCTGTGCATCGGAGTGGTTATCGAGTCGAGTCTCTGCCCATTGTCTCCCTTGGGGCTGATGCCGGCATTGTTTACGAGGGCATGCAACTTGGATCCGTGTGGCTCGAGCCGCTTGCGCATTTCCTGAACCGCATAGCCGAGGTTCTCCGGATCCGAGAGGTCGACCTGAATATGGTCTTCAGGACCCATCGGCCATGGACACTTGTCGGAAAATGCCTGGCGTGAACAGGTGATGACGCGCCATCCAGCTGCCGAGAACCGCTTGACGGTCGCGTGGCCGATGCCTCGGCTGGCACCTGTCAAGACAATCGTGCGTCTTTCATCAATCGTGTTCTCGTCGGTCATCCAGATTGCCTTGATCTCATATTTTCGTATTGCTACGGGAAAGTTGACTTTTTGGGTTCACTTTAGTTTAAGCGCAGGAACCCATCTATGACAGAATAGATCGAAAAAACGAAACGTTGTGGGTCCCGGGATGATCATCTGTTCGTGTAATGTGTTGTCAGACAAGCAGCTCCGCAAGGCGGCAGAAGAAATGCGTGCGGATCCTAACGGAAAAGTTCCCACCCCCGGCGCCGTGTTTCGTCACCTAGGGTGTCGTCCAAGATGTGGCAGCTGTTTTCCATCGGTCATTGACTTAATCCACGAAAAGGGATCAGAAGGGGTTGTGGTCGCCAGTGACGGCTACAGTCGGCTCAAGACGGCAACAGGCAGATAATTAGTAAGGAGAAGGCTCGATGAAGGGCAACACGCAGGTCATCGGGTATCTCAACAAGGCTCTGCGTCACGAGCTGACTGCGGTCAACCAGTACTGGCTGCACTCTCGTCTTCTTCGAAACTGGGGTTTTACCAAACTCGCCAACAAAGAGGCGGAGGAGACGCTGGAAGAGCGTGGGCACGCTGACCAGATCATTGAGCGGATCTTGTTTTTGGAAGGCTATCCGAATCTCCAGGTACTCGACCCCATGCGCATCGGGACAACTTTGAAGGACTGTCTGGAAGGCGATCTTGCGGGCGAATATGCCGCCCGGGCTCTTTATCACGAGGCACGCATGGTCTGCCACGAGGCAGAAGACTATGTGTCTATGAAGCTCTTTGAAGTGCTGCTGGGAGATGAGGAAGGCCACATCGACTTTCTGGAAACTCAGCTCGAGCTGATCGAGCGCATTGGCATCGACCGTTACGGGTTGCTTCAGTCCACGTCCGCCGACGTCAACACCTAGGCAGGCTGCAAGAGCGCCACTGGCTCCGCTCGTCAAAGCTCTACCAGATCACCGCCAGCTGCATCTGCGTCTTCCTTGTCGTGAGTGACCAGCAAGACAGGCAGTCCCCGTTCCCGCGCGAGTCTGAAAACGAGGTCGCGCAGATCGGCGCGGCGAGACTGATCCAGGCTTGAGAACGGCTCGTCCAGAAGTAGGGCTTCCGGTTTCGCCAGCAGCAGCCTCATCAGAGCTATGCGAGTCTGCTGGCCTCCCGACAACGTTGCGGGATCGCGATCTGCGAAACCATCCATTCCGATATCGCAAAGAGAAGCCTCTACCGCAGTCGTTCTCTCGTGTTTGGTCATGCCGCCATTTGGCAGGCCGAAAAGAAGATTGTCGCGAACGGTCATATGTGGAAACAGCAGAGGCGACTGAAACATAAAACCGACATGCCTGTCCTGGGGGGAAAGGGTGGTGATGTCGCGGTTGTTCAGAATGAGCCGGCCGGTCGCCTCGAAGGGCGGTCGCAGAAAACCACCCACATATTCAAGAAGGGTCGATTTGCCCGCCCCGCTGTCGCCCATGACCGTCAGGACGTTCCCCGGTGCAACGGTCTTGGACAAACTAAGCAGAAGACGACCGCCGAGCGATATCTTCACATCTTTGAGCAGCAGCCCAAGGGTCATCTGATCACTTTCATGGCGGTTCGGTTTCGAAACAGCAGGGCAGGGATAGCGGCGGCTACGCTAAATCCGATCAGAGGTACCAGTAACTGCAACGTCCCATAGAGCGCAATCAGGGGCCGGTTACTACCGCTCGAAAGGGCGAGACTTTCGGTGGTGATGGTTACGACACGTCCGGCTCCGATCATCAGTGTCGGAAGATATTGACCGACGGAAACCGCCAGGCCGACGGCAAAAGCAACAAGCAAGGGGCGGAGCAGCAGCGGTAGCCGAACCTTGAAGAAGATGCGGTTTGCAGAGGATCCGAGACTGGACGCGATCTTGGCGAAGCGCGGGTCGAGCTCGTTCCATGGGTCTTTCAGGGAAAGATAGACGTAGGGCAGCACAAAGATGAGATGGCCGAGACCAACGGCAAACATGGTTCCATCCAGATGAAGTCTGGCGAAAAGCACCTGCAAGCCGAAAAGGAATGACACTTGTGGAATAAGCAGGGGTAGAAAGACGAAACCGTCGAAAGCTGCTTTTTCAGCGCTCGAAACGCCACGCGCCCGCGTATTGGCCTCAAGGTGCCAGAGAACGAGTACACCGGCGATTAGCGACGCTGGAATGCCAATGGCCATGGTTGTGAGCAATGGCGCACCTGCGACCGCTCCCAGACCGGTCCAGAGTTTCGTGGTGAAGGCCGCGGGTAAACTGTCCGGAAACCACCAGCTTTTTGTCACCGACCAAATCGGCAGCAACAAAATGCCGGCGACCATGCCGCCGACGACGATCGACATGCCCGCAAGGACGGAAAGGTTGAACGGTCTATCGTGTCGGTGTCTCCTGCCAGAGGCGCCGTGCCCAAGTCCATTGACAATTCGCTCGAGCAAAAACCAGATCAATAAAGCAAGTCCAGACAGGGCAAGTTGCAAGAGGGCCGCCGCGGAGGCCTGAAAGCGGATGGCCGGATCCGGGTCCCCCATCCAGCCCATAATCCGTGGGGCAAGAGGAGCCGGTGTCGTGGGTCCGAGAATCTGTGCCATGTCGACGACGGAAGTCGAGTAGACGAGCACTGCGAGAACCGGCAGGCGGATACGGCTGTAGACCTCTGGCAGACATGCCTTTAGGAAACCGGCCGTCCGGCCATATCCAAGTGTGGCCGTCACTTTCATTTTCCGAAAGCTATCTGTCTGTGGCAGAACTGCGAGCGTCATCAGGAACAGGAACGGCACTTCCTTCATGATGAGGCCCACGGTCATGGCCATGCCGAAGGGGTCGTTGAGAATGAGCAGGTCTGGCGGTCGATCAAAGCCGGTTGCCCATGGCGACATCAGGCGCACGAGGAACCCGCTCGGAGCAATCAGGAACGCGAGACCGAAAGCCGCCGCTGCATGCGGCACCGCAAGAAGCGGGGACAATAGGCGCCGCACGAGCTTAAATGCGGGCGTTCCCATCCAGCTCGCAACAAAGAGCATGGTCATTGCGAGCGAAAGCGCTGTCGCCGCTAGCCCGGTGCCAAGGCTCAGGCCGATGGAACGGAATATGCCAGGGGTCGCGAAAAGGTCCCTAAAGGGCCTAAGAGACAGTTCCTGCCCGCCAAGTGCCGGCAAGTAGCCAAAGGCGGGAAGGAGCGTTCCTGCCAGGCCCGCTAAGAGTGGTCCGACGAGCAGAAGGACCACCAACGCGGTCGGCAGGCGGCTCATCATCTATCTGTCCTGCCGAGGTCATGCCAGACCGTCAAAGGCTCAAGAACCACCGTAGCGCGCAGCCCAGGCTTTTTCCAAAGCCGCCACCCAGCTCGGGTGGGGTTCAGGAAGTGTCGCCCCGAGGTCATCTGGCCTCAGAGTTGCTGGGCCAAGGTCGATTGCTGCAAAGGTTGCCTTGTCGGCATCAGGCAGCTTTGCCACATCAAGAACCGTAGGGTCGCCCCATACTGCAGGGTTTTGCTTGCGCGCCTGGGCCTCCGGCGAAAGCAGGAAGTTGGCCAGGACCATCGCACCTTCTTTGGCAGAGCTGTTGAAAGGGATCGCCACAAAGTGCGTGTTGCCAATGGTACCGTCGTCAAAAACGAAACTGCGTGCGCTCGCTGGTAGCTCATCATTCGCGATCGCGCTGGAGGCATCTCCCGGATTGAAGGTGATCGCAACGTCGAGTTCTCCATCGGCCAGCAGCTGACGCATCTGGGCGGCATTTTGCGGAAAGGCCTGTGCTTTGCGCCACATGTTTGGGTGCAGTTCGTCGAGATAGGCAAAGAGTGGTGCGACGTCCTTGTCAAAGCGATCGGCAACCACGGGCTTTGAGAGCTTTGCCTGTTTGTCGATTGTCGAAATCAGGACCTGCTTGAGAAATGTCGAGCCGTGAAAGTTGGGTGGCTGTGGGTAGCTGATCCGGCCGGGATTTTCGGCAGCATGAGCGGCAAGGGCCGCGAGGCTCCTGGGTGGTTCGGGAAGCCGGGCTTCGTCATGTATGAACACGAGCTTGGCCATGCCCCAGGGGCTTTCCTGGCCATCTGTCGGTACTGTGAAATCTGAGAGCACGGTCGGCTTGCCGATGACATCCACATATGTCCAGTTCGGCAAGGATTGCGCCCATCCCGGAGCTGCGAGCAGTTGTTGCGCCTTGAGGGTTCGGAAGTTCTCGCCGTTGATCCAGACCAGGTCAACACTTCCGGCTGTCTCACGTCCCGCGGTTTTTTCGGCGATGATCTGGGTTACGACGCCTGCCGTATCGGCCACCTTCACATGGTTGACCGTCACGCCATGACGTTTTTCGAGTTCCGAAGCGGCCCATGCGATGTAATCGTTGATACGCGGCTCCCCGCCCCAGGCGTGAAAGTAGACGGTTTGTCCTTTCGCAGTGTCCAGGGTCTCGGCCCATTCATCATCCGCGGCTGCTGCAGGCAAAGCCAGGGCGCCGGCGAAGGCGGTGGCGAGAAGCAATTTCCCCAGATGAGTGTGAAGATCTTTGATGCGCATCGCTTGCCCCTTCAACTTGTTGCCTTTCTCTGACGTGCCTGAGCGCTGCCGGTCAAGACAATGCTTTGTGAAGCTCGGTGATCACCAGCTCAGACAGGCAGGACGTGCGTGTCCTTGATTTCCTCCATGACGGCATAGGTGTGAGTTTCACGAACACCGGGCAGGGTCAGGATGACATCCGACAGAAACCGGCGATAGGCCTCCATGTCGAGAACCCTGCTCTTCACCAGGTAATCAAATCCACCCGCGACCATGTGGCATTCGAGAATGTCAGGCGACCTTTCCACGGCGTATTTGAAGGCGTCGAAGATCTCGGGAGATGTGCGGTCGAGTTTTATTTCGACAAAGACGAGAAGCCCACGCCCGACCTTTGACGGAGCCAGCTTGGCCGCAAAGTTTTCGATGAAGCCGTCTCTGATCAGACGTTTGGTTCGCTCAGCGGTCGCGGTGGCTGACATACTGATGCGCTCGGACAGTTCCGTGTTGGTAACACGGGAGTCCTTTTGAAGTTCTGACAGGATTTTCCGATCAGCTCGATCGAGGTCCGTGAAATTCACCGATAAAGCCCCAGTTATATGAAAATTTCACCGAATATAGGACAAAAATTAGGAGATATAAATTCAAAATATGACACAAACTGAGAAATCAACGTTGTCGCGCCGGCGTTCGGCTGCCGCTGCTAGGGAGTTCTTGTCATGAGTGCAGATATGGCTGTTTTCCAGGAAGGCATGAAGCAACACGGCGTCGAGCCATTTCGCGCTGCTTATGCGCCCGATGACCAACCATTGGTGCGTCGTCTTCTCGCGGAGACTGCGCTGACTCCGGAGGTCGAGGCAAAAATCAATACGCGTGCCGAAGGCTATATCAACGACATGCGGTCGACCGCAGTTGGCCTCGGCGGCGTCGAGGACTTCATGCGCGAATTCGGCCTGACAACACGGGAAGGCCTGGCGATGATGGTTCTCGCCGAGGCGCTGCTGCGCGTACCTGACGCTGCGACCGCGGATCGCTTGATTGAAGACAAGCTGGCAGCGGCTCGTTTCGATGACCCAAGCGGACCAAAATCGGATACCTGGCTGGTGTCTGCGTCATCTTGGGCGCTAGGCGTAACTTCTCGTCTTCTGCATCCCGGCGATACGCCGCAGAGCATCCTTGCCTCCCTGGTCAAGCGAATGGGCATGCCGGCGGTTCGCACGGCAACGAAGAAGGCGATGAGATTGCTCGGTCACCAATTTGTGCTTGGTGAAACTATCGCTCGCGCTCTCGATCGCGCAAAGACGCAGGAAGCCAAGGGCTATCGCTACTCCTACGACATGCTCGGCGAAGGAGCCCGGACGGCAAGGGACGCGGAGCGCTATTTCCAGTCTTACGCGGATGCAATTGACGCCATTGGCAAGGCCGCTGGCACGGAGAAACTGCCGAACCGGCCAGGCATCTCGGTCAAGCTCTCGGCGCTTCACCCAAGGTATGAAGCGGTCAACGGTGAGCGGGTTCGAGACGAAGTGGTGCCTCGCCTGATCAAGTTGGCTGAGATGGCGCGGTCATACGATCTAAATTTCACCGTCGATGCGGAAGAGGCAGATCGCCTTGAACTGTCACTGGACATCATCGCAGCCGTGCTGGCGGATCCGGTGACAAAAGGCTGGGATGGTTTCGGTCTTGCTGTCCAGGCTTATCAAAAGCGTGGCTGTGAGGTGATCGATTGGCTGATTGACGCCGCGCGTCATCACAATCGGCGTTTGATGGTGCGGCTCGTGAAGGGCGCGTACTGGGATACAGAGATCAAGCATGCTCAGGAGCAGGGCGCGGCCGGCTATCCGGTCTTTACCCGCAAGGCGGCCACGGATCTGTCATATCTTGCCTGCGCCAAACGCATGCTTGCCGCCAGGGATGTTCTTTACCCGCAGTTCGCCACACACAATGCACTGACCGTCGCCCAGATCGCAGAGATCGCAGGCAACAAGGAAGGCTACGAATTCCAACGCCTTCATGGCATGGGAGAAAGTCTCTACAAGTCTGTGTGCGAACGCGACGGCTATGCTTGTAGAATTTACGCTCCCGTCGGCGGCCACAAGGATCTGTTGGCCTACCTGGTGCGCAGGCTCCTCGAGAACGGCGCCAATTCCTCATTCGTGACAATCGTGGGGGACAGCTCCGTACCCGTTGAGGCCCTGCTTCGCCCGGCGTCAGAGATTCTGGAGGCGGGCAAACATGCCTCGAACAGATCTATCCCCTTGCCTTCAGATCTCTATGGCTCCAGCCGTCAGAACTCCGATGGTATCGAATTCGGGTGCGCTGCCGAGCGTCATGAGCTGGTCGATGGCATGGCCAAGGCCGTTGCTCCGACCACGGATGCAAAGCCGCTTTTTGGGGATCGGGATGTTTCAGGTAAGGCGGAACAGGTGCTTTCGCCCGCCGACGGACAGACTGTTGTCGGAACCGTCGTCAATGCAACCAGCGAGCTTGCAAAAACGGCGATGGATGTCGCAAGCCAGGGGTTTGAAACCTGGTCCCGTCGTCCTGTTGAAGAGCGGGCTGAAACACTTTCGAAAATGGCCGATCTGCTGGAGCAGAACAGAGATCGGCTGATGGCGTTGCTGAGCCTGGAGGCAGGCAAGACGCTGCCCGACGGCATCGCCGAGATTCGCGAAGCGGTCGACTTCTGCCGGTATTATGCGGATCAGGCGAACTCACTGTTCGGTGAAGGTATGCTCATGCCGGGACCAACGGGTGAGGAAAACAGGTATCGATTGCGGGGCCGCGGAGTTTTTGTTTGTATTTCGCCCTGGAATTTCCCGCTGGCAATCTTCCTCGGGCAAGTAAGCGCGGCGCTCGTCGCAGGCAATGCGGTTGTGGCCAAAGCGGCCGAGCAGACCCCGCTGATAGCCTATGAAGCGGTTCGCCTTTTCCACGAAGCCGGTGTCCCGACGGATGTCTTGTGCTTCCTGCCTGGCGATGGTGCTGTCGGAGCGGCTCTGACTTCGGATCCAAGGGTCGCAGGCGTGGCCTTTACCGGGTCCACCGAAACGGCTTGGGCCATCAATCGCTCGCTCGCGGAAAAGCGGGGGCCGATTGTGCCCCTGATTGCCGAAACCGGCGGTATCAATGCGATGCTCGTTGACGCCACGGCGCTGCTGGAACAGGTCTGCGATGACGTCATGATGTCGGCCTTCCGGTCGGCTGGTCAGCGTTGCTCGGCTCTTCGCCTTCTGTTTGCACAGGCTGATGTTGCTGACGATCTGCTCCAAATGCTCGAAGGCGCTGCTGATGAGCTCGCCTTGGGAGATCCAAGGTCTTCCGCCACGGACATTGGTCCGGTGATTGATGTAGAGGCGCGGGATGGCATTCTGGCGCATGTTGCAGACATGCGGCATACGCAGACACTTCGATATCAGGGCGAAACCCCGCAGGGCGCTCTTTCGGGCGGTTCTTGGGTTGCTCCGCACATCGTCGAACTGGATCGAGCCGAAGCGTTGACCAAGGAGGTGTTCGGCCCGGTTCTGCATGTGGTTCGTTATCAGGCCAAGGACATCGACAAGGTTCTGGAGACGATCGCTGCCAGCGGTTATGGCCTGACCCTCGGCGTTCACAGCCGAATAGATGCTACGGTCAAAAAGGTTGTCGATAGGCTGTCCGTGGGCAATGTCTACATCAACCGCAACACGATTGGTGCTGTTGTTGGCACTCAACCTTTTGGCGGGTCTGGTCTCTCTGGTACCGGTCCGAAGGCGGGCGGCCCCGCTTACCTTCAACGCTTTGCCCTGGAGCAGGTTGTTTCGATCAACACAGCCGCTGCTGGCGGAAACGCCAGCCTTGTTGCAGCTTCCGACGATTGAGGTGCTATCCCATCCCGTCTGCTAGTGTCAGCAGACGGCTTGGTAGCGCTGTTGTAGCTTAGCCTCGGGAAGGGCCGTCAAAAGGGTTGGTCGAGTCGGCTGCAACGAGGAGCCTTGCGTCGCTTGGCCACCGGTCCTCGGAGAGCCCGCCGTCCTTGAGCACGTGCTTGCCGGTCTGGATGAAGTCCTGGAGCGTTCCGCTGAAGGGCGTATAGGCCTTGTGCTCTAGCCAATGTGCATAGGTTCCAGAGTCGTCGTCGGCACGGGCGTGGAGAGCATCTTCGAGGTCGTCACGGAAAACTTTCAGGTCACTCGGAAGAACGCCGAGCGCATTTTGCTCGATCTGCCCGCTTTCGAACGTTAGCTGGACAAGGGGAGACAAGGACGTCAGTCCAAGGTCCGCGATTGCGGTCATCCACGCAATCCAAAGCAGATTATCCGGCTCCGGGGCGACGGTTGTTGGAAACTGCCTCAATTTTTCTGCTGCTACCTCTAACGAGAGATGGCCTTCAAGGACGTTGAAGGTCCAACAACGCAGAAAAGCTTCGCGAACCAGCCAATCGGTTCTGGGCGAGGCGACAATGTCCCAGCAGGCATCTGCCTGGTCGGTTCCAAGAGCCATCAGCGCACGGGGAATCGTGTCTCCGATGGAGTCGTGAACAAGTGCTGCCGCTTTTTGGCTGTCGCCGCAAAGGATGGCGCTAAGAGGTTTGAATGCTTCTTCAATCCTGAGCGCGGCTAGGAGGTGAATGCCAAAGAACAATGCATCATGTTCCTCGGCGCTCACCGACAGTCCCCGGGCTTCACGTTCAAGCAACAGAAGAAAAGTCGGCACGCAGGCGGCAGGTGTTTCCAAGCAAAACGAAAGCGTTGGCCATGGTAGGTCGTCGCGTTCTGCCAGTCCTGCAACAATGTCTTGTCGGTTCATGTGACGATCCTCACATCGCAGTGTAGCATACGCAACCTTCAAGCAGAATCGTCTACGTTTTTTTCCTCGGTTTCACCCGGCTCGTCGCCTCCGCGTTCAGCGGATCATCCGGCCACGGGTGCTTTGGATAGCGCCCCTTCATCTCTGCCTTTACGTCGGCCCAGGACCCCGCCCAGAACCCGGGCAGGTCGCGTGTCACCTGGATGGGGCGATGAGCCGGAGAAAGCAGTTCCAGCGTCAACGGAATTTTGCTGCCGCACACGGAGGGATGCACGGATTGTCCGAATAGTTCCTGGACACGGATCGAGATGCTTGGACCGCTTTCCGCACCATAGTCGATGGGTGCTCTGGTGCCGGTCGGCGCGGTGAAATGCGTGGGCGCAAGCCGATCCAGCTTGGCCTGTACATCATGAGGAAGCAGGTTGCTGAGGGCATCGCCCATACACGCAGCGTCGATATCGTCGAGTGACCTCCGCCCTGCAAGGAAAGGCCCGAGCCAGTCCTTCAGGCTTCTGGTGAGGCTTTCGTCGGAGAGATCGGGCAGATCGGCTTGCCCGTTTTGGCGAAGGTAACTGATGCGGCTGCGAAGGCGCAGTTGATCCTTGCTCCAGGGCAACCTTGCCGAACCTCGTTTGCCGAGTTCACTAACCATTGCCTGTTCAACAGCGGCAGGATCGGGCGAAGAAATCTGTCGTGTTTCCAGTTCTACCGCGCCAAAGCGACGAATACGCCGCGCGCTGATGCTACCGTCCTTTTCAAGGCGAACCCTGTCTTCTTCCACGATGTCGCGTCCGAAGTGGTGCTCGATTTCACTCTTGGTGATGGGAGCGCAGGTCATGATTCTGCCGTTGGCTGCACGTCCTTGAATGTCCGCGACTACCAAGAAAGGCGCTACAGCCAGTGCGTGTTCTTCCGGTAACGCCGCGCCCCGGCCATTTGAAATGCGAAATCGTCCACGAGGCCCACGCGCATCAGCAATCCTGTCGGGATACGCAAGAGCAAGCAACCAGCCAGCGTCTTCGAGGTCTATGGACCCATTATCCTTTCCTCTGGCCTCGCCCTTGTTGAGCAGTGCGAGCCAACGCTCTGCCATGGAACGGGAAGCTTGGGCTCGTTTTGAACTTGCATCGCGCAGTTGCCGTAGCTGTTCGCGCAGATCCGGATCTCGGCCACCAAGTCCTGGCTCTGAAAGCAGCACCGCGAGATAAGCGGCGGTGCGCCCTGCTCCCTCGTGCTGTCCTTCATTCAGCATATGGGCAAGGCGAGGGGGGAGCGGCAGTCTGCCGAGAGCCTTGCCTTGAGAGGTCAGCTTCTGATTGGCGTCGAGAGCGCCAAGCGAGCGCAGAAGAGACAGCGCTTCCGCCCACGCACCCGCGGGCGGCGGGTCGAGAAACGTCAGCTGACTCGGTTCCAGCGTACCCCAGGATGCCAGGTTCAGCGCGAGAGCGGAGAGGTCTGTCTCGAGAATTTCGGGCGTCTCATGAGCAACGAGAGCAGCTGTCTGGGCTTCATCCCAAAGGCGGTAGCAAACACCAGGCTCGGTTCGGCCCGCTCGCCCTCGCCGTTGATCTGCTGTGGCGAGCGAAACCCGAACCGTTTCAAGCCGGTTCAACCCGGTTTGAGGTTCGTATTTTGAAACTCTGGAAAGCCCGCTGTCGATGACCACTCGAACGCCTTCAATTGTCAGCGATGTCTGGGCGATTGCGGTCGCCAGGACGATTTTCCTCGTGCCAGGCTCGGCAGGGCGAATTGCAAGGTCCTGGGCTTTGCCATCCAGCGCACCATAGAGTGGAGCGAGCATGCAGTTCTGTGGGAGAGTGCCGGCGAGCAGATCGGCAGTTCGCTTGATCTCAGCCTGCCCCGGAAGAAACACCAGAACCGATCCGTTCTCGTCATCGAGTGCCTTGCGAACAGCTTTTGCGATCTGGGGCTCCAGCCGATCTTGCGTTCGTCGGCCGAGGTAACGCGTCTGAACGGGAAAGCTGCGCCCCTTGCTTTCGATAACCTCGCACCCGCCCATCAGGCGGGAGACCGTTGCGGCATCGATCGTGGCGGACATCGGCAAGAGCCGGAGGTCCTCGCGAAGCGCTCCCTGGACGTCCAGGGCCAAGGCGAGGGCAAGATCGCCGTCGAGAGATCTTTCATGAAATTCATCGAACAAAACGGCTGCGATCCCGGAGAGCTCGGGATCTTCAAGGATCATGCGGGTGAAAATGCCCTCGGTGATGACCTCGATCCGCGTTTTCGTCCCGACCCTTGTATCCATACGAACGCGGTATCCTACGCGTTCACCGACGGCCTCCCCCAGTTCCGAGGCCATGCGCTGGGCTGCGGCACGCGCAGCAAGGCGTCTGGGCTCAAGCACAAGAATGCGCCTGTCCCCACGCCAGGGCGCGTCGAGCAGAGCAAGCGGCACACGGGTGGTCTTGCCGGCGCCAGGATCTGCAACCAGAACGGCGTTCGACGTCTTTTCAAGAGTGGATGTCAGCTTGCCAAGAACGGCATCGATCGGAAGTGGCGTTGAAAACGCGCGCGTGGACATGAGGTCTAGCCGGTGGCGTTCGACACGACTGTCTCGCGGCTCCAGCGGCGCCCTTTGAGTTCGACGACGAAGCGGTCGGGAGATCGTGCGAAGGCGACAAGGCCTTCGAGTGCCGGGTTGCGATGACGAACAATATAGGTGGGTATGGCGCTCATGAGTGATTGATGCGGAGCTTTCGCCTCGAATGAACGACGAAAATGGCCGTCGGTCAGAAAGCGATCGATCCGCGGCGTAACACCGCCAGTCAGATAGACGCCGCCGCGTGCAAGAAGCGAAAGTGCGAAATCTCCAGCAACACGCCCCAGCGCACGTGCAAAGGTCTCGAGTGTCTTTGTTGCGACTGCGTCGTTCGCCTCTGCTGCTTGAGTGACATCGGCTGCGGTCTCGAAAGATCGCTCCAAATTCATGGACAGGCTAACCCCACGGGCAAGTCGCGGCAGGCCGGAACCACTGAGGATCTGTTCAGCGCCAAGCCGTCCGCCAACACGTTCAATCTTTTCGAAGATCGGAAAGTCTTCTTCGGTGACCGGGCCGATCTCGACATGGCCACCTTCGCCGGGTACCGGAATCCATGTGTCTGCCGCATGGATCATTGCAGCAGCGCCAAGGCCGGTTCCGGGCCCAAGGACAAACTTGGTCGATGCCGGGCGAGGCGCGCCCCTTCCGACCTGCTCGATGTCTGCACCTTCAAGATTTGGCAACGCCAGCGCCTGCGCTTCGAAGTCGTTGACGATAATGACATCATCGAGAGACAGGTCTTCGATCAGCTTCAGGGGTTCGATGACCCAGTCGGCATTTGTCAGTGGGATCTTATTGCCGGTCACAGGACCTGCTACGGCAATGATGGCTGTGCGGGGCTGCGCGCCGCTTGCCTTGCCGAGAGTCTCCCGTATGGCGCCGGAAATGTCCAAATGATCTGCCGTTGCAGTGGGCACACAGAATTCAGTCTCTGTGTCAGGTCCAAGCACCAGAGCAAAACGCGCATTCGTGCCGCCAATATCCGCGACAAGAATTGGATAGGCGAAGGTGGCAAGGAACTGATTGGGAAGACTCATATGGCCGATACGCTGATTTCAGGTGTTGTAGAGGTTGTTTTTAAACCGGTTAAACGTGCAGAGCGAAGAAGAATTTCAGCCGTTGCCAAATTCAGCGCCATAGGGAGGTCGTAAACCAGAGCCAGTCGCATCAGTGCCTTTACGTCCACATCATGCGGCATCGGGCTCAAGGGATCGACGAAAAAGATCAGGCCGTTCAGTCTTCCCTCGGCGATCAGGGCCCCAATCTGCTGGTCGCCGCCGAGCGGGCCGCTCTTCAGGCGGGTAATATTCAGACGGCTACAGCTTTCCTCGATCCGTCCGCCAGTGGTGCCGGTCGCGACCAAAGTGAAGGGCAACAGCTTCTCTTCATTTCTGACCGCGAAGTCGACCATAGCGTCTTTCTTCGCGTCGTGGGCGACAAGGGCAAGCATCGGCCGGGTGTTCATGCGTCATCCTCTGTAACTGATTTGGCAAGCCAAGACAGATGTACAGGGATTTTCCCGCGGGGGTAAAGGATAAGGCGAAAAGATCTAATGTGGAGCGACAAATAAGGTCGCCCACTGCCTATATCCTGAGAGGTTTCTTTGGCTCGGAGCGTGTGCCCCGAGCGCATCATCTAGTCAAACATTGAACAGCGAACCGGCTTGCGCGCCGAGACTTTTCGCACGAGCGGTTCTTCAAAGCTGAGGCCGGCAATCTCCATGACGAGTTTCATCCGGATTGCATCCTCAAAGCCTTCCTTCGATCTGACGGGGATTGCAAAAGACCCGGGGCCGCCAATGACACAGTCTTCATAGTAGTGATCGAGATTCAGCATTGCCTGCCAGGAATTGGCATTTGCTTTCATCATCAGCGGTAGCCCGTTGATAGTCACACCTGATGAAAGCAGCTTGTCGCGTATCTGGGTGACGGAGCCGCCCTGGTTGTTCGGACCATCGCCGGAGATGTCGATGACGCGCCGCAGGCCATTGTACTTGTTCTCCTGCACAAGCTCGACTGATTTGGAAAGCGCCGAGGCGATAGACGTTCTCTGAACCTGCCGCAAAGGAGCTTCAGCGATATGGGATGCGAAGGCAGACGCAGACGCCCGGTCCTTTATGACCATCCATTCGGCGACCATGAAATGTTCGTCAACGCCGCCCCATTCCATGTAGGCGACGGCAATACGTCCTATTGGACCGTATTTGACGGCCTCCAGAACTTCATTTGATGTCAGGGCTGCAACATAGCCAGCCCGTTGGACTTCCTGTTCTTCCGTGTCCATTGATTGTGAAATGTCGACGGCGAGGACGAGCTCGACATCGACTTCATTGGCGGGATCGTAGCTGAAGGTATAGCCGGACTTGACCGGCATCGTGAAATCGCGGGCATGGGATGGGACTGTAAACATGCCTGAGACAAGGCCGGCAAGCAGGGATGCACCGGCAACGCAAACCGTTTTCTTGTATGTGTCGAGACGCATGACTTGTGCTCCTATTCTGACCCGAAGGTTGATTAGTCACGTCTCCCCTTTTTTCTATTAGAAGCCGAATTTCTTAGCGCTTCGTTCCTCGTGAAAATCGCGGATTATCTGTCACCTTCCTTAGTTGTCAAAACTACGTTGCTTGATAGTCAACCTACGAATACTGCTTGATTTCGCTTAACTGGCAAAGCGAAAAAGCGCACATAGTGCATATATTCCACAGGAAGAGTGGTGAGGAGTCGAGAATTGGTCGAACGAGAGAGCTTGTGATCGCGGAAAGGGCACAATTCGCGCGGCGCTTGCACTTATCTTAGGCGCTCAGCCTGCGGCGTAAGCAGCCTCGCTCTAAACTTCGAAAAGGATTTCGAATCTGGGATTTTTTAACGGCAAGGTGCTTGACGGCATAGGGCCGCCCGGGCAAACATCCGAATAAATTCTCAGTCGGTGAAGATTTTTTCGACCTGAGAAGGTTGAGGGTAGGGTCGCGGGAGCCTTCTTCTCGATTGTTCTGACATCGTATTTGCTACGGCAATGGCGAACAAGGCCTCAGATCGAATGAGGCTTTTAGAAGAGGTGGTGACACGCCCATGCAGGCGCGCGACGACGACTGGACGAATTATCTTGCGATCAGAGCGGCATGGCTGTCCTTCGTCGGTGGGCGAACGCAAGGCGAGATCGCGTCGCAACTTGGGATCTCTCCAGCAAAAGTGCATCGCCTTATCGCTCACGCTCAAAAGGCCGGGTACGTCAAGTTTCACGTAGAAGGGCGGCCACTCGAGTGCCTGGAGCTTGAAGAACTCCTCGCAGATCAGTTCAATCTGAAGACTTGTATCATTGCGCCAGATCTTGGCGCGGGGGATCAGGAGAGCGCAATTCGCGCGGTAGCGTCCGCCGGCGCTCATGTTCTTGCCGGAATTCTGGGATCGCCAAACGTCAAGAAAGTCGGCGTAGGCATGGGCCGCACGCTCAAGGCTGCAGTTGAGGAAATGCCGCGACTAGCGCGGCCGGACCTCGCGGTGATGTCGATCTGCGGATCTCTGACGCGCACGCTCGCTGCAAATCCCTATGATGTCGTGCAATTGCTTCAGGACCGGACCGGCGGTGAGGGTTACTACCTGCCGGTGCCTTATTTCGCGGAAACGCTCGAGGAAAAGGAGATGTTCCTTGGGCAACGCAGTGTTCAGGATCTGCTTGATCGGGCGCGCAAGGCGGACGTCTTTGTTGTCGGCATCGGCTCCGTCGAAGAAGAAGGGCATCTCATCCAGCGCGGGATGATTACGGCCCAGGAGCAGGAAGAACTGGACCAGAGCGGCGCTGCGAGTGACCTCATGGGTCGATTCTTGACACTGGACGGTGAAGTTGCGCCTGTCCGTATCGGAGATTGTGCTGTCGGTCTTCATTTCAATGAAGTCAAAGGTAGTCGACTAATTGCACTGGTGGGCGGTGAGACGAAGGTCGATGCGACCCTTGCTGCACTGCGTGCTGGTGTCATTACCGACCTGATTGCAGATGAAACCCTTGCGAGGGCTTTACGTGATCGGATCGGACTAAAGCTGGCGCAATCCGCCTAAGCGGATGCGTCAAGAGGGGAAGTAATGAGGAACCGCCCCGACGGGCGGCTCAAAGTGTCGGAGGACATACAAGTGAAGAAGCTCCTGACGATTAGCGTGGCTCTTGCAGGCGTCGCGTTTTCGACGGCCACTATGGCCGCAGACATCAAGCCGGCAGTCCTTTACGATCTTGGCGGAAAGTTCGACAAGTCGTTCAATGAGGCTGCCTACACCGGTGCCGAGAAATTCACAGCGGACACCGGCGTCGCCTACCGCGATTTCGAAATTCAGAACGATAGCCAGCGCGAACAGGCGCTGCGCAATTTCGCCAAACGCGGCCAGAGCCCGATTGTTGCGATTGGCTTCTCACAGGCCAACGCAGTTGAGAAGGTCGCCAAGGAATTTCCGGACACTCAGTTTGCAATCGTCGACATGGTCGTAGACCTGCCGAACGTTCGCTCGATCGTCTTCAAGGAACACGAAGGCTCCTATATCGTGGGCATGCTCGCCGCGATGGCTTCTGAAACCGGCAAAGTCGGTTTCATCGGCGGGATGGACATTCCGCTGATCCGTAAATTCGCCTGCGGCTACAAGCAGGGCGCATTGGCTGTCAATTCGGATGCGGAAGTCTTCGAGAACATGACGGGTACGACGGGCGCAGCCTGGAACGATCCGGTGAAGGGCGGAGAATTGGCCAAGTCCCAGTTCGACCGTGGCGCAGACGTTGTCTATCACGCAGCCGGAGGCACGGGCATTGGTGTGCTTCAGGCAGCAGCGGATGCTGGCAAGCTCGGCATCGGCGTTGACAGCAACCAGAATGCTCTGCATCCCGGGTCCGTCCTGTCCTCCATGCTCAAGCGCGTTGACGTCGCCGTCTACAGCGCATTCGAAGATGCCAAGAACGATGCCTGGACATCGGGCTTCTCCGTTCTCGGTCTTGCCGAAGGTGGCGTTGATTGGGCGCTCGACGAAAACAACGAGAAGCTGATCACCCCGGAAATGAAAGCTGCTGTCGACAAGGCGCGCGCCGACATCGTCTCCGGAACGATCACGGTTCACGACTACATGGCCGACCAGAACTGCCCGTTCTAAGCCCTTTGATCTCCCCGCTCCGGCCGCAATGGCTGGTGCGGGGATTTTGACTTTGCGTTGGGTGCTGACGGTCCGGCGTACTCAAGATTGCTGTTCCCCGGAAAGGGCCGACAGCTGAAGAGCATGTGATCTGAAAACATGACACAACGGGACCCGGTTTCCTGGACGAGGGCTGAGACATGACGCCGGCAATCGAACTTCGGAAGATCAACAAGAGCTTCGGCCCTGTCCACGCCAACAAGGAAATTGACCTTGTCGTGAAAAAGGGGTCGATCCACGGCATTATTGGCGAAAATGGAGCCGGGAAGTCGACGCTGATGTCGATCCTCTACGGGTTTTATCAGGCTGACCGCGGCGACATTCTCATATCAGGAGAAGAGGTTTCGATCGCCGATTCCAAAACAGCGATCTCTCTCGGTATTGGAATGGTGCATCAGCATTTCATGCTGGTCGATAACTTCAGCGTTCTTGAAAACGTCGTTCTTGGCGCCGAAGGCAGCGCGAGGCTCGCTGGTGGATTGTCCAAAGCACGCAAAGAGCTCAAGCGCCTTGAGGACGACTATGAACTTCGGGTCGATCCCGATGCCCTGATTGGCGATCTTCCCGTTGGGTTGCAGCAAAGGGTAGAGATCTTGAAGGCTCTTTTCAGAGGGGCTGAGATCCTGATCCTTGACGAGCCGACAGGTGTCCTGACACCTGCGGAAGCAGATCATCTCTTCAAGATCCTCGAAGTCCTGAGGGATGAGGGCAAAACGGTCCTTTTGATCACCCACAAGCTGCGTGAAATCATGGCGATCACCGACACTGTGTCTGTCATGCGCCGCGGTGAGATGGTTGCGACACGCAAGACGGCCGAAACCTCGATGGAAGACCTGGCGGAATTGATGGTCGGCCGCCGTGTTTTGCTTCAGGTCGACAAGAAGCCGGCGCAGCCTAAGGAAAAGGTCCTTGTGGTGGATGGGCTGAACGTTGTGGACAGCCGCGGCGTTAAGGTCGTCAAGAACGTTTCCTTCGACGTTCGTGCCGGTGAGATCGTTGGGATCGCAGGGGTCTCCGGCAACGGCCAGTCCGAACTGCTGGAAACCCTTGCGGGCATTCGAAGCGCGAGCAAGGGGACAGTCTGGATCGATGGCGAGCTGATCGACTTGGAAAAGCAGGACGTTACTGCGGCATCCATGCGCCAGAAAAACATGGGCCACGTTCCTGAAGACCGTCACCGAATGGGTCTTGTGACCTCCTTCGCCGAATACGAGAATGCCATTCTCGGTCATCACAACGATCCTCGATACTCGAACGGCATGTTGCTTGATGTTGCCGGTATCAAGGAAACGGCGCGAACCGAGATCGAAAAGTACGATATTCGGCCTCCAAATCCCTTGCTCAAAACAGCCAATTTCTCAGGTGGCAATCAGCAGAAGATTGTCCTCGCCCGTGAGATCGAGCGCGATCCGACCGTGCTTCTCGTCGGTCAGCCGACACGGGGCGTCGACATTGGAGCGATCGAATTCATTCACAAGCGGCTGATTGAGTTGCGGGACGCGGGAAAGGGCATTCTGCTGGTGTCGGTCGAACTCGATGAAATCAGGGCGCTGGCGGATCGGGTGCTTGTCATGTTCGATGGCTCCATTGTGGGGGAACGGGCACCAGATGCGGACGAAAGCGAGCTGGGCCTGCTGATGGCCGGTGTACACGGAGAAGCAAAATGAGCGCCGGACAACTGCCACGTTGGGTCGATTTCGGCTTGATACCGGCCCTCAATCTGATTGCAGCCTTTTTTGTGTCCGGGCTGGTGGTGCTACTGATCGGCGAGAATCCATTGGAAGCCGTTGAAATTCTGCTTTGGGGATCGCTTGGATATGGCGAGGGCATTGGCTTTACGCTCTTCAACGCGACGAGCTTTATCTTCACGGGGTTGGCGGTCGCGGTGGCGTTTCACGCAGGGCTCTTCAACATTGGCGGTGAGGGGCAGGCCTATGTTGGTGGTCTCGGTGTCGCCTTCGCCTGTCTGGCGCTTGATCAATACGTCCCCTGGTGGATCACATTGCCATTCGCAGTGGCTGGCGGCGCGCTCTTCGGTGCCGCTTGGGCGTTCATTCCGGCATGGCTTCAGGCGACGCGTGGAAGCCACATCGTCATCACTACGATCATGTTCAATTTCATCGGTGCGGCCTTGATGGGCTATCTACTTGTTGATGTAGTCGCAAAGCCGGGATCGATGCAGCCCGAAACGCGGACCTTCGAGGATGGCGGGCGTCTACCTTTGCTGGACAACCTGATCCCGGGAGACTTTTTCGGCACATCGCAGGTGAACTTGTCGCTCGTCATTGCCTTGATCTGTTGTTTCCTGGTTTGGGCACTGATCTGGCGGACGCGGCTTGGCTATGAAATCCGGACGTTCGGCGCAAATCCGACCGCCGCGGTCTATGCCGGCATTTCGCCGGTGCGCATCACGATCGTGACGATGCTGATTTCCGGTGCGTTGGCCGGGCTTATGGCGATCAACGAGATCATGGGTGCTCAGCATCGGTTGATACTTGAATTTGTCGCGGGCTATGGCTTCGTGGGTATTGCGGTCGCCCTGATGGGGCGTGCTCATCCGGTCGGGATCGTGCTGGCAGCCATTTTGTTCGGCATGCTTTACCAGGGCGGAGCAGAGCTTTCGTTCGAAAAACCCGCCATCACCCGCGATATGATCATTGTGATCCAGGGGCTGGTGATCCTCTTTGCCGGCGCCCTTGAGTACATGTTCCGGCCGTCCCTGGTGCAGCTTTTCAGCTTTGCCGGTGCTCCGGCTGGTCAGGGGGAGTAGGAGAAAGCCATGTTCGAGACTTATCTCCATACGATGATCCTGATCCTGGACTCCACAGTCCGACTGTCGACGCCATTGCTTTTGGCTTGTCTCGCGGGACTCTACTCAGAGCGCTCAGGCATCGTTGACATCGGACTTGAGGGCAAGATGCTGGGCGCTGCCTTTGGGGCCGGCGCGGTCGGGTATATGACAGGCAACGCATGGCTCGGATTGCTGGCCGGCATTGGCGTGTCGATCTTCCTGGCCCTGCTGCACGGCTTTGCCTCCATCACCAATCGAGGCAACCAGATTGTCTCGGGTGTTGCGATCAACTTCCTGGCAGCGGGGCTGACAGCCCTCCTTGGACAATCGTGGTTTCGTCAGGGTGGCCGGACACCTCCCCTGCCCAAAGAGGGCCGGTTTCAGGACATTGAGCTGCCATTCGCCGAACAGCTTGAGACAGTTCCGGTCATTGGGCCGATCTACTCTGAGCTCCTGTCAGGCCATAATATATTGGTGTATCTGGCCTTCGCAGCAGTCCCTCTGACCTGGTGGATCCTATTCAGAACACGTTTCGGTTTGAGGCTGAGAGCTGTCGGAGAAAACCCAGCTGCGGTTGATACAGCAGGGATTTCAGTTGTCTGGCTCCGCTATCGCGCCGTGATTGCCTGCGGTATTTTGTGCGGAGTTGCTGGCAGCTACCTTTCGATCGCCCAATCTTCAGGGTTTATCAAGGACATGACGGCAGGACGTGGCTTCATCGCCCTTGCCGCTCTTATCTTTGCGAAGTGGAAGCCTGGAAATGCGATGCTGGCTTGCCTGCTCTTTGGCTTCCTTGATGCCGTTGCGATCCGGCTGCAGGGGCAGGAAATCCCGGGTATTGGCGATGTGCCTGTTCAGTTCTTCCAGGCGCTGCCCTACATCCTGACGGTGATCCTTCTCGCCGGTTTCATTGGCAAGGCCATCCCGCCCAAGGCCTCGGGCGTGCCCTATCTGAAGGAACGGACATGACGCAGGTTCAAAATCTGTTCGAGGCTGCGAAAGCTGCACGAGAAAACGCCTATGCACCTTATTCCAAGTTTAAGGTTGGGGCGGCACTTCGCACGGAAGATGGCTTGATCTTCTCTGGCTGCAATGTCGAAAACGCGGCTTTCCCTGAAGGCGTTTGCGCGGAAGCCGGCGCGATCAGCGCCATGGTTTTGGGTGGAGGTAGCCGAATTTCCGAGGTCGTCGTCATCGCTGACGCAGCGCTTTGCACACCATGCGGCGGGTGCCGTCAGAAATTGAAAGAATTTGAAGGTCAGGGCATGACCATCCACGTGGCCGATCTCAATGAGATCAAGCAAAGCTTTACAATGGATGGATTGTTGCCTGCCGGATTTCAACTTGAGGAAAAGGACTGACAACCCATGAGTGGTTATGGTCGTGAATGCGCCGACATCGTCCGCGCCGCCCGTCCGGGTTCCTATCGCATTGGCATGATCCTCGGTTCCGGCCTCGGATCTTTGGCCGATGAGGTCGAGGATGCGGTTCGCATCCCCTATTCCCACCTGACGGAATTTCCGATTTCCACGGTGACATCGCATTCAAGCGAGCTGGTCGCCGGGACCTTGGCTCGCGTTCCTGTCGTAATTCTGTCCGGGCGTGCGCACTACTATGAAGGTGGTGATCCGACAGTGATGCGCACCCCGGTTGAAACTCTAAAGGAGTTGGGATGCGAGATCTTGCTGGCGACAAATGCTGCCGGATCCCTGCGGGAAGAAGTCGCTCCCGGTAGCCCGATGCTGATTTCCGATCACATCAACTGGTCCGGAAAAAATCCGCTGATCGGGGAAGAGGATGAGAAGCGTTTCCTCGACATGAGCTCCGCTTATGATCCGGATCTGCGCGCCGCAATGGCGAAAGTCGCCGAGGCGACGGGCTCTGCGGTGCCGGACGGGGTGTACATGTGGTTCTCTGGTCCGTCTTTCGAGACGCCCGCAGAGATCAGAATGGCGAAGACCCTCGGCGCTGATGCGGTCGGCATGTCAACCGTGCCAGAAGTTATCATCGCGCGGTTTCTCGGCATGCGGGTTGCCGCGATGTCAATCATCACCAACTACGGTGCGGGACTGCAGGCACACGCCTTGTCCCATGACGAAACGAAAAGTGTCGCGCTCAAGGGCATGGACCGAATGAAACAGCTGGTTCGCGCCTTCGTGAAGGAAATCGGAAATGACTGATGCGCTCAAGGTAGCAACTGCCAAGAGAGCTTTGGGGTTGGTTGACCTGACCAATCTCAACGACGATTGCACTGCCGCGGATATCACAGCCCTCTGCAAGCGAGCGGTCACGGATTATGGCCATGTGGCTGCGATCTGTATCTGGCCGCGTTTTGTCGAGCAGGGTGTTGCCGAGCTGACGGGCACAGGCGTCAAGGTCGCCACCGTCGTCAACTTTCCTGATGGTGGTGTTGAAACATCAAGCGTTGTCGCTGAGACAGAACAGGCCATTCGCGACGGCGCCGACGAGATTGATCTGGTGATGCCCTACAAGGCATTTATGGATGGGCGAAAAGGATTTGCGGAAGAGCAGATCATTCGCGTCAAGGCTGCGATCCCGGCCCCTGCGATCCTCAAAGTCATTCTCGAAACCGGTGAGATCAAGGACCCACTCCTGATTCACATGGCCTCCGAAATTGCGATCAATGCGGGAGCGGACTTTATCAAGACGTCAACCGGCAAGGTTCCTGTCAACGCGACACTGGAAGCAGCTGAAGTCATGCTGACCGTCATTGAGGAAACGCGTCGCGACGCGCTCAAGGACGTAGGCTTCAAGCCTGCCGGCGGCATTCGCACCCTCAATGACGCAGCTGCTTATCTGGCCCTCGCGGAGAGAATCCTTGGTTCGAACTGGCCGTCTGCCGCAACCTTCCGCTTTGGCGCAAGCGGCCTTCTGGATGCGCTGCTCGGCGCCATCGAAGGATCTGATGCGTCTGCGGGAGAAGGGTACTGATCATGCTGCCGCAGGAAATCATCCGGAAAAAACGTGATGGGGGTGAGCTGAGCCCCGAGGAAATTTCCTTTTTCGTGCACGGCCTCGCCGATGGCAGCGTGACCGAAGGCCAGGTTGCTGCGCTTGCGATGGCGGTCTTCTTTCAAAAGATGAGCGTTGACGAACGTGTTGCTCTGACCCTCGGTATGCGGGACAGCGGTGACGTCATGGACTGGTCTGACATCCAGGCTCCGGTTCTCGACAAGCATTCGACAGGCGGAGTTGGTGACAATGTCTCCCTCATGCTTGCGCCAGCGCTTGCTGCCTGCGGCGCGGCAGTGCCCATGATTTCTGGCCGAGGTCTGGGGCACACGGGCGGTACGCTCGATAAGTTCGATACGATCCCCGGCTATCAGACGCAGCCGGACAACGAACTTTTTCATAAGGTTGTCAAGGAAGTCGGCTGCGCCGTCATTGGCCAGACCGGTAATCTCGCACCTGCCGACAAGCGCTTCTATGCCATCCGCGATGTCACCGGCACTGTCGAAAGTCTTGACCTCATTACCGCATCGATTCTCTCCAAGAAACTGGCCGCGGGTCTGCAAGGATTGGTCCTCGACGTGAAATGGGGGACTGGTGCCTTTATGGCGACGCTCGACGATGCCAGAGCTCTGGCAGAAAGCCTGGTCCTTGTTGCCAATGGCGCAGGTCTGAAGACCACGGCGCTTTTGACCGACATGAACGAGCCACTAGCGTCCGCCGCGGGCAATGCGGTTGAGGTTCAAAATGCGGTGGACTTCCTGAAGGGCACAGCGATTGACAACCGCTTGTGGGATGTGACTGTTGCCCAGGGTGGTGAGCTTCTGGCGACCGGAGGTTTGGCGCAGACAGCCGAGATCGGATCCGATCTGATGCGCGAGGCCTTCGAGACCGGTCGCGCCGCAGAGGTTTTTGCCAAAATGGTGGCTGCCTTGGGTGGGCCGAACGACTTTTTGGAGAAATCCGAAATCTACCTTCCCAAGGCCCCGGTCACGGCTCCTGTCTATGCATCACAAGATGGGACCGTCACTCATATTGACGCAAGAGCGGTCGGTGTCGCGGTGGTCGAGCTTGGGGGTGGTCGGAAGGCTGCCGCTGACATCATCGACCCGGCGGTCGGGCTCACTGATCTTGCCGGTGTCGGTCATCGTGTGGACGCGGACGCTCCGATTGCACTTGTTCACGCATCTGATGAGGGTGCTGCAGAACGGGCCGCGATCGCACTCCGGCACGCCTATAGCATCGGGGACGCAATAGAGGTTCCCGACCGCCCAAGTGTCGTCGATCGCATCGCGCCTTAAAGACGCCCCGCGTCGTGGCGACCGGCAACGATCGAATGACAGGCCTGAAATGGCCAAGAACAAGGTTGCCTGAAGCAACTGCAAAGAAGAGGAAACCCGCATGTCACGTGCGATACTGTGTGTCCTGGACAGTTTCGGGATCGGCGGCGCGCCAGACGCTGAACACTTCGGCGACGCCGGTTCTGATACGCTCGGCCATATAGCAGAAGCCTGTGCCAGAGGTGACGGTGATCGTGAGGGCTTGCGCAAGGGGCCGCTCCACCTGCCGAACCTGGACAGGCTCGGACTTGGCCGTGCTTCTAAGCTGTCCAACGGAATTGCCGCGCCCGGCCTCGACTTTGCGGGCGAGCCCGATGGCATCTGGGGCTGCGCAGCGGAGGTCTCTAACGGCAAGGATACGCCATCAGGCCACTGGGAGATCGCAGGCGTACCGGTGCGCTTTGACTGGGGGTACTTTCCAGACACTGTTCCAACCTTCCCCGAGGCCTTGATCGACGAAGTGGTTGAACGCGGCGCGATTGCCGGTGTTTTGGGTAATAAACACGCGTCTGGCACGGTGATCATTCAGGAATTGGGTGAGGAGCATCTTCGGACCGGAAAGCCGATCTTCTATACCTCTGCCGATTCCGTCATCCAGATCGCAGCGCACGAAGAACATTTCGGGCTCGAGCGGCTATACGCCCTGTGCGAACTCACCCGTGAGATTGTCGATCCTTACAATATCGGTCGCGTGATTGCCCGCCCATTTGTGGGCAGCTCGGCGGAGGACTTCGTTCGCACACCCAATCGCCGGGATTATTCGGTACTAGCGCCAGAGCCAACGCTTCTGGATCGCCTCGCCGATCAGGGGCGCAGCGTGATCGGAGTCGGCAAGATATCCGACATTTTCGCCCACCAGGGCGTAAGCAAGGTTCTAAAGGGCGCTGGGAACGACGAACTTTTTGACAAGACCTTGGAAGCGATGGCCCTAGCGAAAGACGGTGATCTGATCTTCTCTAATTTCATCGACTTCGACTCTCTTTATGGCCACCGGCGCGATGTGCCAGGGTATGCAGCAGCCCTTGAACATTTCGACCAACGTTTGCCTGAGATGATTGCGCAATTGCGTGAAGGTGATCTCCTGATCCTTACCGCTGATCATGGTTGCGATCCAACCTGGCAGGGTACGGATCATACGCGCGAGCATGTCCCGGTGATCGGAACTGGGCCGGGTATCGAAGGGCGGTCGATCGGCATTCGGTCGACCTTCGCTGATATCGGTGAGAGCATCGCCCTGCATCTGGGCATCGCGCTTGGCTCCCACGGCACGAGTTTTCTCTGAACTTCGACAATCCAGGTAAAATCCAAGCTGACGTCGAATCGAAATTCATGACAGCATGTGATTTCACGGCCGGGGAATCCATGGACCATGGAGGCAGGCGGTCAATGAACTGACGACAGCGAGAACATGATCAACAAGATGTCGGTGCCCAAGGCTGAATTGCATTGCCATATAGAGGGTGCCGCGCCACCGTCTCTGGTGTTGCGCCTGGCCGACAAATATCAGGTCGACGTTTCTTCGATCATCAACGGCAATGGCAAGTACGTCTGGTCGGACTTTACCAGCTTCCTTCAAGCCTATGATCTTGCGAGTTCTGTCTTCAAGACGCCGGCAGACTATGCTCTTTTGAGTGAGACCTACTTCCGCATGTTGTCAGCGGAAGGCGCGATTTACGGCGAGATCTTTATTTCTCCCGATCATGCACAGGCCGCCGGTCTGTCCTATCGTTCCTATGTCGAAGGCCTCGCTGCCGGAATCGAGCGGGCTAAAGAGGAAACGGGCATCGAAGGCCGGATGATTGCAATTGGTGTTCGTCATTTCGGTGCTGCGTCTGTCGAGCGTATCGCCAAGGAAGTGATCGGCAATCCCCATCCAATGGTCACAGGGTTTGGTCTTGCGGGCGATGAGCGTGAGGGCCATCCGGCGAATTTTGCCAAAGCGTTCAGAGTGGCTGGAGAGGCAGGTCTCGGTTTGACGGCACACGCTGGCGAATTTGGAGGCCCGGACAGCATCGTCGCTGCGCTCGAGTTCTTGCGGGTTAAGCGTTTGGGGCACGGGGTCCGGGCAATCGAGGATAAGGATCTGGTCAAGCGCCTAGTTGATGAAAACGTGGTGCTAGAGGTCTGCCCAGGCTCAAATCTCGCACTCGGGGTCTATTCGGTGCTGAGGTTTCACCCGATCAACCTGCTGCGCCGGGCGGGTGTCCGTGTGACGTTGAATTCTGATGATCCGCCATTCTTCCACACCACGCTTGGCAAGGAATATGCGAGCGTCTCCAAGACATTTGGCTGGAGCTTTGAAGAGCAGATGGAGGTCACCAGAAACGCAATCGCGGCAGCGTTTTGCGATCATGCAACCAAACAGCGTCTTCTAGTCAGGTTGGACAGTGCGGCGGTCTCCTGATTGAAGGGTGAGTCTTCAATTGCTCGATATGGACCGGCGTAGGCAAGATGGCGAGCATTAAGCTCTCACAATCAAAAATCAAAGAATAAAATGAGTGTCGCAACTGAGCGCTCCGATCCTTTGGAGTATCGGCCAAAACCATCATATTGTTGTGTCAGCTGCTGGAATAAGAAAAGTTCCATGGCTACCGGTGCATCTGGCAAATCCGAAAATCGATCGAGTGGTCAGAGGCATCAAAACCAAGTTTGTGAGAGTCGATTGATTTATGAGTGATAGCAGCGCTGTCTCAGCGGCAGTTTCAATCTTGAGCGTTGAAACAATAGGTGTGCGAACACAGCAGATTTTGCAGGCGGCATACGATGGCAAGGTCAGCGGTCTTCGCATTTATCCGGAGCGCCTGCAGACCGCTGTTAATTGGGCTTCTGCCGAGATCGAAATGAACTATCCCGATCATCAGATCCCGCCACTCGGATGCTGGCGCCAGTTTGAGTCAGGGGCGATGGACCGGTGGGGCATGCTCGCTGGAGCCCGATGCTTTCAATCCGCTGAGGAAATGCTGAAATCCGCCGGCGATCTGGCAGTCCTGTCAGCGGTTATGGATGTTGCATTGCCACCGGACTGGACATTTGTCGAGCCGATCTCGGGTGATGTCTTTGACGGCGCATTGGGGCGTTCTCTGGCCGCCCTGACAATGTTCGCCGCGGGAACATTTTCTGCAGAGCCCCATGATCCATTGCGGGTCGATGCCCATGCGTTGGTCCGTCTCGAAGAAGCAGAGATTGCTGACGGTCTTCAGCTGAATGAGTTAGAGGACAGCAGTGAAATTTCTCAGCTGACGGCATTGTTGCGGCGGCTTGGTGAGACAATCGGATTGCGTCCCGATTTGTTTGAGCTGAACGATGAAGTTCGGCCCGGCTGCTTGCTGCAAAATCTGAGCGCTCAGTCGACCGACGGCGTTCTGAAAGCAACTGACATCGTTGATGGCTTGCTCGACGGTTTGTCACCGCTTTGGCAGGGCGGCGCAATGTTGGATGAGGTCATACTTGGGGACACGTGGCAGCATACAAGCTCGATGCAAGCCATGTCTGTGTCGGATCTGGTGCCCTTTCATCTGCCAGCTTTGGCAATCTTTTACAGTTTCATCGAACCCTTGGCCTGGGTTGGCCTCTCCGTCAGCGATCTCGAAACAGTGTCTGGTCTGGCCAATCTTGAGCACGCTGCCCTGTTCCTGGCGTGCGGTGTGATTGAGTTCGAAACTGATACCTCGGAGACTTCGCACAAGCAGGCAGTGGAGCTGCGGGCAATGACTCTCTGCCTCTTGTCCGAGCTTGCCAAAAGACTGCGGTCCGAGCTGGATGCGGATGAAACATCGTTGCCACTGACCTGCGTGCAGGAAGGTGGGACGCTTCCCGCCGGAAGGGCAATTGCACGGAAAAATCCCGAAGCTTGGCGAAAAGCGTCAAAAATCCTCGGCGACGGGGGTGTTTTTTGGCTACCTTTCAGGGCATAGCACTTCAAACTGTTTTGAAAGGCACAGGCCCATCATCTCGGGTCCCCAAACCAAAGAGGCAAACATGTCCGGAGCCACAATCGTCGATCATCCGCTTGTCCAGCACAAGCTGACAATCATGCGTGACAAGGGAACCTCCACACAAGGTTTCCGCCGTCTGCTGCGCGAGATATCGCTGCTGCTGTGCTATGAGGTGACACGCGACCTTCCAGTGGTGAACCAGACGATCGAGACGCCGATTTGTGAAATGCAGGCGCCGACGCTGGCCGGTAAAAAGCTGGTCTTTGCCTCGGTCTTGCGAGCAGGGAATGGCCTCCTTGAAGGTATGCTGGATCTGGTGCCGTCGGCGCGCGTGGCTCATATCGGGCTGTATCGCGACCCCGAAACGCTGCAGCCGGTTGAGTACTATTTCAAGGCTCCCGAGGATCTGAACGAGCGTCTGGTGATCGTGGTCGATCCGATGCTTGCGACAGCCAATTCGGCCATTGCCGCTGTTGAAAAGCTGAAGCAGCGCGGCGCCAACAATATACGTTTCTTGTGCCTCCTTGCAGCGCCGGAAGGTGTCGCAAAGTTCATCGATGCGCACCCGGATGTTCCGGTGTTTACAGCGTCCATCGATGAGAAGCTGAACGATCACGGCTATATCGTGCCGGGCCTCGGCGATGCGGGCGACCGGATGTACGGCACCAAGTAGGTCGCGCAAGCTATAGATACGTGGCGCTCGTATTTGTGCGGGCGCATTTTCTATTTTTGCTTGCCGTGAATTGGTTTTTATCGTGTGACTGACAATCCGGAGGAGAGGGGCGACAATGATCACCGTATTTGGATCTATCAATCTGGATCTGGTCGTTGCAGTGCCAAGGCTTCCCGAGCGCGGTGAAACTGTTATCGGTCGCGATCACCAGGCGTTTCCCGGCGGAAAGGGTGCAAATCAGGCCTTGGCTGCCCGGCGTGCTGGAGCGTCTGTGCAAATGGTGGGCGCGGTTGGTCAAGATGCATTTGCGGCGCCTGCCTTGACCGGCCTGAATGACGCCGGGGTCAAGCTGGAGACTGTTCGGCGGCTGGAGGGAGCGACAGGCCTGGCTTTTATCGGCGTCGAGGCGTGCGGTGAAAATCAGATCATAGTCGCCAGTGGTGTAAATACGCGTGTGTCCTCAGATTGGTTGCAGTCAATGCTGACATCCGAGGACATCCTGCTAATGCAGGGTGAGCTTCCGGAAACTGAACTTATTTCGGCGATCGAATTGGGGCGTGCTGCGGATGCAACGCTTATTTGGAACCCGGCGCCCGTTCCAAGTCACAAATGTGCGGCTTTGGTCGGTGATGTCGACATTCTTGTCGTCAACCAGGGCGAGGCGGAAGAATTGGCGGCATTGCTGGGACTGCCGTCCGAACCAGAGGAGTTCGCACGTTCATTCCCTCAACACGATGTACTTGTCGTCGTAACGATGGGAGCGGACGGGATCTACGCTTGCAAGGGATCGCAGCGTTTTCGGTTCAAGGCCCCGGGGATTGATGTTCATGATACGACGGGCGCTGGTGACGCCTTTTGTGGTGCGTTGGCCGCTGCCATCGACCGCGGAGATCAAACCGAAGCTGCATTGAAGCAGGCAGTGGCCGCAGGCAGCCTGGCGTGTACTGTGACGGGCGCTCAATCAAGCGCGCCCAGCCAGAGTGATATCCGGAAATTTGCCGCTGACCTCTAAAATTGAGCTGTCTTCACGTCGTGCTAAGGGGTCTTTGTTAGGTTAGCGGTTCGATTGGAAAATCTGGTCCATAGAGAAGCTTACCGACTAATGTGGCCTGTCTCGCTCATAATTTTGATTGCTGTTGCAACCGCTCTGGTCGTCCCGCGTTTAGTGGATGGTGATGACATCCTGGGCCTTCTCGACATGGCTAGGGGCGGGCAGGAAATTTCTTCGGCAGATGACGCTGATGAGACAGGCGCAGGTAGGACGCATAAAATCAGAGCCGCCGACAATGGACAATACATGACCGAGGCGCGGCTCAATGGGCGTTTTCTTGATATGCTGGTTGATACCGGCGCGTCCGCGGTTGTCTTGCCTGTGCGTCAGGCCAAGAAAATTGGCATATTTCTGCAACCTTCCGACTATATCGTCCCCGTCCAGACTGCGAATGGTGCCACCCATGGTGCGCACTCTGTTATCCGTGAACTGAAGTTGGGTCCAATTCGCTTGAAAAACATCGACGTGATTGTTCTGAAAGATGATGCGCTGTCTGTCCCGCTGTTGGGAATGTCCGCCTTGGGCCGTCTCAAGCGTTTTGACATTTCGAATGACACCATGATCCTCGTTCAGTAAGATCCTGTCATTCCTCAAACATGCGCTTTCCCAACAATGGATTTGACCCGTTTTACCCCTAAGAGGTGAGTAATGTTTCCCAAGCCGCAGGCCGCTCTTCAACCGAATACCTATGCCTACGAATCCTTACCGATGGTCAAGCCAACCGGCTTCCGCGAGTATGATGCGCGTTGGTTGTTCGAAAAAGAGATCAACCTGATGGGCATGCAGGCTCTTGGCATGGGCATTGGTACGCTCATGCATGAGCGCGGCGTGCAGCCGGATATTGTCGTCGGACATGACTTTCGCAGTTATTCCTCGGCGATCAAGATGGCCGTGATCAACGGATTGCTGGCCGCTGGCATCAATGTTCATGACATTGGTCTTGCGATGTCGCCAATGGCGTATTTCGCACAGTTCGCATTGGATGTGCCCGCGGTCGCGATGATCACGGCGTCCCACAATGACAATGGTTGGACGGGTGTCAAAATGGGCATCAATCGCCCGCTGACGTTCGGCCCGGACGAAATGGGGCGTCTGAAGGACATCGTGCTTGAAGCGGCATTCGACGCAAAGGGTGGTGGTAGCTATCGCTATGTTGAAGACTTCGCCGAAACCTACATCAAGGATCTGACTGACCGGCCGAAGCTAAAGCGTCCGATCAAGATCGTCGCGGCTTGTGGTAACGGCACGGCTGGCGCCTTCGCACCGCGAATTTTGGAGGCGATTGGTGCGGAGGTGATACCTCTCGACACTGAACTTGACCACAGCTTCCCGCGCTACAATCCAAACCCGGAAGACATGAAGATGCTTCATGCCATCCGCGACAAGGTGCTCGAAACCGGAGCCGAGGTCGGCCTTGGCTTTGATGGCGATGGCGATCGTTGCGGCGTTGTCGATAATGAAGGCGAAGAAATTTTCGCCGACAAGGTGGGCGTTATGCTTGCGCGCGACATTTCTGCTCTACACCCCAATTCCCAGTTCGTTGTCGACGTGAAATCGACCGGTCTCTTCAATACCGATCCAGTCTTGAAAGCCAATGGTGCAAAGACCGACTACCACAAGACCGGTCATTCCTACATCAAGCGCCGGGTGACGGAGCTAGGCGCAATCGTCGGGTTTGAGAAGTCGGGACACTACTTCTTTAACGCACCCATCGGGCGCGGATATGACGACGGTCTTGTGTCGGCGATCGCGATCCTCGACATGCTCGACCGGAATCCGGACAAGACAATGGCGGATCTCCGCCGCGACCTGCCCAAGACCTGGGGCTCACCGACGATGGCTCCACATTGTGAAGACGAAATCAAATATGACGTCGTCGACCGCGTCGTTGCACGGTTCAAGGACATGCAGGCGAAAGGTGAGAAGGTTGCCGGGAGCCCGATCACGGATCTGATCACTGTGAACGGCGTCCGTGTGGTGACGGATGATGGTACCTGGGGCCTCGTTCGGGCATCTTCCAACAAGCCGGAGCTGGTTGTTGTTGTTGAAAGTCCGGCTTCCGAAGAGCGGCTTCATGCGATGTTCAAGGCCGTCGACACGGTTCTGCGCGAGAACCCGGAAGTTGGCGAGTACAATCAGACGCTCTAAAGCAGCGTTAGGTTAGCGGGGTGGAGGGCCAGCCCTCTACCCCTTTCTCGCCGGTCTCTGGGCAGGCATCTTTTCAGAAAATCAGGAATGCAATGGCGACGATCCGGGACTTCGGGAGACTTCCAGACGGAACAGTGGTTCAGGAAGTCAGTCTGAAAAAGGGGCCACTTGAAGCCAAGGTCTTGACCTACGGCGCGATAATCCGCGACCTGGCCTTTAACGGCAAGACTCTTGTCCTGGGATTTGAGGATCTGGAAAGCTATCTGCAGCACGACGCATTCTTCGGCGCAGTGGCGGGCCGGTGCGCAAACCGGATCTCGAATGGCCGGTTTGAGATTGATGGCCATGCCTATCAATTGGCGCAGAACGTCGAGGGCAAGCATCACCTTCATGGTGGCAATGTTGGCTTTGCCAATCGTATCTGGTCGTTGGAGCAGCATGACAAGGCAAGCGTCCTGCTGAAACTCGTCTCGGAAGACGGAGATGAAGGCTATCCGGGGCGTGTTGAAGTCTTGTGCCGTTACACCCTCACAGGCGCTGGCGCATTGCGAGTCAAGTTCACCGCGACCACCGACAAGACAACGATCGTCAATGTAACCCAGCACAGCTATTTCAATCTTGCGGGCACGCCTGATATCCTGGACCACACGCTTGAGATTGCAGCCGATCGCTACCTGCCTGTGACGGGTGATTTCGTTCCCTCAGGCGAGATCCGAAAGGTCGAGTGGACGCCCTATGATTTCCGCGAAGGCCGGAAGTTGAGGAGGAGGGCCTCCGAGACAGATGTGATCTTTGATCACAATTTCTGTCTGAGCGATGAGCCGCTTGATCAGGTTGCTTTTGCTGCCGCCCTTGAAGATCCGGAAGGGGAAAGTCGTATGGAAGTCTGGACTACCGAGCCTGGTATTCAGCTTTACGATGGCTATAAGATTGAGACGACCTCGCGGGGTTTGAATGGGGCGTACTATGGTGCCTGTGCCGGACTTTGCTTGGAAACGCAACGTTGGCCCGACAGCGTCAATCATGACAATTTCACTGGAGTGCATTTGCATCCGGATGAGACTTACAACCACGTCACCGAATTCCGTTTTTCCTGAGCGGTTTTGATTGGAAGGGACCGTCTCCTTGAAAACAATCTTTTCTCAGAACCAACTCAAGCATGCTCCTGAACATGAAATTTCTGATGGTCAGTTAAAGTCGGCCGTTGAAATTCCCGAACGCGCCGAAATTGTCTTGCGCACGGTCCAGAGTCGTGAGCTTGGGGAAGTGGTCGCGCCAAAGGACTTTGGCGAAAAGCCGCTTGCCCGCGTTCATTCGCGAGACTACCTCGAATTTATGGAGAGCTTCTGGGGGCGATGGACTGCCGTCGGGCGGAGCTCTGAAGCGTTTCCCTTTGTGTGGCCAATACGGTCCTTGCGTGAAGATCCGGCGCCTGACCACATCGATGGCCTTTTGGGTCGATACTCCATGGACGCCGGCACACCGATTGGCCCGCACACTTTTGAGGCCTCGAAAGCGGCAGCCAACACCGCACTTACAGCAGCAGAGATGGTGCAGCAGGGTGAAAAAGCCGCATTTGGTCTTTGCCGTCCTCCCGGACATCATGCAGGGCATGACTTTTTCGGGGGCTATTGCTTTTTGAATAACGCAGCCATTTCAGCGCAATGGCTCAGAGATCATGGCGCTGACAGGGTTGCCATCCTCGATGTGGACTACCATCACGGCAACGGCACTCAGTCGATCTTTTACGATCGATCTGATGTGCTCTTCCTCTCCCTGCACGCCGATCCGAAAGTGGAATATCCATATTTCTTGGGCCATGAGGATGAAACAGGCGAGAATGCCGGCAAGGGTTATACTCGAAACTGGCCGATGCTGCTTGGCACCAACTGGCGAGCCTATGAAGAAGCGCTTGAGGATGCCTGTCGTTGGCTTCTGATCTACAAACCTGACTATCTCATCGTGTCGCTTGGACTCGACTGCTTCGAAAACGATCCGATCTCAGGGTTCAAGTTCGAAAGTGATGACTTTACCAAGCTTGGGCGGCGGCTTGCTCTCCTCGGTCTTCCGACGATTTTCCTGATGGAAGGTGGCTATGCAGTCGATGCTCTCGGCACCAATTGCGTGAATGTTCTTGAAGGTTTCGAGCGCGGCTGAACCAGTGGCGCTCAGACCGGCAGCCCCATCTCTTGGAGATCCTGCCGGAGTTTATCGGCGCAGGTGAAATGCAGAGCCGCCATCCCGGCTTCCCGGGCACCTGCGACGTTTTTCTCTGAATCGTCGATGAAGACGCATTCCGATGGTGTGATGGCATTTCTTGCAAAGAGCGCTTCATAAATGCGGAGGTCGGGTTTTAGAAGTCTTTCCTCGGCCGAGACTATGATGTCTTTGAAGGAGGTCTTGAGAAAGGGAAAGCGGTCCTGAGCTTCGGCAAACTTCTCCAATGAGAAATTGGTGATCGCATATAGCGGAACATCTGCCTTCTTCAAAGCCTCCAGAATGTCGACAGACCCTTGAATCGCACCTGGAACCATATCGTGCCAACGTGATGAGTAAGCTGCGATAAGTTCCGCGTGTTCGGGGTGCTCGGAACTAAGCGATGATACCGCGTCGCTCCAGCTGCGTCCCAAATCCTGTTGGAGATTCCAATCCATCGAGCAGATCTCAGATAGAAAGAAATGCCGCGCTGCCTCGTCCGGGATCAGATCTCGGTAAAGGTGCTCAGGGTCCCATTCAACCAGAACATTTCCGACATCAAAAACGACTGTTGAAATGGCGGTGGTCATGAAAACTCCTGAATTTGCTATTGAGATGACGATTAAGTCTTTAAGCATCGATGCGTGCTTCGAAGCTAGGTACCAACCGATGGCAAAATTATGAAAATCAGAGTTTCTCTCTTTCTTGCGCTGACTGCCCTGATCCTCTTGCCTGCCACGTCAATCTGGGCTCAGCAGCAAGGACTGCAGAGGTTGCGATTGGGTGTTGCGGTTGGAGCAGATGAAGCGATGCGAGAACGCATTGAGCCATTTCGTCTCTATCTTGAAGACGAGCTTGATATACCAGTTGACTTGTTCCTGATCGATACGCTCGGCGAACTTACGGAAGCTCTTGTCAAAGGCGACATCGACTATGCACGCCTCTCGCCGGCGTCCTATGCTGCCGTGTTTACCCAATGTGCGTGCGTTGAGCCACTGGCGACCGCGCGCCCGGATCATTTTCCAGCCCGCTTCTATTCCGTACTTATCGTCAAATCGACAGATCAAAGCGCGACACTTTCAGATCTGAAGGGCGGCCGGCTGGGCGTTGGACAGCCAAATTCCATCTCCAGCTATAGGGTGCCGCTTTCGAACTTACTTGCTGAAGGCATTGATGTGCGTCAGCATTTTCGGACCAGCGTCACGGTCAAGGACCCGGTCGCCGGTCTACAGGCCGTGCTTGAAGAGAGAGTTGACGCGAGTTTGGGTTGGTCGACACTGTCTGGAAAGACGGAAACAGGATACACGGCTGGGACCCTCAACGAGCTTTTCACGAGCGGGGCTGCCGGGCTGGACAAGTTGCAGATTGTCTGGCGCTCGCCTGCCATCCCCTACAACGCACATGCAGTTCGAACTGACCTTCCTGATGAGCGAAAGCGTGCGCTTCGTGGCGCGTTGCTCGAACTGCGGGATGCATCTCCCTCGGCTTATTTTTCAATCGAGCCGAACTTTCCAGGGGGGCTGGAGCCCGTCGTTCACGCTGACTACCGCGCCTTGCTCAGGTCGTATGCTCCTGAATTTCAGAAAGTGCTCGCAGCCAAACCCTAGAGGAACCGCGCTGTGTGCCTGCGGATCATGGCTTCCTCATTTGTCGGAATGACGAGCACGCTTACGCGAGAGTCTTTGTTGGAGATGTCAGTCTGCCCCGCGTCGTTCTTGTCCGGATCAATTTTCAATCCCAGCCAGTCAAGCTCTTCGCAAACACGCTCCCTGATTGTAGTCGCATTCTCCCCAATGCCGCCGGTGAAGACCAGGGTATCGAGACCGTTCAATATGGCTGCCATCGCACCAAGTTCGCGGCGTATGCGAAAAACGAAATAGTCAATTGCCTTGGCGGCCTCTGGTGATGGGCTTTCGCTGAGCGCCCGCATGTCTTGGCTGATGCCTGAAAGACCCTTCAATCCGGATTCTTTGTAAAGAAGGTCGGAAACGTCCTCAGGGCTCATGCCTTTGGTCGTTAAGAGATAGAGGACAACCCCGGGATCCAGCTGGCCACAGCGGGTGCCCATTGGCAGACCATCGAGCGCGGTGAAGCCCATCGTCGAGCCGATGCTCTGTCCATTCTTGATCGCACACATCGAGGCTCCGTTGCCCAAGTGTGCGACGACCAGACGACCATTGCGCGCGGAAGGGTGTCTTTCTTTGAGGTGCTCACAGATGTACTCGTAGGAAAGGCCGTGAAATCCGTAGCGGCGGATCCCTTCATCATAATAACAACCGGGCAGCGCGAATGTGTCGTTGACCCACGGATGATGCCGGTGGAACGCGGTGTCGAAACACGCAACCTGCATGGCTTGCGGGAACGCCGACTTGGCAGCGGCGACGCCAGCTAGATTGTGTGGTTGGTGCAATGGCGCCAGCGGGATCAGCCCTGCGAGTTCTTCAAGCAGGGCGTCATCAATGACACGCGGTTGAGAATGAAGGTGGCCGCCATGAACGACCCTGTGACCAACGGCATCAATTCTGGCAGGACCGGAGAGATCTCTGAGATAAGACAGAAGCGCACCAAGCGCCGTTTTGTGCGATTGCCCGGCATCTGGAGATAGTGCTTCGTCCCTGCAGGTACCATCGACACAGTTCTTGATGAATATCCAGGGCTCTGCTCCGAGCCCCGTGACCTGACCCCTCACTGTTTCGTTGTCTCCATCGTAGAGGTCGAATTTGATCGACGAGGAGCCGGAGTTCAGCACGAGGATGGTTGGATCGCTCATCTGCTCAGCCCTCGATCGGCTCAAGAGTTTCAACAGGATTGCCTGTCGCCTTCCAATGGTTGAACAACAGGGCCAACGCGCAAGATGCGAGCCGTGCTCTGCTGTCATCCGCCCGACTGGTGAGCATGATCGGCACCTTGGCGCCGATGACAAGGCCCGCTGCCTCCGCGTGGGCGATGAAGGTCAGCTCCTTTGCAAGCATGTTGCCCGATTCCAGATTGGGTACGATGAGCACTTCCGCACGTCCGGCAACAAGAGAGGTGATACCTTTTGTCCGTGCGGCCTGGACGTCGATCGCATTGTCCATGGCAAGCGGTCCGTCGACTACGCCACCCCTGATCTGATTTCGCTCCGCCATTTTGGAAAGGATCGCTGCGTCGAGGCTGGACGGAATCGCAGGGTTGACGGTTTCGATCGCGGATAAAATACCGACCTTCGGCAGGGGCAGGCCAAGTGCTAGAGCAGCGTCGATCGCATTTTGAGTGATGTCGACTTTGGTGTTGAGATCAGGAGCAATGTTGATGGCTGCGTCCGAGATCACCACGGGTGTCGCGCGGCCTGGAATGTCCATTACAAAAACATGGCTGATCCGCCGCTTGGTACGAAGGCCACCATCGCGCTTAACGATATGTCGCAGCAGGTCATCTGTGTGCAGATGCCCTTTCATGACTGCTTTGACTTTGCCCTCGTGAACCATTGCAACGGCTTTTGCAGCAGCCTCTGACTCATCTTCGATATCGATGAGTGAAAACTGCGAGAGGTCCACCTCGAGATCCTTGGCTGCGGCCTCGATACGATCACGCGCGCCGATCAAAATAGGTTCAATCAGGCCCTCTCTTGCTGCGAGTGTTGCGCCTTCCAACGAACTTGTGTCATCGGGTGCAACGACCGCCGTTGGGAGAGCCGGTAGTGTTTTGGCAAGCGTGACCAGGCGGTTAAAATGCCGATGGCGCTCAATCAGGAGTGCAGGTAGCTCCGATGCGTCAAATTCGATCTGTTGTTTGGGTGCGACAACCTCGGCCATGCCCGACGCCACAAGGTCTCCAGCTTCAGTGCTGACGGTGGTTTCGAGATCGAGCATTTCGTTCGGTTTTTTAGCGGTCACTTTGACCCGAACCGTCAGACTGTCACCCACCGCAACTCGGCGGTGAAACGCCAGGGTCTGTGTCTTGTAGACGGTTCCAGGCCCGGGCAAGATGTTTCCCAACACCGCTGATATCAGCGCTCCAACCCACATGGACGGAGCCAGCGGCGTGTCGACGACACCATCACCTGTCCAATCGGTATCCGGCAGATTGAGTGGATTCCGGTTCCCGGATGCATGTGCGAAGATGAGCAGGTCATTGGTTGAGCATACGCGGGTGATTTCCGCACAATCACCGACCGCAATCTGGTCAAATGTCTTGTTCGTCGCCATTCTTGCCCTCGTTCGTCTGCCGGGAGCTGCGCTCCAATCCGCACATCAGTTTGCTGCGATGCAGCGTAACTGCGAAGAGACTAGCCGTCTTATGCGACGGATCAAATACGGGCAAATGGCTATGCCAAGGGTCAGTTGAAGCTTACCGAGGTCGACAATCTGGGTCTTAAAAAGTAGACGTCACCCATTGGGATGCTCGCTGCCCTAGGGAACAGGTTCTGCGCCAGGTCCGCAAACATCGGGATATATGTGTAGCTTGACTGTCCGACGACGATTGATGTTCCGGCATTTGCGACCGTGTCAGGGATATCGATCGGAGGTTCTGACCCGGCAGCCCAAGGCGTGCCTCCATCTTCATCAACGCTCCAGTCGACCTCAGCATTACCTTCATCGTCGAAGGTGACGCTTGCGATCGTGACCGACAACCTTGAACTCTCGTAAGGGCTCATGATTTCTGACGCGGCAAGCATGATGTCAGCAGCTTCTGACGTGGAAATGGATTCGCTCTGCGCGACGAGATCGGCGACAGAACTCGCAATCTGGCTGACTTTCCTGTCTTGATTCAACGCACTGGTCGTCTCTGCCATCCCAATGAGTAGCAAAAGAAGGAAAGGGAGGATGAGGGCGAACTCGACCGCAGCCACACCGGACCGATCAGAGGTAAACTGAGAACCTGTTTCTCTTCGCCAACAATTTTTGCGGAGGGTCACCATGGGAACGGCTCATTTCTAAAGATCACGGTTGAAAACAGAAGCCGCTCCATATTTCCCGTATCGCCTGCATCTGTGCCCAGTATCGACGTAAACATCGGCCACCTATAAACGACCCGTGCCACGACAATGTCATTAGCGGAACCGATCTCGAAGTCCGTGTCTTCTTCAAGCTCTCCGTCTTCATCAAGCAGAGATGGCAGGGTATCAAGGTCTGCGAAATCGCTATAGGTCTGAACGTCGATGGTCAGTCTGGACATTTGACAAAGAACGCCTGTCATGTTGGTGCAGACGTCGGTCTTAAAGGCTGCTGCGTCAAAGCCGCTTTGATGTGCCTGACCTGTTCTGATCAAGCGCGCGGACTCGAGAGTTGCATTGTCGAGAACACGGTTCACGAAGAAGGCTAGGCCGAATTCGAGAAGGCCGAAGACCAACATGAGGAACGGAAGGCCAACAGCTGCAAATTCGATGGCTGTCACGCCGTTGCGATCCTTCAAATATCGCCGCAACATATGGCCAAGGAAATTTATCACGGAAGAAGAGCTACGCTTGGCACGGATCGGTTCGCGAACCTTGTTTGCCGATTTCATCATCGAGAGCTCTAGTTTGAACCACCAGCAGCCTGGACTGCCAGGTCGTTGCGCATTGTTGATTGCTGTGCAGCAGACGCAAAAGCGTCTTCGCTATCTCCCATGCGCAGGGTTGGTTCACAAACAGGTGCGCATGAATAGGTCGTCCGGGCAGCGTTTCTTGTAACCGATACGGTATTCTCACCAGAAGCCTTTACGATTATGACTTCATCTATAATCGGTTTGTTAGCGTCGTCCAGAATAACCAGATTTGTACTTCCATATGCTTTTCCGGTGACAACCACCGTGTAGCGGTCATGCATGGAGACGTCTGCGATAAATGGATTTCCAACGATAACGGTGCTCGCGGGCTCGTCGATCCGGAATACCTTCGCGCGATCTACAGTAACCGAGACAACAGCCTCTTCAGAGGTTGCCGCCTGTCCGGAAAGCGTGAGGGCGGCGCAGATGCAAATTCTTTTTAGCATAGAAAGATCCATCGTCATGACCTACCCGAAATTTGTTGAGGTTTACGAATGTTTACCAAGAACAAGGTGAAGGAAGCCCTAACGCACGTTGAGTTTTATGGTGCTACGTTCGATGGCAAATTGAGCGTTGAAGTGAGAAATCAAAAAAGCGTCGTTATAGAACTTACACTTGTTGAGATGGATAGGAAGGAAAGTAAAAATTGAAAAATTATGAAAAAGTTAACTAATATAAATTCCATTTAAGAGTATTTTTGAAAAAAATTTTAGTATTATTGGTAATTTTATAAATAATAATCAAGTTTATTATTTAGATTGTTTAGATATGTATGGAAAAATTTTAGAAAAATATGAAATATAATGTTAACTATAAAAAAGATACTAGAAAAAAAACGATGCGTACTTGGTAATTTTAACTCCTTGGAAACGGGCGCTGGCTACTTTGCTCTCATGTTCGAACGGTCGACCAACAGGCACGACGAGCACAGAAGCTGTCAAAACAAGTGGTACATTGGAGTAAACTCATGAAGAATCTTTTCGCACGTTTTGCTAAGGACGAATCTGGTGCAACCGCAATCGAATACGGCCTTATCGCTGGCCTTATCGCTGTTGCACTGATCACCGTTCTTGGCACGCTGTCGGACAGCCTGAATGGTCTGTTCTCAAGCATCTCTAGTGAGCTAGACAGCGTCTAAGAGATAACTTGCAGTTTTGAGGCATTTAGAGCGGTCGGGCGCGTAGCGGTCCGGCCGCTCTAAAAAGAAACGGGCGATTTTCGCCCGTTTTCGCGTTGGTTAACCGTTTGGCCACCGGAAAAGGATAGTTTGCATCCAGGTCAAAACGAACAACGGCAACCAACATGGAAAATGCAGCAATATTTTCAATCTTCCCAGTGCTTGTCGTTTTTGCAGGGGCGTCTGATCTCCTCACTATGACCATCCCAAATCGGGTCTCAATTCTTCTGATCCTGGCATTTGGATTGATGGGCGTCCTGGCCGGTTTTTCGGTTCAAGAGTGGGGCATTCATCTACTCGGTGCCGCTGCCGTCTTTTTGCCGTGCTTTTTTATGTTCTTTTTAGGTTGGATGGGTGGCGGTGACGCCAAGGTCGCGAGCGCGATTGCCCTTTGGTTTGGCTTTGGTGCCAGCTTGACGCAATTTCTGCTACTCACGACAATTTATGGCATGGTGCTGACCTTCGGTATTTTGGCATTTAGGTTCATCCCTGTGCTACCCGGTTTTTGCTTGGGCCAAGCGTGGCTATTGAAGCTTCACGACAAGAAAACTGGAATTCCTTACGGCATCGCGATATCGGCTGCTGCTCTGCAGACATACTCCTCTTCCGCGTGGTTTGATCTTCTTAGTTAAGAGCTTTTCTTCTACCGCTCGTGCCTTTGCAGAAATTATGTAAAGTAAACAAAAAGTAAATTTCCCGCAAAAACACTAATCGAATTTAACCAATTTTCGTCATTGTAGATTAACCATGTTTTGACGAATTGCGGGCGATATTGACAGCAGACGGCGCTTCTTCTGCCGTCCAGGCCGGTGGATTTTCTATGAAGTACGCACGATTGGTGGTTCTTGGAGTGGCGCTGGGAGCAGGTCTTCTGGCGGCTCGCATGGTGATGAAAAGCAAGTCTCCCGAGCCGCAGGTTGCCGTTACCCAAGCGGACACTGGCCAGAGCGAAGAAGTGTTGGTCGCCGCGAGGGACATCGTTCTGGGATCCAAACTGTCTCCCAAAGACCTTGAATGGACCGAATGGCCACAAGACGCGGTACCCAAGGGCGCAATTCTGAAATCATCTGACCCCGAGGCTCGCTCAACTTTTACCGGGCAAATCGCGAAAGCGCCGATCTACGACGGTGAGCCTATTCGAGAGCAGCGCCTCATAGATACTGAAAAGGGTTTTATGGCAGCCATGCTTCCCAAAGGCATGCGCGCTATTGCCGTGAGTGTCGAGGCTGAAACAACGGCCGGAGGCTTCATACTTCCCGGTGACAAGATTGATCTCATCTTGACGCGGACGGGGGACGGAAACTCTGCAGTCAGCGAAACCATACTTGAAAATGTACGAGTGCTGGCGATCGATGAGACGACGGCGGGCGAGCAGGACAAGAAGAGTCTCTCCCCAAAACGTACAGCGACTTTGGAGCTCACTCTCGATCAAGCCGAGATTGTTGCGCAGTCCCAACAGGTAGGAACGATATCGCTCGCTTTGCGCAGTGCTCAGGACTCGTCTGATGACGAAGTTGATGTGGTGCGTAAACGCGGAGGAGTGAGTTTTGTGAAATATGGCGTTTCAAGTCAGGCACCGACACGATGATTATTCCCTTTAGCAAGCGTATCCACGCCAGGCCAATCCAAGATCGTCTAAGGGAAGGATTCGGCTTGCCGATCTTTCTGTGCAGTCTGTTTTTCGCGATTTGTGCATACTCGACTCTAGCTTCTGCAGGCACGGCTTTCCCCAGCCAAGTGCATGTTGCCTCGGGTGAGCGTGTGAAGTCACGGATACTAAACGTTGGGATCGGTCGGTCGCTCATCATCAATCTCGCCGAGCCGGTCGCAGATGTTCTGGTGTCGAATCCGGAAATCGCTGACGCGGTGGTGCGCACACAGCACAAGGTTTTTGTGCTCGGCAACCAGGCAGGTCAGGCAAATCTCGTTCTATTCAGCAGTTCAGGTCGCGAGCTTGCCAGTTTTAAATTGCGGATCGAGCCAGATACGACTGACCTGACAGCGCTTCTCCGCCGGGTCGTCCCTGGCTCGAATATCAACGCGGAAGCACTGAACGGGAATATCCTGCTTACCGGAACCGCCAAGAGCACCGGCGACGCACAACGCGCCGGAGATCTTGCGGCTCGATTTGCTGGCGAAGGAGTTACGGCCGCTCAGATTCTGAATATGGTTGCGGTCGATGGCAAGGACCAAGTCCACCTTAAGGTGACTGTTGCCGAAGTAGAGCGTTCAATCATCAAGCAGCTAGGTGTCGAACTCGGTGGCACGATTGGTATCGGGAACTATTCGACGACGTTCAACAATCCAACGTCCTTCAATGTCAATTCGAGTATTGTCGATCAGTCTAGTGTAGGCACAACATTTCTTGCAGGTGGTTCATCGGTTAACGCGAACGTGGAGGCACTACAGCGAGATGGTGTCATCAGAACACTCGCTGAGCCCACACTGACCGCAATCTCTGGCGAAAACGCGAGTTTTCTAGCGGGCGGAGAGTTTCCGATCCCCGTTGCTCAAGATGACGACACTGTTTCGGTCGAATTCAAGAAATTTGGTGTCGGCTTGGACTTCACGCCTGTTGTTCTATCCGGTGGGCGTATAAGCCTTCGCGTCAAAACTGAGGTAAGCGAGCTCACAAGCGACGGCGCAGTGACCGCTGGAAACATAACAATCTCCGCGTTGAAGGTACGGCGTGCAGAATCGACTTTGGAGCTTCCCTCAGGTGGCACATTGGTCATGGCAGGTCTCCTGCAAGAGACCTACAGCCAGTCAATCAATGGCATTCCTGGTTTGATGCAGCTGCCGATATTAGGGGCACTGTTCAAGAGCCGCGATTTTCTGCGCGAACAGACCGAACTCGTTGTTTTTGTGACACCCTACGCAGTTTCTCCAGTCGCACGGAGCAAGATCACCCGTCCAGATAAGAACTTTCTGCCACCGTCGGACGCAGAGACGGTCTTTTTGAACCGTCTAAACAAGATCTTCCGCAGTCCCGGCAAGGTTGCCGAGGGCACCTATCACGGCCAGGTTGGCTTTATTTACAAGTGAGGAACAAACGATGAGCTTATCTTCCGTTGCAATGTTCCCAAAAGTCAGATGCTTGGCTGTTTGTTTACTGGGAACAGGATTGCTTGCAGGGTGCCAAACACAGTCGGTGGAAAACCAGTCTGCTATGCTTGCGGCAAACGACTATCAGTTGAGACATCCGATTGTTATTACCGAGCAGCCAGAGACGCTTGACCTGCCGATTGGTTTCAACACCAGAGGTCTGAACAGGCATTTGTCGGACAGCGTTGCAGCTTTCGCGAGCCAGTCAAAAGCCAATGGTGACGGCAAAGTCGAGATCCTGGTGCCTTCCGGTTCTGGCAATGAATCTGCCGTCCATGCAGTTGTCCCGTCTATTCGCGCAGCTTTGAAGCGCGGCGGAGTCTCAGGACGTCAGACGGCGACACGCAGCTATCGAGTTGAGGATGCGTCGGCGGAAGCGCCCATCCGCTTGTCATATGCCAGAGTCATGGCGACCGCTGGGCCCTGTGGCGAATGGCCCAAGGATATCGGCGGTGGCGTCAATCAGAACAATGACTATTACAATTTTGGCTGTGCTCATCAGGCCAACCTCGCTGCAATGGTAAGCAACCCAGCTGATCTGATAACGCCGCGCGCCAGCACGCCTCCGGACCAGATGCGCAGAGCGGTCGTATTCGAAAACTTCAGGGCGGGTGAAGTGACGGCGAGCGAGTACACAGAAGGCGATGGCGCCACCGTTTCGGAGTGATGATGTCAATGAGCACCGAGCTGAAATTGTCCGACACGGGAGCAGATCTGGATCCGCACTCCGTTAACGAACCACAATCGACCGTGCCAAATGCAGGCATAGATATTAGACCAATTCCACGGATCTCGGTTCAAGGCTTTTGTCTTAGCGACAACATGAGCCGCACGATTGAAATCGCGGCGGAGGACCGTCGGATGGCAAAGGCCCATGTGAAGGTCCACATGGGTGGTATTCCGGCGGCTATTGAGTTCTACGCTCAGGCCCCTACGCCCAATCTTATCATCGTGGAAGCCGGTAACGAGCGATCAACCCTTGTTGCAGATCTGGAGCGGCTCGCGGAGTATTGCGACGCTGGCACGAAGGTTATCGTTATCGGTGGAATTAATGATGTTTCTCTCTATCGAGATCTCATTCATCAGGGTGTTAGCGAGTATCTTGTCGCGCCTATAGACGTGTATCAGCTCATTGGTTCGATCGGTGAGCTATACGGTGATCCTGATACAGAGCCGCTGGGCCGCACGATTGCTTTCTTCGGCGTAAAGGGTGGGTGCGGAGCATCCACGGTTGCACATAACAGTGCTTGGGCACTCGCTCGCAACTTTGAGAATGAAGTTTCAGTTGCGGATTTCGACCTACCTTTCGGGACCGCTGGACTGGACTTTAATCAGGATCCGTTGCAAGGCGTTTTGGAAGCTGTGTCTTCACCAGAACGCCTCGACGAAACGTTCCTGGATCGTATCTTGTCCAAGTGCAGCGAGCACCTTAGTCTACTGGCCTCTCCTGCGTCACTTGAGCGGACCTACGATTATGGTGAGAATGCTTTCGATGGTCTCATCGACACCATGCGCAGTTGCACGCCGACAATTGTGCTGGATTTGCCGCATGTGTGGAACGGCTGGACCAAAAATGTTCTGGTCAGCGCAGACGAGGTAGTAATTGTCGCCGAACCTGATCTTGCCAATCTTCGGAATGCGAAAAACGTCGTCGATACTTTGAAGCAATTGCGTCCGAACGACAGGCTGCCGCAGCTGGTTATGAATCGGGTCAATGTACCGAAACGCCCCGAGATCAAACCGGATGAATTCGCGTCTGCTCTAGGTCTGCCGACGCCGCTGATTATCCCGTTTGATCCACAACTCTTCGGAACAGCTGCCAATAACGGGCAGATGATCGCCGAGTTGGACGCGAAGCACAGCGTGAGTGCCCTGTTCTCGGAGCTTGCGCAACAGGTGTCTGGGCGCAGCGATACAAACAAGGCAAAGCGGACCGGGTTGAACTCATTGCTTTCGAAACTGATTAGTAAGACGGCCTAGCGTCGCCAGCGTAGCGGAGAAACAGACAACGATGTTCGGTAGACGTGGTACATCGCCTTCAGGAGCGGCGCCAGGGAGGCCCTTGCGGCCAGAAGCGGCGCAAGCATCTCCTTCGGCTACGCCTATCGAAGAAGTTGCTGTCAAGAGCGATGCGGCGACCTCTGAGGGTTCGCAGGCAGAGGCGCCTCAACCAAAACCTGAGTCGAATGATAGGAAAAGCCGGAAGTCCGGAGAGTATTATGAGACCAAGGGGCAGATCTTTAGCGCCCTCGTTGAAGCAATTGACCTTTCGCAGCTGAGCCGTCTTGGTCCAGAAGACGCCCGCGATGAAATTCGGGACGTCGTTAACGATATTATTGCGCTCAAAAATGTCGTGATGTCGATTTCGGAGCAGGAGGACCTGCTCGAGGACATCTGTAACGACGTTCTTGGCTATGGTCCGTTGGAGCCTCTTCTCGCGCGTGACGATATCGCTGATATTATGGTCAATGGTGCCCATACGGTCTACATCGAGACCGAAGGCAAAATGCAGCAGACCGGTGTCCACTTCCGCGACAATGCGCAACTTATGAACATCTGCCAGCGGATCGTAAGTCAGGTCGGACGCCGTGTCGACGATTCCAGCCCGATATGCGATGCACGACTTCCCGATGGCTCTCGTGTGAACGTCATTGCGCCACCACTAGCAATCGATGGACCAGCACTCACGATCCGTAAGTTCAAGAGGGACAAGCTTACGCTCGATCAGCTCGTCAAATTTGGGTCGATCACGCCGGAAGGCGCAACAATCCTGCAAATCATCGGCAAATCTCGATGCAACGTGCTTATTTCTGGCGGTACAGGTTCGGGCAAGACGACGCTTCTCAACTGCCTTACCGCGTATATCGAGAGCAGCGAACGCATTATCACCTGTGAGGATTCAGCTGAACTTCAGCTGCAACAGCCTCATGTGGTGCGCCTGGAAACACGGCCGCCAAATCTCGAGGGTGAGGGCGAAATCACCATGCGAGACCTGGTCAAGAACTGCCTCCGCATGCGGCCTGAACGAATTATCGTTGGTGAGGTTCGCGGGCCGGAAGCATTTGATTTGTTGCAGGCCATGAACACGGGTCACGACGGTTCCATGGGCACCCTGCATGCGAACTCTCCGCGGGAGGCGCTGTCGCGCCTGGAATCGATGATCACGATGGGCGGTTTCTCTCTACCCTCTCGCACACTCCGGGAAATGATCGTGTCGTCGATCGATGTGGTGGTGCAAGCCGCACGCCTTCGCGACGGATCTCGTCGAATTACGCATGTGACAGAAGTCATGGGCATGGAAGGCGATGTTATCATCACTCAAGATGTCTTCCTCTATGACATGATTGGTGAGGATCCAAGCGGCCGCATTCTCGGGCGACATCGGTCGACAGGTATTGGCCGTCCGAGATTCTGGGAGCGCGCGCGTTATTTTGGCGAAGAGCATCGTCTCGCCGCCGCATTGGATGCCTCTGAACAACCCGAATACGTCAATGAGTGAGCGTGCCCATGCCTGACCTTCAGTCTTTGCTTGGCCCCGGCCTTACGACGCTCGGTGTCGCTGTACTCGTAGCTGTAAGCATTGGTGGCGTTATCTACGCCCTGTTTCAGCCCGCTCTGTCTGGCACCAAGCGCAGAGACGAACGCATCAATGTGATTGCGACTCGATCCCAATCGGTTGAGGTTCGTTCGCAAGTAAGAGATGGCGACAAGCGGAGAAAGTCCGTTCAGGATCAGCTCAAGGAATTCGAGGAACGGCAAAAAAAGAAGCTGAACAGTCAAACTAATATCTCTCTAATCGCACGAATGGAGCAGGCGGGTTTGAACTGGGAGCGTAAGCACTTTATTTTTTTCAGCTTAGCTTGCGCCGTAGTTTTTCTATTGCTCGGTCTTGTCTTCAGCAAGAATCTTCTGATTGCTCTGGCTCTGGGCTTTGCAGGAGGACTTGGCTTTCCGAGGTGGTTCATCAATGCGAAACGTCGACGGCGTTTTGATGCGTTTCTAAATGAGCTGCCGAACGCCGTGGACATCATCGTCCGCGGTGTGAAAGCAGGTTTGCCGTTGGGAGACTGCATCCGGATCGTATCCAATGAAGCAGCTGAGCCGGTCGCAAGTGAATTTCAAAAAATCGTTGAGACGCAGGTTATGGGCATTTCGCTGACGGATTCGGTGGCGAGGCTTCCCGAGCGTGTTCCGGTCGCTGAGGCGAATTTTTTCGCGATTGTGGTCGCGATTCAGCAAAAGGCCGGCGGGGGTCTGTCCGAGGCGCTGGGAAATCTATCCAAAGTCTTGCGGGGCCGAAAGACAATGAAGCGAAAAATTCAGGCTCTTAGCTCTGAGGCAAAATCTTCCGCCGGTATTATTGGTTCGCTGCCATTTCTAGTTACAGGAGCTATGTATCTGATTGCTCCCGACTACATCATGCTTTTGTTTACAAGAACTACCGGTCACATCATCATTGCTGGCGGTTTGTTTTGGATGTTCTGCGGCATCATGGTGATGCGTAAGATGATTAACTTCGACTTCTAGGAAAGAGAAGAAATGGACCTGGAAGCAATTGCCAATAGCCAATTCCTGATTGCTGTGTTGGCGGCGGTAGCAGTCGCTGGAACGCTCTACTCACTGATCGTTCCCTTTTTTGAGCGAGATACTTTGAAGTCGCGCATGAAGTCGGTGGCGCTCGAGCGCGACAAGATGCGTGCGCGGGAAAGATCACGTCTTGCGGCCGAGAAGAATGATCCTCGCACAGCGTTACGTGCCAAACCCAAAGAGCAAGTCAAGAACATCGTAGATCGCTTGAACTTGATGTCGATGCTGTCTGATGAAGAAACCAAGAACAAGCTGAGAATGGCAGGTTATCGAGGCACCGGCCCACTATACACTTTCCTCTTTGCCCGTGTTGCGCTGCCTGGCATTCTGCTAATTGTCGCGGCATTTTACGCCTTTGTAATTCTCGTTGATGCGTTTCCGCTTGTAACTCGGTTGGCAGGTTGCATCTTTGTTGCGGGCCTGGGCGTTTTCATACCTAACCTTTACGTGCAAAATCGAATTACCAATCGTCAGCTTTCGATCCGCCGGGCATGGCCCGATGCCCTGGATTTGATGCTGATTTGTGTTGAGTCTGGAATGTCGATTGAAGCCGCCTTTGGGCGGGTTGCGGAAGAGATCGGGGTGCAATCAATTCCGCTAGCAGAGGAATTGACGCTTACGAATGCCGAGTTGTCGTATCTCGGAGAACGAAGGTTGGCTTACGAAAATCTCGCTACGCGAACCGGCGTTGATGGCGTCAAGAACGTTATGATGGCTCTCATTCAGGCTGAACGGTACGGAACGCCTGTCGGAAATGCGATCCGCGTAATGTCAGACGACAATCGTGAGCAACGTATGCAGGAAGCTGAGAAAAAGGCAGCATCCCTGCCGCCCAAACTGACGGTTCCTATGATTGTCTTTTTCCTGCCAGTCTTGTTTTTTGTTATTTTGGGCCCGGCCGTTATGCAGGTCATGGATACATTTGGATCACCTAAGTAAGCCCAACTTAATTCGCAAAAGTTAAAGCGCAAAAAAGGGCCCCATGGCCTAATCTAGTAAAATCAACCGTTGTCTGAGAGCATCTGCCGCAGGTAGGCGATGTTTGCTTCCGCCTGTCGCGGATCCAACTCAGCGCGGGCAACTTGTTCAGCTTCGGAGAATTTGCCCTGAACGCCAAGGACGAGCGCCAGGTTCTGCCGCACTCTGCTGTCGGCACCAGGAAGGGCCGAAGCCTTGCGTAGCGTGTATTCTGCTTCCGGCAACTGGTTGGATAAAAGGTGAGACAGGCCGAGGTTGTTCAGAAGGCTGGCATCGTTTGGCTGGATCTTGAGCGCTTGATTGTAGAGAGCTCGCGCGCGCTCATGATTACCCATCTGGTCGTGCACAGCCGCTTCTGCCGACATAAGCTTCCAGTCAGGCATCTGCGGGGATTGAGCGCGCTGCAGAACGTTAAGGGCTTCGCCAAACTTGCCATTCATCGCCAGGATCTTGCCGTAGGCTGACGCGATTTCTCGATCCCTGGGATGGGCGATCACGGCGCTGCGCAGAACTGCCATCGACTGCGTTATCTGTCCGTTTTGCCGCAGTGCGTCCGCATAACCAAGAGTGGCGGTTTTGTCCTGACGGTTTTTCTCGTACTGCGCGCCCCAGCTTGAAACGGCGCGCCGTGCCTGAGCTGAACCTGGTGCCGCATAGGGCTGACTGGTGGCAGAGGCATGAGTGCCGATGCTGCCGCGCTTCGTCGCCGAGCAACCTGCTGCCAACATGAGAACGCTCATTGCCGCGGCAATGGGAACCAGGCGCGAACGACGACGCTGCAGATTGTTGGTTTGAGAAGGCATAGCTGACTTCCTGGCAAGAGGACGCAAGGTTACGGACTACCTCTGAAATAACCTGTTAACCCTAATGCTTTGTTAAACGTCGCATTTTGCATGTGAGGTGTGAGCGCGCCGCCTTGGAAGAGCGGGCTCCTCAGCTTGCCAATCAGGGGAAGCGCGCGTAACAGTTTTGAGGATCGAAACCCTCCATCCATCCTCAAGGAGCCAGTCTTGCGCCACTCCCTTATCCGCAAAAGCGAAGCGTTGAACCCGACGCCGATCTACGCAGTCAACGAGGCAAGTGTCGACAGTGTCGTCGGCCAGCTAGGATCAGCGGCTGGGAACTGGGTCTCACGTCACGGATTTAAGGGTGAGCCGGGGCGCACACTTGTGGTTCCAGCAGCAGAAGGCTCACAGGTTGCGGTTCTTTACGGCACCGATGAGGAGGGGCTCTCCTCGACTTTTGCTTTAGGCTCACTGGTAACCGCGCTGCCATCCGGGGACTATGTTTTCGAAACTCCATTTCCAGACATTGAATTGGGTCTCTTGGGCTTCGCCCTCTCGTCCTACCGCTTCAACCGTTATCGAAAATCCGGAGGTGATCTCCCGCGACTTGTGGTTCCAGATGTCGTCGACCTTGAGCGCTTGTACAAGGTCTTAGATGGCGTAGAACTCGCCCGTGATTTGATCAACACGCCTGCCAATGATCTTGGTCCGGAGGAGTTAGCCGCCGCGATCACCAAACTCTTTGAAGAGCATGGCGGAAATGGTGAAGTCATCGTCGGCGAGGATCTATTGGAACGGGGATTTCCCATGGTTCATGCTGTTGGCCGGGCAAGTGCCAACGCGCCGCGACTGGCCGACTTCACCTGGGGGGATGAGAAGGCGCCCAAGGTCACGCTCGTTGGCAAGGGGGTGATCTTTGATACGGGTGGTCTCGACATCAAACCCGCCAGTGCGATGACGTTGATGAAGAAAGACATGGGAGGAGCAGCCAACGTCCTTGGCCTCGCATCCATGATCATGGCAGCGAAACTGCCTGTTCGCCTTCGGGTCATTGTGCCCTGCGTCGAGAACGCCATTTCGGGAACCGCCTTCCGGCCCGGCGACGTCTTGCCAAGTCGCAAGGGTCTTACGGTCGAAATTGGGAACACGGATGCTGAAGGTCGGTTGGTGCTCGCAGATGCACTCGCACTCGCTGACGAGGAAGCGCCGGATCTCCTGATCGATATGGCGACGTTGACGGGGGCAGCGCGGGTCGCGCTCGGGCCGGATCTGCCACCCTTCTACACTGAAGATGATGAGCTGGCAGAGGAGATCGCTCTTCTCTCTGAGGCGGGCGCCGATCCACTGTGGCGTCTGCCGCTCTGGCAACCCTACATGAAGTACCTCGACAGCAAGATTGCCGATATCAATCATATCAATACATCAGGGGTTGGTTTTGCCGGCTCGATCACGGCGGCCCTGTTTTTGTCCCGTTTCGTCGAAAACACCTCTGCCTGGGTTCATTTCGACATCTATGGCTGGACGCCGATTGATAAGCCCGGCAAGCCGTCCGGAGGTGAGGCGCAGGGTATTCGCTGCCTCTTCGACCTTGTCAGTGAGAAATATTCGTCCTGAAGATAACGGGTCCGAAACGATTTCGTGTTTGAATGATCGGATGTGAAATCGAAAAGGATGCACCTCCGACATGGCAGTTGAGATACGCGCGTCTCAGGCACTGAAGCTTTTGCACGAGGTAAATCTGGCGCTTGTAAGAGATCAGGAGCAGGATCTTTCGGCGCGCCAGATCACGATCCTTATGACGGTCTATCTTGAGCCACCGCCCCACACGGTAAGGGGGTTGGCTGCCAAGTTGAATGTTACAAAACCTGCGATCACACGAGCACTGGATACACTCGGGGGTATGAGGCTTCTATCCAGGAAAAGGGATGAAGCTGATCGGCGGAACGTTATCATTACGAGAACGGTTGAAGGTGCGCTTTACCTAGAGCAACTTGGAGATCTTGTCGTTGAAAAAGCACGTGAGCTACCCCGTTAGAAACGTCCTTCGCGTACACGGTGGTTTTGGAGATTATTGAATGCCCGTTGACCTCGATCGTCGTCTTCATCCGGTCCGCTCTGACCTCGCCGCAAGTGGCTATGAGGATCGTGTCGTGGCCGAAAAATTTGTGCCAGGCGTAGTCAAGATCGTGACCGCTGACTATCTGGATATGAGACCAGCACCCGATCTTGAGAAACCAATCGACAGCCAAGCGCTCCTTGGTGAAGTTGTGACCGTTTTCGAGGAGACAGACGACGGTTGGTCTTGGGGCCAGCTCGAGACGGATGGGTATGTTGGCTGGGTTTTGTCGGAGGGCCTGGGCGCACATCTCTCATCGACGCATCAAGTGTCGTCCCTGCGGACCTATCGCTATCCGGTCTCCGATCTCAAATTTCCTCCCCTTGGTTTGATCTCTATCGGTGCACATGTTTCGGTCGTCGACCGCAAGACGATGCGCGGCCTGGACTACGCAATCTTGAGCGATGGGTCGGCTGTTGTTGCGCGCCACCTCCTTCCATTGGGTGAGACGTTGGTGGATTGGGTTGGCGTTGCAGAACAGTTCATCGGCACACCTTACCGTTGGGGCGGTCGCACTAGCCTCGGCCTGGATTGTTCAGCGTTGGTTCAACTATCTGCCTGCTTTGCTGGGCACGCACTGCTGCGCGACAGCGATATGCAGGAGAGAGACGCAGGTGTTCAGCTCTCCGATGTCGAACTGTCTGACCTTCAACGGGGCGATCTGGTGTTTTGGAAGGGACATGTCGGGATCATTCAGGAGCAGAACCGTCTTCTGCATGCAAACGGGCACACCATGATTGTTTCCAGTGAGCCTCTCGATGAGGCTGTGGAGCGGATTTCAAAAAATGAGTGGGGTGCAGTCACAAGTCTACGGCGTTTGTAGATGAGCTAAAACTTCGCGTTCAATGCTCCGAAGGGAGCGCCTCTGCAGAGGCAGCTTCGCCAGAAATCTCGCCAAGATCCAGATCTTCGATCTTCTGGCTGCGCTTGGCGATCTTGTCCGTCGAAATCAGGATCTGATCGATATCCTTGTTGGCCTGTCCGAAATGGGTCTGTAGCTTTAAAACCCTGTCATTGAGACGCCCGACATCGGCGGTCAGATGGGCGACTTCGGCCTGAATGAGGTGTGCCTGCTCGCGCATTCTGGCATCACGAAGAACAGCCTGTATCACCTGGATAGATAGCATGAGCAATGATGGCGATACGATCACGACCCGCGACCTATGGGCTTTTTGGACCAGGTCCTCGAAGCCTTCATTCAACTCGGCAAAGACGCTTTCAGACGGCACAAACAGGAAAGCCGTATCTTGGGTCTCGCCAGGTAGAAGGTATTTTTCCCGAATGTCCTGAATGTGCTTGGTAAAGTCGCGACGAAACTGAGCCTGCGCCTGTTTGAGCTGATCGTCGCTCTTGGCATGCCTGAGGAGGTTAAAGGCTTCGAGAGGGAACTTAGCATCGATTGCGAGGGAGGGCGCGCCGTTAGGCATATGTACCAGGCAGTCCGGGCGAGAACCGGTCGAGAGCGTTGCCTGAAAATTGTACCCGCTTGGCGGCAGCTGATCCTGGATAATCGCTTCCATTCTTCCCTGGCCAAAAGCGCCTCGCGTTTGCTTGTTGGAAAGGATGGTTTGCAGCTCCACGACCTGCCCTGACAGATCGGTGATGGTGCGCTGGGCGCGGTCGATCACGGCCAGGCGTTCATGCAGCTGGCGCAGTCCCTCGTGCGTCTGCTTGGTCGTGTCGGCCATGGATATGCCGAGCTTGTGGCCCATCCCGTCGAGACGGTCGTTTACTGCGCGCATCATGTCCGACTGTCGCGATCCGAACACCTCGGCCATCGTCTGCATACGGCCTGTCATTTCCCCCTGCGACTTCAAAAGTGTCGCAAGGTGGCTCTCCAGCTCGTGAATACGCTCGGTGGCTGCTGTTTCGGCTTCGGCGCGAATTCGCAGCTGCCGCCGCGACCCCAAAACCAGCCACGCGATAAGCAACAAAAGGAAAAGGCCGCCAGCGACAGAAGCCTCCAGCGCAGTCACAGGATGGCCACTCAGGACAAAAAGAACAGTCTGCATGAAACAAACATAGAACGATTCGTTTGCACTTGCAGTCCGCATGTTGAGCATCTTCCAAGGACAACCATTGTCGCTGGACGCGTGATCAAGCTTTTCTGGACGGGGATTAATGGCCAAACTGCGCGCGAAACGGGGATATGTGCACCCCTTTCACGTTGACCCTTGGCACGGCTTTGCCTATGTCAGTCCCATGACGAAACGTGACATCATAATTATTCCCGATCAGGTCCTGCGCGAAGTATGTGAGCCCATAACTTCCGTCGACGACGACGTGCGCGCTCTGGCCGATGATATGCTTGAGACAATGTATGACGCGCCGGGGATAGGCCTTGCCGCGAGTCAGATTGGCGTCTTGAAGCGCGTTTTTGTGCTTGATGTTGCCCAGGAAGATGCGCCCAAGGAGCCGATGGTCTTTATCAATCCGGAGATCGTATGGAAGAGTGTCGAGCTTTCCGTCTATCAGGAAGGTTGTCTTTCGATCCCGGAATTCTATGAAGAAGTCGAACGCCCAGCCTCGGTGAGGGTGCAGTTTCTCAACCGGGAGGGGGCCGAGCAGGAAATCGAGGCCGATGGCCTTCTGTCAACCTGCATCCAGCACGAATTGGATCACCTCAACGGAACACTCTTCATCGATTATCTGTCGAAATTGAAGCGTGATCGTGTGATGAAAAAATTCGCGAAACAGGCCAAGCAGTTCGGTAAGGTCTGACCTTCGCCGGCTGAAACGGAAGAAACAATCAATGGATTATGCATTCTTCCTGAAGATGTTTGCCGCATTGTTCGCGATCATGAATCCGATCGCCAATCTCCCTGTGTTCCTGTCACTCACTGCGGACAAGACGCCCGCGGGACAACGGGCGGTCGCGATCACCTTGATCGTCGCTCTTGTCGTTGGCTGCTGCATCATCGCTCTTGCTGGCAATGAAATCCTTGCTGTGTTTGGGATCTCTCTGGACGCCTTCCGTCTGGCAGGTGGTTTTCTGATCCTTTTGATCGCGCTGAACCTGATCTCGGGTGAGCAAAGCAAGTCGCATCATGGGACCGAAAAGGAACAGGAGCATCACGCTTCTCAGGACAATCCGGCAATCTATCCGCTAACGGTGCCGATCCTTTTGGGGCCGGGAACGATTTCGACCCTGATTATCTTCCGTGGCCAAGCGGACGGACTTGCTCAGGAAGTCGCATATGGCGCGGCTGCTGCAGCTTCGGTTACGCTATTGGGCGTTACTTTCCTCGCAGCACCACTATTGGAAAAGCTGCTCGGCCAGACCGCGACAAGCGTCATGAGCCGCCTGATGGGAATGATTCTTGCGGCAATTGCGATGGAAATGATGGTGTCCAGTCTCAAAGCCCTGTTGCCGGGACTGGCCTGATCGCGCAATAAGGGCGCGACCACTCAAGCAGCCGGACACGATATGACACTTCGCATCATTTTCATGGGGACGCCCGAATTCTCCGTTCCGACACTGATGGAAATCGTTGGCCATGGCCATGATGTCGTTGCCTGCTACTCGCAGCCGCCACGACCTTCAGGCCGAGGCATGGAACTCAAGAAGTCTCCGGTCCATGAAGCCGCGGAATCTTTCGGCATTCCGGTTTTCACACCCGCCTCTTTGAAGGACGCTGAAGAGCAGCGAACATTCGCTGATCTTGAGGCAGATGTTGCAGTTGTTGTCGCTTATGGCTTGCTGCTGCCCAAGGCTGTTCTGGAAGCGCCACGCGAGGGATGCCTCAATCTCCACGCTTCCCTGCTGCCGCGTTGGCGCGGGGCTGCGCCGATCAATCGCGCAATCATGGTAGGCGATGCAGAGACAGCGGTGCAGGTCATGCGGATGGAGGAGGGGCTCGACACTGGCCCTGTGTGCATGTCCGAGACCGTTGCGATCGGCGACAATACGACCGCTGGAGAATTGCATGACCAACTGTCCGGACTGGGCGGTGACCTGATGGTGCGCGCACTCGCGGCATTGTCTCGCGGAGCCTTGAACCAGATGCCGCAGGCGGAGGCTGGCGTCACCTATGCCCGTAAACTGTCTAAAGATGAAACCCGGATTGATTGGGCGCTCGGCGCGAAGGTCGTACATGACCACATTCGTGGGCTTTCGCCGTTTCCAGGTGCCTGGTGCGAAATGATGCTCGCTGGCAAGGCTGAGAGGGTTAAAGTCCTTCGCAGTCAGCTTGCGGAAGGCACTGGTTCGGCCGGCGAGGTCTTGGCGTTGGATGGTAATGGTCCTGTGGTGGGATGCGGTGCTGGCGCTGTAAGGCTCGTTCAGGTTCAGCGCGCGGGCAAGAAAGCAGTCTCGGGTGAGGACTTTCTGCGCGGTGCGACGCTATCGGTGGGCGACACCCTGTCTTGAGATTAGCGTCGGCGGCACCAGTACAAATAGGAGAAGGACCGCAAAATGAGCGATCACTTCGAGCCGGAAAAATTGATCGTTCGAGCGGTCGAACCCGCTGATGAGCTAGGTGTAAGGGAGCTTGTGACCGCTGCCTTTGATCAGTCAACAGAAGCGGGCCTGGTACATAAACTCAGACACTGCGGAGCATTGGTTCTCGAGCTTGTCGCAGTCACGGACCGAGGACGGATCCTCGCTCATGTTGCGTTCAGTCGCGTGACGCCAACCAACATTGGCGCGGGCCAGGAACTGAAGATCAGCTGCCTCGCGCCAGTCTCTGTCTGGCCGGAATTTCAACGTCAGGGCATTGGTTCATGGGTCATTCGCGCCGGACTGGATCAACTCAAGGACTTGGGGGAAGACCTTGTTCTGGTGCTCGGTCCTCCAGCTTATTTTCCACGGTTCGGCTTCGACCTGGCCTTGGCGCGAAAGGTCCGCGCGCCCTATGCGGGTGATGCCTTCCAGGCAGTTGCGCTGACAGATGCCGTTGAAGCCGACCTGCCCATTGAAGTTGCCTTTGCCACACCCTTTCAGGAATTCGAGTAAGATACGGAATGCCGCGTTACAGCTTCACTGTTGAATATGATGGCCGGCCCTATTGCGGCTGGCAGCGTCAGGCGAACGGCCCGTCTGTTCAGGCAGCTCTCGAGCGTGCAATCAGGTCGTTCTGCGGTGAAGAGGTGACCATTGGTGGCGCAGGCAGAACAGATGCAGGTGTTCATGCCACTGGTCAGGTGGCTCATGTGGACCTTGAGAAAACATGGCCTGCGGAGACAGTTCTGCGTGCGATCAATTTTCATATTCAGCCCGACCCAGTTGTTCTGCTCGACTGCGCAGAGATGCATGAGGGGTTCGACTCTCGGTTTTCAGCCATTCGCCGATCCTACCGCTACCGGATCTTCAATCGCTCTGCGCGTCTCACGTTTGAACGAGGCCTTGCCTGGCATGTGAAGGCAGAGCTTGATGCAGATGCGATGAATGACGCCGCGCAGGAGTTTGTCGGTCATCACGACTTCACGACGTTCCGTCACGCGAAATGTCAGGCCAAAAGCCCGGAGAAAACACTCGAGACTTTCTCAGTGAGGCGTGAAGGGCTGTTCGTGATTGCTGAATGCTCTTCGCGTTCATTTCTGCACAATCAAGTGAGGTCAATGGTCGGGACACTCAAGCTGGTCGGAGAGGGCAAATGGACGGCGCAAGATGTGCGAGCTGCCCTGGCGGCCCGGGACAGGAAAGCCTGCGGGCCTGTCGCGCCGGCTGATGGTCTGTATCTGACAGGCGTTGACTACCGATCCAAGGACAAGGATATCGCCAAGGCGAAGGCCAAGAAATTGGAAGAAAGCCAGCGCTAGCTCGGAACCTCCGGTTCGACACACTTCTTGTAGAGGTGCCAGGTCGTGTGGCCAAGGATTGGTAGTGTGATGACGAGCCCGGCGAAGGCCGGTGCGATCGACACAATCAGACTAATTGTCACCACGATGGCCCAGCCGATCATGGGGACGGGCGACATGGCAACAGCCTTCACGCTCGTAATCATTGCAGTGATGAAGTCGCGGTCCTCTTCCATAAGGAGAGGGAAGGAGACGACCGTCAACGAAAACAGGATCAGGGACAGGATCGCGCCGACGACATGCCCTATGGCCAGAAACATGAGGCCTTCAGGAGTGTTGACGATCTCGGACAGGAACTCGCCAAAGGAAGCGAAAGACCTGAAGCCGAGGAAAAGCGCCAGCAGAAGGCGGACCTGGTACATCCACATGATCTGAACGAACAAGACGACAAACGCCATCCAGGAAAGTTCTCGGCTTTTTTGTGCCCACATGGTTCCAAGGATCGCAGACCAGCTCAGCGGTTCGTTCCGGCTCAATCTGCGGCTAACCTCATAGAGACCAACTGCTGCGAATGGGCCAATCAATGCAAAACCGGCGGCAAGAGGATAGCTCAGGTAGCTCATCTCGAACGCCGCCGCAGTCAGCACGATAAGCAGGCCGCCAATGGTGAAGAATGCGCCGAAGGCTAGACCATAGATCGGTGCTCTGCGGAAATCCCGAATGCCGTCACCCAGCGCATCGATTACGTCAGAGGCCTCGATCTGGCGAACCACAGGTGCCTTCCGAAAAGGCGACGCTGTATCCGTATCGGTCTTGTCGATGCTATCTGTCATCATTTTCCTCCCGCGTCTCTCCCAAAACGACCTGGCCATCATGACCAGCAGAAAGCCGGACGCCAATCGTACTTTTCGGTATGCGCGTTGAATTTCATACGAAAGCCATTGGAAGAATGTGCTTTTGGTGTAGCTCGCCGATCGCAAAACCGCATCTTTGCTTGATCCAGCGGCAGCTTGCGACTAACTGCAGAACAGTATTTTCAATTCTGAGCCGCGAGCGGATTTTCAATGTCTTCGAACGACAGCCAGGTAAACGCGACACCCGGATTGGCTTGGCTGCTTGCCAGCCCCATTGGGCGGCTGGGCCGTGAGCCCTATTGGTTGGTTCTGTTCCTGGTCTGGATTGTCATCGGCATCGCGATCAACATGTGGTTCGGCTCGATCGATCCGGATGTCTCGATCGAAAATCTTACGCTTCAGGGCTTCGTTGAATCGAACCCATTGTTTCCGGTTCTGTTTTTTGTCCTTCAGTGGGTTGAGTTAGCTCTTGTCATCAAGCGGTGCCAGGACATTGGCATTACCGGCTTTACTGCGCTTTTGATTTTTGTTCCCGGGGTCAATATTCTTGTGGTGCTCGTGCTCGGCTTTATTCCGAGCCAGAAAGTGCCCAACCGTTTTGGCCCGTTTCCAAACAGCTATTATCGCCGAAAGTCCTGACCATCTCGGGGTTCTCAATTCAGAGCGTGATCGCATAGATCCAGAGGTTCCATGTCCGCCCAGCATTCTCCCGCAGTTCAATATGCTCGTAATCTGATCCGTTGCCCGTCGGTGACGCCAGCTGAGGGCGGGGCGCTGGATTACCTCGAAAAACTGTTAGGCGGTGCAGGCTTCAAGGTAGATCGTGTCACATTCACAGACAGTGACACCCCGAGCGTTGAGAACCTGTTCGCGTGGATTGGATCAGGAAGCCCGCATTTCGTCTTTGCTGGGCACACAGATGTGGTCCCGCCTGGGAACGAAATTGATTGGAGCCACGCACCTTTCTCCGGTGACATCGTCGGGGGCACACTTTTCGGTCGGGGTGCGGTCGACATGAAAGGTGGTGTTGCTTGCTTCGCTGCAGCAGCATTGGATTTCCTGGAGGCCAATGGGGCTGAATTTGGCGGAAAAATTTCTTTCCTGATTACCGGAGATGAAGAAGGGCCTGCCGTGAACGGTACGGTAAAGCTTCTCCAATGGGCCGAAGAGCGGGGGCACCGTTTCGACGCTTGTATCGTTGGAGAGCCAACCAATCCGAATGAACTCGGTGATGCCATAAAGGTGGGTCGTCGTGGCTCGTTGTCTGGGACCGTTGTCGTGACCGGCGTTCAAGGTCACGCGGCCTATCCCGAAAATGCAAACAACCCGATCCCTGGCCTCATGCGCCTGATGAGTGCGCTGGATGGGGTGGTCTTCGATGGTGGCAATGATCGTTTTCAGCCGAGCAATCTGGAGATCGTTACATTTGATGTGGGCAATCCAGCGTTCAATGTCATTCCGGCAAAGGCGGAAGCGAGCTTCAACATCCGGTTCAATGACAGTTGGTCCCTGGACACTCTCAAAGCCAAAATAGAAGGCACTCTGTCGGACGTAGCGAGCGACGATCTTGAATGGTCGGTTGGGTTCCGGCGCGACGCCAGCGAGTCTTTTTTGACTCGTGACGAAACGCTCATCACAGCGTTGAGCGATGCTGTAGAAGCGACAACGGGCAGAGTTCCCGCGCTGACGACAGGCGGTGGTACCTCCGACGCCCGGTTTGTGAAGAACTATTGCCCTGTCGTGGAATTCGGCCTCGTCGGCCAAACCATGCACAAGGTCGACGAATGTGTTGCGTTGGCCGACGTGGACGGTCTCACGGCCATCTACCGGAAATTCCTCGACGACTATTTCAATGAAGCCAAAGGTGGTTAATCCATGCTGAGTGGACAGGAAATTGCGCGCGCCCTTCAGGGAAGCTGGATGCTTTTGCGCAATCGTCCCGAAGGCATGCGTGGCTTCGATCTGTCGATTGAGGGGTTCTGGCGCTCGTTTGCAGTTGTCTTCCTGCTTGTGCCACTTTTTGTTGTCAGTTCTTTGGCTGAGCGAAAGCTCTTGCTGGACGAGACAGATTTTCTTCCTGCCGGTTCGTTCTGGTTGGCCCAATTTACCAGTCTCGGGCTGGACTGGGTGGCCTTGCCTCTATTGCTCGCGGGACTCGCAAAGCCTCTCGGTATTTCTGCAGGCTATGTTCCATTCATTGTCGCGCGCAACTGGACGAGCCTCCTGGCAGCCTTGCCGTATGTCTTTGTCGGGCTTCTCTATCTGGCAGGGCTGATCGAGCCTGGCATCATGGTTTTGCTGTCCCTTGTGACCTTGATTGTGGTCATCTGGTACCGTTTCATCATTGCGCGTGTGGCCTTGCAAGCAAGCTTGAGCATGACAATCGGTGTCGTCATGCTCGACATCATTCTGTCTTTATTGATTGGCGAGCTCGCTGGCCGGATTTGGGGATTGTGACCTTCCAGCTTCCTTTCGGTACTGCCGTTTTTGCGTGTCGGATAGGATCTCGGCAAACCAGTCGGCAGCCAACCGAACCGTTTCTTTTTGCCTGACGTTTTCATGAAAAACGATCCAGAGCGGCCGGCTGACGACGACATCATGGTCGAGCACCTCTATATCCGGTTCATCTTCGAAGAGCAGATCCGGCAACATGGCAGCGCCAGCCCCTGCTTTCACAGCTGCAAGTATCGCCGAAAGGCTTGAAAATCGCGCCGAGGGTTCGGTTCCATGCCATGATTTTATGGCTGCGATTTCTGGCAGATCATCATATTCGCGTTCATAGGCAAAATACCGTAAAGCGTGTTTCCCCTCCGAAACAGCGGAGCGTGCCGCAACGGGGCGAAAGCGAATGTCACGAGCCTTGCGTATGATCAGCATCCCCTCGCTCGGCCGGTTAAGCCGAAGGGCAATGTCGGCGCTCCTACGGGCAAGGCTGTGTGTTGCCGTCGACGCGACTATCTCAAGAGCGATATGAGGATGCCTGCGCGAGAATTCGCTGATGCGCGGCGCGATGAGCCGGTCAATGACCATGGGTAGTGCGCTGACCCGAAGTGTCTGAGCGCCGCTGCTCGGCAGAGGCGATTGGGTCAAGGCTTTTTCCATTGCCTGGGCCGCGGACAGGAGGGCGGTGCCGGTTGAAGTCGGAACAAGCTTGCCGCCCGCGCGCTTGAAAATCGGCATGCCAACAACCGCTTCAGCAGTGGCCAATCGGCGGGCAACTGTCGTTTCGTTGACATCGGACTCGGCAGCCGCCGCAGACAAGGTGCCTTTACGGGAAATCAGAAGCAGTAGATTATAGGAATTCCAGTCGAGCATTCCTGCATATTTGCATGTGCTTCCTGCAGTATCGAGTGTTTAATTACCGCATATGCGAGCATAGTTTCCTTCGTAAAATGTCTGGAGAAACTGCATGAAGCCAGCTGGGTCGAAGCGTCCTCAAACTCTTTTGGAGCTAACGGGTGGCGCGTCTGAGTGGGAGCTGCCTGTAGCAGCGGAAACGGTGGTGGTTCTTGTCGCAGTTCAGGAAGAGTACAAATCGGGACGCCTGCGGCTAAGCGGTGTGGATGAGGCTCTGAGTGAAGTTGTACAACTTCGCGCCCGGGCCTCGGAACTTGGAATACCTGTTGTGCATACGCACAATGAAGGTGGGCTTGGTGATCTTTTTGAGCCGGCTGCCGGCGGTTTGTTTTGTTCTGAAGGAACTCCGAGACCAGGTGAACGGGTCATTTCGAAAACCAAACCAAATGCTTTTGCAGACACAGGGCTCGCAGAAGAGCTTCAAAGGGATGGCATCAAGAACATTATCGTTGCCGGTTTTATGTCCCACCTGTGCGTGTCAAATACGATCCGCGGCGGTTTTGAACATGGATTTCGCGGCGCAGTGGTCGCAAGTGCATGCGCAAGTCGGCCTCTGCCGTTGCCAACCGGAGGCTCGTTGCCGGGATATACGGTTCATGACGCTGCGATGGCCTCCATCGCGGACCTTTTCGCAACAGTTTTACCCAACGTCTGCGCGATATAAAAACACCCGCGAAGCGTTGCTGCGCGGGTGTGGTCGTGTCGTTTGTTTGAGCATTAGTCGCGCAGAAGGTCGTTGATAGAGGTTTTGGAGCGTGTCTGTTCATCGACACGCTTTACAATGACCGCGCAATAGAGGCTCGGGCCCGGTGTCCCGTCCGGAAGCGGTTTGCCAGGCATGTTGCCCGGAACGACGACCGAGTATGCGGGGACTTCACCGATAAAGATCTCACCCGTGTTGCGGTCGATGATCTTTGTCGAGGCACTGATAAAGACGCCCATCGAAAGCACGGCACCCTCGCGCACGACAACGCCTTCAACGACTTCCGAGCGGGCACCGATAAAGCAATTGTCTTCGATGATCACCGGACCGGCCTGAAGAGGCTCCAAAACACCGCCGATGCCGACGCCTCCCGACAGATGCACGTTCTTGCCGATTTGAGCACAAGAACCCACCGTCGCCCATGTGTCGACCATCGTTCCTTCATCGACGTAGGCGCCAAGATTGACGAAAGACGGCATCAGTACAACACCTTTGCCGATGAATGCAGAGCGGCGCACCGTGCAATTTGGAACGGCGCGGAAGCCGGCTTCCTGGAAATCAACGCCGCGCCAGCCGTCGAACTTGGACGGAACCTTGTCCCACCAAGTGGCGTCCCCAGGGCCGCCCTTGATGACTTCCATCGCGTTCAACCGGAAAGACAGAAGAACTGCTTTCTTGGTCCATTGGTTGACGCTCCACTCGCCGTCTTTCTTCTCTGCGACGCGCAGCTCACCGCGATCGAGAAGGTTGAGTGTCTTCTCAACAGCATCACGCACGTCGCCGGTGGTATGGGTGTCGATGTTCGCGCGGTCTTCAAACGCTGCATCGACGGTCGCGGCGAGTTTGACGAGATCGTGGGTCATCAGTCTCAATATCTCCGGCAAGAAGCGGGTTAAAATAGTGTGGCGGACCTAAGCCGCGCTACGCGGGCGTGTCAAGCGCAGGTGCGGCAAAATCGGCTGTGACACATCGGCAAAAATGAGAAAAGCGGCCACTTCTGGTGGTCGCTCATCGCTGATCGGCGGTTCAAGTGAAACGGATAGCCTGATCGGTGAGACACTGGTCGCGTCGCTGGTCATGTCCTGGCCGCAGCACATCGGCGATTTGATCTTGCCTTTGTCATTCGGGCATTGGTGGTCTGTAACTCGGTTCCGTCATCTCGCTTGAGCACAAGTCAATTGCATTGAGGGGCAAGGGAAATAAGTTCTGATCATTGGAGACAGTCGCCGGGTGGCGTGGGCCAATAGAAAAGGATGGCATATGGAACTGTGGATCCCGATTACTATCTTTGCGGCCTTTTGCCAGAACCTCCGTTCAGCGCTTCAGCGTCACCTCAAGGATAGCTTCGGCACGACCGCGGCCACCTTTGTCCGCTTTGGCTATGGTTTTCCATTCGCGGTTCTTTACGTTGGCATCCTGCATGTCTTCTTCGGGATGCCGTTGCCCAGAATCAATAGCGAATTCCTGATGTCTGGCGCGCTGGGAGGCTTGGCGCAAATCGGTGCGACCTTCTTGCTGATCCATCTCTTCTCCTATCGGAATTTCGCTGTCGGCACAGCCTATTCCAAGACGGAGCCGATCCAGGCAGCAATGTTCGGATTTGTTCTGCTTGGCGAGACGCTGTCGTTGCCGGTCATGATGTGTATTGTTCTTGGCATCATAGGCGTTCTCATGATTTCACTGGCGCGTACGCAGCTCAGTGCACAGACAATTGCTAGAACACTCATCGGAAAATCCGCGCTGATCGGGCTGGCGTCTGCAGCACTGTTTGGAGCCTCTGCTGCCTTCTACAGGTCCGCCTCATTGTCGTTGGGCGGGCCAGGTTTTCTGATGCAGGCGGGCTTCTCGCTAGCTTGTGTGACACTATTCCAGTCAGCACTCATGGCGAGCTGGATGTTTTTCCGAACGCCACATCAATTGAGCCTGACACTACGCCATTGGCGTATATCCACGCTGGTGGGATTGGCTGGAATACTCGGTTCGCTCGGCTGGTTCACAGCGATGACCCTCCAGCCTGTCGCCTATGTGCGGGCACTGGCGCAGATCGAATTGGTCTTCACGTTTGCCGTATCGTGGCTTGTGTTCCGCGAAGCGATTTCACGCAACGAGCTTTTGGGATGTAGTCTGATCATGCTGGCCGTCATAGGGATCGTTCTGTCTCCATGACGGCCAGTATGGCTTGAATTTGGCAATTGCTCCCGACGCCTTACTGGTTGAGAACAATTACCTTTGTGCTGCCGCCGTCGCAGGTGTAGCAGCAGCTTCGGCATCTGTTTCGGTTGTTATAGCCGACGCCCCAGTAACTGTTGTTGCGGTTCCGGACCCAGGCGCCATAACAGACCTTCTCCCCGTAGCGGCAGGAGATGCGAATGGTCTTGTTGCTGTAGTCGTCTAACACGTAAACCTTGTTGTTGCCCGGCCAAACGTGGCCGCGCCGGGTATCCGAATAAAGCTCAACATCAACGATCTTCGGATGCTCGCTGCGGAACTCCCAGGTCAGGCTTTCCGCTCGGACCTGCTGCGAAGCGTCCAAAGTGAGAATGAAAGGAAGGCTGCACAAAGCCAGCAAGAGCCGGAGGCTCAATCTCTTCAACATTAATACTCCCCCAATTACTTGAGAATGCAGGTTTAACTCTGCACCTAACCCCGGTTTCAGTATGGCGTGAACAGCCGCGGATGTTCAAGTGTCCGACAGGAGGCGGCCTGACAAGCGCGCAGGGTTCAATCCGAATTGTCCGACGCCAAAGGACAATCCGGGGATTTCATCTAGCACCATCAGTGCTGCTCGTGGGCACACGCCCACTACGAGAACCTTAACCTGCGGCCTTGAGGAGCCAGTCTCTGAAGGCGGAGACGGGACGTGACAAGGGCCGGTTTGGGGATCGGACAAACCAGTAGCCGGTATCCAATTCGAGAACAGGCCAGTCGGGCATAATCAGGTGACCGGCAGCGATTTCTTGTTCGACAAATCGTCGGTCGATAACGAGTGCACCCATACCGGCAATCGCGGCCTGAATTGCCAGGTCGCGGCTTTCAAGAAGCGTTCCGGATGTTGCCTCGCTATGCTCGCGGCCAGCTTCGTTCAGCCAAAGAGACCAATCGTTGCGACGGCTTGCGCTGTGCAGTAAGCGCAGCTCCGAGAGTATCTCACCGGGCTTGCCACCTTGGTGGGGAAGCAGGGAAGGCGCCATGGCGACGGCGAGATGCTCTTGCCAGAGCAATGTGCTGTCGATGGCTTGCCAGTTTCCTTTGCCCAGGCGAATGGCGCAGTCGTAATTCTCTCGTTCGAGATCGATGACACGGGTTGAGGCAGACAGGAGGATCTCAACGTCGGGCTGAATTGCCTGAAACTCTGGAAGGCGCGGAATGAGCCAGCGCGTTGCGAATGTGGAGACAGTGCTGATTCTGAGTTCTGTACGCCCCCGCCTCTTGAAACTATCGACGGCATCTTCAATCCGGTCGAAGGCGTCGCCTATGCCGAGAGCAAGACGCTGGCCTTCTTCTGTGAGCGTGAGCCCGCGCCCATCTCTTAGAACAAGCGTTGCGCCAAGTTCACTTTCCAGCTTGCGCATCAAATGGGAGAGTGCGGACGGTGAGACTCCAAGTTCTTCAGCCGCTTGCGCAGCCCGACCATGGCGCGCCAGAAGAGAAAATGCATGAAGAGCGCGCAAGGACGCCATAGCTCTACCAACCTATCGTTTGAGATTTTCTCAATATACGACAGGCAGAAGCCCAGAGCCAGAGTTCTAAAGTCGCGCGCTAGAGTGCGCCTTTCACGGCGGTCAGGAAACCGGCTAGATGATCGGTAACGAAGTCGACGGGACTTTGGTCTTCGCCTTCCAGGTCCCATCCCTCGCGAAACACGTCTCTTGTTCCCGTAGGCACGATCAGAACAGTGCGCATGCCGAGCCGGTGCGGGACATCAAGATTTTTCTGAAGGTCTTCGAACATTGCTGCGCGCGCTGGACTGACGCCAGTTTGTTGCAGGAACATGTCGTAGGTTTCCCGGTTCGGCTTTGGCATCAGGTCGGCGGCCACTATGTCAAAAATGTCTTCAAAATGTTCGGTGATCCCCAAAGCTGCGGCTGTTCGCTCGGCATGAGGTCTGTCGCCATTTGTGAAAATGAATTTGCGTCCGGGCAGGTTAGCTATCGCCGCGCCAAGAATTGGGTCGGGTGCTATGTTCGAATAGTCAATGTCATGAGCGTGTCTGAGGAAATCGTCAGGGTCAATGTCGTGTTCAATCATCAGGCCGCGCAGTGTGGTGCCATATCGATGATAGTAGGCCTTCTGCTGCGCCATTGCCTCGTCCTTACCCAAGTTGAGCAGGCGGGCGACATAGCTTGCGATCTGATCATTGATTTGGCTGAAGAGATCAGTCTCTGCAGGATAAAGCGTATTGTCGAGATCGAAGATCCAGGCTTCAACCCCTTTGAAGACCCTCAGGTCCTGCGCATGGGCATGGGAACCCTCGCGAGAAATGATTTTCTTGCCTGTCACGGGCGGATCAAAGTCCCGACGCCGCGATCGGTAAAGAGTTCCAGCAGCACGGCGTGAGGCACTTTTCCGTCCAGAATGACGACACCTTCAACGCCCTGATCCAGGGCTTCGATACATGTTTCAACTTTCGGGATCATCCCGCCGGAAATCGTGCCATCCGCAATGAGTTCGCGTGCCTTGGCAACGGTCAGCTGCTTGATCAGGTTGCCTTCGCCGTCAAGAACACCGGGAACGTCCGTAAGAAACAGGAGACGTTTGGCATTGAGCGACCCGGCGACAGCACCGGCAAACGTGTCAGCGTTGATATTATAGGTCTCGCCTTCCGGTCCTGGAGCAACCGGTGCAACAACCGGGATAAGGTCTTCCTTCAGCACCAGTTTCAAGACCGTTGGATTGACATCAGCGGGTTCGCCTACAAAGCCGAGATCGACGACGTTCTCGATGTTTGAGTCCGGGTCGACAACGGTGCGCCGCAGCTTTTCGGCTGTGACCATGTTGCCGTCCTTACCGCAAAGGCCGACCGCCCGGCCACCTTCCGCGTTGATCGATTGGACGATTTCCTTGTTGATCGACCCGGCCAGGACCATCTCGACGATCTCGACCGTCGCTTTGTCTGTTACACGCAGCCCCGCCTTGAATTCACTTACGATTCCAAGGCGTGTGAGCATCTTTCCGATCTGGGGTCCGCCACCGTGGACAACGACAGGATGGACGCCGGACTGCCGCAGCAGGGTGATGTCGCGGGCGAAGGCTTTGCCAAGCTCTGGGTCGCCCATTGCATGGCCACCGTACTTCACGACTATCGTTCGGGCATCATAGCGCTGCATGTACGGCAGGGCCTGAGCGATGACATGGGCGCGGCTATGCTGATCCGAGGAAGTCATTGGGTGGATGGTCTCACTTTGAATTCACGTTTTGTGCGTGGCTTGATAGCTTTTTTCGTTTCGCTTCTCAATCAGAAGGCCTGAACTCAGTTCAGAACCAGATGATTGATTTCTGCGCGCAGCTCCTCGATGCCGTTCACCTTTTCCGAGGATGTTGCGATGATTTCTGGATAGGCAGCGGGTCGCTTTGATAAGTTGACAAGCGTCTCTTCCTTGAGCCGGGTCAGAGCTGGAGGCTTGATCTTGTCCGACTTCGTCAAGACAACCTGATAGATGACGGCTGCCTTGTCGAGCAGCGCCATCGCCTGCAGGTCGATTGGCTTGATGCCATGCCGACTGTCGATCAGCAGGAAGACGCGGCGCAGGGTCGGCCGACCGCGAAGATAGGCAAAAACCAGATTCGTCCAAGCCTCGACCAACTCCTTCGGCGCCTGGGCGTATCCATACCCTGGCATGTCGACGATGGTCAGCGGGGCCTCGTCTGCTGAAAAGAAGTTCAGCATTTGGGTGCGACCCGGAGTGCTTGATGTTCTCGCCAGTCCCTTGCGCCCGGTCAATGCGTTGATGAGGCTAGATTTGCCAACGTTGGAGCGTCCGGCAAAGGCAATCTCGGTGTCGCCAATGTCGGGGAGGTTCGCCATGTCCGTGACACTGGTCAAAAAGTCCCAGCGCTTGGCGAAAAGCAGGCGGCCGGCTTCAATCTGGTCTTCGGTAAATTTTTCTTCTTCGCTCATGTTTGGTCTTCTATCTGGCATTGCGTCCCGCGTCGAGTAGACGATGCAGAACGCGCTGTCTTGCCGGATGTTAGCGGTCAACCCTGCACAATTCAGCTGGATCGGCTCCGCGTATCGCGGGTAGGTTTTCCGAGATCTTGTCGATCGGCCAGTTCCACCAGGCTATTTCCAGCATCTGGGAGACAATGTCGTCGGAAAAGCGCTGCTTCACGACTGTGGCCGGATTGCCGACGGCCACGCAGTAGGGAGGAACATCGCGTGCAACGACGGACTTGGCGCCAATAATTGCGCCGTCGCCGATACGAACGCCTGGCATGATGGTTGCGCCCATTCCGATCCAGACATCATTTCCGATGATGGTATCGCCACGAGACTGCTTTGGGAAAACGGAAGTGTCGTACCCTGTTTCCCAGCCTTCCTGAAAGATATGGAATGGATAGGTGGATAGTCCGTCGAAGGCGTGGTTCGAGCCGTTCATGATGAACTCGACGCCTGTCGCCAGGGCGCAGAACTTGCCAATGACCAGGCGGTCTCCGAGAAAATCAAAGTGATATCGAACGCATTTTTCCTGGAAGCGTTCCGCGTCGAACGGGTCATTGTAGTAGCTGTAGTCACCGGCCTCGATATTGCTGCCGGAAATGACGTTTTTGATAAAGACGGTGTGTTGTGCGCCCGAAAATGGGAAACGGGTCTGCGGATCCGGACCGTGCATGGGGCCTCCGTAAGTGTCAGATGTTGCGCAAGGAAGGGATGCAGCTGATAAGGCTGCAGTTGACCCGGTGGTCGATGAAGACCTTGCAGAACGGGTCTGAACTCAGAAGATCATTGGCGCAGTACTCCGAGGCGGCGGCTTCGTAACGAGATCAATAAAAAGGGCTCCGCAATGCGAAGCCCTTTTTCTTTAGCAGGGTTTCAAAGAGCCGTCAGCTCTTGTCTTCGACTTCAGTCTTCTTCCGTCTGAAAGTCGACTTCAGATTGTCGAACAGCTCCACCTTTACACCTTGCCGGCGCATGATCAGCCACTGCTGCGTCACAGAGAGTGTGTTGTTCCAGGCCCAGTAGATCACCAGTCCGGCCGGGAATGAGGCCAGCATGAAGGTAAAGATCACTGGCATCCAGGTGAAGATCATCTGCTGGGTCGGATCGGGCGGAGCCGGGTTCATCTTCATCTGCACGAACATGGTGACGCCCATGATCAACGGCCAAACGCCGAGCATCAGCATCTGTGGGGGATCCCACGGGATCAGGCCGAAGAGATTGAAGAGTGTCGTCGGATCGGGAGCCGAGAGATCCTGGATCCAGCCGAAGAAAGGCGCGTGCCGCATTTCAATCGTGACGAAAAGCACCTTGTAGAGCGAAAAGAAGACAGGGATCTGGATCAGTACGGGCAGACACCCGGCAAGCGGATTGATTTTTTCCTTTTTATACAGCTCCATCAGCGCCTGTTGCTGCTTGGCCTTATCGTCTGAGAACCGCTCGCGAATTTCGGTCATTTGCGGCTGCACGAGCTTCATTTTGCTCATGGAGACGTAGGACTTGTTGGCCAATGGGAAGAAGACGAGCTTCACACCGACGGTCACGAGCAGGATCGCCACGCCGAAGTTGCCGACCAGATGGAACAGCCAGTCAATGGCAAAGAACATCGGTTTGGTCAGGAAATAGAACCATCCCCAGTCGATTAGGAGGTTGAATTTCGCAACGCCGATGCTGTCTTCATAGGCATCCAGAAGGTGCTTCTGTTTGGCCCCTGCAAAGAGATATGAGCTTGTCCCGTCTTCGCCCCCGGCTGGAACGCTGACGCCCTGGCCAAGGAAGTCTGCCTGGAAATTCTTCGAGGCCGCCGAATAGCTGAAGCTAGGCTGGAAGGTCTCGCCAGGTGTAGGGATCAGTGTTGTTGCCCAGTACTTGTCAGTGATGCCGAGCCAACCTTGATCGACCTCTTCTGGGCGGATCTGGTTTTCTTCCTCAAGATCGGAATAGTCGATCTCGCGTAGTCCCTCTTCGCCGAATACGCCGAGCAGGCCCTCGTGAAGAATATAAAAGCCGGCAGTTTCAGGCTGACCGTTCCGGGCAATCAAGCCATAGGGGTAGAGGTTCACCGCAGCGTTGGTGTTGTTTTGAACCGACTGTTCAATGGTGAACATGTAGTTTTCATCGAGCGAATAGGTGCGCTTGAAAATCAGGCCGGCACCATTGTCAAAGCTCAACGTGACTGGCGTAGACGGCGTTAGCTGGTCATTGTCTTCGACCGTCCAGAGTGTATCAGCTTCTGGCAGGGCAGCATCCGAACCTGGATCCGCAACCCAGCCGTAGTCGGCGTAGTAGGGTGTCGGGCCGCCTTTAGGTGACAACAGCACGATGGTCGGGCTGCTCTTGTCGACGGTCTCGTGGTAATCCTTCAGACGCAGATCATCGAGGCGCGCGCCGGTCAGGTTGATTGATCCTGAGAGCTTCGGTGTCTCTATCTTGATGCGTTCGGAGCTGGCAATTGCCTGCTCTCGTGTGAGCCCAATAGCCGTGGCGCCGCTTGTCGGGGCACTTGCTTGTCCGGGCACCGCATTCGGTGTCGGCTTGGTCGGGTCGCCGTTAAGTTCGGCCTGGGCTTGTTCTGCTGCTTGCTGTGCCTGCAGCTCCGCCTGCTGCTGCTCCAGTTGCGGCTGGGCGACAAAATACTGCCAGCCTAAAAGCACGATCAAGGATAGCACGATTGCTAGAATCGTATTTCTATTTTCGGAGAACAACTGGATTTACCCCTGTTTTCTGCTCGGCACTGTCTCTGGTTCGGGCCTGCCATTTGACGAGCGCGGTTTCCTGCGACGCTGTCCCGACTTTGGGTCGAGTGCAAGCGGCATTCCGGATTTAAGGTCCGATACCAGATTTTGAAAGGGAAGGGAGAGCGCAGATTCGCGTCCGACCAGGACGAAATCAGCGTTTTGTGGAATATCATTCGCATCCAAGGCTGCGACAGCTGCGCGCAGACGGCGTTTGATCCGACTTCTTGCCGCCGAATTTCCGGTCTTTTTGGTCACTGTGTACCCGATGCGGGGAGCATCATCGCAGTTGCGCTTGAGGCCTTGAAGCACAAAAGCGCGCCGACCCACCCGTCCGCCTTTGGCGACAGCTAGGAATTCGGAGCGCTTTTTAAGTGTTTTCATCGGCGGCGCAGGCTGTGTGTCTGATACAGTCATCACCGGCAACGCCGCGTGCGTGAGCCCGATCAGGCGCTCAGACGCTTGCGGCCTTTTGCCCGGCGGCGCGCGAGAACCTGACGGCCGTTTGCCGTAGCCATGCGCGAACGGAAGCCGTGACGGCGCTTGCGGACAAGACGGCTCGGTTGATACGTACGCTTCATTGTTCTTATCCGCGCAGACAAGCGCGGCCCTTGTTTTTCGAAATTCTTGGAGGAAGCACTCGAAGCGCCTTATCGGCGCGCCCATACCAAAGGCGATGATCCAAGTGCATGTCCCGGTCGAGCGCGCTTATACGGGGGACGAGGCCTCAAGTCAACGCGTCTGACGCCAAATATCTTACACAAATCGAGCGAAAAAGGATCCGGATATTTCGCGGGCCGAAGAACGCGATTGAGTGAATCAAAGGCGGGTTGGTTCAACCATCTCTCAATTGTCGGTGAAGTACAGTTCTCATTTGCACTTTTCGACTACACCTGTCTGCAAGCAGGCGCGCCGAACAGATTGAGGATGAACTTAACTGTGCCAAGATCCAATTTCAGTGGGGCAAGAAATATGTCGAAACACGCGGAAGAAGACCGTGAGGATACACAAGAGCCGGCGGGTGCTGGCAATGCGGTTCGTCGCTGGCTCCCGGTGTTGTGCATCTTGGCTGCGATGGCGACAGCCTGGTTCATGGGGTGGCATGAACACCTCACGCTTTCAGAACTGATCCGCAATCGTCAGGACCTCGCAAACTATGTCAGCGAGAATCTTGTTACCGCTGTTCTGGCATACATTCTTCTTTACGCAGTCACAGTTGCGCTGTCCTTTCCAGGCGCATCGCTCTTTACCATTGCGGGTGGCTTTCTCTTCGGTTGGTTGATCAGCGGAACGGCCACTGTCGTCGCGGCGACTTTGGGTGCGACGGTCATCTACCTAGCAGCGCGCTCGTCGCTCGGCGCGGTCTTTACGCAGCGGGCCGGTCCCTTTGTTGAGAGACTGGCCTCCGGCTTCCGCGAGAACGCTTTCAGCTACCTCCTGTTTCTCCGCCTGACGCCGGTTTTCCCATTTTGGCTGGTGAATATCGCACCCGCGATTTTCCACGTGCCGCTGACAACTTATGTTGGTGCCACATTGATCGGGATCGTTCCGGGGACATATGCATTTGCCTTCATCGGCGCGGGGCTTGACAGTGTGATTGAAGCTCAGGAAGCGGCCAATCCGGGGTGCGGAGCAGCCGGAACCTGTCATGTCGAGCTTGGAGCGCTGGTGACGCCGGAACTGTTGGCAGCGTTCTTCGCATTGGGAATCGCCTCCTTGGTCCCCGTCGCTTTGAAGAAATTCCGCAATCGCGGAACGGGCAGCTAGATGTCTGCAAATGAGAGCTGCCCTCGAACGAACAACAACGCGAAAGCGAGAACAATGCCTAATATTTTGACCCCCGATATTTGCGTGATTGGCGCCGGGTCTGGAGGCCTGACTGTCGCGGCGGCAGCTGCTGCTTTTGGTGTCGATGTGGTGCTCGTAGAAAAGGGCCTGATGGGCGGTGATTGTCTTAACTATGGCTGCGTTCCATCGAAGGCGCTCTTGTCCGCGGCGAAATCGGCCAAGGCTCATGGCGCGGATCCCAAGATTGGCGTAGAGGCAGAATTTTCAGGGACCAGCTTTGCCAGCGCAAATGATCATGTGCGGTCTGTAATAGCTGCCATAGCACCGCACGACTCTGTCGAGCGTTTCGAAGGGCTGGGTGTCGATGTCATCAAGGCGGCAGCCAAGTTCACATCCCGTGATACGGTTTTGGCCGGCGAAACCGAAATTCGAGCCAGACGCTTTGTGGTCGCCACCGGATCATCAGCAGCGGTGCCGCCAATCCCCGGCCTCTCGGATGTCGACTATCTTACAAATGAGAGCCTGTTTGAGCTTCGTCAGGCTCCTGAACATCTGATCATCATCGGCGGTGGGCCGATTGGGTTGGAGATGGCGCAGGCGCACATCCGATTGGGGTCAAGGGTCACAGTTATCGAAGCTCAAAAGGCTCTGGGCAGGGACGATCAGGAATTGGCGGTCATCGTTTTGAGTGCCGTGAAGCAGGACGGCGTCGAAATTCTGGAAGGTACGGCGGTCAAAACTGTCTCGGCTGTAGACGGCTTGATCCATGTGGATGCCGAAAGTTCACAAGGCGCTGTTTCCGTCAAAGGCAGCCATCTCTTGGTCGCGACGGGTCGCAAGCCCAACCTTGACGGGCTTGGTCTCGAGGCGGCCGGAGTTGACGTTGAACGAGGCGGTATCAAGGTGGACAAGGGCCTACGGACTTCGAACCGGAAGATCTACGCAATTGGTGACGTGATCGGCGGGCTGCAATTCACCCATGCGGCGGGCTATCATGGCGGCCTGGCCATCCGTTCTATTCTCTTCCGTCTGCCTGTGCGCGAGGATCGGGTCAACATGCCTTGGGTCACCTACACGTCCCCTGAGCTTGGCCATGTGGGAATGAGCGAAGCGCAGGCAAGGAAGCAGCACGGCGACAAGGTCAAGATCCTCACTGCGGACTATGCCGCGAATGATCGAGCCCAAGCGGAAGGCGCCACAGTCGGGCGCTTAAAACTTGTTGCAGGCCCGAGGGGCAAGCTCTTGGGGGCAGACATCGTCGGCGCCCAAGCGGGCGAAGTGATCAACATTCTGTCTCTGGCGATCTCGAAGAAGATGACCATGAAGGACTTGGCGGGCTTCATCGCGCCTTACCCGACATTGGGAGAATTGGTACGCCGCGCCGCGACCTCCTATTATGCCGATGCACCTTCAAATCCCTGGGTGCGGCGTCTTGTGCGATTCCTGACACAGTTTGGGTGAGACGATGGCAAGGGTGCCTTGATCTCGCCCTTATGATTTGCTGCCTTGCATGAAACAGCGGTGAAAGTGACCTGAATGAAGCACGAAGGTCTTCCCAAGGGCGAAATCGCGCCTTCCGTGGGGAACGACGCATCCGACCTTGCGGCGGCAGGGGATCAGCTCGCAAGATCCCGTTATCAACTCGGCGGGCTCTCCGGCAAGCTTCTGGTGCTGACGATTGTCTTCGTGATGTTGGCGGAGGTCTTCATCTATGTGCCTTCGGTCGCAAATTTTCGCAATACATGGCTGACGGATCGCCTGACGACCGCTGGCGTGGCGGCCGCAGTCCTGAGTGAAACAAATACGATTGCACCGCGCCTTCAGGAAGAGCTTTTGCGAACCACCGGCGCTGTTGCCATTTCATTGGACTTGGGCAGCAGTCGCAGTCTGATCGCAATGAGCAACGCACCTTTTGAGGTCGAGTTTGTCGTCGATCTTGCGCAGATGACGCCCCCGCGGGCAATTGTGGAAAGCTTCCGGACCCTTTTCTATCGCGGCGACGGATTGATGCGCGTCGTCGGGGCAGGGCAAATGGGCCTTGTCGAGCACGTCGATATCGTTTTGCCCATCAGTCTTCTTCAGCAGGACATGTTGGCGTTTTCAGTCCGCATTCTGGCGCTGTCGCTTGTGATTTCCATCATCACGGCAACACTGGTTTATGTGAGTCTACGTGCGCTTTTCGTAAGGCCATTGCTACGGCTTACCCGGTCGATGGACTTCTTCGCCGAAGCACCCGAAGATGCATCTCGGATCACTGCACCATCTGGTCGGAATGATGAGCTCGGGGACGCTGAAGTCCGCCTGGCTGCGATGCAGCAAGCGCTCTCCCGTGCCTTGCAACAAAAGCAGAGACTTGCGGATCTGGGACTTGCGGTCTCAAAGATCAATCATGATTTGCGCAACTTGCTTGCCTCGGCCCAATTGTTCCTGGAACGGCTGGAACATGTACCTGATCCGACTGTGAACCGCCTCGCACCGAAGATCCTGGCAACCCTTGATCGTGCAGTCTCTTATACTCAGGCCGTCATGTCTTATGGCAAGGCCCAGGAGGAAGCGCCCCAGCGTCGGCTGATTGCCTTGACACGCGTGTGTGATGATGTTGGCGAGGTGCTCGGGCTACCAGATCACGCGACGATCGCGTTTGAAAACCGGGTCGACGGCAGTGTGGAGGTCGACGCAGATCCTGAGCAGATCTTTCGAGTCCTTCTGAACCTGTGCCGAAACGCTGTTCAAGCCCTGGAAGCTGAGCGTGATGAGACACTTGTCAGGCGGATCGTGCTCGAGGCGGAGCGCCGCGGCGATTGTGTCCATATCGTCGTCTCAGATACCGGCCCGGGCATTCCAGAAAATATCAAGAAGGCCCTGTTCAAGGCCTTCCACAGCGGGTCCAAGGCCGGCGGGGTCGGGTTAGGGCTTGCCATTGCCGCGGAGCTTCTCAAGGCGCACGGCGGGGAAATCTCTCTGGACGATGCAGGGCAGGGCACATGCTTCAGGATCCAGATGCCCGATCGTCGCTGAGCGTACTGCGCGCGCCATCCTGACGTGGAAAAGCGATAGGGCAAAAACGAGGCTTGGAAATTTGCCGTGGAAGTTTTTCACAGGCGAAAACAGCAGGTTTGCCCGTTTTACTCACCGGTTGCCAGGTGGTTCAAAAAAAAGCAAAACGGCGCTTGCAAAGCATGGGCGGGCAAAGTAGAAGTCCCTCCAGTCCGGGGGCGATGCCATCATCGCTCCAACATGGACAATGCGCTGGATCCGGCTTGAAGCTCGAAAACAACGAAGCCTCACAACGGATCATACGCCTACGCACCGGTAGCTCAGCTGGATAGAGCACCAGACTACGAATCTGGGGGTCGGGGGTTCGAATCCTCCCCGGTGCGCCATATTTCTCTTTGGCATAGTTTTTCCAAAAAACTTAAATGGTTCAGTGGCTCGCGCGCTACATCTTATCCGCCACTCCCTCACAACGACCAGATTCGCATAATATGTAATATGGAATGACGGTGTTTGTCGGATCGAACAACCTCCTCAGAACTCACACCTAGGAAGCGCCTGCTAAAAACTTTTCTCAGAAGGGCGAAGGTCAACCTTGAGCCCGTTCCAGACCTTCGGTGCAGTGCGGGGTACTCGTAAATCGGGCGGGAAGCGAACTTTTGTTGCACCATGGACCAACGGCGGCTCTGCGGACGAACCGGACATTCGGTACGTACATCGCACGCAATGACCGCAGCACCACTCAAACCGGACATTCGCCACAAGCGTGAACGATCAAGTGCGTCCGGCCCATGGCTGCATTCTAGTTGAGTGAACGACCAGATACTTCCAAAATCAAGGCCTTCTTGTAGGCCTCCAGCCTTGCATTGGCTTTGCTGTCGATCAACATGATGAGACTTAGAAAGACGATTGCCGTGATAAGGGCTGAGCGCCAGACGGGGCCGTGTATGAAGATGATCAACAGCGCGGCGGCAGCAATCATCAGCGGCATCACCGCGAAGACCGCGGTGCCATATTGCGCCATTGTCCGGTCAACGCGCTCGATCTCGGAGGCAACAAAACCCGCCCGGCCCTCAGCGAAGGCAGGTGCGAAGCCTGCCAAGCTTTTCCACGTTCCGTAGAATAGCCCGCCGCCGAGGATCAGCATCAGCACGCCTGCCACGAACATCGGGAGCACGAAAGCCCTGGCCATGTCGGTCTCTCCCCTCAACCAGAAAAGAAGGCTGGCCAAGACAAACATCACCCCGAACAGAGCGAAAAAGCCGTTTGACCACAGTTCTGCCTTTGCCCAGTCGGTCGATGTCTTGAGGATATCCATTGTATAGCCTCCTTTCGCGGAGCTCCTTGCTGAAGCGCTGTATCTTTAGTGCGGGGTGCGCCTAGTTCAATCGTTCTGATACCTGCGTCGCGTTGCTCCATTGTCGGGGCGACTGGCCGTACATCCGCTTAAATTCGCGGCTGAATTGAGAGGAGCTTTGGTAGCCGACGTCCCAAGCCGCCTCCGATACGGTCATTCCTTCGGCAATCTTCATTGCGGCGTTGTTCAGCCGCATCGATTTCACGAACTGGATCGGGGACATTGTCGTTGCTTCCTTGAACCGCCGATGAAAGACCGCTCGACTCATGCCGACGTGGTCGGCCATATCGTCGATGGTGACCTGCTCGTTCAGGTGGGTTGAGAGGTAGTCGATGGTGCGTGCGATTTCGTTGCCTACGCCAAAAGCCCTCCTCGCGACGGCCCCGGCCTCGCCCATGAGTACCGCGTAACACAACTCGCGCAGTCGTCCCGACCCGAGCACCTCCAGATCAATCGGATTGTCGAGCAGCTCGAGAAGCCGCAGCAGTGCCTGTGTGAATCCAACATCCCAGGACGCCAATGCCAAAGCCGATGGCGAACCGCCTCGCGGTTGCTTGTTGCCACTGGCGGCGGTCTCAATCTCCATGGTGAGTTCGCGCATCATTCGTGGATCCAAAGTGACTACGACGCCGACCAGTGGGTCCGCTTTGGACGCCCGAGGAGTACCTGCCTCTACCGGCAAGGTCATTGGGCAGAGCAGGTATTTGTCGCTGCCATAAATGTGGTGCTCACCGTCCAGAACAGCTTCCTTCGTGCCGCTGAGGATAGACACGACTGTTGGTTCATAGACCGCAGGGACGCAAGGTATGGCCTCAGTCACCCGAAAAAGCTGGACGCCTTTCAGCGCGGTATCGGCAAGGCCTGCCCCTGGCAGATGGCGCTCGATAAGGTCTTTGATCTGTTCTTTGCTCATGCATTTTAGCTGGCATAGGACTTTCATCTTTGCAATGGGGTTGAGACGATTGGGCAAGTAATCGAGAGGATATCGCCTGTTTGAGCGCCCAGACAGGTTCTATCTGTGTCTTAAGGCAACAACACCTCAAACCGCCCGTTTAGGCTGGCAGGAGACATTAAATGGCAGATACAACATTCGGACCCAAAGGCTGGACACCCGAGCTCCTCCGCGACCAGTCAGGCAAGACCTACATCATCACTGGCGCCAACGCTGGCGCAGGTTTTCAAGCCGCGCGCTTTCTTCTGAAGAAGAACGCTAAGGTGGTGATGCTGAACCGCTCGGCCGAGAAATCCGAGGCGGCAATCGCGGACCTGAAACAGGAATTCGGTGCGAAAGCCAATGTGAGCTTCATCCGCATGGACCTGTCCGTTTTGGACAGCGTGCGCGAGGCTTCCGACGAAGTTCTGAAGACGGTGTCGCGGATCGACGCGCTGATTAATAACGCCGCCATCGCACAGGTGCCGACGCGCAAACTGACCGTCGACGGGTTCGAAAGTCAGCTTGGTACCAACCACTACGGACATTTTCTGCTAAATGGCCTGCTTTTTGATCGCATTGCAAAAAGCAAAGGCCGCATCGTGGTCGTTGCCAGCCTTGGCTACAACTTGGGTCTCAAGACAATCAAGTTCGATGACATGAACTGGGAAGAGGGATACAGCGCTAACGCCGCCTATTCGCAGAGCAAGCTGGCACAGATGATGTTTGCCTACGAATTGCAAGATCGTTTGGCCGCAGCAGGGCGAAAAGATGTCGATGTTTTCGTCTGCCATCCGGGCTCGTCGGCCACATCGCTGATCACAACCAGCGGGAGCCGCACAATGCGCTTCATCTGGTGGCTAATGACCAAGACGCCAATGGTCCAGACTGCAGAACAAGGCTCATACCCTGAGGTCATGTGCGCGACCGAAGAGGCTCTGACCGTACAACGCGCCCTTTACGGTCCTACCGGTCGATTGGAAGTTGTCGGCCCGGTCGGCAAAGGTACACTGAACGCCCATGCTCATGATAAAACTGTCATGAAAAGGCTTTGGGATGAGTCTGAAAATGCCGTCGGGTTCGAGTGGAAGCTCTGACTAATTCATAGAAGTCGGCTACCAGCGCACCAGTCCGGAACTCGGACATTGGTGTGCCGTGCAGTATCTCGCAATTATAGGCCCGAAGCCGACCTTCGCCGCACTAAGTATCAAGGTCGGCTAAGGGCCGTTTTGAGACGTGTCCGTGAAATCCGACAATGGTCGATCTGTCCGCAGAGAAGACCTCTGTGCGGAGCGCAGCCAAGGTCTGAAACGAGCCCTCCTACGGCATTGATCAGCCAATTGTTGTGTCCGCGAGGCAAGTGGCATATTCAAGACTTTTAGCTGATTGAAACATTTTGGATACCGTCGCAATGAGAGAATTGTTTCAACCTCCTCGACTCGTCATTTTTGATTGCGACGGCGTGCTTGTTAACTCCGAACCGATATTCAATAGGGTTCTGCACGAATTCCTGCGGTCCGTTGGAGCTGAATTGTCTTTTCAAGACTGCTGCGATCACTTCACCGGAAAGAGCAGGCATGAGGTTGAGCAATACTTGGTGGATCGAAATTTAAATTTCCAAGAAGACTGGTCAGAGGCCTTTTACAGGGATGCGCTAGATGCCCTACGTCATGAGGTCGAGCCGATACCTGGCGTGCATAGTGCTTTGCGAACTTTGTGGAATTCTGAGGTTATCTGCTGTGTCGCCTCTAACAGCTTGATGAAAAAGATGGAGGTTACCCTAGAACGAACAGGTATGCTGCACTGGTTTTCCGGCAACATTTATTCAGCCTACGATGTGGGGGCGAGCAAACCGGCGCCAGACGTATTTTTGCATGCCGCAAAGGCCAACAAAGTCCGACCAGAAGATTGTGTAGTTATCGAAGATAGCCCGAGTGGATTTGAAGCGGCCGCAAAGGCATCGATGAATTGCTTCGCATATGTCCCCACGGGAGGTAAGCAACCTAAAGAACTGCATGGGGCTAACACTTTCTCGGACATGGCGGTGCTTCCAGCCATATTGGGTATCTGATTGGAATAGATATTTTTGTGCGGTTGAGCAAACGGCGGCTTTGTCCGCTCAGCTGCCATTGATCCAACAACTCATCTTTGGCGCCTCATCGTTAGGATGGATTCGCATAACGTATGATATGGAATTTGGAGCGGCTTCAGTTCCCACCTTGCCTTAGCCTTAGCCTTAGCCTTGGCCTTGGCATAAAGATCGTTTCAGTATCAGGCGGATAGTCGCCGTTTCTCGCCAGGAGCGAACTCTCAGCGTAATCTTTTAATTGGTTCCCACCTCGAAATAGCGCGGCGGTCATTTTCATTAGGTAATTTCAACTGGCGCAGATCGTGCAAAGCGTTGGTCGGTGATCTCTTGCCAATTGAAGTTGCGTGACTGTTTTCAGAAGACTTCCTCACAAATCTTAGAAAACCGTCAAAAATCGTACAATCCCACTTAGTCCCGGATATGCCCTTAGTGCCAAATGCTATGACGTGCTAAAGCTGTTCTCTCTGAATTAAGCAACACCACCACCACAAGATCTTGTGCAATGTCCTCGTATGGCAAGGTGCTGCACGGGAGGCCGTGGTGCGGCTGAGACTGGCTTCCCTTGAAATTGGCCGAAGCCCGAAGCCAGTCCCGCTGTTTTGGAGGTCTAGGTCAGAATCGGCTTCTTGCTTAAAGCTCGGGCGGGGTGAAGAAAGAGGCCGGCGTCAGGATCGTGTTCACCTGACTGACGAGATTACCCGCCTCGGCGCTCAGCTTCAAAAATGTTTGCCACTCAGGATCCGCGGCCAGTTTGGCGCGTTTGGCAGCCCTATCCGCAGCGTCTTCATAGACCCAAACATGGACGTAGCTGTTCACGTCGCCCGTCTCGACCGCGCCGTAGAGAATTGGCTTGCCCAGGTGCCTCGATTGAGCCGCCCAGCCGTGCTCTTCATACAGTTTCATATGCTTTTTGATGGTGCCTGGTCGGCAGGTGTAGGTTCGGTGATCAAAGATCATCAGTTAATCTCCTTGGAGTGAAGGGGGTGGCGTACGAGCCTTATGAGATCGGCTAGTGAATAGATCAGCATTGTCGCGCCTGACAGGGGTATGGCGGCGTAGAAGAGGCCGGTGGGCAGATCGAGTATTGGGGTCAACGCCTTTGCCTTTTGGGTCAGGTCAGCTCCGTATTTGGTCATCACGATCAGGAAGGTGACACCTAGGACACAGGTCATGATGCGAACGATCCTGGCCGATGCAACAGGTAGGGACCGGGGAAGCCAGTCGACCTGAAAATGATCTTTCTCCCGCCATAGCGCAGCAGCTCCAATGAACACCATCCAGGCAAAAAGACCCTGGACGACTTCATCGAACCAAGAAAACCCGGCGAGTTGGAATGTGCGGGCGATGACGTTGATCAGTAGCAGCAGGAAAAGTGCCGCGAAACAGAAAGTCGGGATGGCGCGCAGGATCACCCCGACGAAGCGGTCTATTTTTGACAGCATGCTCACTTTCCCAGGATGAGGTTTGGAAGCCAGGTCGAAACAGCTGGCACGGTAACAACTGCCAACAAGACTGCGCAAAGCCCGATGAGATAGGGTGTGAGGGCACGGGACAGTCGACCGACGCTGATTTTGGCGATGGATGAAACTGCAAAAAGCACCATTCCGACCGGAGGCGTGAGCAGACCGACCATGGAACACATGATCATGATCACGCCGAACTGAACGGGATCGACGCCAATTTCGTTCATGACCGGAGCGAACAGCGGAACGGTCAGGATGATGACGGCGATGCCTTCCAGGAACATGCCAAGGATCAGCAAAATTGTAACGATCATCGCCATGATGATCACCGGATTATCTGAAAACCCGATGAGGCCGCTCACGAGCTGATTTGGGATCCGTTGGTGAACCAGAAGCCAGCCAAAAAAACCTGCGGCGGCGATGACGAAAAGAACTCGAACCGTATGCTGAAGCGTTTCCCAGAAAATACGTGGCAGATCCCGAAAGGAAATCTCGCGGTATACGACCATGGACAGGATCATCGCGTAGGCACTGGCGGCGACGCCAGCTTCTGTGGGCGTAAATAACCCGCCAAATATACCGGCGATAATGATGATTGGTGTCAAGAGGGACAGGCCGGCGTCCAGAAAGCTCCGAGCAATTTCCAGCCAGTCTATCCGGTGCCGTTTCGGCATCTTACTGCGATGGGCAACGATCCAGACTGCCCCCATCAACGCAAGCGCCATCAGCACACCGGGAACAACCCCGGCGAGGAACAGCTTCGCGACGGAGACGCCCGTTATCGAAGAATAGAGCACGAAAGGAATGGACGGCGGAAATACAGGGCCGATTGTCGAGGACGCAGCAGTGATCGCGGCTGAGAAGTCAGGGTCATACCCTTTGTCTTCCATCGCTTTCAGCTCGATTTGTCCAAGACCGGCAGCATCGGCGACCGCCGCACCGGACATGCCGGAAAAGAAAAGCGAGGCAAGCACATTCACCTGTCCCAGGCCACCGCGCACATGGCCGACGCAGGCATCGGCAAACCGGAAAATCCGTTCCGTAATACCTCCAGTGTTCATCAAGTTGCCAGCCAATATGAAAAAGGGGATGGCGAGGAGCGTGAAACCCGTCGTCGCTGAGAACATGCGCTGCGGCAACATAGCGAGGATGCGAAAGTCGCCCTGAAGGACATAGAAGCCGATAGCTGTCAAACCCAATGATACCGCAACCGGCAGCCCAAATGCGATCAACAGAACCAGGACGGCCAGAATTAGAAGTGTAATCATGGAATGCTCCGAGGTTCGCCGCCGCAATGAAGGGCGGCGAACCGGATAGGATTAGTCGAGGAAGCTGAGGAACATTTTCATGTTGTCGGCGCCGCTGTAGTCCGCGACGCGCTCGCGGGCGGGTCCCATTTTCGCTGCGAAGCTTGACAGATCAGGGCGTGTTATCTTCATGCCCTTGGCCGCCAGTTCTTCCAGTTCCTTCTCTTCCTGGGCGATGACAGCTGCGCGCATCATATCACCCGCTGCCTTGCTTTCTTCGCGTAGAATTGTCTGCTGTTCAGGTGTCAGGCCGTCGAACACCTCTTTGTTGATGACGTGAACCATCGAATTGTAGACGTGGCGCGTCAGTGCAAGGTGTTCTTGAAAGTCATTCAACTTATAGTGGTATATTACCCCGATCGGATTCTCCTGCCCGTCGACAACGCCCTGATTGAGGGCATTGGGCAACTCCGGAAACGCGATCTGTGTTGTGGCTGCGCCGAGACCCTCAAGGGCAGCAACAATCTGCAACTCTGGCGGGGTACGCAGCTTCAAGCCAGTCACATCGTCCGGCGTTTCGATCGGGCGAACAGAATTGGTAATGTTTCGGAAGCCGTACTCCCAGTTGGACAGCATGACCAGCCCCTGGTCCTCCAGCTTGGGGCCTGCCCAAGCCATGAATGGACCATCCAGAATCTCATGAGCGTTCTCGTATGAAGAAAACGCGAAAGGTGTCATCACCGTTCCGAAGGCTTTTTCGTATTTATCAAGCCCGCCCTGCGTTGGCAGGTTCATTTCAATCGAACCGAGGATCGTCTGTTCAAGCTGTTCGGGCGGAGACCCAAGTGCATTGGCTGGATATAGTTCGACGGCAATTGTGCCGTTGGTCCGTTCACTGACATTCTCAGCAAATTGGACGGCAGCCAGATGACCCGGATGCGTTTCGGCGGCAAAATGGGCCAGCCGCAGCGTGACATCCTGTGCGAATGCCGACGTTGCAAAGGCAACGCAGGCAGCAGTAGCAAGCAGTGTGGTTCTTAGCATCGTTGGTTCCTCCCTGATGATGCAATTTACCGCCCGCTGATGGCATCTCCCGGTGCCGGTTCAGCAGACGTCAGCTCTCGTTTTTGGGCGGAAGCTTTGCTTCGACCCCCGAGAATTCTTCGTATGGCTTGATCACGGCGGTGCAGCCCTCATCTGCGTGTCCCATGATTGAAGCTAGGGCATAGGTTTGGTTGACGGACTGCGCCATGAAACCAGGCATACCCGCGGATTCGAGCCATTCGGCGTAGTAGCGAACATCTTTTTGAGCGTTGGCCAGAGACATGTGCGGGGTAAAATCCCGGCGCAATGTCATTTCGCCGTAGAGATCCATCATGCCGGACTTTCCGCCAGCGGCCGAGATGATGCCGATGACCTTGGTCATATCCAACCCTTCCTTGGCGGCGAGCGCGAAGCCCTCGCAGAAGGTGGCGACATTGGCGAAGGCAATGTAGTTGTGAATCAGTTTCAAACGGATCGCGTGACCCGCCGGTCCAACGTGAAAGATATTCTCAGCATAGGTATCGAATATCGGGCGTAGGCGCTCGAGGAGTTCATCACTGCCGCCAAAGAGAATGTTGACCTCTCCACGGTCTGCATGGATCGGTGTGCGGGTCATCGGGGCTTCCGCGTAAAGAATGCCCTTCTCCTCGCAAGCTTTGCGCATGATATCCACATGCTCGACCGACACCGTCGTGTGGTCCAGAAAGATGTCGCCCGGCTTCATGGCAGCCAGAGCTCCGTCAGGTCCCAGCGCAAGGGCGCGTACAGCTTCGGCTGTGGTGATGCAGACCGCAAAAACATCAGCTTCTTTCGCCATTTGAACTGGTGTCCCACCGACTTTCGCGCCTTGCTGTTTTGCGAGGGAAACCGCGGAATCGTCTAGATCAGAGACGGTTAGGTCGAGGTGATTCAAAAGCATGTTCTTGGCAAGGCCGCGGCCCATTCCGCCCAGGCCGATCAGTGCAATACGTTCTGCAGTCATAGTTTCTTCCCCGTGTTTGGTGTACGAAAACATATTATCAGTTGTCTGACAACCTGTTTTCTGTTTAGATATTGGAATTGGCCTTTGCGCCAAACTGCAATAAGAAAAGCGGAGAACAGCTGGAGCAAAATGATGAACGAACGAGCATCTTTGTTTGACCGGATAGACCGCCCACGTCGTTTGCCCGACGAGGTGGCTGTGTCGATCAGCGATGCTATTGAGACCGGGCAATTGCGTCCTGGCGATCGCTTGCCGACCGAGGCAGAGTTGTCGCAACGCTTTGGGGTTGCTCGGACGGTGGTTCGCGAAGCAATTTCGCTTTTGAGATACAATGGTGTGGTCGACTCCCGACGTGGAGTTGGTGCCTTTGTCGCTGATCCTAGCCAGCGCTCCGCTTTTAGAATCAGCCCTGCCTGCTTCGAAAAGCGCAAACAGATCGTGCAGCTTCTGCAGCTGCGAACGGGGGTGCAGGCTGGAGCTTCTGCGATCGCGGCTTTGACACGCAGCGAAGAGCAGATGGCCGAGATTGAAAGCATCTATTCCCGTATGGTCGAGACCGACGCATTAGGTCCCGATGCTGCGCTTGAAGCGCGGGTCGATCTCGAACTTGTTCTCTATCGCACAATTGCGCAAGCATCTGGCAATCCGTACTACGTCGATGTTGTGACGATGATTGAAGCGAATATTCAAAACAATCTCAGGTCTGCGTTTCTCAAGAATGCCGCGGCGACCGAGTTTGGCCCGGCGATCTTGAGCGAGCATCGGGCCGTGCTGGACGCGCTCAGCGCAAAAGATGCTGAGGCAGCACGCCTTGCTACTCGCACGCGCTTTGAACGTGCGGCCGAGAGGTTGGTTGCGCGTGAAGACTTTGCCTGATTGGTGCGTCTCAGGCCGATCGACTTAGCCGATGACAGTAAACCGCCGCGGGTGAGTATTGATTTCGATCCCTTCCTCCAAAGGCTTGTGTGCCTTGAATTGGGCCTTAAGAAAGTCGACAAATGCACGCATGCTCGGCGCCATCCCGCGATGTGGGTGAAAGACAGCGTTAAAGTCGACTGATGGACCATGCCAGTTTGGCAAAACTGGTGCCAGGCGACCTGAAGCGACATGCTCGCGAGCAAGCCAGGCGGGCAGAAGGGAAACTCCCATGCCTGCGAGCGTAAGGCTTAGCACGGCTTCATGATCCTTCACGCCAACGCGCGGGAGCAGGGTAACCACAGAGACTTCATTTTTTTCCCTCAGGTCGATCTGCAGCGGGCCGAAGCCAGTCCGGCTGGCAATAAAGGCGTGGCGTTCCAGCTCGGAAGGTTGCTCAATGGCACCGTTGGTGCCGAGGAACTCCGGCGAGGCAAACAGAAATTGACGGGACTGACCCAAAGGAACAGCGCACAGCGTGTCATCCTCAATTGCGCCCTTGCGAACGGCCACATCGCAGCGTTCTTCGATCAAGTCGACTTTCCGGTTACAAAAGGTCACGTTGAGACGAATGTTTGGATAGCTCTCAAGGAACTTCGGGAGTAACGGCAAGGCAAACGATCTGCCAAGGGTTTCCGGCAAGCTGATGTTTAGCAAGCCGCTTGGGGACGATGTCATGGCCATCATGGCGGCGTCGGCTGCTCGGCCTTCGGCAATCAAACGGGCGCAGTATTCATAGTAGACGCGTCCGCTTTCGGTGACACCGATCTTTCGTGTGGTGCGGTGGATTAGTTTCAGGCTGAGCCGCTCTTCGAGTGCCGAGATCCTCCGGCTCACATTTGACTTAGACATTTTTAGCGCGTCAGCAGCAGTTGTGAAGCCGTTTTGCTCCACCACTGCGGCAAAAACCACCATGTCAGTGAGTAGCTCTGGATCCATATTGTTTCACCCGTGCAACAAAATGTTCTCTGTCTCTATATTGTTTATCCCGTGCGCACAAATAAACTCTCATGGATCGGTCAGCCGACATAAAGTCTATAATATTGCATAATGCAGAAAATATCGATTTCTGCCCTGTGTGCGTTGGCCGGCGACTATGGGAGGACGTCAATGAATAGGAAGTTCGTTCGTACACTCTTGGGTGGCGCTGCAATGGTCGCAGCTGTCGTCTTGGGTTCAGCCGGAAATGCAAGCGCTGTTGAATTGCCTTGCTCAACGGCCAAGTTGGTCGTGCCTTGGGGAGCAGGCGGGGGCACCGGTGTGATCTTCGGCATTTTCGAAAAGGCGATTGACGCGTCCGATGCACCGGTCAAGGTCAAGGTCGTTACCGTTCCAGGTCAGGGTGGTGCCAAGGGAGCAAAGGAAGCCCACGCAGCAAAGCCAGACGGATGTACGCTGTTTGCGATCCATCAGCATCTGGTCGTGAACTATATCAACGGTGTGACTGATTTCAGCTGGGAGGGGTTTGAACCGGTCGCAATGTTGACTGACACGCCGGAAATCATTGGCGCTGGTGGTCATGTTGAGTTTGATGATCTGGAAGGAATGCTGGCGGCTGCGAAGGCAAAGCCGGGTGAAATCCCGACAGGTGTTTCCATGGGGGCGACCAGCCACTTCCTTTGGATCATGCTTGGCGCAAAAACCGGAACGGACTACCAATATGTCCCGTTTCAGGGTGGCACAGCCGGTCGCATCACAGGGCTACTCAACGGATCCATCGATCTCGGCGGCATTAATATGGCCGCAGCACGCACCCAAAGGGATGATGGCAATCTGAAGGCCTTCGCGATCGCCGCTGAGGAAAGAAACCCGCTGATACCTGACGTTCCGACATTGAAGGAACTGGGCGTGGATATGACTTACTCTTTGACCAGAGGTGTCATGCTGCCAAAGGGAACTCCGCCAGAAATTGTTGAGTATTGGGCTGACGTCTTTAAGGGGCCGACCGAAGACAAGGAATTTGTCGACGCGCAGGCCGCCAAAGGCACTTCGGTCGTCTATCTCGGCCCGGAAGACTATGAGAATTGGTGGAAGAGCACAGAGCAGGAATTCCTTGACGCTGCCAAGTCTCTGAAAGTTGGCCGTTTCCAGTAGTTGGAAAGGCCTTTGAGATAGGCTTTCCATCAGACCACATGGACTGGATCACGGCTTATGAAGGCCGTGGTCCTTCTTCTCGGAAATTAAAATGTCATTGAATCGAGACGCTCTAATAGCGGTGTTCTTGCTGCTGATATGTGCCGTGATGTTCGTCGCCTCGATGAACTTGCCAGCGGCAATGTTCGGCCAAATGTCCCCGGCACTATGGCCGCGGATTATTTTGGTTCCACTCACTATTCTATCCGCGCTGCTCCTCATCAAGTCGCAGCGAATGCCAATTGAGCAATCGGTGCCCTCCAAAGAGTCAGCATCAAAATGGTGGGAGCACAACAAAAACCCGATCATTTGCTTTGCGCTGTTCTTTTTGTTTCTCAGCACGATGCCGGTCACCGGCATGTTGTTGGGTGGATTGCTCTATGTATTTCTTACTCTGTGTGTTTTGGGTGGTTGGGAGTCGCGCAAACTGTTGTTGCACGCTGCAATCTCTCTCGTCTTTGTCGTTGGCATGTGGGCAATCTTCACCCAGTTGCTTGGCGTTTTGTTGCCTGAGGGCGAACTCCTGAGGGTGTATTGACACAATGGGCTTGTTTGAAAACCTTGCCTCAGCGGCACCCGAACTTTTCACCATCAAGACGATGATCTTGATGATGGTCGGAACGATGGCCGGCCTTGTCGCCGGTGCAATTCCCGGCTTCACGATTGCGATGGCAGTCGTATTGGTTCTTCCCTTCACCTTCTCCATGTCGCCTGTCGAAGGCTTGGCGACAATGATCGCTGTCTACGTTGGGGGCTTGTCCGGCGGACTGATGTCGGGAATTTTGACCGGAATTCCCGGTACGCCGTCGTCGGTTGCGACGACGTTTGACGGTTACCCGATGGCGCGTAGCGGTAAACCCGGATTGGCGCTTGGCATTGGGGTGTGGTCGTCATTCTTTGGCGGCGTTATCGCGTCTGTCGTGCTGATGGTGGTTGCGCCGCAGCTGGCCTTGATCGGCCTGGAATTTCAGCCTGTAGATTATTTCTCCCTGATCCTCTTTGCCTTGACGGTGACAGCTAGCATGGCTGGTGATCAGATTTTGAAAGGCTTGATAGCGGCTCTTCTCGGTCTGCTGATCTCGACCATCGGCAGTGATGTGGTTTTTGGGCTCCCTCGTTTTAACTTCGGTGTAGATGCGGCGGCACAAGGCTTCGCATTCCTACCTGTCCTCGTTGGGCTGTTCGCTTTCAGCAGGCTGTTGGGAGATGTGCGCACGTCGGAGAAAGCTCATCAGCGTCTTGGCGGTGATGAGGCTCATGCCGTCCATATTGATTACCTCGGATCAGCGCGCGAAGTGCTGCGCCGTTGGGGCAATGTGGTTCGCTCGTCTCTAATCGGCGTTTTTGTTGGTGTTCTTCCCGCTGCTGGAAGCACGATCTCGAATATTCTTGCCTATGATCAGGCCAAAAAGACGAGCAAAGAGTCCGGCAAGTTCGGAACTGGTGCAATTGATGGCATCATTGCCCCTGAATCCGCAAACAATGCCACAGCAGGTGGGGCACTTATCGTGATGATGGCGCTGGGTTTACCAGGCGACATCATGACCGCAATCATGCTCGGGGCATTGCTGATCCATGATGTAATCCCGAGCCCGTCTTTTATTACTGACGAACCACAGATCGCGTATTCGATATTTCTGGCGTTCTTTGTGGCCAACTTCATGATGTTGTTCATGCAGTCCTTCACGTTACGGGCCTTTGTGCATGTGACGAAAGTGAAGATGTATATGCTAACGGCTGTGATCCTGTTCTACTGCTCCGTCGGCATTTTCTCGCTGAACAACGTTACTTACGACATGTGGACGTTGTTCATCTTCGGGATCATCGGATTTGTTATTCGAGCTCTCGGGTTCCCAATCGTTCCGATGGTTCTGGGCGTGGTGCTCGGCGGGATCGCCGAGGCGCGGCTCAGTCAGGTGTTCGCAAGGTCCGACGACATCATGGTATTCATCAGCCGCCCCTGGTCCTTGTTCTTCCTGTTGCTCGGCTGCTTCTCTCTGTTGTTCCCCCACTATCAGAAGCATATGAAAACTGCCCCCTGGGCAAGGTTCTTCGTGCCCGCCTTGCTGATTGTCCAGTCGATACCGGTGTTCATGATGCCTGGTGTAGTCCGGCCATCTGTTGCGCTCATCATGTTCGTGACGGGAGGCGTGATGCTGGCCTACCGGTTGAAATATCGGAATGAAGCACCGGCAAACGAATAATCCAAACACACAAACTAGAATTTTATCAGGAGTAGCACTCATGGATTTGGGAATCCGCGGTAAAACCGCATTGGTCCTCGGAGCATCTCAGGGACTCGGGCGGGCTATCGCAGAGAAGCTTGCTGCTGAGGGCGCCAATCTCGTTCTAACATCGCGTAATGCTGAGAAGTTGCAGGCTTTGGCCAGTGAGTTGGCTGCAAAGTTTGGAGTCTCCGCAAAGCCTGTTGCTGTTGATCTGTCCGACGCCGATGCGGTTGCCCGTTTTTGCGACCAAGTTCGTGACGAAATAAAGCCAGACATCTTGCTGAACAACGCAGGCGGTCCTCCGCCCTCGCCTTCACTGGGTGTTTCCGGAGATGTTTGGCAACGCTCAGCGCAAACGCTTCTGTTCAGCCTCTTTCAGATTACCGAAGCTGCGGTTGTTTCGATGAAAGAGCGTCAATGGGGCCGAATTCTTGCCATCGGATCTTCTGGCGTCATTCAGCCGATCCCGAATTTGGCCGTCTCAAACACCATCCGGGGCGCAATGGCGGGTTTTTGTAAAACCTTGTCGGCTGAGGTCGCTGGAGACGGCATTACCGTAAACATGATCCTGCCCGGGAAAATCGATACTGATCGCGTGGGCCAGCTGGATACGGCTCGTGCAGGGCGCGAGGGAAAATCTCTAGAGCAGGTTCGCACCGAGATTGCCGCGTCACTTCCAGCAAAACGATATGGACGACCTGATGAGTTTGCCAGCGTCGCCGCATTCCTCATGAGCGATCCCGCAGGTTACGTCACCGGGCAAATGACCCGTGTCGACGGCGGCATGATCAAGAGTATTTAGCAAAAAAGGGGACACATATGTCCAAAGCATTGGAAACAAAGTCTTCTGCAGACCAAGCTGCGCCGTCGCGCAGTGGTGGGCGCATTCTCGCAGATCAACTGGCACTGCTTGGCGCCGATAAGGTTTTTTGCGTCCCAGGTGAGAGCTTTCTTGGTCTGTTGGAGGGGCTATACGCCCACCAAAACGTCATTCAGGTGATCTCATGCCGACATGAATCAGGTGCAGCCAACATGGCGGATGCATACGGCAAAATGACTGGATTGCCCGGAATCGTCGCTGTTACACGCGGACCTGGAGCGACGAACGCCTCCAACGGGGTTCACACGGCTTATCAGGATTCTACGCCAATGATCGTTCTCATTGGTCAGGTGGGGCGATCGATGATGGACCGCGAAGCGTTTCAGGAAATGGACTACCGTCGCATGTTTGGCGAAATGGCCAAATGGGTTGCGCAGATTGATGATGCCACCAGGATTCCTGAGTATTTGTCACGGGCGTGGAAGGTTGCTCTGTCCGGGCGTCCAGGGCCTGTGGTTCTGGCATTGCCGGAAGATATGCTTACTGACGAAGTGATTGCGGCTGATTTGAAACCAACGCCTCTACCGAAAGCAGCTCCTCAGCCATCGGCTATGGTGGATATGGTGCGTATGCTTCAGGCAGCCGAAAAACCACTCCTGGTTGTTGGTGGGCCAGGGTGGAACCAAGCGTGTTGTGAGAAAGCGGTTGCCGTCTCCGAGAAATTTGGACTTCCGGTTGCCACATCCTTCCGTTGCCAGGATTATTTCGACAATAGTCACGCAAACTATGTCGGTGTAATTGGCATCGCGCCCTCTCCAAAACTGCGAAAGCGGGTGATGGACGAGGTCGATCTGATGATCGCGGTCGGCCCGCGGTTTGGGGAGATGACGACTCAAGGCTACACTTTGCTGGACATTCCGACCCCACAGATGAAGCTCGTTCATGTCCATCCGGGCGCAGAAGAACTGGGACAGGTTTACGCGCCGGACCTGTCAATCGTGTCATCGCCTGAAGCGTTTCTGGACGCGGCCCTACAGTTGGAGCATTCGGACTGTTCCCGAAAATGGGAGGACTGGCTCTCTGTCCAAAATGCGGACTACAAGGCCTTCCTGAAACCTACAGAAGTCCCCGGCGACGTGAATATGTCGGAGGTCATCAAGCACATCACCGATACCATGCCGTCAGATACGATTATCTCAAACGGTGCTGGCAACTACACGGTCTGGGTTCATCGCTTTCACAAGCACACTGACTATCGAACTCAGTTGGCGCCCACGAGCGGATCAATGGGGTATAGCCAACCGGCTGCAATCGCCGCAAAGCTGATTGATCCCTCTCGAGAGGTGATCAGCTTGGCAGGCGATGGCTGCTTCATGATGGCTGGTCAGGAATTGGCGACCGCCAAACAATATGGGGCCGACGTCATCTACATTGTCGTCAACAATGGAATGTTCGGGACGATCCGGATGCACCAGGAACGGAACCATCCGGGTCATGTCATCGCGACCGAACTGGTCAATCCAGACTTTGTGACCTTTGCCAAGGCCTTTGGCATTGACGGCGAAAGAGTAGATCGCACTGACGCGTTCCCGGAGGCTCTGAAGCGGGCAAGGAAAGCCAAGGGCGGATACCTCATCGAGATCGTTGTTGATGCCGAAGCCCTTACACCAAGCCAGTCGCTTTCGGATGCTCGCCGGCAGGGCGAAGCGGCGTTGACGAATTAAGTCTTCCCAAACTGGGAAAAGGAAATTTTTGAATGATTGTCGAACAACGCACCTACTCACTCCACATCGGCGCGGTTCCAGAATACTTGAAGCTCTACGAAGAGGAGGGGCTCGCGATTCAGCGGCCAATCCTTGGACGTATGGTCGGCTACTTCTCAACGGAAATTGGTGCTTTGCATCAGATCATCCATATGTGGGCTTACAAAGATTTGGCCGAACGGTCGGAACGACGGGCCATTTTGACTGCGGACCCGCGCTGGAAAGAGTACGCCAAGAAAACTCGACCGCTTCAAATCAGCCAAGAAAACAAGATCCTCATCCCCGCGCCATTCAGTCCTTGGGCAATAGATGACCCTGCATTGGATTTGGCCGCGCTCAAATCCTGATTCCCAGATATCAATGTAAAAGACGAGGAGAACTCTCGTGATCGATCTCTACACTTGGACGACGCCAAATGGGCGCAAAGTCTCGATCCTGCTTGAAGAACTGGGCGTTGATTATACCGTTCATCCGATCAACATCAGCCAAGGCGATCAGAAAACGCCAGAATTTCTGGAAATCGGACCGAACAACAAGATCCCGGCGATCGTCGATCAGGACAGTGGTCTGAAGTTGATGGAGTCGGGCGCCATCATGATTCATTTGGCCGATAAATACGGAAAATTCATTGCATCTGACGGTGAGCAGCGGAGCCGTACGATCGAGTGGTTGATGTGGCAGATGGGCGGATTGGGTCCAATGCTCGGGCAGGCGCATCATTACCTGCATTTCAACCCAGGCAAGGCCGAGTATGCAGAAGAACGCTTTAGTGCAGAAGTCCGTCGTCTTTATGGTGTTTTGGACAAACGTCTGGAGGGTCGAGACTACATTGTGGACGATTACTCCATTGCAGATATGGCGTGCTGGCCTTGGGTATCTCGCTACGAGTGGCAGGGAATAGATCTGGCCGACTTTGCGAATGTACGTGCCTGGTATCAGCGTATCCTTGCGCGCCCTGCAGTCCAAAAGGGATATCATGTGCCGAAGGTGATGGGCGAGATTCCTGCCGGTTGAGGCGCGTTATTGTTAGGAAAGTGATTTAATGCTGATTGGAAAACACCTGATTGCCGGTAACTGGGTTGCAGGCGAGACAACTTTCGAAAACACACCGGTCGAAGGTGACCGGGATGTGTTCGCGGCCGGTTCACCTGGTCATGTGAATGCAGCTGTTGAGGCTGCCGAAGAGGCTTTTGGGAGTTTCGGCTACAGTTCCCGCTCCAGCCGCGCCAAATTTCTGCGCGCCATTGCAGATCAGATCGAGGCTCGTGGGGACGAAATCACGGCGATCGGCACAAAGGAAACTGGTCTTCCGGCAGCACGTCTCAACGGAGAGCGTGGCCGGACTGTTGGACAGTTGAAGTTGTTCGCCGATCATATCGAAGCAGGCGACTACATGGACCGCCGTCATGATGAGGCTTTGCCAACACGTCAACCGCTGCCGCGCGCGGACCTAAAAATGGTTCAAAGGCCGATCGGCCCTGTCGCCGTCTTCGGAGCTTCTAACTTCCCGCTCGCCTTTTCGACCGCAGGTGGTGACACGGCGGCGGCATTGGCTGCGGGCTGTCCGGTTGTCGTCAAGGGGCACTCTGCGCATCCCGGGGTTGGTGACATTGTCGCGCAAGCCATCTTGGCTGCGATTAAGCAGTGCAATATTCACCCGGGTGTCTTTAGCCAGATTCAGGGGGGCAACCGTGCGGTGGGATCTGCACTTGTGCAACACCCATTGATCAAGGCTGTTGGCTTTACCGGTTCACTTGGTGGTGGGCGAGCGTTGTTTGATCTTTGTGCAAGCCGCCCGGAGCCAATTCCGTTCTTTGGCGAACTCGGGTCAGTAAACCCGATGTTTATTCTGGATCACGCGCTGAAAAACCGCGGCGCTGACATTGCAGCTGGTTGGGCTGGATCCTTGACGATGGGAGCAGGGCAGTTCTGTACTAATCCGGGTATCGTGGTGGTCCAAAGCGGCGCTGAAGCAGAAGATTTTATCGAGACCGCGATTGAAAAGCTGAGTGAAATTGGACCGCAGGTGATGCTGACGGACGGGATCGCGTCGGCTTATCATGCAGGCACCGCAGCAATGGCAGAAGCGGCTACCAACTTGTTGGGTTCAAATTGCTCCGGCCGCAACGCGGAACCTGTACTCTTGCGTGCAACTGCCGATGAGCTTCTTGCAAAGAAGAGCCTGATGCACGAGGTCTTCGGTCCACTAGGTCTGATTGTCACGGTGAAAGATGAACAAGAACGTCTGTCAATCGCCAAAGCACTTGAAGGCCAGCTGACCTGCACTTTGCTGATGGATGATGAAGACACGAAAAGTGGGCAAGCACTCGTTCCGGTATTGGAACGCAAGGCAGGTCGGCTTCTGGTTAACGGATTCCCGACGGGTGTGGAGGTTTCCGATACGATGGTGCATGGCGGACCTTATCCGGCATCGACCAACTTCGGAGCCACGTCGGTTGGAACGCTTTCCATTCGCCGCTTTCTGCGACCGGTCTGTTACCAGAACATGCCGGACGCCTTGTTGCCGATGGATTTGGTATAGCGTCATTCCAAAAGCGGTCTCAGGTCGGACTGGATTTTGAACGCCGGTTTTTCCGGCTTGGACTCTGATGGGCGCTCTAGATCGGGTCCGGCCCAGGGAACGTGGTTTGATCAATCGGTGGCAGTCGTAGAGGCAGCCATCGATGCAGGCTTCAACATGATCAATACGTCCGCTCGGATGAGTGCTTGAATATGGAAAAGTAGCAACGTTAGCCGAAGCCGCATATCGCTTTTGTGGCGCGCAAGTTCATTTGCATCCGTCTTATGAGAGAAGCCAGCTTGTCTTAGTATTGAGCTGGATATCTTTTTGGTGGCGGCCTGAGCAAGGAGAGCCGGAATGAGTGTGTGTTTTTGACTTCGCTCCGCCACGCAGCAGGTCGCAGCTAAAGGGCCAGGTTGCGCCCTCATGTCGGAGGGTAAGGTAGTATGAGTGGCTTCCCAAAAGCGGACTTGAGTTTTCTGAAACTCAGCTAGGGGAGGTGCCTTGTTTCATCAATGGGCGTTGACAGTGGCCTGATCCCCTACGTCGACCGAATGCCGTTTCTTAGAGTTCGGGCAATTGGAACACGATCCAACATTGCCTCGCTTTGTGCTAGAGGTTTCTTGGTTTTGGCGTGCAGCCTCCGAACGCCGAGTGGCGCACGTTGTGGCCGGACGGCGAAGGCCTTCACTCAAACCGCTCCGCACCCTAGGTTTTGCCGGTTTGATGCTCCTCATAGCCGTCCTGACCTTCAACCTCATAGGTGATCACCTGCGCGATCTCATCGCGCCAACACACCGATTTCGGATCAAACATGTCATTTGATTTCAAAGGCATCAGCCTGCGCGTTGGCGCTACGTTCTTTTTCACGCTCATGGTGCTCTTTATCAAGTGGCTGGCCGATGAGATCCCTGTCGGTCAAGTCGTGTTTTTCCGCAGTGCCTTTGCGATGGTGCCTTTGGTTCTGTTTCTGATTTGGACGAGGGAGTTCCCTTCCGGCCTCAAAACGCAGCGTCCTGGTAGGCATGTGGCCCGATGCTTCCTTGGATGCCTCGCCATGTTCGCCAGCTTCGCCAGCCTAAAATATCTGCCTTTGTCGCATGCATCGATTATCGGCTACATGGCTCCAATACTTGCGGTTGCCCTTGCTGCAGTCCTGCTGAAGGAGAGGGTCAGCGGCGCTCGCTGGTTTGGCGTCCTTTTCGGCTTTGCGGGCATACTGGTGTTGATTCTGCCAACTGCTTCCAGTGCCCATATGGATACGACTTATCTGACCGGCGTAGGTCTTGCCCTGGCCATGGCGGTGCTGACCGCAGGAGCCAAGATCCAGATCCGCAGTCTTGCCTTGACGGAAAACGCGGGCGCCATTGCGTTCTACTTTGCGCTCACCTGCACAGTCGCCGGCATGGTCACATTGCCATTCGACTGGGTTTGGCCTAGCTGGCAGCAGCTGGGTCTTCTGGTCTGCACCGGATTTGCGGGAGGCATCGCCCACATCCTGATGACTCTCAGTTATCAGTACAGCGAGATCTCAAAACTAGCGGCTTTCGAGTATCTTTCACTGGTCTTCGCGGTCATCGCCGATGTCCTCTTTTTCAATATCCTGCCCGGTGTCGCCTTTTACGCTGCGGCCGCCTGCATCATCTGCTCGACGCTCGTTGTGGCTCTCAAGGATCGCGCGCCGAAGGTCGAGCCAGCCCTGCGGTGACTGACTTTGCCGCACCAATGATTGTTACTGCAGGACGAACACAGTTGGTCATGCCGTGTCCGTGATTGCTTTTTATAACTGGGTCGGATTTGGCGCGTCGCCGTATACTTCTACCGGGTCAAAGACCTTCTCTGTTTCGGTAAAGCTCAGTTCAATTTGCCCTGCTGCCTTTGTAACCGGGACTGCCCGATAAAAGCAGGACCGATACCCTACGTGGCAACTGGCATTGCCTTGAATTGCGACGCGCAACCAAACAGCGTCCTGATCATCGTCGATCCGGATTTGGACCACTTTCTGGATGAGGCCGCTGGTCGCCCCCTTGTGCCAAAGACACTTCCGGCTGCGGCTCCAATAGTGGGCTTCGCCGGTTCTGATCGTTTGCAACAAGGCGTTCTCGTTCATCACGCCCATCATCAACACTTCGCCGGTTTCAGCATCCGTTGTAACAACGGGAAGCAATCCATCACCATCGAATTTCGGTGCGAGGAGCTTGCCTTCTTCGACTTGTTCAACCGAGATGCGGTTGGCGAAAGGGGGATGCTCAACCATCAGCCCATTCCTCCGTTCGTCATCGGTATTGTGGACAGAAAGTCTCGGCGAAGTTCCGCGTCGGTTTGAAATTCCCCGAGAAGTTTACGGGTCAGCATGGAAACGCCTGGCTTCTTGATGCCCCGGGTGGTCATACACATGTGGGCGGCTTCAATGACAACGGCAACGCCACGCGGCTGAAGCACCTTCTGTATGGTATCAGCGATTTGCGAGGTCAGTGTTTCCTGAATCTGGAGACGTTTCGCATAGACCTCAACCACACGTGCAAGCTTGCTGATGCCGACAACGCGGCTGGCTGGAAGGTAGGCGATATGTACTTTTCCGATTATTGGAACAACGTGGTGTTCGCAGTGTGACTCCAGCCGCATGTTCCTAAGGACGATCAGGTCGTCATAGTCATCCGTCTCTTCGAATGTGCGGGCAAGCAGCTCCGCAGGATCGATGTTGTATCCTTCGAAGAATTCTTCATAGGAGCGAACAACGCGGGCTGGCGTATCCATCAACCCTTCGCGCTCCGGATCGTCGCCGCTCCACTCCAGCAGAACGCGCACAGCGGCCTCGGCATCTTCGCGCGAGGGGCGTAGCCCATGCTCTTTTCTGTATTTTGCCAAAGCCGCAACACTCGCCGCGTAAGTCATGCTCTTTGAGACCTCATTCGTTGATACTAAGTGCCGTGGCAGCGTGTGTGTCTCTGCCGTCAGTCAAGGGCCCGATACTGAAGGTGGTCAAGTGTTGGCTCGGTTCAGTCGGTCAGCGACCTCGCATCCACGTTGTCTGCATCATGAGCGGACAAACCAGATCCAAGGTTCCTTGATTTCATGGTGATACGATATAACATAACCAATGAAGATGGAAATGGGCTGAAGGCTGATTCCTGAAATCGGCTGTGCGGAACAGGTGTATTTTGGAAGCTGTCGACAGCGAAGCCGGTACCGCCGAACGAATCCAGGGGCGAAAGTTGCGACACGATATTGTTGAAGAACCTCAAGCTTGCGAAGACCCTAGCTTCAGCGCAGCCCGCGCAACCTTGATGCAATGGACGGAGGCGGTGGCTTCCGGACGCGTTGACGACATCGTGAAACTTTACGCGCCAGACGCGATTCTCGTACCCACCTTATCCAATGAGGTCATTGTGACTGCTGAAGGCCGCCATCGCTATTTCGAGTTCCTCGTGTCGGACGGAGGTCCTGCGTGCGACGTAGTCCAGGAAGAATACCGGATCGATCAAAGGCGTGACACTGTTACAATTGGCGGCATATACACCTTCTGCTTCCGCAGACCGGGCGGCGAAGAAATAGTGCCTGCCCGTTTTATGTTTACGTTCGAGGAAGTTAACGGGCACTGGCTGATATGTGGCCATCATTCATCCCGTTTTGTCTAGTACTAGCTGTGCACGACCGAACGCCAAAATGGCGATCAAGCAAGTGATTGGGTATCCATGGCACCTCCAGAACGCATACCCGTATTTTTATTGAGCGGCTTTCTGGGTTCTGGAAAGTCGACGCTGTTGAACGCGTTTTTGACCGATCCCAACGTGCAAGACACCGCTGTCGTCATCAATGAATTCGGAGATGTTCCGGTCGATCATCTGCTTGTGCGCCATGGGGAGACGCAGATCAGCCAGGTGTCGACCGGCTGTCTTTGCTGCTCGGACACAACGGATATTCGGAAGGTTCTCGATGATCTTCGCAAGGCAAAACTGGAAGGGGTGACCGGTCGCTTTTCGCGAGTGATCGTCGAGATGAGTGGACTCGGTGACCCGGCCCCTCTGGTCAATGCTTTGTCCAAACCGACCGGGGCCGACAGTCAACGGCCTGAGGATACCAGCTTTGTTGATTTCTACCTGGCAGGTGTTGTGACACTCTTCGATGCAGTTGCGGGCGGTATGTCGATCGAAAATCATTTCGAAGCACTAAAACAGATTGCCTTCGCCGACCGGATTGTCCTGACAAAGACGGACCTGGTAACGGGCGTCCATGACAGGCTCGACGCCGGCCAACTCGCGCACGAATTGCGTGAACTCAACCTTGGCGCGGAAATCGTCGATCGGCAAGCAGTCAACTTTTCGAGTTTGTTTTCTCCAAGACCCTATTCGGAGATCGAACGTGGCGAAGACGTCGCCGGTTGGTTGGCTTTGGAAGCCGCCTTGGCGCTGGAAGCGCATCACGGTGCGCGATCAGAAATGACAGATGTTAATCGCAGGCACGGGGCAGGAATTAGCACCTTCAGCATTGTCCATGACAAGGCACTTTCACAGAAAAAATTCGACGAATTCCTGACGCTTCTTCGAAAGTCAGCCGGACATAGACTGCTTCGTGTCAAGGGAATCGTTGCCACTGAAGAAACGCCCGACGAACCGCTGATCGTCCATGCCGTACAACATACCGTTTCAAGTCCTGTCCGGCTGAGCAGCTGGCCGGATGATGATCGGCGGACCCGGCTTGTCTTTATCACGGATGGTATTGATCCCGCTCCGGTGCGGGACTTGTTCTCAGTCGTGATTAACAGGGAGCCCTTTTCCTTCAGAACATTCGTCAAAAACGCAGTCAACGCAGCGAGAGCGTCGTTTTTGCGGACTTTCCCATGTCTCACCCGTTTGTCTCGGAGACCGTAATGAACGCTTTGGAAAAAACACCTGTTACCGTACTCACCGGCTACCTCGGTGCGGGCAAGACCACTTTGCTCAATCGCATACTTTCAGAGAACCACGGAAAAAAATACGCGGTCATCGTCAATGAATTCGGCGATGTTGGCATCGACAATGATCTCGTAGTCGACGCCGATGAAGAAGTCTTCGAGATGAACAACGGATGTATCTGCTGCACGGTGCGCGGCGATCTTATCCGCATTATCGAGGGGTTGATGAAGCGGCAGAACCACTTTGACGGAATCTTGATCGAAACGACAGGTCTTGCTGATCCGGCACCTGTCGCCCAAACCTTCTTTGTTGACGACGACGTGCAATCAAAGACCAAGCTTGATGCGATTGTCACGGTCGTAGATGCCAGACATCTGCTTCAAGAGATCGACAAGGCCCATGAAGCTCAGGAACAACTGGCTTTCGCAGACATTGTCCTTCTGAACAAGGTTGACCTGGTCGAGGAGCAAGAGCTTGTCGACGTCGAACAACGAATTCGCAGGATCAATCCAACGGCGGTCATTCATCGCAGTGAGCGATGCCAGATCGGACTGGATAAAATTCTTGAACGTGGCGCATTCGATCTCGACCGCGTTCTGGAAATCGAGCCGGAGTTTTTGAAGCACTTCCACGATCATGATCATGATGACCATGTCACGAGTTTCTCTCTGCTCAGCGACAGTCCACTCGATCCTGAACAGTTCTTCCCCTGGATACAGACCATTGCTCAAAATCATGGCCAGGAGATGCTGCGAATGAAGGGGATCATCGCGTTTGAGAACGACGATGATCGTTTCGTGATGCAGGGCGTTCATATGCTGTTGGAGGGTGACCATCAGCAGCAATGGAAGGCAGATGAGCAGCGCACGACACGGCTGGTGTTCATTGGACGGGATCTGCCTCGAGAGGCGCTCGAAGAAGGATTTCGAAAATGCGTGGTTCAGGCACAGGTTGCGGTGGGATGACCAAGTTCGACAATCCACTCGCGCCGAAATTTGGTCGTCTGAAAGACAAGTCTGCAGAGATCAAGGGGTGGGTCCGAGACCTGATGAACGTGCCGACGGACACTCCGATCACGGTCGCCGAATTGGCCTGCCGCGACGAGGGGTGTCCGGACATCGAGACGGTGATCGGCGTACTTGAACCTGAAAAACCCATCACGAAAATTCGGGTTCATGCCACCATGACCGAAGTGACGAAGGCAAATATTGCTGAAGCCGCCGGTTTGAAACAATAGACTCCAAGATCTTCACCTTACGATCAGCGGCACCTTGGTGTCGTTGCTCTTCCGCGTCATTCTTCACGCCTGGCTGATGACGAGGAGGCAAAGTCTCTCCCTTAAGGAGCCAGTTTTTCAGGATTGATGAGGAGCAATTTCGCTCGCCGTGGTTGTTCAGACTCTGGTTCGTAGTGTTGTCTTACCGGCTTCCTGGAAGGTGGAGAGGGTTGCGACGGGAAAGCGTCGGTTGGGATCAGAATGAGTTGACACAACGAGATGTCAAAATGTAATGTTATAAAGTATCAACTGAAGCTTGGCGCTGTGTCGACAATTGCAGGGCGTCGAAATCGAAAGTTACTGCCGAATGCACCGCAGCCATGACCCTTTCAAGCGGCGCGTGTATCCTGACCATCCAAGATCGAGAGAAGTCCAATGAGACTTTTGCGTACTTATGACGACTGGAAGCATTGCATAGTCGAAATCTGCAAGGTGCCGCTTTCAACTGACTATGTCACTGCGCGGTTGCAGGAGCTTCGCGACGAGCAGAACTTCAACACAAGGAAATTCATCAAAAGCTGGGGCGAGCAGCATCGACAACAGGTTGTCGCCTGGTTCGAACAGGCAGAGATTGAGCTGTCTCAAGCCGTTCCACGGAATGGCGAAACCTAGACCAACCACGTACCCGGCAATTGCGTGCAATCTTGGTTCAGGGATTACTCTTGTCACATTAAATGTCGTGTATTTCCAATAGCTTATCGAGATCGGAATATCTTCAGATTGTTGCGAGACGGGTGGCTCTGAGATTAGGTGGGGTAATTTAGCTTTTAGGATTGGCTGCGAAAGGTCGGGCTCGACGGGTCTTAGGATACATATTTCATTGGTCTGTGCTCGTTGACTTTAGGTCTTAAAGCCGCTTCAACACTCATGATGGTTCTCATGTGCCAAGAGACGCACGCGAGATGAAAAGGGAACACGGTCAGGTGTAGCCAACAGGCGCCAAACCCGTGACTGCCCCCGCAACTGTAGGCGGAGAGCGAACCTGACAAAGACCACTGGGCCGGCATCAGCCATTCGCCCGGGAAGGTTCAGGTAAGCTTCGACCCGCGAGTCAGGAGACCTGCCATCACCCCATGCAACGCTCGGGCGGGGTGCCCCGAGGAGGTTAGGTGATGACGTCAAGACTCCATCAGGCTTCGGCCGGCTGTTCGTTTGCCGTTTTATATCTGCCCCTTTGGCAATCCGTCCCTTCAAATGAAAGAACGGCTGATGCTGGAAGGCGACAGGGCAATTCTCTCGGTATGTACACGATGTCGGGTTCCGGGTGACGGCTGCGCGCTTGAGGAACGGCCCGGTTACCGCCTCGCGCGCGGCATAAAGGCTCGGTTTTCCCAAAGTGATGCGGCAAGGCTTGGCGTCGAGCTTCGGGGTGTGCGTTGCATGAGCCAATGCAAGCGCCATTGCGTTGTCGCCTTGTCGGGCACTGGCAAATTCACTCTGGTATTTGGCGATCTGGATGCGTCAGTCGACGCGGATGCGGTCTTGCGGCTCGCGGCCCAGTACGCGGAGGCTCCCAACGGGCTGATTGAGCGCCCGGACAGGCCCGAACCACTGCGGGCCGGAATTCTAGGGCGTATCCCGCCAATCGGCTTTGATGACGACCTCGTCGACACGAGTTTCACCATAAAACCAATGCACTGCAAGGAGGTGCTCTAATGCTTCATTTGTCTCTTGGCGGACCTGTCAAACGGGTCCTGCAAACTGCCGCTCTCGGCGCAATTCTGGCGTTGCCGCTGACCTTGAATCCAGCCCGGGCAGACAGTGTAACCGTTGGTCAGACGTTCCTGGCGTCCGGTCTTGATCCGGCCGAAGGATCAACTGGTTGGGCACTTGTCACACACGGGATCGGAGAACAGCTTTTCCAGGTCTCGCGCACAGGCGAAGTCGTTCCGAATCTGGCATCTTCGGCGAATTTCAACGCAGATGGCACCTGGACCGTTGAACTTGCACCCGATCGATTCTTTTCCGATGGCACACCCGTCAGCGCAGAACTTGTTGCTGCCGCGCTCAACAGAACGGGTGAAGCCAACCCGTCCGCCAGAGCGACGGCAGGCCGGCTGACGTTTGAAGCCGTAGATGCGGATACGCTCAAGGTTTCAACTGAGGAACCGACGACCATCTTGCCCTCAATCCTCGCGGAGTGGGCTTTCCCGGTTTATTTGAAAACTGACGAAGCACCTATTTTCACCGGCCCCTTTGCAGTGACAGATTTTCAGGCGGGGTCGCAAATCAACATGACACCGAACACCTACTATGAAGGCGCAGAAAAACGGCCTGACGTCGTGCTGCGCCGAATTTCTGACGGGCAGTCACTTGCCTTGGCGTTTGCCTCCGGCGAGTTGGATCTTGCCTTCAATTTGCCCGTGGAATCTCTATCCATGTTCGACGGCGCGCACGGCGAGGCGGTCAAGTCCTTTCCAGTTGCCTATCAGTACATGATGTGGATGAACACGCGGCATCCGGCGCTCGAAGATGTGCGTGTCCGCAAAGCCATCGATCTGGCAGTCAGCCGCGACGATCTGGTCGCAGCAGCGCGAGCCGGGAAGCCGGCAACTGGTGCATTTGCAAGCAGCTACCCCTTTGCGGCGAGTGGTCCGCTCAAACAGGATCTCGAAGCTGCAAGTGCGCTGCTTGACGAAGCAGGCTGGATGAAAGGCACTGATGGTGTGCGTTCCAAGGACGGCAAGCGCCTTGAACTTGTGCTCTGGGCCTATCCTCAGCGTCCGGACCTTGTCACCTTTCAACCGGTTATCCGTGCGGCGCTTGCCGATCTCGGCGTCAGCGTGACCACCCAGGTTACGGAAAGCCCCAGTCAGGTGGCCGGTGAAGGCGGTTTCGACCTGTTCCTTTGGGCGCAGCATACCGCACCAGCGGGTGACCCTGGCCTGTTCCTGTCGCTCTTTTTTGAAACGGACGCCGCGCGTAATTATTCCGGCTGGTCGAATCCGGATTACGACGCCTTGATTGCGGAGCTTCGCGCTGAAGGCGATCCCGAGGTGCGAATTGCGCTCGCTCATAAAGCACAGGAGATGATTGGCGAGCATGCGCCGGTGTCGTTCCTGGTGACGCCTGAATGGCACGTTGGTGTTTCCAAGCGCGTCGCTGGCTACAAACCGTGGGGGTCGGATTATTACGTCCTGCGTCCTGATTTCATGCTGACGCAATAACAACCTAAAAGGCATCCCTGATGAAGTGGCTCACGGCATCACGATATGTGGTCCTGCCGGTTGCGTCTGTCGGCGCTTCCTGGATTGCGGTGGTTGCCGTGAGCTTCTTGCTGATCCGGCTGATCCCTGGTGACCCGGTTGAGATTTTCATCAACCATATGAATGTTCGCACGACCGATGAGCTTATTGCGGCCTACCGCGCTGAATGGGGGCTCGACCGAAGTTTGGTTGTGCAATTTGCGATCTGGCTTGAAGGCTTTGTGAGCCTTGACTGGGGGAAATCATTTGTCACGGGCCAGGCCGTCACGGCTGAACTCTTTCCGCGTGCCGGCTGGTCGGCTGCCATCGGCTTCTCTGGAATGGCAAGCGCTATTCTTATTGGATACGGACTTGGCTTTCTGGCAGCGTTGAAGCCAGCTGGCGTTGCCGCCTGCCTTTCGCGCCTGTTCGCGATTGGCGGTCAGGCACTTCCCGCCTTTGCTGTTGGACTGATTGTCTTGTGGGTTCTCGCCGCCGAGCTTCAATGGATACGGCCCTTCTCGGGCGGTGTCGTGGAACGTCTCCTCTTGCCGATTGCACTGGTTGCCTTCTTTTCAATAGGCAGCGTATCTCGCCTGGTCTTGGTCGGTTTCTGTGAAGTGCTCAACGCCCCTTACATGCGCACGGCACTGGCAAAAGGGCTCGGTCGTGGCGAGGCACTCTGGCGGCATGGCCGGCGCCATGCGGTCATCGTGTTGCTCGCCGGAATTGCACCTGATTTGGCCTGGGTCATTGGCGGAACAGCAGTGGCCGAGATTGTTTTTGGCGTGCCGGGATTGTCGGAACGCATCGTTGCTGCGGTGGCCGAGCGCGACTATCCGGTGCTTCAGCCTTATATAGCGCTGGTCGCTATATGGCTGGTGGTCGGACTGCGCTTGACCGCGATCCTTCGACGATCTCTCGATCCGCGTATCGATCTCAGCTTGGAGGTCGGTCATCGCTGACTTCTGCACCTTGTCCCTGCGCGGCTTTATGCTGTTCGTGCTGGCGCTCATCGCCATCGGTTTTTTCTGGCAACCGCATGACCCACACGCCATCGATCTGAGCCAGTCGCTTCAAGCGCCTTCATGGGATCATTGGCTTGGGACCGACCATTTAGGCCGGGACCTGGCGTCCAGACTGATTGTGGGCGCTCAAAGTTCCGTATTCGCGATCGCAATAGTCCTCGTTTCGAGCTTTGGGATCGGAGTCGTGGCCGGCGCTGCTATCGCGATCGGTCCGTGGAGCGTCTCAGCCACCCTGCGCTGGTTGGCAGAGACTGTTCTGACGGTCCCGACATTTGTTCTTGCTTTGCTGCTTGCAGCTTTGTTTGGAGCCGGCTTGATGTCGATTGCGGCTGCCCTGATCGTCGTTACCTGGGCTCCCTATGCCTTGAGCCTTGCCGCACTCTTCGACCGGCTGCGGGGAGAGCAGTATTGGCAGGCCAGTCTCGCGTTGGGGGCTGGACTGCCTGGCGCGCTTCACCGGCACATGCTTCCGAACACGCTGCCTGTCCTTGGCGCGCTTGCGGGAGCAGATGCCGGACGGGCTGTGATCCTTGTTGCGTCTCTTGGGTTTTTGGGACTGTCCGCCGACACCGGGCATCCCGAATGGGGCGCGATGATCCACGAGTACCGGATGTTCCTCTTCTCAGAACCACGGCTTGTTCTTGCACCGGTTTGCGCCACAACCGTCTTAGCGTTCCTCCTGAACCGGGCACTCGACAGGAATATAAATGTTTGAAGTGAGGGCGCCAGAACGTATCGGCCCGCTCTTTTGACCAGTATCGTGGCCTGTCGAGGGGCAAGACTGAGCCCCCTGCTTTCAGGGCAAAAGCGTATTTCTCGAAAGACACCTTATGGAGCGGAGTAAGGGAAGTTCATCGCTCCTGCGTCCTCTGCACAGAGCCGGTAGTACTGACACCACCCCTGTGCAGCTGGACGGAAACGCGACAAACCTGCCTTTCTTGGCAGCTGTACCAACGGCAGCTTTCGGGCAGACAGAAGCGATTGAGATTTGGCAGATGTTGTCCTGCAGAGAGGTCGTGACCGTTGCACCCACAAGGTCAGTCAACATGGCTGACGTGGGGTCTCAGGTGAAGCGTACCTTGTGCGAAACGCACTGGTCTCGTAGGCACGTTTCCCTTGAAATTCCCAGATTAGATCACTTGGAATGGGCGATAGAGATCATCCTAGGTCCAGTTACTGGCATGGCGGACCGCATCTTGCTCGTTGTCGGTTATGTAAATTGGGAATGAGAAAAGCTTGGAAGCAACCTTCTCAACGCGCTCATGAAGGATTTCACGCATGACTGGATCCTGAACGATGTATGCATATCCCTTCACGTACTCGTTCAGGTCTTTTCGGACGCGTTTCAGCCATATATGCGCATTGCGATCATCTTCCTTAGGCTCTTCATCTGGCAGATGGCTGGCCACTTTCCAGATGATTGTAAACGGCTCTTTGCGGGCAAGCAGAAGATCAATTGTCTCCGTCAGGCGAGTTACACGATCTTTCTCATCAACTTCGGGAAAGCGGACCTTGGCGATAGGCCAGTCGGACAAGTCAGCAAGCCCCAAGTCCTCTACGATCTGGAATGTCATTCTTCATCTTTCTTGTTGAAGTAAATCAAGAGGAGGACGAAGGCCCCGGTCATGATTGAGAAATACAACGGCCAGCCGATCGCTTGCGCCAACTGAGCGCTGGCGAGCATCGCGAGTGCTGCCGTAAAACGCCCCATTCCAAAGTAAGCGGCATAGTCGGTAACTGGCTGGGACCCACGTGCCCAACCCAGAATTTTTGCGGCGTACACAATAAATATGCCGCTGACGCTGCCGCCAATCACGACGGCACCAAGCAGTGCAGCAGACTGAGAGCCGCTATTCACCCCGGTCAGCATGAAAATGATCGAGACAAAACTGATGCCGCCAAACACAAGGAGTGCACATCGATGACCGAATTTGTTGATGAGAGGAATTGAAACAACCGAAGCGACAATCATGCCGACCGGGCCAAGGGTTCCGACCAGCCAGCCAATTTTCTCCAATGGCACTCCAAGGGAGACCAACATCAGACGGTTGACGCCGGATATCGGAAAAATGATTGTCGACACTGCGATGAGGAGCAACAATCGTCTACGACCCGTTTGATCAGAGAACAGACGCCGAAGGCTCGCCCTGCTCTGTGTCCGGGGTTTTTGGCCGTCTGGGAATTTCAAAAATGCGAAGGGAAAGACGATCAATGTAAGCAAGCAAGCCAGAATAAGAAACGATGTTTCCCGTCCCCAAGTTTCGAAGCGGGCAACCAGAAGGCCGCCTCCGATCATTGAACCGAAGGCCAACCCTGCCATCTTGGTTCCTGCCGCCCAGCCTCTCGATCTTGTCTCGACAGTCTCGACGGCAATGCCATCAAGTGCCAGATCCATGGTCGCCATCGCAATCGCGGCACCAAACCCCAAAACGATCAGCGCGCCATATGCATTCCCTGGGACCATCGCGATCCCAACGACTGCGAGGACTGTCATCGCCTGCATTGACATGACCCATCCTGTGCTGTGAGTCATGAATGGCAATTTCCATCGATCCACCAAAGGTGCCCAGAGGAACGCAAGTCCGAAGGGCATGTAGAACGCGTAGGCCCACCCTGCTTGGCCAGGACCCCACCCGGAGGACATGATAATCGCCGGGAGGCCGCCCTGTATGAGCCCTAGAACTGCACCAAATCCAATGTACAGCACGCAAAGTGCGATAAGAAGGAAGGGTTGATTGACACTCCCGCTGCCACTCATTCTTTGAGGGTTTGCGGCGGTTTCTCCAGCATCTTGGAACATGTTTGGGTCACCATTTCCGTGTAAATTTCAAGGAAAAGGTTCGTGCGTTGCCATAGTTGCAGAAGTTGTTGTTTAGGCACGTGACGTACTCTTCGTCGAGTAGATTGGATACGTTGAAGTTGAGGCTGGAGCCTTCCCATCCCGATCCGACTCTCGCGAGATCGTAGTGAGCCATGGCGTCGACAAGCGTATAGCCGGGAACTTCGATCCGAGTGCCGTCGGTCAGAAAACCTCCAGTGGACTCGCCGACGTAGCGCACGCCACCGCCAACAGTTAGGTTCGCGAGAATGCCTTCGGCAAATGTGTAGTCAGTCCAGAATGAAGCCGTTGAATCGGGTGTGCCCACCGGGCTGTAGCCAACCGCATAGCCAGATCCCGATTCCAGTTCCGCATCTATCAATCCGACAGCGGCGATAACGTTCCACCGTTCTAGGGGCTGGAATTTGGCCTCAAATTCAATGCCGCGCGAATGGGTCGTGCCATTCTGATAGCTCTGGTTGAGCTGGTCGCGGGTAATTGTATTGTCTTGTTTGATGTCATACACCGCGACCGTAAACAAACCGGGCATGAAGCTCGGCTCGTACTTGACACCGACCTCGTACTGCCGCGCGGTTAACGGCTCAAATGCGAGATTTGTTTGCGCATCCGTTCCGGTAACTGGCAGAAACGATGACGACCAGCTGCCATAGACCGATGCTCCGTTGTCGAAGCTGTAGACCGCACCCAGTTTTCCACTGACGGCCATGTCCTGAACGGTTGAAGTCGTGTCGGTTAACCGATTACGCGTTGTCGTATCAACATAGTCGTATCTCAAGCCGCCCCAAAGACTGATGGGCCCGAAATCCACTTTCTCCTGAACATACAATCCAAGTTGTTTTTGCTTTTGATGTTGATCAATATACGGGTTTGGGCTCGAGATCGCCTGACTATAGTCAGGATCAAGGTAGTCAATCGATGGGCCTGCGCCAAATTGCGCCTGATAGTCCCAGTCGATCGCCTGAAAGCTAAGTCCGACCAAAAGCGTGTGATCAAATGCTCCAGTAGAAAATTCACCCAGCATGTTGGAGTCGAACGAACCACCAACAACATCTTCCTGTGTGTCCCAAACGTATCGAGAAATTGTCGTGCCGGACAAGCCGCTGGTTGAGACAGCAGCAGTATCTACACCAAGGTCAATGATGTTTGCCTTTGCCCGGAACGCCCATACGTCGTTAAGCTGATGGGTCAGATCGGTGGTCAACAGAAGCTGTTTTCGCTCAAATGAATCGTAGTCCGGGGCACCTTCGTAAAAGTCTTCTGGAATGTCAGGATACCCCGGATTGTCCCAAAGTGTCCCCACCGTGGGCAGAACACCGTAGTAGCCCCCTTCTGGATCGTAGGTGTAGGAGAGGGCAACATTGAGCTCTGTTTCGTCCGAAGGTTGCCAATTTAAAGAAGGAGCGAGGAACAGTCTCTGCTCTTCGGTATATTCCACCTGCGTGTCCGCATCCTTGAAATTCCCGATCATGCGATAGGCAAGCGTGTCGCTTTGCGGAACAGGGCCAGTGAAATCGAAAGCTGCTTCTTTCCGATTAAAGCTTCCGTAGGTTAGCGACACCTCATTTTGCTGCTCCCGCTGCGGGCGCTTGGTGACGACGTTCACCATCCCGCCAGCTTGGGTGCCTCCATACACTGATGAAGACGGGCCTTTGAGCAACTCGACGCGCTCGATAGAGCTTATGTCGGTCTGTGGGGTGGCATAGCTAGGCGCCCTAAGGAAGGGCAGGCCGTCCGTGTAAAGAATGGATTCACCTGGCGCGCCGAAGCCGCGCATGTACGGCATGTCATAGCGGGTCGCAGATCCACGAACTTCCGCAGCAACGCCCGAACTATAACGAAGCGCCTGAACCACACTCTTTGCATTCTGCGCTTCGACCTGGTCAGCACTGACGACAGAAACGGAACTTGGGACCTTGGCGAGTGGTGTGTCGATCTTGCTGGCGGTCGCGCTTTGGGTTGCGATGTAGCCGTCGACGGGCCCATAGGCAGATTCAGTGTTCACAACGATCTGGTTCAGTTCCGTTCCCTGAACCTTTAACGCCGTTGAATCCGCACCAGGCACGACCAAGGACATGGACGTCCCGGAGGTAAAACGATAGCTGATCCCTGTTCCGGCCAGCAATCGCGTCATTGCTTGTTGTGGTGTATAGGAGCCGTTGACTGCGGAACTGCGGAGCCCTGCAATTGACGCGGTGTCGTAAAAAACACGAATGCCCGCGCGACCTGCAAATAGCAAAATTGCCTGGTTCAGATCCTGAGCAGGAATAGCATACGACAGGTCTCGTGCTATCGCAGCATTCTCGGTTTGTGAGAACGCGGTGCTGCCCGAAGATAGCAGCGCTAGGCAGATTGCGATTGAACTAACCGTCGCACGAAAATTACCAACTGATTGCTCCGTGGAGCTTCTACCTACAATCCGCAACAACGGCATGTTTCTCGTCCTTCCAGGCTTTCATTGGCCAGGGATCAAACTGACCTTTGAAAATAAGACGAAAAAACTCATGTTTTCCGGTAAGAAAAAATAGAAATAAAAATAATTAAGTAAAAACAATAATTTGTATGGTTGTCAGTACAGGACGGAAACAACTGGTGGAATTGAGATGACACCCAGGTTCAACTCTCCCGCGATACGGTCCACAGCATTGTCTATGTCGTTCGCATCGAACACACCACTTACGTGGAGCTCCGCCATACGGTTGCTTCGGATCACAATTTTACCGCGCCGGTAGCGGTTGATCTCCTCAACCACTTCCTTCAGCCTGCGGTCATTGAAGATAAGCAACCCTTTGCGCCAGGCCATGGCGAACTTGTCCGTCTCCTCGCGAACATCTGAAAACCCTTGGCCGGTTCGATAGGTTAGAGCTTCCCCTTCCGAGAGCTGCAAAGAGGCTCCCTGCTGTTCTTCGACAAGGATGTTATGCTCCGTGACAAGCATCTCAACCTCTACCTCGTCAAAATCCACCATGAACTCTGTGCCAAGCGCTGTCATCGTTAGGGTTCCCGCGTTGACCGAGAACGGACGCACCTCCGTCGTGTCATCTTGCGGAGCTACAATAAAATAGGCCTTTCCCGAAAGCAGCCGTACCTGCCTAGACATGGTGCTGTAGTCGACTGCAATTGCACCGCCGGATGCCAGATCAACCTGACTGCCGTCGGGAAGAACAACCGTTCTCATCGCACCCGTTTCAGCCCTGTAGTCGGCTTGGAGCGCAATTATGGGATCGCCAACCCAAAAAGAAATCGCGCCGTATGCAATGAACATCATCAGCGACGCTGTCAGTGCAAATCGGGTGAAACCGTTATCCAGCTTTGAAAAAAGGGCTTTAGGAGTGCCGAAGGCTCGAACTGATCGCTTATTTGGCGCGGCATCACCTTCAGCAACAAGATCCTCTCTCGTCAGCCGTCCGAAATCCGCCCAAGCCTGGCTTGCACGGTCGAAGGCTTCCTCATACAGAGGACCTTGGGAGATCCAGTCTTCGAAAGCCGCGTGATCGCCTTCTGAGGCATCTTGAGCCCCGAGGCGGACAACCCAATCGGCAGCCTCTGCCTCAAGCGCATCTCTATGCGTCGTCATTTCTGCCCTCATAGAACCTCTACAAACCAAGCGAAGACGACAAGTGAACGTCACGAATAAGACGAAGGCGCACGCGCATTTCGGTAAAAGACATTTGGGGCATCATTGCGTTCTGCTCCGGTCTCGCAGATTTGTCGTTACGTGCAGCAGGGCACGAGCCAGATGCTTTTGAACAGAACTCTCGGAAATATTCAGTTTCGCGGCGACTTCGCGGTAGCTCAGTCCGTCGACCCGATTCAATATAAAAATGTCGCGAGTTCTTGGGGGGAGACCATCTAAGGACGCTGCAAGCTGCGTAAGGCGCTCACGTCCTACAGTGATTTCTTCTTGATCGGGCGCGTCGTCCGCCACCTCAGCCAGGACATCCATCCCAGGCAAATCGGTCTGCCGTCGCGCCCGTTGCCGGATGGTATCTACCGCCAAATTGTGTGCGGTTCGGTAAAGGTAGGAGCGTATATTGAGAATGTCCGCCGAGTCGGAGGTGCTTCGCTCGGCATAGCGTACGAACGTTTCTTGCGTGAGATCCGCAGCCAACTCAGGATCACGCAATTTGCTCGTCAGATAGGCCTGTAGTTCTCTTTGGTAGGATATGTAAAGAGCTTTTAGTGCGCTGTCGGTCAAAGTATCTCAATATACTCCACAATTCATCAGATGCTGTTATCCGTTTTGGCGAGATACGTCCAGAGCGCACTGTGACAACTGGCAACATCGATGATCCCACAGTGGCAAATGGCCTAAACTCTCGTCGCGATCTGACATGACCAGGCCATCAAAGATCGAGCCAAACAAAATGAAATGGCGGCATAAAAGCAGCTACGCTTGAGATAGTCGTTCGGCCGAAACAGACCATCGGCCGGTCAAGGCAAACGGCAGCTCTTCCCATCCGTCTGTATAACCGACATTCCGTGCCTAGAGTTGAGTGCCAAGTGCTTCTGGGTGTTGCACTAATTTTCATTTCGGAAGTTTTTAACAGCCATGAAAAATGCTTCTAGAAGCAGGCTGTTTTCACTTGCGAGTGCGAAAGCGACCTCCTCATAGGCTCGCTGCATTTCCCTGACGGGAACACGCTGAACAATGTCGTTCCGGCCGGTGCCATTGCGCCACATGAACCCGATACCCATGCCATTGACCACTGCCTCGTAGACCGCATCGCGCGTATCCAAGGTCAGGAGGGGCGTCGGCGTCAGGTCCGAGGATTGAAAAGCCCGGTCCACCACCCGCTGGGTTGAGGAACCCTTGGTCCGGAAGATGAGGGGCGCTTGCATCAGATTTCGGCAGGTGAGGTGACCGATCTCGGTTGCCGGATGATCTGGATGGACGATCGCGACCACGTTCTGACGGATCAGGAGCTCCCGGCGGAAACGACCGTCGCCCGGGACATCCGGAAGGACGCCGACGTCGACTTCCCGGGTGATGACTGCGCTGATGATGTTCTCGAACGAGCCGGTTTCGACGGAAATTTCGACGCCGGGGTGTCTCTTGTGGAAGGCCGCAATCAGCGCCATGCCTGGCATGGAGTTCCCCAAGCCGATCGATAGTCGGCCGTTGACCAATGTGTTGTTCCGGCTGAGCAACCGTTCAGCATTGCGTTCTGCTTCGGCCATGCGCTCAGCGATATCGCACAGCTCGATGCACAGGGGCGTTGGTTTGAGTTGGCCATTCTTCCTGTCGAACAAGCGGACTGCGTATTCGGTTTCCAGATCGCGGACCTGTCGTGAAACGGCCGGTTGGCTAACACGCAGTTGTCTTGCTGCAGCAGCATAGGAACCCGCTTCGGCAACGGCATTGAGGGCCCGAATTTTCGACAAGGTGACTGACATCCAAACGCTCCGAAGGAGAGAAGCACACTGATAAGACGTCTTGTTTGCTTTGGTGAAACCATAGCTTTGGTCTGTAACGCAGGCGTCACAGCGAAACGAAACTTTGGTGTCGGAACGAGCGGAGTGGATAGTCGTCCGTCTCCCTTAAGCTCTTGCAACTAGGCAAAAATCAGCGGTTTCGGAATCTCCGGAACTGTCCAAGGCTGGACGAAGTTTTATGACCTTGCATCAGATTTGTTCCGGACTGGAAGTCGACAAGGTCGACGGCTATTCAGCGATTTTATGCGACCTGGATGGCTGCCTGATCGCCGGCGGTGCAGCCTTGCCTGGTGCCCGGGAATTCACAGCGGCGGTGGGCGACAGGCTCTGGATTGTCTCCAACAACTCTTCTGATACCGCCCGCTCACTCTCGATCAGGTTGGCTGATCTTGGTATTTCCGTCTCCGAAGACCGCATCCTATTGGCCGGAGAACAGGCGGTCGTCCATTTGAACAAGGTGAGCCCAAAGGTTGGCCTTCGTTGTCTGACAGACGCGCCCGTACGCCAGAAGGCGGAGCTCCTGGGTTTCAACCTTTCGCCCAAACAAGCCGAATATGTGCTGCTCGGCCGGATGGCGTCATTCAATCTGTACTGTCTTGAACAGGCCATCGCCGATCTCAAAGAAGGCGCGCGCCTGTTGGTCGCCAACATCGACAAGACGCATCCGGACCAAGACGGCAATCCGGTTCCGGAAACTGGCGCTTGGCTCGCCGCTCTGGAAGCCTGTTTGCCGGAGCTCATCTATGAGTGTTTCGGAAAACCGTCAACGTATCTCCTGAGCGCTGCAATTCAAAGATCGGGCACGCTTCCCGAGAGCGGCGTTTTCGTCGGTGACAATCCCGAAACGGATGGCGAGGCCGCACGGTTGATGGGGATGGATTTTACCGAAATCCGCCGCACGTCTGCGCCGCCATTCACGGTTGCTTCCGGCAACAAACCGCCAGCTGTGAGAACGATATGATTGGATACACCCTAAGGACGTTGATCAAGATGGCGGTCACGCTTTTCGTGATTGTCAGTCTGGTGTTTTTCGCGACCCGTCTTTCCGGCAATCCGGTGGATTTTGTCCTCGGCGTAGGTATCACTGAAGACGACAAGCAGCTTCTCATCAAATACTACGGCCTGGACGGGTCCATTTGGACGCAATACTGGCACTATCTGGGGTCCATTCTGTCCGGCGAGTTTGGCCTGTCCTTTTTGGAGCGGCGACCGGTATCAGCCATTGTCGCCGAGAGGGTCGGCCCGTCGATGAAGCTGATTTTCTTCACGATGGTGTTCACATTCGGTGTGTCGATACCTCTCGGAATAGCGGCAGCAATCTATCGCGATCGACTTGCCGGCAGCGCAATCATGATTATTGCCTTTCTCGGCTATGCGGTTCCAGCGTTCGTGCTGGCCATCGTCATGATCATGGTCTTCTCCTACTGGCTCAACTGGCTGCCTGTGGTCGGAAACGGCACTTTTTCCCACTACATCATGCCAACCATCGCCATGTCGGGGATGTGGGTGGCCGCGCTGACCCGATTTACGCGCAATGCCATGCTGGATGTTCTCAGCCAGGACTATATGCGCACGGCACGGGCCAAAGGCATGCCAGAGCGTGTGGTCATCCTGAAACACGGTCTGCGCAACGCATCCATCACGCTTTTGTCGGTAATGGGCCTCCAAATTGCCGGATGGATCGCCGCCGGGTCTGTGGTCGTTGAGTCGATTTTTTCCTGGCCGGGCATCGGCGAAATGCTCGTGCGCTCGGCGATCCAGCGCGACTACCCGGTGCTGCAGTTCGGTGTCCTGTCGGTCGCAGTCGCAGTGATCTTGATCAACGCGGCTGTCGACATTGCCTACGCCTACGCCGATCCACGCATTCGTCTGGCAAAGGGGACCTGAATGACCGACATCTCCCATTCGTTCACGCTAAAGGCCATCCGGCTTCCGGGCATCGGTTTGTGGAAACAAGCGAACTGGATCGTTCGGATTGCGACGCTCGTTGGACTGGCCCTCGTTGTTCTTTCTGTCGCAGCCCCGCTGGTCGCGCCGTTTGATCCAAACGACCAGAGCCTGATTTCGCGGCTTCGGCCACCATTGGGGTTTGATCGCTACAAAGACGGCTTTTTTCTCGGAACCGATGAACTGGGCCGGGATATCCTGTCTCGCTGCATCTTCGGCCTGCGACTGACGTTTGCACTTGCCCTCGCCGGTGCTTGCATAAGCCTTTTGATCGGCGGAACGCTTGGCCTCGTTGCGGGCCTTGCCGGTGGGCATCTGGATGATTTCATCATGGGCCTGGTGGATGCGCAGATCGCCATTCCGATGACGTTGATTGCGCTTCTGATCCTGTCGGTTTTTGGCTCTTCCATCGACATTATGATCCTGGTGCTCGGGATCTATGGCTGGGAGCAATTTGCCCGGATCATTCGGGCGGAAGTCAAAAAACTAAGGCAGATGCCATTCGTCGAAGCGGCACAGGCGGCCGGTGCGCCGCCGCTCCGTATCGCGTTTCTCCATGTTCTTCCCAATGTGGTGTCGCCGATTGTCGTTCAATTCACCTTGAATTTTTCCAACATTGTCATCTGGGAATCGACACTTTCCTTCCTTGGTCTGGGCGTCCAGCCGCCCACGGCAACACTGGGTTCCATGGTTGGGACCGGACGCGATTACCTGCCGACGGCACCATGGATCGTACTTGCACCTGCGCTGACAATTCTCCTTCTCACCTTTGCCGTCCAGATCCTCGGCGACTGGCTCCGCGACCACGCTGATGTGCGGTTGAGATCGAGATGATCCTTTCAAAAACCAGAAGCCCAAACGGCCAAGTGACAAACCCTGCTGCCTTGGAGGCTGTTGAAATGATGAAACTACTTGGAACGACCGCGCTTGCTTCGCTATTGGCAACCGGCGCAATTGCCGCTGAAATCACCGTTGGTGCCGCCAACGTTTCCGACTATCTCGATCCGGGCCGTGACCACTCCAACGTTGGTTCTCAGTTCTACTACAACGCTTTTGACACGCTGGTCGGAAAGAACCACGACCGATTGGAGATGGAATGGGTGCCAGCGCTGGCGAGCGAGTGGAAACTCATCGAACCGACCTTGATGGAACTGAAATTGCGCGAAGGCGTGAAGTTCCACAACGGCGAAGACTTGACCGCTGACGATGTCGTCTTCTCCCTGAACCGCATGTACCAGGCGACTTTCCCTCCATACGTTGTCCGGTCCAAGGATCGCCTCAGCAACTTCGCCGAAGCCATCAAGATTGACGACTACACTGTTCAGGTCCGCGTCGAGCGGGAAGAGCCGCTCTGGGAAACGCTCTTGAACCTGCAGCAGGTCATGATCATTCCTGAAGAGTACACCAAGGGCCTGACCGGCGATCCAAAAGTTGCCGAAGACAGCGACTTTGAGGCTTTCTCCCTGACTCCGGTCGGCACCGGTCCCTACAAGGTAGCGGAATTCCAGCCGGGCCAGAAAGTGGTCTATGAGCGGTTCGACGGCTTCTGGGGCGAACAGGCTCCGCTCGAAAAGGCAACCGTCATCCGCATGCCGGAAACAGCATCGCGCATTACAGCTCTGAAGACTGGCGAAGCGGACATTGTCACCAACATTGCTCCGGACCAGCTTGAGCTGATTAACGCCGATCCGAACCTGAAAACCGAAGGCTCCGCAACGGCCCTATTCCACGTCATGATCATGAACGTGAACCACCCGCATCTGAAGGATCCGAAAATCCGCCAGGCCATGTCCCTGTCGATCGATCGTGATCTTCTCAACGAAGCGCTGTGGCTCGGCAAGGCGGTTGTCCCATCCTCCCACACCATGGAGGAAATGGGCCAGCTACACCAACCGGATCTGGTTACTTTCGAATACGACTTGGAGAAGGCCAAGTCACTCCTGGCCGAAAGCTCCTACAACGGCGAGGAAATCGTCTTTGATGCCTTCCCGGTCTACTACACCAATGGTGTTCTGGCGGCGCAGGCGATTATGGAAATGTGGGCGGAAGCTGGCATCAACGGCAAGCTGAACGTCACAGAAAAGTGGACCGGTAACGATCCGGAAATGATGGCGCGCAGCTGGTCCAACCCGATGTATTTCGCCGATCCGTTCGGTTCCTTCGGCGTGATGTGGGCTCCGGACGGTCCGTCCGAAGGTGCTGGCCGGTTCAACACTGACGAAGAATATGCCGAAATGTGGGAGCGGTTCCGCTTCAACGGTGACGTCGAGCTGCGCAATGCGGCTTATGCCGAGCTTATGGACCGCATCAAACAGGACCCACCTGTTCTGCCGCTGTACCGTCCGTTTGAAAGCTGGGCCATGAAGTCCAACGTCAACTGGGCGCCGAAAAAAGGTCACATCCCGTATGTGTTGGATTTCCGCGCCGGCTCCATCTCATTCAACTAACATCCAGAAGCGCCGCCGGAACTCCGGCGGCGCTTCCTCTTGTGTATTATTGATTGAGGAATATCGCAGTGCCTGTTCGAATTGCAGTTGTCGCCGACATTCACCATGGAAAGCCGTCCGCCACAAAAAGAGGCGATACCGCTCTCGACCTGATGGACGAGTTTGCACGCTTTTCCAATGATGCCCGGCCCGATCTTGTCATCGACCTTGGTGACCGGATTTCAGATGAAAACCGCGAGACGGATCTGGTTCTGGAGCAGGAGGTGGCGGAGGTCTTCAAGAAGGTCGAGGCGCCAGTCCATCACATGAACGGCAATCACGACCGGGACCATCTGGATGTTTCCGACAATGAGGAAATCCTCGGCCAATCTCTGCAGAATATGGCACTTGATGCAGGGGATTGGCGAATTGCCTTGTGGCGGGCCGACAGCAAGATCCTGCGCGGACCCGATCACAGCGGCTTCGTCCTCCAGGAGGCGGATCTTCTATGGCTGCTCAGGACGGTTCAAAATGCTGACCGGCCGCTTCTTGTGGTCAGTCATGTGCCGGTCTCCGGCCATTCCCAGGTCGGCAATTACTATTTTCAGAATAATCCGGGCGCTTCGACCTATCCGATGGCTGAGCGCGCGCGTGCGGCGCTCGCCCAAGCCAGTGTCCCGGTTGTTTGTCTGGCCGGACATGTTCACTGGAACACCATCACGACCGTCGACGGCATCACCCATCTGACCCAGCAGTCGCTGACCGAGAGTTTCACCACCCAAGGCGACCCGGCTGGTGCTTTCGGCACCCTGGAACTCGATGACACCGTAAATTGGACGGTGGAGGGCCGTGATCCCATGACGCACTCCTTCCGCCCGGCTGTTTCGCGTTGGTCGCCGCCGCTGCCGATCTTTTCCGAACATCCTGAGTTTGCCGCCCGCCGGGAAGGACGGCTGAAATGACCGGCCCGTTGCTAGAGGTCGAAGATCTCAGGGTTTCGTTCGGCGGCTTTGAAGCAGTCAAGGGACTATCGTTCGAGTTGGGCGCACGCGAAACGCTGGCACTTGTCGGTGAGTCCGGGTCGGGAAAATCGGCAACGGCGCTATCCATTTTACGGTTGATCGAACGGGAAGGCGGGAGGATCACCAGTGGAGCGGTCTTGCTGGATAATGACCGCCGGAAGACAGACCTCAGGCACTTGCCTGAGGACGCGCTGACCGGTGTTCGAGGCAACCAGATCTCCATGGTGTTTCAGGAGCCCATGACGTCACTCAATCCGGTTTTGAAGATCGGTGATCAGGTATCGGAAGTCTTCATTCGGCACCGGGGCATGAGCAAGCGGGATGCCCTTACCGCCGCGAATCAAGGGCTCGATGAGGTTCGGATTCCCGAGCCGGCTAGGCGGTTGTCCCAGTATCCGCATGAGCTTTCCGGCGGTTTGCGCCAGCGGGTCATGATTGCCATGGCCCTTGCCTGTCGCCCCAAGGTGCTGATCGCGGATGAGCCCACCACCGCGCTCGATGTGACGACACAGGCGGAGATCCTGCGGCTGATCAAGTCGCTGCAAGATGAAATCGGAATGGGGGTGCTGTTCATCACCCATGATATGGGGGTGGTCGCCGAGATCGCTGACCGGGTGGTGCTGCTGCGGCACGGCGAAAAGGTTGAAGAAGCGCCGGTCGGGGATCTGTTTACAAGGCCGCAAGCGCCCTATACGCAGCGATTGATGGCTGCCACACCCAAGTTGGGCGAGGGGTCGACGACACGCGATGCAGGTCTCGAAACGGTGCTGTCCGTCGATAATCTGTCCACCCGTTTCGCGAAGAGCAAATCATTGTTTCGCAAGGCAGATGTCGGAACGCTGGCCGTTGATGGTGTTTCGTTGACGGTTCGCAAAGGCGAAACGCTCGGGCTTGTTGGAGAAAGCGGTTGCGGCAAGTCGACCTTGGCCCGGTCGATATTGCGGTTGATCGAACCTGAGAGCGGCCGTGTCAAGGTCTCTGGGCAGTTGCTGACTGGTCTGCCGCCAAGGGAATTGAGAGCCTCGCGCAAGAATGTCCAGATGGTGTTTCAGGACCCTTACGCAAGCTTGAATCCGCGGCTGTCGATCAAGGCCCTTATCACCGAGCCAGCGCGTATTCATGGCATGGTGCAGGCCAGAGAAATTAGGGATCTGGCCGCGTCTTTGGTCAGTCGTGTCGGATTGGAAGAGGACGCTATTGATCGTTTTCCGCATCAGTTTTCTGGCGGCCAGCGTCAACGCCTATGTATTGCCAGGGCACTATCGGTGTCTCCAAAGCTGATCATCGCGGATGAGGCGGTCTCCGCACTGGATGTCTCCATTGCCTGTCAGATCACGGACCTGATGCTCGACCTGCAACAACGCGACGGCCTGTCGTTCTTGTTCATCTCGCATGATATTGCAGTGGTTGAACGGGTTAGCCACCGGATAGCAGTCATGTACAAGGGCAAGATCGTGGAGACCGGCTCATGGGAGGATGTCTTACGTCGTCCCAAACATGCCTATACAAAAAAGCTTCTGGCCGCAGTGCCAAGCCCAGATCCGGCAGGGCGGCGGCTATTGGATGATCGTCTCGAACACCAGGGTATCGCCGTATAATTCCTAGCCTGACCCTATCCAAGTTTGTCCTGCTCGAATTCGGTGACACCAGTTACGGATGGTGCAATCGAGTACCTGAAACACGGGCGATCTCATGACGTCGCCTCGGCATCGTTCATCACCCCAACGACAGTTGATCCTGGATATGAGAACAGCGCGCCGTCCAAGTGCGCCCTAAAAGACGTTTTTTCGATGTTGGACTTTTTGGGTCTTGGGTGTGACGGTTGTCTCCGGTCTCGCAATGTTTAACCGCGATGGAGCAGGGCGTGTTCTCGAAATTCTGGGCTCTGGCGTCTATTTGATCACCAGTATTGGTCTCAAGGTGCTGTCAGCAGTGCTTCTAGCCGCCTGGCTGCGGCTCCTGCTACCCAAGGACAAGATCAGCAAACACTTCGGCGGGCATCACGGCTTGAAGGCATGTCGTTGAGCGTGCTGATCGGGATCATATTGCCGGGTGGCCAATGACCGCCTTTCTGCTGGCAGGTTGCCTTCTACGAGGCTGGGGCGGGTTTCGGTGTGATCGACGTGGCCGAAATGGCACGGCAACTCTCCATTTTACCTGTAACGGCGATCGTCATTGAGCTGAAAGACAATCATTTCCGCCACAGTGCGAAGATGACCATCGAGATGGCCAGGAAATTTGCGGATGCCATTGGAAACAAGCGCTGATAGCTTGCGGTGGGGTCTCAAAAATCCAGACATTGCGTAGCGCGCAAGTTTGGCTGGAAGCATGTTTGGGGTGTTGACCCCATACGATCCAAGCACGCCATCAGGCACCTTTCCTTCATCGACAAACCGATGACCTCCGCTCTGAACGAGCAGACATATCAGGAAAGGAATAGACCCATGAAACTTCTCGCAACCGCCGCTGCCGCCGCCGCTGTCTGTGCCATTGCAGGCCTTGCCACTGTTGCTCCGATGAACGAGGCGGAAGCCGCCTTTGATCGCTGTAAGGACGTTAAGATCTCAGTCAAGAACAGCACCGGTGCCCCGATCCAGGTCTACGATCTCGACTACCGCGATTTGGGGTCCAATCGTTGGCGCTCGGAAAACATCTCCAACCGGGTGATAAGCGACGGTGGTAGCTACAAGTGGAAGCGCACCCTTGAAGGCGTCAACAATGCGAAGACTTTCATTCGGGTCCAGTTTCGCAAGCTGAAGTCCAACGGCAAGTGGGATCGCCTGAACACCTGGTACGCCAATTCCAAGACGGTTACCTGTAAAAAGGGCAAGACAATCAAGGTTAACTTCCGCTGATCCATGCAGCCTGCCGAGCTACCGCCTGAAGCCAGGGCGGTGGCTCCCTCATCGAATCCCTGAAACCTAATTTCGTCGTCAGCACAGGGCGCACCAGCGCTCGTGTGTTGCGTCGGGAAAGGATCCCCTATGATCGGCAATCAAATACCGAAAGCCATACTGATAAGCTCAGCCTCCATCCTCACACTTGCCTTTGTGGCTATCGCCACCCAGTCGGTCGACTGGCCGATCAAGGCGGAAAATCCGCCCCTGCAGCCTATTGCCGCGCAGCTCGCTCAGGATGAAAATGTGACTGCGAAAAGCGAGCCCAGTGCTCCAATCGCGAGCGGTGGTGGTTTCCCTACGCTGTTTTCAATGCAAGGAATCGGACAGGCTCAGAGGGGGGCAGCAGTACATAAACGCATGATCCGTCCCATGGGGCTGCCGCCACAGCAACTCCAGACCTATCGGGGTGATCAATTTGCCTCGGTAGACGCGAACCCGCTGAAACATGTTATCAATGACCCCCTCTCGACGTTCTCCGTTGATGTCGATACGGCATCCTACTCCTATGTCCGCCGATCCCTGACCAATGGCCGGTTACCGAATACGGATGCCGTCCGGGTTGAGGAAATGCTCAACTACTTCGAATACGACTACCAGGTCCCTGAGGCAGGGGGGGCACCCTTCTCCACCAATGTGTCAGTCGTGCAAACGCCTTGGAACAAACATACGAAACTGATGCAAGTAGGCATCCAGGGACACAAAATTCCCCTGGTTGAGCTGCCTCCGCAAAACCTTGTGTTTCTGATCGATACGTCTGGGTCGATGAAGCACGAGACAAAGTTGCCCCTATTGCAACAATCCTTCAGGCTCCTTCTCACCTCACTGCGCGACGAGGATGAGGTTGCAATTGTCACCTATGCCGGAGAGGCGGGTGTTCTGCTCGAACCCACCAGAGTGACAGACAGGGACAAGATACTCGACAAGATCAACGCGCTGACGTCCGGTGGGTCGACCGCAGGTCATGACGGCTTGAAGGGGGCTTATGCGCTTGCAGAAAAAATGACGGGTGAAGGTGAGCAAACTCGGGTCATTCTGGCGACTGATGGTGACTTTAATGTTGGGATTTCCGATCCTGACAGCCTGAAACGCTTCGTCTCGGACAAAAGGGAACAGGGCACCGGGCTCTCTGTCTTGGGCTTCGGGCACGGCAATTACAACGACGAACTCATGCAGACGCTTGCGCAAAACGGTCAGGGTGTTGCCGCCTATATCGATACGGTTTCCGAGGCTCGGAAAGTGCTCGTCGATCAGGTTGTCAGCTCAATCTCTATGATCGCGCAGGACGTGAAGATCCAAGTCGAGTTTAATCCGCAGACTGTCGCGGAATACCGGCTGATCGGCTATGAAACACGTGCCTTGAAGACGGAGGACTTCAAGAACGACAAGGTGGACGCCGGTGACATCGGTGCCGGCCACAATGTGACGGCACTCTACGAAATCACGCCTGTCGGTTCTCCTGCAATCAAGTTTCCTGACGAACGCTATAACTCTGCAGAAGAGACATCTACAAGTTTCGACGAGGCCTATTCCGGAGAGCTGGCATTCGTGAAACTTCGCTACAAGGCGCCCGGTGAAGAGGAAAGCAAGTTGATCGAAACGCCGGTAAGGGAGACAGATCAGAAGATCCTCGTCTCCGAAACCCTCTTTGCGGCCTCCGTCGCCAGCTTTGGTCAGTTGCTTAAAGGCACACACTACCTGGGTAACTGGAGTTTCGAAGACAGCGAAAAACTCGCCAGGGAAAACAAGGGCGCCGACCGCTTCGGATACCGCTCCGAGTTTCTGACAATATTGCGGCTCGCACAGGCCGCGAAACAGTAGCCTCATCCATGAAATGCAAAAAAACCGGCGGGGGAGCCCACCCGCCGGTTTCGTCGTGTCTGTTCCTGCAGCTCAATCAGGATTATGGAATTTAGGATGTCCCGAGCATCAATCGCGTTTCAGGCTCATCGCCGACCTGCAATGTGTACGCTCCATGGTCCAGATCCCGAAAGACCCGTTCGTAGGTTTGTGTCTGCAAACAATCCCGGGTCTGTTTCCTTGAGGAAATTTTATACCAGAAGGCCCCAGTCACGACGATGCGCCGATTTTCGCGGTCCAGCGAGACCTTTACCAGGTCCCCGGGGTCTGCTGCGCTGGATTGCAGGCACCCCGACGAGATGATCAACGTCAGTGTTTGTTTTTCAGGACACCACCTGGACGACACCTTCGGCTTTCGTTTGATCCAACGGCCTTTCTTCTGCTCGTTCTGGTCGAGGATGCCGGGGGTCAACGAGGAGCCCGGGTCCAGTGTTAGAAAGGTATATCCATCGAATTTTACGAATGCGTCTCTGAGCCCAAGAGCAGTGGCGGCGCCGGAGCTCATGACGAGAGCGGCCAACGACAGTGCGGCTGTGGTAGATTTTGCGGAGATTCTCATGGTTTTGCCCTTTCCTCTGGTTCGATGAGGAAAGATATCGATCCCGCGGACATCCTGGCATGGGGGCAAGACCCTATTCGGACCGTACCTTTAGGTAGGATTAGTGATCTCGCACCCAGTCGAGCGTGACCAGGGTACCGTCGGAGTCATTAAGGTCCAAACGGCTGGAGAGCGTAGGGATCAGGTCGCCTGAACTGTCAGCCTTCCAGAAATAGAGCATCTGTCTGGTGGGCTCAAACCGAGCACAAGCCATCTCACCGACTTCTGCGACGTAACGGGGCAGGCCGTCACGGCGAATGTCAAAGCCCTTTGCGCCTTGCGCTTGTGCCGGATTGGTCAGACATATGGTGACGAGGCGCAGATCGATATCTTCCTCGAGAGGGGCCGGTTGCACTTCCGGGCTTGAAGCCGGAGGCAGACTGCGGCTCCCGACCCTGGCGCGCTGCTCCTGCATGACTTCCTTCGTCTGCGGTGCCGCCGAAGAGGGGGGGGCGGTATCAGAGGAAACTGTAGGCAACGCGGACGGTGGCGACAGAAGAAGCCCCGCACCCGGTCTCGGACTGTCAGAACGTGAAATTCCCCGGCTTTTAGAGCCCAGGCTTTTGTATACCCGCGTTGCCGTGGCCATCGGCTTTGCTTTTCGCGTCGCAGACGACCGGGCTCGCGCAGTGATCTCTGGTGTTGGAACACCACCTTTTTGAAACCGGATCAGATCGTTGCTACCGCTTTCCAAATAGGTAGGCGCTGGGCCGTCAACAGCCAGAGCTGCACCTGACAACGCCCCGACGGTCAAGGCTGTCGCCACCGCCAGACAAAAACCGCCAAAGACTGGCCCTTGCATTTGGAAATTGAGCATTTGGTCTTTCACAATCTTCTGCCGATGGAAAACATCCATTTCCTCTTTTGGGCGGCACTCTCGACGTGCCTAGTTTGCAGCATAAAGATAGCCGGTGTGTGCCCAGCCAGAAACATCGCCGGAGCGAACTTTGCACCATTTGCCTTCACAAGCATTTGACACGGCCACATGACAGTTGCCGCTTGCCAGAGCGCCAACAGTCGCAAATCTCGAGCCCGGCCCGTCACGCACATTCAGCACGTCGTCGGCAGCGACATTTACGCAATGGAGCGTACCTGATGAATTGGCGCCGGGCATGATGAACATGGCAGGGGGACCGGGATTTGTTTCGGTCTTGCAATAGCCGTCGACGTTTTGGCCACGGGCGCAGATAGGCTTGAGATGCATGTTCAGCAGTTCCCACTGACCCTTGCTCGTGCGGATAACCCCTCCACGGAAGTGGTGGCCTGACACGGAATCATCAAGGAACCCTGTCTGGATGATATCGACCTGAAAGCCGTAGTCAGCCTTTCGGAGTTTCATCTCAAAACCAGGATTGCCTTCCTCGCTTTCGGGGTGGCCGCGCAGAAATGGCATCAACACGTCGATGATGTCGTCGCCAACGGCAAGTCCGGGAGCAACCTTCAGCTCTCGGAAGCCGTCAAGGGACGTCTCGCTGGTTTGGGCCTGCGCTTCGTAAGTGGTGACGGCTGCCAGAAAGATAGCAGTGACGCATATTGCGAGTTTGCCGATGAAACTAAGGCTTTTGAGCATGACGTTCCCTTTCCATGTCTAAGGCGTCCAATTTACGCCTGCCTGAGTTCAACGGCATGGGGTAGACTCCCCATTTGCTAACATTCTCGCGCCTTGGCTCGAAGCCAAAGGCTATAATTCCTTGGAAGGGTCGATCAGGCCTTCCTTTAATGCGCGAGCCATGAGTTGCGGCACAGAGCGCACATTCAGCTTTTGCATTAAGCTGGTGCGGTGTTTGTCGACCGTCTTGATACTTATCCCTAGCCCTTCGGCCATTTCCTTGTTGGAGCGGCCGGCAAGGATCATGTTGAGCGTCTGTCGTTCCCGATCGGTCAGCACAGGCAGCTTCGGTGTTTCTTCCAGGATGCTCAGGAAGTACTCTGAGATATGCCTCTGACCGCGAAGGATGCCCGGAAGTTTTTGATAGAACTCGGTATTGTCCGAGGCCTTAGAGAAAAGCCCATCCACCCCGGCCTCGACCAGATCGGAGACCAGCCCAACGGCAGAAACACCGGTCAACACGACCACCTTCGTCTCCCGGGACCATCGGCGGGCTTCGACAAGAACTTCGACGCCGCCGGCCATCGGCATGGACACATCAAGCAGGAGAAGGTGTGGCCGATGTTTCCGGATTTCCGCAATCGCCGTCAGCCCGTCTCCCGCTTCGGACAGAACCCTTATGCCGTCCGGTTCGATCAAGCCGGGCTTTTCCAAAGCATCTTTCAGCCCTGCCCGTACAATTGCGTGATCGTCTGCAATAATTGCATTGTATTTTTGCTCGTTCACGGCTCACTATCCATCCGGTGACATCCACGCGAAACTGACATGCCTTAGAGGAAATGACCAGAATCCTGAAACTGTTGGCATGGATGTTTTTCGTTTTTCAGTTCGCTGGAACGGTATGGGCGGGCAGTGTGGAACTGCAGCCCGGCAGAGGAATTGCGGACCTCAAGCACAGCCTGACCTATCTCACGGACCCATCCGCGTCCCTAGGGCAAATCCTCAAACGCTTCCGCGCTGGCGAATTCCAGGCAGAGCTGAAGGCCTCTGCTCTTGAGACGAACTACGCTCCGGAAGCCTGGGCCGCGGTGCGTATTTTGAATGCTACCCTGGATGACGGCCGCGCTCCCGATCCTTTTGTTCTTGTCATCGACCTGCCGCTTGTAAGCGAGGCCGATGCCTATGTGGTGCGGGACAGCAGCTTTACCGAAAGCCTGTTGAATTATTCGATCTTCGAGCCCTTCATACCGGAAGATCATTCAGTTACCCGGCTAAGGACTCCTGTTTTCGAGATCGCGCCGCAGGAAGAGATCACTCTCCTGGTGAACTTCAAGTTTGGTCCCTTTCAGTCCTTCGACATGGCTTTGGAAACACCCGTTGAGCTGGAAGCCTCAGCCTTTTCATCCGGAATTTCCCACACGGCTTTTTACGCCTTCGCCATTTCCTGCCTTGTGTTCTTTTTCGGCTTTCACGTTGCGATGAAAAACTGGATCGGCATCCTGTATGCGATCCAGTTCAGCATCGGTCTCGGCTTCATTGGCTATATCGATGGACTGTGGTTTCGCTTTTTCTTCCCCGACACCCCGGACTTGCAATCGCCGGTCGGCTTCTTCTTTCTTTTTGCCTTATCCGGTACGGGCTTCCTCATTTCCGGGCGTTCGACGACCATAGAGGGGAAGGAAACCTGGCTTTCAATCGCGCTGACATTGCTTGCCCTTGTCTCCGTGGCAGGCTTTGCCGTCTCGCTGCTGTCGCCCGGCACCTACGCCGCATTATTCGGCTATGTCCTGCTGGCGCTGATGTTCGCGTCCATCTTTTTGGCTGGTGGCCGCTGGCGGCGCGATCAGGGCGATATCCATCTGACAAGCATGATCATTTCTGGCCTTGGCGTTCTGATGGTCGTTGTTTTGATAGCCGTGATGGTGATCGGCAGTCAGGCAGAAATCATTCCTGTGTCCACCGCAGTCAAAGGCGTCTTCACTGTTTTGCTGATCACCACAATGACCAGCCTGACAGGCCATATCATCAATTTGCGCAAGAAACATGCATCGGCCGTTGAGGCAGAATTGGCAGCGCTCGATGCAGAAGCCAAGAGAAGCCGGGAGCTGCTGGAGACAGAGCGCAACTACACAAGAGCTCGGGAACTGGCGAGCCTGCGCCAAAGGCAACTGGCGACGGCCTCTCATGATCTGAAGCAACCCATCACCTCGCTCAGAATGAATGTCGATGGCCTGTCTGAGCACCTCGATCCGCAGGTCAAACAACGCCTGACTGAAGCCTTCGACTACATGGAAGCCCTGTCCAACGATTATCTGAAGGAGACAACTCCAAATTCGACCTCCAGTGACGATGTGGGATCGAATGACCGGAAATCTTCGCCGCTGACGAGTGAGCCCAAGAGCAGAACGGCTTCAACCGAAGATGAGCAGGAGCCCTATGAGATCTCGCTCGTGATCGACACCGTACAGCAGATGTTTAATGAAGAAGCCATCTCCAAGGGCTTGCGCTTGCGACGAGTGTCTTCCTCGCAAAAAATTGCGATTCCGCCTCTGATCCTCATGCGCATTGTCAGTAACCTTGTGTCCAATGCAGTGAAATACACCCAAACCGGTGCGGTGCTCTTGGGTGTAAGACGCGCTGGAGACGAGATTGAGCTGAATGTCCTGGACACAGGTCCGGGCATGGCTGACAGCGAAATCGCGGCCTTCTCGCAAGCCTATAACAAAGGCGAGAACTCAGACGGCCATGGACTTGGGCTTTCAGTCTGCTTTGAGCTTTCCAAAGGCAACGGCATGGATCTGGAATGCAGATCAGAACAAGGCCGCGGGACGCAGTTTGTCCTGAAAATCCCGCTCGCGGCTTGAATTCGACAGGCTAGACCTTAAAAATCTCGCTCCCTGGCCACACTTGGCTTTTTGAAATTCCCTCAGCCTGAGATAAATTCCGACAAGTGAGGGAGTGGAGCTCATGAGACGTCAAATCATCTTGGTCGCATCGCTGGCACTTGGTCTGAGTGGTTGGACTCCGCAGTCGTCGTTCGCGACCGCCAACTTGAAGCCGAAGAAGTCCGAAATCGCCGCTTTCCTGAAGGCGGACGTGAACAAGGATCGGGTTCTGACGCGTAAGGAGTTTAGGACGTTTGTGCGCGCGATGGCCGATTCCGGGCAATCAACCGCCCGGAAGATCAGGTTCTTCGGAGCTTACGGTTTTGCCTTTAATATCATCGACAAGAACAGGGACGGCATTGTAACTCCACTTGAAATGCGGAACGCAGATGATGATTTCAGGACAGGCAAGTAGCAACACCGCTGCCCAATATCTCCCCTCATCCCTGCCAGCTATGGTCAATCGACCTTGGCATTCAGTAGCAAAGGCACAGCAGTCGGCCTTCCGTTTTTCCTTAGCTGATCAATGTATCCTTCATCACGCCCTGCGAGATTGGAGTTCCTTGTGCAACTCGCATGGATCCCATTGCCTTGAGGGCTCGACTTGATGCATCGACAACCTTGTGTCTCATCCAAGTCTTTCTCGGCACTTTGACTGTTTAGAGCGTGTACGGGCGACCTAGCTCCACCTCTTCCAGGATCAAGCGCGTTTCTAGTGGCTTGTCAGTCAGCTTGAGTTTCCAAAGTAATTTGCCACTCCAGCGCACTTCATAGTTGCCACCTGTCAGATGCGGAATTTCGATTGTTTTCTCTCTTGACCCCATACAATCTGCCGAGCCAATCGCTCTGGGGTTTTCCGGCGGTCGTTGGAGAAAACTCCCGTTGATCTCGAGACGGCCTGTGTCACGGTCCAGATCAGCCGACAGGTTCTCTGTGACCAAGCGTGCGGTGTGCGCCGTTAGGCAACCGGAATCAAACCGAAGGAAAACCGTAGATTCTTCAGGCTGCCAGTCAAAATAGATGCTGGTCGGTATTGGCTTGTAGCCGGACAAATCCAGATCTTCGCTGGCCATAGCACCCGAAGCAAACCCTGGTCCCAGTGAGGCGAGCAATGCGCTGGCAGCAAAAATGAGTTTCTTCATCGGTCTATCCTTTCTTGTTTCCGTGCTGAAAAGGTACCGGAGCCTCTCCTCCCGCCACATGGGGTCGATCCCCCATATGAATAACGCACACTCTCCAACAAAAGAAAGTCGGCCGGATTTTCACCCGGCCGGCTTTGGGCGATGACGCTTGTTTCTTACATAGGAGCGAACAGTCGAACGCCTTCGCGCGCGCCTTTGCAGAACCGACCGCCACAGTTGCCGAAGGCCTGATCGATCGCTTCATCCTGACGCTGCTTCACCTTGCGCCAGACCTTTTTTGTGCCGCGGCCAACTTTGGACTTGCCGAGAAACTTGTTTGTGCCACGGGAGACTTTGCCCATGCCCTTGTTGACGCCCTTGCCTGTGTTCTTGAAGCCCTTGCCGGTGTTTTTCAGGATGCCGCCGACATGTTTGCCGATGCCGCGCTTTGCCTGAGCCTTGCGGCCCGCTTTTTCCAGAAAGCCACCGACCTTGCCAATTCCCTTGGACACAAACTGGACCTTCTTCTTGGCACCTGCCTCGGCGATGGACGGATCAAAGGTTTCTATAGCCCCGTAGGACACTGCGGCTGCAACCATGACCATGGTGATGGCCTTCGCGGCATTTTTCAAAATGGACAGTGCAAACATCTCAATTTCCCCTCATCTGTGAGCGGTGTGTCACCGCGTTTCCGATGTGAGGAGAATGTCGCTCAGCCAGCTGTCATCCCATGGGGTCGATCCCCCATATGTCACGCCGTGCAATTCGCCGACGTTTGAAGGGCCTGTTCCGCGTTGATTGAAATGCTAGGCTTCTAGAGGCTGTTCTGGACACGTATTTCGTTAGCACATCAGCGATGGACCACAACGCGATCGCAAAGCCTGAAAACGTTCTGGAAATAGATTTACTAAGACGGTGTGCGCAACAAAAAAAGACAGCAGAGGCAATAGCTTGGAGTTAGATAGGCATCTTGCCAGCTTGGACCGGGCGGCGCCGTTTCATGTCTTTAACTCGCCACGACACAAGTCTTGGCTTCTAAGGCAAGGCTTCAAGAGCCGAAATGCTAGCGATCCAAACGCCTCAAAGTCTGTGTCAGGACCTTCCACAGTGTGTCGGCCAGTGTCCGCATCCCAATGATCGCAAGATGCCCTTGCTGACGGCGGATCAAGAATACGCTCATGTGGTGAAGCTGCGTGCGGGTCGCGTGCCCGGGTCTGAGGATTTGCTGGTCGAGATTGACCAGGCGTGTCATAAGCGCCTCCACAGATTGGACGCCATCGGAAGCCTCGATCTCAAAGGCCGTCCACCCGTCTGTCTGCGCGGTCACAGCGCAACCCGGGCAAGCGGCCTTCACCTCGGCGGCAAAATCCAAATTGCCCCGACCCTCGCCGGTAATCATCCATTGGCTTGGACCAGTCCAGAACGCGCCGTAGTTGTCGGCCTGTGTGAGGCCACCGGCGTCTGGTAAAGTGAGCCCAAAGGGCGTTGGAACTTCAGTTCCTCTGGGCACGGCCAGGGATGCAAATGCAAGATCGTCGTTTTCCGAAATCGTAATTGAGCCAAATCGCTCTACGCGAGCGGTCGTTCCGCCTAAAGCAGTCACGGGTGTCAGGTCAGTCACGCAAGTGCCCTCCTTCTGGATCAACAAAGTGGGCGGAGACGACCTCGACCGCCAGCTCCTGCGCTTCAATCGGGTTTGCAGCAACCAGCCTTTCGCCCAACCGGCTGTCGCCGTTTTCCAGGAAACCGAGGGCGATGTAGCTCTCCAGGTGCGGCGAATAACAGGACGAGGTGACCCAGCCCTGGTCCGTCGACATGGTCCAAGCTGCACCTTCCTCGAATAGATGCGCTCCCGCTGGAATCTGCTCTTTTGGCTTGATCGGCTTCAGGCCCACAAGCCGACGCGCCTCCGTCGCAAGGCCTTCGCGGCGCGACATAATGGCGCCGATGCTGTCCTTCTTCGCCGATACCATTCGGCCAAGCCCGATCATCGCCGCCGTCGTCTGACCGTTGAGTTCGGCACCCGCAGCATGTCCTTTTTCGATTCTGAGAACGCCCAGGGCCTCCGTGCCGTATGGCGTCACGCCCAGATCCTCCCCCACTTCCATCAGACGTGCCATCAAAGCGTGGCCATAGCGGGCCGGTACTGCTATTTCGTAAGCCAGCTCTCCGGAGAAGGAGATGCGGAAAAGGCGCGCCCGTAGGCCATCGCAAATGGTCAACTCCCTACATGCCATGAAGGGAAAGGCGTCGTTGGAGATGTCGAAATCATCGACAATGCGGCCCAGAAGCTCGCGAGATTTCGGGCCAGCCACCGCTATCTGCGCCCATGCATCGGTTGTTGAGATGAGCTGCACATCGAGATCGGGCCAGAGGCATTGGCGGGCGAACTCCATCTGGCGGTAAACCAGACCTGCATTGGCCGTGGTCGTCGTCACGAGATAGTGGCTCTCGCCAAGGCGCGCGCAGGTTCCGTCGTCATACGCAAAACCGTCCTCACGCAGCATCAGTCCGTAACGGACCTTGCCGACCGGCAGGGTTGCCATCATGTTGGCGTAGATCCGATTGAGAAATTCTCCCGCGTCGTTGCCTTGCACATCGATTTTGCCGAGTGAGGTCACATCACAAACACCCACACCAGCACGCACTGCCCGTGCTTCCCGATCCACGCTTTGGCGCCAATGGGTCTCGCCGGCAATCGGAAAATATTGGGCACGCATCCATTGACCGACTTCGACGAAGATCGCTCCTCTTTCTTCCGCCCAGCGATGGGTCGGGGGTAGGCGCCGTGGGCGGAAGTCTGCCCCCGTATCGCCGCCGCCGAGAACGCCGAGACTGACAGGCGTATAAGGTGGCCGGAAGATGGTCGTTCCGATTTGCGGGATCGTCTTGCCGGTCAGTTCGGCCATCACCGCCAGCGCGGTGACATTCGCCGTCTTTCCCTGATCCGTTGCCATGCCCAGCGTGGTCCAGCGCTTCAAGTGCTCGACAGGTCGCATGTTTTCCTGATGTGCCAGACCAATGTCTTTGACAGTTACATCGTTCTGAAAGTCGACAAAGGCACGTCCCTTGCCGTGCACATGCCAGTAAGCTGCGATGCCCGCCGCCTCGTCCGCGGCAGATGGAAGGTCTGGCAGGTCCGCCGACCGGCCGAGATCCTCCAGGACTTGCACGGCAGCATGGGCCGCGTCCTCAAGGGCGGCCTTGGTGGACGACGCACCTTTGACAGCGCCCACCGGTATCATTCCGCTGGGCCCACCCTCACCTGGCAGAAAAGCCAAGCTGGCGTCGTCCCAGACAGGTCTTCCGCGGTGATGGGAGGCAAGGTGGACATTTGGATTCCAGCCGCCTGAAACGCCGAGCGCCGCACATCGCAGCCACTGCGAGTGGCCGCGCGCGCTCACCTGAATGGACTTCAGTCCCAATCGCCCCCGGGTTCCGGTCACAACTGCGCCGGCGAAGGTTTCGTAGTCTCCGAGGCTTCTGGCCTCTGGCCGCACGTCGACAACGCCTGCAAGCGAGACGCCTTTGCCGACGAGCGCTTGCGCTGTCCTGTGACCGTCATCATTGTTGGTGAAGATCGCTATTTGGTCCTTCGGTCCGGTTTGCGGGGTCACCGCCCACCGGTTTGCATAGGCCCTCATAGCTCCTGAAAGCATGATGCCAGGTCTATCGTTGTCCCGGAAAGGAATGTGCCTCTCCGTCGCACCGGCTGCGAGGATTGTGCGCTTGGCGGTGATCCGCCATAGCGTCTGCCGGGCGCGGCCATTACCGTCCGCAACGTGATCCGATACCCGTTCCACGGCCCCGTAGATCCCATGATCGTAGGCACCGAAGACGGTCGTTCTCCTCAAGATACGGATATTTGGCAAGGACGCGAGTTCTGCTTCCGTTTTCGCAATCCACTCTTCTGCTGGTCGATCGTCTAGAGCGATCCCGTCGGCAAGAAGGCGCCCACCGACGCGGCTGTCCTCATCAGCTAGGACCACTTGGGCGCCGGCTCGAGCTGCCGTCAACGCGGCGGTCAAACCTGCAGCTCCTCCACCGATTATCAGCACCTCTGGATGGAGATAGCCGCGATCATACGTGTCGGGATCTGGAAGCATGCTTAGGCTTCCAAGGCCTGCCGCGCGGCGGATCACTGGTTCGTAGAACTTCTCCCAAAACGTCCTCGGCCACATGAAGGTCTTGTAGTAGAAACCTGCCGACAGGAACGAGGCGAAGAGGTCGTTGACCGCCATCAGATCGAAATCGAGCGATCCGACTCGATTCTGACTGTTGGCCACCAGCCCGTCGAAGAGTTCTGTAACCGTTGCGCGCGTGTTCGGCTCACGAAAGGCCCCGCCGCGAAGTTCCACCAATGCATTCGGTTCTTCCGACCCGGCAGAAAAAATGCCACGCGGCCGATGGTACTTGAAGCTCCGACCGACCAGACGCACGCCATTGGCCAACAATGCAGAGGCAAGCGTGTCTCCCGGATGACCATGATAGGTCTTGCCGTCGAAGGTGAACGACAAGTTTGTGCTTCGGTCAACGAGACCGCCCTGAACACGGCTCATCTGCTTCTCCTTGCCACATCGCAGGCCAGTTCTGCCGAAAGGATCTCGTGGGTGATCGTGTTGCGTGTCACGACGAGCCAGGAACGGTCGCCATATTCGTGGAACCAGAGTTCCCGGTGAACCCCGGCTGGGTTGTCGCGCAAGAAGACATAATCCCAGAATTCCGCCTCGGCGGTCGGGCTTTCGGGTGCGGGACGCATCAGGAGCTTTGCGTCGCCGTGATAGGTGAATTCCATCGCGTCACGTGGGCCGAGTAGGGGATGGGGGATCAGCATGGGAACCTCAATGCAGATTGGGCTGGGCGCCGACGCCCTTTTCATCGATCACTAGCCCGCGCTCAAACCGGTCAAGACGATAGGCGGTTGCCGTCTGATGCGGTTGATCGGTCGCAAGCAGGTGGGCGAAGGCGAAGCCGGATGCGGGCGTTGCCTTGAAGCCGCCATAGCACCAGCCGGCATTGAGATAGAGGCCGTCGACAGATGTTTTGTCGATGATCGGCGAACCGTCCATGGACATGTCCATGATCCCGCCCCAGCTGCGCAGCAAACGAGCCCGTCCGATCATGGGCATCAGCGCCATACCACTTTCGATGACATCTTCCACCATCGGCAGGTTTCCGCGCTGGGCATAGGAATTGTAACCGTCTATATCGCCGCCGAACACGAGACCGCCCTTGTCCGATTGGCTGATATAGAAGTGCCCCGCGCCGAAAGTGATCACGCCGGGGATCGTTGGCTTGAGGCCTTCGGAAACAAATGCCTGCAAGACGTGGCTTTCGATGGGTAGGCGCATGCCAGCCTTGCTCATCACGCGGCTGGTGGAGCCTGCAACCGCAACACCGACCTTCTTGGCACCGATAAAGCCACGGCTGGTCTCGACACCCTGGATACAGCCGTTTTCAATCCGGAAGCCGGTTACTTCGCAGTTTTGAATAAGGTCGATGCCGCGCTGGTCAGCGCCACGAGCATAGCCCCAGGCAACGCCATCGTGACGGGCGGTGCCGGCGCGGTCTTGAATGAGGCCCCCCTTGATCGGGAAGCGCGCGTTGTCGAAGTTGAGGAAGGGTGCAAGCTGGCGCACGTCCTGTTGCGACAGCAGACTGCCGCCGGCACCGCTCAGGTGCATGGCATTGCCACGGCGGCGTGCGGCGTCGCGCTGAGCATCACTGTGGAACAAGTTGATGATCGAACGTTGCGACACCATCGCGTTGAAATTGAATTCCTGCTCCAGACCTTCCCACAGTTGCATGGAAAACTCGTAGAAGGGTTGATTGCCCGGTAGCAGGTAGTTGGATCGGATTATCGTCGTGTTACGGCCGATGTTTCCTGAACCTAGCCAGCCCTTTTCCAGGACTGCAATCCGGTTGGCACCAAATTCGGAAGCGAGATAATAGGCTGTCGCGAGGCCGTGGCCCCCACCACCGACAATGATGAAGTCATAGTCTGCTTTGGGCTCTGGATCGCGCCATAGCGCGCTCCATCCCTTGTGACCGGTCAGGGCTTCCCTGATCACCCGGAATCCGGAGAAGTTCATTCGGTGTCTCCCAGCTGGAGCTCTTGTCTTAGCAAGGCAAACAGAGAATGATCTTTCGGATAAGAGACATAACATTTCGAAGAAGGGTCAATTTCTCTCATGCTCAGAGTTGGTTTTCTGTTGATTGACGGTTTTGCGATGATGAGCACGGCGGCAGCGATGGAGCCCTTGCGCGCGGCCAATCTGTTTGCCGAGCGCACACTTTATGAGATTGTCCCGCTCTCGATCGGCGGAACGCAGGCTGCAAGCTCTCTGCCTGCAACCTTTTCGACGCGCAGCATCGCCGAGGAGCCCGGTCCGTTCGACATTGTGTTCGTTGTCGCCGGAGGGGACCCGCTAGAGGTCTGGAATCCCGAGCTATTTGCCTGGCTGCGCAAGCTCGATGACGAGGGAACTGCACTTGGGGGCATTTCCGGCGGAGCGGTCATTCTGGCGGCGGCCGGCCTTATGGAAAACCGACGGTTCACGGTTCACTGGCACTACATGGAGGATCTGGGTGCTCGACCGGGGCAGCATCTGCTGGAACGTAGATTGTTTGTGATCGACCGGGACCGATATACGTGCGCAGGCGGCACCGCGCCGCTGGACATGATGTATGCGATCATTTCATCTAAGCATGGTGCCCGTTTCGCCCAGCGTATCAGCGACTGGTTTATACAGACCGAAATTCGGGTGGCTGATGCACCGCAGCAGGCCAGTCTCTTGTCTCGCTATGGCCCCATGCCTGCCCTTGTCGCGGATGCATTGGAGCTGATGGAAACCCATATCGCAGATCCATTGGAACTGTCCCAGATCGCAGCCCTGATCGGGATTTCGCCCCGTCAGTTGCAACGGCGGTTCCAGAGCGCGCTGGGAAGCTCGGTCATGCAGCATTATCGAACCATCCGGCTGGAAACAGCGCGAACACTCTTGTCGCAGTCGGGCCTTAGCGTCGGCGAGATTGCACTTATGACAGGCTTCGCGACCCAGGCTGCCTTTGCCGACGTCTACAGGCGGCATTTCGATGAAACGCCGGGCAGCACGCGCAGAGCGGAACCGAGTAAAATTTGAACTGTTTACGCACGCATTCAGGACAATAGGTGTTTCCGCTGAGCGAGGGCGCTTCGAGTTCGTGCAGCGACCTCAAAGTCCCGCGAGCGGAACTAGTTCGGTAGCTGCATCGTCAATTTTTGCGCGATGCAGTTTAGGAAGCAAGTTTGGTCGTATTTTGGGTCTTGGCTGTCCTCAGACATTGCGTCGGGCCCGCTGTGTTGCAAGGCGCCCAGCGCTAGGACCGTTGCCCCACATAGCGCCCGACGCCTTCCGGCATTGGCAAACCGGCGTGTTTCTCGGCAAAGGCGGTCAGTTTTTCAAGAATCTCATCTGTCGGCATGCAGCTGGACCGCGTGTTCAGATCCACGTGCAGCAGGAATGTCTCAGCGGTGGCCGTGACGGTTCCCTTGTCACCATGGAGCATATGAAAAAGGTGTAGCTTTTTGCCTTCACCCTTCAGTACCTGCGTGGTGATGGTCAGCTGTTCTCCGGCCAGCATCTCATCCAGATACCGGATGTGGTTCTCGGTCGTGAAATAGCTCTTGCCGGATGCGATATAGTCCGCGTCCGCACCGATCATCTCCATGAAGCGATCCGTTGCCGCGGCGGCTGCTTCCAGGTAATGAGCTTCATTCATGTGCCCATTGTAGTCCGTCCAGCTTTGCGGGATCTGCCGCTTTGCGGTGACGGGCAAATCTGGTGCAGACGGATTTTCAAGCGCGGCCTCGTGTTTGGCAATCACACCGCCAGCGCCGGTCCCGGTCTTTTTCAGCGCTCGCATCATGCTGACCAGATTGTCGTCGCGCAGACGCTCCAGTTCGCGAATGGACAGGTGTCCGGATTGAGCATCGGACTGTCCGGCGATGAGGTCGACGAGCTCGTCTGTGAACTCTGGAACATCCTTCAATTTGGTCCAGGGCCATTTCAACGCCGGGCCGAACTGGGCCATGAAGTGCTTCATCCCGGCTTCCCCGCCGGCGATGCGATAGGTCTCGAACAAGCCCATTTGTGCCCAGCGAATGCCAAAGGCCATGCGGATGGCCTCGTCGATTTCTTCTGTCGTTGCGACGCCGTCCTTCACCAGCCAGAGGCTTTCCCGCCAGACAGCCTCCAGCAGGCGGTCCGCAATATGCGCATCGATCTCCTTGCGTAGAACCAGAGGAAACATGCCGATGTTGCGCAGAATATCCGCAGCCGGCTGCGTCGCGACCGGATCCCCGACCAATTCGACCAGCGGCAGTAGGTAGACCGGATTGAAGGGGTGGGCGACGATCGCGCGAGCGCCCTTTTTGTTTAGATCGGAAGGTTTGAAGCCGGACGTCGAGGACCCGATAATCGCCTTTTCCGGGGCCAACTCGGAAAGGCTGCCAAGCACCTGGTGTTTCAGCTCCAGCCTTTCTGGAATGCTCTCCTGTATCCAGTCGGCGTCTGCGATGGCGGCCTCTAGCTCATCGTGAAAGCTGAGCGTCCCTTCGCCTGGCAAGGTTTTGTCGTAGAGCGCGGGCAAGCTGCGATGGGCGTTGGCAATGACTTCGCCAATCTTGCGCTGCGCGTCCGGATCCGTATCGAAGACCGCCACATCCCAGCCGTTCAGGAGAAAGCGTGCGGCCCATCCGCCGCCAATGACACCGCCACCGATGATCGCTGCTTTTTGTGTCATGGTGCCAAAGTCTCCGTATTGCCATCAATGGACAGAACCTGCCCTGAAATTTTGTTGCCTGCTTGCGAAGCCAGAAAGTGAACCGTGTTTGCCACGTCCTGAGCCGTCACCCAGGTCCTCATGGATACGCCGGTTACATAGGACGAGCGGATCTCCCCCTCTGTTACACAGCGGGCTGCGGCTTCATTGGCAACGATCCGATCCATGCGCGGGCCTTCAACAGCGCCGGGACAGACCGCATTCACACGAATACCATGAGGTCCCAGCTCCATAGCAAGCGTCTTGGTCATCCCGACGACAGCCCATTTCGCAGCCGCATAGGGAGATCGCAATGGGTATCCCATGATACCGGCTGTCGAGGACGTCAAGATGATTGCCCCTGATCCTTGCTCTTTCATGAGCTTTGCAGCCCAGCGGCAGGTCAGGAAAGAACCATGCACATTGGTTGCGATACAGCGCTGCCAGTCGTCATATTGCAGGGTTTCGATACCGCCCGCTGGGCCGCCTGTTCCCGCATTGGCGCAGACAACATCAACGCCATGCCAGGCGGTTTCGATGCAGTTGAAGAACGTTTCCATCTCGGCTTCGCAGGTCACATCAGCGACCTTGGCGATGGCTTGAGGATACAGCGCCTGAAACGCGGCAACAGCGGCGGGATCAGCGTCACAAATCGCAACCCTGTTCTCGTCTTGTAAAAAGCGTTCTGCGATCGCGCGACCAATTCCAGCCGCGCCTCCCGTGACAACGATGCGCTTGCTCATGCGAGGACTCAACGAACCATTGGAGCGCGTTTGGTCAATCCGAGCTTTTGCCGCACAGCCTCCGGACCAGCGATCTTGGCGCCCATACCCTCAATCACATTGACTGCCTTTTCGACGAGCTGCGCGTTGGTTGCCAGCACGCCCTTTTCAAGAAACAGATTGTCCTCCAGTCCAACACGAACGTTCCCGCCTGCCAGAACTGCAGCCGCGGCGTAGGGCATCTGGTCCCGCCCCAGGCTGAAAGCGGACCAGGTCCAGTCTTTCGGGATCGCATTGACCATGGCCATAAGCGTATTGAGGTCGTTTGGCGCACCCCACGGAACGCCCATGCACAATTGGACGAGGGCAGGTGAGGCCAACGTGCCTTCACTCACGAGCTGTTTGGCAAGCCAGAGGTGGCCTGTGTCGAAGGCTTCGATTTCCGGTTTCACGCCAAGCTCGGTCATCATCGACCCCATCGCCCTCAGCATGCCCGGGGTGTTGGTCATGACATAGTCTGCCTCGGCAAAGTTCATGGTGCCGCAGTCCAGCGTGCAGATCTCCGGAAGGCATTCGCGGATATGCGCCATGCGCTCCGTGGCACCGATCATGTCAGTGGCCATCTTGTTGACCGGGAAGGGCGCTTCGGTGGACCCGAAGACAATATCGCCGCCCATGCCAGCTGTCAGGTTCAACACCACGTCGACATCAGCAGCCCGGATCAAATCTGTCACCTCTCGATAAAGGTCGAGACTACGCGAGGGGGCTCCAGTTTCTGGATCGCGTACATGACAATGCACCACCGCGGCTCCGGCCTTGGCGGCGTCAATGGCGCTGTCGGCGATTTGTTGCGGGCTGCGCGGAACGTGGGGGGACTTGTCCTGTGTCGCGCCGGAGCCGGTCACCGCACACGTGATAAAAACCTCTCGGTTCATCTGCAAAGGCATCTTTATCTCCTTCAGCGGCCCTTCCAGACCGGATCGCGCTTTTCGGCAAAGGCGCGGGCGCCTTCCTTTTCGTCCTCGGACCGGTAGAGCGTTTCCACGGTCGCAAACTGGCTCTTCGTGATGCGGTTCATGGCATCCTGGAATTTCATGTCTTCTGCCTCGCGCACGATCTCCTTGATGGCCGCGTAGACGAGCGGAGGGCCGGACGCCAGCAACTCGGCGAGCTTCCAGGCTTCTGCCATTAGGTCGGAGGCCGGATAGATATGATTGACCATTCCCCAGCGCGCAGCCTCTTCGACCTCCAGCCAGCGGCCGGTGAACAGCATTTCCATCGCGATGTGATGGGGAATGCGCTTCGGTAATTTGATGCTGGCAGCGTCGGCGACGGTTCCAGACCGGATCTCCGGGAGAGCAAATGTGGCATGGTCGGCGGCCAGAATGATATCGGCAGACAGGGCGAGCTCGAGGCCCCCGCCGCAGCAGATGCCATTGACCGCCGCGATCACAGGCTTGTTCAGACCGCGAAGTTCCTGCAGCCCGCCAAAACCGCCCTTGCCATAGTCGCCGTCAACCGCATCTCCTCCAGCTGCGGCTTTGAGGTCCCAGCCGGGACAGAAGAATTTTTCGCCAGCACCGGTCACAATCGCCACGCGCAGATCCGGATCGTCGCGAAATTCGGTAAAGACGTCGCCCATGATCTGACTGGTCGCCAGATCGATTGCATTCGCCTTTGGACGATCCAGCGTCACTTCGAGAATGAAACCTTCCCGCTTGGTCTTGATAGGACTATCGGTCATTGGGGAGCTCCGCATTTGATCAGCGCGTCGGCGGCAATGGCAAAGTCCGCGCCGCATAGGAGGGGATTGATTTCAACTTCCGCAACCGGGCCCGACAGTGCATAGGATTGAACGGCCATCACCGCATCCACAATAGCCTCCAGATCACACGAAGCGCTGCCGCGATAGCCTTGAAGCACGCGCGCGTATTTCAAGCGGCCAAGAGCCGACGCTACGTCTTCACGCGAGACAGGCAGCAGCAGCGAGACCCGATCCTGTAGCAGCTCGGTCAAAATGCCGCCGGCGGCTAACGTCAGAACCAGGCCATGCGCGGGATCCAGCACAACGCCAACAAGCAGTTCCGCGAGAACGTGGGTGACCATTTCCTCAACAAGGAAACTGTCGACTGGCATTTTTTCTGCGGCCGTTTCCACACCCTCGGGACTTTGAAGGTTCAAGGCAACGGCATTAGCTTCCGTTTTGTGGGCGATGCCGGTGCCCTTAAGGACGACTGGAAAGCCAATGTCACTTGCGACACTTGCCGCCTCGAAGCTGCCAGCGGCCAATGTGTTCTTCGGGAGCCTCAGACCGTGATGTTTCAACGTTTCCTTCGCATCGTGTTCACTGAGGAGTACGGGATCTCGGACAGGCAGAGGAATGTGGATTGGCGCCTGACAGCTGGTCCCCATTTTGCTCACTGCGGAAATAGCAGCAATTGCTTCGTCCAGTCCGCTGAGGGGAACGATGTTCCGGGCGATGAGATCACTCGCGACATGCTCTGGCATGTTTTCCGCCAGCGTGCTGAGAATGGCCATCGGCTTGCCGCTGATTGTCATGGCCTTCTCGATGGCATCAATCACCTTCAGCCATTCGTCCGGTGCGCAGCGGTCGGTCCTTGGAATATCCAGAACAACAATGCCGAGCGCCACATCTCCCGCCATCATGGCGGCAAAGGTACGGCTCATCGCATCAATATCACCCCAGATGTAGGTGTGGTAATCCAGTGGATTGGCCAGCGCGACCTTGGAACCGAGAGCGTCCATAAGCTTGCTCTTCTGGTCGCCGGTCAAGGCAGGGAAGGTGACTGTGCTGCCTGTCGCCGTATCGGCAATAAGGCTGGCCTCACCGCCCGAACAGGACATGGAGGCAACCTTGGCCGAAGACAGACGGCCAACGGTGTGCACGATCTTCAACGTTTCCAGCAGTTCTGGAAGGCTGTTCGCTTGCGCGAGGCCTGTTCTCTTCAGCAACGCAGATGCTCCTGCCATGCTTCCAGCCAGAGACGCTGTGTGGGAGACCGTAGCGGCCACTGCCTGGGCAGACCTGCCGATTTTTAGCGCCACTACTGGCTTGCCGCACGCCTGTGCTTTCAGGGCGAAAGCTTCAAAGGCGGCCAGATCATCGATGCCTTCAATATGCAGGCCGATGGCGGTCACGCGTGGATCGTCCAGGAGGGCCTGCCCTACATTGGAGAGGCCGACTTGCGCCTGGTTTCCAACCGTCACCAGATAGGCAATCGGCAAACCGCGCGCCTGCATTGTCAGGTTCAGGGCAATGTTGGACGATTGCGCGATGATCGCGACGCCACGTGGCACCTTGACCAGCCCATGTTGATCGGGCCAAAGGGCAGCGCCGTCCAGGGCGTTGATGAAGCCGTAGCAGTTTGGCCCGAGAATTGGCATATGTCCTGCTGCGATCAACAGTTCAGACTGAAGGTCAGATCCATCGGCAAGCTCTTCAGCAGCCTCTCTGAAGCCGGAGGCAAAGCAAACCGCACCGCCCGCGCCAGCCGCCGACAATTCGCGGACGATGTCGATGGTCAGGTGGCGATTGACGCCGACGAAGGCCGCATCTGGTGGTTCGGGCAGATCGGCAAGTGATCTCACTGCAGCGCATCCGCCAATCTCGGTTTTGCTCGGGTGTACCGCCCATAGCGCACCATCGTATCCGCTTTTGCGGCACTCTCCTATGACATTCGTGCACCATATGCCCCCGCCGATCACGGCAATCGACTTCGGGGCCAGCAGCCTTTCAAGCGTGGCCATCCCGCTTATGCTCCCAGGGGCCGGAACAGGTCGCGGCTGATGATATGTCGCTGGATTTCGCTCGTGCCGTCCCATATCCGTTCGACGCGTGCGTCTCGCCAGAAGCGTTCAATCGGAAAGTCATCCATCAGCCCCATGCCGCCGAAGATCTGAAGCGTCGTATCGGTCACCCGCGCCAGCATCTCCGTCGCATAGAGTTTTGCGCTCGCGATTTCGCGGTTGGCAGGAAGGTTCTGATCCAGTCGCCAGGCACCGGCCAAAGTGAGCCAGTCGGCTGCGTCGATCTCGGTGATCATGTCGGCAACCTGGAAGCCGATCCCCTGGAATTTGGCGACGGGTTGGCCAAATTGTTTGCGCTCGGCGGCATAGTTGACCGCATAGTCGAAGCAACGGCGTGCCCGGCCGACGCTCATGGCCGCAACCGTGAGCCGGGTTGCATAGAGCCATTCGTTCATGACATCGAAGCCGCCGCCCACTTCGCCAAGCACCTGCGCATCGGGCAGCCGGCACTTGTCGAAATAGAGGATGTAGTTTTTGTAGCCCCGGTGGCTGACGGACTTGTAGCCGTCACGCACTTCAAAGCCCGGTGTTCCTCTGTCGACGAGGAAGCAGGTGATTTGTTTCTTTGGGCCTTTCGGGGTTTCGTCGATGCCGGTCGCGACAAAGACAATGAAAAAGTCGGCATGTTCCGCCCCTGAGATGAAGTGCTTGGATCCAGAAATGACCCAGTCACCGCCATCGCGCACGGCCTGACAGCTCATTCCCCGAACGTCAGACCCCGCGTCCGGCTCGGTGATGGCAAGTGCATCCATTCTTTCTCCGCGAACAGCCGGCAACAGATAGCGCTCGCGTTGTTCGCCCTGACAGGCCATCAGGATGTTCTGCGGGCGCCCGAAGAAATGGTTGAGCGCCATGGAGCCGTGGCCAAGCTCCCGCTCCACAAGGGTAAAGTCCATGTGACTGAGACCGGCGCCGCCGACCTCCTCGGGAAAATTGCAGGCATAGAAACCAAGGTCGATGCATTTCTGCTTGATCTCTTCGCCAAGCTCGTGCGGGACGCTTCCAGATTTTTCGACCAGATCTTCGTGAGGATAGATCTCGTTTTCCACGAAAGACCTGACCGTTGAAACGATGAGTTCCTGTTCCTCGCTCAGCCCAAAGTGCATCGCGCTTCTCCTGTTGCGTGCCTGCGAAAACAGTGAGACAAAACGGATGGATAAATCATGCGGGTTTTGTAAAATTTCATGCAGAATTCAAAAAATAGTCTAGCGTCAAAGAAAATCGCAGTGATCCTGTTTGAGCATTTCTCGAACCACTGCCTGGCCAATGCCGTTGAGCCGTTTCGGGCGGCGAACACGATCGCCCGGAGGCCGCTCTATGACTGGTCGTTCTGGAGTTTCTCCGGCGGGACCATTACCTCTTCCAGCGGGTTGCCAGTGGAGACCGGGGCGTGGTTTAAGGCGCGTCCCGGCGGGGATTTGCTGTTCATCATGCCCAGCTATGGATTTGAGGACTACGCAACATCCTCGGCGGGGCGTGCCCTGCGGGCGGCGCGGAGCCGTTTCAAGACACTCGTTGGTCTCGACACAGGTGCCTGGTTGCTGGCGGACGCCGGCTTGCTTGAGGGCCGTAAAGCCACCATCCACTGGGACGAATTTGTCCGCTTTGCCGAGAGGTTCCCCGATGTCGAAACGAGAGAAGACCGCGTCGTGCTGGAAGCGGACCTTGCGACTTGCGGCGGCGCATCGACGGCCATTGAGTTGGCGCTGGGGCTGATCAAGCAGGATCATGGCGCACTCTTCGCGTCGGAAGTGGCTGCCTTGTTCATGCATGGTGACAAACGCGACCTGCAAGACCCCTACAAACGAATGTCTCTGGATGTTCTGGTAGGTAGTGCCACAGCCCTCATGCGCCGGACAATCGAGACGCCTTTGTCCATTGGTGAGCTGGCGGCGCGGCTCAAGATCGATCAACGGGAGCTGGAGAGCATTTTCCAGCGCGAGCTGCAGTTGACGCCGAGGGCTGTCTATAAATCTATTCGCTTGCGTGAAGCACGGCGTCTGGTGGAACTCACCAACCTGTCCGTCGCCGAAATCTCTGGTCGCTGCGGCTACCAGGATGCAAGCGCAATGACGAGAGCCTATCGTGCGGAATTTGGACAGGCGCCCAGGTCCCACAGACACGCGATCTAGAGAATGCAGATGCCTTTGAGATGCGGCACAGATCGCAGGACGGCGCCTTACAACAGGCAAGGCAATGCGGAAAGGATCGCATGCGTTGGCGGTTATCTCGCCGCGAATGAAAGCGCATTGTCCACCGGACAGCGCGGAATCCTTGCAGTGTCTACTGCTAAGGCCCTCAGGGTTTCAGCCGCGCGATCGCGTCTGGTAATTCATTCAGGTCATCGATCGTGATGTCAGCACCCAGCTCGTTTGCAGGAACTGGCGTATAACCACCGTGGACCGCGACCGATTTCACACCCGCGGCCTTGGCAGCGTCGATATCAGCAGGGCTGTCCCCGACCATCAAGGCGTCTGATACCGGCACCGTCATCTGCTTGAGGGCATGTAGAAGCATATCTGGAGCGGGTTTGCGTGCCGGTCCGGTGTCTCCGCCGACAACGCAGTCGATCATCGCACTAAAGCCAAAGCGATCTAGGATCTCACGGGAGAAGCCTTCAGGCTTGTTGGTGACAACGGCAAGGCCATATCCGGCGCCATGATAGCTGCGAAGAATGTCTTCCGTTCTGGAGAGAAGGACGGTCTGCTCCGTCAAATGGTCCTTGTAGATGTCCATCATCCTCTCGGTCATAGCAACATGGCGCGCGCCCTCTAGCGCTATGTCCCGAGCCTTGAACGCCCGCTCAACGAGTTTGGCGATGCCGTGGCCGATCATGCTCCTGACCTCATTCACCGTCAGGGGCGCGAGGTCTTCACTGGCCAGCAACTTGTTCACCGAGGTGGCAATGTCGGGAACGGAGTCGACCAGCGTTCCATCGAGGTCGAAAAGAATGGCGCGGGGCCAGCGATCTGCCTGTTCCATCGGGGAGGTCAATTCTTGTCTTTCCATTTGATGCTGCAGCCCATGGAGGGGATCTGGTCCTTCGGTCCGTTGCCTGTCTTGGCGATCTGCACCATGGCGTTAAAAAGGTCACGAGGCGCGCCAGTCGGATCCTGGCCCATGCGCGCGCCGTCAAGGCGACCACGATATTGAAGTCCAAGATCGGCATTGAAGCCGAAAAAGTCCGGTGTGCAGACGGCGCCATAGGCACGTGCGGCCGACTGGTCTTCGTCATATAGATAGGGAAAAGGGAAGTTCTCGGCCTTGGCGAGCTCGCGCATCTTGTCGAAACTGTCGGCTGGGTAGGCCGTTGCATCGTTTGAGCTGATGGCGGCCACCCCAACACCATGTTTCAACAGTTCTTCGGCATCCCGAATAATGCGGTCACGAATGCCGATCACATAGGGACAGTGATTGCAGATGAACATCACCAGCGTTCCCCGCTCGCCCTTGATGTCGGTGAGGCTCAAGGTCCGGCCATCGGTTGCCGGCAAGGTGAAGCCCGGAGCTTCCCAGCCGAAATTGCATACAGGTGGTGTGCCCGCCATGATCCCTGTCTCCCAAAATCCATGATGCTGTAAAAAACGTCATTTTACGGTCTGTCTATATCATGATCATCACATGGGGTTTGTGTTTCCGGCCCTGTGGCAAATTTTCTTTGTTTTTCAGCGTGAAAAATCGAAAAAGGAAGCGTAGGCTCATTTCTGACTTGTCGATCGCCAAGCGCCAGACGTGACCCTCGCCACGATTTCAATCGCGAGCCTCACCGGCCTTGGACCTTCTGTCATGCCCGGCGATCCTGCCGGCACATTCCTGTCTTTGAGGTGTACTATGAACCAGCTGCCGAACTCCATTGAAGCGCGTGATGTCGCCTTTCAGCTTCATTCTTATATGGATGCACGCAAGCACGAGGAAAATGGCCCGCTGGTGATCGAGAAGGGCGACGGCATCTTCGTCGAAGACAACAACGGCAAGCGCTACATCGAAGGCATGGCTGGCCTCTGGAGCGTTGCTGTCGGGTTCGGCGAAAAGCGCCTGGTGGAAGCTGCTGCCCGTCAGATGGAGAAGCTGCCTTATTATCATACGTTTACGGGCAAAACCCACGGGCCTTCCGTCGAACTGGCTGAAAAGCTGGTGGCGATGGCACCCGTGCCCATGTCCAAGGCTTACTTCACCAATTCCGGCTCCGAGGCCAACGACACGGCCATCAAGCTGATCTGGTATCGCTCCAATGCGCTGGGCAAGCCCGAGCGCAAGAAGATCATTTCCCGCGTTCGCGGCTATCATGGTGTGACCATCGCATCTGCGAGCCTGACGGGACTGCCGAACAACCACCGGTCCTTCGATCTGCCGATCGAAAATATCCTGCACACCTCGAGCCCGCATTATCGTTCCATGAAGAAGGACGGCGAGAGCGAGCCGGACTTTGCCAAACGCTGTGCCCAGGATCTGGAAGACATGATCCTGGCCGAGGGCCCTGAAACGATCGCAGCGTTTTTCGCTGAGCCGGTCATGGGCGCCGGCGGTGTTGTCGTGCCGCCTGAGGGCTATTGGGAAGCGGTTCAACCGATCCTGAAGAAGTACGATATCCTCTTCGTGGCCGACGAAGTCATCTGTGGCTTTGGCCGGACTGGCAACATGTTTGGCACAGAGACCTTCGAGCTTGAACCGGACATCATGACCCTGTCCAAGGCTCTGTCCTCCTCCTACCTGCCGATGTCGGCGCTGTTGGTGAATGAGAAAGTCTACGGTCCGGTGGCCGATGAAAGTCACAAGATCGGCGTATGGGGCCATGGCTACACAGCAAGTGGGCATCCGGTTGCCGCCGCGGTCGCGCTGGAAAACCTCAAGATCATCGAGGAACGGGATCTGGTGGGTCATGTGCGTGACATCAGCCCGACGTTCCTGAAGCGGTTGCATGCGCTTTCAGAACATCCGCTGGCCGTGGAAAGCCGTGGTATCGGCCTGATCGGTGCCGTTGAGCTTCATCATGACGAGATGTCGAAGACACCGGGCGTTCTGGGCGCCCGTACGAACATGGCCTTTCACGAAGGTGGCCTGATTTCCCGCAACATGGGGGATTCCATGGCCTTCTGCCCGCCGCTGATCATCTCTGAGAAACAGGTCAACGACATGTTTGATATCGCGGAAGCAGGCATCGAAACGATCGCAAAGGCACTCTGACCATGTGGTCTGTCGTCGGCACCATCAGCGGAACATCCGCTGATGGCATCGACATGGCCGAGATCGGGACCGACGGCCGTTCGGTGAGCCATTTCGGGCCCGCAGCAACAGTTCCCTATGCCTATGAAACCCGTGCGGCGGTGCTGGACGCCATCGCAACGGGACCGGTAGACCGCTCAGCCTGGCCGGAAGTCGCGCGGCTGGTGACGCGGGATCATGGTGAGGCCATCGGCGCATTTTGTGCAGAGCAGAAGCTGGTCCCTGATCTGGTCACCTTTCACGGGCAGACCGTCTGGCACGATCCTGAACATGGCGAAACCGTCCAGTTGGGCGATCCGCAAGCTCTGGCCACTGAGCTGGGCACTGCGGTTGTCGGTGACTTGCGACTGGCGGATATGGCAGCTGGTGGTGAGGGGGCGCCGTTGGTGCCGGTCTATCATCAGGCGCTGTCTCTGGGCCTTCCCCAACCCCTTTGTTTTTTGAACATCGGCGGCGTTTCCAACCTGACCTATGTGGACGGTGGTGAGATCCTCGCTTTCGATATCGGGCCAGGCAACGCCTTGCTCGATGACTGGGTTCGGCAGCATCAGGCTGGAGACTTTGATCCGGGTGGCGAGATCTCTGCGAAAGGCGCGGTGAACAGCCCATGGCTTGCCAAGGCGCTGGAACATCCGTTTTTCGCCAAACCAGGTCCCAAATCGCTCGACAGGAATGCGTTCGCACCTGATCTGCCAGAAGGAATTTCACTGGAAGACGGCGCAGCCAGTCTTGCGGCCTTTACCGTGGCGGCGGTCGCGCGGGCGGAAAAACTCTGCCCGAGGAAGCCGCTGCTGTGGTTGGTGTGCGGCGGCGGACGACACAATGTGACACTGATGAAGATGTTGGCGGAGCATCTCGATGGTAAGGTCGTTCCGACGGAAGAGCATGGCTTTGACGGCGACGCCCTTGAGGCTCAGGCGATGGCTTTCCTAGGCGCTCGGCTCAAGGCTGGCCTGCCGACGAGCTTCCCGGAGACGACAGGAGCCTGTGCGCCGGTTGTCGGCGGCCGTCTCTATCTGCCCCTGCTGTGAGCTGCAAAATTCTCGTCTCCGGTCAAACGCGGTCCGGAGCCCGGCCAAATGGACATTGGCCTGGCTCAGCAACAGATGGCGAACCCTTTGGATAAAGAGCTGATAAGTCGCTGAAAATGGGCTATGAACTTTGGCCATGAATGGTTCGGAAATTTATCAGCGGCTGATCAGTCTGATTGAGGAGCGGGTGCTCAAACCCGGCGATCGTCTTCGCGAAGCCGATCTGGCCGAAGAATTTGGCGTCTCACGCACGCCGATCCGCGAGGGTCTGAAGCGCCTGGAGGCGCAGGGTCTTGCCGTCCATGAACCGAACCGTGGCATGGTTATCCCGACGCTTGATCATAGCCAGATCAACGAAGTCTATTTCATGCGCGAAGTCCTTGAGGGAACGGCTGCCGGCCTCGCGGCGAAACACGCCTCGAAGCCTGAAATTGAAATTCTTCAGGATCTCGTCGCAGCCGACCGTCAACGCATTGCCGACGAAGACAGCCTCGTGCGGTCTAACCGAGAGTTTCATCGGCGTTTGTGTCTCGCCTCGCACAATCGCTATCTCGTTGACCAGATCGATCATCTGCGTCTGTCGCTCATCCTCATGGCTGGTACCACGCTGGATACGCCCGAACGTCGGGAGATTGCTGTCGAGGAACATTCTGCCATTGTCGACGCGATTGCAGCGGGCGACAGCAAGGCGGCTGACACCGCTGCAAGACAGCATATCTCCCATGCCCACAAGACCCGCCTTCAGCAGGTTTGATGGTTCTGTCAATTTCTTGATTAGCCGGCAAAATCAGCCATCAGGATCGCCTGGATGATACCGGCGAGTCCTCCGATGACGAGCGCCGCGAAGGTCAGCACCATGCCGATGGTGCGCAAGGTCAGGGACTCCGGCTCACGCCCGATGCCATATGCATGCAGAACCCGGCCGGCGAGCAGCATCACACCCAATCCGTGCACAAGCCAGACCGGGGCGAGCATAAGCTCAAGGCCGATCATGAGAATGAGGCACATGGGGGCGTATTCGGCGAAGTTGCCGTGCACTCTTTGCCGTCGCAGGAGCTGCTGATTGCCCTTGTCCCCGACGCTGATCCAGAGTTGTCGACGCAGCCCGATGACCCTTGCGCTCAAAAACACATAGAACAGCGCGAGGATGCCGGCGTAGATCGGCGTGATTTCAATCGGCATGAGCCTTCAACACTCCACGATATTGACCGCAAGGCCTCCCGTGGAAGTTTCCTTATATTGATCACTCATGTCGAGTCCGGTCTGGCGCATGGTTTCAATGCAGCCATCAAGGGGAACGAAATGGCTGCCGTCTCCGCGAAGTGCAAGCGACGCAGCAGTGACCGCCTTGACTGCGCCGAGGGCATTGCGCTCGATGCAAGGTACCTGAACGAGACCGGCAATGGGATCGCAGGTCATGCCGAGGTGATGCTCGAGGGCGATCTCTGCGGCATTTTCAATCTGCTCATTCGTACCGCCAAGGGCGGCGCAGAGGCCCGCAGCGGCCATGGCCGAGGCAGATCCCACCTCGCCCTGACAGCCAACTTCAGCGCCCGAGATCGAGGCGTTGGTTTTGATGATGCCGCCGATGGCGGCGGCCGTGAGCAGGAAGGTGCGGATGCCTTCGTCATTCGCATCAGGGCAGTGATCGAGATAGTATCGTGTCACTGCCGGAATGACGCCTGCAGCCCCATTCGTCGGCGCTGTAACAACCCGGCCGCCACCGGCGTTTTCCTCGTTCACCGCCATGGCATAGACGCCCAGCCAATCCATCACCGTGTGTTCGAAAGGCGGGTTGCTGCGTCCTTCGCGGATGAGCTTTTGATAAATTTCACCGGCACGGCGCTTGACCTTCAATCCGCCGGGCAGGATCCCGCCACCATTGATGCCGCGGTTTATGCAGGAATCCATTGCCGACCAAATGCCGTCGATCCGTGCTTCCACTTCTGCCTGGGACAGTTCTGCGCATTCATTGGCGAGCTTCATCTCGGCAATGCTGCGTTCCTCTTTCCGGCCCATTTCCAGCATTTGGGTCGCGGATGCGAATGGATAGGGCACGTCTTGCGTCTTCAGTTCATCCCGCGTGTTTCGCGTGTTACTCAGCTCTGCTTCGGTGACGACAAAGCCGCCACCGATCGAGTAATAGACGAACTGATCTACAGCCTTTCCATCACTGTCTTGCAGCTTGAAGGTCATTGCGTTGGAGTGAAGCGGCAGCGGCGGCCCATAGTCGAAGATGACATCATTCTTCGGATCAAAAGCCATGCGCGGCAGGCCGTCCGGCGAGAGAGACTTTTCCTGCCTCAAGGCTGTCATCATCGCATCGACCGCATCCGGGTCCAGGGTGTCCGGGCGTCCACCTAGCAATCCCAGGCAAACGGCCTGGTCGGTCGCGTGGCCCTTTCCGGTGAAGGCGAGAGACCCATGCAGAGTGACGGAAATGCGGAGGTCCTCTCGACCACTCAATCCGGGGATGCCTTTCAGGCGATCTAGATACTTGGAGACGGCAACCATAGGACCGACGGTATGCGAGCTGGAAGGACCGATGCCGATTTTGAAGATATCGAAAACGCTGATGAACATTATGCTCTATCTGGCCGTTTGAACGTCTGATGCAGCACGTGCCGTGCCATTTATCTCATCATGGCGTGGATTTGGGCTGACGTCATCCATCTGCCGTTCAATATTTCGCAAATGTCGTTTCTGAGAGCCTCGCCGTCGCAGATTATTTCGGAATGCCGCGGCTAGATGGCTTGCCTGTGGTCGTTGTCCATCTCGGGCCAAAGCGTCTCATAAACTGTGAGTGAGAAGCCGACATGCTCTTCAAGGAGGGCCACTGCAGCCGAGATGTCCCGCGCAATTGCGGCGTCCAGTAACTGCGTGTGGTGTGACAGCCCGAGCATGCGAGCAAATGTCTCCCGCAGCGCCTCGCCGGAGGCAACCTTCAAGCGATCGACCACATCCGGTCCATTCAGCATAAATCGGTGGTGACGGTGGAGCTGGTCCGTCGTTTGCTGCGCCAGGCGCTCGAGCCAGGGCGCGTCCGCTGCCGACAACAGCGCCGTGTGAAACCCGTTGTGCCGGGTTTCCCAGGCAAGGCTTTCTGGTGTGACTGCACCGGTAGTTGGTGCTGCTGTATGGGCCAGGAGATGATGAGCGCCGACCAATTCCGCTTCCCAGCTGTCGCCGCCGCGCTCAATCGACCGCACAAGCAGTGCCGTCTCGATGGTCGTTCGCGCCACTTGCAAGTCCTTCAGTCCGGTGATGGTCGCGGGCGCGACGCGGTAGCCTTTGTTGGGCTCGAAGCGCACAAGCTGTTCCGCTTCCAGTCGTGGCAAGGCCTCGCGCAAAGGTGTCCAGCCAAGGCCAAATCGTGCCTTGAGGCTGGAGATGACCAGCGGAGTGTCCGGCGCAAACTCGCAATCAAGAATGGCGCGGCGCAAGGTGGCGTAGGCATCGTTGGTCTGGGACATGGCCTGTGCGCTATAAAATATCAGATTTGATTGATTATATATAATTGCTTGAGCTTCGTCACGCGCCTTGTTACCGTTTTGTCGGATGTCCCTGATAGCCTGGCGACGAAATCAAGAAAGCCGAATAACAAGATGTCTCATCTGCATCCGCTCGATGAAAACGACCCTCTTGCAGCCAAGCGTGACGCTTTTCGCCTTCCGGGCGGGGTGATCTATCTCGACGGCAATTCACTCGGCGTTCTGCCGGCACATGTGCCCGAACGCATGCAGCATGTGGTCGAAAAGCAATGGGGCGAGAGCCTCATCCGGGGCTGGAACGACCACGACTGGATTGATCTTCCTCAGAAAGTCGGTAATCGCATTGGCCGGCTAGTCGGTGCGGAGCAGGATGCCGTCGTTGCCTGTGACAGCACCACGATCAACGTTTTCAAGGCCGTGTCCGCAGCGCTCGCGCTTCGGCCGGGCCGGAAGGTGATCCTGTCTGACAATGGCAACTTTCCGACGGATCTCTATATCGCCCAAGGCCTGGCTGATCTTCTGGCGAAAGATCACGAACTTCGGATCGTGTCCCCGGAGGATGTGACCGATGTCATCACTGACGATTTGGCCGCGCTGATGTTGACGGAGGTCGACTACAAGACCGGCCGCCGACATGACATGAAGGCCCTGACCGAAAAGGCCCATGCCGTCGGCGCGCTCGCCATCTGGGATCTGGCCCATTCTGCAGGTGCATTTCCGGTCGATCTGAGCGGATCGAACGCGGACTTCGCCATCGGCTGCGGCTACAAGTATCTGAATGGTGGACCAGGAGCACCGGCATTTCTTTATGTCGCGCCCCGCCATCAAAACGATATTCGGCCCGCGCTGACCGGCTGGATGGGGCATGACGCGCCCTTTGCCTTCGATCTTGGTTATCGGCCGGCGGGCGGGATCAACCGGATGCGCGTGGGAACACCGCCCGTCCTTTCCCTGTCTGCGCTTGATGCGGCCTTGGACGTCTTTGACGACGTCGACATGGAGGTCGTTCGGCAAAAATCCATCTCGCTCTGCGAGTATTTCATCGCGCAGGTCGAGGAACGCTGCCCTGAGTTGGAACTGGTCAGCCCGCGCGACGCAATGCTTCGCGGCAGCCAGGTCTCCTTCCGGTTCGCAGAAGGCTATGCGCTGATGCAGGCACTGATCGCCAACGGCGTCATCGGTGACTTTCGCGCACCAGACACGGTGCGTTTTGGTTTTACACCGCTGTATCTGTCCCATGCCGATGTCGCACGCGCCGTCGATATTCTGGAGAAAATTCTGAAGACACGCATGTGGGATATGGATGAATTCAGGATGCGGCGGAAAGTGACTTGAGAGGAACCGGGGTGTTTCTGTCCTCGAGCCATCGCGAAGCAATCTGTTTGCGTCAGATGCCGGATGTGCTTCTCTGTCGGCGATTGTGGGTCTTGAGGGACATCCATTGAGCAAGTTGATTGACATCACTCCTTCGGTTCGCGCTGGCATGGCAGTGTTTCCAGGCGATGCACCATGCAAGGTCGCTCAGACCTTCGCCATCGGTCCCGAGTGTCCTGTCAATGTGACTGAGATTTCTATCTCCACTCATTGCGGCGCCCATGCGGACGCACCTCTGCACTATGATGCTGATGGCAAGGCGATCGATGAGCTGGATCTGGACGATTTCGTTGGTCCTGCGCGGGTGATCGATGCCCGCGGCAACGGACCTTTATGCCAGCCGGATGAGATTGCCGGCCAGATGGAGGGCGTTCCTGCCCGCGTGCTTTTGCGCCTTCAGCATTGCATCGATCCCATGGTTTGGCCCGCTGGTTTCCGCACGCTGGCGCCTGAGACGATGCAGCTTCTGGCCGAGTCTGGAGTAAGGCTCGTGGGTGTCGATGTTCCGTCGGTCGATCCGGACACGTCGAAGGATCTGCCGTCTCATCAGGTCGCGCGCACCAGGGATCTTCGAATTCTGGAGAATTTGGCGCTTTCCGAGGTTGAACCTGGGGATTATGAGTTGATTGCGTTGCCGATGAAGCTAGAAGGTCTTGATGCAGCGCCGGTGCGGGCGGTGCTGAGGCCAAATCGAAGTTTCGGCGAAAGCTGAGACCAAAGGGAGGCTGGCTGTTGCCGGCCTTGGGGCAAAAACAAGATCGCTGCATCCGGAAACGGAGAACGTCGGCGACGAGGAGCCTAAATGCTGGAACTGGACCAGCTCGTGATGGACTTCAGCGGCTTCAGGGCCGTGAATGGATGTTCCTTCCGGGTCGAGGAGGGCAGTATCACTGCGCTGATCGGACCGAATGGCGCGGGCAAGACGACGCTCTTTAATCTGATCGCGGGCGCTCTCGTGCCGACCAGTGGCGCGATCCGCTTTTTGGGCGAGGATGTCACCGGCCTGTCCAGCGATGCACTGTTTCACAAGGGCCTGGTCAGAACCTTTCAAATTCCTCACGAATTTCACCGACTGACGGCGCTCGAAAACCTGATGATGGTGCCACCCGCTCAGATTGGCGAAGGCTTGTTCGCAAACTGGTTATCCTGGGGCAAGGTCAGGGCAGGCGAGGTCGAGGTCGAGCAAAAAGCCTATGACACCCTCGAGTTCCTGGAACTGACCCATGTGGCGCACCAGCGCGCGGGCAATCTGTCCGGCGGTCAGAAGAAGCTGCTGGAACTCGGCCGCACGATGATGACTGACGCGAAACTGGTTTTGCTTGATGAACCGGCAGCCGGGGTCAACAGAACGCTCCTCAGGAAGCTTGAGGAGAAGATCCTGATCCTCAACAAGGAGCGTGGCTACACGTTCATTCTGATTGAGCACGACATGGAAATGATCGAGAAGCTCTGCGATCCGGTCATCTGCATGGCCGAAGGCGCGGTGCTGATCCAGGGGGACTTCCAGACCGTGCGGTCCGATGCGCGCGTTCTGGAGGCCTATCTCGGCGAGACTGCAGGAGAAGTGGCATGAGTGCGCTTCTGGCCCTGGATGCCGTGACCGGCGGGTATGGCGATACGAATATCCTTCAAGAGGTGTCCATGCATGTGGATGCTGAGGAAATTGTCGTCATTGTCGGCCCGAACGGTGCGGGCAAATCCACGGCCATGAAGGCGGTCTTTGGGCTCCTGAACGTACGCGGCGGATCAATTGTCTTTGACGGTGACAACATCACCAAGTGGGCACCGAACCGCATTGTTCAGCGCGGCATCTGCTATGTGCCGCAGGTCGACAATATCTTCCGGGAGATGTCGATCCACGAGAACCTGGAAATGGGCGCCTTTTTGAAAACGGGTGACCTTTCGGCTGCCTATGACCGCGTTTACGAGCTGTTCCCGGATCTGAAGGAACGCAGAAAAACGCTAGCCGGCAGTTTGTCGGGTGGGCAGCGTCAGATGGTGGCCATGGGCCGGGCTCTGATGCTCGATCCCAAGCTTTTGCTTCTTGATGAGCCGACGGCTGGTTTGTCGCCGCGCTATATGGAACAGATTTTCCAGATCTGCCGGGATGTGCGCAGCACGGGCGTCGCCATCTTGCTGGTCGAGCAGCATGCAAAGCAGGCGCTGGCCTTCGCCGATCGCGGCTACGTCCTCGCATCCGGTCAGAACCGGCATGATGGTACAGGCGCAGATCTCCTTGCCGACCGCGAGGTCGCCGAGATGTTCCTCGGTGGATGAGGGCGGGTCAGGATTAGACATGGGTTTTCTTGAGCTTATCAATTTCTACGTCATTCCCGGCGTTGTCCTTGGGTCGATCTACGCGCTGGGCGCCGTCGGCATCACGCTCGTCTTTGCCATCTTGCGATACGCCCATCTCGCCCACGGGGATCTGGCCACGCTGGGCGCATTTCTGGCGCTGGCGGTCGTTACCGCGCTTGGCCTGCCGCCTTTGGTAGCGCTGCCGGTCGCGATGATCGGCACAGCCGCTGTAGCGGTTGGCATCGACAAGGCGTTCTACGAGCACCTGCGTGAACGGCCGAAAATTGTCACAGTGATGGCCTCGCTGGGCATTGCACTGATGGTTCGGTCCGTGGTCCAGGTTGTCTGGGGCGTGGACAGCGAAAGCTATGTCCGTGGGATTGTCCGGCCTGAGAACTATTTCGGCCTCAGGATCAAGGACCGCGAGATCTACACGGTCATCTTCATGATCGGCCTCGTGGGCGTGCTGCAGCTCTTCCTGGCGAAGTCCAAGTGGGGCAAGGCCATGCGGGCCATGTCGGACAACCCGAACTTGGCGCTTCTGTCGGGGATCGACAACAAGAAGGTGGTCATGCTCACCTGGATCATCGCGGGCGGTCTTTGTGCTGCAGCCGGCGTGTTCCTGGGGATCAACACCGAGCTCAAGTCCATGATGGGGTGGCACATGCTGCTGCCGATGTTTGCCGCGGCGATCCTTGGCGGGGTCGGCCGTGTTGAAGGCGCCGTGCTCGGTGGCCTGATCGTGGGCATTGCAGAGGAGCTATCGGTTCTGGTTCTGCCAAGCGAGTACAAAGCGGCCATGGCCTTCGTCATCTTGCTGTTCATGCTGCTCGTGCGCCCGACAGGGCTGCTGCGCGGCAAAGTGCTCTAAGGGGAGGGGAGAGACATGGAACTCATCGGTCTTGCCAATTACGCCCTCTTCATGGGCATCTTTATCGGCATCTACGCGCTGCTCGCTCTCGGGCTTAACATCCAGTGGGGTTTTGCTGGACTCTTCAATGCGGGCATTGCAGGCTTCTTTGCCGTCGGCGCCTACACTTCTGCGATCCTGACGAGTCCTGCGGCTAATGGCCGGCTGGGCGGTTTTGAACTGCCGTTCTTTGTTGGCTGGTTCGGCGCGATGGTGGCAGCAGCTCTGATCGCCTGGCCGATCGGGAAGATCTGCCTGCGCTTCCGTTCCGACTATCTGGCCATCGCGACCATTGGTGTTGCAGAGATCATCCGTCTGGTCATCAAGTCGGAAGAGGTTTTGACCAACGGCGCGCGCGGGATCACGAACATACCGCGGCCATTTGGTGACTTGCTCTATGTACAATCCCAGCTGGCCTACCTGGCCATTGTCGCAGCGGTTCTGGTCGTGGCCTACCTTATGGTTCAGCGCCAGTTCAACGCGCCATGGGGCCGTATGATGCGTGCCATTCGCGACAATGAACTCGCGGCTCGTGCCATGGGCAAAAACGTTGAGTACCGCCGGCTCGAGGCATTCATCTTCGGTGCGGCACTCATGGGACTTGGCGGCGCATTGTTCGCCCACTTCAATCGTTCAATCACACCAGAGGCCATTGATCCCATGGTAGCGACCTTCCTCGTCTGGATCATGCTGATCCTTGGCGGATCGGGAAATAATAAGGGCGCGATCCTCGGAGCTGCGGTGGTCTGGATCATTTGGTCGGTTTCAGAGATTGCAACCGATCAGCTTCCGCACGAATATGCGGTCAAGGCGAAGTACATCCGTCTGTTCCTGATTGGCCTGATGCTGCAGCTGGTTCTGCGGTTTCGCCCGGAGGGAATTTTGCCAGAGCCGCTGCGCGGCGACACGCGAGCGGATGACAGCGCCGTCAAATAATAGGAATTGCCAGGCAAATGCCTGGTCCTACGTGGAGGTAAGTACCAATGAAGTCGAAGTTCATCGCAATCGCAGGCGGTCTTCTGGCCGCGACAGCCCTGGCTGGCGCTCCTGCCAAGGCAGACGTCAAGATTGGCCTGATCGGTGGCGTTTCCGGCCCGATCGCGGCAATGGCACCGTCCATGATCTCAGCGGCTCAGCTTGCTTTCCAGCAGGTCAATGAGCAGGGCGGCATTCTTGACGGAGAGAAGCTTGTTGGCGTGGTTGGCGACAGTGCCTGTAACCCACAGGGCGGCACGGATGCGGCAACCAAGGCGGTCAACATTGAAGGCGTCTCCGCAATCGTCGGTCCGCATTGCTCCGGCGCTGTTCTGGCTGCCGCCGGATCGGTCACGATCCCGGCCGGTATCACTGTGGTGACCCCTTCGGGCACATCCCCGGAAATTACTGGCCTTGACGACAAGGATACGGTCTTCCGCACCGTGCCGTCCGATGACTATCAGGGGCGCGCGCTTGCCCGTACGTTGAAGGAGAAGGGCTACGACAAGGTTGCCGTTGCTTACATCAACAATGATTACGGCACCGGTCTGGCAAATGCCTTCAAAGCCGAGTTTGAAGCTCAGAGCGGTGAAATCGCAGGCTTTGCGGCTCATGAAGACGGCAAGGCCTCCTATCGCTCCAATCTGGCAGAACTGGCTTCCGGCGGTGCTGACACGCTGGTCATCTTCGACTACGGCGATGGTACGGGCCTTACCATTTTGCGTCAGGCGCTTGAGAATGGCTTCTTCGAAAAGTTCGTTGGCGGCGACGGCATGAAGTCCGACGCTCCGATCAATGAACTGGGCGCAGAAAACCTGGCTGCCTTCGTCGCTTCGTCCCCGGTCGGTGAAAAGTCAGATTCTCTGGACGTCTTCAACGAGGCGTACAAGGCGGCTGGCGGCGATCCGGATGCGATCTTTGTAACGACATCCTACGACGCTGCCTTCATGCTGGCTCTCGCCGTGGAAAAAGCTGGTGGCGACAAGGCGGGCGTTTCCGCGGCATTGCGTGAGATTTCCAACGGTGAAGGTGAGACGATTCTGCCGGGCGAGTGGGAAAAGGCCAAGAAGCTGATCGCTGTAGGGACTGCCATCGACTACAAGGGCGCTGCAGGCGATCATAACTTTGATGCGGCCGGAGATGTTCCCGGCACTTATGCCCTGTTCGAAGTTGGCGCAGACGGCTTCGAAGTCATGGTTGAAATGAAGTAATCTGCCCTTTCGGCATTTGCGAAACATGCGGCGGCGGTCCTGAAAGGGGCCGCCGTTTTGCATTCAGAGCACTTTGTGAACCGTCAGCCGGTGCCGACCTCCGCCTAAAAAGCAAAGGCGTAGCCACTGGCAAGGCTGAGGGCCAAGGCAACGGCCAGACCGGGAATGTGCCGGACTGCGATGAGCATTCGAGAGTGAAGACGGATCGGGAGATATCTCATGGCGCGCGCCCTCAGGTCACTTGGTCAGAATGAGCTTGCCAAGTTTGGTGATGGTCAGCCTGTAGGTCTCCGAGTTGTGCTGGATTTTCAGCTCACGGGCGCCTTTGAACAGGGTCTTTGTGTCGAGTTGCTGCTCCCGGCGTTCTCCGGACGGGGAGGGAGCCTTCTGCGGAGCTGCGATGGTGAGCTTGTCGCGGCGGATCTTCGAAGTGTGCATTGATACGGCCCGTAATTACAGTAGTTTAGAGGCATTATAAACTTGAGTGATTGGCTCAAGAAAATTACTTGACACAAATACTCAAGTTTAAGTATCAAGGCAATGCCTGATCTGCAGCGGTTCGGAAATCGCGTCCTCTGAATCTCTGCGTTGGGTAGCTGAAGAGCTAGAATGTCCGGCAAGCCAACCGCCCTCTCCTCTCCCTCAGCGGTGAGCCAGCCAGATATTCCTCTCTTCGCGCATCGATGGAGGTCGATGCACAAGCCGCAGGGGCATCCCTCGCGCAAGAAACAAAAAACCCGCCAGAATGGCGGGTTTTTTTTATGCGCTAAGTCTATTTGATCTTGTTCATCGGGCGGGGCTGAGGCGCCTGACAGGCCTCAGCAGGTTTGATATGCCGAACAAGCCCGCAATGATCAGCTTGCGGCAGCGACTTTCTGATCAACTTCGTCGATTTTGAGCAGATTTCTCAGGCTCGGACGGTCTTCCGAAAGGTCGGCAATTGTTTTTGTGTCCAGCACATCCATGAAGGCTTCCAGAGCTTCGTGAAGAATGCCGTTGAAACCGCAGGACGTAATTAACGGGCAGTCCTTGCGGCCTGAGTCGAAGCATTCAGCCAGGAGAAAGCTCTCCTCCGCGGCGCGAACGACTTCGCCGACCGTCATGGTCTCGGGCTCACGGGCCAGCATCACGCCACCATTGCGTCCACGGATGGTGCGGATCAGATTGGCGTCGACGAGGACCTTCATGATCTTGAACAGATGAGTTTCGGACATGTCAAAGCTGGCTGCAATTTCGGCAACCTTGCTCGGACGCTCTGGGTTCGCTGCACAGTACATCAATGCACGAACCGCATAATTGGTTTGTTGTGTCAGGCGCATGTTTATAGATATGAGGTCTAAGGTATAGGCCGTCAACGATAATAATTGAGTTTTTGTGTCGGGATTTCCGAAAGAAGCTTATGATTTCGGTATGTTGCAGCGCAAACATACCGCTAAGGCATCCCCTTGTATGTGAAAAAGTCAAAGTCGGCTGGATAGCCTATGCCCGAGCCGTCCATGGCCTGCATGCCGACAAATGCACCGGTAAAGTTGCCGTGTTCACCCCTGCCGGCCTCATCCGACAAAAGGCTGGCATCGAAAATCGGACCGATTCGGCGCCAGTCTGCTCCACCTTCCGTATAGAAAAACCGCAAGGCGAGGTTCTTTACCTCGATCTTCATGCCGACGGCACCGTCCGTTTCGAGCGGCACGGGCGCGTCCAGGGGGAATGACAGATTGCCGGAAGGATAGTCGCCCGCGCAGGCCATGATTGTCAGGCTGCGTCCGAGCGTCTCGTCCTGGCAGATGGCCAGTTGAAAGAACTGGTAGCGTCCATAGTAGGCGATCAGTCCCGCGGTCTGTTGTGAGGTCTTCGGCTGAAAGTCGACCGAAGTTTCGACGACATAGTTGAAGTTCGTCTGCCGCCTTGCCACCAGCGCCTGCTCGAAGTAGCTGCCGATGGATTCACGCCCGAACAGGCGCAGATGACCGGGCCGTTCGCTTAGGGAAAACAGGCGCTCGGGCAGTGGCGAACGGAGCCATTGGAACGCAATCGGCAGATCCTGCGCATCGAAGTCGTGCCGGTCGGGCTCTGGTTCGAACGGATGGGCGGGCAGGTTGGGCGCAGTTACCGTCTCCTGAGGCAGAAACGGCTCGCCCGCCAGCCGCAGCCAGCCGTCCTCGCCCCATTCACATTTCTGGATCGACGTCTCCCGTCCCATCGGGCAGCGACTGAGACCTAGCACCGGCCGGCCCATCAGGTGAACCAGGTAGGTTTCTCTATCTTGTGTCTCGACGAAATCGCCATGGCCTGCGCGCTGGAGCGGAGCGTCGGGAAAGGTCAGGGAAGAGACAACATGCTTGTCCGGATGGACCTCATAGGGCCCGGTGAGCCGCTTCGAGCGGGCTAGCGTGACAGCATGTCGGTAGCCGGTGCCACCTTCCGCTGTCAGCAGATAGTACCAGCCGTCCCGCTTGTAGAGATGTGGCCCCTCAACCAGCCCCCGGTCCGTACCCTTGAAGATGTTCTTGATCGGACCGACCAGCTTGCCGGCCTTTGGGTCGAATTCCTGCAAAAGGATCCCGGCAAAGGGCGTCGGGTCCTCGCGGTGATCCCAGATCATGTTGACGAACCACTTGCGGCCATCGTCGTCATGAAAGAGCGAGGGGTCGAAGCCGGAAGAGTTCGCATAGACCGGATCCGACCATGGTCCCGTAATGTCAGGCGCGGTGACGATGTAATTGTGGGCGTCCTTGAAGTTGCCCTCGTTGCGCTTCACGTCCGTGTAAACAAGCCAGAACTGTCCATCCGCGTGGGTCAGGCAGGGCGCCCAGATCCCGCAACTGTCCGGATTGCCGCGCATGTCCAGCTGGCTTTCGCGGGACAATGGCCGGGTCACGAGCTGCCAGTGCTGCAGATCCCGCGAATGGTGGATCTGGACGCCAGGAAACCACTCGAAGGTCGAGGTCGCGATATAGTAGTCATCGCCGACGCGGCAGATCGACGGGTCCGGATTGAACCCGGGCAGGATCGGGTTCTGAATTGTCTGAGGTGCGTTACTCATTTCTGGTTTCCTCCCGGCGCGAGTGGGCCCTCCCAAGCCGTATACCCCTCGTCATCATGCATCTTGTGGATGTGTTGATGGAAACCTAGGCCAAATCCGGCAGGTTGTCTTTCAGGAAAACATCGATGCCGATGCGCTCTTGGCCTTCGACAATCGGCGCACCGTCGCACAGCGCCTTGAGCACTCGAATGGCACTGCGTATTTCGTGGCCGGGGTCCTGGGCGATCAGCGCATCCATGGTGCCCGAGATCAGGGCCTCGCGGGTGTAGGGTGTCAGTTCATGGCCGATGAAGGTTAGCAGCGACCCATGGCCGTCCTTTTCCAGCGCCGCGATCACACCTCGGTTGCCGGCACCAATGTTGTAGAGCGCCGAAAGGTCGGTGTGTTCTGACAGCAGCTTTGCAACGATGTCCCTGGTGCGGGTGTTGTCGTCGCGCCCTTCGCGTACCTTGAGCGTTTCAAGATGCGGGAACTCAGCGGACAGAACCTCCTTGAATCCGGCATATCGGTCTGCATGATCGCGCAGCCCTAGGGAGCCGGCAATCAGGCCGATCTTTGCAGGTTGGCGGGGAAGGAAACGGCCAAGCAGCCGGCCCGCGGCGCGGCCCGCGGCGAGGTTGTCGATGCCGACGAAATGTTGACGGCTGGAGGCCGGATGGTCCGAGACCAGTGTCACGACATGGACACCGCGGTCTTGCAGGCGATCGATGGCAGCGCGCACCTCGGGAAAGGACGGTGCCACGACGGCAACGCCGTCACAGACCGACTTGTCCAGGATCGCCAGCGTTCCCGTCACCCTGTGGCCGTCAAAGGCATCGATGGGTTCGATATGAACGCTGACCCGTTCGCGTTCCAGTGTTGCTGCATGGGCAACGGCCTCGCGGGTCAGGTCTTCCATGAAGGCATTGGGACCGTTTGGAATGAGGAAGTGCAGACGGTAGTTGCGCTTCTTGGCGAGATTGGCCGCAAAGACGTCAGGGGTATATTTCAATGTGCGAACCGCGTCCCGAACCTTCTCGATTGTCGCCGCGCGCACGCCGGGCCGGTTGTTCAGAACCCTGTCGACCGTCGCCAGGCTGACGCCGGCTTTTTCGGCCACATCGTGAATTGTTACCCGCTGCATGCGTTCTCCCATTTGGGAGCCAGTATAGCGTGGGATGAGGGGCGTGCATCAAATTATGTTGCAGGGCAGCGAAAGGACGCTATGGGCTTGGCTAAACGGCCTGACCGCAAGCATGCCCCGATGACCAGGCCCATTGGAAATTGAAGCCACCCAGATGCCCCGTTACGTCGACAACTTCGCCAATGAAATAGAGCCCCGGCACCTTGCTCGCTTCGAAGGTTTTTGAGGACAGTTCCTTGGTGCTGACGCCGCCGAGTGTGACCTCGGCCGTGCGGTAGCCCTCTGTGCCCACGGGCGTCAACTGCCAGTGGTTGATTGCCTCGCCCGCCCGGCGAAGGACCTTGTCGGAGAGGTCAGCCAACCGTCCCTTCAATCCAAACTCCTTGGACAATTCATCTGCAAGCCGGTTCGGCAAAAGTTGACCAAGAACGGTTTTCAGATCCTGCTTGGGGCTCTCCGTACGAGCGGTCCGAAAGGCTTCGAAGGCATCGCGCGTCGGCGACAGATCGACGGTGATCGGCTTGCCCTCTTGCCAGTAGGACGAGATCTGAAGGATCGAGGGACCAGACAGACCGCGATGGGTGAACAGCAGGCCCTCGCGAAAGGAGGTCTTTCCGAAGGAGACCAGTGCGTCGACCGAAACCCCGGCAAGCCGTTTGCAAAGATCTTTGTTGGCGTCCGAGAATGTCAGGGGCACGAGCGCTGCGCGGGGCGGAACAATGTCCAGCCCGAACTGGCGCGCAACATCATAGCCAAAGCCGCTCGCTCCCATCTTCGGAATCGAAGGGCCGCCGGTGGCAATCACGACGGCCTTGGTACGGAGTTGCTCATGGTTGGTTTTGACCTGTAACCCGCTATCGGCTTTCTCCAGTGCCGAAACGGATGTTTCCAACTGCAGCTTGCCGCCTGCTTTGGACAATTCATCAAGCAGCATGTCGATGATGTTCTGGGCGCTGTCATCGCAGAACAGCTGGCCGAGTGTTTTCTCGTGCCAGGGAATGCGATGGCGGTCCACCATCTGCAGGAAGTCTTGTTGCGTGTAGCGCTTCAGGGCAGACACGCAAAAGCGAGGGTTCTGCGACAGATAGTTCGCCGGCGTACAATGCAGGTTGGTGAAGTTGCAGCGGCCACCGCCGGAAATACGGATCTTCTCCGCTGCCTTGCGCGCATGGTCAATCACCAGCACGCGCCGTCCGCGTTTGGCCGCTTCAATGGCGCACATCAAACCGGCGGCACCGGCACCAACAATCAGAACATCAAGATCACGCATGGGCGACGCTTATAAACGACAAGGCCGACCGTGCGAGCTTTTTATAGGACGGGCAGGGGATCAGAAGGCAGCTTCGACGTCGCCCATCTCCACGTAAACGCTCTTGATCTGGCTGTAATACTCGATCGCCGCGTGACCGTTTTCTCGGCCGATGCCCGACTTCTTGTAGCCACCGAATGGCATTTCGATGGGGGTCAGATTGTAGGTGTTGATCCAGCATGTACCCGCTTCAAGCTGGTCGATGACTCGATGGGCGCGCTGAATGTCCTTGGTGAAGACGCCGGCGGCAAGGCCGAACACCGTGTCATTGGCGCGTGCAACGACATCATCCTCGTCGTCAAAGTCCAGAACGCACATGACCGGTCCGAAGATCTCCTCGCAGGCGATGCGCATGCCATCCTTGACGTCTGCAAAGACTGTGGGCTGAACGAAGAAACCATCCTGGAGAGCAGCCACGTCGGCACTGCCGCCACCGCAGACAAGCCGCGCGCCTTCTTGCTTCCCGATCTCCATGTAACCCAGCACCTTGTCGAGCTGCGGTTTTGAGACGAGCGGGCCGATGCTTGTTGCTTCATCCATCGGATCGCCGAGCACCGCATTGGCGGTGCGCTCCGCAAGCCGGTCGAGGAACCGCTCCTTGATGGCCGTGTGCACGAAGACGCGTGTTCCGTTCGAGCAGATCTGGCCGGTGGAATAGAAGTTGGCGTTGATCGCGGCCGAGACGGCATTGTCGACGTCGGCGTCGTCAAAGACAATCAGGGGAGACTTTCCGCCCAGTTCCAGCGTCGCCTTTTTCAGGTGCTCGCCCGCAAGCGAGGCAACTTTCGCACCCGTCGGCACGGAACCTGTCAGCGAGACCTTGGCGACCTGCGGATGGGCAATGAGTTTGGCGCCAACTTCGCCAAAACCTTGGACGACATTGAAGACGCCGTCCGGCAGACCGGCTTCCGTCAGGATCTCGGCGAACTGCAGGGCGCTGAGCGGGGTCACTTCGGATGGTTTGAACACCATGGCGTTACCACAGACGAGGGCGGGGGCGGCCTTCCAGCAAGCGATCTGAATCGGGTAGTTCCAGGCACCGATACCGACACAGACACCCAAAGGTTCGCGCTTAGTAAAGGCGAAAGAACCGCCGAGATCGATGTGCTCGCCGGTCAGCGTTGCAGCCAGTCCGCCATAATACTCAAGGCAGTCGGCGCCCGAGGCCGCATCGGCCACAAGCGTTTCCTGCAAGGGCTTGCCCGTGTCGAGCGTTTCCAGTTCGGACAGCGCGCGATTGCGTTCGCGCAGGATGTCGGCCGCCTTGCGCAGAACGCGGCCACGCTCGGCCGGCGGCGTTGCCGCCCAGATCTTCTGACCTTCAACGGCTGCCTCCACCGCAGCCTCGACGGTCTTCTCATCGGCGCTGTTCAACGAGGCAATTGCCTCGCCGGTCGCCGGGTAGATGGACGGGAACGGATGGCCCTCCGGGCTCTCCACATAGCCGCCGCCGATATAGTGTGAGGCTTTGGGTTGCGCGCGCATCGTGTGTCTTTCGCTCTGACGTCGTCTGTAGGAAGCCGGAACCTGTGCTCCGGCCATCATTATCTCTGGCTGGTTTCCCAATCGGGATGGATCCAGGGCTGCTGGTTCGACGCAGGAAGAGGATCCTTGCCCAGGAGGTGGTCTGCTGCCTTCTCACCGACCAGGATCGACGGTGCGTTGAGATTCCCGTTTGTGATTTGCGGGAAAATCGAACTGTCCGCAACCCTCAGACCTTCCACGCCGATGACCCCGCAGTGTGGATCGACCACAGCCATGGTGTCGTTGGCGGCACCCATGCGGCAAGTGCCGCTCGGGTGATATGCACTTTCCGCGTGCTCACGAATGAAGTCGTTCAGGTCGTCATCACTCTGGACCGCGTCGCCTGGCTGGATTTCCTTGCCGCGATAGGGCGCGAAGGCCTCCTGGCCAAAGATTTCCCGTGTCAGGCGGATCGCGGTTCTGAAGTCCGCCCAATCGTCTTCGTGGGACATGTAGTTGAAGAGGATCGACGGCTTGGCCCTGGGGTCTGCGGAGGTAAGCGAAACCCGGCCGCGCGATTTCGACCGCATCGGTCCCACGTGGGCCTGGAAGCCGTGGCCTTCCGCCGCTGCCTTGCCGTCATATCGAACCGCAAATGGCAGGAAGTGATACTGGATGTCCGGATATTTGATCCCGGCCTTTGAGCGGATGAAGGCCGATGCCTCGAAGTGGTTGGAGGCTCCGAGGCCTTTGCCCTGAAGCAACCATTGCAAGCCGATCATCGCCTTGGAGAAAATGTTCCAGTGCTTGTAGAGCGTGATCGGCTGGATGCAGGCCTGCTGGATATAGAGTTCCAGATGATCCTGAAGGTTCGCGCCGACGCCCGGGCGGTCCGCAATGACCTCGATGCCGTGTTCCGACAGATGGCTGGCTGCGCCGATGCCTGACTGCATCAGGATCTTGGGTGAGTTGATGGAAGAGGCGGCCAGAACGACTTCGCGTCGGGCCTTGGCGCTCTGGATCTCGCCGCCGGTCTCAAATTCCACCCCGACTGCGCGTTTGTCTTCGAAGAGCACCCGCCGCACCAAAGCGCCCTTGATGAGTTCGACGTTGCCGCGCTTCAGCGCCGGCCTGAGGTAGGCATTGGCCGCTGACCAGCGTCGGCCCTTATGGACGGTCATTTCCATGTCGGAAAAACCTTCCTGCCGCTCGCCGTTGTAGTCCGGCGTCACGCCATATCCAGCCTGTTCGCCGGCAGACTTGAACGCGTCATAGAGCGGGTTCCACTTGGTGCCGCGCGTGACATGCAAAGGACCCGAAGTGCCGCGCCAGCCGGTCTGGCCACCATGGCTGGTTTCAAGGCGCTGATAGTAGGGAAGGACATGGCGATAGCCCCAGCCCGCGGCGCCCATGTCTTCCCATGTGTCGAAATCGCACGCGTGACCGCGCACATAGACCATGCCGTTGATCGACGAGGAGCCGCCGATCACTTTGCCGCGCGGGGTGGCGAGGCGGCGGCCGCCAAGATGCGGTTCCGGCTCGCTCTCATAGCCCCAGTCGTAGCGGGACATGTTCATGGGATAGGACAGGGCGGCCGGCATCTGGATGAAGGGACCGGCATCCGTGCCACCGAACTCGAGCACGAGAACGCTTGTGTCGGGGTTTTCAGACAGGCGGTAAGCCAGCGCGCAGCCAGCCGATCCTGCGCCGACGATGATGAAGTCGAACTCTAGGGTCATTGCAGGGCATTCATTCTTGCGACTTTGCGCAGGGCGCTCATGTCATGGTGGTATTTGATCTGTGTTTCGACATAGGTTTCGACCATGCCGATGGCCCAGGCGGCATCGCTCGGGCCGTCGCGCAGGGCCTGCCGGATCCAAACGCCGTCGATCATGGAGGCGGTGCCTTCGGCGACTTGCCTTGCATCTTCCCGCGGCATGAAGTGACACAGGTTGTAGGTCAGGTTTGAGGTCAGACGACCGGAATAGATTTGCAGCAGCCGCTTGTTGTTCTGGGTGGTGCGCGACTGGACGTAGAAGGCAAGCCAGGCGGCAATCACGGCCTCGCGAAACTGTCCCGGCGCAAAATTGCCTTCGATGATCGCTGAGATTCGCTCACGCGGGTTGCGCGCACTGGCCAGCCGCTCGCGGATGCCGTCTCCAAGATCCTTCAGCAGATGCCGCATGGTCGCTGCCAGAAGCTGATCCTTGCTGCCGAAATAGTGTAGCGCAAGGCCGCTTGAGACGCCGGCGCGCTTGGCAATCTGAGCCACCGTCACGTCTGAAAAGCCTTTCTCATGGATCGCGTCGACCGTGGCTGCGATCAGCGTTCTGCGGCGCTCGGCTTCCATTCCGATCTTCGGCATTTGCATCTCCAATTCCTATTCTTTTTATTTTTAATTGAACGTTCAATCAATGAAAACTTGCAAAAGTGAAAGCATAATGTTTCTTTTGGTCGCATAGGGGATTTTCAGTAGGTGTCACCGAGCGACAATTCAGCCGCAGAACTGTTGTGTCGTGCCGGGTGCCTGCTAATCATGTTGCGAAGTCAATAACGGAGGACGTTTCCATGAACCTTTTTGCCAAGCTCGCCGGTGGTGTTGCCCTGTCTGTCCTGATGGCAGGTGCTGCCACTGCAGCCGAGCCCGATAGCTGCAAGACGGTCCGCTTCTCGGATGTCGGTTGGACAGACATCACGGCCACCACTGCCGCTACGACGACTGTGCTCGAGGCGCTGGGCTATGAGACCGAAACCAAGATCCTGTCCGTTCCGGTGACCTACGCGTCGCTGAAGAACAAGGACATCGACGTGTTTCTCGGCAACTGGATGCCGACCATGGAAGGCGACATCGCCGCTTACCGTGAAGACGGGTCCGTGGAGACGGTCCGTACCAATCTGGAAGGCGCGAAATACACACTCGCCGTGCCGAAATACACCTACGACAAGGGCCTCAAGAGCTTTGCCGACATCGCCAAGTTCAAGGACGAACTCGACGGCAAGATCTACGGCATTGAAGCTGGCAACGACGGCAACCGCCTGATCATCGACATGATCGACGCCAACGCCTTCGGCCTCGAGGGTTTTGAAGTCGTGGAGTCTTCCGAGCAGGGCATGCTCGCCCAGGTCGCCCGGTCCGAAAAGCGTGACCAGGACGTGGTCTTTCTCGGCTGGGAACCGCATCCGATGAACGCCAATTTCGAGATGGCCTATCTCGATGGCGGCGATGACTTCTTCGGCCCGAACTACGGCGGTGCCACGGTCCACACCAACGTCCGCGCCGGCTATGTTGCCGAATGCCCGAACGTCGGCAAGCTCCTGGAGAACCTTGAGTTCTCGCTGGCCATGGAAAACGAGATCATGGGTGCGATCCTCAACGACGGCGAAGAGCCGACGGATGCGGCCAAGGCCTGGCTCAAGACCCATCCGGCCACCTTCGAAGGCTGGCTGAAAGGCGTCAAGACCGCCGATGGCGGAGACTCCTTCGCAGCCGTCAAGGGCGCGCTGGGCCTCTAATCACCGACAACATGCTGCGCCGGGGTCCGTCCCCGGCGCAGCTGTATCAGGACCAAACTAAAACGGGGGCTGAATTTGGACTGGCTGACTGACAACAAGATCCCGATCGGAAAATTCGCCAAGACGCTGGTCGACTGGCTCACCGACAATGCCTACTGGCTGTTCGACGGCATATCCCTCGCCCTCGAAACCATGATCGACGGCATTCTCTGGATCCTGCTGGCGCCGCACCCTCTGGTCGTTGTTGCCGTTGTCACCGCTCTTGCCTACGCCGTCCGCCGATCCCTCTCCTTTCCTGTTTTCGTGGCCGTCAGCCTGCTCTTCATCATCAACCAGGGCTACTGGGAAGAGACGATGGAGACGCTGGCTTTGGTCGTCGCCGCCACCTTCGTCTGTGTGGTCATTGGTGTGCCCGTGGGCGTGGCCGCAGCGCACCGCCCCAAGCTTTATCTCTTCATGCGTCCGATCCTGGACATGATGCAGACAATCCCGACCTTCGTGTACCTGATCCCGGCACTGATCCTTTTCGGTCTCGGCATGGTGCCCGGCCTTGTGGCGACGGTTATTTTCGCCGTTCCCGCGCCGATCCGTCTGACCCAGCTAGGCGTGTCCTCGACACCGACCCACCTGCTGGAAGCCGGTCATGCCTTCGGCGCCACCAAGTCCCAGATCCTGTGGAAGATCGAGCTGCCCTATGCCCTGCCGCAGATCATGGCGGGCCTGACCCAGACCATCATGCTGTCCCTGTCGATGGTGGTGATTGCCGGCATGGTTGGCGCACCGGGACTGGGCACCGAGATCGTCCGGGCCCTGGGCCGGGCGGACATCGCCAAGGGCTTTGAAGTTGGCGTCGCCATCGTCTTGATCGCCATCATTCTCGACCGTTTCTTCCAGACAAACGACGGCCAGGGGGCGAAGTGATGATGCAGACAAACATGACCCCCAAGCCGATTGTCTCCTTCAAGGACGTCGATATCGTTTTCGGCGACAATCCGGAAAGCGCCCTGCCGCTGATCGATCAGGGCAGGAGCCGCGAAGAGATTCAGTCCGAAACCGGCCAGGTCCTCGGCGTCGCGGGTGCCACTTTCGACATCAACGAGGGCGAGGTGATCGTTCTCATGGGCCTGTCCGGCTCAGGCAAGTCCACGCTCCTGCGTGCCGTCAACGGCCTCAACCCGGTGATCCGGGGCTCTGTCGAGGTGGACGACGGCGACATGATGTGCAATCCGGAAAGCTGTACGCCGGAGGAACTGCGTCAGCTGCGCCGCTCGCGCATTGCCATGGTGTTCCAGCAATTTGCCCTGCTGCCCTGGCGCACGGTGACAGAGAACGTCGGCTTTGGCCTGGAGCTCTCCGGCGTCACGCCCAAAGAGCGCCGCGACCGGGTCAACGACCAGCTCAAGCTCGTAGGCCTCGACGGCTGGGGCGAGAAATACGTTCATGAACTATCCGGCGGCATGCAGCAGCGCGTTGGCCTGGCCCGGGCGTTTGCGACGGAAGCGCCGATCCTCCTGATGGACGAGCCTTTCTCTGCGCTCGACCCGCTCATTCGTGACAGGCTTCAGGACGAATTGCTCGACCTGCAAAAGAGCCTCAACCGCACCATCATCTTCGTTAGCCACGACCTGGACGAGGCCGCCAAGATCGGCTCACGGATCGCCATCATGGAAGGCGGCCGCGTCATCCAGCTCGGCACGCCGCAGCAGATCGTGCGCAAGCCGGCAACGCCCTATGTGGCGGATTTCGTTGGTCACATGAACCCGCTCAACGTCCTGCGTGCCCGTGATGTCATGGTTGAACTCAATGGAGAGGTTCCGCCAGTCGGCGCGCCCTCCTGCGCCCCGGGAACGCCCCTGCGCGAAGTCATCCGCATGAAACAGGACGCTTCCGGCCCGGTCCTCGTCGCCGACGGCAACGCCCCTGTTGGCCTGATCTCCGAGGCCGAACTCTTGGGCTGCCTGGTCTGACAATCTGATGTGCGGCGGGCCGTGAAGTCATACGCCCGCCTTTTACCCACTGCTGTCATACCTACCTAGTGCAGGGCCGCGGCTTTGGAATGAGGTCTCCCCGCGTCAATACCGGGCCTGACCCTTCAATCCATGCTGCGGCAGGAGTGAGAGTGTGCCAGGTCGCACCGAGACGCCGTGAGTGCGTGTCTTGGCATGGTCGGCTTTGCGCACCTAAATGAGACGTTTGCGAGTTTGAGACCTGATCTCGAAAGCAGCCCTTCTTTCTCAGTAAGACAAATTTCGATGCACTGATGCCGAAGTTCGGGCCGCCGGAAACTGGAGTTTTCCGGCTTCTTGCGCTGGGTGGGGGTGCTGAAATTGTGCAGTTGAATCGGAACGTCTTATGCGTGCGTCAAATGGGGCAGATCTGCATTCCAGTGTCTGTGCCAAATCTCGATCCATAAAATGGCCCATTGACAATTTCGCTAAATAGATAAATATTCGCCAAATAGCGAAATAAATAGGAGAACTGCGATGACCCCCGTACAAAAGAACACCCTGGATCAATTCTATTCTGGCGCGACAGCTCGGGACGCATCGATGATCCGGCCGCTGTTGACTGAAGATTTCACATTCAAAGCCCCGATGATGAACTTCGACAATCCAGACGCCTATGTCGCTCACCTGGTTGGTTTTTGCGGCTACGTGAAGAACTCCCGCCACATCGCTCAAGGTGACAATGTCGTTCACCTGTTTACGCTTGTTGCCCAGATGCCTGAAGGAGAAAAGGAGATCGAGATGTGCGATGTATTCACCTTCACTGGCGACAAGATCATGCGCCAGGAGCTTTACGCGGATTCCAAGCAGTTCCCGGAAACGGAAGCGGCCTAGTTTGCAGTCCTGTCTCTAAATGCCGCAGTCGATGAGGGCCTCAATGCAACCGATCCCCCCCGAACTGACACGTACCTTTGCAGCGCTAAGTGATCCCGTTCGGATGGCAACGCTGGCGAAGCTCGCCGATGGTCCAGCGACTGTCGGGGAGCTCGCAGAGTCGTTTCCTTTATCTCCAGCTGGGTTTTCCAAGCATCTTTCGATTCTGCAATCTGCAGGGTTGGTTACAAAAGAACTCGATGGGCGGAGGCACATTTGCAGCCTTCGGGCAGCACCGTTGCAGACCGCCTTTGACTGGTTGTCGGATTACGAACAATTCTGGTCAGCCGCGCTGGATCAGTTGGAAGGGTTTCTTGAAAAAGCGCCAACTCAAATCGAACCAAAGAAAACTCGCAAATGACGAAAACTCAAACAGTCCTGCAAACCCGCATGCTGAATGCTTCGATAAATGACGTTTGGAATGCATGGACACAGCCGGAGCTTATGAGGCAATGGTTTTGCCCGCTTGGTATGAAAGTTGTTGAGGCCGAAACAGATCTGCGCGTTGGTGGAACGTTTCGGATCGTCATGGACGCACGAAATGCGGGAATGCGCCCGCCACCCGAGATGGGAGATTTCCTGACGGCGTTCGGCACCTATCAACAGCTTGAGCCGCATCAGAAACTTGTCTTCTCCTGGGCCTGGGAAGGTCGCGACGAAGCGAGCCGAGTGACGATCACGCTGACCCCCAAGGGTGATCAAACTGTTTTGGTTTTGGAGCATGTCGGTTTGTTGGATGAGGCTAGCCGCATCTTTCATGAAGATGGATGGACACCGACACTGGACAACCTTTCGCAACACCTGGCTGCGTCAAACGCCTGAGGTGGATGACCCGCGAACTCCCTTGTTCAATGCAGTCAGTTCAGCGAGCCGCCCCTAAAAACAACTTATCTCCGCCCCCATGACCCTATCTTCTAGTCAGGGTCTGCTCGCTTAACGGGCCCCCGCCCGACCGACGGCCGGGGGCTGGGATGCGCAGATAACGTTCGCGCCTTCACGAAGTGGCCTCTGCCCTGGTGTGGAAAATGCCCCATCTCAAGTTTGAGCCTTGCGCTGTATGCCAAAGCACCATTGCGGTCATCCCCAACATCAACACCTCGGCGATTGGACCTGCATACCAAATACCAATTTCACCAAACCAAACGGGCAACACAAATGTGAGCGGGATCGCAAGCGCATAGGGTTTTGTTAGTCCCAGAAGTGCGGCCTTCCCGGCAGAGCCAATCGCTTGAAAGTAGGTCGCAATCATCATCAACGGCCCCATGAGAAAGAAAACACAAGTCATGACGGGCAAGATACGGGCGACCTCTGCGATAACCGCAGCGTCGTCGACAAACGCGCCCGCGATCTGGCGAGGCAGGCCCATCACAACGACTTGTACCGCGCTGCAATAGATGAAGGCGGCCCACAGTGCCATTCGCAAGCTGGCGTCTGACCGATGCCATAGAGCCGCGCCGTAGTTGTTGCCCGTGATCGTTTGCATCGCAAACGACAGCCCCAGAAGTGGCAGAAAGGCAAAAGTAATGACCCTTGTGATGATCCCGTAGGCCGTAATCGTATCAGCGTACCCGGGATGGTTCACCCATTGCAAAGCCGTGATAATCGCGGCCGACCCAAGTGCTATGCCAAGAAAGTTCAGGCTTTGCGGTGCACCCAGCGCAAGAATTCGCCCCCAATGCCCGTGCAGGGAATGAGTCCATAACGCTGCGGGCCGCAACGATGTACTGCCGAAGAAGCGGAATGCCAGAATGATCCCAAACGCGACAGCTTGAGCCGCAGCCGTGCCGTAGGCGGACCCTGCCACACCCATGTCCAGAAGTGCGATCAGCAGGTAGTTGAATCCAATGTTGGTGGTCGATACCACCAGACTCATCGCGGCCATGAAACCCAAGCGCCCTTCGTTGCGTAGTGCGTCAGAATTGACCGACAGAACGAAGAGCAGCGGCGAAAAAAACACCGTGATCCGCAGATAGATCAATCCAATCTGCGCCAGCGTCTCGGACCCGCTCGCCACCAACAGCGCGACCGGTTTGCCAATCGAGACAAACAACAAGATCAAAACAAGGCCCAAAGACGCTGCCAAACCATGCGCGCCTGCAAATGTGGTGCGAGCGGCATCCATATTACCCGCACCAAGAGACCGCGCCAAAAGGCTCGACATGCCATTGGCGACAAGCGTGGAAAGCGCAACGACCAGCATGTAGATCGGGAACATCAATGTGACGGCGGCCAACGCATCAGGGCCTACATAAACACCCAGAAACAACGCGTCCGCGACGGACAACAACCCATTCATCCCCATCACAAAAATAATCGGGAGCGCCGTCTTCAGGTAGATCGTGCCAAATGGCCCATCGGTGAATGTGTTTTTAGGGGCATCAGCCATATCCCATATCTCTCTTGCCTGATCGCGCAATTTGAAATGGGGCCCGCATTGCCATCCGCGCGACATGCGGAAAGAAGGAGATCGTGACTTCAGATCGTAGAGCTTAACCAGGACAAATGTCAGCGGGAGGCAGGCGTCTACAGCCATCAGCACTGACTAGTTCGCAAAATCTTTTGCGTCAAGTGACCCGCTGGACTCCTTCATTGCAGGATCAAGTCATGGGATGACGGTGGACGGGAGGCGAAGAGGAGCCACAATCTCGGCGGCCAGAGGGTTGTGGGCAGTGCCGCAAAACCCGTAGCTTGCCTCCCGGAAATCGTCCGCTACGTCAGCGCGATTTTGAACTCGATCGTCTCGTGTCCGCCAAGAGCTTTGTCCGCAGTATAGCTTCTGACAAACGTGCCGCCCGCCTTTTCGATGACACGTACGGACGCCGGATTGTCAGGGCTGGCCGTGATGTCTACGTGCTTCAATCCAACCGACTTTGCTTCCGGCAAAAGGGCGACGAGCGCAGCAGACGCCAATCCTTCTCCTCTTCGCCAGGGCACGACGGCATAACCGATGTGGCCAGAACACGTAGGCGGCAAGTCCTCGGTCCCAGGCTTCCATCGTAAACCTATGTGGCCGCAAAACTCTCGATCCCATATCCATCTGCGGATACTCGGCAATCGAGGCACTTTCGAGCCGTCTGGCAAGGTAATGGGACCACCCTTTGCATTCGGGTTGTCGAGATTTGACACGAACGTAGCGGCATCTTTCGATATGAACGCGACTTGCTCTTGTGCCGCTTCAGGACGTAAGTTGTCTGGAGACCAGCCTCTTTGAAGAGCCGAGACATACTCGGGGATGTGATCAATGCTTGGCGTCAGCAATTTCATCAGTTTGGTCTCACGACAATGATTCTCAAAGTCCGACAGTCGTGCGCAACACCGCATCGGTCAAGTCAGGCTCAGAGCAGTCATCTACCACGACTTTGCAACACCGCAATGTGCGTGAGGCAAAACGATCGCCTCCGTCATTGTTGGGCCTGACCCTGCAATCCATGCCGTGAACGACCCATTCGGAGGGCCCATCCTTCGCGGAAGCGTCTTGGCATGGAATGACCAATGTGAACAGGTGGAGATCTCGCGAAGTGTCGCTTCACCTGTTCAAGTCTTTGCCTAGGTCAAACCACTCAGGGTTCATCGCCTCGATCAGCTCAATTTTCCATGCGCGTGACCATGTCTTGAGTGCCTTTTCCCGCGCAATCGCCTGAGGCGCGGTCGCATGCTCCTCATACCAGACGAGCCGCGCGACCTTGTATCGCCGTGTAAACCGCGATCCCGTGCCGGATTGATGTTCAAAAAGGCGCCTGACCAAATCATTCGTCACGCCGGTATAAAGCGTACCATTTTTATGCCCGGCTAGAATGTAGACCCAAAAGCGCCTCTTCATGACGAGATAGAAAACGCCTCTGCATCAGCGGTCAAGCTGTTACGTGGTTCGCAATACGACAACCTGCTTTCAAAACCGTGTTTGCAGGGCTCGATCCTGCAATCCAAGCCGTGACCGATCCATTCGGGGAACCCTTCCTTCGAGGAGACGTATCGGCATGGATCCCATGATCAAGTCATGGGATGACGGTGGGGGGGAGGTTAGGCGGAGCCGAAATCTCGATGGTCATCTCGATTTCAGATTAAAAGTCAATGACTAGTGGCGCTGCGACGGGCCGTGGGGCGAGCCGATCACCTCCGTCATTGCAGGGCGTGACCCTGCAATCCATGCCGTGACCGATCCATTCGGGGAGCTCATCCTTCATGGAAACGTATCGGCATGGATCCCATGATCAAAGTCATGGGATGACGGCAGAGGGGAGGCGAATGTTCGAGCACGAACATCGCGGCGGCTCCGCAATCAAGGGTTGACAGTCACTGCATCTAAGATCACGCTCGACGAAAAAGAGAACAGTATGATTTTAAAAGAAATTCGTATTTGTGACCTGCAAGTAAATAGAGCTAATGATCGCCACGGCGAGTTGGAAAACGAGACAGCGGCTATCTCGTGGTTGTTCAATACTCGTGAGACGCATATGAAAAACCTTGCCAAGGACATCGTCGCCGAAAGCAAGATTTTTGAACCTCCGCTTGTGGCACCGGAGAACGGTAAATTCGTGGTATTCGATGGAAACAGGCGCGTAACCTGTTTGAAGATGCTCGAGAAACCGGCTCGGGCGCCGACGTTGGAGCTTCAACAGCACTTCACCAAGCTGCGTGATGGGTGGACTGGCCCACTTCCAGAGAAGGTTCTCTGCCAAGTCGAAGAGGACCGCGATCACATCGATAACATCCTGTACCGTAGGCACACAGGTACGTTGAACGGCGTCGGGCAGTCGAATTGGGACGACCGCATGAAGGACAACTTCGTTGCTAGGTCGGGCAAAACCGTGGGGTTCAACGTAGCTGACGAAATTGAATCCAGACTACGCGAGGCAGGCCTGCTCCCAGAAAAGAAAATACCTCGATCGAACCTAAACAGATTTCTTTCGGCGGAAGTCATCCGAAACCGGATTGGGTTTAGTGTTAAGAAAAAGGCCTTCAGATACACACACAAGCCAGAAGTCGTTATTAGAACGCTCGAAAGGCTGGCAGACGACTTTTCCAATGCGCACGTAGTTCTTGGTGATATCTGGGATAACGAAGGCAAACTGGCATATGTCGATAGGCTTGAGGCAGAAGGCGCCCTACCCAGTGACACGGACTTGCTGAGCCAAAAAGGCGCCCCCGACAAACCACGGCCACCTTCGCCAAAGCCCAGGTCTAAACCGAAGCCTACCCCCACAAAGCGAACGACACTCATTCCACAGAAGGACTTCGGCATTCTTTGGACCGGAAAGCAGCAAAGGCATCACGCCATCTGGGAGGAACTGCAGTTTCATCTCAACATCGAGCAGCATCCCAACGCAATTTCTGTGCTTTTCCGCGTCCTGCTTGAGCTTACTATCGAGCACTATGCTGAAACACACGGCGTTTCTCTTCATCAGACCGACAAGCTAGCGAAACGAGTTGAGAAAGTCGGTAGCGAGCTTTTCGATCATGGAAAAATCGACAAGAAGCAACATTCGGCGACCAAGAAGTTCTCTCAACTAGATCAGTTGGTATCGGCAGACACCCTGAATCGCTATGTCCATTCCCCCAGCTTTGCCCCCTCGGCAAATCACCTTGAAGCGCTATGGGACACAATGGCAGATTTCATTGTCGCGTGCCTAAAGGGTTGATGTCCGAGAATGCGAGGCCGCATAGCAACTCTATCAGCCTCGTCCAACGACCGCCATGGGCCGAAACCGGTCGCGAGTCTAATCTGTGCGAATGTCCGTTTCGCAAATCGCCAGACTCTCTCAAATACATTCCCCTTCCGCCAACCCCCATCCATCACCCCGAAAAAATAACTTATCCCCACCCCCATGACCCTGTCGTATACTTCAGGTGTGCTCGCTCAACGGGCCCCTGGCGGACCGTCCGCCGGGGAGGGGCGAGCCGGGCGAGCCGGGCGAGGCTGGGAGGCGCAGGTAACGCATGCGTCTTGGCAGGTCCGGTGGAAGTCATCCTCGGGGTCCCGCAGGGTCCGGGGGGATCCGGGGGGAGTGGTTCGGTCCCGGAGGGCGCCTTGCGGTGGCTGGCAACAGCCATAGTGCCTGTTCGACGAGCGGATCCGTCGCTTTCATGAGAAAAAGCCTGGGCGAGGCGTGACAGCTTTTGCCGAAGAAACATTTTGAACACGGCTGCGCAGGCAAAGCCTGACGCGCCTCGCCACTTCCGTGCCTGACTGGCCCGGAGCGACGGGCCAGAGGTTCAAGGATCTTGCCAAAACGCCGGGGAGAAGTCCTGCGGCGGATTTTGTGCTGGTGGCCTTACGAAGAGGATTTTTCCGCGGGCGGCTCTTGCGCGCTCCGCTCCGCGCCATAGACCTTGATCTCCGAGGCCTTGCCCTTGACGCGGATCGGCTCCAGCGGCGGGAAGGCGAAACTGGGCAGATGCCGCGTCTCTTCGTAAACCGCTTCGGAGATCATGGTCTGTTTGGGGGCGGCGGCGGAGCACAGGCGGGCGGACAGGTTCACATGGTCGCCGAGCACCGTGTAGTCCATCCGCTCCGGGCTGCCCATGGCGCCGACCACCACATCGCCCACATCGATGCCGATGCCGATGTCCAGCTGCCAGTCCGGGTGCTCGGCGGCCGAGCGCTCCATGATGTCCTGGATCTCGGCTGCGCATGTCAGGGCGTCGGCGCTCATGTCCGGGCCCTGGAAGATCGCCATCAGCTGATCGCCGACGAACTTGTCGATATCACCGTTGTTGCGCGAGACCGCCTCGCCCTGGTTGGCGAAATAGTGATTGAGAACCTCGACCACCACCTCCGGTTCGCGGCTTTCCGAAAAGGCGGTGTAGCCGCGAATGTCGGCAAAGAGGATGGCGACCCTCTTGCGCGAGCCGCCGAGGCGGACGCCCGCCTGATCCGAGTCCTTGATGGCGTCGATGGTGCCGTGGGAGACGAATTTCGCCAGCTGGAAGCGTTCGTTGATCTGGACAATCATGTCGTTGATCCGGGTGGCGAGATCGCCGATTTCGTCCCGGCTCTTGACGCCATCGACTCGGGCCTGAAAATTGCCCTGGCCGACCTCGATGACCGCCTGGCCGATTTTCAGGATCGGGCGCGAGATGCCGAGGGAAAAGAGAACCGCACCAAGGCCTGCCACGGCAAGGCCCGCGCCGACCCAGATAAGGAGGTTGCGCACCATGACGTCGATGGTGAAATAGGCCGCAGCCTCGCTCTGCTCCGCGATCACCGCCCAGTCGAAGGGACGGGGGAACGCAAAGGCGCCGAGCATCAGCTCGCCATTGGGACGGGCATAGGGGGTGACCGAAGTGACGCCGGCCTGAAGCGCCAGCAGCTCAGTCGCCTCGCGTACGATATCGAACTCAGCGAGATCCTCGGCGCCACGACCGAGCACCTCGTTGCCCTGGCCATCGACGATGGTGATCGTGCCCGTTCGGGTGAAGGCGTGAGACAGCACATAGTCTTTCAGCCGGCTGAGATCGATCCGGGCCGAGAGAGTTGCCGGGCGGCCGTTGAGGGGCTTCTTCAAGGGCAGGATCAATGTCGCCAGCCAGACGCCGGATCCTTCCGGGTGGAGCGCCTGCCGGTCGACGGCATGCTTGCCGGTCAGATAGTCGGCGATGGTCTGGGGGGGCACCCTCAGGATGTCGTTGGCGTCAAGGCCTGACTCCTGCAAGGTATCGCTGAACCCTTCCCGGGTGACCAGAAGCGGCCGTTCGCTGCCCTCGACCGTGATCTGCAAGGCGACGATATCGGGCAGATCGGCAATGCCCAGGGTCAGCATGGCGATCTTTGCGTCGATGCCGAGACTGTCATCGTCGATGGCATTGGCAATCAGGGACAGAGGCGACAACCAGGCATCGCGATAGACGTTGTCGATGGTCTCGCTGACCTGACGGACAGTGGCCGTCAGCTGGTCATTTGCCGAGCTCTTGAGTTCGTCCCGCGCGATGCGGATCAAGGTCTCGCCTGCGATCAGCAAGGGTAATACGGCAATGGCGACAGAGAAGAGCAGCAGCTTCTTGCGCAACGTGAGTTTCATGATGTGGAGTCCCCGCCCGACAGGGCGCGAACTTTATCAATATGCTTCGCGAGCCTGTACCTTGACGCGCATCGTATCAGATGCGCTGCCGCAGGAAAGCCCTGTGCCGTCGGAGACCGTGAGCTTGACCTCATAGTCTCCCGGCGCACTGAAACTCTGGGATACCCGCTCGCCGCGGCGCTGACCGTCGGGGCCAAAATCCCAGATGTGATCCAGGTCGGTGCCGTCTGGATCATACGAACGCCAGGCGCTGAAGATTTCCGCGTCGTTCGCGCCACCAACGAAAACCTGCCGGTCCGGTCCGGCATCTGCTGCGGGCGGGGCGTTCACGGTGACGGTCAGCTTGTCTTCGCGGATGCTGCAGGCCGATCCCGAGCTGTCTGTGACCTTGAGAGTGACCTCATATGTGCCCGGCCGGTCAAAGCTGTGCTCCGGCGCTGTGCCACTTGCGCTGGTACCATCGCCGAAGGCCCATTCATAAGATGCGATCTGGCCATCCGGATCGCTGGATGCAGATGCATCGAAGCGCACTGGAACGCCGGGGCAGACAAGTCGGTTCTGACCAGCAACGGCAATCGGCGGTCGGTTGACCAGAATGACTTTCGACGCCTCGCGTTGACTGGATGCGCGGCCCATGCCGTCGTCGACAAGGACGGTGACATTGTACTTGCCCGGCGACACAAATCGCTTAGTGACGTTTTCGGAGTTGGACTTGGTGCCATCGCCAAAGGACCAGTCGAAACCTGTGATCGGTGCTTCCGGGCTCGTGGAACGCGCAGCCGACAGGATGACCTCTTCTCCGACGCAGACCGCATCCGGCGCATCGAGCACAGCCGCAACGCCGTCATGGACGATCACGGTCAGCGTGTCGCGAGCGCTCGAATTGGCAAGCCCTGAGGTGTCGCTGACGGTCAGTTCGACCTCGTAGCGGCCCGGCTCACGGAAGCGGTGGCGAACAGATACGCCCTTGAGGGTGGTACCGTCGCCAAGCGTCCAGGAGTAGTCAGCCAAGGCACCATCAGCGTCACTGGACCCAGAGCCGTCGAGCACCAGCTCCTCATTGACGCCGACGATGATGTCCTCGCCTGCCTCTGCGATCGGAGCTGCATTGACGGTGATCAGATGATAGCCGGAGATCTGGCGGCACTCATTGGAAGCAGCCGTGCTGTCGACGCTCAAGGCAACGCGATATTCGCCTGGCTCGTTGAACACATGCGTCTGCAAAGCACCTTCCGCCGGACTGGTGCCATCACCGAAGTCCCAGGTCCAGCCTGTGATCGCGCCGTCATCGAGATAGGAGGTTGAGCCGTCGAAGGAGACCGGAACGCCGACAGGAACTGCGGAGAGCGCCTCGATCCGTGGCACGGGCGCTGCGGTGACCTCGACGGTGAGTTCGTCGGTTGCACGGATATCGCACTGGCCGACCTGATCGCCCTCGATGGTGAGCTGCGCTCTATAGGTTCCCGCGCGCCGATAAACATGCTTGGGCTTGTCGCCGCCGGAGGACCCGCCGTCGCCAAAGTCCCAAAGGTAGCGATTGACGACGCCATCCGCGTCCCATGACTTGGTGCCATCAAAGAAGACTTCCGTATTGGCGCAGATCTTGAGGTCAGGACCCGCGTCCGCTACCGGGGCCTGATCCACCGTTACGGCAATGCTGTTGACGGCGCTGTTGTTGGCGAGGCCCGAGCTGTCCGTGACCTTCAAGGTCACCGGATAAACACCACCGCGTCGGTAGGTCTTCGTCGGGTTGACGATGTCGGATTGCTCGCCGTCGCCGAAGTCCCATGCGAACTTCAGGACGCCGCCGTCGGGGTCGTGGGATTTGCTGCCATCAAGGACAAGAATGTCGCCAGTACAGATCCGGGCATTCTCGCCGGCGACCGCAATCGGAGCATTGTTGATCGTCACGCTCATCGCGTCGCGATCCGAGCCATTGGAAAGACCAGTGCCGTCGCTGACGGTCAGGATCACAGGATAGTTGCCGCCAGCCGCATAGGTATGTGCCACCTGGGCTCCGGTCGCGCTCTGACCGTCGCCAAAGTCCCAAGTGTATGTCAGGCCATCGCCGTCAGCGTCGACCGACGTACCGCCATCAAACAGGATCAGGCTGTCTGCAGTGAACACATTATCTCCCGCGTCGGCCACGGGCGCGTGGTTGACACGGATGGTAACCTCATCTTCGGCAAGGCTGTTCTCGGCGCCGCTGTCGTCGGAAATCGTGAGGGCCGCAGTGTAGGTTCCCGGTTCATCTATGCTCAGTTCGAGCTGTTCCGAATAGAACGGCTCATCGATCCCTGTGACGTCCCAGCGATAGTCGGTCACGGTGCCGTCGACATCACTTGAGCGCCCTGCGTCGAGTGTGAAGCGCTGGCCTGGCGCGATCCGGATGTCCTCTCCAGCGTCTGCGAGCGGCGCTGTATTGATGAAGACTTCAGTCTCATCATAGTCAACGGCCTTGGCATGACCGGTGTCGTCGGTGACTTTCAGGCGGACGAAGTATCGGCCTGGTTCGGTGAATGTATGGGCAGCGACCTCGCCATTGCCGAGATTGCCATCCTTGAAGTCCCATTCGTAGGAAGCGATGTCTCCATCCGGGTCGACAGATCGGCTTGCCTGGAAGATCAGCTCCTCACCGGGCGAACCGACCAAATCAGGACCTGCATCCGCAATCGGCGGCGTGTTGACGACGATCGTGACGGTGTCGCTGGCGCTGTTGCGAAGGGTGCCCGAGGCGTCCGTCACTGTCAGGCGCGCAATGAACTCACCGGGTCTTGCATAGACATGTGCGGGACTTGGACCCTCGCCGGTTGTGCCGTCGCCGAAGTCCCAGTGGTATGTCGCAATCTTGTCGTCCGCGTCAGACGACGCCGTCCCGTCGAAGCGAACGGAACTGGCAGTGACGATCTGATCAGGGCCGGCGTTGGCGACCGGTGCCGCGTTGACCCGGATCTGCAGCGTGTCTGTTGCAATGCGGGTCTCGGTGCCGGAATTGTCCTCGACCGTCAGACGCACGTTGTAGATGCCCGGTGTTCCATAAGCATAGTCGACGTGTGCGCCGGTTCCGCGGACACCATCGCCGAAGTCCCATGTGTGGGAGATAAGCTGTCCGTCGGTATCGGAAGAACTGGAGCCGTCGAAATGGATGACTTCGCCGACGGCCACACGACGGTCAGAGCCGGCGAGCGCAACGGGCGGAGCGTTGACGAAGACCTCGAGCTTGTCCGAGGTCGTGCTGTTCGAAACGTCATCATCATCCGTAACGCGAAGCTCGACCTCATAAGTGCCCGGCTGTTCAAAGGCGTGTTCCACCGTCGCGCCCGTGAGACGCGTCCCATCGCCGAGATCCCAAACGTGATCTGTGATCTCCCCGTCGATGTCATGGCTGGAGGTTCCATCGAAACGCAGGACGGTTCCCACTTCCGTCCGCTGGTTCGCGCCCGCTTCTGCAATGGGAGCGGCATTGGCACGGATGGCGGTCGTCAACCGGGCGCTATCGCAGGTATGGCCCGAACTGTCGGTAATGCTGAGGGTTGCCTGATAGGTCCCCGGCGTCTCGAAAACGCGCGCAATCTGAGGGCCATGAGCCGTGAAACCATCGCTGAAACGCCAGTCGAAGCGCTCAATCTCTGCCCCGGCTGAAGAGGAGCCACTGCCGTCCAGGGTGATATTTTCACCCGCGGCTACAACATCGGGAACGGAAATCTGCGGAAGAGGGGCATTTCGGATCAAGACATCGAGCTCTTGAGCGTTGCCATTGCCGATCTGTCCCGAAGAATCTGTGACTTCCAGGCGTTCTATGAAGGTGCCAAGCGTCTCGTAGGGTTTGACGACGGCGGGGCCGCTTAAAGTGCTGCCATCCGAAAAACGCCACAGAAAGGAGAGCCGGTCACCATCTGGGTCTGTGGTGCCGCTGGCATCAAAGGCGACTGCGCGGCAGCCATCGAGAACCGTTGCAGATGTCTCGATTTCAGGCCTGCGATTAGGAATCCAGTTGAACGGCGGTAGGTCTAGCGGCAGCAGCCGGTCTGTGCGAACTGTGATGAAGAAAGTCGCATCATTCGGGATCTCACGGCCACCCGAGAGGGTGATGGCAGCCGGTTTGCCGAGTTCATCAGATGCGAGCTCCACGTCGTCCGTGCGCCACTGATCCTGACCAGATGGCGTCAGATCAACGGATCTGAAGGCCGTGGTGAGGGAGACCTTGCCATGGGCTGCGTCGAAGTTGTCAATTGCGAGACTGGTCGCGCCCTCCGGCGCGGTGAATCGCAGTTCGGTCAGCGTTTCTGTGTCAGGCACGCGGATGGTTGGAGCATAGGATGTCAGCTTTGATCCGGGAACATCAACTTGCCGCCGGTCGCGGAGACTGACGGCAACGCCATAAAGGTTCCCATCGTTGCCGGTGGCACCATCGACCACGAGGCGGAAAATCCGTTTGCCGTCACGCTCTTCGCCCTGATCCGCAGAAATGAATGCGAAATTCGTCCACTGATTGTCGAAACGCGTTTCATCCGCGTAGGACTTTTCAGTCAGAAGCGTACCGCCGTCGAGTTCTTCTTCTGAAACGTCACGACCAGTCGCGGTGTCGCCGGCGAAAGCGCCGTCGCCGCCAAAAAGCATGAAGTTTGTTGTGGTGTCGGCCTGGCTGTAGATCAGGTCGTGGTCTCCGCCGGTGTCCGGATCGAACAGGCGAATGTAGACCCTTTCATTCAGATCAGCAGGAACTTCAATGTAGATCACTTGGCGATGCGTCGGGTCGCCTTCCCGGGTCGGAGCTTCCATGCCGTAGGTGACAAGAAGCGGTACGTCGATAGGTTTGGCTGTCTGCGCGTTGAGCGGGGTTGCGCAGAGCGATGCGAGGAAGGTCAACCCGGCCGCGAGCGGACGTCTACGCCAAAGGGCGCGTCTAGCTTTTCCAAGGTGCGCTTTGACAAGATACATACCAGCGACCATCCTCATCATTTCAATCGAACCCTCGCTCGGTTTCCCGCATCGTCCTGCAGTTCGATCCCATCGAGGCGGATCGCCTGGGCATCTGCCACAGTCACCACGCCCCTGTAACTTCTGCTGAGCTTGTTGTAGCGTAAGAAACCGTTAACTTCTTCGCCGTTTGCCAAAAGGGTAAACGGCGCGGCCTTTGCCAGGCCGTTGGCATCTTCCGCTGTAACTTCTATGTTCACTCGTCCGCCCGAGGCCGGTTTCAGCTCGTGGCTGACATAGGTTGGCGGCGCCTGGTCGAGCGTGACAATCCAGTTCTCGACCCTGATGTTTCCTGCCAGATCCTGTGCGGACATCTCGATGTTGTTGCGACCATCCGTCAACGTGATGACCTCATCGAACCGACCTTCGGACAGCGGAATGTCACGTCCGTTGAGAGTTACACGCTCCGCTCCGGAGATCTGGCCACGCAGGGCAAGCCATTCGACCGAGGTCAGGCGGGGCAGTGGGGCATCCAGCGTAATCTGGGGAGGTTCCTGGTCACGGGTAACTTCAAAACTGTCGGTCGTCTGAAAGCCTGAGCTGCTTGTGATCTGGAGTGTGAAAATCTCGGTGGGCGCGTTGAGTGGCAGCGTGAAAGCAAAGGCGCCGGCCTCATCGCTTCGTGTTTCTGTCCGCATGGAGCCGTCTTCGCCAATTATCTGCATCAAGGCTGAAGCTTCACTTTGGCCTGACAGCGAAATCTCTTCATCCTTGGCGAGGAAATGGCGGGCCGAGAGCTGAGGGATCGACGGGTCGAAGCTCACCTCGGCCTTGGCATCGGGCATGTGCACAATCTCGCGGGTAAGGCCCGTTTCATTGCCGGCAGCATCCCTGGAGACGATATCCAGAAGGTTCTGACCCGTTTCCAAGCTGAGGTCGAAACGAAAACTACCATCCTCGGCAACATCGGCAAGAGAGCCATTGATGCGAACGTTTGCTCCGGGCTCGGTCTCGCCTGTCAGCTCAACCTGCGCTTCCCGGTAAATGATGTCAGACTGCGGCGTTTCCAGCCGTAGAAATGGCGGTGCGCGGTCGATCCGCATGGTGAAGCGGTACGGGAGACTCCAACGGCCGGGAAGGCCAAATTGATCGAGCGCTGCGACCCGCCAGTAGTAGGTGCCGATCTCAAGTTCATTGAGTGCAAAGCGGGGCTCCACCAACCCGGATGCGGAATCCACCATCTGGTTGAAGTTGGCATCCCGGGCGACTTCGACCCAATAGCCGGCGGCTCCGTTGGTGTCCTGCCAGGAAAGATTCGCCGAAGCGTTGAAGACCAGTTCGTCGTCGCCTGGCGTTTGAAGGATTGGCGACGTCAGAACGTCGATTTTTGCCCTGGGGTTCTCGCCCGCGCGAATAACGACGCCTTCATTGCGGCCAAGAGAAACCTGCTCGCCCCTGGCGGAGATCTCGACCATCTCGTCATCGTAGTTGGTGAACTTGGCGCCGCTCACGTCCTGCCGAACCCAGAAGTCGCCGGAATCGATCTTGGCGCTAACATCGGGAACATCGACTTCCAGGCTCTTGCGGTTCGAGTTGCCTCCGAGCAGGGCGTAAAAATCCCCTTCGACAAGGCTGACCTTGGCGTCCTCACGCTTCTTCAACGGGTCGACGCGCATTCGCTGAATAACTGCGTGAGAGTTGGCGTTAAGACGCAGGCGGCCTGAATCGCGGAAGGTGATCTGGGCGGTGGAGCGGGAAAGTGTGCGCACCTTCTCCTCCTCGACGAGGATTGCATTCAGTTCACGATCGTCCCAGCCGAGGTCTTCCGGGCGTTGGCCTTCGACCCATCCCTGCCGGTCGCTCAATCGGGCTTCAGCAGCTTTGTCCCGGTTTTCTTCCGCAAGTAGGTAAGCTTCACTGGCGGCGTTGTCCGCATCAACTGCCAGTGCGAGTGTTTCCCGCCATTTGCTCTGTTTTTCCGCATCGAGAGCGGAATCATGTAGTGAGATGGCCTCGGTAATCGTCTCGTAAGCAAAGACCTGGGCACCAATGGCATTGGCTTCCTGGATCCGGGCAAGAGAACTTGAAAGGGCCGAGCGCGCTGCGGAGACCTCGTCGGTCGGCACAGTAAGCATCTGTCCGGGATCAAGGTCACTGAGGGTTTCAAGACCACTGGCTTTCAGGATCGCAGGCCAGAGATCGGCGTCGCCAAGGTATGTCTCGGCAATGCGCCGCAGGTCACTGTCGTCTTCAAAAGGAATTGTAACCGCGGCCAGGCCGGCATGCGGCATCTGCACGAGGGCAAGAAAAGAAACAAAAAGCCAGCGCCTCGTCCTCCTTGTTAAGGATGACAAGTGACTTAAATGTCCTTCCAGATATCCCGTGCCTCTAGTCATGAAAATCCGACATATATTAAGGATTTTTACGAAGCCATCATACCAGAGGGCGTGCCCTAGCGTCAGGTGGCTGACTGTAAAATTAAGAATAGGTTAATCTTGTTAGGTCGGACCTTAAGGTTCCGAGGATGAACCGGCGATGAACACTTTTTGCAAGCGAGGTACTATGCCGGACAAGGGCGACCCTTACAGACACCATCCACGCTTGCGCGGCAAGATCATCTCTCCGGAGACTTCGCGCTTCAGGTCGTTGGACTTGAGTGACCTAGACGCACAGATGAGGGCGCAGGGACTTCCCGAAGATTGGCGCCGGACCGATGCGGAGCGCGATGCTTGCCGCATGAACACGCTGCAGGCGCATTGGGGAGGTGACATCTGGATCTTCGCCTATGGATCCTTGATGTGGGATCCTGCATTTCACTTCTCGGAAGTCAGACGAGCATACTTGTCAGGCTATCACCGCCGATTTTGTCTCCGCTCCGAGGTGGCGCGAGGCACACCGGACTGTCCTGGGCTTATGGCCGGTCTTGACCTTGGCGGCACTTGCAACGGGCTTGTGTTCCGGGTTGATGCCGACAAACTGGAGACCGAAAGCCGGTTCATCTGGCGTCGGGAAATGTTGCTGGGTTCCTATGTACCGGAATTCCTGACGCTGACGACCAAGCAGGGACCGGTTGAGGCAATGGCATTTGTGGTCAACCGCGACAATCCCATGTTGCTGCCGTCGCTGAGCCTGGAAGAAACCGCGCGCAGAATTGCTCATGCCGAAGGGTATCTTGGCCCGAACATCGATTATCTCGAAAACCTAGCAGCCTCCTTTGAACTTCTGGAGCTGGCGGATGAGGAGTTGTTTCGTCTCCGGGACCTGGCGCGCCGGTTTCGCGCCGCCAGAACATAAAAACCCCACGCCAGAAGGCGCGGGGTTTCTTTGATCGAGGCGCAGATCGAAAGATCAGACGTCGCCAGAGAGAGCCTTGTCGAAGATCTCGAGGGCGCCTTCCTTGGTCAGCTTGACCGGATTGCCGCCAGCGGTCGGGTCGACGATGGCCATCTCTGCGATCAGATCACGCTTTTCGTCGCCAACATTCAGTCCGGCGAGCGTATGCGGGACGTCCAGATCAGAACGCAGCTTGAGGATCGTATCGAGGATGCCCTGATAACCGCCCTCGATGCCGAGGAACCCGGCCAGCCGGCCGAACTTGTCTTCGATGGCTGCTTTGTTGAACTGCAGCACATAGGGCATGAAGACCGCATTGGTCATGCCGTGATGGGTGTCATACAGCGCGCCAACCGGGTGGGACAGGGAGTGAATGGCGCCCAGCCCCTTCTGGAAGGCTACCGCGCCCATGGCGGCCGCACTCATCATGTGCCCACGCGCTTCCAGATCGTTGCCGTCGGCAGCAACCTTCGGCAGGTTCTCCAGGGACAGGCGGATGCCTTCCACTGCAATGCCTTCCGACATCGGGTGATAGAAAGGCGAGGAATAAGCTTCCAGGCAGTGGGCCAGTGCATCCATGCCCGTGCCGATTGTGATCATGCGCGGCATGCCGGCAGTCAGTTCCGGATCACAGATCACGGTTTCCGGCAGCATCTTCGGGTGGAAGATGACCTTCTTCGTGTGTGTTTCGGAGTTGGTGACAACACCGGCGCGGCCAACCTCCGATCCGGTGCCCGCGGTGGTCGGAACGGCAACGATCGGTGCAATACCGTTTTCGTCCGCGCGGGTCCACCAATCACCGATGTCTTCAAAGTCCCAGATCGGGCGAGTTTGACCAGACATGAAGGCGATCAGCTTTCCGGCATCAAGACCGGAGCCGCCGCCGAATGCGATCACGCCGTCATGTCCGCCAGCCTTATAGGCAGCAACACCTGCCTCGATGTTCTTGTCGATCGGGTTCGGTTTGACTTCGGAAAAGACCGCGGCCTTGAGACCGGCGCTTTTGAGGTCGGCAATCACGTCGGCGACCATCGGCAGACCCGCAAGGCCCGGATCGGTAACGAGTAGGGGATTGGACATGCCGGCAGCCTTGACGGCGTCGGCCAGTTCCTTAATGCGGCCAACACCGAAACGCACGGCAGTCGGGTAGGACCAGTTCATGTTTGGAAGTGTGCTCATGGCTAAAACACTCGGTTGAGAAGCTGATACGGGCCGCGCTTAATGCTCGACCTTGAAGTGATAGGCTTTCGGGCGTGTGAGATTGTGGAACCCGATTTCGGACATGGCTGCGCCCTTGCCTGTGTCTTTGACACCGGTCCAGACAAGGCCCGGATCCACGTAGTCGCAGCGGTTCATGAAGACCATGCCGGTTTCGATCTTGTCGCCGATTTCGGCAGCGGCGCCGGTGTCTTCGGTCCAGATCGAAGCCGTCAGGCCATAAGGACTGTCGTTCATGAACTGCAGAGCCTCTTCGTCGTCCTTCACCTTCATGATGCCGACGACCGGGCCAAAGCTTTCCTCCCGCATGACGGACATCTGGTGGTTAACGCCGGTCAGCACCTGCGGTGCAAGGTAGGGCGTGCCTTCCTTGTTCATGTCGAACTTAGATGTGTCGATATTGGCCTTCGCGCCCTTGCGCAGGGCTTCGTCGGTCTGTTCACGCACCCAGGTCGCAAATCGTGCCTGAGCCATAGGGCCGAGTGTCGTGGCTTCATCACGCGGATCGCCCAGTTTGTACTGGCTGGTCAGATCAACAAACCCGTCGACAAAGGCGTCGTATTTGCTCTCATGCACATAGATGCGCTCAATGCCGCAGCAGCACTGACCCGCGTTGAAGAAAGCGCCGTCGACGAGATTTTCGATAGAATACTCGATATCTGCATCCGCACGCACATACGCCGGGTCCTTGCCGCCCAGCTCAAGGCCGAGAGACGCAAAGGTGCCGGCCAGCGCTTTCTCAATGGCGCGGCCGCCTGCGACGGAACCGGTGAAATTGACGTGGTTGATGACGCCGGAGCCCAGAAGCTTTTCTGTGCCGGCATGTGTCAGGACGATGTTCTGGAACACGTCCTTGGGAAGGCCTGCCATTTCGAAGGCCTTGGCGAGACGCTCACCGACCAGAAGTGTCTGGGCAGCGTGCTTCAGGATCACCACGTTACCTGCCATCAGCGCTGGCATGATGGTGTTGATCGCGGTCATGAACGGATAGTTCCAGGGCGCGATGACCATGACGATGCCAAGCGGCACGCGCTTCAGAAAGCGCTTGAAGCCCGGGCGATCGTTGCGCTCGATATCCTTGAGAGCATCTGCCGCAATGCCGGCCATGTAGCGAGTGCGCTCATCAACACCGCCATACTCGCCGCCGAAGCGGATCGGGCGGCCCATCTGCCATGCGATTTCCGGAACGATTTCGTCATTCATGGACTTCAGGGCATCAAGCGCCTTGAGGCAGTAGCTGATACGTTCATCGAGTGGCACATTGGCCCATTCGACCTGAGCGGAACGAGCGGCAGACACCGCCTTAGCGACAGCGGCTTCGTCCAGAGCAGGACGCTCCGCGTAAACCGATCCATCGATCGGTGAAACGAGTTTGATCGTTTCAGTCATGATGCACCTCTAAAGGCCGCGCCACAGGCGCGGGGTTGCTCAGTTGGGTTGTCATATGGCCGGAAGCCCGGCCGGTCTTCTGTGTCCAGGGGCAGACGGAAAATCAGGCCCGTTCAAATCCCCGGGCAATTTCATAGTCGGTGACAGCGCGATCGAATTCCTCGATCTCCCAATCGGCTGCGCGCACGTAGTGATCCACGACGGCATCACCAAGAGCTTCCCGTAGAAACGCAGACCCGTTCATAAGATGGCGCGCTTCACGCAGGCTATGCGGCACTTCTCCCGCACTGCTGGCTTCGTAGATGTCGCCGGAAGCAGCGGGCGCCAGTTCCAGCTTCTCCTCCAGGCCCTTGAGACCCGCAGCGATTTGAACCGCAAGCGCCAGATAGGGGTTCAAATCGGAACCGCCAATGCGGCATTCGACCCGCAGCGCCTTCGTGCCTTCGCCGCAAAGGCGGAAGCCAGCGGTGCGATTGTCAACGGACCAGACGGTTTTGGTCGGCGCAAAGGTGCCTTTCTGAAACCGTTTGTAGCTGTTGATATAGGGCGCGAGGAAGAAGGTGTACTCGGGTGCGTACTTGATCAGCCCAGCCATGTAGCTGCGCATGGTCTCGGACATGCCGTGTTCGCCGTTCTGGTCGCAGAAGACGTTCTCGCCGTCGTCATTCCAGAGCGACTGGTGAACATGCGAGGAGCTGCCGACCCGGTCCTTGTCCCATTTCGCCAGAAAGCTCGCGGAACGGCCTTTCGCCCAGGCGATCTCTTTCACGGCGTGCTTGGAAATCGTATGGAAGTCCGCGCAGTTGAGAGCGGGCGAATACTTGATGTTCAGCTCTTCCTGACCAGCCTCGGCTTCACCCTTGGTGTTTTCAACGGGGATGCCGGCGTGAAAGAGGTGATTGCGCACCGGGCGCATGACATCCTCTTCCTTGGTGGTCTGGAGGATGTGGTAATCTTCATTGTAGCCGGAGATCGGCTGGAGATCGCGGTAGCCGGACTTGCGCATCTCCTCAAAGCTCTGCTCGAACAGGAAGAATTCCAGCTCGGTTGCCATCATGGGCGACAAGCCCTTCTCCGCAAGGCGCGCAATCTGCTTCTTCAGCATGGCGCGCGGAGAGTGTGGAACGTCCTGGTGAGTGTGGTGATCCAGCACATCACACAGCACCATCGCGGTGCCTTCCAGCCAAGGCACATAGCGCAAGGTGGAGAGGTCAGGCTTCATCACATAGTCGCCATAGCCGCTCTGCCAGCTGGTCGAGGCGTAGCCTTCGACCGTGTACATCTCGAGATCGGTCGCAAGCAGATAGTTGCAGCAATGGGTTTCTTCCCAGGCACTGTCGAGGAAGTGCTGAGCATGAAAGCGCTTGCCCATGAGGCGGCCCTGCATGTCGACGATACAGGTCAATACAGTGTCGATTTCGCCGCTGGAGACTGCTGCTTTCAGGGCGTCGATTGTCAGGTTGCCAGCCATTTGGGACCTAATCCGTTGTTCGTGACGATATGAAACTTTACGAACTCAGTCCGGGAACAAGGTCCCCGGACTGATCATGCTTGAAGTCAGCGCTTAGCCGTAGCGATACGGACGGCCAGCTTTCTGCATGTCGGCGTTGTACTTCTTGAAGATCTCGATAACCTTCGCCTTGGTCTCGGACTCAGCGGCGATTTCGTCCCAGAACTTGACAGCCGCTTCCTCGACAGTTGCCCACTCTTCATCCGGAATCGTGGTCAGTTCCATCTTGGTACCTTCAACGCGAAGGCTGGCTTCACCGCCCCAGTACCACCACTGGCGATAGTAGTGCGAGGAGTCCATGGCGAGTTGCAGTAGGGTCTTCAGATGATCCGGAAGCTCGTTCCAACGTTCCTGATTGGCGAAGAAGGAACCTGCCCATGCGCCGGAGATGTTGTTGGTCAGGAAGTAGTTGGTCACGTCTGCCCAACCAACTGTGTAATCCTCGGTGATGCCCGACCAGGCAATGCCGTCGAGTTCGCCGGTCTGAACGGCGACTTCAATGTCTTCCCAAGGCAGGGTGACGGGAACGACGCCGAACTGGCTCATGAAACGGCCAGCGGTCGGGAATGTGAAGACACGCTTGCCTTTCAGGTCTGCCAGCGAGCGGATCGGGTCCTTGGTGGCGAAGTGGCACGGATCCCAGGAACCGGCGGAAAGGTGCTTCACACCAACCTTGGAGTATTCCGCATCCCAGATCTCGTTAAGGCCATACTGGTTGAAGAGAACCGGCACATCCAGGGAATAGCGGGATGCAAACGGGAAGTAGCCACCGAAGACGGTGACTTCGGTCGGAGATGCCATGGAGTCGTCATCGGACTGAACCGCATCAATGGTGCCGCTCTGCATTGCGCGGAACAACTCACCGGTCGGGACCAATTGGTCGGCGGTGTAGAGTTCAATCACCATTTCGCCGTTGGCGGCCTTGTTGAAGGCGTCAATGGCAGGCTTTACCACGTGTTCGGCCAGAGCCGGACCGGCATAGGTCTGCATGCGCCACTTGATTGGAGCCTGGCCCATGACAGCCGGAGCTGCGAGGGCGGTGGCACCAGCGGCGGCAACAGTGCCGACACCAGCCTTCTTTAGAAAGTCACGTCTGTTGGTCATGTCTAATACTCCCCTTTAGAGTGATTACAGTCCGCGGTGTTCCATGCCTTTTTGCCGTTTTTGTAAGAACACCAAATTCCAACCCTGCTGTCTCCCGGTTTGTTGTTTCCGCAATTGGTCCCCTTACCGTCCGTAGACGTAGTCAGGAAGCCACAGGGCGATTTGCGGAAATGTCATGACGATCGCCAGGGCGGTCACCATCACCAGCACGAACGGGGTGATCGAGGCATAGATGTCGCGCATGGTGATTTCCTTCGGCGCCATCGCGCGCATCAGGAAGAGGTTGTAGCCGAAAGGCGGCGTCATATAGGCGATCTGCGTCGTGATCGTGTAGAGCACGCCATACCAGATCAAGACTTCATTTCGCGGCATGCCGAGATCCAGCGTGCCGACCAGCGGAACGTAGAGTGGCGCCACGATGACGAGCATGGCCGTGTCATCCAGGAAGGTCCCCATCACAAGAAAAGAGATCTGCATCAGGATCAGGATCATCCAGGGACTCAGGCCCAATTGCTCGGTAAAGAGGCTCTCGATTGCCTTGACCGCACCAAGACCGTCGAACACCGCCCCAAATCCGAGGGCGGCAAGAATGATCCACATGAACATGCAGGAAATACCAAGCGTCTGCTTCAGACAGGTCACCAGGATCGGAAGTGTCATGCGGCGCTTGACGATGGAGGCAACCAGTGCGGTCAGCGCGCCGATGGCGGAGCTTTCCACAAGGCTTGTCTTGCCCATGACAAAGGGGACCATCATCGCCGCGAAAATCGCGACAGGCAGAATGCCGGAAAGCAGCAAGCGGTATTTCTCCGCTGCATCGACCTGGCGTTCTTCCTTGGGCAGAGCCGGGCCAAGATGCGGCTGGAATTTGCAGCGGATCGCAATGTAGATGACGAAGAAGGCGGCCATCATCAGACCGGGAATGATGCCTGCAAGCCAAAGCTGGCCGACCGGAGCGCGGGCGATCATTGCATAGAGCACAAGGACAACCGAGGGGGGCACCAGAATGCCAAGGGATGATCCTGCCTGAATGACGCCCGTCACCATGCGCTTGTCATAGCCGCGCTTCAAAAGCTCCGGCAGTGCGATGGTCGCGCCGATGGCCATGCCGGCAACCGACAGCCCGTTCATGGCAGAGACGAGCACCATCAGGAAGATCGTGCCAATCGCAAGGCCGCCGTTCAGCGGCCCCATCCAGACATGGAACATCTTGTAGAGGTCGTCGGCGATTTTCGTTTCCGACAGGACGTAGCCCATGAAGATGAACATCGGCAGTGTCAGCAGCGGATACCATTTCATCAGCTTCATGGCGGCCGAGAACGGAATGTCGCCGCCACCTGTTCCCCAAAGAGCGATAGCCGCAATGGCTGCAATACCGCCGATGGCACCGAAGACGCGCTGACCCGTCAACAGCATCAGCATCATCGACGAGAACATCAGGAGGGCGATCATCTCATAAGACATCAGATCGTCTCTCCCTGGATGCGAGCGATATCTTTGAACAGCTCGGATACAGCCTGCAGAAGCATGAGAAAAAAGCCAAGGAGCATGACGACCTTCACGGGCCAGAGGTAGGGCCGCCAGGCGGTGGGGCTGCGTTCGATGTAGCCCATCACTTCAGTCGCCGCGCTCGGACCGCCGGTCACGAACGCCACGATCAGGTCCCAATAGAAGACGAGTGGTTCCTTGCCGAAATAGCCGAGTGAATAGGCGGTCGAGTTCAGGGCGCCATGCAGCAATACGCCGATGTAGAACATCAGCAGCAGCACTGTGAATGCATCGAACCAGGCTTTTTTCTTCGGCGACCAGTCTGCGTAGAACAGGTCCATCCGCACATTGGCACCCATCTGGATCGAGTATGGGCCGCCCAGAACGTAGTAGGCGACCATCGCGAACTGAGCGATTTCCAAGGTCCAAAGGGATGGATTGAAGAAGGTCTTCGAGATGGAGGACCAGAGAAGAATGCCGGCCATCACGAAGATGCCCCACATCATGATCCGGCCAAGCCCACCGTTGAAGGCATCGACGTATTTAACATAGAGGCAGGCGGCCTTGCGCATCATTTGCCTCCTGCTTGTGCCAGCGCGTCTTTCAGGATCGGCGCCAGCGTTGTGGCCCATGCGGCCTCAGCATCCGGCGTCGTGATCTCGTCGTTGCGGATCTCGATCATCAGCGGAACCAGTCCGCGTGCTTCGCCGTGGCGGTGCAGGGTGTAATAGACGCCATCCGCCGGCGAATAAGGCTCGTTGTCGCCAACGGTGTAGGAGGTGCGGTCTTTCAGGAGCTGCAGCGCAGGTTCGGCCAGGCTGGCGTCATCGCCATAGATCAGGCCGACCTCCCAGGGACGCGTTACGCCTTTGTAGACGGGCGTGTAACTGTGGACCGACACGAGTGCGCTCGAAACACCCTTTGACTGGCGTGCGTCTATGAGCCTGTCGATTGTGTCGTGAAATGGTGTGTGAGAGAGCGCAATTCGCCGCTCGCGTTCATCTGCATCAAGGTCGGCATTGCCGGGAATGTCTGTGAGCTCACTGCGGCGCGGGATCAGGTCCGTTGCTGCGGTCTCGCGATTGCAGTCGATGATGAGGCGCGAGATGTTCGAATAGATGAGTGGTGCGTCCAGGAGCTTGGAGAGCTGCAGCGAGACCCCAAGCGCGCCCGGATCCCAAGAGATATGTGCCTGCAGGTCTTCAGACGACAAGCCGAGCTGACCGTAGCATTCCGGCATGAAATTGCTCGCGTGGTCGCAGACCAACATAAATGGTCCGTTCCCATGTTCATTCACAATCGTAACCGGCTCGAACGTTTCAATTGCCGGCATGCCGATGGTCATCAGCTTGTCCCCTTGCGCTGGTGCGCCGCCGTTAACGTTTGTATTTTTTATTACAGAATTGCGCTAACGATCAGATTTTGTATGATTTGATACATTTTGGGCGATCAAGTCAAACACAAATCGTGGTGCCGGATGGGTAAATTCTGAGCGGACCCGCATGCAGAAAGGGCAGATCATGGAACGGCCGCTTCTGGAGGAAATACACGACCGGCTTGACGAATTCACCGCCACCGAGCGCAAGGCAGCCCATGCACTCTTGGCGAATTATCCGATGCAGGGCCTGGGAACCGTGGCTCAGTTCGCCGATGCTGCCGGCGTAAGCTCCCCGACGATCCTGCGGTTCGTAGGACGGCTTGGATTTCCAGGGTTCGCGGACTTTCAAAAGTGTTTGCGGCAGGAGCTCGAGAACCAGCTGAACACGCCTTTGGCGCGCAGTTCCGCAATGGATTCAGGTCCTGCCGAGAGTGACGATCCCCTGGTCGAGCAGCTCGTAGAAAACGTCCGCGAGACTTTCGAGCATCTTCCAAAGGGAGAACTGGCCGGCATGATCAAGCTGCTGGCCGATGAGAAAAAGACCCTGCACATGATCGGCGGGCGATTTACCGATGCCCTTGCCCGCTACATGGCGGCGCACCTTCGGATCGTCCGGCCCAACGTCAATCATGTCGCCGGGCAGCAAGGCAACTGGCTGGACCAGCTCATCGGCATCGGGCCGAAGGATGTGATTGTCGTCTTTGATATCCGGCGCTACCAAAACGAGATCATCCGCTTTGCGGAGGCGGCGGCCAAACAGGGCGCAACGGTGACGCTAATCACCGACAGCTGGATGTCACCGATCGGAAAAATCGCAAGCTTTGTGCTGCCCGCCCGCGTTGCTGTTCCCTCGCCCTGGGACTCCAGCGCAGCGCTCATGGCGATCGCGGAGGTGTTGATCGCCGGCGTGACCCGTGAGAACGCCGAACGCAGTCAGCAGCGCATGCAGGCTCTGGAAGATCTGCGCAACGCTCATGACCCGGAGAATGATGGCGAGGATCGCTTGTAGCGTCAGTCGGCAGACCAAAACAAAAAACGCCGACGAAATCGCCGGCGTTTCCATAAACTCTCTAAGCAGAGTTCAGCGAATGGCCATTAGGCCATTTCGAGCTGTGCAGCCTGCTTGCCGCGACCACGACGGTCGTCTTCAGCAACAAAAGTGACCTTCGCACCTTCTTCCGGAGCCGGGATGCCGGCCTGTTCGAAAGCAGTGATGTGGACGAACACGTCCTTGCCACCGTTTTCCGGAGTGATGAAGCCGAAGCCACGGTCGTAGTTAAAGAATTTGATGGTGCCGTTCTCACGCATGGAGAAACCTTTCCGTTAGTTGTGCGCACCCTTGGGACATTGCTCAGGGAGTGCGCTGAAACGAGCAGTCAGTTAGAAACGGAAAAGCTTCGAAATTCAGAGCACACGGCAGGAGCCGTGCACCGAAACCAAATTCTTCGCCAGGTCTATTTCATGTCCCGTTCGGCAAAACGCTTGCCGATGCGCGAAACGTAGGGTCTTGCGTTGGGGAATACAAGCGATAGTTTCGCCGATTTACGCGTCTGGAAATGCTTGGAAACCGTTTCGAGTAATCTATTTTCTCTCAAGAAAGCTAATAAAAACAGCTATTTATCTAAAGTGCAGAAGTCGCCAATCTGTAGGCTTAGCGTGACTCACATAGAATTGATGCTTTGCCGCCTGTTACCAAGGTTGCTTGAATTGTGGGCTGGACTTTATGGGTTTCTTGAGACTTGATTCAGTTGAAAGAAGTTCTCTGGAAGACTGTCCGGACTCCAAATGAGCAATCGAAGGGCCTAACCTTCGGACTGTCGCTTCGCAGCGCGCATCAGTGTCTCGAGTTGGTTGAGGAAGCGGGAGCGGTCTGCCCTGGTAAACCCGGGCCCACTCTCCCGGATCTCTCCAACCTCACGCAGATGCGTGTTCAGGTTTCGCATTGCCAATCGCATGCCCATGGCATCTTCGCGGAACGGCTTGCCATTGGGTGAAATCACCAGCGCGCCGGTGTTGACGCATCGCGAAGCAAGAGGGACGTCTGCTGTAATGACCACATCGCCAGTGGTTGCCCGCTCGGCAATCCAGTCGTCAGCGACGTCCGGTCCTTCGGGAACAACCACTCTCTCCACCAGATCGCTTTCCGGTAGGCGCATCCAGCTGTTCGAGACGATCTTGATCTCGACGCGATGTCGCTCGCCCACCTTGATGGCTTCGTCTTTGACCGGACAGGCATCTGCATCGACATAGAGAATGGTCATGAAGGTTGCTTTCGGTCGTTGGTCTCGTTGAGATAGTTCATAATGCCCTTAGCGGCCGCAATTCCGGTCGCAAAGCAGGCCTGCAGGAGATATCCGCCCGTTGGAGCCTCCCAGTCCAGCATCTCGCCGGCAACAAAGATCCCCGGTAGCTTCTTGAGCATCAGCTGGTCATCAATTTCAGTCAGGGCAACTCCTCCCGCTGATGAAATCGCGCGGTCTATGGGGTAGGGCGCTGTTGCCGTCAACGGCGTTTGCTTGATCCTTTCGGCCAACGCCTCCGGTGTCCCTGGCAGCGGACCCACCTCGCGCAAGAGAGATATCTGGACCGGTGACAGGCCGCCAGCCTTGCGCAGAAAGGTGCTGATCGATTGTTTGCCGCGATTTGCACTCAGCCGGCAGGTAAGCTTTTCGATCGAAATGTCAGGTCGCAGGTCGAGTAGGAGGGGTGCCTTCCCAGACAGCTCGATCTCCCGCCGGATCGAAGACGAAAGCGCATAGACGGCGCCGCCTTCTAGGCCCCTTCGAGAAAGAATGGCTTCTCCCCTTGCGAGTTCCGTCCCCAATGTGATCGTGAGCGGTTTCAGCGGTGTTCCGGCAAACCGTTCTTTCAGCAACTCACTCCAGGCAATTTCAAACCCGCAGTTCGCTGGACGCAAGGCGTTGACCGCAACGCCCTGGTGATTGAGGTTCGACACCCAGTTGCCATCAGAACCAAGTCTTGGCCAGCTTGCACCGCCAAGAGCCAGGAGGCTCGCCCGCGCCTTGAGTTTTACCTCTCTCCCATCCGGATCCTCGAAGGTGAAGGTGTTTTCCTCACCAAAACCGGTCCAGGTCAATCTTGTTTGAAGCGTAACGCCACGCTGGGCGAGGCGAGACAGCAGCGCACGCAAGAGCGGCGAGGCTTTCATTGCCTGGGGGAAAATGCGCCCACTGGAGCCTGTAAATGTCTCCTGACCGAGGTCGGTGCACCACCGGCGCAAGTCCTCTGGTGTGAACTTGTTGATGAGCGGGGCGAGAAACGGTTCAGCCTCGCGATACCGCGTCAGAAAGACCGACTGCTCTTCGCTATGGGTTAGGTTAAGTCCACCGCGGCCTGCCATCAGGAACTTGCGTGCAGGCGAGGGCATGCGGTCAACCACCGCAACTTTCAGGCCTGAAGAGGACAGCCGGTCGGCGGCCATCAGCCCGGCAGGGCCTGCGCCGACAATCAGAACATCATGCATGGAGTTCTTATAAGCAAATTTGTGCGGATGAAAAGCGGTGCTGAGATATGAATTCGTATCGTAAATATTACCGAAAATAAGTAAACTGCATCAATGGGATGTGGTGAATTGTTAGGGATTTTATGTTCAATTTTATATTGCTGGGGGAATTGTATACATCGTCCAAGTGTTTTGGTTGAGCGATTGCTCGGCTGATACTTGGAGATACTGCGGGGATTGGAGGCAGTGATGGCGGCAAACGTAAATCAGATTGTAGTGGCTGATGGTGATCCGAAGGTTCTGGACGCCTTCGAACGTTTGTTTGCAGGCCAATATAGAGTGAAGACTTTCGATGAATCCGAAGAAGCGCTTAAGTGGATCAAGGAAAATCAGGGGGTCTCCGTGATTGTTTCTTGCGCCAACCTTCCAGGGCGTGGCGGTTCCGGCTTTCTCAAATCGTCAGAGGCCTATGTACCTCAGGCAACGCGTGTAATGCTGACGGCGCAGAACTCTGTCGAAGTGTTCAAGCAGGCCGTGAACGAGGCAGGCGTCTTCATGTTCTTGTCCAAGCCCTGTTCACCACAAGAACTGTCCTCTGCAATTGAAGCGAGTATCGCGCACCATTCACGGATAGTCTTTGAGCGCACGCTGCTTGAAAAAACGCTTTCCGGTTCGGTCAAACTTTTGATCGACATGCTTTCGCTGTTTCATTCCGAAGCGTTTCGCCGTACGGCTGTCATGCGGTCTCAGGCTCTCAAGCTGGCGAAGGTGCTTGAGATGAAGAAAACCTGGGAACTCGAGATGGCGATCATGTTTTCGCCTCTCGGCGAAGCCCTGCTGCCGAAAGAAATCCTGTCCCGATACCGTGCCGCCAAGACATTGACTGAATCCCAGCGGGAAATTCTGGCCGGTGCTCCGGCCCAGACGCGAGACCTTTTGAAGAATATTCCGCAGTTGGAGAAAGTAGCCGAAGTTCTATACCTCTCCAGCCGTGGTTATGACGGATCGGGCTTCCCGGAAGACGGTCCGACGGGCAAAGACATTCCCCTCACGGCCAGGATCCTCAAACTGCTGACTGACCTGTGGTATGCGAGCCCTGAAAACGGGGTCGACGCGGCCGCGTTCGAGGCGCTTGGTATCAATCGGCGTCAGTATGACCCCGATCTTCTCAAGGTCGCGCGCGCCTGCCTGTTGAGTGAAGTTCTGGGTGCAGATGAGCGCGAGATTACTCTCTGCTACATCAGGGCTCTCAAGCCCGGCGATGAGCTGGTCGACGACATTCTGACTGAAGGCACGCACGAACTGGTGCTCTCAAGAGGACACCAGTTGACCGGAACAACCATCCGGCGCCTCGATCAGTACAATCACGTCTCCGGTATTCGTCAGCCGATACGGGTTCACAGGCCTGCGCCGGTGGACACCAGTCAGGCGCCAGAGAAGGCGACAGCATAGGGATCGGTCAGCGCTAGCCTCTGTTATTGTTGCCGCTCGTCCTTGTTGAGCAACTCCGCCTCATAAGCTTTTGCCACGCGTAGAAAACGTGCATGGGCATAGTTGATCGAAAGGATCAGGCCCCACCAGCCATAACGTCTGTAGCGGCGGATGAAGTAGGCCTTCAAAAATGCCGCGGGGAATTCCGTTAGAAGCCGCCGTTTCGGCAGTTTTCTGCCACGGGCCAGCAGGTCGGCAACCTGCATGTTGGAATACCGATTGTATTTGCCGACCTGAAAATCCAGAGAACGTATTGAGCGGTGTGAGATGATACACGTCATCGACTTGATGACAGCGTCAAGCTCGGGGCGGACCGTGTCATGCACGGTTGAGGTCGAGAAACGTCCCTTGCGGCGGTCGTAGAGCCGGATCTGGTCGTAGCCGTATGCCCAGGGCGCTGGACGATCCTCATGTGCATAGATATCGCGGATCATGATCCGCCAGCCGTCGGCGGACAGATAGCTGCCGTCTGCAAACATGCGGTGAAGTTCATCGGCGAGCTCTGAGGTCACTTCCTCGTCCGCATCGAGATTCAAAAGCCAGTCATTCCGGCATTGGTCTTCCCCAAAACGCTTTTGGGGGCCGTAACCGGGCCAGGCATTCTCGAGAACCCGCGCGCCTAGTTGCTCCGCGACAGACATCGTTCCATCGCTGGAGCCGCTGTCGATGACGATAACCTCATCGACCCAATCCCGGACGCTCTTGATTGTTCGTCCGATCCGGTCGGCTTCGTCCTTGGCAATGATAAATACCGAGATCGGCAGGTGTCTTGTCATGGAAGGGCTCGGCAATTGGGGCGGGTGGAGAACCAGCCTCTGCGTTTATTTGCATTGCCTTCTATCAGGTTTGGTTTTCTATTTTTAGATATTTGTCGGCACACGGCGGCGCGCAGATTCTCTGGCTTAACGGAAGAACTACTGGACTTTCTGCCAAGCTGATGCGCTTGCGGACCAGTGAATGTCGATCTGCTCAGACCCTCGGTGCGCTTGTTTTGTGGGCACCTGACGCAGCGGTTTGCGGAATTTTGGAATTTCAGTGCAATGCAGAAAAATGCGTTTGTGCAGCGCCAAAACCGATTTTGTTGACAACCGAAACCGTTTTTGTCACGTTTTAGGTAAGAAAGATAAAGCTCCCGGGGCGGCGAAAAATGCCGCTTGCGTGCTGTTTGATTGGAGGTTTGGTTTCCGTCAGGAAGTCTCGATCAGGCGGTGCAAACGGGAGTGATTTGGGAGATGAGATGACCGGTTCCCGGGGATCCGTAACGATTGAAGATGTGGCGCGCCATGTTGGTGTCGCCAAAGGCACCGTTTCGCGTGTTCTCAACAACTACACGGATATCTCCAGTGAGACGCGTGAGCGCATCCTCAAGGCAGTCAAGGAGCTTGGCTATCAGCCCTCGTCAACGGCCCGAAGCCTGAAGCGGGGCCGTCAGGATACTCTCGGGATCGTCATGCCTGTTGGGCGGGGCAGGGGCGCTGACCCGTTTCTCTCTGAATTTATCGACGGCATCGCCCGGGCACTTGATGACCTGGATCGGGATCTTCTTGTCACCACCGCACATTCCGGCCGGCACATGCTGGAAACCCACGAAAGACTGATTGCTAGGCGCAAGGTCGACGGGTTCATCCTCACACGGACCGAAGTGAACGATCCCCGGATCGAATTTCTGCAGGCAAGGCGTTTTCCGTTTGTTGCCCACGGCAGGACATCCGACCCGCGTACCTATGCATGGTACGATATCGACAACGAGGATACCTTCGTTTCGGGCGTGAAGCATATCGCCGCCCTCGGTCATCGGCGCATCGGTCTCGTCGGCGGTCCTCGCGACCTGAATTTCGCCTGTCAACGCCGTGCGGGTTATCGGCGTGGACTTGAGCTCTGCGGGCTCGAGGTTGATTCGGCGCTGGAGGTGGAAGAGCCCCTCACTGAAGTGGGCGGAGTTGAGGGCGCAAGGCGCCTTCTTGGTCTGCACCTGCCGCCAACTGCTTTGTTCTGCGTGACCGACGCACTGGCAATTGGTGCCATGCGCCTGTGCCGGGACCTTGGCCTTCGGGTCGGTGAAGATGTGACGATCATTGGCTACGACGGCCTGCCGGTCGGCGCATATGTGGATCCCCCACTGACGACATTTTCCCAGTCGGCTCAATCTGCAGGCGGCCAAATCGCCCGCATGTTGATCGATCTGATCGAGGGAACGGAACCTGCCCAGCGGCAGAAACTGGCTCAGGCAGAATTGATCCGACGGGCGTCGGATGGTCCGCCTGCGAAAACGCCGGAAGAACTTGCCCAAGTTCTCCGGCGCTCTGTGTGACTTTGACGAGTGTTCGTACACAAAAGGAGAGTACGATGTTTGGGAGGAAGTTTCTTTTAGCCACGACTTTGGCTGGCGTTTTCGCCGCCGGTGTGGCAGCCGCCAATGCCGAGGGCCTGCGTTTCTGGACGACAGAAGAGCAGCCTGAGCGCCTGGCGAAACAGGAAGAAATGGCTGCGGCCTTCAAGGCCAAGACCGGGATCGAAGTGACGGTCATTCCAGTAACGGAAAAGGATCTGGGAACCCGTGCGACCGCTGCTTTCGCGGCTGGCGACCTGCCTGACGTGATCTATCATCCGCTGCAGTATGCTCTGCCCTGGGCAGAGGCCGGCATCCTCGATACGGAGACGGCAACTGAAGTTGTCGAGGCTCTAGATGCAGAAACATTCGCATCCGGCGCGCTGGGCATGGCGTCTTATGAAGACGGCTATGCTTCGGTCCCTGTCGATGGTTGGACCCAGATGGTCGTCTACCGCAAGGACCTCTTTGAGGCGAACGGTCTGGAAGCTCCGACCACTTATGATGCGATCCTGAAAGCTGTTGAAAAGCTGCACAATCCGCCTGAAATGTTCGGTTTCGTCGCAGCGACGAAAATCGATGAGAACTTCATGAGCCAGGTGCTGGAGCATGTTCTTCTTGCAAACGGCGTTACCCCTGTCGACGACAATGGATTCAAGGCGCTTGACGAGAAGAAGACGATTGAAGCGCTGGAGTTTTACAAGGCCATCGCAAAGGCATCGCCGGCTGGCGATCTGTACTGGAAGCAGTCCCGCGAACTCTATTTTGCAGGCAAGGCTGCGATGATCATCTGGTCACCGTTCATTCTCGATGAGCTGGCTGGCCTGCGTGACAGTGCTCCGCCGACCATCAACGATGATCCGACTTCAAAGGCGCTTGCGTCGATGACCGGCATCGTGACAACCCTTTCCGGCCCGTCCAATCCGGATGGCGCGGCCTGGGGCGATGTTCGGTATTTTGGCATCACCAACGACGCGGACACGGATGCGGCGATTGAGTTCGTCAAATTCTCCATGGACGAAGGTTACCTGTCGACCCTCTCCATCGCGCCGGAAGGCAAGTTCCCAATCCGTCGTGGCGATGGTGAAAACCCCGAGAAGTTCACCGCGGGCTGGGCGAAACTGCCCGTTGGCGTCGACCGCAAGGCACCGCTGACCGAACTTTACGATGAAGCCACGATTGAACGCATCGTCGGTGGTCTCGACACGGCAAGCCGCTGGGGTGTGACGGAAGGTCAGCTCTCATTGGCATCCAAGATCATCAACAGCCAGGTGATCAACCGTTATGTGCGCGAGTTCATCGACGATGAGCGCGATGCTGCAGAAACGGTGGCCAAGATGAATGCCGAGCTGGCCAAGGTCCAGTAAGGCGTCAGAAATGAACCAAACCGAAAGGCGGCACCGCTGCCTTTCGGCCCCTCACTAAATTCGAGCCCAGGTGCCGGAAATGACTGCCGTGGAAAATTTGGCTGAAGGCCGATCTGCTGTTCCGCCGAAAGGTATTGGGCCGATGCAGAGGCGGGAGGCGAGGCTTGCCTTCCTGATGTTGGCGCCGACCTTCCTGATCATCCTTTTGATCGTGATGGGGCCGTTGCTTGCCAACTTCTGGATCAGCGTCAAGCCGGTTGGTCTTGCGGACCTGCGGCCACCCTCTATCCTGGTGAATGAGCGTGTCCGTGGAAAACCGCAAGCGGCTGGCGATGCGGTCACCCTTGAATACCGGCTTCGCAATTCCTCTCAGGACAAAGAAATCCGGAACGTTGTTCTGACGGACCGTTTGCCGGACGGATTTACGCTTGGTTCAACTCCAGACGGCTGCACGATCAATGGTCGGCAGCTGACCTGCACGTTTGGCGATGTGCCTGCCAAGTGGCGCGAAAGGCTAAGGCTCCAAGGCACGGCTGATGCATCGTTCCTTGCGCTTGAGCGTCCCGGAAGAGAGACCGAACCGGAGGTCACCGGAGACGCCGACAATATCCTGACGAACTTCGAGTTCACCTTCGAGAACTTCCGAAAGGTGTTTGATGCGGACGAGTTCTGGGGCGTCCTGCGCGTTACCTTCTACTACACCATCTTCGGGACAGCCGGTGCATTGGTGCTTGGATTGTTTGCAGCCCAGCTGCTGAACACGTCCTTCAAGGGACGCGGTTTCCTGCGCGGGCTGTTTCTCTTTCCTTACGTATCGCCTGTAATTGCGGTGGCCTTCACTTGGGTGGTTCTCTTCGATCCATTCTCGGGCACATTGAATGCGCTTCTGACAAAGATGGGTGTTGTTGATGCACCGATTAATTTCTTTGGCCAGCGCGCAATCGAATTCTCTGTCTTTGGGCTGCCGCTTGAGTTCCCACTGGCGCTGACAACCGTCATTGTGTTTGAGGCCTGGCGATATTTCCCTCTGTCTTTTATGTTTATCCTGGCGCGAATGCAGTCGGTCAACACCGATATGTATGAGGCGGCCGAGATGGACGGTGCCACGCCGATGCAGCAGTTCTGGTACATCTCGCTGCCGCAGCTTCTTGGCATTCTGTCTGTCCTGTTTCTGTTGCGCTTCATTTGGACCTTCAACAAGTTCGACGACATCTTCCTTCTCACAGGCGGGAATGCCGGAACCCGTACCCTGACGGTCGATGTCTATGAACAGGGCTTTGCGCTATCGAACCTTGGCGCCGGTGCAGCCGTCGCTGTTGTTGTCTTTGTCGTGCTCGTGACGTTCGCCACGCTGTTCCTGCATTTCTCGCCGAAAGAGGAGGGGCTGTGATGGCCTACACCGGTTCTCTCATCGCGCTTGTCTGCGGGGCTATCTGGGGCGCCGTCGTCATGATGGTCACTGGAGTAACCTTGACGCTTGTGACCGGAGAGGTTGCTGTGCCTCAGGTTGGCGCCGCCGCGCTAGCTGGTGCACTGCATGGCTTTGTTCTCGTCTGGCGCGGCAGCGCCAGACGCGATCTTAACGCCCATGTCGGCGCGGCCCTGATCGCCTTTGTCGTGGTCACAGCCTTCAGTCTCGCAGCCCCTTTTGCCTTGCCTCTTGATGTTGTGCCGCTCTGGCAAGGGGTTGGGATATTCGTCTTCCTGGGGGCGCTTGGCTTTGCCAACGCCATTTGCCTCAACGGCGTTCCGCTCAAGGCGATGTCACGGTATGACCGCGAAGTCGTTTATATTCGCGTGCTCAAGGGACTTGGGTTCGTCGTCTTTACGATCCTCGTCGCCCTGCCGTTCTACGTCATGGTGATGACCTCTCTGAAGAGCCAGCAGCAGCTGCTCGCCAACCCGCTGGATCTCTCGATCGATCTCTCGCAGGGCGTGATCTCGCTTTTCAGGTCCTATGTGGAGCTCTTCACCAAGTACAATTTCGGCACCTACCTGATGGTCTCGGCGATTGTGTCGGTCGCTACAGTCATCTTGACCCTACTGTTCTCGGTTCCGGGCGCCTATGCGGTCTCGCGTCTGCGTTTTCCCGGCCGGGCCCTGCTGTCGCGCTCGGTGCTTCTGATCTACATGGTGCCGGCGATTGTTCTTGTGATCCCGCTCTATGCGGTGTTCTCACAGCTGGGCCTGCGCAACAGTCTGACCGGTCTGCTGATCGTCTATCCCGCCACCACCATTCCTGTGGCGCTCTATATGCTCCAGGGCTACTTCCGAGGCCTGCCCGCTGAGCTGGAAGAGGCGGGCCTGATGGATGGCCTAAGCCGCATCGGCGTGATCTTGAAAATCACCTTGCCGCTGTCGTTGCCGGCCCTCGCGTCTGTTTCTCTCTACGTTTTCATGATCGCCTGGAACGAGTTTCTGTTCGCGTTCATGTTCCTCGATGACCCCGACATCTTCACCTTGTCGCGCGGTGTCGTTGCGCTCAATTCCTCCGAAGTACCGCGCCAGCATCTGATGGCCGGTGCAGTGATCGCGACGGTGCCCGTGCTTGGCATCTTCCTCTGGTTCGAACGGTTTCTCGTCCAGGGGCTGACAGCTGGCAGCGTCAAGGGCTGACAAGAACAACATACTTTTGGGAGACTATCTCATGGGTGCCGATCTCGACGCACTTGCACACTCGATCCTCAGAGACAACGACCTTGGCGGCTACACAATTCCGACCAAGGGCCTTTATCCCTACCAGTGGAACTGGGACTCGGTTTTCGTAGCGATTGGCTTTGCGACCTTCGACCTTGACCGTGCCTGGCAGGAAGTCGAAAACCTGTTCGAGGGACAGTGGGATGACGGCATGGTGCCGCACATTCTCTTCCGGAAGAACGATCCCAGCTACTTCCCGGGACCAAGCGTCTGGGGCACCAAGTCGGAGCCCTTCCCGACATCCGGTCATTCCCAGCCGCCGGTTGCTGCGACTGCGGTACGGGACCTCTGCGAGCAGTCGTCTGCTGCGGAAAACGTCGATCGCGCCAAGGCACTTTTTCCGAAATTGATGGCGTGGCACCGCTGGTGGGCGACCTACCGGGATCCAAAGGGGCACGGTACCGTTGCCATCGTTCACCCTTGGGAATCTGGCCGGGACAACCTGCCGGACTGGGATGAGCCTTTGTCGAACGTCGACACCACAGACGTGCCGGAATACACGCGCAAGGACACCTCGCACGTTGACCCCGAGATGCGTCCTCTCAAGAAGGACTATGATCGCTACATGGCGATCTTGGCGATTGGCAAGGCCTGTGGTTGGGACGCAACCGAGATGGTCGAGAAGACGCCATTCCTGGTCGCTGATCCGGCGATCACCATGATCCTGTTGCGTGCGAACCGGGATCTTCTGGTTCTGGCCGACAAACTGGGTTTCCAGAAGGACAAGGCGGAGATCGAGGGTTGGATTGCGAAGCAGGAACGCGGCATGGACAGTCTCTGGAATCCGGAGATCAAGGCCTATGTCACACGCAATCTGCGGACCGACGTCCTGGGAACAGGTGTATCCAGTGCTTCATTCCTGGCGTCCTATGCCGGTCTTACAAATCCAAAGGTGATCGAACCGCTCAACGCCCATTTCGACCGGATCGCTGGGAAAGTCGATTTCATGCTGCCGTCCTATGATCCGGACCATGTCGGCTTTGAGCACAAGCGTTATTGGCGCGGACCGATCTGGGCCGTGGTGAATTATCTTGCCGCGCGCGGCATGACGGAAGCGGGCGACGTGGCGCGTGGCGAGAAGATCCGGCAAGACACCGTCAGGCTGGTCGAGCGGAGCGGCTTTGCCGAGTACTTCAGCCCTGTGGATGGGTCAGGAGCAGGAGGAAATTCGTTCTCCTGGACAGCTGCAGTGTGGCTTGCCTGGGCGACGCCAAGCCTTGCGGTGAACAAGGCGGCTTAAGCCGCCGTAGTGGGTGATCAGGGGAAGAACAATGGGTGCAATTCGGCTCGACCGCGTAGAAAAATGGTTTGGTGACCTTCAAGTCATCAAGGGCATTGACCTTGAAATCCAAGACGGCGAGTTCGTGATCTTCGTCGGCCCGTCCGGCTGCGGAAAATCCACATTGCTGCGTTTGATTTCCGGGCTTGAGGAGACCAGCCGGGGTGCCATCGAAATCGACGGTAAGGATGTTACGGCGGAGCCACCCTCTGGCCGTGGCCTGTCCATGGTGTTCCAGTCCTATGCGCTCTATCCGCATATGACAGTGCGCGAGAACGTTGGCTTTGGCCTAAAGACGGCTGGCGAACCCAAGGCCGAGATTGACCGCAAGGTATCGGCGGCAGCTGACGTGCTGAAGCTGGATGACTATCTGGACCGGCGCCCCAAGGCGCTGTCGGGTGGACAACGCCAGCGGGTGGCCATCGGCAGGGCTATTGTTCGCGAACCATCGGCTTTCCTGTTCGACGAACCACTGTCCAATCTGGATGCCGCTTTGCGTGTTGAAATGCGGTTCGAGATCGCACGGCTTCACAAGGCGCTCGGCACGACGATGATCTATGTGACCCATGATCAGGTCGAGGCCATGACGCTGGCCGACAAGATTGTGGTGCTCCAGGGCGGTGTCATTGAGCAGGTTGGAAGCCCGCGTGAGCTTTATGAACGTCCGGACAATCTGTTCGTTGCACAGTTCATTGGGTCCCCCAAGATGAATGTTCTGCCCTGTTCCGTCTCTGGCGAGAGGTTTGATCTCGATGGCCATGGCGGCGGGCACTACCCTCAGGCCGCCGCGAGCGCTGACCCGGTTAAACTCGGGATCCGCCCAGAGCACATCAAGGTCGTGCCCGAAGGCGAAGGTCATGCGCAGGGGACGGTAGAGGTGGCCGAGTATCTTGGCGCGGACACCTATCTCTACGTTTCGATCGACGGTCTCGACACCATACTGGTGCGTACAGATGGCGCCGATGAAGTTGCCGAGGGTTCTCGCGTCGGCTTGAACTTCGATGAAGAACGGCTTCACTTCTTTGCGGCCGATGGCAAGACCATCCGCGCCTGAACCTCCTAGACGATCAGAGCAAACAAGGCGTCGAGGCCGGGGAGCGAGAGCTTCCCGGCCTCAGCCGTTCCTGAAAAACCTGACCCGTGAAAGACCTCAAGAGCGCTGCCAGACCAGTCGAAGTCAATGGCTTCATCGGCGAGATTGAAGGCGCAAAGGATGGCCTCGTTGTCCTGGCACCGAATGAAAACGAGGGTTTCCCCGGGGCTATCCAGAAAACGGATGTCACCCCTCAGAAGAGGCATTTGTTCGCGCCGCCAGGAGAGGAAGGTTTTGACCTTCGACAGGACTGAGCCTTCATGGAGCTGCTGGGCATCGACGGATCTTGAAAGATGTTCAGCCGGCAAGGGGAGCCAGGGCGAACCCGTAGTAAAGCCGCCGCCCGCATCCCCTGACCATGGCATGGGGGTTCGGCAGCCATCACGCCCCTTGAACTTCGGCCAGAACCGGATGCCATAGGGGTCTTGAAGCTTCTCAAACGGCACTTCGGCCTCCGTGAGGCCCAGTTCCTCTCCCTGATAGAGGCAGGGCGTGCCGCGTAAGCTGGTGACGAGAGCTGTGGCGAGAACTGAAAAGCGGTCAAGCTGCGCACCTTCGCCCCACCTGGTGGCAACGCGGACGACATCGTGGTTCGACAGCGCCCAACTCGGCCAGCCGCTTCCGATACCCGCTTCCATGTTCTCGACCGTCTCGCGGATATAGCTCGCGGAGCGCTTGGGTGTGAGAAGGTCGAAGCTGTAGGCCATATGGATGCGCTTGCCGGCGACGGTGTAAGCTGCCGTTGTTCCGATTACATCACGATCAGCGCCAATTTCTCCAACCGACGTTGCGCCTGGGAATGCATCCAGAAGATCGCGCAGGCGCTCGAGAAAGGCCAGGTTTTCGGGCTGGGTCTTGTCATAAAGGTGGTGCTGAGAACCATAGGGATTGGTTGGATCAACGCCGGTCAGGCTTGCACCCTCTGGCAAGGGCGGATTGTTACGAAGCTGCGCGTCGTGAAAGTAAAAATTGACCGTGTCGAGCCGGAACCCGTCGACGCCGCGCTCGAGCCAGAACCGGGTGGCAGACAGCACCGCGCCCTGAACATCCTGATTGTGGAAGTTGAGATCGGGTTGGCTCGCGAGGAAGTTGTGCAGATAGTACTGGCAACGGACACTGTCCCACTCCCAGGCCGGTCCGCCAAATATCGACAGCCAGTTGTTGGGCGGCGACCCTTCCGGCTTCGCGTCTGCCCAGACGTACCAGTCAGCCTTTTCATTGTCCCGAGAAGTGCGGCTTGCCTTGAACCAAGCGTGTTGGTCGGAGGTGTGAGAGATCACCAGATCGATAATCACCTTAAGCCCGAGATCATGCGCCTTGGAGACCATGGTGTCGAAATCGGCCAGCGTCCCGAACATGGGGTCGACATCTTCATAGTCCGAAACGTCATAACCAAAGTCGGCCATGGGGGAGGTGAAAAAGGGCGAGAGCCAGATCGCGTCGACGCCTAGGCTTGCGATGTAGTCAAGACGCTGCGTGACACCGGTCAGATCGCCGATGCCGTCGCCGTTGCTGTCTTGAAAGGATCGCGGATAGATCTGATAGATCACCGCGCCGCGCCACCAGTCCCCTGCAGGGGTGATTGAACTTTTGGACCGGTCGTCATCTGAGTGGTTGGCGGTCATACGGTCCTCCGGGAGATTGCTTCGTCCCAAAACGTGATTTTGGTCTCTGTTCGCGTCGGGAAATGAAAGTTCCCAAAGCGCTTTGAAGCCCTAGCCTCTCGATCTGGCACGGTCAAATGCTTTCATGGCAATTCGGGATTGGGCAAAACAAAAGACCAGCCTTCGGAAAGGCTGGCCTGGAAAATCTGAAAAGGATCGAAAAAAGGTTTTGTCCGGAACGAGATCATTTAGCTGCCCTAGCGTGACATCTTCATGAAGGAAACGTTAACAGGACCAATATCCGGCGTCTCCGGGCGAAGATATCAATCGGAAGTCACGTTCGAGGTGGAAATTTATTCCAGGATAAAATATTGAAATTATAAAGAAAAATTGATTTCAATGACGTAATAGTCAATTTTAACTTGTGTTCATCACGGGAAGCTGGGAATTTCTCATCAACGGTGCAGAAATTGCGACTGCATGCCGGGTTGATCCGGCAAGCCGAGATCGTTCGGTTCCGTGGTACGAGGGAGGTTTTCATGACTGCAGCAATGGTCGGTTGGGCACATTTGCCTTTTGGAAAGCATGCCGACGAGACCGTCGAGACGCTTATCGTCAAAGCAGCAAGCCAGGCCATCCACGATGCGGGTATTTCGCCCGAGGACGTGGACGAGATTCTGCTGGGCCATTTCAACGCGGGCTTCTCGGAGCAGGACTTCACCGCCGCTCTGGTGTTGCAGGCCGATCCTGCCTTGCGCTTCAAACCTGCGACCCGTGTCGAAAATGCGTGTGCCACGGGATCTGCCGCGGTTCAGCAAGGTGTGCGGGCGATTGCCTCTGGCGACGCGCGTATTGTGCTGATCGTTGGTGTTGAGCAAATGACCACAACGCCGGGGCCGCAGATCGGCAAAAACCTGCTGCGGGCATCCTATTTGGAAGAGGATGGCGAGATACCTGCGGGCTTCGCCGGCGTGTTCGGTCAGATCGCCGACGCCTATTTTCAGAAGTATGGCGACCAGTCTGACGCTCTTGCGCGGATCGCGGCGAAAAATCACAAGAACGGCACAGGAAATCCCTATGCGCAGATGCGCAAGGATCTGGGCTATGAGTTCTGCCGCGCGGAAAGTGAAAAGAACCCCTTCGTCGCTGGGCCTCTCAAGCGCACGGATTGCTCGCTTGTCTCAGACGGTGCCGCGGCCATCGTTCTGACCGATACGGCAACGGCACTTGGCATGAAAAAGGCGGTGGCCTTCCGATCGACCGCGCATGTTCAGGATTTCCTGCCCATGTCCAAGCGCGACATTCTTCAATTCGAAGGGTGCTCAAAAGCCTGGGGCCAGGCCCTCGGCGATGCGGGGCTGACGCTCGAAGACCTTTCCTTTGTCGAAACCCATGACTGTTTCACGATTGCCGAATTGATCGAATATGAAGCCATGGGGCTGACCAAGGAGGGGGAGGGCTCGCGTGCGATCCTGGAAGGCTGGACCGAAATGGACGGCAAACTTCCGGTGAACCCTTCCGGGGGCCTTAAGGCAAAAGGACATCCTATTGGCGCAACCGGCGTTTCGATGCATGTATTGACTGCCATGCAGCTTCTTGGAGAGGCTGGTGACATTCAAGTCAAAGACGCTGAGCTCGGCGGCATCTTTAATATGGGCGGTGCTGCTGTGGCCAATTATGTGTCGGTTCTTCAAGCAATAAAGTAGTAAGGACCTGGGATTTCTCCGAAAGAGCTGACGATGCGCTATCGTCGGCTCTTTCTGTTTTTTCGCCTAAGGATTGTATTGAGATAATATATATACCAAATAGATACTAAGTAAATTTATCAATTCCCAGGCACTTCCGACGCCGGTCATGCGCGCCATTTAGGTTGTCCAAGGAAGATATTTGAGATCATTCGTATATTTACCATGCGTAAGTATTTCACGAATAGGTATCTGGTCGCTCGCGCATCGTGTTTCAAACACTCCAGTTCCATGAAAGCTTCTCAAGCTACTTGAGATCCTTGTTTGATCTTATCGAGGAAGTACAATGAATTTTCACAGCCTCCGATCCAAGGTAACCGCCGCGATTGCGTTCCTTTTCGTCACGGTTTCGCTGCTCAATTTTGGCACGCTGTTCTTCTTGCGGGAGTTGGAACACAATGCTGAGATGATGGAGCATGATGCTCTTCGGTTTTCCGGAGAGGTTCTGGATCTGACCGTCGTGCTTCAGGACGTGCGCTTCGATGTTGTTCAGGTCCAGCAATGGCTGACCGATATATCCGCCACGCGGGGTCAGGATGGTCTCAACGATGGCTTTGATGTGGCTGCTGAATTCGCGGCCAAATTCAACACAGACATCGATGCTGCGTACTCGCTGGCAAACAGCGCCGGATATTCAAAACTTGCAGCCCAAATCCACAAGATCCGTCAGCTGTTCCCTGCCTATCATGAAGTGGGCAAGGCCATGGCTGACGCCTACATCGTAGGTGGCCCCGAAAACGGCAACAAGCTAATGGCCGAATTCGACGGTGCCGCTGAGGCCTTGAACGATGCAGTGAGTGTGGCGTTTGAAATTCAACTCGAGCACCTGACCGAAGAGCGTGAAAACCTGAAGCGCGAAGCTGGCGCCTATGAGGCAGCTGCGTATAGCACCGACATCATGATCTATTCTGCAACCGGTTTTATCGCTTTGGCGCTTTTGCTTGGCGGCGCTGCTATTTTGCGGTTCCTTATCAAGCCCATGACTGCTCTTTCAGGCGCTGTAACAGATATCACCAACGGCGATTACAGTGTGGTCCTGAGGGAGGCGGATCGATCGGATGAGGTCGGCGAGATCGGCAAGGCGGTTCATATCCTGCGCGATACAGCCGTCGAACGCGAACGCATTGCCGCTCGCCAGGCCGAAGAAGACGAGCAACATCGCATCCGTATTGAACACCGAGAGAGGCTTGTTCAGGATTTTCGTTCGTCTGTCTCCGGCTTGATGTCTAACGTCAACGCGACCATGGCGCAGCTTGACTCGACAGCATCCTCGTTGACAGCTGTTGCCGAAAATACTGCAAGCGAAGCTGAGGGGGCGTCGAGCGCTACCACCGATGCAATGTCTAACGTAGAGACAGTTGCAGCGGCCTCAGAAGAGTTGTCAGCGTCTATTGATGAGATCAACCGACGCGTCAACTCGACCCTCGGTGTCGTCACGGCCGCAGCTGAAACCACCAACGACACAACCAAGAAAGTGGAGACGTTGGCGACAGCCGCACAGGAAATCGGCGAAGTTGTCCAGTTGATCTCGAACATCGCAGACCAGACCAACCTCCTTGCTCTGAACGCGACCATCGAGGCGGCCCGTGCCGGTGAATCCGGTAAGGGGTTTGCCGTCGTGGCAAACGAAGTGAAAGCGCTGGCCAATCAGACTGCCAAGGCAACCGAGAGCATCACTCAACAGATAGCGTCGATCCAGACGGCGACCACAGACGCGTCACATTCGATCAAGAAAATCGCCGAGATCATGCACGACGTGTCAGGCGAAACCGAGGCGATTGCCGCAGCTGTCACCGAGCAGAGCGCAGCCACCGGTGAAATCGCTCGTGGCGTGAATTCCGCCGCCGATGGTACTCAGGCGGCGACCCGCAATGTTGAAGTCGTGGCTGAAAATGCGCGCAAGTCGACAGCCTCTGCAAATGAGGTGGATCTGGCTGTGCGGACAGTTGCCCGAAATAGTGATGATCTGAGAACTAAAATCGAAGAATTCATTGAGGAATTTGCTGCTTAGGGCATTCTCAGGACCGAGATAAAAAACCGGCGGTCTCAGATTGCCGGTTTTTCTTTGTGCATGCAGAAGTTAGGCGCATGTTGGCGAAATCCCGGTCTCTTTGCTGAGAGTCCCCAGAATGAGAAATCCTTTTCTCCCTGTGCCAGAGCATTTGAAATGCGGTGCCCGAAGTTCTGGCGGTCGAACGACTAGATTTAGGTTCATGGATGCGTTTGTCCGGGAGAACCGCCAATGCCAAGGCAGCGAGTAGATAAGTCTGAGCGACGGCTCGACGTATTTCCGACCTTTTTCAAGGTGGCGGGGAAGCGCGTTTGCGTGGTCGGTCATGGCGATGAGGCTGCTGCGAAGGTGCGTCTTCTGGGTGAGACCAATGCCGCGGTCGAGGTCATATCCAAAGAAATCGAACCTGCGCTCGCCGACGCTATTGTCGCGGTCGGTGGTAAGCACGTCGCCGAAGAGTTTCGTCCGGCTTTGCTGAATGGTGCCGCACTTGTGTTCAGCGCCAGGGAAGACGAAGCACTCGACAGCGCTGTTGTGCAGGCGGCTCGCATTTTCGGAGTGCCGGTCAATGCCGTCGACAAACCGCACCTCTGTGACTTTTATACCGGGGCGCTCGTCAATCGCGCGCCCATCGCGGTTGCGATTACCTCGACCGGAGTGGGCCCCGTTCTCGCCCGCCATATCCGCGCCCGCATTGAGACCATGCTGCCGCGTAGCACTGGCGATCTTGCCAGATTGGCTGAGAGCTTTCGCGACGCCGCTGTCAAGGTGATCCCGGATGGCGCCTCGCGCCGGCGGTTCTGGGCGAGGTTTTTTTCCGGCGGCGTCGCAACCAGCGTCCATGCAGGGAATCTGGACAAGGCTCGTCAGGAGGCACAGCGCCTTTTGAATGGCCCGACTGGCGAGCCCGGGTTCGTCTGGCTGGTGGGCGCAGGACCTGGTGCAGAAGATCTTCTGACCCTCAGGGCGCAGCGACTGCTTCAGGAAGCCGATGTTATTGTTCATGACGCGCTGGTGCCTGCACCAGTTGTCGCCATGGGGCGCCGGGATGCAGAGCGCATTTCGGTCGGCAAACGCAAAGGTGCGCATTCGGTCGCCCAAAAGGATATCTGTCAGCTCTTGGTCGACCTTGGCCGTGAAGGTCGAAAAGTCATTCGCCTGAAGGCAGGCGATCCGATGATTTTCGGCCGGGCGGCGGAAGAGATGGACGCCCTTCGTGAGGCAGACCTGGGTTTTGAAGTCGTTCCGGGTGTGACGGCCGCATTTGCTGCTGCAGCTTCGGCGCAATTGCCTCTGACCCTGCGCGGCGTTGCTTCGACCCTGGTTTTTGCGACCGGCCACAATGCCAAGTCCGAAACCTTGCCTGAGTGGGCAGGTCTCGCGCTGAAGGGATCCACAGTTGCTGTCTATATGGGGCGCACGGTCGCCGCGGCCGTCGCCGACAAGCTCATTGACGCCGGCATGGATCGTGAGACCCCTGTGGCGATTATAGAGAACGCAGCTCACCCCGAAGAGCGCCAGTTCGCCGGCACGCTCTCTGATCTCTGCATGCTTCAAGGGCGGAGCGACATCGACGGACCCGTTCTGATTGTCATTGGCGAGGCGGTTGGACATGCCGCTCTCGAAAAAGCTGAACCGATTGTGGCCATGCCACTGAAACAAGAATTTGCTGCCTAAGGAGAGAGGCAATGAAAGTCGTTACCGCAAATCGTTTGCTTGACGGAGAAGTTGTCTGGCAGGGCGCGGATGGTACCTGGGTCGAGCTTCTTTCGCTGGCCCATGTTCTTGAAGGCAAGGACGAGGTGGCAAAAGCAATGGAGCTTGCCACGCAGTCCATCGCGGACCGCGAAGTCGTAGAGGCCTACGCAATGGATGTCACTCAGGACGAAGGACGGATCGTCCCTGTTCGTTTGCGCGAAATGATCCGGGCCGCCGGTCCGACCACTCACCCGGAACTTGGCAAACAGGCCCGCGCTTCTGCCGTCTGACAACCTACCGATTGACTGAGGAGGGGCAGCGCCTGAAAGACCGGCTGCGCCCTGATGGAGAGAGACATGTACCGCTACGATGAATTTGACCATGGGTTCGTCACCCAGCGCACGGAACAGTTCAAGGATCAAGTTCGCCGTCGTCTGGCCGGTGAATTGACTGAAGAAGAGTTCAAACCACTCCGGTTGATGAACGGGCTTTATCTGCAGCTCCACGCTTATATGCTGCGGGTGGCAATCCCCTATGGCACGTTGAACGGTCGTCAGATGCGCAAGCTGGCGCACATCGCGCGCACCTACGATCGTGGTTATGGGCACTTCACCACCCGGCAGAACATTCAGTTCAACTGGCCAAAGCTGGAAGACACCCCTGCCATTCTGGAAGAGCTGGCGGAAGTCGAGATGCACGCCATCCAGACCTCAGGCAACTGCATCCGCAATGTGACAGCTGATCATTTCGCAGGAGCTGCTGCAGACGAGATTGCTGATCCGCGGCCCTATGCAGAAATTCTCCGCCAGTGGTCATCTCTTCACCCGGAATTTTCGTTCCTGCCGCGCAAGTTCAAGATTGCCATTACCGGGGCACCGCATGACCGCGCGGCCGTTCAGGTGCATGACATCGGCCTTCAGCTGGCACGCGGTGAAGACGGCAACATCGGCTTCGTCGTGTTCGTCGGAGGCGGCCTGGGGCGTACGCCGATGATCGGCCGCAAGGTGCGTGATTTCCTGCCGGAGGAGGATCTCCTTGCCTATTCCGAAGCGATCTTGCGCGTCTACAACCGTTACGGCCGACGCGACAACAAATATAAGGCACGCATCAAGATCCTGGTTCATGAAACCGGACTGGAAGAGCTGAAGGCTGACATCGAAGCCGAGTTTGAAAAGATCCGCTACGGTGTCTTGCGCTTGCCCGATGAGGAAGTCCGGCGCATTGAAGCCTACTTCGCACCGCCTCCGTTGGAAGTGTTGGCCGTCGATGACGCGGCTGTGGAAGCTCGCAAGGCAAGCGATCCAGCATTTGCCCAGTTCGTGGCGCATAATTTGAATGCCCACCGCGTACCGGGTCACACCAGCGTGACAATTTCGATGAAGCCAATTGGCGGCATTCCGGGCGATGCTTCCGATGCACAGATGGACGTCATGGGAGATCTGGCCGAGCGCTATGCTCACGATGAGATCCGCATCAGCCATGAGCAGAATGTCATCCTGCCGCACGTGAAGATCGCCGATCTGCCAGCGTTGTTCGATGCCCTGGTTGCAAATGGCATGGCAGAGGGTAATTCCGGCCTGATCACTGACATCATCGCTTGCCCAGGCATGGACTACTGTGCGCTCGCGACAGCGCGCTCCATCCCCGTTGCGCAACGGATTTCCGAACGCTTCGGCGGTCCGGACAGGCAGGCCGAGATCGGCGAGCTGAAGATCAAGATCTCCGGCTGCATCAACGCCTGCGGTCATCATCACGTTGGCCACATCGGTATTCTCGGCCTCGAGAAGAAGGGCGAGGAATTCTATCAGATCACACTCGGCGGTTCCGCCAACGAGAACTCGTCCATCGGAGAGATCGTCGGACGGGGTTTCTCGTCTGAAGAGGTCGTCGATGCGATTGAGAAACTCGTCGACACCTATCTTGGCCTGCGGGCGGCCAAGGAAGAAACCTTCCTGGAGGCATATCGCCGGATCGGGGAGGCGCCTTTCAAGGAGGCCCTCTATGGCACTGCATGAGACATTCAGCATAGGCGTTGATCCGGAACTGGGTCTGCAGGCCGAAGTGGCAGCCTTGAACGGTCAATTTGCGGAATCCAATGCCCAGGAAATGCTGCAAGCGGCAATCAGGCACCAGTTCATCGGTGACATCGCCATGGTCTCCAGCTTCGGCGCGGACTCCGCGGTGCTGCTGCACATGGTTGCCGAGGTCGATCCCTCGACGCCTGTGATCATGGTTGATACCGGCAAGCTGTTTCCCGACACGCGGCGCTATCGTGACGAGCTCGTGGAAAGTCTGGGTCTGACAAATGTAATCTCCCAGACGCCGGAGACGAGCGACTTGAGTGAAGTCGATCCGGGCGGAATGCTCTGGATGAGCGACACGGATGCCTGTTGCCACGTCCGAAAGGTGCTGCCGCTGGCGCAGGCGTTGAAAGGCTATGGCGCCTGGATCTCGGGCCGAAAGCGGTTTCAGAGTTCTACTCGCGCGAGCCTGCCGTTTTTTGAGGTGGAAGATGGCCGTGTGAAGATCAACCCGCTGGCCGAGTGGGACGCTGCCGATATTCTGGCCTATGCTAGGGCGCACGACCTGCCGCCGCATCCACTCGTGGCCAAGAGCTATCCGTCCATCGGATGCCTTCCGTGTACGAGCAAAGTAAAGCCGGGCGAGGACGCGCGTGCTGGGCGCTGGCGTGGACAGGAAAAGGTCGAGTGTGGCATTCACCTGCCGAGCCACGGGAGAGAACTTGACGGCAGCGGAATTTGAGGTTGGTTCCGGTGAACTTTATGTCACGGGAATGCAGGGGATGACGCGAACCCCGGACCAAAGTGATCCGGGAATTGAAGGACGCGAAACGGACATGACGAAGATCTTTTCCAACGGCCAGCTTTTTGACGAGGACTGGCATACGCTCGAGGCCGAGGATGTTACGCCGAATGAAGGCAACCTTCTGGTGCCTTTTGAGCGCTTTCTATCGGACGCAGAGACGTTTGCGAGCGCAGGTGGTCGGGTCGCTGTTCTGGTTGGAGCTGGTGATGAGGTCGAGAAGCTGAAGGACCATCTCGGCAGCCTTGCACATATTGCCGTCGAGTTTCCCAAGTTTACCGATGGCCGTGGATTTTCGGCAGCACGTATTCTGCGCGAACAAATGGGCTACACCGGTGATATCCGCGCGATCGGTGACTACATCCTGGATCAGGTGCCATTGATGCGTCGCTGCGGCGTTTCGAGCTTCCAGATCACCAAGCCGGAAGTCCTGAAGGCACTGGCTGACGGGGAATGGCCAGAGGTTACCAAATATCTGCAGCCGGTTGGGACCGTCGAAGAAGTGCCCGCCGGCACCCGGCCCTGGGCGCGCCAGTCATTGCGTGAAGTGTCCCAGGCCGCTGAGTGACATAATTTGCCGAAAAGAAGATTTTGGAGAGCCGAGGGGATGCCCCTCGGCTTTTTGTATTTAGGGCGCCAAGGCTTTCGTGAGCGCCCGGCCGATTTCCGCGATGGCGGCATTGCGACGGCTCATGTCGACATGGGCCTCATCAAGGTATACCGCGACAAAGACGGCACGATCCGGTCGAGGCCAGATAACGGCGATATCTCCTCGCGACTTTTTGGCATCCGCACCGGTTTTGTCGCCAATTTTCCAGCGTTGGGGCAGTCCAGCACGTAACAGCGTATCTCCGACCTTGTTCGCGACCAGCCAGTCCGTGAGTTGCTTGCGGGAGTTAGCTGAGAGCGGGCCACCAAGCAGCAGCGTTTTCAGCGTCGTTGCGGCAGCAATTGGCGTCGTTGTGTCGCGAAGCTCACCGGCGGGGACGTTGTTTAGCTCGGGCTCCCATCGATCCAGGCGGGTTTCCGTATCGCCAAGTTTCCTCAAGAAGGCGCTCAGGCCGGCGGGCCCACCGATCTCTTTCAGGATGTAATTGGCGGCAGTGTTGTCGCTGATCGTGACGGCTGCATTGCAAAGACCCAGGTAGCTCATCGTTTTGCCGATCTGCTTTTTGGTCACGGGTGAATAGGGTGCAATGTCAGCGCGTTTGATTTGGACGCTTTTGTTTGGGTCCGTCGTGCCATCGTCGACTTGTGCGAGAAGAGCTGCGCAAGCAAAAGCTTTGAACGTGCTGTTAAGCGGGAAACGAATATCGCCCTTGTAGCTCCAGGCGGTTCCGGTCTTGTCATCCAGAACGGCGATACCAATCCGGGCATCGTGACGCTTCTCTATTTCGATAGCCTGTTGAATGATCGGTTGCGGATCAAACCCGGCCGCATCTGAGGACACTGGGAGAAGAGTCGATGTTGCGATCGACAAGGTTGCGGCTAGGGGCAGAGCAAACTGCGTAAAAGTCATGTGTTTCAGGGGGCGCATGTCACGTTCCATTGAGCTGATAATGCGTTGAAGACGTGGACCTTGCCCTCGAAGAACGGTCCATATCCTCCGAGGCAGGCGGACGATGCCGTGAAACGACCCCATGGACAAGAGATAGTTTCTGGGGTTAGTCATGAGAAAAACTTGGTCATAAGGTGTGCCTCATGGAGATCTCGCGGCTTCCTCTCAATGCCCTCAGGGCCTTCGAGGCGTCAGCGCGACTTGGCAGTTTCACAAAGGCCGGGCTGGAGCTGCGCGTCTCGCAAACAGCGGTCAGTCATCAGGTGAAGGCGCTGGAAGCGCTGCTTGGCATCTCCTTGTTCGAGCGTCTTCCTCGCGGTGTGGCTCTCACTGATGAGGGGCAAACCTTGTTGCCTGTCCTCAGCGATGCCTTCCGCCGGTTGAGCGCGACCTTGAGCCGATTTGAAGATGGCAACTTCAAGGAAGTGCTGACTGTCGGAACCGTCTCCACCTTCGCAAACGGCTGGTTGATCCGACGTCTGGACGACTTTGCTGACCGGCATCCAGGAGTGGATTTGCGGCTGAAGACCAACAACAACAGGGCTGATCTGATGGAAGATGGTCTGGACTACTTCATCCGTTTCGGCGATGGCGCGTGGCACGGAACCAATGCCGTACACCTCACGGCGGCGCCGTTCTCGCCGGTTTGCGCGCCGCAGATCGCGGATCGTCTGGCCCGGCCGGAAGATCTTCTCAATGAAACGCTGCTGAGATCCTACAGGGTCAACGAGTGGAACCAATGGTTTCTGATGGCCGGCGTGCCTCTGCCCCCTGTTCGCGGATGGATGTTTGACTCGTCAATCGCCATGGCCGGTGCCGCTGCTCAAGGAGCCGGCGTCGGGCTTGTTCCGGTGTCCATGTTTGAAAGTGAGCTGGAGTCCGGGCAGATCGTGCGACCATTTCCGCAAGACGTGACTTTGGGGAGCTATTGGCTCACCTGGCTAAAGTCGCGACAAGAAACGCCACTCATGCAGGTGTTTCGAAACTGGTTGCAACACAATCTGGAAGAAATTGGTGAGCAGGTTGATTGAAGCAGAAAGAACGGGACTGGCCCGCTCTTTCGTTGTGTTCAGATGCTTCAGAGCGTCCCGATGCGCTTCAACTCGGCATAGGTCTCATCGAGGGTCTTGCGGGCAATGGTCACCAACTGATCAGCTTCTTCATGAGAAAGCACAAGTGGAGGCGAGATGATCATGCTGTCGCCGACGGCCCTCATGACCATGCCGTTCTTGAAGGAAATGTCGCGGCAAAGCGTGCCGACAGATCCTTTGTCCGCAAATGCCTTTTGGCGGTTGCCTTTTTCAGGAACGAGTTCCATCGCCCCCATCAGTCCGGTCATGCGGGCTTCGCCAACCAGCGGATGATCCCCAAGTGCCGTCCAGCTTTTTTGCAGGTACGGCCCGATGTCATCGCGGACGCGTTCAACGAGTTTTTCTTGCTGGATGATTTCCAGGTTGGCAAGGGCCGCGGCCGCGCAGGCAGGGTGCCCGGAGTAGGTGTAGCCGTGATAGAACTCTCCGCCCTTGTCGATCAGACCTTCGGCAACCCGGTCCGAGACCATGACGCCACCCATCGGCAGATAGCCTGAGGTGAGCCCCTTGGCGATCGGCATGAGATCGGGCTCAAGGCCATAGTAGTCTGAGCCGAACCAGGTGCCGAGCCGACCAAAGCCACAGATCACTTCATCGGCGACGAACAGAATGTTGCGCTCCGAGAGAATGCGCTTCACTTCCGGCCAGTAGGTTTCCGGCGGGATGATGACGCCGCCAGCTCCCTGGATTGGCTCTGCGATGAAGGCAGCGACCTTGTCTTCGCCGATTTCATCGATGGCTTTTTCGAGTTTGCGTGCCACATGGATCCCGAAGTCTTCCGGGCTCATGTCTCCACCTTCGCCATACCAATAGGGCTGGTCAATGTGGCGCACGCCGGGGACGGGAAGGTCACCTTGTTCGTGCATGCCCTTCATGCCGCCAAGGCTGGTGCCAGCAAGCGTCGAGCCGTGATAGCCGTTCCAACGACCGATGATGACCTTCTTGTCCGGTTGTCCCATCTGGTCCCAATAGTGGCGGACCATCCGGAAGACGGTGTCATTGGCTTCAGAGCCTGAGGAACAGTAAAATACCCGGTTCATATGTGTAGGTGCGAGTTCCGCCAGTTTCTCCGCAAGGGCGATCGCAGGCGGGTGCGAGGTCTTGAAAAACGTGTTGTAGTAGCTGAGTTCGCTCATCTGCTTGTGCACGGCATCAGCTATTTCCTGCCGACCGTGGCCGACTTGCACGCACCAAAGTCCTGCCATGCCGTCCAGGATGCGATTGCCGTTGGAGTCGGTCAGCCAGACGCCGTCTGCGTGAGTGATGATCCGCGTGCCTTCCTCGTTCAATGCCTTCGTGTCGGAGAAAGGATGAATGTGGTGGGCTGCGTCCACAGCCTGAAGGGCTGCAGTCGGGTAGATGTTCGATACGGCCGACATTGAGGTACTCCGGTAGGCGACAGACTGGCGCGAAGGCGCGTTAAACGTTGAGCAGAAGGTATTCCCGTTCCCACGGGCTGATCACGGACATGAAGGTCTCGAATTCTTCCTGCTTGATCGCGCGGTAGGTCGCGACAAAAGTTTCACCGAAGATCTCGATGATTTCTTCGCTGTTCTCAAACAGGTTGACGGCTTCCGTCAGACCTCGCGGCAGGGACTTGAGAAGATCGCTGCAATCTACAGATTGGGGGGCATCCGGCTTGAGACCTTTCATCATGCCAAGGTATCCGCAGGCGAGAGACGCCGCGATTGCCAGGTAAGGATTGGCATCCGAACCCGGTACGCGGTTCTCCAGCCGTCGCGCCTGAGGCGACGAATACGGCACACGTAAGCCAACCGTACGATTGTCATAGCCCCAGTAGACATTCACCGGCGACGTCGAGTTCCGGGCAAAGCGCCTGTAGGAGTTCACAAAAGGAGCCATGACGCAGGTGACGTAGGGCAGGTAGGCCTGATGACCGGCGATGAAGGACAAGAATTCCGGCGTCTCCTCGCCATCTGGCCCGGAAAAAATGTTCTGCCCAGTTTCGCTATCGACCACGGATTGGTGAATATGCATGGCAGAACCAGGCTGGTTCGACATGGGTTTGGACATGAATGTGGCATACATGTCGTGGCGCAACGCGGCTTCCCGGATGGTCCGCTTGAACAGGAAAACTTGATCTGCAAGCTCCAGAGGCGCACCGTGACGCAGGTTGATCTCCATCTGCGCGGCGCCCTCTTCGTGAATGAGGGTGTCGATCTCCAGTCCTTGCTGTTCGGACAGGTCGTAGATGTCATCGATCAGGTCATCGAACTCGTTCAGCGCGGAAATGGAGTAGGACTGACGACCGACTTCGGGGCGACCCGATCGGCCTGTCGGCGGCTCCAACGGATCATCAGGATCTGTGTTGGGGCGCACGAGATAGAATTCGATTTCCGGCGCAACGACCGGCTCCCAGCCCTTGTCCTGATAGAGCTTCAGGATGCGCTTGAGAACGTTACGCGGGGCGGTCTCGACCGGGGTGCCATCACGTGTCTGTGCGTCATGAATAAGTTGTGCCGTCGGGTCGGATTCCCAGGGAACAGCGGTCAAGGTGCCATAGTCAGCCTTGAAATAGAGATCGCCATCCGTTGCGTTGTGCTGGAAGCGCTCGTCATCTTCAGGGTAGCTGCCGGAGATGGTCTGGGCAAAGATCGAAGCCGGCATGGTCATGACTGGACCGGAGAAGAATTTCTCTGTGGGCATCATCTTGCCGCGTGCGACCCCGGCCAGGTCGGGCACGATGCACTCGATATCCTGGATGTTACGTTCCCGAAGCCAGGCACGGGCCGCCTCCATGTCTTTCACGCCACGCAAACTGATGCTTTCGTTGTTTTCGGCGTCAGGTATCTCGTTGCTCACTTTGGGCTCCAGTGTTGGCGCGTGGGACTGTCACGGGTTGGACACAGACTAATCCAAACTCCCCACCCATGCCGTCTCAAACTCGTGACTTTCAGACAGGGTGATGCAGGGCATCTGCACGCCGACTAAATTTGTGATCACAAAATAGCCAGATCAATGATGTTCGGGCAAGAGAAAAAGGCAGCTCGGTCAGCTTTCGGGAAGGCTTTCGCGGCCTAGTATGCCCATGCCGTCTCGGATGTCTGCCGCGATGGCGGCATTCAATGCGGCTGGATCGTCGTTGCGAATGGCTCTGATGGCTTCCTTGTGCCAGTCGACGAGGTTGGCCGTTCCGACGCGTCCGTAAACGGTGCGCATGAACGGCGCAAACTGAAGCCATAGGCTCTCAACCAGTGGCATGAGGATTTCGGAATTGGATGAGGCGTAGATCTTGAAATGAAATGCATGGTTCAGTCGCAAGTAGGACTCTGCGTTGCCGGAACTGATGCTATCATCGATCTCCAGATCAATGTCCTCAAGCACTTTTGCGTCGGCATGGTCGAGTTGCGGAAGCGCCATTTCGGCCAGTTCGGGCTCGAGTAGAAGGCGTGCTTTCAAGATCTCATCGAACCGGGATCGGCTCATTTCCGGCACTTGAACCCGGCCATTTGGTTTGACGTTAAGTGCGTTTTCTGCAGCCAGTCGCTGGATTACCTCGCGAACCGGCATCGGGCTCACTCCAAGTTCCTGCGCAAGGCCCCGAAGGGTAACGGCTTTTCCCGGAATGAAGCGGCCCGTCAGAAGCGCTGAGCGAACCGCGGTGTCGACTTGGGCGCGTGCGGTCCCTCTATTAGCCAGAGTTGACCTGCCTTCTCCGTCCGGGCGAGGTGCCTCTACATTGCCGGCTGAGGTCTTGTTCAACTTTACAGATCTCCTTGGCATTCCGAAATTGGCGAATTTGTCGGCGACGCTGCCTGTTTCTCGATCTTGACACGCTATTGGGAACGTGATCACATTTTGTCGGCTAGCGCAATGTATCGGCCGTCATTTTCATGTGCCGTCGTCAGTGTTGCTGTCTGGCCGTGAGACAAGAGTAAGGAACCGAGTGCCTAAATGGTGGATCTGCCACATCAGACGTTGGAACATCCTGCAGAACCTGGATGGAAAAAGGACGTCGAAGCGTTCCTCACCGAACATCCAGACTTAGATACAGTTGAAGTGGTTCTTCCAGACACGAATGGTGTTTTGCGAGGCAAGTGGCTGCCGGGCGGCGCGGTCGAAACGGTCTTCGCAGGTGGCGTGGCGCTGCCCTATTCGCTCTTCGGCCTAGATGTTTGGGGGCGCGAGGTCGAAAGCACTGGCATGCACATTGAGACCGGGGATAAGGATGGCGTCTGCTGGCCGATCCCGGAGACGTTGAAGCTGGTGCCGTGGGCGGAGCGCAAGACGGCACAGGTCCTCCTGTCGATGTATGACCGTGACGGCGTACCCTGCCTTGAAGACCCGCGGCATGTTCTCAAGCGCATGGTTGACAAGCTAGCCGCATATGGTGTCACCGCGACCTGCGCCTTCGAGTTGGAGTTTTACCTGCTCGAAGAAAGCGATGGGGATTGGACTGAGCAACCCAAGCCGCTTTTCACCACCCACCGCGGGCCGGCACGTCAGAACATGTATGCTCTTTCGGACCTCGAGGCCCTGCTGCCGGTTGTTGACGACTTGCGCCGCGCTGCTGAGATGCAGGGAATTCCGGCTGATGCGGCTGTGTCGGAAGCGGCGCCGGGACAATTCGAGCTCAACCTTCATCACCGCAAGGATCCTCTGCTGGCAGCTGATGATGCGGTGTTGCTTCGGCGCCTGGTGCAGGGCGTGGCGAGAAAGCACAATCTGAAGGCGTCTTTCATGGCCAAGCCCTTCGTGGAATGGCCGGGCAATGGCATGCACGTGCATGTGTCGATGGAAGATGAGAATGGCAATATTTTCGCATGCCCCGACGAGGGCGCCAAACGCCTTGGTCACGCGATAAGTGGCTTGCTGGATACAATGCCGGAGGCGCTGCTGCTTTTCACGTCGACCTTTAACGGCTTCCGGCGTATGCAGCCCGGGTCTTATGCCCCCACCTCGATCTGTTGGGGGTTCGACAATCGCTCTGTCGCTCTTCGGGTTCCGGCCAGCTCACCTCAAGCTGCGCGCATTGAACATCGGATCGCGGGTGCGGACGCCAATCCCTATTTCGTTCTGGTCGGAGTTCTGGCCGGCATGTTGCTCGGACTTCAAGACCGGAAAGATCCGCCGCCACCCGTCGTCGGCAATGCCTATGAGAAGAAGCACAAGCGTTTGACGCCTTGGATGGATGAGGCGATTGATGCCTTCGAGGCATCCGATAGGATGAAGGAAGCGGTGGGGCCGGAGATGCACAAGGTTCTGACAGAGATCAAAAAGGAAGAGCTCAACGAATTCGGCCGGGAGATCTCAAGCTTGGAGCGACAAACGTATCTTTAAGAATGCCCCGCCTTGCGGGGACTAGCGGCCAGGGAGTGGTGCGCATGGAAGGCGCATGGACCGTCTCTGGCTCAAACCAAATCGCGGCGTTGGAGCCGTGGACTGAACTCGTTGATAAGCCGATGAAACGGCACTGTAGTTCAATATTCTGGAGTGGAGTTTAGCATGATGATCAAGGGTATTCTGACAGGGGTGGCTGCTTTCGGCCTGATGGCCGGTTCGGCGCTAGCCCAGGACCGCGTAGTCAACGTTTACAACTGGTCCGATTACATCGATGAATCGATCCTCGAGGAATTTACCAAGGAAACGGGCATCAAGGTCGTTTATGACGTCTTTGACAGCAACGAGATCCTTGAAACAAAGCTTCTGGCAGGCGGCACCGGCTACGATGTTGTCGTGCCAACTGGATCCTTCCTCTCCCGCCAGATCAAGGCCGGAGCCTTCTCGGAACTGGATAAATCCAAGCTTTCCAACCTTTCCAACATGTGGAAAGAGATCGAGGCACGGGTCGAGAAGTATGACCCTGGCAATGCCCATTCGATCAACTACATGTGGGGCACAACCGGCGTTGGCTATAATGTCGAGAAGGTGAAGGCCGCTCTAGGCGAAGATGCTCCTGTCGACAGCTGGGATCTTGTCTTTGACGAAGCGAACATCTCCAAGCTGAAAGACTGCGGCGTTTTTCTCCTCGACGCCCCGACCGAGATTATCCCAGCAGCCCTCAACTATCTTGGCCTAGACCCTGACAGCAAGGACCGCGGCGACCTCGAAAAGGCCGGGGAGTTGCTCACCAAGATCCGCCCATACGTGCAAAAATTCCACTCTTCCGAGTACATTAATGCGCTGGCCAACGGCGACATTTGCATGGCAGTTGGGTGGTCAGGTGACGTTCTTCAGGCCCGCGACCGCGCCGCTGAAGCAGACAACGGCGTCACCGTTGAGTACGCTATTCCCAAGGAAGGTGCGTTGATGTGGTTTGATCAGATGGCCATCCCAGCCGACGCACCGCACAAGGCCGAAGCTCATGAGTTCTTGAACTATATCATGCGCCCGGAGGTCATGGCGAAAGCTTCTAACTACGTCTACTACGCCAATGGTAACAAGGCATCCCAGGAGCTTCTCAATGACGATGTGATCGGCGATCCGGCGATCTATCCGACAGAGGAGGCAGTCAAGAACCTCTATACGGTCACGGCATACGATCCGAAGATCAACCGTGTCGTTACCCGCATCTGGACCGCAGTGAAAAGCGGCCAGTAAGCGGCGCCTGAGTATGTAAAATTGCCGGACCCGTTCGACATGGGTCCGGCACGTCTCAGGCTCCGGGGGAGCCGTCAGTTGGGGAACTGGAACCTTGGCCAAGAAAACGCTCGGGCCGGTGCGGCGCGAATTCACGCCGTGGGAAGATACGGCTGCGGAACCATTTATCGAGTTCCGAAATGTTACCAAACGCTTCGGTGATTTTGTTGCCGTCGACAACCTCAGTCTGAAGATCTACGAACGTGAATTTTTTGCGCTACTCGGCGGATCCGGCTGCGGTAAGACGACGATGATGCGCATGCTGGCCGGTTTTGAAACGCCAACCTCGGGGCAGATCTTCCTCGACGGGCAGGATCTCGCCGGCATTCCGGCATTTCAGCGACCGTCTAACATGATGTTCCAGTCTTATGCCTTGTTCCCGCACATGAGCGTGGAAAAGAACATTGCCTTCGGCTTGAAGCAGGACAAATTACCGAAATCGGAAATTGATGATCGGGTAGCGGAGATGCTCCGCCTGACCAAGCTCGAACAATTCGCCAAGCGCAAACCTCACCAGCTTTCTGGTGGTCAGAGACAGCGGGTTGCGCTGGCTCGCTCACTTGCGAAACGTCCCAAGGTCCTTCTTCTGGACGAGCCGCTCGGCGCGCTTGACCGGAAACTGCGTGAAGAGACCCAATTTGAGCTGATGGCCTTGCAGGAGGATCTCAAGATGACCTTCCTGATTGTCACACATGACCAGGAAGAGGCCATGACGGTGGCAGATCGCATCGCGGTCATGGACCAGGGGCAGCTGGTTCAGGTGGCAACACCAGCGGAGATCTATGAAACGCCAAACTGCAAGTTTGTCGCCAACTTCATCGGAGATGTGAACCTTATTGAGACCAAGGTTGTCGAGACGTCGCCTAGTCATACGCGACTGGAAGCCGTGATGGGCGGTTTTATGGTGGAGACGGATCAAACAACTTCGGCTCGAACGGGTGACACCGTCTGGTATGCAATTCGGCCTGAAAAGGTGCGTGTCGCAAAGGGTAAGGCTGAACCGGGTAGCGTAAACGCCGTAAACGGCCCAGTCTGGGATATCGCATACTTGGGAGACGTTTCAATCATTCACGTCAAGATCGGGGACGGCGATTTCGAGACGCTCAAGTCAACCTTCGCCAATGTGACGCGTGTCGTGGAGGACCCGATCACCTGGCATGACGATGTTGTCCTGACCTTCGACCGGAATGCCGGCGTGATCCTGGATCGATAGGAAGTGCGGATGAGCCAGCTTAAGTCACCGGCACCGAAACGTTCCCTTGGAAGCAGGGCCCTGATTGCTGTTCCATTTCTGTGGCTGGCAATCTTCTTTCTCGCACCGTTTTTTATCGTCTTCAAGATTTCGCTGTCTGAGGTGACAGTTGCGATACCGCCTTACCTGCCGACGTTTGATTTGGCGCAGGGGTGGGCCCGCTTTGTCGAGGCGCTCTCCGGGTTCTCTTTCGAGAACTACCTCTGGCTGGCCGAGGACGACCTATACTGGAAATCCTATCTTTCCAGTGCGCAGATCGCCCTAGTTTCGACGTTCATAACATTGGTGGTTGGCTATCCCATTGCCTATGGGATGGCACGCAGTCCAAAGGAATGGCGTCCGACGTTGTTGATGCTTGTCATCCTGCCGTTCTGGACCAGTTTTCTTATTCGGGTTTACGCGTGGATCGGTATCCTCAAGAACGAAGGTCTTTTGAACCAGATGCTTCTCGCGCTGGGCGTGATCAATGAGCCTCTTGTGATCATGAATACCAATCTCGCTGTCTATATCGGCATCGTGTATTCCTATCTGCCGTTCCTGGTCCTGCCGCTCTATGCCAGCCTCGAAAAGCTGGACATGAGCCTTTTGGAAGCTGCTGAAGATCTGGGTTGCCCGCCATGGAAGGCCTTTTGGAAGATTACGCTGCCGCTCTCCATCCCCGGCGTCGTCGCGGGGTGTTTTCTTGTCTTCATTCCCGCCGTCGGCGAATTCGTCATTCCGGATCTATTGGGCGGTTCCAACACGTTGATGATCGGCAAGACGCTTTGGGTCGAGTTCTTTTCGAACCGTGATTGGCCGGTGTCCTCGGCGGTGGCTGTGATCCTGCTTCTTATTTTGGTTATCCCGATTGTCCTGTTTCAAAACCACCAGCAGAAATTGGCGGAGATGCAGTCATGAGGTCAGGCCCAACCTGGTTCAACGTTACGTCGCTGGTGCTTGGCTTCACGTTTCTCTACTTGCCGATCGTGATCCTCATCATCTTCTCTTTCAACGAGTCCCGGCTGGTCACTGTATGGGGTGGCTTTTCGACGAAGTGGTACGTCGAGCTGTTCAAGAACAAACAGCTTCTTGACGCTGCCTGGGTCACCTTGAAGGTCGCTTTTCTTTCCGCAAGCATTGCAACGGTTTTGGGAACGATGGCGGCGCTGGTTCTGGTCCGCTCGGGTCGCTTCGCCGGCCGGTCTTTGTTTTCCGGCATGATCTTCGCCCCTTTGGTGATGCCTGAAGTCATCCTTGGGCTGTCATTGCTGCTGCTTTTTGTGGCTATGGATCAGGCCAGAGGTTTTTGGACAATCATGATCGCGCACACGACATTCGCGATGTGCTACGTGGCGGTTGTTGTCCAGTCGCGCCTGGTCGGTTTTGACAAGAGCATTGAAGAGGCCGCAGAGGACCTTGGCTGTCCGCCTGTCCGCAGCTTCTTCCTGATCACATTACCGATTATCTTTCCAGGCGTCCTTGCCGGCTGGATGCTGGCTTTCACTCTGTCTCTGGACGACCTGGTCATCGCCAGCTTCACAACAGGCCCTGGCGCGACCACCTTGCCAATGAAGATCTACTCGCAGGTTCGCCTGGGAGTGACCCCCGAGATCAATGCGGTTTGTACCATATTGGTGGTGTTGGTGACCTTCGGCGTCATTGCGGCATCACTTGCAAGCAAACGGCAGGAGCTGCAGCGCGCACATGATGAGCGAGCCGCCTTCGGCGCCAACTAGCTTTCAGTCCAGTAAACTTGCGGTGTGAGCTTTTTCTAGGCTCTGGGCGGTCTGAAGAGGTAAATGACGATCCATACCGGCACGACGATCAGCGAACCCAATATGATGTTCGGGATCGCCCAGGCGACGCCGGTCTGAATATGCTGCCAAAGGCTTTCGGGTGTCAGACCTATCTTGCTGAGCAGATCAGCAGCGGTGATATCAATTGCGGAGAGCACAACGCCGACGATCAACGAGGTCACCGCGATCTTGAAGATGGTCGACAAAAATTGATACACCGGCTCTTTCACTCCGCGCCATGACCAGGAACACTCCCAAAGCCTTGGTGATCATACGTAAATACTGATCTTAGTAAAATACATACCATAATGCCGTCGGCTCGAAACATTGCTTCAACGGATCTGGTTGCAAGAGCATGAAAATTCGAGATCAGGGTAAATGACGGTGCCTGTTCACCCTCTAGGGCAGCGCTTGTACGGCGTAATTCGGCCTTGACGGATATGACGCACTGCGGGCAAGTTGCCCGCAACCGGCTAGGTAGATCTTCTGGGAGAGAATAATGAACAAGATATATCCGGACGCGGCGGCTGCGCTCGACGGTCTGGTGTTTGACGGGATGACCATAATGGCAGGCGGCTTTGGCCTCTGCGGCATCCCTGAGAACCTGATTACGTCTTTGCGGGACGCGGGCACCAAGGACATCACCGCGATTTCCAACAATGCCGGTATCGATGATTTCGGTCTGGGCCTGCTGCTGCAGACGCGTCAGATCAAGAAGATGGTTTCATCCTATGTCGGTGAAAACGCAACCTTCGAAAAGCAGTACCTGAACGGTGAGCTGGAGCTGGAGTTTAATCCTCAGGGCACCTTGGCCGAGCGTATCCGCGCGGGCGGGGCGGGCATTCCTGGTTTCTACACCAAAACTGGTGTTGGAACGCTGATTGCGGAAGGCAAGGAACACAAGGATTTCAACGGGGAGACCTATATCCTTGAGACGGGTCTGATTGCCGACCTGTCTCTGGTAAAGGCTTGGAAGGCGGACAAGGAAGGCAACCTTATCTACCGCAAGACGGCGCGTAACTTTAACCCGATGATGGCGACAGCCGGCAAGGTGACGGTGGTTGAAGTCGAAGAGATTGTTGAGACCGGATCCTTCGACCCCGACCATATACATACGCCTGGCATTTTCGTTGACCGCATTGTTGCGGGGACATTCGAAAAGCGCATCGAAAAGCGCACCACGCGCGACGCCTGAGGGAAGTGAGGAGCATCAATATGGCCTGGACACGTGATGATATGGCCAAGCGGGCGGCGCAGGAGCTGCAGGACGGTTTTTACGTCAATCTGGGGATTGGCATCCCGACGCTTGTTTCGAACTACATTCCAGACGGCGTGCACGTAACGCTTCAGTCGGAAAATGGCATGCTTGGCATGGGCCCGTTCCCGACGGATGACGAGGTTGACGCTGATCTGATCAATGCCGGTAAGCAAACCATCACCGAGTTGCCACAGACGAGTTTCTTCTCCTCTGCGGACAGCTTCGGCATGGTTCGCGGCGGTCACATTGACCTGTCGATCCTGGGGGCAATGGAAGTCTCTGAAAAGGGTGATCTTGCCAACTGGATGATCCCGGGCAAAATGGTCAAGGGCATGGGCGGTGCGATGGACCTCGTCGCGGGCGTAAAGCGCGTTGTCGTTCTGATGGATCATACTTCCAAGGCAGGCGACACGAAGCTGCTCAAGGAGTGCTCGCTGCCATTGACCGGCGTACACTGTGTTGATCGCATTATTACGAATTTGGGTGTCTTCGATGTCACTCCTCAAGGGCTGTCTGTTGTAGAACTTGCACCCGACGTGACATTGGATGAGGTCAAGGCCAAGACGGAGGCGCAGATCGCCTGACAAACGCCGCCCGCTCTACGAATTTGACAGGCCCGGCCTCTTTCGAGGGCGGGCCGTTTTTGTAAGTAGATGTAAAGTACGTGTCTCATTACGATACAGATAGGTCCATGAGTGCCTTCTGCGACTCGCGGAATAGTTAACACGCCCTAAGCTTTTGTGAGCTCGTGCTGGTTTGCCGAAAGGCGTTTAACGCAACGGAATAAAGGCGGGATCATTAGCCGCGTAATTTCAGGCAAATGCTTTATGTCACTGCATAAATTTGATCCAGGGTGTAAATCAGGATTCAACACTACCTAGGCATTATTACGAAGTAATGTCCTGGAGAGTGGCGTGCAGATATCGATCATAATGCGGATAGGCGCTTTGTCGCGATCAGTCTGGGAATGGGTTCCCGGACTGCGTACCCGCTTTGTCCTGCTCGTCAGTGGTCTGTTTCTCGTCCTTACAACTGTGATGATCGTGGTGGTGAGTTATCTCGACCTGCGCGATGAAGAAAATAGGATCGTCGAGCACGTGAGGTCAGTCGGAGCAACGGTGAGCCGTCTTGCGGTGCCCCATCTCGTAAACCATCACTACCTCATTCTTGAGCAGGAACTCCAAAGTATCGCGGGAAGTGGGATTATCGATGTCGCTCAGGTCTATGACCCGGGTCGCGAGATCACTGTCGATTCCGATCCGGCAACCAGCTATTTCGATGAAATCGAAATCGACGCCCTCATCAGTGAGGCACTTTCTACGGGTGCGGAAACCAGCCGTGTCACCCAGACCCTTGTCACCATGGCATTCCCGGTCCGCAGAGTGGATGGCACACAACTCCTCGGCGCAGTTCTTGTCTCAGCACCTCGGCCAGAAGCTGCCGGCGTCATCTGGACGATCTGGCAGCGTAACGCGATCATTGCTCTTGTGCTGTTGGGTTTTTGCATGCCGGCCGCATTTCATTTCGGTAGTGGCTTCTTGAGCCCGATCAAAAGCCTGACCCGAACCGCCCATTCGGTAAGTGCCGGGGATTTTGATGCGCCGTTCCCAGTCGACCGTCGGGATGAAATTGGCGTTCTGGCGCGTGCGTACCGCGACATGATCGCGAGAATCCGTGAAAATCTGGATCAGATACATCGCCTTGCCTTTGTCGACACCGTAACAGGGCTTCCGAACAGGGAGTTTTTTCGGCAACATTGTTTGAAGAAAATGAAGCTGGCAGAACAACGAGAGCAGCGGCTGGTCGTACTTTTTATTGATCTCGATCGCTTCAAGAGGGTCAACGACAGCTACGGCCACGATAGAGGTGACCGTCTTTTGAAAGAAATCGGCGAGCGTTTCAGAACCGCAGCCGGTGCGACGAAGAACTATACCGAACAGGCTTTTTCAGGCCAGGGTAGGACTGATGATGCAGATGAGAGCGTGATCTTGCCCACCGTCGCCCGACTAGGCGGCGATGAATTCGCGGTCATGTACCCGGTTACGGATCCTCGCTGCGATGTTGCCGCTGTCGCGAGCCGATTGATTGAAGCTGCTGAAAAGCCATGCGAGGTCAACGGTCTGGCGCTGACCGTCGGTGCAAGTCTCGGCGCTTCGGTCTTTCCAGATGATGGCACCGACTATACGGCAATCCTGAAAAATGCTGATATTGCCATGTATGCTGCCAAGAAGGTTGGCGGCAATGCTCTGCGTTTTTATGCCGATGTCGAAAACACGATGCATGCGCGTGAGCGCCTGCAGATTGAGGCCGATCTTCGCTGCGCACTTCTGGAAGATCAGATCACGGTCTTCTATCAGCCGAAAGTCGACTGCAACTCAGGTTCGGTTGTTGGGGCGGAGGCCTTAGCGCGGTGGAATCATCCCACGCGTGGTTTGCTCAGTCCGGCGTACTTCATCGATGTGGCTGAGGAGACAGGCCTGATTATTGGCCTGGGTGAAATCGTTCTGCGTTTGGCTTGTGTGCAGGGAAAGACATGGCTTGATGAGGGGCACGGAATGCCGCTAGCTGTGAATGTCTCGGTCCGTCAGCTGGAGCAGCCGGGTTTCACAGATCAGGTTTTGCAGATTTTGAAGGAAACCGGCTTCCCCGCCGATCAGCTGGAGCTGGAGGTCACCGAGACGGTTGCCATGGCAAACCCTGAAATCACGCAGAGCACAACCCAGCCACTACGTGAAGCAGGTGTCCGTTTTGCGATTGATGACTTCGGAACAGGATACTCAAGCCTAGCATACCTGCAAAAACTGCCGTTCGACACATTCAAGATTGACCGCAGCTTCATCTGGGGACTTGGCAGCGAAGACAGCAATCGGCTTATCGTTCAAACAATTCTCGCCATGGCGCAAAGCCTTAACTTTGACGTGGTTGCGGAGGGTGTTGAAACGGTTGAACAGCAGCAGTTCCTGCGAGACAACGGTTGTGCCACGGCTCAAGGTTATCTTTTCAGTGCACCCATGGCTGCAGACGTGTTTGCAAAGTGGCGCGACGATTTCAGCTGCAGCCACTGCATCCCGGGAACTTGTGGCCGGGCAGCCAAACGAAATAACTCAACGCAAGCCGCGTGAGTCAGAACATTGCGGCATGAGGCATGTCGACCCTTGTCGCGGTGAAGTGGCTTGCCGGAGGAGAGAGGGGCCGGAATTTGCCCGCAATCGTGTTCTTCTTCTAGGTGATCTCATCCCCGTGCCCCGCTTCAAGATATTGCTTGGCCTCGAAATAGCGGATTGTCTCGACGGTCCTGAAGGTAACACGTCAACTTTGGTAGGAGCGGGAGAAGAATTGTGCCAGAGGCCTGTCAGCCGTTGATTTAATGCTTTTCATCCATGGGGGGAGGGATCTCTTTCGTTCAGCACGAGCCGATTGAACGCCGTTGCAGAAAATCTGCCAATGGGTCGAAGGGTTTAAAGAATCGCTTATGCCGCGATAGATCGTTTACGGGATGATTGCTTGGTTCTGAAAGACGCAGCACTGGTGCGGGCCAGATAGACGACCGGCAAAAGGCCAACGATTACAATTGCAAGGGAGGGTAGGGCTGCTTCCTCAAAGGCCTCGCGCGAGGCTGCTTCGAAGACTGTCGTTGCAAGTGTTTCGAAGTTGAAAGGCCGAAGCAGGATCGTCGCCGGCAGCTCCTTCATGCAGTCGACGAACGTCAGAAGTAGTGCTGAAAGCAGGACAGGGCGCAGCAGAGGCAAGTGGATCTGGCCAAGCGTTTGCGACGCATCTCGGCCAAGGGTACGTGACGCCATATCGAGATGTGTTGAAATCTTCCCGAAACCGCCCTCGACCTGACCGTAGGAGACCGCGAGGAAGCGGACCATGTAGGCATAGACGAGGCCGACGCCGCTCCCCAACAAAAGCAATCCGGTGCCGAAGCCAAAGGCCGCTTTCATCTGTGCGTCGATGAAATTGTCGAATGCTGCCATTGGAACGAGAATCCCCACAGCCAGAACGGTCCCGGGAATCGCATAGCCGACGGACGCAAGCCTCACGCCGAGCATCAAGATCGGTGTTTTGTTGAGGCGTAGAGCGTAAGCCAATGACAGGCTGAGCAACACCGTCAAGATGGCGGCAATGATTGCCAGAGAGAGTGAGTTCCAGATGGCTCCTGCCAGCGGTCCAGCCCAGAGGTCATCCAGACGTCGGCTTGCCCGGTCCGCGAGCAAGGAGGCGGGTATCAGAAAGCCGAGGGCGATCGGGAGAAGGCACAAAACGAATGCGCCGCCAGCTCTCCATCCGGTCAGGGGAACACGTGCAGGATGGCGCTGCTTTGCGTTGCCGTTGTCAAAGCGCTGTTTGCGGCGTCCAAACCGCTCCAGCCAAAGCAATAGGAAGACCACTAGCAACATGGCCAGAGCGAGCTGGGCTGCGCCACTCAGGCTCGATCGATTCAGCCAGGTGTCATAGACCGAGAACGTCAGCGTCTTGACGCCGAAGAATGTAACTGCGCCGATGTCATTCAGGCACTCCATGAGTGCGAGCGACACACCGACTGCCGCTGCCGGGCGTGAGAGCGGCAAGGCGATCCTGAGAAAGACACGCCACGGGGAGGCGCCGAGTGTCCGCGATACATCAAGTACGGAGGCGGACTGCACCAGAAAGCTGGCTCGGGTCGTTAGGTAAACATAGGGGTAGAGAACGGCGCTCATGACGAAGATGGCTCCGCCCAGGGATCGTACTTCCGGGAACCAGTAGTCTCGTGACGTCTTGAAGCCAAAGAGCGCGCGCAAACCTGACTGAACGGGTCCCGTGTAGTCCAGGACCTCTACATAGGCGAAAGCGATGATGTAGGTCGGTACGGCAAGAGGAATGAGTAGCGCCCAGTCGAAAATTCGTTGTCCGGGAAAGCGGCACATGGTTGTCAGCCAAGCGGTTCCAACACCAACAACCGTTGTCAAAAAACCAACTCCGGCCATGAGCAGCAGCGTTGTGCGCAGCGAACGCGGCAGAACTGTATTGATCAGGTGCTCCCAAACGTCGCCTGTCGGGCTCATCGCGATCCATAAGATCGCCAGCAATGGGAAAAGAACAAGCACCGCAATCAGGATCGCGCCCGACTGCCAAAATCGTTCGGCGTTGGTCATATGCAAGGGGCGCGGCAATGCGGATGTCTCACAATGGGCAGAATGACGTTGTGTGCAGTAGTTAGCCTGCCCGGAGTGTAAATGCAAAAAGGCGCTGCAATCCGCAGCGCCTTTTCTTATCAGTCTACAGATTTGGCTTAGGAAGCCGGCCCATCGTCGAAGCCGACTTTGTCGACCAGCTCACTTGCGGTCTTGCGATTATCGGCAATGTCGGAGAGCGACAGGCTATCAGGCTTCAACTCACCCCAGGACTGAACCCGTTCGGAGACGGCAACGCCAGGTGTAACCGGGTATTCGAAGTTGGATTCAGCATAGATTTCCTGGGCCTTCGCAGAGGTCAGGAATTCAATCAGCTTGACCGCATTATCCTTGTTGGGTGCATGTTTGGTCAGCACGATGCCCGCAAGGTTTACGTGGCTGCCGCGATCAGCAGAGTTCGGAAACAGGATGCGGACGGACTTCGCCCATTCCTTCTGCTCCGGCTCTTTGTCGTTCGTTTCCATCTTGCCCATGTAGTAGGTGTTGCCTATGGAGATATCGCACTCTCCAGCATAGATGGCCTTGACCTGAGCACGATCGTTGCCTGCGGGTTTGCGCGCGAGATTTTCGCGGACGCCTGCGAGCCACTCTTCGGTTTCCTCAGCGCCGTGATGGGCGACCATCGAGGCAATCAGGCCAATGGTGTAAACATGCTGGCCGGAGCGTGTGCAAAGACGACCCTTCCACTTCGGATCCGCAAGCTCTTCATAAGTGATGCTGTCTTGGTCGACGCGGTCACGAGACACATAGACCACGCGAGCGCGGTTCGTCAGGCCGATCCAGTGTCCTTCCGGGTCACGGAATTGAGCTGGGATGTTTTCATTTACCACGTCAGAGTTGACGGGCTGTGTCACGCCCAGCTGCTTTGCGCCGTCGAGACGTCCAATGTCGACTGTTAGGAGCACGTCAGCCGGTGAATTTTCACCTTCTGCGGCGATCCGTTCTCCGAGGCCTTTGGATGCAAACACGACATTGGTCTTCAAACCAGTTTCTGCCGTGAAGGCGTCCAGCAGCGGTTGAATCAAGAACGGCTGGCGATAGGAGTAGATATTCACCTCATCTGCCGCAAAGGCAGGTGTGCTTGTCGAAGCGATACCCGCAAGTGTTGCGGCGCTCAAAATAGCACGCATTGTGTGACGCATGACTTAAATCTCCCGTTATTGGGGCGAAGCCCCTGTTCTTCATGATTAATTGTTGAGTAGAATATGTATAATTAGGAGTTTCAAGTCAATAAGTTAAATAAGATCAATAGTTTAGAATTGCTCAAAACTAACTGGAGATAAATACTCCGGATTTTTACGGATTTTCTTTTGTTGATCAGAGAGTTCTCGGAGCATGATAATCCTACCCGCGGCGCGATGTGTATCGAACGGGAAAACAATCACAGGAATGTGAGCGTGATTAAGGCGTCGGTTGCTTCAGGAGTCGAGGCAGCTTTGATCATGCAGGCACTCGCCTGGACGATCCTTTAAACTCACTCAGCCAGGACCCGCTGGGAGGGAAAGCGGATTTCGACCAGCGTTCCCTGTTCAGGCGTCGAGTCGATTTGAAAGCTTGCGCGGTTCGCCTCAACCAGTGCTTTGGTCAGCGGTAGGCCAAGTCCCGTGCCGCCGCCATGTCGCGCCGTATGAACCTGACGGAAAGGCTCAAGTGCGGCCGTCAGATCCTTGGCGCTCATGCCTGTGCCCGTATCTCTAACGCGCAGAACGACTTCCCCGTTGTCCTCAAGGGACGTGGACACGATGACCTGCCCTCCGGATTTGTTGAACTTGATGGCGTTCGACAAGAGGTTCAGTACGATTTGGCGCAGTGAGCGCTGATCGGCGACCACGCTGGGAACTGAATCGGGCAGGCTGGCCCGGATGATAACGCGATCCCGGTTTGCTTGCGGCTGCATTAATGCGACGCACTCGTTGATCACGTCATTAGCGGATACTGCAGAAAAGCGCAGTTCCATTTTCCCTGCCTCGATCTTGGACAGATCAAGAAGGTCGTTGATCAGACTCATGATCAACGAGCCGGAGGTTCTGATGTCTTTCAGGTATTCCTTGTAGCGTTCGTTGCCGATTGGACCGAAGCGCTCCTCCATCATGACTTCGGAAAAGCCAATGATAGCGTTTAGCGGTGTACGGATCTCATGGCTGATCTTGGCAAGGAAATCCGACTTCTGGGAACTGGCATTTTCGGCCTGGCGCTTGGCCTGGGTCAGTTCTTCTTCAGCGGTCTTCCATTGTGTGATGTCTCTCAGAACAGCACAGAACTTGGGTTCGTCTCCCGATGCCGTAACGCGGCCGATTGTCATGAACAGCGGAATGAGTCCGCCAGCCGAAACCCGGCCCAACACTTCCCGGCCGTCGTTCAAGATACTTGCAACGCCATTGCGCGAGAGGCCGTCTAGGTAGTCCGCCGCAGCCCGGTGGCTCTCTGGCGCAAGGTAGTCTGTCAGTGGCGCCCCCTCCATGTCGGAGCGACTCGCACCGAAAAGGGCTTCTGCCGAACGGTTCACCTTGGTGATGGAACCGTGTCGGTCGAGCACAAGAACGCCATCTGTTGCCGTCTCAAGGATTGTGTCGAGTTCCGAAATGCGGTCTTCCGCATCTCGTAGCGCTCCGGAAGATGCTGCGGGCATCACAGGTACAATTTGTGGCGCTTCGGATTTCGCGGGTGTTCGTTCAGTGAATGAGATCATGAGGCCCCGGCCGCCATTCCATGGGACTGAATGCATACGTGCATCGACGAGTCTTACCCCACCGTCGGCCAGCCGTACCTTCAAAGTCCCGTCGACGGTGCCTTCCATGCCCTCTGCGTCAGGAAGCACGTCGTCATCATCATCTTCGACAAAAACCGCTTCGAGCCCGCCAGCCTCGGTGAGATCCTTTAGGTCGGAGTAGCCGAGCAGGTCGAGAAGTGTGTCATTGGCATAGAGCACATCGCGATCTCGGGCGATGGCAATCCCGATCGGTAGGCGGTCGAGCAAACGAGGGTCTATCGGTCCGGCTCGAGGCGGTTCAACCGCCTTGGCAAGCTCGTTTTGCGTCTCTTCGTCGAAATTGTCATTCTCGTCGCCGTCCATATCTCCTTCAAGGCGAGCGCCCAGAGCCTCGGCGATTTTCCGGAAAGCTGCTTTTTCGGGTTTTGACAGGCGTGATGTATCGACCGGGACCAGTTGTGGCTTGCGGGTAATCGACACAACCTTGCCGTCATCTTCCGGTGCGTTTGTGCCAGCCTTTGGGCCGTTGTCATTTTCGCCGGAAATCAGGCTGATATGAGCGGTCCCGAATCCTGGATCTTCCTGCAGAGTTGGATCGCCGGCATCTGTCGCCGAGATTTCGTTGTTTGGTTCTTCCTCGTCGCGAAAGGCTGCCGTCTCTTCAAAAAAAACTAGCTCTTCGTCGATTGGCTCGGATTGCTCGGTGCTGTGAGTGTCATTTCCTTCCGAGGACATGTTCAGGGCGTCCGCCTTCTGTCCGTCGCCGGAGGCACCGTTCGGAGGCGCGATCTCCGAGAGCGGGTTGAGCTGCAATTCATCTTGGCTGTTGCGGCCATAGTCTTTTGCAAGCGTCTTTACGGCCGTTTCGATTTCTCGAGGACGCAAGGGTGCTGTGCCCGAGATGCCCCTGAGATCACTTTCTTCGGAGATCCGTTCTGCGGTGGTCTGACTTTCAGGCTCTTGCGGAACCGGCTCGACGGCGGTGGTCAACGCGTCTTCAGCAGTAACGTCGTCGGCACTATCGGCGGGTTCTTCGGCCTCGGTAAGCTCAGAGGGTTCTTCTAGATCCTCATCAAAAAGACCTTGCTCTTCAGTTTCTGCCGGTTCCTGTTCCTCGAGGAACTCCGATGTCGAGGAGCTTTCAGACTTGCCTTGGACATTGATGTTGTCCAGCCAGGCAGCTGCGCTCGCACCTAAAAGCGTTCCTCCCTCAAGCGGAGACGTAGGCTTTTCGCGAAGGTCTTGAGCCGGTTCTTCCGTTTGGGTCTCGTCGCCAAGGGCGGCCTCAACCTCATCGGATGCATTAGTCGCATCAACTTCGTTCAGGAGGTCTTCGCTAATGTCCGATGCGGTCGCCGCCATTGCATCTGCAGAGTCGAGGGGTACTGAAGCTGCCGGATCTTCGATCTCCAAGTCGTTGTCCGAAGGAACTGCATCCACCTTAGTTTCAAGCGCCGTTTCGGTCGTATCCATAGCGTCGGAAGGTGTGCCGTCGTTCTCGGAGATGTCTGCAGTCTCATCTTGAGCCGCTACCGAGTTTGCTTCGACCTCATCTTCCTGAACCGTGACCCCTGTGTCGTCTTCGGTGCCCAAAAGTGGCGCGAGTGGATCATCGATAGCATCCGCTGTTCGGCAAACACCAAAGCCCCGATATCCTTCGAATTCGCGGTCGCGATCAAAGGCCGGAAGGGCTGCCATGTCCACGGGTACGCGAAGCGCAGCGCCGGTGACCGGCCACTCGATGGTCTTGCCGCTCCATGTGTCGCGGCGGTCAAGCGCACGGGCGATGCTGCCAGTGACGTCTAGGTCAAACTGGTTTGAGACTTCACTCCAGGTCATCCCGACAATGTCTGCGGCTCGTGGCCCGAGCGTCTCACCAAACTCCTCGGAGATGAAGGTGAAGCGCTGGTTGATGTCCATCTTCCAGGCAAACCTTATGGGGCGTCTTCTTGGAGCAAATTGGAAGCCGGCTGCTCGTGCGCCTTCGTTTTGCGCGCGCGCCAGAGGCGGCATGCTAAGGTCACTGTTGTCTGTCACCAGGCTTCCGCCGGTGTCGGGGCTAGTTTGTTGAACAAGTACGCCCTCGCTGCGGAACACAGGTTCGGTGTCTTCGTCTTCGGCAATGTCTTGAGCGCGAGACCAGGCGCCCGCGGTATCCTCCTCAGCTGAGCCGTGGAGATCATCTGATTGGGAAACGTCTTCATCCTCTGGCGCTACGTCTTTCGGGACTTCTTCCGCAATTGCATCGTCTGAAATCGCGATGAGATTTTCGGTGACGTCGCTCTCGGGGGCTGGAAGATCGATGCTCGCAGGGATTGCAACTGCGCCACCGGTTGAAGCCGACTCATCTTCGCGCGCATGGTCGACGGATTCGTCTTCATCCCCGGAAGGGGCAAGCGGCGCGTTTTCGAGGAGGACCAGTTGCCGGGTTTCATCGATCAATGCGATGGCACCGTCATGCAAGCGATCATGCATTGCGAGCGGACCAGACAGGCTGCGCTGATCCTCTGGCAGTTCGAGGGTTTTCGGATGGCCGGTAAGCGCGCCTGCACGCAGGACGACACTGTCTCCCTCCATGACAAATGAGCTGTGATCGGCGTCGGCCAGCAAGGCCAGAAATGCCGGCAGGGGAGCATCTGTTGTGGAAACGCTCTTGTCACCGCAGACGATAAGGGCGGCGTCATGACCGTCGGCAAGTGTCAGCCTGCGGCATTGGCACGTCAGGAGCATCACGCGAAGCCCACGGTAAAACCGCAGACGGTCAATGCTCATGCGATCTGTGGAGCCGGACGTCGCAATGCGCGCAATGTGAGGTCGGGCGGGAGACCGGGTCAGTCCCGAAAGGCGGCTGAAACCGGAGACATTCTGAACCGAAAAGAAGGCGGCGCCGGCCGCATTTGCCCACAGGATCCTTGATCCGTCAGCTGACCAGACCCACGCGGCGCGTGGGTCTTCGCAGAGCCCGGCCAACTCTGGCGCAGCGCTGAGTTCCATGAATGTTTGTAGTTGGTTGTCCATGGCTCAACTCCGAAAGCGACTGCGACGCAATTCCGATTGTCTTCGGGAACGAGGTCGGAACTGGTAAACATCTTGTTAATACCGTTTCCTTAGCCAAGCGTCCACGCAAAGCCGGGGTCCTAAAGGTCTTCCATGAAGGCGTGGTTAATTGTGCTTGTCAGATTTGCTGTAACCCTGAGGGCATGGTAGAAAATCTCACACGCCCTGAGCGCCCCGCTTGGATGGGTTAGATGTGGCACGAGAGTTGAGGAACTGGATCCATGGCAAGCGACAACGATGGTTTCGAAATTCCCGATCAAATGCGTGACTTTGCCGAAAAGAGCGTAGATCAGGCTCGCAAGGCCTTTGATGACTTCATGAACGTGACCCAGAAGGCCGTCGAGAACGTGGAAGATTCCACATCGGTCGCCAAGAGCGGTGCAAGCGATGTTAATCGCAAGACGCTGTCCTTTGCCGAAGAACACATGGATGCGGCCTTTAAGTTTGCACAGCAGCTGGTCCGTGCGAAGGATGTCGAGGAAATGATGGGCCTTCAGCAGACCTATTTGCGCAGCCAGATGGAGGCACTTGGTGAGCAGGCGCGTGATCTGTCCAGCACGGCCACCAAGGCGGCCCAGGATGTTGCCAAGGCTGCGAAGAAAAGCTGATCGAAGTTTTTTGGAACTCGCGAACCGGCGTCGGCTTGTGCCCTCGCCGGTTTTTTATTGCCCGCATCGCGTGAGGGAAAGTTGCAATTAACGCAGCGTCTGATTGAAAAAAATTAATTGTGCAGTGCAAAATAATATTGCAATGCAGCAGAGGCTTCTCTATATTGCGTTTGCGGATGACGAGAGGCCTGACACGACGAAGTTTGTCAGACCGAACAGTTCAATGATGATCGCATCCGAAATTATGGAGATGACATCATGACAGAGACAACGACCACAGCGAAAGCTGCTCCCAAGGCACGTGCAACCAAGTCCACCAAGGCGGCTCCGGCCACCCCGTTTGGCGACTTCGAGGCATTTTCCATGCCGAAGATGGAAGTCCCTGCCGCATTCCGTGAAGCGACGGAAAAAGGCATCGAGCAGGCTCGCGACGCATATGCCAAGGTGAAGACGGCTGCTGAAGATGCGACCGACGTAATGGAAGACACCTTTGAGACTTCCCGTCAGGGCGCGGTTGAGTTCAACCACAAGGCTGTTGATGCGGCCAAGGCGAACACCGACGCTGCTTTTACCTTCATCAAGGACGTAATGGCTGCAAAGACTTTGGCGGAAGCGATCGAACTTCAGTCCACTTTCGCACGTCAGCAGTTCGATGCCCTGTCTTCTCAGGCAAAGGACATGCAGGAATTTGCAACCAAGCTGAGCTCGGATGTGTCGGCGCCTGTCAAGGACGCTTTTGAAAAGTCCTTCAAGGACATGAAAGCCGCCTAAGGTTCTGGTCATATCGCCAGCCATTTGTCGGCATTGAATTCGAGCCCCGGAACCAGTCATGGTTCCGGGGTTTTTCATTGGCGGCAGAAGGGCTCTGGGGCTTCGTTAGCACTTTTGCACAGGCTCTTGAGAGGTGAGATCAAAGCCGTAAATTGCTCCAATTTCACCCTTGTGGACAGTTGGAAAGAGCGTTAGAAGACCCCTTGCAAACGGGGGCCATCACTCATATGGTCCGCGCCACTTCGATACGAACGTATCGCGACATGCAGACGTAGCTCAGTTGGTTAGAGCGTCGGATTGTGGCTCCGAAGGTCGGTGGTTCGAATCCACTCGTCTGTACCATTTCTCAAAAACATCAAATTTGCAGCATTAAGCGCGTGGTAGACTGGCCAGCCGCTTGACCTCGGCCGCATCCAGCTGCGTCGCTTGTCCATATGGATCAAATGGCCGCTTGAAGGTGAAGGCTCTCGGGCCATCGCCATGATCTGCCAGATACTCATGCCGTTCGACAGCTTCAGCCCAATCCGGCTGATGTCCTGCCTCGACCCACCAGAGTGCGTATCCGGTCCAGCCGTTTGGCAGAACGTTCCACTCGCGGCCGCGCCGATAGGCGGTCCCGTGTTCACCGTGGTAGGTGCTCGCTGCAATAGCCTCGACGCTGCTCCAGAGCGAGAGGGTAGACGGCGCCCAGCCATCACCGTTGTCTTTCCAGAACCGGGGAAATACTTGGACGCCCCAACTCGCAGGCCCCGTGTCGCTGTCATATCCCGAACGCGATAAAAAGCCAGGTGCCTTTTCAAGGGCGGCCAAAACCGAGGGTTCAATCTCGAAGAAGCTGGCGATTTTGGGAGATTCCGCCCTGTCGAGAAATTGGCCGAACGTATAGACGGCGAGGTGAAATTGGGCGGTCATTGCAGAAGCGAAATTGTCGACATTTGATGGTCTTGCTTTAAAAATTGTATGCAATTAATAAGATCTTGGCGGTCTGGCCCCGGCAACTTTCATCCTAGGGATGGTTGCTGGCGGCCGGTAGGGGGAAAGTGCTTCCACTTGCAAAAGGGGCGGCGAGTGTTGCCGAAATTACATAGCAACTGACGGGGGAACGTCCGCATGGAAGACATAAGCCTGGTTTCTTTAGCGCTGCTGGCGGGCGCATTGCTGGCAACAGGCGTTGTGGCTGGAATTATTGCGGGCCTGCTTGGTGTCGGCGGCGGCATCGTGATCGTGCCGGTGCTCTATTACATGTTCTCCGGCCTGGGCATTGATCAAGACGTTCTGATGCACTTGGCGGTCGGCACCTCGCTCGCGACGATCCTGGCGACGGGAACATCCTCCGCACGTGCCCATTGGAAGCGCGGCAGCGTCGATATCGATTTACTGAAAAGCTGGTGGTGGGCGATCGCGCTCGGTGTCATTGGCGGAGCGACACTCGCCGGCAACCTTTCCGGTGGGGCATTGACGCTGATATTTGGCGTCGTGGCGCTTGTGGTGTCTGCAAACATGCTCTTGCGCAAAGAAGGTTCTGCCATTGCTGAAAAGCTGCCAGGCTCACCCTTCAAGGAGCTCATGGGCCTTTTGATTGGTGGCATTTCGGTGATGATGGGCATCGGCGGAGGAACGCTCGGCGTTCCCACTCTGACGTTGTTTTCCTATCCAATCCGCAAGGCGGTTGGAACAGCAGCAGCCATTGGTCTGATCATCGCGGTGCCTGGCACGCTCATGTCGATCTATTTCGGTTGGGAGGCGGAGGGACGCCCGCCGTTCTCGCTTGGGTATGTCAATCTCATCGGCTTCTTCTTGATCATTCCAGCGTCGACCTACGCTGCGCCACTCGGGGCGAAAATTGCGCATACAATCGACCCGTCGAAGCTCAAGCTGATCTTTGCGCTCTTCCTCGGCTTTACCGGTTTGCGCATGATTTACGACGTGATGATGTAGGCGTCTTTGTGGGCCTTTGGCGTCGATCCATTTCTTGAATGATCTGATCAACGAATATCATTGGTTCTTGAGGCGGTTATCGGCCATTGTAACAATCCGCAAATTAAGCTGGTTTTATAAACAGCTTGAGTCTTTTGGAAAACGATTGTCGTAGAACCCGCGAGGCGTAAAAGGCCAGCGCGGGAGTAGGCCGTAATGACTGCAAGCCCTCCAGTTACGATCACCTCCGCAGGCTGCCTGCAAGGCGCGCAGTTCTGTATACCGGCTCTTCCGGGGACCGTTGCGTTTGGTGCTGTCTTTGGAACGGTCGCCGCGCAGAAAGGGCTGACCTTCGCTGAGACGCTGATGTTCAATTCATTCGTCTTTGCAGGGGCCTCTCAGTTCGTCGCCATGGAGGTCTACACGGCGCCGCTGACGTGGGGCGCGGTCTTTGCGATGGTTGGTGTCGTGGCTGCGGTCAACATGCGCATGCTCTTGATTGGTGCGAGCCTGCGCCCCTGGCTGGGGCAAGTGCCGTCATCGCGAACCTATCCGGCCCTTTTCTTTCTGACTGACATCAATTGGCTGATTGCGCTTCGAGAGTATGACAAGGGCGAGCGCGACTGGGGTATTTTCCTCGGCAGTGGCCTTTTCATGTGGTGCATCTGGTCGCTGTCGGTGGTGCCCGGGTATTTCTTCGGCAGTCTGGTCAGCGATCCGAAAGCTTGGGGGCTCGATGTCGTGATGCCGGCCTTCTTCATCGCGCTGCTTATTCCGCTCTGGAAAGGCAAGCGTCAGACAATAAGCTGGGCAATCGCCGGCGGTGTCGCTGTTCTGACCTGGTATGAGCTGGACGGCTATTGGGGCATTCTGACCGGTGCCATTTCCGGGGCGCTGGCGGGAGCTTTCCTGGATGATTGAGACAAGTGTTGGCGCCGATGGCTTGTTTGTTGCGGCCGTCCTGATGATGACGGCTGTGACCTACATGATGAGGGCAGGTGGCTATTGGGTGATGGGGCGGATACCGCTCACGACGCGTGTTCGAAAGGCACTGGAATCTCTGCCGGGTGCGATCATCGTTTCCACGATCTTGCCCATCGCGTTCAAGGGCGGAGTGCCGGTCGTTCTGTGTATCATCGTTTCCGGAACGGCCATGGCGCTCTTGAGAAAAGACATCATCGCGGTGGTGTGCGCCGTTGCAGCCGCCGCTGCCGCTCGCGCCTATGGATTTTGAGGCAAAATCTCGCCGATCACCTCTTTCGCGTTTTTCAGCGTGACAGTCGGTTCATGTACCGCGTCGATGACAGACCAGCTCATGTCACCCAGGTCATAGCTCAGCTGCAGGTCAACGACCTCCGTTGTGGCGTCTGACGCATCTCCCTGCCTTGCAGAAACGCGTTCCATCAAAGTCTCAGCCGGCGCGTCCAGCCACAGGCCGCAGAACCTTGCTTCTACCGCTTTTGCGAGTTGTTCGATTCGTGCGCGTTCTTTCTCGTCGGCAAATACAGCATCGAACAGCGCTGAGTGCCCGCTCGCGAGCGTTGTTTGGAACGCCGTGTCGAGAGCGCCGTAAACTGCTTCAGTCGCTGCACGCGTATAGGCCTCCGGAGGTGCTTTCTGCGTTTCGGACAGACCAAGCCGTTTCTTGCGCTCGATGTCTGTGCGCAGAACGCGGGCCCCGGGTGCGCGGCCGATGTCCGGCGCGAGCGCGTAGGCAAGAGTGGTCTTGCCGGTGCCGGAGAACCCGCCGATTGCAACCAGATCCGGCTCGACAGGATCCAGGAAGGCTATGGCCTGGTTGAAATAGGACACGGCTTGTTCTTCTTGCGCACGCCTGTCCGTTTCATTGTGCTGGGTCTTTGCCGCGCTGGCTGCGATCTTGGCGCGAATGGCAGCGCGCATCATCAAGTAGAATGGAAGAGCGGCGAGGCCTTGCAATTCGCTTGCGTCTTCGCGCGTGCTGACCGGAAGCTTGTCGAAATAGCGGTTGAAGACCAGGTTTGCCGCCCGACGCTGATCGTTCTCCCACAGGTCCATCAGGAGAAAGGCAAGGTCGTAGAGCGTATCCGTTGTCGCCATCGCATCAGAAAACTCGATGGCGTCGAACAGAACCGGTTTTCCGCCCAGCACAACGATGTTGCGCATGTGCGCGTCGCCATGGCAGAGGCGGACATGGCCATCCGCGCCGCGTTTCATCAGCAGTGGCTCTATCCGCTCCAGCCAGAGGCGTGATTGACGGGTGAGGTGTTCGGCAGCTTGCGGCGGGAAAAGGTCCGGATGTTCGGCAAACGCGACCTCGTTCTGATCGACATAGCTCGCCAATTCTTTGAAGAAGCCTTGTGTCGCCGTCGGTTTTTTCGGCGCAGCCGCATGGGCGGCCACAAGCATGTTCGCCAGATCATCACATAGGTCTTTGGACAGAGGTCCGTCTTTTGCCAAATGATCGAGCTGTCTGTCCTGCTCGAAGCGGTTCATGACCACCACCCAGTCGATTGTCTCTCCCGAACCGTCGATGGCAAGATGTCCGTCGGCATCGCGGGTAATCGGCAGGGCCTCAATGTAGATCTGAGCAGCATTTCGAATGTTGTGGCTGATCTCGCGCTGGCATGCCTCAGCGCGTTTGGCCAGCGTGGAGTAGTCCAAAAAAGGGAATTTTACTGAGCGCTTGACCTTGTAGGCTTTTGAGCCGGCCAGAAAGACTACATTGGCGTGGGTGTCGATCCTCGCGATGCCTGCTTGCTCGTCTTTATTGACCGGCATGGTCATCAAAAACGCGAAGACTGCTTCCTGTGAATCGGCATTGGCCATTTGGATCTTTCCCGAACGATGGTCGTTGATGACCTGATCAAAGTGCATCGCAGGTTACTTGCGGCCTTTGATCTTTCTCAATGAGAGAATTGCTCATTGTGCCAATGTCCCCTCGAAAGTCGCACCAAGGAGAAAAACATGAGCGATTACCCGGCTCTAAAAAAGATCAGGTTGAACCTGGCGCGAACCAAAGACCATCCGAATGGGTCGGCGCAGCACGGCTACGAATTTACAGCGCCGCTTGATGACAGCGGCCACATTGATGCCGGTCTTTGGAAAGAGGAGCGGGACCATTGCCGTGTCCGGCGTTTTTGGGGTGGCGAAGAAGAGGAAATCGGTCATCTGGTCCACCGCCCGGGCGGATCCTGGGCGTTTCACTACGACATCGAGGGTGAAGATGACGATGAAGCAGGCTACCGCTTCGGAACACATGCTTTCCAACCAGGGGAGTATGTCTCGATCAAGGATGAGGACGGTGACTTGTTCACCTTCCAGGTCGTGACGGTTTCGTCTGTTTGAGTGGACCCGGTGTGAAATGAAGCAGCTCTTCTTTAATGCCTGACCAGGCGAGACTAGGGAGAAACGTCCGCAGGGGGACGGCGAGGGGGGCGTGCGACTTTGTCGGCGCCCCCTTTTTGTGCTTTGAGGTGCGGAATGGCCAAACGGGGCATCTGACCGGTGAATTTGTCTGCAGCCGATGACGAATGCTCTTTCAATGCCTTGCATTCTGCCACAGCGCTTGGATAACTGTCTAATGTATGCAGTCCAGTGCGGCCAGCGGGGTGCTGCAGGATGGCAAGAGGAAAAGAAGCATGGGTTTTTTTGATTTCGTAAAAGATGCCGGGAAGAAACTGTTCGGCGACGATGAAGCTGAAACGTCTGGTCCTGACGCGATCGCTGCCGAAGTGGCCGAGCTCGGCCTTGATGGTGATGTAAAGGTCGAAGTTGATGGCGATACGGTCAAGGTCGCGGGCGCTGCGCCAACGCAGGCTGCACGCGAGAAACTGATCCTGGCGGTAGGCAACGTCCTGGGAATCTCGAAAGTTGAAGAAGAGATCACAGTCGCCGAAGCCGAGCCGGAAGCCAAGTTTCACACCGTGCAAAAAGGCGACACGCTTTGGAAGGTATCTGAAGATGCCTACGGAGACGGATCCAAGTATCAGTCGATCTTTGAGGCCAACAAGCCGATGCTTGCCCACCCTGACAAGATCTACCCGGGTCAGGTTCTGCGTATTCCGCCGCTCGACTAGAGGCGCGCAGAATTTACTTAGTCTTGGTTTGACAACGGCCGCGGTGATCCGCGGCCGTTTGCGTATTAGGTGCAGTTGGATCCGTTTTGGAATGATGTCATTGCCAAATAATGTGGCTTATACCTCTGCCGAGCGCCAGTCACATGGCGTATACAACGAGTGTTGAAACTTCTGACACTTGGACATCATGAGGGCAGGGAATAGGAATGAGCCAGAAGACCGGTGGAAAGCTTCTCGTCGAGGCCCTGGAACTACATGGCGCGGAGCGGGTGTTCTGTGTGCCTGGAGAGAGCTACCTGGCCGTTTTGGATGCGCTTCATGATGCCTCTGTTCCTGTAACCATCTGCCGCCAGGAAGGTGGCGCGGCCATGATGGCCGATGCCCATGGAAAACTCACCGGCAAGCCGGGCATCTGCATGGTTACGCGCGGGCCTGGCGCGACGAACGCAGCTGCAGGCGTACACGTCGCTATGCAGGATTCGACACCGATGATCCTCTTTATCGGCCAGATCGAACGCGGCATGCGTGAGCGCGAGGCCTTTCAGGAGGTCGATTACCGCCAGATGTTCGGCGGTATGGCGAAATGGGTGGCGGAGATCGACCAAGCTGATCGGGTCCCCGAATTCATTTCCCGTGCTTATCACGTTGCGACATCAGGTCGACCGGGACCGGTGGTCTTGGCCCTGCCGGAAGACATGCTTGTCGAGATGGCAGATGTCGCTCAGCCAGCGCCTTGGCAGCAGGTCGAAACCCATCCAGGTTTGACGCAAATGGCGGACTTGCAAAAGCGTCTCTGGGCAGCGGAACGGCCAATCGCCATTCTGGGCGGCAGCCGTTGGAGTGAAGACGCCGTTGCCGCCTTTACTCGCTTTGCCGAACGTTTCGATCTACCGGTCGCTTGCTCTTTCCGTCGGCAGGCGTTGTTCGACAATCTGCATCCCAACTATGCTGGCGATGTTGGCATCGGTATCAATCCCAAATTGCTTCAACGCATAAAAATGTCTGACCTTATCCTGCTGGTCGGTGGTCGCCTGTCCGAAATGCCAAGCCAGTCATACAGCTTGCTCGACATTCCCCAGCCTGCGCAGCCCTTGGTGCATGTGCACCCCGATGCGGAAGAACTTGGCCGCGTCTACCGACCGTCGCTCGCGATCCACGCAAGCCCGACAGGGTTCTGCAAGGCTGTTGAGGGATTGCAGCCTCCCACGGAAGCCAGGAACAAGGGTCAGGCAGAGGAAGCTCATGCGGACTATCTGGCTTGGTCAGGCGCCCGACCGCCAGTTCCGGGCGTTTTGCAAATGTCCGACGTGATGGAATGGATCGAGGCGAACGTTGCCGATGACGCCATTTTCACAAATGGTGCGGGCAATTTTGCGACCTGGGTGCATCGCTTTCACCGGTTCCGCAAGTTTGCAACACAAGCAGCGCCGACCTCTGGTTCGATGGGATATGGCTTACCGGCTGCAGTCGCAGCAAAGCTCAACTTTCCAGAGCGGGAAACGATCTGTTTCGCCGGCGATGGTTGCTTTCAGATGACCCTGCAGGAGTTTGGCACAGCTTGTCAGGAGGGGGCCGCGATTATCGTCGTTCTTGTCGATAATGGGATGTACGGCACGATCCGGATGCATCAGGAGCGCCACTATCCCGGTCGGCCGTCGGGAACGAAATTGGTCAATCCGGATTTTGCGGCGCTTGCGTCGTCCTATGGGGCTCACGCCGAGACGGTTCATACCTCAGATGAGTTTGGACCGGCGTTTGAACGTGCTCGTGAAAGCGGAAGACCGGCATTGCTTCACCTCAAGCTCGATCCGGAAGCAATCACTCCTTCCGCCTCGCTCAGCCAAATTCGCGAAGCCGCGCAAGCGAAGAGCTAGCCAACGTCGTCAGCCAGGTCCAGGTCGGTCACTTGCAGGCTGACGTGGGCGACCCCGGGGTCGTCCGGCGCGGTTTCGACATGAAATCCGAGAGCCTGGCACATGCTGAGCATGCTTGTGTTTTCTTTCAGAACTTCGCCCTGGATCGTTTCGATACCGTCGGCACGCGCGTATCGGATGATAAGCTTCATAAGGGCCCAGCCGAGACCAACGCCTTTCAGGCTGGAGCGAACCATGATGGCATACTCACCGCTTTTATGATCCGGGTCGGCGTGCAAGCGAACTACGCCAAGGAGGTCGCCGGTCTCCGGGTCAATTGCGGCAAATGCCATAGCGCGCGAATAATCAAGTTGTGTCAGCCGCGCCAGGAATCGATGGCTGAAGTCCCGAACTGGTGCGAAGAAGCGTAGCCGCAGGTCTTCCGCGGAGATCGTCTCAAAGAAGCTCTTGAAGAGGTCTTCGTCCTCAGGCCGAACAGGGCGAACGAAGACTTTTCTTCCGTCTTTAAGCGATAGCGTGTCTTCCCACTCTTCCGGATAGGGCGCAATGGCGAGACGGGACTTCCCGTCGCGGCCTGGGTGCAGTGCCGGTTCGCCGAGTGTCATGCGAGCATCCAGCGCGACAAGACCAGTCTCCTGCGCCACGAGCGGATTGATGTCGAGCTCGAGGATTTCTGGAATGTCGATTGCGATTTGCGAGACTTTCATCAGGGCAAGTGCCAGAGCCTCGCGATCGAGGGCTGGTCGCGTGCTGGTGCCGTCAATAAGCTTCGCAATTCTGGTGCGATTGATCATGCCGTGCGCCAGATTGAGGTCGAGCGGCGGTAGCTCGATCGAGATATCCCGGCTATCCTCCACGGATGTCCCGCCATGGCCAAAGACCAGGACGGGTCCGAAGGTAGTGGTATCTGCCAGACCAACAAACAACTCGATCCCGTGGCGGTCTTCTAGCATGGGGTGCACACTGACCCCTGCAATTCTTGCGTCCGGAAACAACTGGCTGGTCTGCTGGATAAGCTCGCGGGCAGCCCGCTCGACGCTTTCGGGGGTTTCCAGTCCGAGGCGCACGCCGTCTATCCGGGATTTGAAAGGCAGATCCTGCGATATCAGCTTGACAACACAATGGTTGGCCTTCTTGAAGAACGCCGCTGCGTGGTCGGCTGCTTCTTCCGGCGTGTTGCACAGCCGCGTCGGCATAACAGGCAGCTGATAGGCTTCCAGTATCTTTGAAACCTCCTGCGGAAACAGCCAGGTTCGGTTTTCCTTCATCGCGTCATCAACGATCGCGCGTGCGGTGTCGGCATCGGGGATGAAGTCCTGAGGAACACTTGCCGGCGCCGCCATCAGAAAGTCCCGTGACTGCGCATCATGAGCAAGATGCATTATCGAGCGGACGACTTCCGCCGGGCTGGCATAACAGGGGATACCGGCCTCATCCAGATGACCTCGGGCACTGCCGTCATCGCCAATCAGGCCTGCGACGATCGCCTTGCGCCGTCCGGTCCGTCGCCGGTTCTCCTTAGCAGCCTCCGCAATGGCACGTCCTATGTCAGCCAGATCTGTGAATGCGCTTGGGGCCTGAAGAACCAGTACGCCGTCGGTAGCCTTGTCGCTGAGGACGGTGCCAATCGCCGCTTTGAGATCAGCTGGATCGAGTTCCTCGCGCAGGATGATGGGATCGGAGCTCGACCCGGTCTTTTGGCTTGTTCGGCGATAGGTACCGAGAGCGTAGAGGGTGTTTTCGGAAAGTTCGGCAAGCTTGCCGCCCAGGTCAGACAGACGATCCGCGGCCAGGCTGGCCAGGCTCCTGCCGTTCGATAGGATCGTCAGTGCGTCAAATTGAGGAACGCGCACGCGCGCAAGGGTTTCGACGGCCTCGAACATTTCGTCGAGGTCACTGACACGCATGATGCCTGCTCGGCGGAACGCCGCATCATAAACCAGGTCCGGATCAGCAAGGCGACCTGCGTGTGTGAGGCCGCTGCCGCTGGTGTCATGGCTCCGTCCCGATCGGATCATGACAACGGGTTTGCTGCGCGCTGCCGCTCTAGCAGCTGACAGAAATTTGCGCGGACTGGAAATTGCCTCCGCATGAAGAAGAATGGCACGTGTCCGGTAGTCTTGCGCAAAATAGTCGACGAGGTCGCCGATATCGGCGTCCATGCGCTCACCTAGTGAGACAACAGCGGAGAAGCCGGTCTTGTGCGCGCTGGCCCAGGAAAGGGTTGCATTCAAGACGGCACCAGAGCGCGCGATGAAGGCAATGTCGCCCGATGCCGGCGACTTGGCGCTGAGAAGGCAGTCCAGGCCCAGTGCCGGGACGGCAAGTCCAAGACTGCCAGGGCCAATTATGCGAAGCCGCGCGCAGCGAGCAGCTTCCCGGCAAGCCTGAACCAACGCCTCCGGCCAGGCCTCGTATCCAGGAGACAAAAGCACGACAGCTTTTGTTCCACGCCGCGCCAGATCAGCGATCAGCTCCGGCGTCGTTTCTGCCGCACTCAGACAGACCGCAAGATCCGGAGCTGTTGGCAGGTTCTCGAGGTCGACGTGATTGCCTGCCAAAGCAGTGGCCAAGTCAGGCAATCCGACAAGATAGAGAGATTGTTTCCAGCCTGATGCGGGGAGGGTTCTTGAAAGGTGCTCCAGAACCTTTTCGCCATGCCGTGATGGTCCGATCAGGGCCAGTGAGCCAGGGGCAAAGAAGCCGTCGAGGTTTTTGATGGTCACGCCGTCGTTCTCCGTGGGAGCTTCAAAAAGCCTGACACGGAAAGAAAGAAATTTGAATGAAGGTGAGAAGGAAATTGGTCAGCCTCCACAGCGGGGAGATCTCGCCCTGGAGGCTGACTGTCTGGACTAGTGAGCCATCAAAACCGGAACGGTCATGGCCTGCAGGATTTCCCGTGTGGCGCCGCCAAAGAGAAACTCGCGCATCCGGCTGTGTCCGTAGCCACCCATGACGACGAGGTCGTTGCCATTGTCTGAGACATAGTTGAGCAACGTATCAGCGACCCGGGTCTGAGGATTGGTGATGACGTCAATCGTCACATCAAGATCGTGCCGCGCCAAGTAGGTGGCGATCTCGGCTCCGGGCTGACTATCTTCAGTGACGTTCTTTTCGACCACCAGCACCGTGATCTTCTCGGCTTTGTCCAGTATCGGAAGCGCTGCGTGGACAGCACGTGTCGCTGTGGAGCTGCCGTCCCAACCAATCACGACGTTCTTGGCTTCGGACTGTGCGACGCCGATGTAGGGAACGATCAGAACCGGCACGCCGCTTTCGAACAGAACTGTTTCAATCAGAAGCTCGCGCATGGGCTCGAGGGCGTCGGGGTTTTCCTGCCCAATAACAACAAGATCCGTTGTGCGGCAATGCTGAAGCAGTCCTTCGAGGGGGCCTCCGGTCAAAACATCTGCAACTCGGCTTTCAGTCTTCACTGCGGCGACGCGGGCAAGCTCGTCGAAGCTCTTTTGTGCGTCTTTTGCAGCTCCAACGGCCTGTTCGCTTGCGGCTTGCAGGTAGTCAACTGGCATCGGTGCAGCCGCGAATGCAGGAACCACCGGTTCGAAGGTAATTGACAAACCCGTTACATGGGCATCGTTGTTGGCAGCAAGGTCGATCGCATATTTCGCGGCCGGTTGGGATCCTGAGAGATCCACAATTGTCACGATATCCTTCAAAGCCATGGTCGTACCTCCATTTAGAAAACTGGGCGTATGCCCTTGTGAAAACACCCTATGCAGGAAACGTGAGCGTTACATTGAGGCGTATCAACCAGTTAGTGAATGAGTAGCTCGTATTGGTTTTGGTATGAATCTGTCAGGCAATTGCGCAAGCGGTGAAACGGTAAACGTCTCCGCCCGGTAAAATGGCTCGCGGGCCATCAGTCCAAAGCCGACCGCCGAGCCGGCGTGCAATCGTCTGAGATCGATGATTGTCGGGATGAACTTCTGCGATTGCTTCTTGCCACCCCATTGGGCCAAAGAGCCATTGGTTCACAGCTTGAGCGGCTTCAAACGCAATGCCTTTGCCTTCTGCCGCATCTGACCAAATCGTCCAACTGAGTTCGGGCAGCTGTTCGTCTGCAAGCTGGAAAGGTCCGACGTGACCGAGCGCCTCACTGCTCATCCTGTCTGTGATCGTGAACCTACCAAAGCCGCGCAATGCCCAGTGACCGATCATGCTGGCGAATTTCTCAAAGACGGCATGCTCAGGCTTTACACCGCCGGTGAAGGCAGTGCGGTGAGATGTGGCGTAGGCGAGGAAAGCGGGAAAGTCCGATGGCGAAGGCCCCCTCAGCAATAGCCTTTGCGTTTCCAAAACCGGAGCTCCAGTCAGTGTTGGCAAACTCATTTCCATGGGCGAGACCCTTCCTGAGTTGACGCGTAAATCCTGCAGAAAACCAATTTTACCAAAGGCTCGAGGCAGATATTAAACCGCCTTCATGACCTCGCGGGCGATAATCAGGCGCTGCACCTCCGAAGTGCCCTCGTAGATCGTCGTGATCCTGGCGTCACGGGCATAGCGCTCGAGAGGATAGTCCTTGATGTAGCCAGCGCCGCCGTGAAGTTGCAACGCTGTATAGGTTGCCTTCTGGGCGGCTTCGGAAGCAAAAAGCTTTGCCATGGACGCTTCCTTGGAAAAGGCCTTGCCTGAATCCTTGAGCGCTGCGGCCTGATGGATAAGCAATTTTGCCGCCTCCAGTTCCGTTTCCCGGTCCGCGACCAACCATTGTAGTCCCTGCATGTCTGCAAGGGGGCGACCGAACTGTTCTCTTTCCTTGATGTAGGCTTTGCCTGCAGCCATCGCCTTTCGGGCAACGCCAAGAGCAAGAGCGGCTATCCCGATACGTCCACCGGCCAACTCGCCAACGGCAATACGAAACCCCTCATTTTCTTGGCCCATCATTGCCGTTGCCGGGACGCGGCAATCTTGAAAGAGGACTTCATTGGTAGCGGAGCCAGTCTGCCCCATCTTCTTTTCCGCCTTGCCAATCACAAGACCAGGCGTTCCGGCCTCGACAAGAAAGCAGGAGATGCCCTTGCCTTTGGGAGCGTCAGGATCGGTCACCGCCCAAACCACAAAGACGCCGGCATATTCAGCGGAGCTGATGTAGAGCTTTGATCCGTTGAGGACGTAATGATTACCGTCCTTCACCGCCCGGGTTTTCATTGATGAGGGATCAGATCCAGCGCTGGATTCCGTCAGGCAAAAACCGCCGGCGGCATATCTGCCGTCCGTCAGTCGCGGAAGGTACCGTTCTTTTTGCTCTTCTGAACCAACGGCCTGAATAACCTCGCCGACCATGTTGGTGACCGAAACGGTGACGGCGGTGGAGGCGCACCCTTGAGCAAGGGCTTCTACCGCGAGCGCAAAGCCGATGGTGCCAGCTTCGGTTCCACCATACTCCGAGGATAGATTGAGACCCATGAAGCCGTTTTCAGCAAGCGTCTGCAAATTGGCCAGAAACTCCGTGCGCCCCTCACCATTGTCCAACCGCTCTGCCAGCGGCTCCAGCTTGTCAATCGCAAGCTTGTTGGCCGTATCGGCGATCATCCGCTGTTCTTCGGAGAAGCTGAAGTCCATCGACATTTTCCATCCCTTGATCTTATGGCAGCAAACTAGCTTTGCGCAGGCAGATTTGTCCATGTTGACGGGAACGGTTTGCGGCAGAGCAGCAAAAAGGAGATAAGGACAGCATGTCGACCCGATTGCTTCTTATTGCGCTTCCTCCAATCGCTTTGTTGCTGATTGCATCGCTGCTTGTGCAGCTGATGGTGGAGCGGGATCAGGAGGCCGTGGATCAAAAGGCGGCCGAGCGGCTTACCCTTTATCGCCAAACCATTCTCGGTGAATACGAGAAATACCGTTATTTGCCATACATGTTGGCCCGCGACCCCAGAGCGACCGTCGTTCTGAACATGGGCAGACCGACCGAGTCGGCGAACCGGTTTCTAGAAGAAGTGGCGGAAAAGTCCGGTGCGGATCTTCTCTTTCTCATGGATCGGCAGGGCCGGACGCTGGCGTCCAGCAACTGGCGCGATGAGTTATCTCTCGTCGGGCAGAGCTATGCTTACCGTCCCTATTTTCATACCGCACTAACTGGCAATGAAGGGCAGTTCTTCGCGATTGGTGCAACACTTGGTGAACCGGGGCTCTTTTTATCGCTGCCATCTCCAGTTAGCGGCGAGCCCGACGGCGTCGCGGTGGTTAAGGTGGATATGGAACCTTTGGAGCAGGCTTGGGCAAAGGGGGGCGAAACAGTTTTTGCATCGGATGCCAACGGAGTGATTTTTTTGGCTTCGGTCGCTGATTGGCGCTATCGAACCTTGCAAGAACTCTCCGACGAAGTGCGAAGCCAAATCACGGCGACACGCCAATACGCCGATCAGCCTTTGGCCGCTCTGTCGCAAAACCCGCTGGGTAACGAGAAGGTGGTGGCAGTCGATGGACGTACCTACCGCCATAACTCTGCTCAGGTCGGATTGCTCGGCTGGACGCTCCACTTTCTTGTGCCGATTGAAGAAACTCGAAAGAACATTTGGCCAATCTGGGCATCCGCGATTGGCCTCAGCCTGCTCTACTTCGTGGGTTTGCTGGTTCAAAGAGGACGTGTCCTGCGTCGAGCCTCGGCCCGTTTGCGGAAGGAGTCACAGGGGCTGCGGGAGTTGAACCAACGGTTGGTAGATGAGGTTGACGAGCGTCGGCGTGTTGAAGAAGAGCTGAGAAACGCGCAAAGGCGCCTCGCACGTTCTAGCCGCCTTGCAGCGGTGGGGCAGATGTCTGCAGCAGTTGCGCATGAGCTGAATCAGCCGTTGGCCGCGCTGCGCATGTTTGTAGCCGGTGCGCGAAAGTTCCTTGAGAGTGGCAATGTTCTTGCCGTCGAAGATAACCTTAAAGAGATCGATTCTCTCCAACACCGGATGGCAACCCTGACCCAGGAGCTCAAGCGCTTCGCTCGGCCCGCAGAGAGCCGGATTGAGATGGTCGACTTGAAGAATTGTATTTCTGCGGCCGAAAAGATCGCGCGCTCGCGCTTTGAAGAGGACGGCGTCAACTTGCATCAACGACTGCCGGATGGACCGCTCAAACTGGAGACCGCTCCGTTGAAAGTCGAACAGGTGCTCGTGAATCTGCTCAGAAACGGCGCCGACTCCGCGGCAAAGGTGGAAGACGGGGAAGTCATTCTCGAAGTCGACCGAAAGGTCGGGAGCGTTGTTGTCAGCGTCTCCGACAATGGCGCTGGGGTACCTTCAGATCTTCGCGAAAAAATCTTCGACCCGTTTTTCACCACCAAGCTGAGCAATGGCGGTTTGGGTCTTGGCCTGTCCATATCCGACCGTATTGCCGAGGATCTCGGAGGGTCATTGCAAGTGAAGCCGAACGCAACTGGCGGGGCAACCTTCCTGTTTACTCTGCCTGCTCCGGAGGGGGCCGTGCGTGACAGAACGCTGGAAGCTGAAACCGCGGTTCTGGAGCTAGAAACCGAATGACGACTGTAAACGTCAAGACCCCTGTGCTGATCGTGGATGACGATCCCGCAATGCGCTCGGCTCTGCGCCAATGGTTGGGGCTTGCGGGTTTCGAGACGATAGAGGTCTCGGGTGCCGATACCGCGATGCGTCACGTTCAGCCAAGCTTTCCCGGCTGTGTTGTGTCGGATGTGATGTTGAATGGAGAGGACGGCGTCCGTCTCATGAAACGTATCGCCGAAATTGATGCAGATATTCCGGTCATATTGATCACGGGCCATGGCGACGTGCCGATGGCGGTCGACGCCATGCGAAATGGGGCGTACGACTTTGTCGAAAAGCCGTTTGACCCTGAAGTGATCGCGGAGCTAGTGCGCCGCGCCTGTGAAAAGCGCAGCCTTGTTCTGGAAAACCGGTCGCTTTCGAGGCGTCTCGTCGAAGAGGGGAGTTTGGAGCGGCGGCTTCTCGGCAACAGCCCTGCCATGCGGGCCTTGCGCGAGCGATTGCTTCATTTCGCTGGAACAGATGCCGCGGTTCTGATCACCGGCGAAACAGGGACCGGCAAGGAAGTGGTCGCCCAAGCTTTGCACGCATTTGGTCATCGCAAGGATGCGCCATTCGTTGCGATCAACGCAGCAGCCCTGCCGGAGACCATGGTCGAGGCTGAGCTGTTTGGTCATGAAGCAGGCGCATTCACAGGCGCAGATCGAACGCGGATTGGACGAATTGAGGCGGCAAATGGTGGCGTCTTGTTCCTGGATGAAATCGTTTCGATGCCGATCCCACTCCAGCCCAAGCTTCTGAGGGTTCTGCAGGAGAAATGCGTCGATCGCATTGGCGGACGTCGTCCGGTCCCCGTCGACTTCCGCGTTGTCAGCGCCGCCAACATCGAGCCAAAGGAAGCGGTCGCCGCGAAGACGCTGCGCGAGGATCTCCTATTCCGTCTGAATACGATTGAGATCACGATCCCGCCGTTGCGGGAGCGGGGAAACGACAGTCTCTTGCTGTTCGATACTTTCATCAATCGTTTTGCCGCCCAATATGGCATCGCAATGTCGGACGTTACCGCCCGTGACGAAGCGTTTCTGCGAACGTACGATTGGCCGGGCAATGTACGTGAATTGCGCAATGCGGCGGAGCGCTTTGTGCTCAATGCAGGTGTTGGTCGCCAGCCACTGGAGGTCCTCGTCATCGGACCCGGGCACAAGGTGAGTGATATTGCCGGTGGAACGCTGAAGGACTTGATGGACAGCTACGAGCGCAGCGTGATTTCCAACGCGCTTCGCAGGCATGAGGGGCGTATCGCCGAGGTCATGCGGGAGTTGGGCGTGCCTCGAAGAACCCTGAACGAAAAGATGACCCGTTTGAAGTTGAGCCGCCCGCAGGTCATGGGCGACGAGTGAATGACCGGGGTCTTCATTGAAGGGGTTCGATGAACTGTATCGGCGAAATATTGCCGATACAGTTGAAAGATCGGCGATATTCTGCTCAACCTTGCGGATAAGAGAATGGAAATTGGTCGAAAAGACGGCGAAAATTGGGGAATCTGCTGCTTCGGCATGCATTTGGCACGGCACGTGCTAAAAATGACGATAGCTTGGAGGGCTCATGCTGCACATCGTAATGAGCGTCTGCCAAGACAATTGAGCCACGTTACCTGGGAGGAACAGTATGCTCACTGCCCGTAAATTTGCCACGGCTGCATCCGCAACCGTACTTGGTCTTTTCTTCGCAACTGAAACTTTCGCTGCTGACGTGACATGGAATGTGTCGCTCTGGGGCAAGCGCCGTGCCTTCACTGAGCATGTCGAAAAGATCGCTGAAGAAGTGGCTGCGAAGACCGATGGCAAGTTCGAAATCAAGCTGCACTATGGCGGCGCGCTCTCCAAATCTCGCGAAAACCTCGATGGCATCTCATTCGGTGCGTTCGAGATGGCGCAGTTCTGTGCCTCGTACCACGCTGACAAGAACCCGTCGCTGACGGTTCTGGAACTGCCGTTCCTTGGTGTTGCCGATCTGGAAACCGAAGTGAAGGTCTCCAAGGCACTCTACGAGCATCCAGCTGTTCAGAAAGACCTTGGACGTTGGAATGCAAAGTTGCTGATGCCGTCCCCGATGCCGCAGTACAACTTCGCGGGTAAGGGCGATGTCCCGTCTTCCATCACCGACTTTGAAGGCATGCGTGTTCGTGCTCTCGGTGGTCTTGGCAAGCTGATGGAAGCTGCCGGCGCGGTTCCGACCTCGGTGACTGCTTCTGAAACATACCAGGCGATTGATTCCGGTACGGTGAATGCTGCCGGTTTCGCACCGCATGCGCACCTTTCGTTCAAGACGGTTGAAGTCGCCAACTGGTGGACCAAGAACCTGAACCCGGGCACTGTTCATTGCCCGATCGTCGTTAATACGGATGCCTATGCGGCACTGCCTGACGATTTCCGCGTCGCGCTTGACGAGTCCGTTCAGCCGGCACTCGACCATTACCTTGCGACCTACGCGAAGGTTTATGACAAGTGGTGGCCGGAGCTCGAAGCTCGCGGCATCGTTCAGGTCGAATTCTCTCCAGAAGAGCTTGCCGCTTTTGAAGCGAAAGCCGGCCCGATCCAGGATGCCTGGGTTCAGGAGCAAACCGCAAACGGCCTTCCGGCCCAGGAACTCCTCGACCTCGTTAAGGGCGTGATCAAGGGCTGAGCCCAACTCATGTCATACTGACGATTATCCCTCGGCGCGTCCCGCGCCGGGGGTTTCCTGCAAGGGCACCCCGAAAATGACCAGTCACGGCACTGCCGTTCGGCCCGAACCCGACCGGCCGAATACATACATCAAGTTCGACGGAGCGCTGGCTCATGTCGAAAACGCCTTCAATCTCGTTGCAGCCAGCAGCATCCTTATCCTGATGCTCATGGCGGTTGCGCAGGTTATCGGAAGGCTGACCCTGAACATGCCGGTTCCGGGTTTCATCGACATTACCGAGCAGGCCATGGCCGTGTTTGCCTTTTGCGGCGTTGCCTATTGTCAGCGTGTTGGCGGCCATATCCGCATGGAAATGGTTCTTGGCAAAATCCGCGGTCGCCCGCTCTGGATCGCCGAATTGTTTGGTGTGCTTCTGATTGCCGTTGTTGTCGCCCTTCTGGCATGGGGCTCCTGGTATCATTTCGACCGCTCGTTCGCCATCGGCGACAGCACCATGGATATTCGCCTTCCGACTTGGCCATCCAAGCTGGTTGTACCCGTCGCGCTGGGCCTCCTGTTCCTGCGCCTCTTGCTTCAGGCCTACGGCTACCTGCGTCTTGTTATCGATCCGAGCCGGGACCCGATTGGTGTGCCGATCATCCACGACGTGGAGGAAACCGCGCAGCATGAAATCGAAGAAGTCTTTGGCGATGACATCGAAGCAGGAGACAGCAAATGACGCCGTTTGAGGTAGGTCTCTTGATGACGGGCGTCTTGCTCGTCCTCGTTGTTATGGGTATGCGCGTTGCGTTCGCAGCTGCCTTCACCGGACTTGTCGGCTTGATTGTCTTCTTCTCGATGAAGATGGGCTTTGAGCGTGGCTTTTTCGTCGCCCTTAAAATGGCCGGCACGATCCCGCATTCCAAGTCGGTCACCTATTCGCTGTCGGTTCTCCCGACCTTTATTCTGATTGGCTTTCTGGCGTTCTACGCCGGGTTCACCAAACAGCTCTTCGAAGCTGCAAAGCGCTGGCTCGGTTGGTTGCCTGGTGGTATGGCCGTCGGAACCGTCTTTTCGACAGCAGGTTTTGCCGCCGTGTCTGGTGCGTCTGTTGCAACCGCGGCCGTCTTTGCCCGGGTCGCGATTCCGGAGATGCTTGCAGCAGGTTACTCCAAGCGCCTGTCCGCAGCTGTCGTGGCTGCAGGTGGTACGCTTGCCTCGCTGATCCCGCCTTCAGCCATTCTTGTGATCTACGCGATTCTGGTCGAGCAGTCGGTCGGCAAACTCTTGATTGCCGGTTTCCTGCCAGGCGTCTTCTCGGCTCTTATCTACGTCGGAATTATTGTTGGCGTTTCCGCATGGCGAGGCGACGCCCCGGCGGTGAAAGGCTTCACATGGCGTGAGCGTTTTGCGTCGGTGCCGGGAACCTTGCCGATCATCGCAGTCATAGGCATCATCTTCTGTTCCTTCTTCTTTGGCCTTGCAACGCCGACCGAAGCAGGGTCGCTCGGAGCCTTCGTGGTTCTGGTCGTCGCCTTTGCCAAGGGTATGAAACTGGGTCAGCTGGGGCAGGCCCTGCATGAAACAGCCAAGCTGACGGTCATGATCTTCACCCTCATCTGGGGTGTGTTGGTCTACGTACGTTTCCTTGGATTTGCTGGGTTACCGGATGCCTTTAAGGACTTCATCGTGGCGCTGGAGTTCTCGCCCTGGATCGTCATGATTTGCATCTTGCTGGCCTACGCTGTGCTCGGCATGTTCATGGATGCGATTGGTATGTTGATTCTGACGCTGCCGGTGGTTTACCCGGCCGTGATTGCACTCAACGGCGGCGAGGCTGTTTCCGCCGCTGACAGTGCCTTCGGCATGTCCGGCGAGGCTTGTGCGATCTGGTTCGGTATTCTGGTGGTGAAGATGGCGGAGCTCTGTCTGATAACGCCGCCCATAGGACTGAACTGCTTCGTGGTCTCAGGCGTGCGTCCGGACATTCCCGTCCAGGAAGTCTTCCGTGGTTGCGTCCCGTTCTTCATCGCGGACGTATTGACGATCGCAGGCCTGCTGGCTTTCCCTTCGATCATCACGCTCTTGCCGTCGCTGATGTAGGGCTAAGAATTTTCGACACTAAAAAAAGCCGCTGCGGGCAACCGTAGCGGCTTTTTGCATACTGATAGGATTGTCTTAGAACAAGCTTCCCTGCGTTGTCGCAGACTTGCCAGCTGTGGCCTTCTTTGGCTTCGGTGCTGCTTTGGGAGTGGGTGGGGTGACGCCATCTCCCGTGGCAATAGCCTCGATGCTTCCATCTGCCAGTTCAATGGCAAGGGCGGTACCTGGAGCGACACTTGATGCAGACCTGACCGGTTGGCCGTTGTCGTCACGCACAAGGGCATAGCCGCGTGCAAGCACATCCTTGTAGGACAGCGACTTGAGCAGGCTTTCCAGTGTGTTTAGCCGATCCCGCGTCTTGGACAGCCGCGTGCCATAGGCGCGCTCCATCCGGTCATCCAGTGTGCCAAGGCGTTCTGAGCCGAGCTGGATCTGTTGCTGCAACTTGAGCGGTGACAGACGGGACGAGGCATGCTGAAAGCCCTGTCGTTTCTGCGCGACGGCAACGCCAAGGGCACGCTGCTGCCTGTCGGACAGGACCGAGAGATCGCCCCGCGCTTTCTGAGTGGAACGGGTCAGCACAGCAGGAGACAAACGCGCAGAAGCGTTTTGGAAACTGCTGCGATGGCTGCGCGTATTGACCGTCAGCGCATGTTCAAGGCGACTTGCATATGTGTCGAAGGTCTGGCGTGGCAAGGCCAGCAGATCGCGCGGAGCAGGCAGCGCTGCCTCTGCCGCGCGCAATTCCGTGCGGCGGGTCCCAACGAGCCGGTTGAGGCCTGAAGAGAGGCGGCGCGAAAGATCGCCGGTCATGGCAATCAGGTCGGCCTTTATGGGAACGGCGATCTCTGCAGCGCCTGTTGGCGTCGGGGCGCGCACGTCGGCGGCCAGGTCAATCAGCGTCCAGTCGGTTTCGTGACCAACGGCTGAAATCAGAGGGATATTGCTCTCCGAAGCAGCGCGCACCACGGCCTCATCGTTGAATCCCCAGAGATCTTCAATGCTGCCACCACCACGGGCAACGATAATCAGATCCGGGCGTGGAATGGCGCCTCCTTGCGGCAGAGCGTTGAAGCCGCGAATGCCGTTGGCGACTTCGGCACCGCTCGTTTCGCCTTGCACCCGTACAGGCCAGACGAGGACGTGCAGCGGAAATCGATCCGAAATCCTGTGCAGGATATCTCGGATCACGGCGCCAGTCGGTGACGTCACCACGCCGATGACCCGCGGCAGGCTGGGCAGCAGCTGTTTGCGTTCTTCTGCAAACAGCCCTTCGGCGGCAAGCTTGCGCTTCCGCTCTTCAAGAAGCGCCATCAACGCACCAGCGCCGGCGGGCTCAAGCGCATCGATGACCATCTGGTATTTGGATTGGCCCGGGAATGTGGTGATCTTGCCGGTGGCAATGACCTCCAGTCCCTGTTCAGGCTGGATCTTCAGGCGAGATGCAACGCCCTTCCATACAACACCCGAGAGAACCGCGCGGTCATCCTTCAGGTCCAGGTAGATGTGTCCGGAACCTGGCCGGGAAATGCGTCCAAGCTCGCCGCGAACGCGCACATAACCGAAGGCATCTTCCATCGTTTTCTTGATGGAAAAGGAAATCTCCGCAACTGAAAATTCGGCGATGTTGGATGGCTTGTCAGACACTGATTGATTCCCTGCATGAGCGGCAAAGGTTACCCCTTGATCAGGAGGGGTCAAGCGATAGAGCCCGATGTAACTGCGGTCAGATGTGGCTTACGGGTATCGATTGCGCTTGCACCATTGAAATGCGCTCTCTGACAGTCCTACCTATTGGTCATGACAAGATACGACTACAAAATGCAGCGGCTCTTTCTTCGCCATATTCTCGCCGACGGTGCGTCTGTCGAGGCAGATCGCGGACAGGCAAACTATTTGCTGAATGTGTTGCGCCTGAAGAATGGCGACCGCTTGCTGGTCTTCAACGGAAATGACGGGGAATGGCTCGCGGAAATCCGCGCGACGGGCCGGAAGGCCTGTCATCTGGACTTGGTTGAAAGGGTTCGCGAACAGACCAATGCCAACGATCTGCAATACCTTTTTGCTCCGCTGAAACACGCGCGTCTCGACTACATGGTTCAAAAAGCTGTCGAGATGGGGGCCGGAGCGCTTCGGCCGGTCATGACCCAGCACACGCAATCAAGCCGGATCAATCTGGAGCGAATGGAAGCAAATGTCATTGAGGCCGCAGAGCAATGCGGTGTCATTTCGGTGCCGAAAGTCCTCGAACCCAGGCCCCTCAAAGAGTTGCTTGCCGGGTGGACCAAAGGCGACCCAAGTCGCCGCCTGCTGTTCTGTGATGAAGGTGAAACGACCCAAAATCCCCTCGGTGAGCTGGCACGTCTCGCGCAGCAGGGGCCCCAACCGCTGGCGATCCTCATCGGACCGGAGGGTGGTTTTTCCGAAGAGGAGCGTGATTTGCTGCGGCAGCAACCCTTCGTGACACCGATCCCACTGGGACCCCGCATCTTGCGAGCCGACACGGCAGCAGTTGCGGCCTTGGCGGTTGTTCAGGCGACACTCGGAGATTGGAGCGGTACAGATGAGTCTTGAGCCCGTTAGTACAGAGTTGCTACGTTCGTGGAGGCAATTTCGAATTCCTGTGGGCGTTGCTCTCGGCTTGGTCTTCTCGGTGATGTTACTTGCGATTTGCAGTGTGATTATCGGTTTCCAGGCAACATCCGACCGCAAGATCACCGGCAGACTGCTGGGAGAAACCGGCATGCTCATGGTCGAGAAAAATCGGTCTGCCGTTGAAGACTTTTTTGAAGAGCAAGAAGTGGCTATCGGCGTAGTGGCAACCGCTCTTGCGAGCGCAGATACTGTATCCGACGTTGAGAATATGACGCAGCGCATGCGCGACGGGCTTCCTCAAGGTGCAACTCTGGAAATCGCAGTTGAGGGCGCTCAGCGTGAAGGTTGGCGGGAAGTAGCTTTTAATGCGGAGCAGGGAAAAACGGTTCTAACCTTTGTAAAAGGCCTTGAGAACGGTGACACGCTACTAGCGCACTATCCGGTGGCCCTGCTTAGAAGTCGTATTGCAGAGATGCGTTGGCGGCCTGAACAGCGCCCCTTCGTCTTAACAGGCCAAGACGAAGTATTGGTCTTCGACAGCACGAAGTTGGATTCATTCGTCCCCTCGGCGGATCATCGTCTTCCTAGACTTGCTGATCTGGTCGACTCACCAATCTCTGGTTTCTGGAGCGATGCGTCCGACGTTCACCAGATACCCGGACAGCTCGCAGGACGCATCTATTCAGCTCCGCCCGAAGGGCGCTATGCAGTGATTTATGAGCAAGTCGAAGAGGGCCCTGCCAGCGGGTGGATCATCGGAAGTCTCTTTAGGGCACAGGACTATGGCACTGCAATCGATCAGACACGAGCTGTTGTCTACACAGCTCTTGTCGCCTTGGCGATTGGCGTCGGTTTATCATTTTTTGTTGGCCGCTGGCTTGGTCGTCCACTATCGAACCTAGCGGAGACATCTTCGCAATTGCGCGAGCTCGACTTCGCACATGTTCATCAACTGCCATCTTCCCACCTTTCAGAACTCGACGACGTCAACATCGCTTTGAATGGTTCAATGTCTGCGCTAAGTGCTTTCGCGCGTTATGTTCCAAGTGAGCTCGTTTCTCGCCTTATTCAGCAGGGCAAGGCCGAACCAGGTCTGATTGAAACACGCCAGATGACGATTGTATTCACGGATTTAGCCGGATTTACGACACGTGCATCGCATATGACAGCCGAGGAGACTGCATCATTCCTGAACCACCATTTTGAAGTAGTGTCTGATGCAATTGCTGCTGAACATGGAACCATCGACAAGTATATCGGCGATGGCGTAATGGCATTTTGGGGTGCTCCGTCAGACCAACCCGATCACGCAGCATTGGCTGTAGCATCGGTGAGGTCGCTCGCTAAGACATTCCGTGAGAGCGAAAGTCCGGACATCAGAATTCGCATAGGTATCCACTCTGGTGAAGTCGTTGTTGGGAATATCGGATCGTCACGGCGGATGAACTATACGGTTATAGGCGATGCGGTGAATGTCGCTGCGCGCTTGCAGGAATATGGCAAGCAGATTGACCCGGGAGCACGCGTAGTCGCGCTTGCGAGCCGGGAGACGATGTCGCAAATCGAAAGTGGAAGCTCTGCAGTGAGTGTAGGGCAGATTTCGCTGCGCGGACGCGATGAGGAGATATCAGTCTTCAGAATTGCGTGATCATCAAACCAGTTCATTTGTGGTGCTTGCCATCACCGCAAATCGAGCCTAAATGCGACAAGCCTTTCTTGTTTCTGAAAGGTTCAATTATTCCTCGCGTTTGTACGTGGCCGAGCGGCTGGGTATTCTGCGCAGCCAACGAAAACTGGGAAATCCTGCATGGCCCGCGATACCGTCGATTCGACACCAATTGAAAGCATTGCCGATCTCGCTGCGACCCTCGAAGCCGGTTGTAAGCCAGCAGAGAAGTTCCGGATCGGCACTGAGCATGAGAAGTTCGGCTTTCACCTGTCGGATCTATCCCCGATCCCTTACGCGGGCGATCATGGTGTCGAAGCCGTTTTGTCCGGGATGGAGAAGCTGCTGGGTTGGGAGCGGATCGAGGACAATGGCAAGATCATAGGCCTGTCTGATCCAGTAGGCGGTGGCGCGATTTCGATTGAGCCGGGCGGGCAATTCGAGCTTTCCGGTGCGCCGTTGGAGACACTCCATGAAACCTGCCGGGAAACGAACGTGCATCTTGCGCATGTGCGTCAGGTCGCCGAGCCGCTGGGTCTAGGTTTCCTGGGCACAGGCATGGCTCCTACATGGCAGCGCGACGATGTGCCTGTGATGCCAAAGTCGCGTTATGAGATCATGACGCGCTACATGCCCAAGGTGGGGAAATACGGTCTGGACATGATGTATCGGACCACGACCATTCAGGTGAATCTCGATTTTGCCTCGGAGGCCGACATGGCCACGAAGATGCGTGTCGGGTTGGCGCTGCAGCCGATTGCGACTGCTATTTTCGCCAACTCCCCCTTCACTGATGGCAAGCCCAACGGCTACAAATCCTTCCGCGCCGAAGTCTGGAACGACCTTGATCAGGATCGTACCGGCAATTTGCCTTTTGCCTTCGGTGATGGCTTCGGCTTTGAAAGCTATGTGGAATGGGCGCTCGATGTTCCGATGTATTTCATCAAGCGCGGGGCCACATATTACGACGCGACGGACACGACTTTCCGCGCCTTCATGAATGGGTCCTACGAGGGCAAAGTGCCGGATGCGCGCCCGACAATAGGCGACTGGAACAACCACCTTTCCACGCTCTTTCCGGATGTGCGGCTGAAAAAATACATCGAAATGCGTGGTGCCGATGGCGGTCCATGGCGCAGAATTTGTGCCCTGCCTGCCTTCTGGGTTGGTCTGCTCTATGATGATGGCATTCTTGACCAGGCTTGGCAGCTTGTCCGCGACTGGACTGAGGAAGAGCGTGGTGCTCTGCGTGCCGGCGTGCCACGCACAGCATTGCAGACACCTTTCCGCAACGGACAGGTTCTGGATGTGGCCAAGGAAGTTCTCGCCCTGTCCAAGGAGGGCCTTCGCCGCCGCAATCGTCTGAGCGATGGCGATCTTGACGAACAGGTCCATCTTGCCCCCGTCGAAGAGGGATTGGCTGCCGGCATGTGTCCTGCCGACATCCTGCTTCAGCGCTATGGCGGCAGCTGGGATGGAGACATCACTCAGATATTCAAGGACTATGCCTACTAACGCCGATCAAGAAGGCGAAGGCTCGCCTCGGAACGGCATTTGACGTTGCCTATCAGAAAGATGATCATGTTGCTCTAGTAGATCGCAGCGAGGCGCGGCCATGACGGATGTCCCGGGATTTCCATTTCCATTCGACCTGACGGCTGTTGCCGAGGATATGAAGCGCCGGTTCGGCTGGAATGAGGGAGATCTCGAAACGGCGATGGCCCAGCTCATGCCTGCAGCCATGAGCGGCGTTCGGCATTTTGGGCCATCTGTGCCGGGGTTCAATGGGCTTCTGCCTCAGTCCAATGCCCTCTTTCCGATGGCTTCCCTTTTTAACCCGCAATCCCCGCCATCTGTTGACGAACACCTGCAGCCGTTCTTCGGGCCGGAGTTCGTGCGAAAGGCTGTTGCCGAGCAGATCGCTTCGATCACCGGTCTGCAGCAGGAAGCAATCGCTGAAATGATGCCGGTGGCGGCAACTTTGGCGATGGGGCAAGTCGCTCGTCCATATATGCAGGGCGAAGTCCGGGAGCTCCTCGACGCGTTTCTCCGCGGTTATGCAAGAGGTCGGCCCAAACCTGTACCCACGCCGACAGATTACATTCAGGGATATACGCAGGCGATGCAGTCATTCTGGTCTGGCTTTCTCAAGCCTGCCGCTGACGCTACGCCAGAGCCAGAGCCAGAGCCAGAGCCAGAGCCAGAGCCAGAGCCAGAGCTTCAACCTGATACTCACGATGAGCCAGACGACCTGGATGACGTTGAAGATGCCTCCGACCCAGCAGAGGAAGCCCCCTCTGAGTTCGACGAGATGTTTGCCGAATGGGTCACGGCAGGACGCGACATGCAATCCAGCCAGTTCAAGGCGTTCGACAGTTTTTTTGAGCGCGCAGTGCGTGACATGAATGAGGTGAAGTCCAAAACCTCATAAAAAAGGCCCGCCGGGGGCGGCGGGCCAGTTGGGTGTCAGCAAGGTTTGCCGACAGGGCTGCATTCCAAGGCTTAAGCTGCGAGCCTTGGGGCCGGACATGAGGTCATGTCCGTGAACTTCGGGTCCCCGAGGGGCGGGGACTGAAGCACTGGTTTTGGGTCCGGCAACTGGGCAGCGAGTGATCTCTCACGCGCCCACGAATTCAGAACCCGAGTGGGGTCCACCAGGAAAGAAATCTCGGAAGCTCGTCGAACATCGCTCCTGGTCAGGCCAATGTCATGGAGTTGAGCATCTGTTAGATCGTGCAGACGGCTCACTTTCTGTCGGTTGGACAGGAGGCGCCATACACGGGTAACTGATGCCCCAAGAATGGCGGTCAGACTGATGTGTGTTTTATAAGACATGGCAAAATTCTCCTGTTAGCCGACGAAGGTATTTTCGTCCGCTTGTTCCGCGCCGTGTTTCGACGATCTGATTGCTAGGAACGATTTGACATTGCCTTGGGTCGGATTATTAATCCAACGAATGTTTCTTATGGTTTTCATATAAAATAGTGATGAAAGGTGCCGCGATGCTCGATTTGGACCAGCTACGCACGTTCGTTGCGATCGCAGAATGCGGTAGTTTCACGCGGGCGGCACAAACCGTAAACAAGACCCAGTCAGCGGTTTCGATGCAGATGCGCAGGCTTGAAGAGAGGATAGGGCGGCCGATTTTCGCCAGGGACGGGCGCATGTCCCGCTTGACCGAGAATGGGGAGCGTCTGTTGCACTATGCCCGTCGATTGGTCCAACTGAATGACGAGACGATCGCAGCTTTCGACGAAACAGAAGTGGCAGGTCTTGTTCGCCTCGGCACGCCTGATGATTACGCGGACCGCTTCCTGCCAGAGATTTTAGCACGGTTTTCGCGCTCAAATCCCAAGGCGGAAGTCAGTGTGGTCTGCGCCCCGACACCCAATCTGTTTGAGCTTGTGGCCAATGACGAGCTGGACGTTGCGATTGTGACGCACGTCTGGAAGAAGGGCCGAAAGGAAGCGCAGGTTATTCGCCGGGAACCATTGCTGTGGGTGGCATCGGCGCGTCATGCGGTTGAAAACGAGGAAGTGCTGCCTTTGGCGCTCGGCCGCGCGAATTGCGATTGGCGAAAGGCGGCACTTGCGGCCCTTAATGATGTTGGTCGGGAAAATCGACTGCTTTACTCCAGCTGGAATTCGACGGCGGTCGGCGCCGCCGTTCTGGCTGGTCTCGCGGTCTCTGTTCTGCCAGAGTCAGCATTGAGGCCTGGCATGCGGGTGCTCTGTGAGGCGGAAGGCTTTCCGAAACTCCCGGATTGCGACATCGGGATCCTCAGATCCTGGCGACAGAACACGCGCGTAACAGAGGCTCTGGTCGAGCATATCCTTTCTTCCCTGGACAATCTTTCCGTGCCTCTGGCGGCTGAATAGTCCCATAATTGAATGATAAGTGTTTCGGATATATCTTTCCTAAAATGATTTGCGATTTTTATGCCTCGCGACACGGGTACCGAGATGGATTGCTGATATGAGTCATGCGCTGGATATCGACCAGCTTCGCACATTCCTCGCCATCGCCGAGCTGGGCAGCTTTACGAAGGCAGGCGAAGCCGTCAACAAAACGCAATCTGCCGTCTCGATGCAGATGCGCAGACTTGAAGAGCGCGTCGGCATGGCAATCTTTGCCAAGGACGGTCGTCAGTCACGTCTAACTGAAGACGGGGAGCGGCTGACTGAATATGCGCGCCGCATGATCCTTCTGAACAACGAGACACTCTCGGCCTTCGGGACGTATCAGGAAGTGGGCCGCGTCAAGCTGGGGCTTCCAGACGACTATGCCGATCGCCTTCTGCCTCAGGTTCTGGCCGCGTTTGCTCGTCTAAACCCGGCCATTGAGGTGCAGGTTGTGTGCGCGAGCAGCACCGAAACATCGGTCGCTATCGCGAATGGCGACCTCGATGTTGCGATTGTGACCTCAACGGACAATCGCTCGCAGATGGGGGAGGTGATCCGGCGCGAACCGCTCTATTGGGTAACGTCTTCAGATCACTGTGCCCACGCGAGCGATGTCGTGCGCCTCGCAGTTGGTCCGACGTCTTGCGCGTGGCGCCGTCTGGCGATGGAAGCGCTTGACCGCGTTTCGCGCGCCTACGCGATCTCATATGTTAGTTCGAGCGCGAGCGCGCTCGTTGGAGCGGTACAGGCAGGTTTGGCAGTGACCGTCTTTCCTCAAAGCGCAGTCCGGGATGGAATGAGAATCCTGGGAGAGAAAGATGGTTTCCCGGACCTCCCGGCTTGTGACATTACCTTGTTGCGGTCTGAGAATGCGCGCCAGCCCATGCACGACACCCTGTGCAATCACATCATTGCAGCCATTGGCAACGTGACTGTGGTTTTGGCGGCGGAGTGATATTGCCGGGGGTGGTCACTTGCTCTGTCAGCGCCCGCGCAGCATCAAGACGTTGCCAAAGAGAACGCAAGCCAGGCCGAGCATGGCGCTGCCTGTCCATTGGTAGCCTTCAAAAACAGTCGAGATCGAAAGCGCAACAACCGGGAAAATCACCGTCGCGTAGCCTGCCCGGGCCGAACCAATCCTGCCAAGCAAGGTGAGATAGGATCCAAACGCAACGACCGACGAGATGATCGCAAGATAAACGAGGCTTGTGATGTAAATGGGACTTGGGTCGATGGCGAAGCTGTTGCCCTTGAGGGTCGCAAACAGCCCGAGAAACAGCGTTCCATAAGCCATTCCCCACGCTGTGGCCGGTGTGACAGGCAGGCCTTTTTGCTGGTTTGAGGCAGAGAGCATATTCCCGAGGCAAAATGACAGCGTCCCAAGGGCGCAAAAGCCGAGTCCGCTTATCGCCGCGTAGTCGATTCCAGCGTCGAGAATTTGTGGTTTGAACATAAGAGCGATGCCGGCAAAGCCGAGAAGGCCAGCAGCGAGCGAAACCAGTCCCGGACGCTGGCCGAAAAGAATAAAGGCCAGCATCAGGTTCAGCACCGACGCGAGCGAAAAAATCACGGCGAGAAGACCCGACGGAAGAGATGCCGCGCCATAGTAGAAGAGCGTGAAATTGGCTGAAAAAATGAAAAGGCCCAGCCCTGCAAAACGCAGGTGATCCTTGAGGCCGTAACGCAAATTGTGCCCGCGCCAATAGCACCAGCCAACCATGACCATGGAGGCGAGCACAAAGCGCCAGAACACCGATACCTCTGGCGGGATGTCGCCAACCTGTCCCTTTATCGCGATCCAGCTGAAACCCCAGGAGAAAACAGTCGCGCCATAGAGGGCGTAGTCTGTGGAGGTGAGAGCAGGGCGTGGCGAAGTGGGCAAGGGCGCTGCGAGTGACATCTGGACGATCCTATTTGGGAGGATAGGACCATGTCGGATCGGCGACTTCAGAACAAATGATAGTTCTTGATCTACCTATCAGAAATTTTGAAGTTTTCATAGGCCGCGGACGGGTGCCAGACCGGCCGGTAGCCTGCACTCAAAGTTTGGACGACACACTTTGGCGTGAGCACGGTCAGAATTGCGTCGCTTGCGATCGTCGCGGTTGTAGACGAGTAGCCATCAGGCTGCCATGACAACAAAGAACCTTCGCAAATAGCATGTGGCTGATCCGCAAGAAGGACCATTGTTCCATCCGGCAGCGCTCCCAGTGGAGACTGATGTGTTTTCTGCTGACGTCCTTCGAGACGATCTGAATTGAGAAGTCGGTCCATCTCATCTGCGGAGCGCGCATCGGCTTGGCCAGTGCCAAGAGCAAAAGCGGACGCAAAATTCTTTGCGTCGGCGCGCCGGCATTCGAAACAGGGGCGATGACCGGCGGCAAGGGCTGTGACTTCATCCAGGAAGAACAATTCGGTGTAGCTCTGCCCCATTACCTTTCGGCGTCGACCCCTGAAGCTCGTGACGCAACAAATCCAGCGACGGGATGCGGACCTGCGCCTTAGCAACATTCGAGTGTCAGGGTCATGAATGCGCCCGCCTCGGTTACCCATCATCGTGCCACGCTGCCTGATCGCAACGATCTCTCCAGTCGGAAGCACTCGGTTCTGAAGAGGTCGCTGCGATGTCATGACTGGCTCACTTTCCGGTGTGAATGAGGTTGTGCCGGCCGACATTGTGAATGTCTGTTTCGCCGCATAGCCCCATCGTTACATCCAGTTCCTTGTGAATGATCTCCAGTGCTTTTGTGACGCCTGGCCTTCCCATGGCGCCAAGTCCATAGATATACGGCCGGCCGATGAAAGTGCCCTTGGCACCCATTGCCATGGCCTTGAAGACATCCTGGCCGGACCGGATACCGCCATCCATGTGAACCTCGATCTTGTCACCGACTGCATCGACAATTTCACGCAGGACATCATAGGACGCGAGTGCTCCATCCAGCTGGCGTCCGCCGTGATTTGACACCACGATTGCATCTGCACCGATGTCCGCTGCAATCTTAGCATCCTCGACATCATTGATGCCCTTCAGGATCAGCTTTCGATCCCAGTGCTTCTTGACCCATTCAACAGACGACCAATCGAGCGTTGGATCGAACTGACTGTTTGTCCATTCAGCGAGTGAGGTCATGTCATCTACACCCGATACATGGCCATGAATGTTGCCGAACTGCCGCCTCTTGGTCTGCAGCATGTTCCAGCACCAGCGCGGTTTGAGCGCTAGGTCCAGCAATACGCGTGGTGTGGGGTTTGGTGGGGTCGACAAGCCATTCTTGATGTCGCGGTGCCTCTGACCGAGTACCTGAAGATCGAGTGTCAGACAGAGCGCGGAGCAATTTGCGGCATGTGCGCGTTGCATGAGGTTTTCTGAGAAACCGCGGTCACGCATGACATAGAGCTGGAACCAGAACGGCTTGCTCGTGTACTCGGCGACATCTTCGATCGAACAGACGCTCATGGTCGTTAGAGTGAATGGGACGCCAAATTTCTCGGCTGCCTGGGCCGCAAGGATTTCTCCATCCGCATGCTGCATTCCGGTCAAGCCAACCGGCGCAAGGGCCACTGGCATCGTGACATCCTCGCCTATCATCTTGGACTTGATGCTGCGGTTGTCGATGTTGACCGCAACCCGTTGCCTTAGCTTCTGGCGCTGGAAAGCTGCTTCATTGTCGTGATAGGTGCTCTGCGTCCATGACCCTGTGTCGGCATAGTCGTAGAACATTTTCGGGACACGGCGTTTTGCAAGAGCCTGCAAGTCAGCGATACAAGTGATCGGGGTCATGGGGATTTTCCGTTGCAAGAGAGAATGGGTCAGGCAATGCCGCTCAGGAGCGTTTTATCCTGTGCGCAGACACCTATGTTGATTGATGTCTTTGTTGCCGTCGGAGATCGGCAAGCTCGTCGCGGTTGTGAATGTCTTCGGCTTCGGCAAGTGAGCTGCGAACAAAGTTGACATGGCGCTGGGAGGCATCACGGGCGCCTGCTGCATCGCCGGATGTGATCCGATCAACGATCTCTTTGTGCTGTTCCAGCAGTGTGGCTCGGGCGGTCGGGTGATCGTAGAGACGCTGACGGTTGAAAAAGACACCGTTTGACAGCAATCGGTAACAAGATCGCAGGCTGTGCAACAAGATGACATTGTGAGCGGCTTCACCAATAGCTTGGTGCAACTCAATATCGAGTTCTGCTTCCTGCCGGTGATCTTCAGCGAGATGCGCAGCCTCCATCCGGTCGATGATTTCTTTGAGCGTTCGATGATCCGTTGCGCTCGCTCTGTTAGCGGCGTGACTTGCTGCAGTCGCCTCCATGTCCCGGCGAAATTCCAGGTAGTCGGCTGTTGCGGAGGGATGTCTTTCAATCATCGCGATAACGGCATCGGAGAAGATCGGTCCGATGACGTCTGCGACAAAGGTTCCGCCTCCCTGGCGACTTGTCAGAAGATTGCGTTCTTCGAGGAGCTTCAAGGCCTCTCGGAGGACCGGGCGTGAAACATCCATCTCGACGCAGAGGTCGCGTTCCGGGGGGAGGCGATCGCCTGGGTTCAGCACGCCACGCAGGATCAACTCTTCGATTTGTTTGGCGGCAGCATCTGCGGTGCGGCCCTGATCGACCTTGCGAAACATGGTCAGCTCATGTCTGTCCAAAGAAAGCGACCGGGGTGCCGACCACTTTCTCTATAAAAGCCGAAATGAAAAATTGGTCAATTAAATTATCCAATTTTCCCTAAAGCTGGTCCCTTGGTTCTCTGCCCGCGAAAAATGCGTCCAGATTGTCGAGCGCCCGAAAGCCCATGGCGTCTCGGGTTCTGACTGTCGCGCTGCCGATATGAGGCAGCATGAAGATGTTGTCCTGCGCGGAGAACTCAGAATTGCCGCCAGGCTCGGTCTCGAAACAGTCAAGTCCGGCCGCCGTCAGCTTACCTGAGTTAAGAGCGGCGAGGAGTGCGGTCTCGTCGACAAGCGCGCCGCGGGCCGTGTTGATGACGATTGCACCGTCCGGCAGGAGAGCGATCGTTTCGGTGTCCAGAAGATGGCGCGTTTCAGGGGTTGCTGGGCAATGAAGCGACAGGAAATCGGCGTTCGGCAGCAGGCTCTCGATTGTAGCGTGGTATGTGGCGCCACTTTCTTCGGTGTCCGGCAGGCGCGAGCGATTGTAGTAGTGAATTTCCATGTCAAAACCGCGCGCCTTTTTTGCAAAGGCCTTGCCGACACGGCCCATGCCGATGATGCCAAGACGCGCGCCACTGACCTGCTTTCCGACCATGAAGGAGGGGCTCCAGAAGTTCCACTTTCCGCTTCGGACAAGTCTGTCCCCTTCAACCGCGCGCCGCGCAGTTCCGAGCATTAGAAGCATCGCGATTTCAGCCGTAGCATCGGAAAGCACGTCGGGCGTGTTGGTCACCACGATGCCTTTGGCTTTCAGCGCCGTCAGATCGCAGTGATCGGTGCCGACCGAATGGTTCGCCAGGATCTTCAGCCTCGGATCCAGCTGCTCCACCACATCCGCAGAGAAGATCTCCGAATGGCAAGGCATGATTGCGTCCACCTGCCGGCTCATGTCGATGATCTGCTCCGCTGAGCTGACGCCGTCAGCTTCATTAAGGATCACATCATAGTTTTTCTTCGCCCTTGCGATCGTGGCGTCTGAAACCTTGCGAGGCAGCCAGAGACGGGGCCGGTCACTCATCGGAATCTTTCCATCCCTTGCCCAGAACGCATTCCTCGTAGAAATCGTAAACGGCCATTGCCAACACAAAGATCACGATGACCCAGAAGGGCAAACCGCCCCAAAAGCCTGCAAATCCGGTCGAGATGCTATGAGCGAGACCGATGACAAAGATCGAAACCATGAGGGTTCCGATAAGTCCGGCGATAATCTTGGTCTTGTGTCCAAGCATGAAACCTCCTCTTAGGCCGCGTTGGCCTGCAGTCTATCGATCAACCATCTCGCGGTTCTGAGAAGACGGCCGTCTTCTTCTTGAGCGCCGACGATCTGCACACCAATTGGCAAGCCTGTTTCTCCGACCATCAAGGGCATGGAGAGGCTCGGAAGTCCCGCCAGTGTCCATAATGTGCAGAAGATCGGGTCGCCTGTTGTGGGGCCCAGCACTGGGGCTTCTCCAGACGCAGCTGGTGTCAGGATTGCGTCATAGTCCATGAAGAAGGCACGGAAAAAATCCTCAGATGCCTGCATCTGCGTGAGCGCGTCTTCGTAGGCGGTGTGCGTGATCTTGCGGCCTCGCTCGATCACAGGCTTCAGGGTGTCGCTGATCTGGTCCCAATGGGCCTCAAAGGTCTCCTGGAGGTGTTGGCAGATCTCGTATTCATGAAGGATACGCTGCGTCTCCACCAATCCCGCAAAAGCAGGTGGGGCAGGCACCATCTCAATCCGAGCGCTAAGTTCGCTGCGAAGCTCTTTAAACCCAGCGATTGCATCTGCAGACATCCGATCAGCAAAGGGTAATACGATCCACGCCAGGGCCGGTTCCGCTGGGGGCGCTGCATGGTAGCCCTCAAGCATCGCAGGCCGTGGCCGCGGATAGCTCTTGGCATCCCTTTGATCATAGCCCTTGAGAACATCGGCGATCAGGGCTGTGTCCTCGGCAGAGCGGGCGAAAACACCGATCTGATCGAGGGAAATTGACGTCTGAAGCACACCTTCGCGTGAAATGACCCCGCGGGTCGGCTTGAAGCCATAGGCCCCGCAAAACGACGCCGGCCGGATCACGGAGCCATTCGTTTGAGTGCCGAGAGCGAGCGGAACCTGGTAGGCGGCAACCGCTGCGGCCGAGCCGCTGGAAGAGCCCCCGGGGGTGTGGTTGGCGTTGTGCGGATTGACCGTGTCGGTCGGATGCACAAACGCAACCTCTGTGGTCTTGGTCTTGCCGAGGATCACAGCTCCTGCATCTCGCAGCCGCTCTGTCACTGCCGCATCTTCATTTGGCACGCGGCCCGCAAAAATCGGCGATCCGCGTTCTGCTGGAAGGCCTTTGCTGTCGATGATGTCCTTCAGTCCGACCGGTACGCCGTGCAGGCTGCCAAGCTGCCGTCCTGCCCGGCGGATGCCGTCCATTTCAGAAGCCTGGGCGAGGGCTTGTTCTGGATCCAGATGTGCCCATGCCTTGAGTTGGCCGTCTGTCGCTTCGATCCGTGCAAGACAAGCCTTCACCAGATCGGTGGATGTGAGGAGGCCTTCCCGGATCTTCCGGGCGGCCTCGCTCGCTGTCAGTTGAACGGGGTCCTGCTGAGCCGTCATGTGGTTCATGGGATGTAGGGTCCAAAGAGCTGATCAGGCAGCCACAGGGCAATGCCAGGGAACTGATACATCAGCACCATGGAGAAGATGACGATGCCCAGATACGGTAGGATACCCTTGAAGATCTCTACAAGCTCGATCTCGTCTCGCAAAACTCCTTTTAGGTAATAGGCAGACATGGCCATCGGCGGCGTCAGGAAAGAGGTCTGAAGGTTCAGCGCGACGAGCATGGCAAAGAAATACGGGTTCACCCCGAAGGTATCCAGCATCGGCAGGAAAATCGGAACAAAGATGATCAGGATCTCTGACCATTCCAGAGGCCAGCCAAGGAAGAAGATGATCAGCTGGACCATGACCAGGAATTGCCACGGCTCCAGGTTCATGCCCAGGAACCAGTGCTCGATCACATCATGTCCGCCCAGATAGGAGAACACCGAGGCGAAGGTCCAGGATCCAACGAAGAGCCAGCAGACCATTGCTGTCGCTTTCGCCGTCAGGAAAACGCTTTCCTTGACCTTGCGCCAGGTGAGCGAGCGATAGATAGCGGCCAGAACAAGCCCCCCGAGGGCACCCATTGCTGCGGCTTCCGCCGGAGTGGCAAGACCTCCCAGGATTGAGCCGAGCACAAGCATGATCAAAACGGTGAGCGGGACGAAAGAAACCAGGAGGTCCGTATAGATTTTGGCAACCGGCGGAATGTCCTCCTGCCGTGGCTTGGGGGCGATCTGTGGGTTCACCCAGACCCGGGCAATCACATAGACGATGTAAAGGCCGGCGAGCATCAGTCCGGGAAAGACGGCCGCTGCATACAGGCGCAGCGGAGACAGCTCGGCAATGGCCGCATAGACAATCAACATGATCGACGGAGGGATGAGAATGCCGAGAGTCCCGCCCGCGCAGATCACGCCTGAGGCAAATTGCTTGTTGTAGTTCGCGCTCGCCATCGCGGGAAACGCCAGCAGACCCATGAGAGTAACGACCGCGCCAACGATCCCGGACGCCGTCGAGAAAACTGCGCAGGTGATCAGAGCTGCAATTGCCATCGAACCGGGAAGGTTCCGAGCTGCCATCTGCAGGGAATAAAACAGCCGGTCGACGATATTGGCTCGCTCAACCACATAGCCCATGAACAGGAATAGGGGGATGGCGACAAGTGTGTCGTTCTCCATCACCGAATAGGTGTTCTGATTTAGGAGATAGAAGATGTTGTTGGTGAAGACATCGGAGAGCGTTTCAATGCCGCCCTGATAGTAGGCATAGTAGCCAAATCCAACGCCCATGGCGAGGAGGGTAAAGGCGATCGGAAAGCCGAGCAGCACCAGTCCGATGAACAGGCACAACATCAGGATCGCGACTTCGGGGTTCGTCATCTGTTTGAAACTTTCGTCAAAGGGGATCCTGTCCGGCTAGGCGCCGGAACCCGGTTTTGCCGTTAAGGGGGCCTCTGTGAGGATATCCTCGGTTTCCTTCACATCATCCAGCCGTGGCATCCAGACGCCGGTTTTCATCGCGCGCCAGCAGCGGAGCATCTCGGAAAAACCCTGAAGCATGAGCAGGAAGCCTGCGATCGGAATGAGGGTCTTGAAGAAGTAGATCTGGATGCGCGCCGGGCTGTTCCAGCTGACTTCCTTGTAGCGCCAGCTGTCCGCCGCGATCTCCGCGCCGTACCAAAACAACGCGAGCATGCCGGGGAAGAAGAACAGGATGTAGAGCACGAAATCGATCCGTGCCTGCCAGCGTACCGGAAACAGCCGATACACGACATCACCCCGAACGTGAGAGTCCTGAGCCAATGCGTAAGGGCCTGCCATGAGCAGCAGGGCGCCATACATCTGGACCATCATGTCAAAGGCCCAAACGGTGGGGGCGTTCAGCACGTAGCGGACGAACACCTCATAGGAAACGGAAAGGGTGAGGATCAGGATGCACCAGCCGAAAGCGCGGCCAACCCACACACTCAAGCCTTCGATAGCGTAAATCAGTTTTATCACGTCAGCCTCTGACGATTGCAGAAGGGAAAGCGCAGGGGCCCAAGGGTCCCCGCGGCAATTCGCTCAAAACGCGATTGCGTCAGCCGAAGTAGTGGTTGTACGCCAGCTTGTAATCGGGCTGATTGAGATTGAGATAGTTCATCACATCCTTCGCATATGCCTTCTGCGACGCGACCACCTGCGCGAAGAACTCGTCTTCCCCGGAAATGCGATCAATCACGATGTCCCAGGCCTTGAGTTGCTCCGCCATTACCGTGTCAGGCGTCCGGTAGACATTCACGCCCTGCTCATTTTGCAGCTTGTTCAGATCTTCCGCATAGCGCTTGGTGTTGTGCCAATAGAAGTTGGAGTTTTCAGCCTCTGAAGCATATTTCAAGATGGCCTGAAGCTCAGTCGGGAGGCTCTCGTACTTCTTCTTGTTGAACGTGATTTCAAAGCACTCCTGGCTCTGATGGAAGGATGCGAGATGGTAGTGCTTGGACACGTCCTGCATACCAAAGTCACGATCCGAGGTCGGGTTGTTGAACTCGGCAGCATCGATCAGACCTGACTTCATCGCAGGTTGGATCTCGCCTCCAGGCAGCTGAACAACAGACATTCCCATTTCCAGAAGAACATCGGCTGCCAGACCGACAGTCCGGTACTTCAGGCCATTCATCTGAGATGCGTCTTTGATCTCGTCCTTGAACCAGCCAAGCGGCTGGGCTGGCATAGGGCTGTTGAAGAAGGAGACGACGTTGAGGCCGAGAGAGGCCATCAGCTCGTCGAACAGTTGTTGGCCGCCGCCGTAGTGGATCCAGCCAAGCATTTCTTGGGAGGACCAGCCAAAGCAAGGTCCTGTACCGAACAGCGAAGCGGCTTTTGATTTCGAGTACCAATAGGCGGAAACGTAATGGGCACCGTCGAGAACGCCGCGGTGCACCGCGTCCTGCATCTGGCTGGTTTTGACCACGGAGTTGACAGCAAGAAGATCGATCTTCAGGTCGTTCCCTGCCATCGCGTGGACGCGGTCAACATAGGACTGGGCATTTTCAAGAAAGATGCCGCCGCCCCATGCCGCTTGTACTTTCAGAACGGTAGGCTCCGCGCGCGCAACTGCGGGAGCAGCCAAGGTGCCTGCGGTAGCGGTCGCAGCGAGCGCACTGCCTTTCAGAAACCGTCTCCGGTTTAAATTATTAGTCATGATTTTTCCTCCCGTTTACGCCGAATGATCTATTTGCCATCGGTCCTAAACATTGGAAGGTAATCATCAACTCATTGGAAGAACAAGTGTGATCGCTTCCTAAATAAATTTAGGGGTTGAATGCCTAAGAAGCATTGGTGGTCGATCTGTGAATTGTAGAGGTAATACAAGCATGAAAAAATTAGGGAATTTTGCTTCGTAAATATTGCAATGCAAAAAAATAATATTCTAGTTTTGATCTGATGGGCTTTCAGGTGTGAATTTCAACTTCGGGTGATTGCAGGGGTGTTTATTGGCAGGTCTATTCTCGATTCTGAAGAAGCAGAATACGAATTAGCTTTGTCTCGAAGTGCTTTGCCAGATGTGAGATTTTATGACGACTTAGTATCGCAATAGTTCTCGACCAGTTGGTCAAATTGATCAGGAAATTGTGATTGTTGAAATTTTATATCGGCACCGATCTAGGAGGGTGACAAATTGCTGCATGGCAATAGAGGCCCTCAGAATGCTTTAAATCGACTGTTGAAGCTGCTGTTTATGAGCCATTGTTTCGTCGCTGTGCTATCAGTTTCTACGCCGTGATAATAATGTTGGCAGTTGTTGTGATTTCTTCTTTACTGGGTCTCTGAGGTGATGAAGGGCATGTTTCACGCGGGCGCCTCTGACCAATTTGAGAATGAGCTTTCTAGCTGTTTGTGAGATTGGGAGCGTAGCGGTATGGCAGCAAACTATCGTGAAGATCGAGACGTCCCAAGTGGCCGGAACGCTCCTGGAGCAATAGAGCGCACGCCTTCTTTTCCGACCCATCCGTTGAGAGAAGCAGTCCTCGGGGAGGTGCACGCACGTCCATTTCGTCCCTTGAGCTCACCAAGGGTCGTGTTGCACTACGCCTTTGCGACCAGTGCGGAAGAGGCCAATCGCGACAGGAGCTGGTTTTCAGATTTTTGCGCCAGTCAAGGTGCCGCGGGACCTGCCCACGAAGCGCGTTATCATGTTTTGCCATTTGCTGGCGGGGCATTGAGCTGGGAACGTCATACAGAGTTTACGACCTACACCTGGGATGGACCGGCGACCTCCGAAGGTTCCTTTGCACCTTTGCCCGCAAATAATCCATTTGGTTCGGCCTTTCGCGCGCCAGGGCTTGTGTTAGTGGCAACGCGCCTCGACTTGCTCGATGCCACTCCCGACGAGAATTGGAGGCGACACTACGATCCTGCGAGTCTGACTGCTTTCAACGTTGAAGGCAGAGCGGGGCTGGCTGCCACGGACTTTCGTCCCGACGGAAACGGACTGACGCGTTTCCTGGTCTTGAACGAGAGCATGAACGAAGTTCAGTGCGGCGCTGTCGTTCAGCGATTGCTTGAAATTGAAACCTATCGAACGTTTGCTTTGCTCGGATTGTTTGAAGCGAACAAATTGCAGCCTGAAATTTCGGCCATTGAGACTGATCTGGTCGACCTGAGCCATCGTATGCAGGCGAGCGCGGATCTGGAGGCCAACAAGGGTCTGCTCGAGCAACTTTCTCGCCTGGCCGCGTCGCTTGAAGCTGGAGCGGCGTCAAGCAGTTATCGCTTCGGGGCAGGTAGAGCCTACTACGACATTGTCGTCGCTCGCCTGAAAGCGCTGGGCGAGGAGCCCGTTACCGGTGATCTCAGTATGTCTGCATTCTTGGGGCGTCGTCTGGCACCCGCCATGCGAACTTGTCAGGCGATAGAAGAGCGACAGGCGACTCTCTCCCGCAAGCTTGCACGCGCGACCACACTGCTGCGGACCCGCGTTGATGTCGATCTGGAGCAACAAAACAGGTCGCTCCTGGAATCGATGAACCGGCGCGCACGCCTACAGCTTCGGCTTCAGCAGACAGTCGAAGGCCTGTCTGTCGCAGCAGTGAGTTATTATGTGGTTGGGTTATTGTCTTATCTCGCCAAGGGGGCGAAAGACCTTGGACTTCCAGTTCCCGCACCTGCTGTTATGACCGGCTTGGCCGTGCCGGTTGTTGTGATGACAATATGGTGGACCGTACGCAAGATCCGGGCACATCACGCAGAAAAGAGCGAGGACAATCCGAACTAAATGCCGGAGGCTTTCACGTGGTGTAGTCGGCGATGAAATGACAGCCGGCTGGCCCGCCTCAAAATTGCGAGTAGAGAAAGAAACTCAAACCAGATCATTCACATATGGAGACAAAGATCTGACACATCGCTCATCGCCTGCGGCATAGCCGACAAAAAGGCCGGGCATTTGCTCGGCCTCGTTTCCCCCAAAGGGCCTAACTCAAATACCTTACTGGAATTGCTTCAGATAGGCGAGGATGTTGTCGCGGTCTTTTTCCTTGCGAAGACCGGCGAAAGCCATCTTTGTCTTCGGCACCACAGCCTTGGGCTTGGTAAGATAAGCTACGAGAGTTTCTTCGTCCCAGACTTTGCCGTCTGCGCCAAATTCGATCATCGATTTGGAATATTTGAAACCTTCAATCGATGCGATCGGACGCCCGACAATCGCGTTGAGCTCTGGCCCGACTTTGTTTTTCGCGCCTTCGCCAACGGCGTGACAGGCCTTGCACTTTTTGAAGACTTTCTCGCCCGCGGCTGCATCGCCCTCTGCATGCGCTTGCGCGTTTAGGGCAAGGAACGCTGCTCCTGCGATCATTACGATCCGCTTCATATGTTTCTCCCTCAGTCAGTCAGCGCGATTGCGCTGGCTACAAAAAATAGGACTTGGTTTTGAGAAACAACCCGTCACGGTCCGACTTACGCCATAAAGCCCTGTCCTGGGCGGGTATGTCGCAGGTGCGGATTAGAAGCACGAAAGTGCAGAAATAGCTTTCATTCAGGCTTCCGAGCGAGTGCTCTCCGGCAGCGCTAGCCAATCGTCGAGACCTTCGTCCCAGTAGGGGGCATGGCCGTAGAGCTGAGCGAGGAAATCGATAAACACGCGAACCTTGGCGGGTAGAAAGCGTCGGCTCGGATAGACCGCATGAAGGCCAACATCCTTCGAAGCGCGATAGGCCGGCAAGATGATCTTCAGTTTGCCGTCCCGAAGTTCTGGACCTATGTCCCAAGTGGATCGAAGGGCGACCCCTACGCCGGCAATCAGGCATTCGCGCACGACCTCAGACGAGTTCGTGCGCACCGGTGCAAGTGTTCGAACATTCTCGGGACCGTTTGGACCCATCAGTCTCCAGGGGTCCTGATTAGCTGCTGCGAGGCAAATATGATTTTCGACGAGATCTTCTATTGAGCTGGGTTCGCCGTGGCGGGCCAGATACTCCGGAGAGGCGCACAGAATCCGATGGATCGGCGCAAGACGCCGGGCAACGAGGCTTGAATCAGAAAGTTCTGCAATCCTGATCGCCAGATCATAGCCGTCGCCGACAATGTCGACAAAACTGTCCTCGAGATCGAGATTGACGGAAAGATCCGGATTGGCATCTAGGAATTTGCCGAGGTATGGCGCGATGTGCATGCGGCCGAAGGACGTTGGTGCAGCAACCTTCAAAGTGCCTCTCGCCTGTGCCGATCCGCGGGCGACAAAAGCTTCTGCCTCTTCCACTGACGCGAGGATCGCGATGACGCGTTCATAAAACCCCTGGCCTGACTCGGTCATTGCAATCTGGCGGGTCGTGCGCTGAAGCAGGCGTGTTCCTAGCTTGTCCTCAAGGCGTCTGATGCGTTTTGAAACTACCGCTGGTGAAAGGCCCATTTCCCGCCCAGCGGCAGACATGCTGCCGGCGCTTACAACTCTGGCAAAAATTTCCATGTCTGTAAGATTGCTCATTTTCAACCGCCTGGAAAACGTTCTAGTGCTGCTTTGACGTATCGCTGTGCTGGCCTATTTGCCAAAATGGGGTCTGAGGAGCTAGACAACCGCAGCGACAATGATTTGCGCCCTCAGGGCAACAATGGATCATATTTGTTCGGAAATGGAAAGGGAGAGGCCATGACCGCGATCGCAATGCCGGCGCCCGATAGCGCCGTGATGGCCAAAAGAGCCGAGATCGTAAAGGCACTTCAGGCGATCGTTCCCGGTGAGGGAGTGATCCATGATGAGACGGAAATGCGGCCGTATGAGACGGATGCACTGACTGCGTATCGTCAGATGCCTCTGATCGTGGTTCTACCTGAAACCGTCGAACAGGTGGCCAAAGTCCTGCGCTACTGCCATGACAATGACATCAAGGTCGTTCCCAGAGGGGCAGGCACGTCGCTTTCAGGAGGTGCATTGCCTTTGGCAGACGGCGTCTTGATGTCGATGATGAAATTCAACCAGGTGCTCGACATCGATTTTGACAACCGCGCTGTTGTAGTGCAGCCCGGCGTTACCAACCTGGGCATCACCCGCGCCGTCGAACACGAGGGCTTTTACTACGCGCCTGATCCGTCTTCTCAGATCGCATGTTCGATTGGCGGCAATATTGCGGAAAATTCAGGCGGAGTTCACTGCCTCAAGTATGGTCTAACCACGAACAACGTACTCGGCATCGAGATGGTGCTGATCACTGGCGAGGTGATCAGGCTCGGCGGTAAGCATCTGGACAGCGAAGGCTACGATCTTCTCGGTCTCATGACCGGTTCCGAAGGTTTGCTCGGCGTGGTGACCGAAGTCACTGTTCGGATTCTGCAAAAACCCGAGACCGCGCGGGCGCTGCTGATTGGATTTCCGACCAGCGAGGATGGTGGTCGCTGCGTGGCAGAAATCATTGCGGCCGGCATCATTCCAGGTGGCATGGAGATGATGGACAAGCCGGCGATTCATGCGGCGGAGGCCTTCGTCAATGCGGGCTACCCTTTGGATGTCGAAGCGCTACTGATTGTCGAGTTGGATGGTCCTGAGGCGGAAGTGGACTATCTGATCGATCGTGTGGAGCAGATTGCCAGGGCCAACAAGGCGGGACACCTTCGGATTTCCAACAGCGAAGAAGAGCGGATGACCTTCTGGGCCGGGCGCAAGGCAGCATTTCCCGCCGTTGGCCGCATTTCTCCAGACTATCTCTGCATGGACGGCACGATCCCGCGCAAGGAACTGCCAAAGGTCTTGGCACGCATGCGTGAGCTGGGTGAAAAGCACGGCCTCGGCGTCGCGAATGTGTTTCATGCCGGGGATGGCAACCTTCATCCTCTAATCCTCTACGACGCCAACAAGCCGGGCGAGCTTGCGGCTGCAGAGGCTTTTGGTGCCGATATCCTTCGCCTGTGTGTCGAGGTTGGCGGCGTGCTGACAGGAGAGCATGGGGTTGGCATCGAAAAGCGTGATCTGATGCCGGACATGTTCTCGGAGGAAGATCTGAAGCAACAGCAGCGCGTCAAATGCGCCTTCGACGACAAACATCTTCTGAATCCTGGCAAAGTCTTTCCCGTTCTCCACCGTTGCGCTGAACTCGGCAAAATGCACGTGCACAAGGGAAAGCTGCCTTTCCCTGACATTCCGCGCTTTTAGGACATCTTATGGAAGCGACACTCAAACCGCGTGACACACGCGAAACCTGCGACGCCGTTCAATGGGCTGCCGCGGAAGAACAGCCGTTGGAAATTGTCGGGGCTCGCTCCAAAGAGGCCCTCGGGCGACCGGTGCAGACGGCACATGTCCTCGACCTGTCGGGTCTTTCCGGCGTTGTCTCCTATGAGCCTGAAGAGCTGGTGCTGACCGTCAAGGCAGGTACGCCGATTGCGGACGTTGAACAGCTGGTCGCAAGCCGCGGTCAGGAATTGTCTTTCGAGCCAATGGATTATGGACCACTGCTCGGCCAGCCTGCCGGTGAAGGTACAGTTGGAGGCGTCCTAGCTGCAAACCTCTCTGGGCCGCGCAGGATCAAGGCCGGTGCGGCTCGCGATCATATACTGGGGATGGAAGCCGTCTCAGGGCGCGGTGAGGTTTTCAATTCTGGCGGCAAAGTCGTGAAAAACGTCACCGGTTACGACCTCCCGCGCGCGCTTTGCGGGTCCTGGGGAACTCTAGCCGTGGCAACAACGGTCACGCTTAAGGTCAATCCTGCTGCAGAAACAAGCTCTACTTTCATCATCGAGGGCCTCGATGACAACATGGCGGTGCAGGCTATGTGCACGGCAATGGGCTCGTCAGCAGAAGTCTCCGCAGCAGCACATCTACCGGGTGGGCTTGATGGCGAACGGCCGCGCACGTTGCTTCGTCTTGAAGGGTTTGATAGTTCAGTCAACTACCGTCTCGAAAGTCTTGGGAAAGCTCTTGCAGGTTTCGGCAAGGCAACCGATGTCGGGCATGACGAGACAACAAATCTCTGGAGGGACATCAGGGACTGCAAGCCCGTCGCAAGCGGTACAGAACCGATCTGGCGCTTGTCGGTAGCACCGACAGCTGGCGCCAAACTGGTCGCTGCTCTCAGGGAGCTCTTTCCGCTGGATGCATACTATGACTGGAGTGGTGGGCTCGTTTGGCTGAAATGCCTAGATGGATCACTCTGGGATGGCAAAATCCGGCAGGTGGTCGCGGACTGTGGAGGAGGTCACGCGACGTTGGTGCGCGCGGATGCTTCGCTTCGCAGTACCGTTTCGGTGTTCCACCCCCAGGCCACGCCGCTTGCAGAACTTGCCAAACGCTTGAAGCAGCAGTTCGACCCGAAAGGGATTTTGAACCCCGGGCGGATGATCGCAGGAGCATAGGTCGCCGAGCGTCGTTGGCACCTGAACGACTGCAGCTCATGATCGGCCAAACTAATAGAAAGTTGAGCGGATTTGGCGTCCGCTCAACTTTGTTTCGTCGGGCGTGCCAGCTAACTCAAATGCCCTTCAGGCATTTGACCTGAACATCGTAGCCAGTTCCGCCACGCTGGTTTGTGGTGTTTTTCATGTTCCACTTGTTCTTTACCGCCTTGCCTTTTTTAGCGGCGACGGCGTCGAGTTCGAAATATGCTTTGGCGGAAACGGTCCAGGTTTTTGAGAGCACTTGCGCTTTGCTCATACCGCTCTTGATCTTCTTGTCCATGTTAAGCGCACATGCCTCACGCGGATCCCAACCCTGCCATTTGATCTTTTTCAATGGGATCGTCGGCTTGTAGGAAATTGAGACTGCCCGTTTGGAACCTGAGCCGACATCGCGGTGCTGAAAGCTCTTGCTCCATAGGTTGCCGTCTGCTTCGAAGTATTGCGTTCCCTTAAAAGAGCCAACTTTCATCGCGACGATCCGCTCGCCTTTGGTCGCCTTGCCGTAGAGGCGAAGAAGGAACCTGTGGGAGTTCGACTTGATGTCGGTGTACTTGTGGGAGTTCGCCGAGACCAAAATAGGTTTAGTGTCAATTCCGTCTCTGCTGACTTGTACCTTCTCAATCCAATCCTTTGCCATGACACCCGTCGAAAGGCCGGAAACTGCTGCAGCCAAAATTGCGGTTTTTGCAAATGTCTTGTTCATCAGATCTATCCTCAAAGCTCTTTTTGTCGCCCACTGATTGCCAAGATAGATTTGCTGGCCTGAACTGTTCATGAGAATGGCGTTTATCTGCCATTCAGGTTTGGTGCTAGGATGCCTGACTTGCTGTTGTTTCACTGCCGCCTGTTTTGCAAGGCAAAACCTTTTTGCCGAAAGGATGCCTTGTTTGGCCAAACCGCGGGCCTTACGGTGCGGCCAAAATAAGATGGTTGGCTCATTGGATCATGGGCTGATTTAGGAAGCGCACATATGCAGACCAACTTCACTGAAGAGCAACTGAGAGACAGCAACGTAGCTGAGTCCGAAAAGATCTTGCGCAAATGCGTGCATTGCGGGTTTTGCACTGCCACGTGCCCGACATTCACATTGCTGGGAGATGAACTCGATAGTCCTCGTGGTCGCATCTACCTGATCAAGGACATGTTGGAGAACAATCGACCGGCAGATAAGAAGGTGGTCAAACATGTCGACCGTTGTCTTTCCTGTCTCTCCTGCATGACCACATGTCCTTCGGGCGTGAACTACATGCATCTGGTCGACCACGCTCGCACTCACATCGAGAATACCTACAAGCGCCCCTTCGCCGATAGGTTGCTGCGTGAACTCCTGGCCTTTGTATTGCCGTATCCAGGGAGGTTCCGTTTCGCCCTTTTCGGTGCGTTCTTTGGGCGGCCCATGGCGGGGCTTCTGAAGAAGGCTGGAGGGCCGCTGGCAAAGCTTGGCGCAATGCTCGATCTTGCTCCACCAAAGGCGCCTATCAGGTCCGCGATGGAAGGGCCGGCCGTTTTCAGCTCCGAGCAATCGGAAAGAAAAGGACGCGTCGCTTTGTTGAGTGGCTGCGCCCAGCCTGTTCTCAAGCCGTCGATCAATGATGCAACAATCCGGCTTCTACAGCGCTCGGGTCATGAGATTGTCTTACCAAAAGGCGAAGGCTGTTGTGGTGCGTTGGTCCACCATATGGGCAAGGAGGAGGCTGCGCTTGAGAATGCGCGCCGGAATGTCGATGCGTGGACGCAGGAGCTTGAAGGGGAGGGGCTGGACGCGATTGTGATCACTGCCTCTGGCTGCGGTACCACCATCAAGGACTATGGCTTCATGTTACGTGAAGACCCGCTCTACGCTGCCAAGGCCGAACGCGTTTCCAACTTGGCAAAGGACATCACTGAGTATCTCACAGACGTGGATCTCGGCGAGCCGGCCGTTACTCCGGGATTGCGCGCTGCCTATCACTCGGCTTGTTCCATGCAGCATGGGCAGAAAATTACCCGTCAGCCGAAAGATCTGCTGAAGGCGGCAGGCTTTGAGGTCAAGGACGTGCCGGAGGGGCATTTGTGTTGCGGATCGGCCGGCACCTACAACATACTGCAGCCTGAAATCGCGGGGAGATTGAGAGAGCGGAAGGTCGCGAACATTGAGAAGACCAAGCCAGATCTGATCGCGACGGGCAACATTGGCTGCATGACGCAGATCGGAAACGGAACTCAGATCCCTGTGATACATACGGCGGAACTGCTTGACTGGGTTTACGGCGGCCCAATGCCCGAAGGATTGGAAGGCCATGTTGTCTCAACTGCGGCAGAATGAGCGAGCTCTCAAGGGCAATTCCCTTCCAGGCTGCCTGCAGCAATATGACAAATTCAGCTGACCGGTCGACATGTCCGCAGGAAGTCAACTCACCGCAATCGTAAGCCTTGGTGTTTCCTGCCAAAGCGCACGCCAGATTCGAACCAGCGTCGAAATTCTGAGCGAAGCGCTGGGCGAGGACTTTATCCCCGAACGGCATTTTTTCGATGGCCTGATCTCACCGATTGCGGGCTTGGCGCAATTATTTGAAGACGGTTTTCCGATCTTTCGTCGCCAGGATATCGCAAGAGGCCCCGGCCATCCGACCTGGCAGCCCTATGGCTTACGATTTCTGCATCACTTCCGAGAGGAAGGTATGGACGCGGACATCGACGCCCACTTTGCAGAAGATCTGTCGCGCTTCAGCTATCTGAGAGAAAAGTTCCAAAAGCTCGCTGATCGGGCCCGCGTGGTTTTTGTCATCTCGAACAGTCAGAACAATCTGGATGAGGTGGCGCGCGATACGATGATCGCGGATCTAAATTTCCGCCGGGATGAACTGGAGCGCCTCCAGCGTGCAGTCGATCGATTTCTCGGTAGGTCCTGCGAGTATCTGATCGTAAGTCACCCGAACCGGCACGGCGGAGTAGATCTGCCTGAATTGACCATCCTTGAAGCCGACGAAAGCGAATGGACCGGCGACAAGGCTCAGTGGCGTGGTCTTTTTCGAAACTATCTTGGCCGAAAGAACATCGAGCCCTTTGCGGTCTGAATCAAAAACGCCCCGGTAGGACCGAGGCGTTCTAAGTTGATTAGATCGTTAGATCACATGGACTGTCGTGCCCACACCGACGCGCTCATAGAGGTCGGTCACGTCTTCATTGCGCATTCGGATGCAGCCAGAAGAAACTGCATGACCGATGGTCCAGGGCTGATTTGAGCCATGAATGCGGTAGAGCGTCGAGCCGAGGTAGAGCGCCCTGGCACCAAGTGGATTGTTCGGCCCGCCTTCCATGAACTTGGGCAGGTCAGGGCGACGCTTTCGCATTTCCGCCGGCGGCCGCCAGTCTGGCCACTCGGCCTTCCGGGTCACCTTGTGGGAGCCTGCCCATTCAAAGCCTGGCTTGCCAACACCGACACCGTAGCGCCGGGCAGTTCCATCGCGTTGGACAAGGTAGAGGTAGCGCTCATTTGTGTCGATCACGATCGTGCCGGCCTTATGCGGTCCTGAGTAATCGACAATGGTTGGCAAGAATTGCGAAGCGACTTGGCGCTGCGGTGCGCGTGTCTGCCTTTGAGGCTGAGGCGCGGTCTGGCGCCGTGCAACGGTCTGAGGGCGGAGCCAGCCTCTGCGGCGCTGTTTAACCTCAGGTGCCCTGCGAGTGGTCGTGGCGCGATTGGGCTTGAGCTGTAGAACCCAGGGCTCAGTAAGATTTGGGCTCAGGACAAGCGGGGGAGGTGCCGCCCGTCCAGCTGCTGTTCCCTGTGTGGGCGCTAATGTCAGAGAGCAAAAAACCCCAACGGCGGCGACGGCTTTCGCCATATGACCAAAGTGCTTCATGGATGTACTCGCAACATTTCATCTGTAAGCCCGCATCAAGAGCTGCGGACTTGGAAACAATCACGAAAAGGCTAGAGCCTAGAAGCAACGTTTTGGTGAATCAGAACGTAACCATATTGTGAAATTTATCATATGGTTAGCAAAGGCTTGGCGAACATGGTTTGCCAAAGGTTAGCGGCTCTTGGGGACCGTACCCGACTGATTTTCCGCTTCTGAAAAGACAGTGTTTTTGACGAAGAATTGGTTAATAGACCGCCAGTTTGGCATCCCGTGCCACAATGGGCAGGAGCGTCTCAATCTGTTTGGAAGACATGCCCGGTTTGATCCTCGGATCATAAAGCATGTTCAATATGATCTGATCGAAGACCGTAAAGCGGCTGTGTCGTGACGTATCGTTAAAGACGGAGTGAGACAGGGATTGGTCGTCGTTCATTGGGCCCAGTCCTTGAAGAACTTCTTCAACCAGGCACCTTTGAAACAGAAACTCGCCTTCGTCGGAGACAATCACTGCGGTGGAACGCTTGATGCCGCGGCGCCCTGAAACGACACGCACTAGACAGCGTCCTGGAACTTCGGCGCTCTCGTCCTGATAGATGCTCTTGCGGACGACGTCGGAGTACTGTGTCCGGTCAACGACGAAGATCTGAAAGTTGGATGTTTCGGGAGTGGAGGCCAAGGTGCTCTCCAGCCCCCTTATCTTCCGGTTCAGTCCCTTTAGGAAACGATGCACCACGGGCGTTCGATTCTTGCGCGCAAGGTTGTGAACATAGAAGCGCACGGGGACCGTGAATTTTTTCACCAGATAAGGACGCCAGCTCCAGGAGCGATATTCGAGACCGAAAACTGTCTTTTCAAACCCTGACAGCAATTCCTCTGTCGAGAAGGGTTGAGCCTTGCAAGAGATCGCAGAGCCGGCCCAGAGCACACAAAAAACGAAAAGAGCGCGGATACAATGCATCGAATATTTATGCCAGTGAGACTAAATCTTGTTGCGAATACCCTGCGTCAGGGATTGTAAGCATAGACAATGGTCAGCGCTTTAGGAACAAGAATTTTCCTTGGGGATCAATGGACTTAGTCGTCTGAAAATAAATATCGGCGGGAAAACAATTCTTTAAACATCGCTGGCTATATCTGGATGTTGACAGAGCAGCCTAGACTGAGTGGACGGGAAGAGGACGAAAACGTATGGCCGCGGTGAAAAGATCCTTTCGGGCGGAAAGCTTGATGCGTGTGCACGCTGATTCCAGCAACGACCCGGTCTTGACGGAAGAGCGCCGCCACCAGGAGATTATGGCTGAGTTTGGCGCGATGAAGGCTCTTCTTGCCAAAGGTGTTCCGACAGCATCTCAGGAACCGGCGCTGGACGCCGAGGCTATGAGCCAGAAGATGATGAGTGAATTCCGCAAGGAGCTCTCGGAAGCTGCAAAGCTCAAGACTGAAATTGACGCGATGTATGAGGCGATCGCGCAGACGAAGAAAGAAATTGCGACCCTTCATCAAACCACCGGTTCTGAAGGTGATGACATGACACGTGTCACCAATGAGCTCGACGCCGTAGTGTCTGGCACTGAAGGTGCGACGGATAGCATTCTTTCGGCAGCCGAATTCATCGATGAGACGGCTAATACATTGTCAGCACGCTTGAATGGACAGGACTCAGATCTGGCCAACGACATTCAGGAACGTGTCGTTCATATCTTTGAAGCCTGTAACTTCCAGGATCTGACGGGGCAACGCATCACCAAGGTTGTCGGTACGCTTCGCTTCATCGAAGACCGTATCATCCAGATGATGGACATCTGGGGTGGCATCGAGAGCTTTCAGGAAATCGAGGCTGTTCAACAGCAGCTGGCCGAAGGCGACGCTGCCCTGCTCAACGGGCCGTCCTTGGACACAGATATGGATGTTGCATCTCAGGACGATATCGACGCACTGTTCGCCTGATTTTCCGATTGCTTCCAGGAAAGCTACAAGAACCCGGCCAGAGTGCCGGGTTTTTTATTTCTTGTTGGATACAGGACCATCTGCGATAAGAACAAATCATGAATACTGTGGGTGGAGCCTTCCAATGGCAAGCGATGATGAAATGGGCCTCATTCGGGGCGATGATGGATTAAATCGTTGCTGGTGGCACGGCGGCCACGACGACTATCGCCGCTATCATGACGAGGAATGGGGCCAGCCGGTCGGCGACGATATCAGGTTGTTCGAGAAAATCTGTCTCGAGGGCTTTCAGGCGGGCCTGTCCTGGTTAACGATCTTGCGCAAACGGGAATCTTTTCGCGCGGCATTTGCCGGCTTTGATTTCGAGAGGGTGGCCACCTTTACTGAAGATGATGTTGAACGCTGTCTCCTCGACAAGGGCATTGTCCGCCACCGCAAGAAAATCGAGTCGGTCATCAACAATGCCAATAGAGCTTTGGAGCTGAGATCCGAATTTGGGTCATTGGCAGCCTACATCTGGCGCTATGAAGCTCAGCCTGAAACCCGCCCGGAACATCTTGATTACGCGGTGGCAAAGACGCTCGCAACGTCGACCGAAAGCAATGCAATGTCCAAAGATCTCAAGAAACGCGGATGGAGCTTTGTCGGCCCGACAACAATCTATGCTTTCATGCAGTCGATGGGAATGGTGAACGATCACCTCGAAGGCTGCTGCCGACGCGCGCCGGTGGAACAGGCGCGCGCGGCCTTTCCTCGTCCCAGGTGACAGTTTTCGAGACCCGGTGAGCCCCTTAAGACAGCTTTTCGGCCAATGGGTTGAAGAGGCTGTTTTCCTTTGTGAAAACATACTCCAGGGTCTCTACCGTCACAGTGTCTGCGCCATGTTCGATGAGACGCCTTGCACAATCGGCAACACTATCTTTCGGGCAAAGAACGCCAAGCATTCGACCTTCATTGTTCCCGAAAGGCTGAACGCTGGCGATTTTGGAAAGGGCTGCCAACGCTGTGGTGCGATCTGCGATTGCGGCCTTTAGGACACGATTGTCCCGCGCTTTTTCTTCCGCAGCCACCCGGTCTAGAATCGCTTTGGCACCTGCGAGAGCGGTATCGCTCCAGTCGGCACTCAGCGACGCCACAAGATGCGCCTGACTCTTCAAGATGACGCCGTCTGCAAGGATTTTCAGATTGTTGGCCTGAAGTGTCGAACCGGTGGTGGTGATGTCGACAATCAACTCGGCGGCGTCAGCTGCCGGTGCACCTTCCGTCGCGCCTGCGCTCTCCACTATACGGTAGTCAGCTATGCCGTGGCTCGCAAAGAACGCGCGGGTCAGGTTGACATATTTGGTTGCGACACGAAGTCGTCGACCATGCCGGTTTCTGAAATCGGATGCGACATCGCCAAGGTCAGACATGTTCTCGACATCGATCCAAGCTTTGGGAACAGCGACCACGACGTCTGCAGAGCCAAAACCCAAGGGCGTGACGATGTGAACTGATTTTTCCGGCGCGGCGATGTTTTCGTGAACCAGATCCAGTCCCGTGATGCCGAAGTGCACCGTGCCGTCTGAGAGTTCGCGGGCGATCTCTGACGCCGAAAGAAAGGCGATCTCGATGTCAGGCAGCCCTTTGACGGCTCCACGGTAATTTCGCGCGCCACCAGGCTGCAGTATTTTCAGGCCCGCGCGGCTGAAAAATGAATTGGTGTTTTCCTGAAGGCGGCCCTTGGAGGGGATCGCGATGGTCAGCTTGCTCATGCGCCCGCTCCCGTAATCTTGGCAATTCGGTCAAGCCACAGAGAAAAACCGATGGCGGGGACCTCTGTCTCTGCTCCGAGCAGTTGCACCAGCTTGTCATAGCGTCCGCCGCCAACCAGCTGTTGGTCAGAAGGGGTGTCCAGGCCATGAATCTCGAAAACGAAGCCGGAGTAGTAATCGAGGCGTCGGCCAAAATCAGCCGCAAATGTCAGCGTATGCGTTGCGAGTCCCTTGGCAGTCAGGGCGTCGAGCCGGTCTCTGAAGCTTGCAAGAGGTTCGGAAAGGTCTATGCCGGTTTCTGCCGCAAAGGTTGCCAGTTCGCGTGCCGCTGTGTCTGCAGGGCCGCTTATGGCGAGATAGCGTCTCAGGATTTCTGCGGCTTTTGGGTTCGATCCAGCTCCGTTTGCCAGTTGGGCCTGCTCGAGAAAGCGGTCGGCAATCTCGCCAGGCGTACGGCCGCCGACGGCAGAAATTCCGGCGATGGACAGAAGGTCTTCAACGACCGCATGGGCGGCAGTCGGCTCTGCACCTTCTAGCGCAGAGAGAAAGCCGAGACGCACGTCTCGTCGCTCATCCTCACTGTTCGCTTCGCCACCGGCCATTCGGCTGAGTGCTTCCGAGAGCTTTTCCGTGTCACCAAACAGATCCCGAAGCCTGCGTTGCCAGACAACGGGCAGATCAAGGCCTTTCAGGACCTCGACAAAAAGCGTTTCGTCCCCGATACGGATATCCAGATCGCTGAGACCAAACTGGTTTACAGCCTGCACTGATAGGGCAAGCATGTCGGCGTCAGCAGCGACAAAATCGCCCCGGCCCAGGCTTTCAGCTCCGATTTGGTGTATCTCGCCGAGGCCGTCTGCGCGCTGGCGAAAGACCGGGCCATGATAGCAATAGGAGGCTTGTCGCTCTGCGGCACCGTTTTCCAGGTGCAAACGGCAAACAGGGATCGTGAAATCCGGACGCAGACAAAGGTCCTCGCCATCCGTCCCATTGGTCAAGAACAGGCGACGACGAATGTCCTCGCCCACAAGGTCTAGGAAGACGTCGGCAGGCTGGAGGATTGGCGGTGAGACTTTGTCATGGCCGGCATCGCGAAAAAGTGCCAGCACAGTTTCAATGTCATTAGTGGTCAGGCTGCTCTGCGGCATCGTCAAACGTCTCCCGACAGGCGTCTGCAATCTTCAGCTTGCTGGTCAAGCAAGGTGCGAACAGTCTGGACCAGATCATCCGTCTTGATCGTGATCTGCGCCGGGCGGCTTTCGCGCCAGGTGATGTTGTCGACATCGGTTGCTTCAGACGCAAGTCGTGCGCCTTCGATCAGGTCCTTGATTTGCAACTCGCCCGCTTCACGCTCGTCTGAGCCTTGAATGATCGCGATCGGGCAATCTCTGCGGTCAGCGTATTTGAGTTGGTTGCCGAATTTCTTCCAGTTGCCTTGATACATCTCGGCGCGAATTCCCGCGGCGCGGAGATCCTGGGTCATTTTCTGATAGCGCCCAAGTGCTTCGGCATCGCCGTCCATCACTGTGACGAGAACCGGCGCGACGACATCCTCGACGTTGAGCTTGCCGAGGTTCTTGAGCGCACTCATCAAACGCGAGACGCCGATTGAGAAGCCGGTGGCTGGCACATCGCGGCCTGTGAACCGCTTGACGAGGCCATCATAGCGACCGCCGCCTCCGACGGAGCCGAATTGGACGACTTCGCCCTTTTCGTTCTTCACATCGAAGAGAAGCTCGGCCTCATAAACTGGCCCGGTGTAATATTCGAGGCCGCGGACGACCGATGGATCGATGGAGATACGATCTGACATGTAGCCGCCGGATTTGACCAGATCCGAGATCAGCTTGAGTTCCCGAAATCCCGCATCAAAACTCTCGTTGATGGCGAATTTGGAAAGCGCGGCTGTCTTGAAAGTCAGATCATTGGTGTAATCGATCAGATCGTCGATCGCCGAGGCTTCCAGGATCTCGATGATGGCGTCGATTGCCACATCGGACAGACCTGCTCCTGCCGTGAAATCGCCGCTCTCGTCCTTGCGTCCGGCGCCCAGAAGCAAGCGAACGCCTTCTGCGCCAAACTTGTCGTATTTATCCATGGCCCGCAAAACGGTCAGACGGCGTTCAGCGTCGTCTTCGCCTCCAAGCCCGATGGCTTCCATGACGCCATCCAGAACCTTGCGGTTGTTCACCCGGATCACGTATTGGCCACGAGGGATGCCGAGGGCCTCCATGGCGTCAGCCATCATCATGCACATTTCAGCGTCGGTCTGCACACCTGGAGCTCCGACCGTGTCGGCGTCAAACTGCATGAATTGTCGGAATCGCCCGGGGCCGGGCTTTTCGTTGCGGAATACCCAACCAGCGCGATAGGTGCGGTAAGGCATCTGTATTTCATTGATGTTTTCAGAGACATGGCGAGCAAGGGGCGCGGTCAGATCGTACCGCAAGCTCATCCACTGTTCATCGTCATCCTGAACTGAAAACACGCCGGCATTGGGCCGGTCAGTGTCTGGCAGGAATTTGCCGAGGCAGTCCGTATATTCAAAGGACGGTGTCTCGATCGGGTCAAACCCATAACGCTCGTAGACTTCGCGGATCTTACCGATCATCTCGTCCGCCGCCCGGATTTCTGCAGCAGAGCGATCCACAAAACCGCGCGGCAGGCGGGCTTTTAATTTGTTCGGTTTTTTGGCCATTGATTCGTCAGTCCTGGCGAGATGCTAGGCCCGGCCGAACAGGTCCATAAGACGGACCGCAGCACAGGCGACAATTTCCCGGGTGTCCTAGACGAAACAGGAGGGTAGGGCAAGTTTAGGACACACTCCAGCCTTAGGGGCCATACGGAAAAGTAATGAGTTTATGCGATCACCTCGCCCGAGAACGGCAGAAGCTGCCTTGGTCCATCGCGAGTGGCATGTGAGCGTCAATTTGCGTGGTCGCAAATATCGCATGGTCAGGATACAGGTTTGCTTGCATTCCCGGTCTGCAAAGTTATGGTCCGCGCACTTTTACAGCGCGATAAAACTGCGGTCCTGTCGCAGAAATGAATGAAGAAAGCGGAGCACGCGTGTCGATGGAAAGTGCAGCAGAACTGGGGAAGGTCGATGGAGCAGGCAATGTGGGCCTGGCAGATCTTGTTGATGCGATGCCACGCGCCGCCGAGTTAAGCATCGTTCTACCGACATTCAACGAAGCGCAAAATGTCCCGATCCTGATTGAGTTGCTGCATGAAACGCTCGATGGCATCGATTGGGAAGCGATCGTTGTCGACGACAATTCGCCAGACGGAACAACAGAAGCTGCACGAGCGCTTGCACGACAGAACCCGCGAGTGCGTGTCATCCGGCGTATCGGCCGGCGCGGATTGTCGGGAGCCTGTATCGAAGGCATGCTCGCCAGCTCCGCCGACTATGTCGCTGTCATGGACGCTGATCTGCAGCATGACGAAGCGCTGCTACCTGAGATGTTTGCGGAGCTGAAGCGCGGCGAAACAGATCTCGTTGTTGCCAGCCGAAAGGTCGAAGGCGGGACCATTGGCGAAGGCCTTTCCAAGTTTCGTGCCTGGGGCTCCAACGTCGCAAACTCGCTCGCGCAGAAGCTGTTGAACGTTTCCCTGAGTGATCCGATGAGCGGATTTTTCATGATCCGGCGCGAGAAAGCCGAAGAAATTGCGCCAAGGCTCTCTGCACAGGGCTTCAAGATCTTGCTGGACATAGTGTCGAGCTTTGGTGGTCGGCTCCAGATCAAGGAACTGCCGTTCACCTTTCGGGAGCGGCAGCACGGCGAGAGCAAGCTGGATACCCTTGTGACCCTCGACTACTTCGGGCTCTTGCTGGCCAAATATTTTGGCAATGCCATTTCCGTCAGGTTTCTGATGTTTGGCCTGGTTGGCGCCAGTGGACTGGTTGTGCACCTAATTGCGCTTCGCTTGTTCCTTGTTGTCGGCGACTATGGATTTAATCTGGCGCAGACTGCAGCCTCCTTCGTTGCCATGACCTCCAACTTCTTCCTGAACAATCAGCTAACCTACCGTGATCGCCGTCTGACGGGTATCAAGGTCATTCAGGGCCTTTTGACCTTCTATGCGGTTTGCAGTGTCGGGGTTCTTGCCAATGTTGGCGTGGCGGGCCTGATCTATCAGGATCCAGCCTACTGGTTGTTCGCTGGAACCGCCGGTGCGATCATGGGCGCTGTTTGGAACTATGCGGCGAGCTCAGCGCTGACCTGGCGCAAGAGCTGACGAGGGCCATTTGACACGTCAACCTGCGGACCTGACCTTGCCGGCCTATCTCAGGCCGGTTTTCCTCGTTGTTTTTGTGGCGGCGCTGACCGGGCTCAAGCTTTGGTCTGCCGCGAATGCGCACTTCGTCGAGGATGAGGCCTACTATAGGCTTTGGGGGCTGTCGCCTGCCCTTGGCTACTATGATCATCCCCCGATGATCGCCTGGTGGATCTGGGGTGGACAGGCGGTTTTTGGCGATACACCCCTGGGCGTTCGTGCGCTTGTGGTTCTTTCCTCTGCCCTCGGCTCATTTTTTCTCTGGCGGACGGCAGATGTTCTATTCGACCGGACCGTCGCCGGTTGGTCCGTGCTGTTCCTCAATGCCAGTATTCTCGTGGGTGTCGGAGGGATTCTTGCGACGCCGGATGCCCCTTCAGTGTTCTTTTGGGGCCTTGCGCTCTGGGCGCTCGCAGAGCTGCATTCATCTCAAAAACCCAACTGGTTGCTGGCTGTCGGATTGTTCGCAGGCTTGGGGCTGGACTCAAAGTACTCTGTCCTGTTCCTGGGAGCGGGGATCACTCTTTGGCTTATATTGGTGCCCTCAGCGCGCCGCTGGTTCGCGGCATGGCAGCTCTGGGCGGGCGGGCTTGTTGCCCTTCTGTGTTTTGCCCCGGTGCTCTATTGGAACCATCTCTACGACTGGGCCAGCTTCTACAAGCAATTTGGCCGGGCAGCTCAAGGCGGCTGGACCAGCAAATACATCTTTGAGTTCGTGGGAGCCGTTCTGGGCTTGGCCAATCCGTTGATCGCGATATTGGCCGTGTTGGGGGCGTTCGGGCTGGGGCGGAAGGCAATTCGTGGTGATGCGCGTGCCGGGCTCTTGATTCTGACGGTGACGCCCTTTCTCACTTACTTGTTGTTCCACTCGCTTCATGCGCGTGTTCAGGCCAACTGGCCGGCGCCCTTGTTCCCGGCCTTTGCGCTGATGGCTGCCTGGTTCGTCAGTACTTCAAACCAAAAGACCTGGCGCTATCTCGCGCTTGCCGGTGTGATCCTGGGAGTGGTTGTTGCGGTACTTGTGCAGGTCCATGCGGTCTCGCCCATCAGCGGAAAGCTTGCGCGGAAGGATCCAACCTTTCAGCTTCGAGGCTGGCCGGAAATCGGCGATAAAGTAGCAGAATTGGCAGGTAGGGAAGGCGTGGCTTACATTGCGACCACTGGATATGGTCTCAACGGACAGCTTGCCTTTCTGTTTTCTAGCGGCTTGCCGGTCATTCAGCTCAATGAGCGCATTCGCTATGCTATGGAAAAAGACGTCGATGAGGCGCTATTCGAACGCCCAGGCCTTTATGTCAGCGAAGAAAGACGAGACGACAGCGCAGCGCTGTCACAGTTTTACAAGAACGTCGAAAAGGTGGCCGTTTTGCCAAGAACTGTCAAAGGCGTCTTGTTGGAAAAACTGGTTATCTATGTGATCAGCGAGCCTGTTTCTGTACCCTTGGAGCCTGTGAGCAGCATTCGGTTCAAATGACCTTACGATGGTTGAGATACTGGCAAGGTTGAAATCTTGCGCGTGATGACGCAGGGATAGAAGTCATCAATCTTGATTTCCGTCAGGCAAAGTTTGCATGAAACGAATTACCTTAGGCGCGCTGGACTACGGTCTGGCTTTTGGCGTTGATCGAACGTTGCGCACCTTGTTGTCGGAGGGACGGCTGAGTGCGGTTGGCTGTATTGTCGCCACCGATCTCTGGTCCCGTGAGTTCAAGCCCCTGCAAGACGTTGCAGCACAAGTGGGTGAGCGTGCCTTGTTTGGACTGACACTGGCGTTGAGTGGCGACCGGGTCCACCCGCTGAGTGAGAGAATGAGAAAGGTATATGGCAATGAGATGCCTACGCGCGCCTCGCTCGAGCGCCGCGCCATGGTACGTTTGCTTCCAGAAGAAATTCTGACAAGTGAGATCCGTGCACAGGTCAGCGCCTATACCTCGAAGATGGGACGAGAGCCAGATTTTGTGACGGTCAGAGAGGGCCTCTTCGACCGCAGTGCGATCGTTCGGCTCGTGATAAATGCGCTGACCCTTGAAGGCTTTTCAGAAAACCCGAAAATTGTCACCGCCATTCCGCCCGGCTTGCATACAGCGCGTATCAGGCACATTTCGACTAAGGCTGGTTTCGATGTTGTGCCTTGGGGGCCTCCTCTCCCGGAAACAGAAGATCCAGATGAGTTGCAGGTGCAGCTACAGCACCATTTCGACGGCCTTTCGGACATGACCTTCGTAGCCTGTCTGCCTGGCGCTGCGGACGATCGTTTGCGCCGTGACGAGATGCCTGGCAAAATCGCGGTTCGTGAGGCTCACCGTGAGGTTCTAGGTAGCGAACGGTTCTTCCGCACTTTGGATGAACGTGGCGTTTTTCTATACTGAGGCCGTTTGGGCAGGCTTATAGCTATGGCCGGAACGAAAAAAGGTTCCGGCGGGGGACGGAACCTTTTTCGGGGAGGTCAGAAGCGGTGTGTGTTCCGCTTCCATGTCTTTCCATATAGGTCTATTTTCTGAATATGCACGTGATGTGAGTCACACACTTGATGTTGGTGGCTGTTTTCCGACTTGGGAAGGCGCTGCCGGGAAAGGGCGGCGCTGTGGCCGAAATTCAGAAATTTCTTCAAAACAGTTTTTCGCTCGAGGGCCTGTCCTCGGATCTTGCAGAGCAGCTATCGAGCCTCGCGAGGCCAATGAAGGTGGCTGCGGGCACGATCCTTTTTGAAAACGGTGATCCGGGAAATGGCTGCTATGCCGTTCTCGAGGGATCGATGAAGGTTTCCATCCTGTCGGTCGAAGGTGACGAGCAGTTGCTCGCGGTGCTTGGCCCCGGCGATTTGGTTGGCGAACTCGCGCTGCTTGATGGTCGTCCGCGGTCGGCTACCGTCAGCGCACTCAAGGCCGCGCAACTGGCATTCATCGACAAGGCAGCATTCGAACGATTTGCAGATGAGAATCCGGCGGTTTACCGACATATGCTGTCCATCGTCGGCAAGCGCTTGCGTCAGGCCAATGACGTCCTCGCCGCACGGTCCTTCCTCCCACTGCCTGGCCGTGTTGCGCAGACCTTGCTCCAGCTCTCGGAGACCTTCGGCAAACCCCTCGATGATGGGCGCGTGTTGATCCACTACAAGCTTAGCCAAGCCGATATTGCCAACATGGCAGGAGCAGCCCGTGAAAACGTCAGCCGCGTGCTGAATGACTGGAAACGTGCAGGGACCATCAGCCGGATTTCCGGCTACTATTGTCTGGAGCAACCTGAATGGCTGAAACAGGCAGCGGCACTTTGAGAACATGACAGACATTGCTCAGCCTTCGGACCTCAATGTCAGATCAGCTTCGGCGCGAACGCCGGTCCATCCTGCCATCACGGCCGAAGGCATCGATCAGTTGGTGGAAGTGTTCTATGGCAAGATCCAGGCGCACGAACGACTTGGTCCGCTGTTCGAAGCGCGCGTCGATGGTCGGTGGCCAGAGCATCTCGCAAAGATGAAGCTTTTCTGGCAATCGGTCCTACTCAAAACCGGCGACTACAAGGGCAAACCGGTTCCAGTTCATGTGAGTCAGACAGCGATCCGCTCCGATGACTATGGTGAGTGGTTGTCCCTGTTTCGCCCGGTCGCCGAAGATGTCTTTGGTGCCGATGCGGGAGCGGCGGTAGTTGCTTCTGCCGAGCGCATTGCACAAAGCCTCTGGCTTGCAGGTTTTGGAACGCCTGGCTGCGATATCCCGGCGGACCTCAAGAGCGCAAAGCGATAGTCCTAAGCTCCCGTTTCCCGTTGAGAACCGGTCATGCGCGCAAGAACCTCTTGCGAAGCGGGGAACAGCCGATAGTCTTCCAACAACAACAGATCGCCGGAGAGAGAATGTGAGCACAGACCAAAAGCACGATGACGCCATAGAAGCCCCATCCGGGGACCTCACACTGCGCACCATGGCGATGCCGGCGGACACGAATGCGGCGGGTGATATCTTCGGCGGCTGGGTACTTTCTCAAATGGATCTGGCCGGCGGCATCGCAGCTGGTCAACGAGCTGGCGGCCGTGTAGTCACCATAGCGGTCGACCAGATGAAGTTCATCCGTCCGGTCCACGTTGGCGACGTTCTTTGCATCTACAGTCGGATAGACAGGGTGGGCACCTCTTCCATGGGCATCATTCTCGAAGCCTGGGCACTTCGCCACCGCTATGGTCATCGCGAGAAGGTGACGGAAGCCAATTTCACGATGGTCGCTGTTGATGAGGACGGTCAGCCACGCCCGGTCCCAAAGGTGCCACCTCTGGGGGACTAAGCGCGGGTCAGGCTACAGTTCAGCTGGAAATCTGCGTTGAAACCGGCCTTGGACGTCGCCGTTTGAGAACGTCTGCAAACAGCTTTTCGTCGATGACAAAGGGGCAGCCGTTGGCCCAATACCCCAAAAGGGTTTCAAGCCGGGTACGTCGGTCCCTGCAATCCAGCGTAGGTTGATGCATTGGCAGCCCGCCGAGAATACGGATAGCGTCGACACGCGCGAGAATACAGTCTTCAGCCGCTTCTTCCCAAGGTTGGGTTTCCGTGGAGTTTTGTGAAGCACTCGCCTGTACAAGTACGGCGCGTGAAAGGTCTGCGAGTTTGGCCGCCTGCCTGGCGAAAGGGTCCTTAGACAAAATAATCCTCCATCGGTTGCCCGAGGAGAACTGGCGCATGAAACGAAGTACCGCTTGGTTGCCGGTTGTTTCTTGGAAGAGACATCTTCCCGAAATCATTCGGCCGCATCCCTGGCGGGGACCACCTTGCCCGGTTAGGCAGGTTGGCGAGGGCGCCAGCCCTTCTCTTGATGATGGCGGGGTTTATGCCATGGCTGTTGACTATTGGCAACCGGACCGGAGGCCCGGTTGCTACGCCCGAAGGCAATTTCCTCGGTCGGAGCTCGGTGCGCGGGCGCCTAAAGCTTGTAGAGCGACCAGGTCTGATAGGCTTCATCCGCCGTATCGCAGGGCTGAAGCGTCAAAGGCCGCATCACGTGAACAGGTGAACCGCCCCGGCCCTCTCTTTTTTCCGTTTGACTGACGGTGACGCAAAGCGATGGTTTGGTCTGCGCAATCAACTGTCCATTGTCTTGCAGCGAGAACTTCTGGGTATCGGCATCGTTACAAGCCCCAAGGACAATGGGCGCCCCGGCTGTCACGGAAGGCACTTCCATACAGACATCGAAATAGGGAATGCGAAAGCGGCCCTGGCTGAGAAGTGTGGCATCAAAGCCCTGATCCTCGAGGATACCACCCGTATAATGATAACAGGTATGAGCCTGAAGGCCGCGATCCAGGGGAGCGTTCTTGCCTTGCCCGCCTGCGATATCCAGGCAATAGCCGCGCTCATCATCCAGCGTGTCCACCAATTGGACTTCCACAAGCTCTTCTGCGGAGTGCGCGGGCAAGGCGCCTGTAGCGAGACAGAGAGCCAGAGTCATCGGGCCAATTTTCGTTTTCATGATATTGCTCCTTGCGCTTAAGGGTGCTGTCGCGAAGTGACGGGCGCCCTCAATCGCGTCACTTGGTACGATCATTTTGACAGGAATGAGGTAAGTCGTATGACGATCCGACCAACCCTTCGAAAATCTCTGGGCTGTCTTCAACCCTGTCGGTCCGCAAGGTCTGAGACCTTGACAACAAGCTTGCCCTGGTTGGTACCATCGAAAAGCTTGTTAAGAGCCTCAGGTGCGTTTTCGAGACCTTCGACGATATCGAGGCGGTATTTTAGTTGGCCAGCCTGAAGCATTGCGCCCAAGGCTTTGAATATCTCGGGATAGGTTTCGAAATGGTCGGTCATGATGAAGCCTTTGAGGCTCAACCGCCGACGCACGATTGCGGTCATATCCGGTATTTCGTCTGGGCTGTCACCATTGTAGACGGAAATGAAACCGCACATGGCGATCCGGCCGAATGCTTTCATGTTGCGTAACGCTGCAGTGAAGGGCTTGCCGCCGACGTTTTCAAAATGAAGGTCCAATCCCTCCGGAGCGAAGGCTTTAAGGCTCGCATCCAAGTCGTCGGTCTTGTAGTTAAGAGCAGCGTCAAACCCGAGGTCATTCACCAGCCAGTCGCATTTCGCTTTTGTACCGGCAATACCGATCACACGCAGACCGAACGCCTTGCCGATCTGTCCGACGAGCGATCCGACAGATCCAGCAGCGCCCGTAACACAGAGAGTTTCTCCGCGCTTCGGTTCGCCAACCTTGACGAGGCCATGGTAAGCGGTTGCGCCTGCAAGGCCAAAAACGCCCATGTAGGCTTCCATCGGGACGTTTTGAGGAACCACGCTCAGTGCGGCCGGCTCAACGTCAAGATACTCAGTCCAGCCAGTAAAGCCGGAGACCCAGTCCCCCTCGCTCAAGCCGTCACATCTGCTTTCGGTGACGATGCCGATACCGAGCGATCGCATCGTTTCACCGATCGGAGTCGGTGGCAAATAGCTGTTGGTGGCTGGAGAGACCCATCCGCGCATCGCCGGATCCAGAGAAACGTAGACAACTCTCACTCTTGCTTTGCCCTCCGCGAGGGAGGGGAGAGTCTCGTTGCGGGCCTCGAAGTCGGTATCAGCAAGCCGTCCGGAAGGACGAGACACCAAAACTATGCGCTTGTTTTGCATGGGGTGCTCAATAGTGCGGGGGTTTTTCTACAGTTGGACTGACGAGCGAATTCTCGATCAACTCTTCCATCTGGTCCGTCATTTCTGCGATCTTGCGGGTCAGGCGATAGATCTGTTTTCCTTGGTCGATGACCACCTGGTTCAGTTCATCAATCGTATGATTGGCGTGGGCCAGGTCCATTTCAATCTTTTCGATCCGTTCTTGCTGGTCGGTCGCGGGCTTCATCAGTTTTCAGATTGCCTTCGTTTGCTGAGTGCTTTGTCAGCTCTTCTCTATCGTCAATATGTGGACCGTATGTCTCACGCCTTTCGGCACTTGATCAAACACTTTCCTCGTTCGATCGTTCTGGTGTGGTGGTAAAGGAGTTAGAAACCTTTGCATTCAGGCCTTTGGAGTGCACCCGTTGCGCCAACAAAAAAGGGCGGTCCATAGACCGCCCTTTTCAATTTCAAGCTCGGTTGACGTGGCTTAGAAGCCCATGCCGCCCATGCCGCCCATGTCCGGAGCCGGCATTGCCGGAGCCGCGTCTTTCGGCAGCTCTGCAACCATGGCTTCGGTGGTGATCAGAAGACCTGCGACCGATGCTGCGTCCTGCAGGGCAGTACGAACAACCTTGGTCGGGTCAATGATACCGGCTTCGATCATGTTGACGAATTCTTCGGTTTGAGCATTGAAGCCGAAGGTGACGTCATCGTTTTCCTGGATCTTGCCAACAACGATGGAGCCTTCAACACCAGCGTTTTCAGCGATCTGACGGATCGGAGCTTCCAGAGCGCGCAGAACGATCTTGATACCGGCTGCGATGTCGGAGTTGTCGGAAGAGAGAGCTTCAACAGCCTTCTTGGCACGCAGGAGAGCGGTGCCACCGCCAGGAACAATGCCTTCTTCAACCGCAGCACGGGTTGCGTTCAGGGCGTCGTCGACGCGGTCCTTCTTTTCCTTCACTTCGATTTCCGTAGCACCGCCAACGCGGATCACGGCAACACCGCCTGCAAGCTTGGCAAGACGTTCCTGCAGCTTTTCACGGTCGTAATCGGAAGTGGTTTCTTCGATCTGAGCCTTGATCTGGCCTACACGACCCTGGATGTCGTCCTTGGAACCTGCACCATCAACGATGGTGGTGGTTTCCTTGGTGATCGCGACCTTCTCGGCAGTGCCAAGCATGTCGAGCGTGACGTTTTCCAGCTTGATGCCGAGATCTTCGGAGATCACTGTGCCACCCGTGAGGATCGCGATGTCTTCCAGCATGGCCTTACGGCGGTCGCCGAAGCCAGGAGCCTTGACAGCAGCAATCTTCAGGCCGCCGCGCAGCTTGTTGACGACGAGTGTCGCAAGAGCTTCACCTTCAACGTCTTCTGCAATGATGAGCAGCGGACGGGAAGACTGAACAACAGCTTCGAGGATCGGCAGCATTGCTTGCAGGTTGGAAAGCTTCTTCTCGTGAAGGAGAATGTAAGGCTTTTCCAGGTCAGCAAGCATTTTGTCAGCGTTGGTGACGAAGTAAGGAGACAGGTAGCCGCGATCGAACTGCATGCCTTCAACGACTTCAAGTTCGGTTTCAAGCGATTTGGCTTCTTCAACCGTGATCACGCCTTCGTTGCCGACTTTCTGCATTGCTTCTGCAATGTCAGCACCAACCTGTACGTCGCCGTTTGCGGAGATCGTGCCGACCTGAGCAACTTCAGCAGAGGTGGTGATGGTCTTGGAAGACGCTTCGAGGGACTTAACTGCTTCAGCTGCAGCCATGTCAACGCCGCGCTTCAGGTCCATCGGGTTCATGCCGGCAGCAACTGCCTTGGCGCCTTCCTTGACGATGGACTGGGCCAGAACCGTTGCGGTCGTGGTGCCGTCACCAGCGATGTCGTTGGTCTTGGAAGCAACTTCCCGGACCATCTGTGCGCCCATGTTTTCGAACTTGTCTTCAAGTTCGATTTCCTTGGCAACGGAAACACCGTCCTTGGTGATGCGCGGTGCGCCGAAGGCCTTGTCGAGAACGACGTTACGGCCTTTCGGGCCGAGAGTTACCTTGACGGCATTGGCGAGGGTGTCGACGCCCTTGAGCATCTTGGTGCGGGCATCGGACCCGAACTTTACGTCTTTTGCAGACATTCTATCGTCTCACTCTGTAACTGGTGGAAACTGAATGGATCAGGGACGCGCGCCTTAGGCGACCACACCCATGATGTCGGATTCCTTCATGATCAGCAGGTCTTCACCGTTGATCTTGACCTCGGTGCCGGACCATTTGCCGAACAGAACGCGGTCGCCAGCCTTGACGTCCAGCGGGATCAGCTCACCGCTGTCCTTGCGGGCGCCTGCGCCAACAGCAACGATCTCGCCTTCCTGAGGCTTTTCCTGTGCGGTATCCGGAATGATGATGCCGCCGGCGGTCTTCTCTTCAGACTCTACACGGCGAACAACGACACGGTCGTGCAGCGGACGAAATGTCATTTGGCTCTTTCCTCTCATGTGGCACGCCCCCAACCGAAAGGCAGCGTGCGGGCATGATAACTTTGGTTCGAAAGATCGCGTGGAATGCTCCTACGCGGCTGTTAGCACTCCCAAAGGGCGAGTGCCAGCAGCGCCAGTGATGTAGGATTTGGCCCGGATTTTGTCAATCCCGGGCAAAAGGAATTTGACTCAGCTTAGGATCGGTCTCGCTGCCCAGTCGAGAGGAGATCTGTGTGATAGTGGCTGCTCAAGGAAAACTAACACTAAGTCACGTGGGCGGTGAGCTTTCTGATCAGCGCAGATTTCACTGAGCACCTGTCATCGCAAAGGGCAACGTGACGGCTCCGGACTTATCCGAGATCTTGTCAGTGTAAAGCGCTTCCAATACGTAATCGCCAGCCGGGAGGCCTTCGAACTGAAAGCTCAGGCTTGTCGGAAGTTCGCGCTTGCGGCTGGGCGTTTCCCCGGCAAAGCGAGCAAAACCACCTTGTTCAGCTAGAACCTGACCAGTTGTGTTTAGGAGCCTAAAGCCAACTTCAATATCATGGCGGTGGCCTCCGGCTGTTTCGGCAAAGCTATAACCAATGGGCTCTGCATACACGGTAATTGTTTCGGTCGGTGAGAAGCTATTGCCGTCCCGTGCCGTGTATTGACCGTAACCGGTCGCGTTGGAAGTTGCGAAAGTGGCAGCGGTAAAGGCCAGCTCACTTGCATCCCATGAAGCATCCAGCGTTGCCAGCGAGCTTTTCAGTGCTTCAGACGGAGTGGGGAATGATGGCGAAGTAGTCTGGGCAAGAGACGCAGTCGCCACTGCCGCCGCCAATGAAAAAGCGGCAGCTCCGAAAGCTGAACGTGCGAATTTACCTGACATCATTTAATTAACCCCTGCGCATGCCCGATCACGTTGTTTTTCAACTTGTTTTAAAGTCGATATAGACTGACTTTCATCGGGACACAAGGAAATGAGTGCGGTGCGGTAAACACTGTGCTGGTTAACAACTGCGCTCGAGCCAGCTTTGCTTTTTGCGGTAGATCGTCGAGGGGCTGATTTCAAGAGCGGCGGCGGCCATCGCAATGTTGCCGTCAAAAGCAACAAGCGTGTCTTCGATGATCCGACGTTCCTGGGCCCAAAGTGGCTCTATGGTCCCGAAGGGGCGAATGGTCGGCTGGCTCCTGGCGCGCTCCCGCGACAGGTCGATCACCGACGTTGTCCGGCCAGATGGATCCCGGATCAGCATCGGCAGCATGTCGAGCGTGACGGATTGCCCTTCGTTCATTACAACGATCTGGCGGATTGTGTTTTCAAGCTGGCGTACGTTTCCGGGCCAGTTGTAGGCCAGTAGACTGACTTCTGCGTCGGCATCAAAGCCCTTGAAACCGCGGCGTTCTTCAGAGGAAAAGCGATGCAGGAAGATCTGCGCCAGATCCATGATGTCATCGCGCCGTTCACGCAAGGGCGGCAGGAGGATCGGGAGAACGTGCAGGCGGTAGTAGAGGTCTTCACGAAAGCGTCCCGCGGAAACTTCTGCAAGCGGATTTCTGTTGGTCGCGCAGATGATCCGGGCGTCAACTTTGACGCTCTTGGTGTCGCCGAGGCGCTGAAAGGTTCCTGTTTGCAGAAAGCGGAGCAGCTTGCTTTGCAGCATCAGGTCCATTTCCCCGATCTCGTCGAGAAAAAGTGTGCCGCCGTCGGCCTGTTCAGCAGCGCCGGTCCGATTTTCCGTCGCGCCGGTAAATGCCCCGCGAACATATCCGAAGATTTCACTTTCGATAAGGTCGCGTGGAATGGCTGCGCAATTGATCGTGACGATCCGCTGCTTGTTTCGGTCTGACAATTTGTGAAGCGCGTTGGCACAGAGCTCTTTACCTGTGCCAGACTCTCCTGTGATGAACACAGGAGCCTGGGATGGCGCCATGCGTGCAATCTGGTCATAGACCGCCTGCATGGGAAGTGATTTCCCGATCAGTTGATCAAGCGCGCCCGTTTTTCTTGCGGCAGATGACATAGGCTCGTCAGTGGCTTCAAGAGATGCGGACGTGGTGACGTGCGTTTGCTCTACGCGGACGCTGAGATTGGGCTTTCTCTGATCCAGCTGAAAGGAGATTTTTGAAGCTAGGGCATCGAGGGAAAACGGTTTGGTGAGAAAGTCATGTGCGCCGGAACGCATGGCATTGACAGCCCGGGAAACGGACCCCTGCGCGGAGACGGCGATAATAACCGTCGATGGGCACCGGACCGCGAAGGGTTCGAGCGCGCTTTCTCCGCCAATGGTTTCCAGGTCCAGAACAAGCACGTCGGTATTGTCCCGCGTCAAATCTTCCAGACAGCGTTCGCTCACACTGTACAAAGAAGGATCTTCGCAATCGACTGCAAGCTTCGCACTCACGGCTGCAGTTCTCGCCGCTTCAGCAGGAGAGCAATCCAGAACACGTACCATCACAGGCCTTTTCAGGCCCTCTCTACTCCCCATTGCTGGGCGTCCCCCGTCTCTCTTGGCTGGGTTGATTCGGGTCGGTCGACGTTCTCAACCGGCATGACGATAATTCTATGAACAGGGTAAACAAAGCGTTGTCGTCGCTCCGAAATTGCATTCCACCCAGTGTAACCGCTTTAGTTTGGTCAGTTGCGCAGCAGGAAGGATCGGCGCGGCAATTGGCTTGAATAGTTGGGTCGGGAGGGGTGGCGTCTTTAAAATTCGTAACGGCTGTGGACGCAATGCGGCGTGCCACTGTTTTGCAGACGCTACGGCAGGATGCATATTATTAGTCAACGCCACGCCGTTGCCTGTCGAGGCAAGACGCTGGGATGAGACAGGTTTTTAGAGTGTTTGAGCTCCATATCAGGGGACAACCCCTTTTATCCGCAAATGCATACGGCATTGGATTCGGTCGCTGCCAAATCTTAAGGCATGATTAACGCTAAGTTTCTGATTCGAGTTGAGAGCCTTCGGTGATCATGGGGCGCACGGCCACCTTCTTCATAGCCATCTGCATGGGCATTATCGCGATGTCTGTTGCCGCCGTGCTGATTTTTCAGTTCGGGCGGCCTTTCGGCGAAGCTGTGTCCTTAGGGCTTGCGCTGATGTGCACGATGATCCTGTTTCACCTGTTGGTGAGCCGGGCTAGAGATCGCGGTGCAGTCAGTGATGCGGTCGATCGGCTTGAGGACCGCATGGCTGAACTTGACGAGGATGTTGGTAATCTGGAAGGCCGCCTGACCGGCGTTGAACACACAATTCCTCATCGAACCCGGGAGGAAATTGACCCACTCTTCGCCGAGGTGGAAGTTCTTGGCACATTGGTCAAGCAGATGGCAGAGGCAATGTCCGATCTGGAGACGCGCGTTGAGGATCAAAAGGCTCTGCCACCGGCGCCGGCACATGCCGAGATCCCACACTACTCAAATACACAGCCATTCCAGAGCCAGCCTTACTCTCATTCACAACGTGAACCTGCAGCTCCGCCGCAGCAGGTCTCCTATCAGGCTGAACGATACGCAGCAGCACCAACTCCTGGCAATTCAGGTCATAAGGTGACCCAGCCAACTTTTGCTGAACCAGCTTATGCATCTGGTCAGGAAGCTCTGAACGCCAGCGCGGGATCAGCTGCGGACGCACGTGGAGGTGTTTTCTCATCTGCAGAAGAAGCGGCTCAGACGATGCCCGAGCACGAGGTGCCAGCGAGCAACAATTCAGATCCGCTTATGCGCGAATTGATTACATCTGCGCTCAATTCGAACCGTGTCGAACTGCATTTGCAGCCAATCGTGACCCTGCCTCAACGCCAGGTGAAATACTATGAAGCCTTTACGCGTCTTCGTGACTCGCGTGGAGAACTCGTGGAGGCATCGGCCTTCTTGCCGGAAGCCGTTCGGTCGGGCCAGATTGCCCGCATCGATAACCTCTTGCTGTTTCGCTCAGTGCAGGTCATTCGTCGACTGACCTCTCGCAACCGCAATGCGGCTCTCTTTTGCAACATTTCCTCACTCTCGCTCGTCGATGAGACATTCTTTCCTGGATTTCTCGAGTTCGTAAATGCCAACAGAACCCTGTCGGATGTTCTGATTTTCGAGTTTAGCCAGAGCGACGTGGCCGCCATGGGTGTGATGGAGATGGAAAGCCTCGGCGCGCTGTCTGAAATCGGCTTCAATTTCTCGATTGACCGCATCGTTGATATGAAGATGGACTTCAAGGTTCTCGCGCAGAAGGGCTTCAAGTTTGCCAAGCTAAACGCGGACTACCTGATTGGTCGCCGGTCAGCAGATCACGGTCATATCCATCCGTCGGATTTTGGAGACCTGCTCCACCGATATGGTATCGAGTTGATCACTGATCACGTCGAGACGGAGTCACAGGTTCTCGAGCTGCTCGACTACGATGTCCATATTGCGCAGGGCAATCTCTTCTCCCCACCCCGGCCTGTACGCGCTGAAGTTCTTCAGGGAACTCCAGCCCCCACGGCACGTAAACGCGCCGCGGGTTGATTTTTGCTTTTCGTGGTTTAATTCGACGCAGGGCCAACGGTTGAGATTGTCGGCACTTTTCCAGCCATCAATCGTTTTGCGACACGGCGAACGTCCTCAAGTGTGACAGCTTCGATTTCTGCGTTGCGCCTATCGAAATAATCGATGCCCAGTTCGGCGTTCTGAAGGGCGACGAGCTGCCTCGCGATTTTTGAAGACGCGTCAAATCGCAGTGGATAGGAGCCTGTCAGGAAGCGCTTTGCACTCTCTAGTTCAGCTTCTGTCGGACCTTCGGTTGCCATCCGCTCAAACTGCCCCAGGATCACCGACAGGGTCTCTTCTGCTCGATCCGCTCTCGTCGCAGCAGAACCAATGAGTAGCCCGCCTGCACCATAAGGAGACAAGGATGTTCCTGTGCTGTAGCTCAATCCGCGCTTCTCGCGAACTTCTTCGTAGAGCCAGGAGGTGAAAGTGCCGCCACCCAAAATATGGTTCATGACAAACGCCGCCTGGTAGTCAGGGTCATCCCGCTTGAGACCAGGCAGCGCGAAGACAAGCTTGGTCTGGGGAACTGGCATTGCGTGATCGATCCGCTGATCAGCTTTAATATCCATCTCGGGAACTGGGGTGATGTCACCGGTTCCAGGAAGGGGGGAAAATACCATGTCGAGCAGGGGAGCTAGCGCCTCTGCGTTGATGTCGCCGACCACGCCGATGCGAAGCGTATCGCGCGAAAAGATCCGGTTTTTCTGTGAGAGCAGATCGTCTCTGGTCAGACTTGCAAGGCTCTCTTCGGTGCCACTTGTAGGGGTAGCGTAAGGGTGTTCTCCGAGCATCGCCTTCAACAGGTTCCGGGAAGCTATCGTGTCCGGGTCACGTGTCGCCCTCCGAATGCCTACGGCCAATTGGGCTTTCATGCGATCCACCGCGACCTCATCAAACCGAGGGTCGTTGACTGCCAGTCGAAGCAAGTCGAACGCCTCGTCGCGTGCCGGCGTCAGGGTTCGGAGGCTTCCGTAAAAGTAGTCTTTGCCAGTGTTGAAGCTGATGCCGACTGCGAGATCTTCCATACGAGCTTGGAACTTTTCAGAGGAGAGATCGCCTGCCCCTTCATCCAGAGTGGAGGCAAGGAGGCGCGTCAGGCCTTCCTTGCCTTCCGGATCTTGAACAGCGCCGCCTTTGAAGGAAAAATTGACGGCGATGATCGGGACTGTGTTGTCTTCAACGAGCCAGGCTTCAATACCCTTCGGACTGACAACACGCTGAATTTCAACTGCTTGAGCTATCGACAGGGTCAAGCCCAGCGCCCCAAGCGCAACCGCACCGGCTGAAATCGCGCGACTTAGGTGTTTTTGTGCAAGGTGTAGCATGGATCACGACTTTTCTGGTTTGGCTGTGTCGGAAAGGGCTGTGTCTTCCGTCGGTGTCACCAACCGACCGACAACGGGCTTGCCGGAAAGGTATTTGCGTGCGGCCTCTTGCACATCCTCTGGTGTAACCGCGCCAAGCTGAGAGGGCCAAGTCTGGACATCCTTGATCGTTTGACCGGTCGCAAGCGCGCTGCCGAAGATCCGCGCCAAGCTTTGCTGACTGTCTTGTGCGTAGATTGCGCTCGCAATCATGCTGCGTTTGGCTCGAGCGAGTTCTTCCGCCGTAATGCCATTGGATATGACATTCTCGAGCTCTTCTTGAATGACCGCTTCGATCTCGTCTAGCGTATGGCCTTCACGCGGTGAGCCGTAGAAGCCGAAACGGCCGTCATCCAACGCCCCGCCTTGATAGTAACTGCCTGCGTTGATCGCTAGTTTGCGCTCAAGAACAGCTTCCTTGTGCAATCGGCTGGTTGCGCCACCGCCTAGAACATATGCCAATACGTCAAGCGCTTCCGCCTCATGTCCATGACCAGTTGTCTGGCTGGGAACAATCCAGGTCATGGAGACTGTTTCCTGCCTCACACGCGGGTCTGAGACAGAAATGCGGCGTTCGCCGGCGAGTGGCGGTTCTGCGGGGCGTACTCTGGCTCCTGGTTCGGCACGGCGTACGACTTTGCCATAGGTCTGCTCCGCAAGTTTTTTGACGTTTGCGGATTCAACATCACCGGCAATAACGAGTACAGCATTGTTTGGAGTGTAGAAGCGATTGTAGAAAGAGATTGCGGACTCCTTGTTCAACGCCTCGATTTCGCTCTGCCAGCCGATGACTGGCGAACCATACGGGTGATTGACGAATGTGATTGCGGTGAGTGCTTCACGAAGTTTGGATCCCGGGTCGCTGTCCACCCGCATCCGGCGCTCCTCAAGGACCACGTCAAGTTCCGGTGCGACCACGTCGTCGGTCAACACCAGGTTCTCCATGCGATCAGCTTCCATCTCCATCATCAAGGGGAGATGCTCTTTCGCCACGCGTTGGAAGAAGGCGGTGTAGTCGGTGCTTGTGAATGCGTTTTCTTGCCCGCCAATCTCGGCGACCATCGTCGAAAAGGCGCCATTCGGATGATTCTTCGTGCCCTTGAACATCAGGTGTTCAAGGAAATGTGCGACGCCCGATTGCCCTTCCGGTTCGTCAGCAGAGCCAACCTTGTACCAGAGCATGTGGGTGACGACGGGAGCCCGATGATCTGGAATGACAACCACTTCGAGGCCATTGTTGAGCGTGAAGTGACTGAGACCAGGTGCAATCTGAAGATCTGATGGAAGCTCCAGGGGTGAACTATCCTGTGGTTCCGCTGCCGCGACGGGAAGTGGCAGGCTCAAAAGCGTGGCTGCAAGCAGAAGGGGGGCAAACTGGCTGCGGTGGAATGATCTGGGGTGGGTGCGCAAACTGGCCTCCGCAAATAGGGGTTTCGTGTATCTTCCCATGGCGGTGTTCGTGCACGCCAGCCGAAAGGTACTTTAATTGTTATAGGGTCGGAGGTTGTCGAAGGCTCATTAAAGATCGGTCATTTTCTCGCGAGCGTTGTATCTCGCGCGGCCCATCCCATAGAAAAACCGCCCCACGATCGACGCAGGGCGGTCCAAAAAGATCAAGTTCAACTGAGGGCTGAAATGCTACCCGCCTCTGCGGCAACTTCCGCCGCTTTCCTCAAGACACCGCATGTCGAGGGGCGCACTGTCGTATTCGTCTTTGACGGCTTCGGTCTTGGTCTCAACGACATTCGGCATAGGCGCATCTGCAGACGGGACGGAATAGGCTGACGGGGGATCAGTCAGATATCTGCGTGTCGGCAGGCTATTGCGTGTCGCAGCGTTGGCTTCTTTGGTCAAATCATTCGCTGAGGTGTTCTGCGCGCGCATCTCTGTGCTCGTCATACGGTCTCCAGAGATCAGATCTTCATCGCGCGATTCTGCAGCAACGTCCCGTTGGGTGTTGGAACTGATGTTTATGCCGCGCATCTGTTCAGGCGTGAGAACGTCCGGATGTCGCCCATCTGCACTGGCGTAAATCGCCTTGACTTCGGCTAGGTCCTGGTTGCCAGCATTCTTTGGCCATTCAGCGGATTTGCTACCAGCGACTTGAGTTTCCGGTTCCGGAAGAGCGGTCGAATTGGCCGGCATGGCAAGTGGTGCACGCGGCTTGTAATCAATCGGTTTTGCGTTCGGGTCGACTGCACCCAGGCCGGACATCAAACCGGCGACAAGAGCCGTATCGGGCGCCTGAGTTGTCCCGTCCGCAGCCTGGCATGCTGCAAGAGCAACGCCAGCGACGACGGTCATGGCGACCTTGTGAATGTTTGAAATCATTGTCCGCAGCACCCCGGACTCCTTAAGTCTTTGCAATTTTAAAGCGCTCTGGAGGATTTTCCAATCGCTCGACCAAAGCTTAAATCGCTATTTTGCGGCTTTATTTGGACCGCTCTTTATTCCGTCATACAGGAGACCGGCGACTCCGGCAACGATCCAAACGTCCGCGAGGTTGAACACATACCAAGAGAAGGTCCCGATGTGGAAGTGCACAAAGTCTACGACAGCGCCATAGGCCAAGCGGTCAATGCCGTTTCCTATAGCCCCACCGACAATGAGTGCTAGAGCGAAAGCGAGAAAGCGCGTTTCTGCTCGAACCGACCAAACCCACAATCCGATTGTTGCTGCTAAAGTGCCAAACGCCAGGATCCAGCGCCCTAGATCTCCATCCTGCTGAAACAGGCCGTAGGAAATGCCCCGGTTCCAGACGAGCACGATGTCGAGCACTGGCAGAACCGCTACGGGACCTGCCTGCGCAAGATTGAAACTGTACAGCAACCAGAGCTTCGACGCTTGGTCGAGAACCAGGCCCGCGAGCGTGATTCCGAATACGAGGCGGCTGTACTGTCCCCATAGCCATCTCTCAGCCCAGCTGTTTGGCGCGGATGATAAAGGCGTGTTGGGTTGGTCCATGACTTCCCGGTCAGGTGAGGCAGCGGCCGTTAGGCCGCCGCGTTGTCCTTGTCCCACTCGCGCAAGGCATCCGCATCGCGCAAGGTGACATCGGGATAGTTGGCGTCAGAACCGACCTCTGGGAGGATTTTCCAGGACCGTGCGCACTTCTTACCTGTCGCAAGTCCTGGCACTACAGCAACACCCGGAGTGTCGTCCAGCGTGAAGGCCCCTTCAGGTGATGGATCAGCCGTGACGGTGATCTGGCTGGTGATGGCGATGTCTGCCATGTCCCGGCCCGCCAGAGCGGCCATGAGATCAGCGTCAGTTACATGAACGACTGGATGGGCTTCCAGCGACGAGCCGATACGCTTTTCGCGGCGTTCAATTTCGAGCGCGCCGGTGATAACGCGGCGGACGGTCTTGATCTTCGCCCACTTGGCAGCAAGAGCATCATCCTTCCACTCGCTGGGGACGGATGGGAACTGCTCCAGATGTACCGAGGTGTCCTCACCGTAGCGGGACGTCCAGGTTTCATCCATGGTGAAGGGCAGCATCGGCGCCATCCAGGTGACCAGGCAGTTGAACAGCTTGTCGATCACATAGAGCGATGCCTTGCGGCGCACGGATGACTTCGCATCACAGTAAAGTGCGTCCTTGCGGATGTCGAAATAGAAAGCCGACAGCTCCACCGTCATGAAGGTGAACAGGTGGTGGAACACACGCTTGTAATCGAATTCCCAGTAGGCCTCGCGCACCAGCGTATTCAGTTCTGCCAAACGGTGAAGCATCAGGCGTTCCAGCTCCGGCATCTCCGCCAGTGCTAGGTCTTCCTCGCTCGCATGCGCGAGAGAGCCGAGCATCCAGCGCAGGGTGTTGCGCAGTTTGCGGTAGCTGTCGACACTGGTCTTGATGATTTCCGGACCGATACGCTGGTCTTCGGCATAGTCGCAGGATGCTGCCCACAGGCGCAGGATATCGGCCCCATACTGCTTGATGATGTCCTGCGGGAACACCTGGTTGCCGAGAGATTTGGACATCTTGCGCCCGTCCTCGGCCATGGTGAAGCCGTGGGTCAGGACCGCGTCATAGGGTGCGTGTCCACGGGTGCCGCAGCTCTCAAGCAGGGAGGAATGGAACCAGCCGCGGTGCTGATCCGAACCTTCCAGGTAAAGAACATAGTCGTCACCGCCCACGCCCTTGCGCTTCGGGTTCAGATCGTCACGCTTTTCCATGCAGAAGGCATGAGTGGAGCCGGAATCAAACCAGACATCAAGGATGTCCTTCACCATGTCCCATTCGTCGGTCTTGTAGTCATTGCCGAGGAAACGCTCTTTCGCGCCTTCCGCGAACCAGGCATCGGCTCCTTCGGAGGCGAAGGCGTCATAGATCCGCTTGTTGACAGCATCATCCTTGAGGACTTCTGCAGTGTCCTTATTGATGAACACGGTGATCGGAACGCCCCAGGCGCGCTGGCGAGACAGAACCCAATCTGGGCGGTTTTCGATCATTGAGCGCAGACGGTTCTGACCGGAGCCCGGCACAAAGCGAGTGCTGTCGATGGCTTTCAATGCACGGTCGCGCAGAGTGTCCTTCGCGCCGTCGATGTCGCGGTCCATATAGACGAACCACTGCGGTGTGTTCCGGAAGATGATCGGCTTCTTGGAACGCCAGGAATGCGGATACTGGTGCTTCAGGCGGCCGAGCCCGATGAGGTTTCCGCTTTCTTTTAGGGCTTCGGTGTTTGCCTTGTTGGCCTTGCCCTTCTCACCCTTGTGGGTGATCACCTGATTGCCGTCAAAGCCCGGCGCTTCCTTAGTGTAGAAGCCGTCATCTGCGACGGTGAAGGGGATCGACGTATCGATGCCGCGCTCTTCTAGGTCGCGTGCGTTAGCCATCCAGATTTCAAAATCGTCTACGCCGTGACCGGGGGCGGTATGCACAAAGCCAGTACCCGCGTCGTCGGTCACGTGATCGCCATCTAGCAGCGGCACGTCGAACTGGTATCCACCCAGATCCAACTCACGATAGGGATGTGCCAGAGTCAGCGCCGCCAGCTCATCAGCTGTCACATCGCGCAGCTTATTGAAGTCTTCAATGCGTGCGTTCTTGAAAACATCGCCTGCAAGTGCATCGGCCAGGATCAGCGTATCGCCGTGCTGGACCCAATTGTCGTCTGGCAGGCCGTCCTGTGTGACTACGTAAAGGCCATAGCTGATGCGCGACGAATAAGAGACCGCGCGGTTGCCGGGCATGGTCCAAGGGGTTGTGGTCCAGATGACGACCGCCGCGTCGAGAAGTTCTTCAGCGGCGTCTTCGTCTACGCTCCCTGCTTCAACGACAGGGAACTTCACCCAGATCTGGTCAGACTGATAGTCATGATACTCGATCTCGGCTTCCGCAAGCGCTGTTTTTTCCACCACGGACCACATGACCGGCTTGGATCCACGGTAAAGCTGGCCCGAGGTCGCGAACTTCATCAGCTCCTGAGCGATGACTGCTTCCGATTCAAAGCGCATGGTCAGGTATGGATTGTCCCAGTCGCCCTCGATGCCGAGGCGTTGGAATTCCTTTTTCTGAATCTCAATCCAGTGTGCGGCAAAGTCACGGCATTCCTGGCGGAATTCGTTGACAGGAACTTCGTCTTTGTTTTTGCCCTTGGCGCGGTACTGTTCTTCGATCTTCCACTCGATCGGCAGACCGTGGCAGTCCCAGCCTGGAACGTAGTTGCTGTCCCAGCCGGTCATCTGCATCGAGCGCGTGACAATGTCCTTCAGGGTCTTGTTGAGCGCATGTCCGATGTGGATGTTTCCGTTGGCGTAGGGAGGGCCATCGTGAAGGATGAACTTGTTCCGGCTGCTACCGGCTTCACGAAGCTGCTTGTAGAGATTCATATCCTTCCATCGCGCAATGATTTCCGGCTCTTTCTTTGGCAGGCCGGCGCGCATCGGATAGTCGGTTTTGGGCAGATTCAGGGTTTCGGAATAGTCGCGGGTCTTGGTCTCGGTCATCACTTAATGGATCCGGTCGGATGGGCGCCTAGCAGTGCGCGCCATCGGGCAAATTTCGAAACGGCCTTCAGGGCCGTAGGCGTATAGGGAAACTCCCGGTCCTTCGGCGCCGCTGTGTGCGTCAGCCGAAGGCCGGGCCGATAATTCGGTGATGCCGAATGACCATTTGAGCTCGTATCAAGGCGAAGCAAAACATCATGGCGCAGGACATAGCAGCACTTGCCCTTCGAATAAAGCCATTCCCGCTGTGGTTAGTTTTGGATCTGAGCTGACGCGATATGGAACGACGTCTCTGCCATAAAGGGATCGGCAAGGCCTCTTGCATATGGTGCATTGCGAGTGGGCGATTTCAAAAAGGGTCTGTTGGGGTATGCTTCAAGGGTTGAGAACAGGTAGCTGGGCAACGGGCGACCGTTTGGTGCCTGCAGCGATGATGGCCATCGCCGCCTATACATTTCTTCTGTTCTATCTATTTGCCTATCCCGGGTTGGTGACGACTAACGGAGGTAGTGTCGTCATCAATGACTTTCTCAGTTTCTGGGTGGCTGCGCGCGAAGCTGTCAACGGAGATCCGTCGACAGCCTACCAAACTGAAAAATTCGCGGCGATCCAGACTGAAATCCTTGGGCGTGATGCCTTTTTCGCGTTTTTCTATCCGCCCACCTATCTGCTTTTGATACTCCCACTTGGCCTGTTATCAGGCATCCTTGCTTTCACTGTATTCCAGATCTTGAGCTTCGCGGCGGTTGCCTGGGCAGGCACGAGGATCGCTGGTCATTGGCATGGTGTCCTGCTCGCAGCTGCCTTGCCGACCACATTTACCTCGATATTCCATGGCCAGAATGGATTGCTTCTTTCGGCTCTTTTGGGCGGCGCCCTATTTTTGTTGTCGCAGGGCCGAGGCATTCTCGCGGGCCTCCTGATCGGATTGATGACTATCAAACCGCAAATGGGCGTTCTGATCCCATTTGCTCTCCTTGCAGGCGGCTTTTGGAGATGCTTTGCTTCGGCGAGCGCCGCGACCATCATTTTCGTCGCAGTGAGTGTTTGGGTCTTCGGCCTCGAGACCTGGGAGGCTTTTCTACTGCAAAGTGATTTTGCGAGTCGGACGTTAAGCGAGGGCCTCGTCGATCTTCATAAGTTTGTCTCCATTTACGGCGCCACCCGTCTTTTGGGTGCGGATGCGTCGCTAGCCTATGGCGTGCAGTTGATCGCGAGCCTGCTGGCACTCGCTGTTCTGGTTAAGATCTGGAGGGCCCGTGTCGGTTTTGAGGCCAAAGCAATAGTTTTGGTTGGGGCCGGTCTCCTCGCCACGCCATTTGTGCTTGCTTACGATCTTGCGGTCTTGTTGGTTCCTATGGCCTATCTCTTAAGGCTGCATAGCCTTGGCAAAGCGCAGCCATGGGACATGAGCCTTGCCCTTGTCGCGATCCTGATTGCCGGTGCATGTCGGTTCATGGCGGAAACAATCGGAGTTCCGCTTGGTCCATTGGTCGGCTTGATCATTTTGTCGATCGGGGTGCGGCATGCGCGGAGCGATGTTGGAGCTAGCCCGTCTTAGGGACGGCGAATGCGTTCCCGGTGTGCGATATAAAGACCGCTGCCTACGATCAGGCTAATGCCAACCCACGTCATCGCATCGGGAAAGTCTCGGAAAACCAAGTAGCCGAACAGAGTCGCGCTGACGATCTCCAGATAAGTAAAGGGCGCGAGAAGCGAGGCCTCGCCGCGTTGAAATGCCAGGACGACAAGCCCATGACCGGCAAAAGAAATCGCGCCAATAGCTGCCAGCAGACCGAGTTGATCAAACGAAGGTGCCACGAAGGCGAAGTCGCTGCGCCCTAATAACGTGCCCACCAGAAGGGCCGATCCAAGGACCACGCTCCCTGCAAGGCCCGCACTGAATTGGACGGCAAGCAGGCTGTCAGCTCCTGCGTAGCGCCGATTCAAAAGAAGATAAAACGCAAAGAAGGTGGCCGTTCCCAGCGGGAGCAGGGCAGCTGGTCCGACTTCGGCAAAACTCGGTCGCAGGATAAGCAATGCCCCGACAAGCCCGACGACAATGGCTCCGACCCGGCGCAAACCGAATTTCTCCTTCAGGATGAGAGCGGCCAGGATCGTCAGGATCATCGGTTCAACAAAGAAAATTGAAATAGCGGTAGCGACCGGCATGAATTTGACGGCGGTGAAGAAAAACAGGGACGCCAGGGCAAGCAGCAAGCCACGTAGAAAATTGATGCCGGGACGCTTGCTCTTCAAGGCTCTACACTGCCCGCTCACAAGAGCGGCGACGAGACAGATAGCGAACTGGAAAAAGAAACGTCCAAATGTGACTTCGAGCGGTGGTAAGCTTGTCGACAGGTATTTGGCGATGATGTCCATCACCGGAATGATCAGCATCGCGCCGGACATAAGCGTGACAGCGAGGAAGCTGTCACCCGCATCGGTTCGTCCGTCTGGGGCGTTTGCCATCAGACGACCTGGGTGAGTAGTAGGTCGAGCTCAGAAATCGGCTGCATGGAGGCGAGCGCTGCACGGGCTTCTTCGCTGTCCTGGTTCATCTGTTCGATCAGGGCTTCGACAGTGTCGAACTTTTGTTCTCCGCGCAGATAGGAGACCAGATGAATTCGAAGCATCTTCCCGTAAAGGTCCTGTTTGAAATCGAAGAGGTGAACCTCAAAGAGAGGTGAACCATTGTCAAAAGTGGGTCTGCGGCCGAAATTGGCAACGCCGTCAAACAGCTTTTGGTCAACGCGAGCCTTTACTGCATAGATGCCATGCTTCAACGGACATCCTACGCCAAGGCTCAAATTGGCTGTGGGATAGCCGAGATCCCGGCCGCGCTTGTCACCGTGCTGTACATGTGCGTCGAAGAACCAACGATAGCCAAGCAGTCCATTGGCAAGAGATATCTCGCCGTCCGATAGAGCCTGCCTGATCCGCGACGAAGAAATGATCTCGGCCCCTTCGTCGTTTTCTGGTGAGACAATGCTGACGCCGAAACCATGATCGTTCCCAGCCTGCCTTAAGAAGTCCGGAGTGCCCTTACGTGCTTTCCCGAAATGAAAGTCATATCCTGTGACCGCATGGCTGATTGCGAGCCTTTCAATCAAGATATCACGCACAAAGTCTTGTGCCTCGACGTTGGCGAACTCCCTAGTGAAGGGCAACATGAGGACACCGTCTAGTTCGCTGTCCTTCAAGACTTCGCATTTCGCGTCGGAGGGGGTCAGGCGAAATACAGGCTTGTCTGGACTGAAGACCGTTCGCGGATGAGGCTCGAACGTCATCGCGTAGACAGGGCAGTTCAGTCGTTTGCCAAGCTCAAGCGCTTCGCCCAGAACGGCCCGATGCCCACGGTGGACGCCATCGAAATTACCAATTGCGACGACGCCACCCTTCAGATGTGCTGGGAAGGCATCGAGATCCGTTACGACCGAAAAATCGGCGGGGGAGTTACCTGGCATGCAGAAAACCTTTGAGCTCCGGCTGCGCTGGGCCAGGGCAGATGTCGCAAAAGCAGCACATCGCAAGCGACAAGCTGTCTTTTAGAAAGGGTCAAGAACCCAGGGCGCGAAATTGCCGTTTTAGTCCCGAAAGGTCAAGCAGCCTCAGGGCAAAGAAACACTTGGGCCGTCACTTGTGTTCTAAACGCACCCCACGTTCACCGATTGAGACGATCTTCCTCGCGCGTAGGTACTTTGACAAGCGCTTCGCCTTCCAGAACGACGGTATCGTCAACACTGCAGAGACACGAAAGCCTGGCACGGTTGCCGCGCTCCATGAGCTCCTCGACTGTGACGGCAACACGAACATCGTCGTCAATCCTGACCGGTGCCTTGAAATTCAATGTTTGCGAAAGATAGATGGCGCCGGGGCCTGGCAAGCGTGTTCCCAAGACTGCAGAAATAAGACTGGCTGTATAGAGGCCGTGTGCGATTCTTGTTTTGAACGGTGTCTTTGCGGCGAAGTGCTCCGAAAGATGTATCGGGTTTCGATCACCTGAAACCTCGGCAAAACCGACAACATCAGATGAATTGACATGTTTCACCAGTGTTTCTGTCATGCCTATCTTGAGATCTTCATAGCATAATCTTTGCAATTCAAGCATAGCCGTCCATTTCAATTTTTCGCCGGAATCCTTTGGATTTGCAGGCTATGGAACATGGCTGATCGCAGCAATTGGGCTTTGGATGCATAAAATATCGCGCATTAACGGACTTTTCAGGGGCTTGTCCTAATGTCCATCAGGTGTGGGGAGGCGAGGACACTTTAAGTGTCTCTCTCCTTTAAAGTCATATCGCGTTTCCACGGCCCAAGGCCAAGGGCCGCGCAGCTTGACAGTATGGAGTAGACGATGGCCCTTGATCTTCAGATGCCGGTCCTCGTGGTCGATGACTACAAGACGATGATCCGTATTATCCGGAACTTGCTTAAACAGCTTGGTTTCGAAGACATTGACGACGCAGCCGATGGCACCGAAGCCTTGGAAAAGATGAAGCAGCGCAAATACGGGCTGGTCATCTCGGATTGGAATATGGAGCCGATGACCGGTTACGAGCTGCTTAAGCAGGTTCGTGCCGACGGCAGCCTCAGCAAAACACCATTCATTATGGTGACTGCGGAATCCAAGACTGAAAACGTGATCGCAGCCAAAAAGGCTGGCGTGAACAACTACATCGTGAAGCCGTTCAATGCGCAGACGCTGAAGGGCAAGATCGAAGCGGTTTTCTCAGAATAGAAGGCCCTGCGACTGGCGGAGCCCGGAAAACCGGGGCCGCCCGCGCCGAACAACAAAAATAATTGGGGGACTATGCCGGGGGGCATGGGCACCGCCAGCGTTAAATTCGACGCTCTCTTGAACTGCTTTGGGACGGGCAGGGGCGAAGAGTAACGCTTCTCTCAAGAAAGGCTTAAAAATGGCCGGAATGACAAAGGAGAACGTGGCGCGAGTCATCGATTTCCTTCAAGAAAACAAAAGCCGTGGCGGTGATGTGTCACTGAATGACGTTATGCACCTTGCAGAAGTCATGTCAGGGTCGATGCATGACTTCCTCACCACTGTGCAGCCTGCCGTCACTGAAGAGTTGACGATGATCGCCCGTGAAATCTCCCGAATGAAGGATGAGATCACTGCGTTGCGTGCCAATGACATGACTTCAAGCAAGATCCCGAGTGCGGGGCGTGAGCTTGATGCGATTGTTGAGGCTACTGAAACCGCAACCAATTCGATCATGGAAGCAGCAGAAGAGATCATGTGTGCCGATACGAGTGATCCTGAAGCCTATCAGGAGCTTGTCAGCGGCAAGATGATAGGGATTTTCGAGGCTTGCACCTTCCAGGATATCACTGGACAACGAATTTCGAAGGTGGTTTCGACGCTCAACTACATCGACGAGCGCGTAAGCGCCTTTGTAGATAAATTGCGTATTCCGGAAGATATGGAAGCGCCTTCCGAAGAGACCGATGAAGAGCGTCGCCAGCGGGAATTGATCCTGCACGGCCCTCAACACGATGGCGAGGGTGTCTCACAGAATGACATCGACGCCATGCTTGGCGATGCGCAGGCAGACATCGACAAGCTTTTCGATTGAATTAAAGCCCGAAACAGAGAATTAAAAAGGCCGTCCGTTTGGGCGGCCTTTTGTGTTTCGAGAATGGTTTTACCAGATCAGGCGTGGAACCGCGGCTCTTGCCCGAAGACCTTCTTCGGCAAGGCGGCGCCGAACAAGATGCTCGTCGGGATCATCTGTTGCACCGAAGTCCGCAGCATGAATGCCTCCAGTGATGAAGAGAACGTCCAGGTCCTGAGAGACGGCCCCGCGAATATCCGTCGGCAGGCCGTCTCCGACCGCCAGGATCTTTTGTTGATCAACGGGGTTGCCGCGTACCGTTTCCAATCGCTCGACCGCTGCCTTGTAAATTGGCGCATGAGGTTTGCCGAGGATTGAGACGGTGCCGCCTAGGTCTTCATAAAGCCGCGCGAGAGCGCCGGCGCACCATATGAGCCGGTCCCCGCGTTCGACCACGATATCGGGATTGGCGCAAATCATGGTCAATCCACGTTTCGCCAAAACCGAAAGACGGTCGCGGTAATCGTCGGGTGTCTCGTTTTCGTCATCAAAAAGGCCGGTGCAACTGATCAACTCCGCATCTTCTTCCGATGCCAGGATAACGCCTGTATCGTCATAAAGCGGCAAGTCTCTTTCTGGGCCGATGTGCAGCAGCTTTGCGCCAGCGTTGGCATGCAGGAGGTCGCGGGTAACATCGCCAGACGTGACAATGTCATCATAAGCGTCAAGCGGCACGCCGAATCCAGCCAGCTGCTCTCGGATCGGGGCATTGGGTCGCGGCGCATTTGTGATCAGAACAACAGTCCCTCCAGCCTCTTGTCGAAACGATGCAAGTGCCTGATGTGCTTGCTCAAATGCACTCACGCCATTGTGGAGAACGCCCCAGACATCACATAGGATCCCGTCATAAGCCGGCGCGAGCGCGCGAAGGCCAGGGATAAGAAGCGGTGCAGAAGCTGTCATGATGGGTCACTCGGAAGCTGGGGGATCTGATAGAGTGCGACGGAATCGATAGACGTCGCGCGGGACCATATAGGAAGCAAGCCGTCTGCGAAACAGTGGAAAGGGCTTTGAATGCACGTCAGGCAATTGGGCGAAGATGTCATCAACCGGATCGCAGCCGGCGAAGTCATCGAGCGCCCGGCCAGTGTCATCAAGGAACTCGTCGAAAACGCCGTCGACGCTGGAGCGTCCTCAATCGAAATTGTGACCGCTGCGGGTGGAAAGACCTTGATGCGTGTCTCTGACGACGGGCATGGCATGCGCCAGACTGATCTGGAACTTGCGGTGCGTCGGCATTGCACCTCAAAGATCACCGAAGATAATCTGTTCGACATTCGTACGCTTGGTTTCAGGGGCGAGGCTTTGCCTTCGATCGGTTCCGTTGCGCGACTGAGCATTCAGACCCGCCACCAGGACGAAGATCATGCCTGGAAGATTGCCATCGAAGGCGGCGTCGAAACGCCGGTAATACCGGCAGCCCGACGCATGGGCACACAAGTTGAGGTTCGCGACCTCTTCTTCGCAACGCCTGCAAGATTGAAATTTTTGAAATCGGACCGTGCAGAGACCGCAGCAATCACCGAAATCGTCAAGCGGATCGCACTTGCCTATCCGACGGTTGGCTTTTCCTTGTCTGGGGCAGACCGTCAACCTCAGTCCTGGCCTGCTGCCCGGGGCGATGACCCGCGCATGGCACGCATAGCTCAGATACTCGGTCAGGATTTTGTCGACAATGCCATGGAGATTGATGCTGAGCGGGAGGGCGTGCGACTGACCGGATTTGCCGGATTGCCAACCCATCACCGCGGCAACGCACAGCACCAGTTCTTTTTCGTCAATGGTCGCCCGGTCAAGGACAAGTTGCTGCTGTCAGGCCTGCGTGGTGCCTACGCGGATGTGTTGGCACGGGATCGCCATCCGGTCGTCGTGCTCTTCGTAGAGCTAGAACCGACCCTCGTAGACGTGAACGTGCATCCGGCGAAGGCGGATGTCCGCTTCCGCGATGGACAGTTGGTCCGCGGTCTGCTCGTTGGTTCGATAAAGCACGCCCTGGTCCAGGCCGGCCACAGGTCATCTACGTCAAATGCCGCAGTCGCGATGGACGCCATTCGGGCGTCTGGTTTTTCATCTACGCCGTCTGCGTCTCCGCGCGGCGATGTCTATCGGACGTCTGCGGTCCAACCGAGGGCGCCTCGTGGCTGGGATGTTTCAGACTTTGCGCCTGCGGCAATGCCCAATGCTGCTGGCCTGGGCTTCGCCGACGCTGAGGATCTCATCGCTTTGCAGTCAGGGGAAATGCCGGCAGCCTTGCATGGCCTCGTGAAACCGTCGGCGGATGCAAGGGCGAATGATGTTGAGCCGGACCAGGGCCGGATGTCGCTTCCGCTTGGCGCAGCGCGGGCGCAGGTGCACGAGACCTACATCATTTCACAGACCGACGATGGGGTCGTCATCATCGACCAACACGCGGCCCACGAACGTCTCGTCTATGAGCGTCTGAAAGAGGCCCTCGCAAAGAAGCAGGTCGCGCGACAGATTCTTCTGATTCCGGAAGTCATTGAGTTGCCCGAAGAAGACGTGGGCCGTTTGGTGGAGCGGGCCGATGACCTGATTGAGGTCGGGCTTTGTCTTGAAGCCTTTGGACCGGGCGCGATTGCTGTTCGAGAAACCCCCGCAATGCTAGGTGATATGGATATTCGCGGTCTTGTTACAGACTTGGCAGATGAGCTCGCGGAATGGGATACGGCAACCGGACTGCGTGAAAAGCTTGACCACGTCGCCGCGACCATGGCTTGCCACGGATCCATACGTGCTGGGCGTCGCATGCGGGGGCAGGAAATGGATGCGCTTTTGAGAGACATGGAAGCCACGCCGCTATCGGGCCAATGCAATCATGGCCGCCCCACATGGGTCGAGCTGAAGCTCTCCGACATCGAAAAGCTCTTCGGTCGGAAATAGAGGAGCCCCTTCGATGGTGCTGCCTTTATCTTTTGACTAGAACGTTCTTTGAACCCTTAGGGTGCCGTAGAGCTCGTCCTTGTCGTCCAAGCCGGAAGCGGAATCGTAGTCGACTTCGCGGTATTGCAATTCACCACCAATGCCAAAGCCGGGAACTGGCTTCCAGACGACGTTGCCGGTGATGCCCCATTGACTGAAGTCATAGGCCGCAGTGCCGGCATCCGCGACGTGATACCCGCCTTCAAGGTTGGCTTCGAGGGTCTTGGAAAAATTGTGGTTCCAACCCGCTGAGATATTCCAGGTCTTGGTGGTTTTTGTACTGCCGCCAACGTTTATGGCGTCTGTGATCTGGTCATCCCAGGTGTCCAGCGGGAAGGCGCTTGCCCCGTCCGAGTAGGCGACCTGGATGGCAAACGCGTCGTCTTGCCCCAGGATCGGAACATTCACCTCAACACCACCGCCGATGACCCAACCAAGGGTGCCGTCTGCAGATGCATCAGCGAAGCGGACCTGGTGCAGCGCGCCCATCAACTGTGCGGATCCCCAGCCCTGATCGAGGCGAAGGTTGGCGACCAGATCCGGCACCTTTGTGCCTGCGTAGCCATTGCCACCAGCCGAGATCAGGTTGGATTGGCGGGAATTTGCATCCTCCAGAGATACTGTGGCGGAGAAGCCGTTGCCGAACGAACCAGTGTAGGCAAGAACGTTGGATTTGACGTCCGAGTAGTCGGTTAGCTGAGCACCATAGGAATAGCCGGTCCAGAAATCCCAAAACGATTGCGCATGGCCGAACGTGAAGCCGCCAAACTGAATGTAGGCAAACTCCAGTGAAGAGCTTTCGCTACCGCTTGTATTGGTAAGGTACATGCTGGTGTAGGTACGCAGCAGGCCAAATTCCGTGTTTGTGCGGGAGTCCAGATAAAGGTAACCGCGGCCGCGGAAGTTGACGTCGTCGTCGCTGCGATCGGACCAGCTGTTTGGAGCGCTGCCGAAATTGTTGAAACGATATTCAACGCGGACACGGCCACCAACACGCAAGCATGTCTCTGTGCCCGGAATATAATAAAAGCGGCTGCCATAGCTGTCGCAGAGACGGACGTAGTCAATTGGCTCGGGAGCGACCGGTAGGTCTGCGGCGAATGACGCTGTCGAAAGCGGCAGAAGGCCAAATGCCGTGATAGCTAGGTGTGCAAAACGCATGGCTATACTCCTAAACCCATGGAGAACGAGGGGCTGGAGAGCACCTCATACAAGCGAAACCCTACGTTATTCTGTGTGACGTTGGTATGGCGCTGACGTGGACTTTGCACTCGGAAGTGCTGATTGTGAAGAGCTGTGACCACATAGCAACATTTACGTAGTATTACGATGCGTAATGCACGTTATTCGAGTATCGGTGCGTGGCGTTGTAGCAAGGGAGTTAAGCTTTGCGCCGCGGTATTGCCATTCGAGATCTATCGCAGAGTTATGCTTGTGTTGGTAGAAAGTATGCTTTCAGAGTTGGCCGCTTGACCACCTAGATCGAGCATCAAACTTGGTGAAGTCGATTCTATAATCTGGTGCTTTGCATGGCGTAAGGCCGCAATGCTTCGCGGATGTGTTCCGCCGAAGATACGAATTAATGCTCCATCATTCTTGTTAGAGTGTCTTCCCGCATTGGCGGTGATCCCTTGGCTTTCAGTGCGGCTTCGACAGAGGTTGGAATGTCGGCGGCGAGTGCTCTCACCGGTTGAGGTCTGCCGATCAGAAACCCCTGGATTTCATTGCAGCCACTCTTGATGAGAAGGTTGAGCGTTTCTAGGTCTTCGATCCCTTCTGCAACAATCCTCATGTTCAAGGCTTTGCCGAGGCGGACAACCGTTTCGATGATGGCGAGTGAATTGCTGTTCTTGCCTGCGTCGCTAACGAATGAACGATCGATCTTGATAGTATCGAATGGAAAGCGGCTGAGGTAGCCAAGAGAAGAGTAACCAACCCCGAAATCGTCGAGGGCTATTTTGACGCCAATGGCTTTCAGACTGGTGAGGATAGAAAGAGCCCGGGCATCGTCCTCGATAAGAAGGTTTTCTGTGATCTCAAGTTCGAGCCTGCTCGCAGGGATACCAGACGCTTCGATTGATCGGCGGACGTCTTCCACAAAATCATTATCGCGAAACTGAACCGGACTGACGTTTACGCTTAGACGAACGGACGGCAATTCATCGGCAGCTGTCGCGAGAGCAGTTTGAATAACCCATTTGCCGATCGGAATGATTTGGCCGGACCCCTCCGCCGCGGGAATGAAGTCCGCGGGGCTGACCAATCCCTTTTCCGGATGGTTCCAGCGGATTAATGCTTCATAGGATTCAATTGAGCCGGAACTCAAGTCCAGTCGCGGTTGATAGAAAAGTTCGAATTGCTCTTCTTCGATCGCAGAATGGAGATCTTCTTCAAGCTCGCGACGTTGGCGCACTAGGTCGCCCATGCCCGCCTGAAACAGGCAATATGTATTGCGGCCCATGTTTTTTGCATTGTAGAGCGCAATATCGGCGTTGGAGACGACGGAGTCTGTCGTATCGTCCCTATCACTGACCATAGCGATCCCGATGCTGGCGCTTGGCCTCAAGGCTATGCCATTGCCACATTCAATTGGTTCGGACAGCTTCTGAACAAGGCGATGGGCCATGTCCGCGGCCTGGTTCGCGAACTGAATCTCTCTCTGGATAAGTGCGAATTCATCGCCGCCCAACCGAGAAATGGTATCCTGTTGCCGGCTATGCTCGCGCAAGCGCTCGGCGGTGACTCGGATGACCTGATCGCCAATCGGATGACCATGAAGGTCGTTGATGTCCTTGAAGCGATCCAGGTCAATCAGCAAAAGCGCAGCGGCTTTGCCCTTGTCCCGGAATTTTCCGATGGCGCGATTAAGTTCCGCGTTGAAGACGGCTCGGTTGGGCAGATCCGTCAAGGGGTCATGTTGAGCCAGATGCAGTATCTGGGCTTCCGCCTCCTTGCGTTGGCGTAAGTCGACGAGCGCGGAGACGCGTGTCGGTGTTCCCCTGTAGGAAATAACGCGAGTCCGGATCTCGACCGGTATTGTTTCGCCGCTGCGATTGACGATCTCGAGCTCTCTCGGGCTGAGCTCAGCTTTGACCAGATGGCTCTCAAGCGTGCCTGCGAGCTCAGACTGTACAAACTCGTAGAGGCCCCGCATTTTGAGTTCCTCAATCTCATAGCCAAGCAACTCTTCCAAGGCTGCATTGCCGTCCAGAATTCGGCCATCGACCGAAATGACGATGGCGTCGAATGTTGCGTTCGCCAAGGCGGACAGACGCTCGGATTCCTCTCTAGTGCGCTTGGCGTCGGCCACCCTGATTTGCGCGACCTCTTCGCTCTGGATGGTGTCCATAAGGGCGTTGAACATGCGAGTCAGCCGTTCTGAATCATCTCCAGGAGACACCTTCAGACGCATGTTGAGGTCGGCCTTGCCGGCGATGACCTTGTCGAGTGCATCCTCAACATGTCCGATGCCGAGCCGGGTTCCATGTTCTGCCTCGTTCATGCCGATTTCTTCGTCGGCAGGCGGCACTCTGAGCGGAATAAAACGACACAAGGCCTTCAGAAACAGTAAGCCGAGCCCGAAGCACCAGATGAAGTTCAGCGCGACGCCCTCGAGCTGAACGAGAAGCTGAGAACCGCGATCGCCCAAAGGCAGGCTCCCTTCGGGCGCGAGAAACACGAGCCCGATGGTTCCGGCAATGCCGCCAAAACCGTGTACGCCGATTGCCCCGACGGGATCATCGATCTTGAACCTCCCGTCGAGGACGGTGTTTGCATAGACCGCCATAAGGCCGCCGATCAGACCGACGGTAGCTGCGCCGAGAGGTGAAAGAATGTGGCAGCCCGCGGTCACAGCGACCAAACCACCCAAAAGCCCGGAAAGCGATTTTTCGGGCAGGATGAGCCGGTCCTGATACCAGCCAAGGAAGTAACCGCCGGCTGCGCCGGCTGCCGCTGCAAGGACCGTGTTGGTGATAATCAGCGAAACGTCTGACGAGGCGGAAAGCGTCGAGCCTCCGTTAAACCCGAGCCAGCCAACGAAGAGTAGAAACGCGCCCGCCGTTGCCAGCACAGAGCTGTGGCCTTGAATGCGCATTGAGCGACCTTCATGGTCGTAGCGGCCAAGCCTTGGGCCAAGGACGATGCAGGCAGCGAGGCCGATCCAGCCGCCGGTGCTGTGAACGACAGTTGATCCCGCGAAGTCGACAAATCCACTTTCGGCGAGAAAGGCGGTATCGTTCGGAACAAGGGCATTGCCCCATGCCCAATGGGCAAATACCGGGTAGATGATGCCTGCAGTGAAGACCGAGCACCAGACATAGGCGACGAGCCGCATACGTTCGGCGACCGCGCCCGAAACAATGGTTGCCGCGGTGCCGCAGAACATCACCTGAAACGCGAAAAAGGCATAGGTCCAGGGCTCGAGGTCCTGAAGCATGAAGAGCTTCTTGTCCCAGCCGACGACGAAACCGTTGCTGCTGGCAAAGGCGAACATGAAGCCCATCGCAGCGAATATCAGGACAGAGAAGGTGAGGTCGAGAAGATTCTTCTGGGCGACGTTGATAGAGTTTTTCGAACGGACGAGCCCAGCCTCAAGAAGCATGAAGCCAACCTGCATCAGCAGAACGAGCGCTGCTGCGACCATCACCCAAATCAGGTCAAGGCTTTGCTGCAGCGTCTCCTGAATTGCGAGTGCAGTCGCTTCTCCGTCTTGTGCGCGTGCAGTACCGGATGCGGCTTGTACGAGCGCAAGAGCAAACAGCCCTTTCACAGGCTTGGACAAAGACGCCTTGTTCATTTGGAGTTCCCAACTCTAATCAGGAAGTCAGGATTTCCTCTAAAGGGTTAATCATGAGTATGCATATAGGTAATTAATACGATATATAGTCGATTATCCAAGAGTGTTGTACTGGTGCAAATGAGTATCGATTACAAATTGTGCATTTAGCCGTTTGCTAATATTCTTTTATCCAACACAGCGTGAAACCGAGTGTCAAATGCTTGGCTCAGGGCCTCTTAGATTGGAAAAAGTCTTTGAGCAGGACTGCCGCGGCGCGCTCTGAAATCCCGGAATAGACCTCTGGCACATGATGGCAGGTAGGTTGGCAGAAAAAACGCGTGCCATGATCGACCGCACCGCCTTTTTCGTCTGCGGCTCCAAAGTAAAGACGTCGTATCCTAGCGAATGAAATCGCCGCTGCGCACATGGGGCAGGGCTCCAGCGTCACGTAAAGATCGCAGCCTGGAAGGCGCTGGCTTTCAAACTGCTGACACGCCTGTCGGATCACCAGGACCTCCGCATGAGCGGTCGGATCGCTGTACTCCAGCGTTCGATTGCCATCGCATGCGAGAACTTTCCCTTCACAGACGAGAACCGCTCCGACTGGAACTTCACCTCGGGCAGCTGCCTTCTGCGCTTCCTTAAGGGCAAGTTCCATGAAGTTGGCCGTGCCGACATTGGTTGGTGCGCCGTTCATTCTTTTGGTCCAGAGCGTCGTGGGTTTGAGGCGTGATCGAGCATTATTTAGCTGCATGTCGGGCAAGTGTCAGCTCTAAGGCATGCGATCGTTGAATGGCTCATTTGCGAAAAACCTCGCACTTGTTGATTTCCGAAAGCCATCGGCTCTGCTATGACGCGATCATGACGAAAGAACAACCTCCTAAAAAACGCCGCGGATCAGGTTCGGCCGACGGCCCCAAGAAGCGTTTTTCCGGTGCAAAGCCGGGAGGACGCTCGGAACGTTACTCTTCCGAGAAGCCGCGCGCCGAGCGACGCGATGGTCCGGTTGGAAAACCGGCGCGCAAGTTTGGCGCGAAATCGGCTCCGAGCAAGGGACCGCGCCTTAGCGGCGGTCGTGGCTCCGGTGCACGATCCCAGGCCAAGGCGGAGAGCTCCGAGGCCGCCTCGTCGTTTAATCTGGAAAAAGGCGAGCGGATTGCAAAGGTGATGGCCCGCGCCGGACTTTGTTCGCGCCGTGATGCCGAAGCCTGGATTGCAGCAGGTCGCGTTGAACTGAATGGCAAGCCACTTGAGACTCCCGCCATCACGGTGACGACCGCCGATAATGTGGTTGTCGATGGTAAACCGCTTCCGATGCGCGAGCGCACACGGCTGTGGCTCTATCACAAGCCCAAGGGGCTGGTGACGACAAATAAAGATCCTGAGGGCAGGACCACAGTGTTCGAGCGGCTTCCGCGCGATCTACCACGAGTGCTCGCCGTCGGCCGTCTTGATATCAATACGGAAGGCCTGTTGCTGCTCACCAACGACGGTGGATTGGCGCGTGTTCTTGAGCTGCCTGCCACGGGCTGGCTTCGCAGGTACCGTGTTCGGGCCTTTGGCAAGGTTACCCAGGAACAGCTTGATAGCCTCGCCGAAGGCGTTGCAATTGAAGGCGTGCTCTATGGTGCGATCGAGGCGACACTGGACAAGGAACAAGGTGACAATGTCTGGCTGACGGTCGGATTGCGCGAAGGCAAGAACCGCGAAGTCAAACGCGTGCTCGAGCATCTAGGCTTGTCAGTGAACCGCCTCATTCGTCTTTCCTTCGGCCCGTTCCAGTTGATGGACCTCGAAGATGGCGGCGTGCGGGAAATTCGCGGACGTGTCCTGCGTGACCAGCTTGGCGAGAAGCTCGCAGAAGAGGCCGGAGCCGATTTCGATGCTCCCATCTTCCATGAGGCCAAGCCAGACGATGAGAAGTCGCCTCGGGACAAAGGGCGTAAGGCGCCCAGTCAGAAGGGAAGCAAAGGCTCCTGGATGACTGAACGCGAGGGCAAAGCAGCCAAATCAGACAAGAAGCCAAGAGGCGATCGGCCCGGCCGCGCCGAAGGGCGTGGTGGAGATCAAAATCGGCGCAAGAATTCTGGAGAACGGCAAGAAAAAGTGTCTCCAAGGAGCCGTTTTCGCATGACGAGTGAGCCGAAGCCGCGTCCTGAATTTCGGTCAGAAGACCGCCCGAACCGGCCTACACGCAAAATCTGGGGCGAAGAGGGACTTGTCGAAGACAAGCAGCAAGAAAGCCGGATGACGAGCGAAAAGCGCAATGACCGTCGAGGCGGCGACGATCGTCCCGATCGTGGAGGGCGTCCGCCACGTGGAGGCCGGCGCTCTTGAGGATCGTTGCCGGACGCTTCAAGGGAGCGGCTATCGTCGCTCCCAAATCTCAGGCCACCCGGCCGACGAGTGATCGCCTGCGCGAAACGATCTTCAACATACTGGCTCATGGCTTGGAGACTGAAGTCGATGGTGCGCGCGTGCTTGACCTTTTCGCGGGGAGCGGCGCACTCGGACTGGAGTCACTCAGTCGCGGCGCGCGCCACTGCACCTTCATCGAAGAGGGGGCAGAAGCACGAGGTGTCATCAGGCGGAACATGGAAGCGCTGGGCCTGAACGGTGTAGCGAAGATCTTTCGTCGTGATGCTACGCGTCTGGGAGATGCCGGTAACATCGAGCCGTTCGACCTCATGTTTGCGGATCCGCCTTACGGAAAGGGTTTGGCAGACAAGGCGCTGCTAACTGCAGGCGCCGGCGGTTGGGTGAAGTCCGGCTCTGTCTGTGTAATCGAAGAGCGTGCAGGTGTGGACGTTTGTCTGCCTCAAGGCTTTGAAGAGCTCGACCACCGCGTCGTCGGCGACAGTCAGGTCCTTTTTCTCAAGGTGGCCTAGGGGGAGCTTGCTGACGCGTAAAGCTGCCTCAGCTCCCGCCCGGCATCATGATGTAAGCGGTTTTCTGGATCGGAAGCTGCTGCCGGCTGATGATCAGCTGAGGGTCTTTCGCCATCTTGATCTCATAACCTTCGCTTGTTGCCCGGGCCATGAATGCCTCGAGCGCGCCATGAAAGTGGAAATGCATCGGGATGACCATTGCAGGTGAGATCGCAGACAAAACATCAATCAGGCTCTCCAGCCTAAGTGTCGATGAGTTGTCGATAGCCGCAAATACAATATCGATCTGGCCGAGGCGCGTAAGATCTTCCTGCGTAAGCCTGTGATGTAGATGTCCAAGATGGGCGATGCACAGATCGGCTACTTCAAACACAAAGATCGAGTTTCCAAGTCGCCGGCTTTCCCCATCCCAGCCACGGATGTTCGTCTGGATATTCCGAACGCGGAGATCTTTGACGATCAAATCATGGTCGATGGGTCCGCCATCCTTGTTCCAGCCTGGAAGGACATGCTTGATTTCGGGATCTGGCATCAGGCTGTAGTGCGTGCTATGCGCGCCATTCATTGTTGCAACGGTTGGCGGTTGGGCCGGTCGGATGCTGTCGTTGTAGTCTGTCGCGACGCGCACACCTTGGGGCGTTTCAATTTCGAATGTCGAGTGGCCGATATAGCGAATTTGAATTTCATGCGGCGCAAGCGCTGTCTTGACGCGCACAGGCGCAAATGGCGCGTTTTCTGCCACGAGCTGGCAGACCGCCGCTGCGGGCTGCATGAACCCTACAATCCCCACCGTAGCAAGCGCCGCAATCTTTACGAAATTGGGGAATTGTGCTGCATCAAACATCGCATATCCTCCGCTTTTCGGCCTTCCGAAATGGTAAGCTTGCGCGTGGGCATTGCAAGGTCAAATTCGCAGCAGAGGCGAAACGTGAAGGAAGTAGAAGTTGGCAACCGTTCCGGGAGGTGACTATACGAAAGGAACGGTTGCCAGGTGGGGTCTGGTGGGAGGAGGTACCAAACCCATATCTGGATGTATCTAGCAGTTGTAAAGGCTAACCGGACGCTTGACGTGACGTGGCGCCATATAGCGATCACCCGCAAGCGTTGCTTCCATGTTCTGTGCCTGGAAGTGGATCAACTCGCCCGCATGACCGCTCTCCTCGACGAGTGCTCGCTTCGAGCATGTGGCCGCAATCGCGAGACCCAGTCGTCTTAGATGGGTGCGACGGTAACAGAAAACCGCCAGACGGCTCCTGTCCTCATCGGGCAGCGCGCAAGCCAGATCGCTTGCAGCAGTGAGAGAGGCGCTAACAAGCCGAGCGAACGTCAGCTCGTCGACCGGACATTCTTCCAGCTCTTCAGAGGTCAGTTGATGGGTCATTGTGCGTGCTCTTTGTGTTGTATCGACCCAACACTGGTTTGATTTAATTAACGAATAATTAAAAGTAAGTTATTTTAAAATTAAAAATCAATTCATCCCGAAAAGTAACTAGGAGTAATTACTAAAAATTCCTGTTCTGTTCATGGTCTTCTATTGCAGTAGTAACTCCACGCTTGACAGTTTCGCGGAGGGGAGTGGCGACATCGAGGATGTGTTTTGTCTTGAGAAAATCCAAAACGCGTATGTTGTCATCCGGTGGCCGTACCAAAAGATCAGGCGATCTGCTCTTCAGTTTCTCGGCAGTTATTGTTTGCATCAGGATCTGAGATGTGCCGAACAAGGCATCCATTGAGGTCGGAAGCTGCCGGCCTGGTCGTGGGATCGGAGAACCGACGACATCGACGGCGAGGATAAAATCACAGCTGTCGGGCAGACGGTCGAACGGCAGCGGATTGACCACGCCGCCATCAACGAGAATGCGGCCCTCCCGCTTGATCGGCTTGAAGATCGCCGGTATGGCGATTGAGGCTGCGACGGCGGGCACAAGCGGTCCACTCTCGATGTCTATTTCCCTGCCGCCGTAAAAGTCGGTGGCAAGGACCTTGAGTGGAATTGAGAGATCTTCAAACGTCTCAGGAATGTTGTCGCCTACGAACGCGTGCAGGACCTTCAGCGGATCAAACTGCACCATGTTGCCGTCGAAAAGCTCGGCAAGTTTCCGTGGGCGCAGCTTCCACAGGGAGGCGAGCACCTTGTTGCGCTCACCAAAGGTCTCCATGGCGATGTCCCGGATTTCTGCGCCAGACAGGCCGCCAGCGTATGCAGCGCCAAAAATCGCGCCGATTGACGTCCCTGCAATCGCGTGAGGTTTGACGCCGAGGTCATCCAGAGCTTCGAGAACAGGAATATGGGACATTCCTCGTGCGCCGCCACCGCCCAGTGCAAGGCCAACGCGCAATTTGCTCATGATCTGATTTCCTTTGACACCCCGTTTATAATGGGATGGCGGTCAGCCTTTGCCAAGATCTCTGATCAGCGGGACCTACCCGGTCACATCTACTGGCCGTATCAGGCCAGTCCGAAAGACAGGTCTGCCTGAGCGGAAGTGAGCCAGTTTGAGATATTTTCGAAGGGCATCGGCCGGGCAATCAGATATCCCTGTACCGAAAAGTTGCCCATCATGCGCAAGCGATCAAACTGGCTGTCAGTCTCGACACCTTCGCAGACAATATCGATGTCGAGCGAACGCGCGAGATGAATGAGGTGATTGACCACGATCTCCTTCTTCGCATCCGTCAGGATTTGCGCGGTGAATGATCGGTCAATCTTGAGGCCGTTGATCGGCAAATCCGCAACATGCGAGAGCGAGGCGTAACCCGTTCCAAAATCGTCGAGTTCGATGTGGACGCCAAGATTATGCAATTCTTCGAGGACTTCGGAGTTGTTGCTGCGTTCGCTGTCCAAGAAGACAGATTCAAGCACTTCGGCGGTGATAAACTTCGGAAGGACGCCATGCTTGGCCATTGCGTTGTTGAAGTCACTGAGCAAGGTTCCAGAGGTGAGGTGAGACGGCGATAGATTGACGGCGATGCGGCCAAAGTCCAGCTGGGATGCCTGCCAGATACTTGCGGCCTCCAGCGCCTTGTCGATGACCACCTGTCCCAGCGGTGCTGCCAGACTGGTCTTTTCAACAATCGGCAGAAAGCTTCCGGGGCCAAGCATGCCGCGCGTTGGGTGCTGCCAACGCACGAGCGCTTCAATCCCGGTCACCTGTTGGGTTCTGATGTTGACCTGCGGCTGAAACACCAGGAAGAACTCGTCGCGACGCAGTGCGTGACGCAGTTCCTGCTCCATCCGGGCTTCTTCGTCACTGTCGATCTTCATGTCGCTGGTGAAGTAGCTCCAGCGATCCTTGCCGTCGTCCTTCGAGCGGTACAATGCCAGATCGGCGTGAACAAGAAGTGTGGCAAAGTCCTCGCCATCATTTGGGCAACAGGCTACGCCAAGGCTGACGGACGGCCAGATTTGATTTCCTTCGAACTCCATTGGCGCCCGCATGACGATATTCAGTCGCTGACACAGCTCTTCCGGATCGGCGTCGCTATCGATGGCAATGATGACGAACTCGTCGCCGCCCCAACGATAGCCCTTGCCCAGATCGATGCAGCAGGTCCTCAGCCGTTCGCCAGTTTCCTCCAGACATGCATCGCCCGCGCTATGCCCCAGCGTGTCGTTGATGCGTTTGAAATTGTCGATATCCATATGGATGATGAATGCGGGCTTGGGCTCATTGCCTTCTGCAAAGGCTACGGCGGCGTCGTTCTGGCAGGCTGCGCGATTGGGCAGTCCAGTCAACTCATCGAAATAGGCAATGCGTTCTGCAGCTTGACGGGCAGCTTGCGTCTCACGCTCTCGCGCGGTCCTTTCGGTAACATCGTTGCAAATTGCGACAAGCAGTGAGGTATTCTGCGTTTCGTGAAGCTGGAGGCGAGCTTCTACCGGATATTCGCTCCCATCCTTGCGCTGATGTGTGCCCTCCAGGCTGAGAAGCGATGTCTCTCCATCAAGCAGAGGGCGCAGGGTTTCGCGTAGCAACTGCTCGTCATTGTTACCTAAAATCTCCCATGCCGGAAGATCCATGAGCTCTTCCATCGTGTAGCCGATGTTGTCGCGTGCGCATTGGTTGGCATGTTGGTAGAGCAGCGTCTTTGGATCGAAGATGTAGATCTCGTTCAACGACGCTTCGAGTATGTTCGCAAGGCGTTTGATGCGCTCCTGGGAGTTGTGGTGCTCGGTCACATCGTGTGTCGTGCCGAAAATCTTTGCGGCACTGCCATCTTGGCCGGCTTGTACATATCCACGGACGTGCAGGTGTCTTGTCTCGCCATCCTTCCGTATCAGCTGATGCTCGAAGTTAAACTGTCCGCAATTCAGGATGGCTTGGTCCAACTCCGTTTCGACAGCCACGCGCTGCCAAGGTGGGATAAGCTTATGAAACTCCTCACGTGCCTGAACAGACGTAAGGGAAAGGGGAAGGTTGGCGATCCGATACATTTCATTCGACCAGTAAAGCGAACCGGTCTGAAGGTCGCGCTCCCAGCTTCCCAGAGAGGCGATTTTTTGCGCCTCAACCAGCCTTTCCTGGGAGTGTTTCAGAGCTGTTGTATTGGCTTCGACCTCCTCTTCCAGCTTGCGCCGGGTCTTGACGACCGAGGCTTGAAGATTGCGTGCGAGGCAGTTGAAAACGAGCCATGCCGCAAACGCAATTAGGCCTGCAATCAGCAGCGAAATACCGGTTTGAAGCGCAAAAGCTTTGGCCTGTTGGGTTATATCTTGAAGCAAAACAAGATGAGAGCTGCTTGCGCCGTTTGCGAACAAAAGTGGGAAGCTATAAGCTATCTTTACAGCGCCATCATCGAACACGATGCGGTCGAACCGGGAAAGACGATCGAAATTGCTTTCCACGAGGGGGCCGATGTGCGGGGGGAGTTCAGTATCACCTACCGTGCGATAGGCCACATTGCCGTAAGTGGTCCAGCCATGCTGCGCATCCGCCGGCGCAGTTCCCGGAATGAGGTTGTGCGTCTTGTGAACTTCGATAACGTCAGCTTCAAGCGTTTCGCCAATGAAAACCAAGGGCTGGCGAATTTCCATGCCGAGCTTTAGAAAGCCAAGGAATTTGCCATCTACGCTCCAGGGTCTCACAGCGGAAATGGTCGTGGTACCGTTGTCTCCGAGCTCGAGTCCGCGCGATACGCTCTCCGTTTCTGCAGCAAGACCGAGCAAGAAATTCGGTTGATCATCAGACCTCGTAATCGCCTTGTGCGCACTGATGATCCGATGTTCGTCTGAGTTAAATACGCTGAATTCCGTAATCTGATGGAGATCGGTCATCTCCGGAAACAGGCGCGAGGTCACCTGCTGTAGCGCATAGGGGTCATCACTTTTAAAGGCGTCTATCAGCCCCTGATTGACGGAAAGTCCAAGCAGTCCTTTTTCCAAACCGTCTGTGCCGATCTTCTGCTGATGGCTCAAAAAGGACTTGGCCGTTTCGATTGTTTTTTCGAGTCGATTTGTGAGATGTTGGTATTCGCTGAAGAGCCTTAGACCGGTCAGGGAGATGACGGTAAGGGCAAAAAAGCAAATGAAAGTGACTTTGAGCGGCTTCGAGATTTGTCTGCCGTTCCGGCTCCAGTGGCGCATAATAGCGTCGAGACGCGCGGAAAAACCCCGCTCTTCGTCTGATCGGCTTTCTATGGCTTCAGCTGGTTGAATTCTGACGCCCACTACAAACTCCTCGTGCAGCCTCACGCTGCCATCCACTCCGAAACAGCCGGTCAGGAGGAGAGTGGCAAGCCCTGGCGTTATGCGTAGGGGCCGTCACAAATCGTCAAGAACAAGAGCTTCGGTCAGCGTTAAGCTAGCCGAGACAAGTTAACTTCTCTTGAATCTTCATGTTAATTTGTTAGCAAAAGCATGGGTATTCCAAGTACTTAGAAATGGGACGCTGACACATTCTTGGGATCTGTGACTGACTGTCCTTTAGACGCGATCGCCTCTGTTTGCATCGCTCCAAAAGGATGTGCGCGTAGAGTTGACGATATTGTAGCGTAAATCGTGATTTATCTGCTTTCTGACAACTGTCGCTTTGAAAATTCGGGGCGTGGATCAAGCAGGCATGGTTTGCGGCCGCAAGGCGGTGCGCCCTACTGCTCTAAAAACGGCAGGAGCATATCAAGAAGCTCCTCGGGGTTTTCCTCGGCGACAAAATGGCCGGCTTTGATAGGGCCGCCCGAGACGTCATCGGCCCATCGTTCCCAGACATTGAGAGGTGTTTCATCCGACTGAGCGATACCCGTGGCGCCCCAAACTGCGAGGAGTGGGGCTTTCACCTTGTTGCCTGCTTCCAGATCCTGTCTGTCATGATCAACATCAATTGCGGCGCCCGCCCTGTAGTCCTCGCAGGTTGCAGCGATGCGGTCAGGTTCGGAGAAAAACGCATGGTAGTGTTGCAGTGCTTCCGCACTAAAACTCTTGAGTGACTTGTCAGCCGTCCAGCTGGCCAGGGTGTGGTCAAGGAAGCGTGCTGACGAGGCCGAAATGAGGTCTTCCGGGAAGGGTGCCGGCTGGGCCAGAAATGCCCAGTGGTAGATCTTCAGCGCGAAATCCCGGTCCATCCGCTGCCAATAATCATAGGTCGGCAGGATATCGAGCACTGCCATACGCTCGATGCGATCTGGATGATCCAGTGCCATGCGATAGGAAACACGTGCACCACGATCGTGCCCGACCAATCGAAAGCGCTCATGGCCGAGCTTGCGCATGAGAACGAGCAGCCTGCTGGCCATGGCTCGCTTCGAATATGCGTGATGATCAGCACTTGGTTCCAGAATGGAACTTTGGCCATAGCCCGGAAGGTCGGGAAGGATCAGAGTAAAGCGCTGGGCGAGATCGGGAGCGATCTTGTGCCACATCGCATGGCTTTGCGGATAGCCATGGACGAGCAGAAGGGGCGGTCCGTCACCTCCAGTTCGGCAATGAATTTCACAGCCATCACAGTCGATGCGACGCGTTTCAAAGCCGGAGAAAAGCTCCGGCAGCACAACAGGATATGACACGTATCCCTCCCGTGGAAATCCTATCAGGAGGAGGGTGCACGGGTGCTGTTCGCGGCGCAAGGCCGATTTACCGACAAAGCGCGGCGAAGCTCTAGCTTTCCCGCTCGATCGCGCGCCAGCCGATGTCACTCCGGCAAAACCCGTCAGGCCAGTCGACCTTTTCGATTGCGGCGTAGGCCCTGTCTCGGGCTTCCTTCACCGTTTTGCCGCGCGCGGTGATGTTCAGAACCCGGCCGCCATTTGCAACGACCTTGCCATCGCTCGCTTTGGTGCCCGCATGAAAAACCTCCACGTCGGTATCTGAAGACGCTTTGGCAAGCCCGCGAATCTCCGTGCCTTTTTCATAAGATTCTGGGTAGCCTTTTGCCGCCATGACCACTGTGAGGGCAACGTCGTCGTGCCATCTGGCACTCACATTCTTCAAAGTGCCTTCCGCGGATGCAAGCATCAAAGTGAGGATGTCGTCCTTCAGCCGAAGCATCATGACCTGGCACTCGGGATCGCCGAAGCGCGTATTGTACTCTATCAGCTTTGGGCCATCGGCAGTGATCATCAATCCGGCGTAGAGAACCCCTTTGAAGGGAGTTCCGCGTTTGGCCATGGTCGTTACCGTTGGTTCGATAATCTCGCGCATGGTGCGTTCGATCATCTCCTTGCTCATCACCGGGGCTGGCGAGTAAGCCCCCATGCCGCCGGTATTGGGGCCTGTGTCTCCGTCGAACGCGCGCTTATGGTCTTGGGCCGTAGCAAGTGGGAGAGGGGTGCTGCCGTCCACGATCACAAAGAAGCTGGCTTCTTCGCCTTCAAGAAACTCTTCAATGACGACATCGGCGCCGGCTTCGCCAAAACTCCCGTCGAAGCAAGCTTCTACTGCTGCTAGTGCGTCCTCTTCAGAAAAGGCGACGACAACGCCTTTTCCGGCAGCCAGGCCGTCGGCCTTGACCACGATCGGCGCACCCTTTTCGCGAATATAGGCGAGTGCCTCTTCTTTCCGGTCGAACCGACCATAGCTGGCGGTTGGAATATTGGCTTCGTCGCAAACACCTTTGGTGAAGGCTTTCGAGCCTTCCAGTTGAGCTGCGGCTTTGCTGGGGCCGAAGGCCTTGATCCCAGCAGCTTCCAGATCATCCACCAGACCGGCAACAAGCGGTGCCTCTGGACCAACAACGACAAAATCGATCTGCTTTTCCTTGCAGAAATCAATCACGGAGACGTGGTCGGTTGCGTCCAGAGAAACGAGAGTTGCGACTTCGCCGATGCCGGCATTGCCTGGCGCGGCGTAGAGCGTGCTGAGCAGCGGTGAATTGGCTAACGCCCAGGCCAGGGCATGTTCACGACCACCGGAGCCAATCAGAAGAACTTTCATAGGGCGCAGTCTCTCGAATCTGGGGCCAGACAACTGGCCGGTCCACGCTCTGGTGAGCGAATGATCAATTTCGCGGCGGTCTAACATGTTGTGAGGGTCTCAGACAATGGAGATGCAAGATGATAGCACCGCCCTTCCGCTCAGGGGCGCAATCAAATTTAATCGGCAAGGGTGGGAGGACTGGAGTGCGGCGTTCTCTTGAGATTTTTTTGGGCGGCCCGTCGTCAGCACGTCAGCTGCGACGGCTTTTGGGCGAGGCTTACCTTGAAAGCGGTCAGTCCGTTTCAGATGAACAGGAGGACGTATTCACTCGCTTGCTTGTCGATGCAGCGGCGGGACGGATCTATCTTTTTCACTACAAGGGGGCACCGGCAGGTTTTGTGACGGTTTTCTTTCGTCAGTCTGTCCGGGAGGGCGGACGTGTCGCCCATTTCGAGGACTTATTCCTACGCCCTCATCTCAGGCGCCTCGGACTTGGTCAACGCATGGTTCGCGCAGTGATACAGGATTTGAAAGCGTTCGGTATCGTCTCGGTCTGGTCTTTCACTCGCCGCAACGCGCACATTGAGGGTCTCTTCGAGTTGGAGCGTTTCGAACGTCACCATCTGAACGCCTTCAGGAGGTCATGGACGCTTGACGATGAGGAATAAAACATTCCTTGTGCCGAATGTTTGCCTTGTCAATTTATACACTGTTGGTACAGAAGGAGCATGGTTGTCACGAACACATTTTTGCTGATCGCGCAAGCTGCGGTCTACTTCACCGTCATGATGAGCCTTCTTCAGGCACGGCATTCGATCGGTATTGGTGTGTTCATGTGCGCGCTCGGCGTGATGCACTTCCTTGAGACCTACCTCGCCAGTGTCTTCTACATCGAGCTGCCTTTCGGCATCATTTCCCCCGGTTCAACGATCTTGTTCTCAGGCAAGCTTCTGATGATCTTGCTTCTGTACATCCGCGAGGATGCGCTCGTTGTCCGTCAGCCAATTTACGGCCTCCTGATCGGCAACTTTCTGATCGTCGCGCTGGTGATGATTCTGCGTAGCCACGACACCGTGTCGGTTATCCCTGATCGCATTCCGGACATCCGCTTTGTCGATGAGATGGGATGGCTAATGGTCTGGGGCACAATACTCCTTTTCATCGATGCCATCGCAATCATTGTTCTCTACGAGCGCATCGGAGACGCCTTTGGTCGGCATCTGGGATGGAGATTTCTTGTTTGTGGGGCAGTCGTTCTCACCTTTGATCAGGCTGGCTTCTACCTTGCTCTGCGCTACGTATCGGGCGCGCCCCTAAGTGTGTTCTTCGGCGGTTGGGCTGCAAAAATGGTTGCGACGCTCCTCTACACCGGTTTCTTTGTCGCCTACCTGCGTTTCTTCGATGAAAAGGCCAAGTGGCTCACGCATCGCCCTTTTCGGGACGTCTTTCATGTCCTGACTTACCGAGAACGCTATTATGACCTTCTCGAATCTTCTGGCCGGGATCACCTGACAGGCGTTCACCATCGCAGAAGCTACGATCTCAACGGTCCGAAAATCCTGCAGGAGAGCCTCACGGCTGGCCGGTCCATCACCATGCTGGTCATCGATATCGATCACTTCAAATTGGTCAATGATAGGCTCGGGCATCAGGTCGGAGACGAGGTGCTGAAGGCCATCGCAGGCCTTCTCAACGAAAATCTGAGGGCTGAAGACCACCTCTATCGATTTGGTGGAGAAGAGTTTGTGCTTTTGTGTGACCGTCTCCCGCCGGAAGCAGCGATGGGAATGGCGGAACGCATCCGCAAGCTTATCGAGAAATTCAGTATTATTTATCTGCCCGAGAAGGTGACAGTCAGCGTTGGGGTCGCAAGTGCGCCAGAAGACGGCGATAACCTTGAGGCCCTATTCCAAACCGCAGACCAACGTCTTTACAGAGCCAAACATATGGGCAGAAACCGTGTCTGCGGCCCAGCGGTGCAAGACTGAGCTTTTCAGCCGTCAAAAATCGCTCGCGCTCGAAAGCTGCCCGCGGTAAATGAGATCCATGTTTTTCGGCACAAAAGACACAGGGCCCGTCGCTGACGCTGTTAAGAGACATTGGGTCGATACGCGGCTTCCTGCCTGGGCGAGGCCCTATGCACGCCTTGCGCGTTGGGAGCGGCCGATCGGTTGGTGGTTGCTGTTTTGGCCTTGCTGTTGGTCTGCGTCGCTGGCGGCAATTGCGGCTGAGGCTCCAGGACCAAGTCCTTGGCACATCGCTCTGTTTCTGATCGGAGCCGTCGCCATGCGTGGCGCCGGCTGTACATACAATGATCTGGTCGATGAAGATATTGATGCGCAGGTTGAGCGGACGCGCTCCCGGCCAATACCAGCAGGTCAGGTCAGCCGAAGTCAGGCAAAGATCTTTCTGGCCGTACAAGCTCTCGTCGGTCTTCTGGTGCTCCTGCAGTTCAACACCTTCACAATCGTGTTGGGTTTTGCATCGCTTGTGCCGGTCGCCATCTATCCATTCATGAAGCGCGTGACAAATTGGCCTCAGCTTTTCCTGGGGTTGGCGTTCTCCTGGGGCGCGCTCATCGGATGGACTGCGCACTTCGGATCGTTGTCCTGGGCACCGCTTGTCCTTTATGCAGGCGGCATTTGCTGGACGATCGGCTACGACACGATTTATGCGCATCAGGACAAGGAAGATGACGCACTTGTTGGTGTGAAATCTACCGCTCGTCTGTTTGGCGTTTGGACCAAACCTGCAATGCTGCTGCTTTACACGCTGGCGACCCTTTTGTTCGCCTTGGCAACGGTACTGGCTGACGCAGGACCGGCAGCATTTGCGGGAATAGCTCTAGGTGCACTTCATCTGCTTTGGCAGTCGATTGTACTCGATATCGACGACGGGGATCAGTGCCTCAAGCTCTTTCGCTCGAACACGGCTTACGGATGGATCCTGTTTATCGGTTTTGTTCTGGACGCTCTGATCCGCTGGCTTTGACGCAAGAACGCAGATGGTCAGGCGGCGTCTTCCGCATTGAGCGGGGCGGCATTGGAAGGCGTGTCCGCATCGGCAAGAATGTCGGTGACGATTTGGTTCTTGCCTTTGGTCTTTGCTTGATAGAGGCGCTCATCGGCCGCCGCAAGGGCTCTCTCCAGAGGTTCGTGATCTGAAGACGCAGAATATAGTCCGCCGCTGATCGTGGCGCTGATCTTGCCATTCGAGGCTGCCAACGATTCACGTGCAAAGCGTTCGCGAATGCGTTCTGCGCGCATGATCGCCTTGTGCGGTGTTGTTCCCGGCAGGAACAAGGCGAATTCTTCTCCGCCCAGACGCCCGGCAATACTGCCTAGCCTCAGGCCGTCGCCACAGATTTCGCCAAGCGTTTGAAGGATGCGATCGCCCGTCGCATGGCCATGCGCGTCATTGATTTGCTTGAAATGATCAACGTCGATCATCAGGACAGAATAGGGCTTGGCCCATCCGCTTTGATCGGCCAGCCAGCGCCGGGCATCATCGAAAAAGGCTCTGCGATTGGCGAGACCCGTGAGCGGGTCACGGTGGGCTTGCTCACGATAGTGCCGCTGTTCTTTTTCTATCACCATCGAGAAGACCAAAATGACCTTGGCCGACGCAGTCAGCAGAACCAGTAGAAGATAGATCTGGGTCGCATTTTCACTGTAAAATTCAGTCAGCGATCCAATGGACTTAAAGTGAGAAACGAACATGTAACCTGTTTGATAGACCGCATCCAAAGTGGAGGTGATGCCGAGCCATTTTGCGGTGTTCAAATGTTCCTGATTGTGACGAAAGCAAAGTATGGCAATCCAGCATGAAGTCGATATGAAAACGGCTTGCACGAACAGTGCCCGAACAGCGTAGGTCTCGAAAAACGCCGGAATTGTACAAAGTGTGAGCCACAGTAGGCTTGGCAACACGGCGAGCCGGTATGGGCGTTTTTGCTTCCAGAGAGCTGCTACAGCCACAGGGCCAAGACCAAGTCCGAGAAACAGGAACGCGTTGCCGAAAATTATGCAGAGGTCTTCCGGAAATGTCTGACGCAAACTGATCGACAGCGAACCCACACCTGCAAAGGCGAAGGCGAGTGCCCAGATGAAGATACTGTCTCTGTTGCTTTCCGTCTGGTGCGGTGTCACGCGCCAGACGAGGAAAATCAGCAGTGCTGCGATCCACTCCACAATCGTAATCGCGATGATGAGTGTTGCCGCGTCCAGAGACATGAGGTGCATCTTTCAAAGACGAGTAAGGAAAAGCAGAAGTGAAAAGGTCTTGGTATATGTATGTCCGCTACTTTAAACCCATACCGTAAAAAATACGTAGAGGTCTCCGGCATCGCGAAAATGCATCGGAAAACCCGTCTGGATCAGTCCCGTGCGATGATCTCCCGCTCGCCTCGGTAAACATTCAACTGAGCTCCTGTTTGACCGATGCGGCGGCGAACGAGGAAGCGAGGTCGCCGTCCTGTCAGCAAGGGGTACTTGCGTCGCGGAGCAGGTGTTCCGCAAGGGCGGGCACTGAAAGCTTCTATTGGTTTGACTGCCCCACCAGTATCGCATACCAGCATAGGCAAATTCAGCGCTGCCGACCATGTCGGCCAGGATGACGCCAATTGTTCCGGCTTGTCGGTCTCGATCAGAATGACGCAGAACTGCGGGTCTGGATGCTTCAGGATTAGCCGTGCGGCGACCGCCCCCGGCACGTCTGATGCCTCGATCTGAACCATAACGCCGGAATAGGTATGGACCGGCGCGATCAGCGACTTTAGGTCACCGTCACGCCACCGACTGATGCTGACGCTCTGTGAGTCGAGTTTCACCTCGACCGGATTTGTTTCGTCAGCAACGGCCACATCGAAGAGCCGTGTTTCGAAAACTGCGGGCAATTGGCCGGGGTCGGGAACTGCTATTGCTCCCGCCCCGGCTTCCATTGCTCTGTCTACTGCTGTTTGACGTCTCAATTTGCCTCTCCGTCGGACCTTGTTTGTTTTTTTAGGTCTCGCGAATGAAAGCAACGTAGCGACTACAGGTGGTGATCCACTTAACGTACAGAGTTAAGAAAGTCTGATTTTAAAGAGGGTTACTTATTTCTCACCGCTGGATTTACGATTGATCAACCCTGATACGTCGGAAATCTTCGACGACTTGTGGAACAGCTATCGAGTTTTTTGCGTTTCGCGGCTTGGGTGGTCCGCAGGATGATCTATATGCCTTTCCAAGGGTTCATAGGTGCTGAGCCGAGACAGTGGATGACGCGCTTGCCTCCAGAGTCTCACCATCTTATGAAAGCCGGGCAGCAGGAGATTTGAACGCACATGTCAGAAGTCATCGACCAGAGTGAGTTGGAAATCCGGGCAGCCCGGCTTGTGGACGCCGCGAAAAAGGCGGGTGCTGATGCCTGTGACGCGGTTGCTGTCACGGGCGTTTCTCTTTCGGTTGATGTCAGAGATGGGCAGGTAGAAGAGACCGATCGCGCAGAGGGCGATGACGTCACCCTGCGTGTTTTCGTTGGCAAGAAAACGGCCTCTGTATCTGCCAACGTTCTGGATGATCCGATGGCCCTTGCAGAGCGAGCTGTCGCGATGGCCAAGGTGACGCCCGAAGATCCTTATGCGGGTCTCGCCGAACCCGAGAGGCTCGTTAAAAACTCTCCGGATCTGGAAATGCTTGACCCTACAGAGGTCCGCGCAGGCAGGCTTGCGGATCTGGCAAAGGAAGCCGAAGAGGCTGGCCTTACGGTGGTAGGCGTTACGAAATCCGGCGGAGCCAGCGCGTCCTGGAGATTGGCGGGCATTGTCCTGGTGACCAGCCATGGCTTTTCCGGATCCTACCTGAGTTCACGTCACGGACTGTCGATGACCGCCGTCGCCGGTGAAGGCACTGCAATGGAACGCGACTACGACTATGATTACCGGGTCTTCCTGGAAGACATGGAAAATCCGGCGGATATCGGTCGACGCGCAGGTGAACGTGCCGTTCGTCGGCTGAACCCGCAGAAGATTTCCACCCGCACCGCAAATGTCGTCTATGAATCACGTGCCGCGAAAAGCCTCCTCGGCCATTTTGCAGGGGCTGTAAACGGTTCATCCATCGCACGAAAGACGAGCTTTCTACGCGAGAAGATGGGCCAACAGATTTTCGCTCCGGGTATTCAAATTGTTGATGACCCGTTCAAACGCCGTGGCGCTGCGACCCGGCCGTTCGACGGCGAAGGAACGACTGGACCGGCGCTTGATATGGTTGAGGACGGCGTCTTGAAGCATTGGTTCCTTGACGGGGCCACCAGCCGTGAATTGGGATTGGAGTCCAATGGCCGCGCACACCGAGGTGGATCCGGCACCTCTCCCGGCGCAACAAACCTGACGTTGGCGCCCGGCGAAAAAACGCCTGAAGAGATGATGAAGGATTTGGGAGAGGGGCTGCTTGTCACAGACCTGATTGGTCACGGCGTCAATGGTGTCACGGGCGATTATTCGCGCGGGGCGTCAGGATTCTGGTTCGAGAATGGCGAGCCCGTTCAGGCTGTCAGCGAAATTACCATTGCCGGCAATCTGATTGACATGTTCGGGCGCATGGTGCCCGCGCGTGACCTCGATGCCCGCTATTCAGTGGCGGCGCCGTCGGTCATGATCGAGGGACTTGCCATTGCCGGTGAATGACGGACCAGAACATGCTCCCGGCAGCATGTATGATCTCGCGCTGCTAGAAGGCGCCGCCCGACAGGCAGGCGAGATCGCGTTGTCGTTCTTTGGCGGAGATCCAAAGACATGGTTCAAGGACAACAAGTCGCCGGTTTCAGAGGCTGATCTGGCGGTAGATGGCTATTTGGCAGAAGTACTCCTGGCTGCGCGGCCCAATTATGGCTGGCTTTCGGAAGAAACCACCGACAATTCGGATCGTCTCGATTGCCAGCGTGTTTTCATTGTTGATCCGATCGACGGGACGCGTGCGTTCTTGGCCGGCGGTGACGAATGGACAGTCGCGTTGGCAGTTGTCGAGAACGGGCGCCCGACCGCGGGCGTGGTCTATAGCCCGGTGCGTCAGGAAATGTTCACTGCAATTGCAGGCAAAGGAACATTTCTCAATGGCGAGGCGCTTGAGGTGTCCGGGCAGGCTAATGTTGCCGGTGCGAGCCTCACAGGTCCGCATTCAATCGCTGCCAACAAAGACGTTTTGAACGCAGGCTTTAAGCGTTCTGCCAATATACGTTCGCTGGCCTATCGCATTGCGCTCGTGGCCGCTGGCCGGGTGGATGTCGCTGCCGCACGAGGCTCGGCAAGCGACTGGGATCTTGCGGCGGCTGATCTTTTGGTGCAGGAAGCGGGCGGCAGATTAACCGACCTGTCTGGACAGGGCGTGCGCTACAATCAAGCTGTAACGCGCCACCCCGCATTGATCGCAGCACCTGAGCGCCTTGTCTCCCCGGTGTGCGAACTGCTGTCCCGATTGGTGGGCTGACTAACGACGCAACTCGAACCTGCGAGATCTGAGCAATGAGCGAAGCCCAAGAGCCGAAACAGCTCCTTCATCTGGTGTTTGGTGGAGAACTTGAAAGCCCCGACGGCATGACCTTCCGCGACCTTGAAGGCCTGGACGTCGTTGGGATCTATCCGAATTACGCTGAAGCCTATGCAGCCTGGAAGGGCAAGGCTCAGGCGACAGTTGATAACGCGCACATGCGTTATTTCATCGTGCACATGCACCGTCTGCTCGATCCTGAAGCCACCAGCTGAGGACTGACCCAAGTTCACCGGACATCTACTTGATGCTTAAAAGTCTCGGCCGTCACCCTGTTGTTCTCAGGACTGTCGGCACTCTTCTGGCGGCATATCTGAAGTTCGTTCGCAGGACGAACCGTTTTGTCGTGGATCCGCCTGATGTCTACGACCAGATCGATGGTGATCTGCCGGTCATCGTGGCCATGTGGCATGGTCAGCATTTCATGGCGCCGTTCATTCGGCCCGAAGGCTATTCAGTGAGCGTTATGATCTCAAGGTCCGCTGACGGCGAGATCAATGCGATTGCGGCAGAGAAACTGGGTCTGGGTTTGATCCGCGCCTCAGGCAGCCAGAAGGCACATCAGATTTCCAAGCGTGGCGGCATGCGTGGCTTCATTGAAGCCATGCGGGTTCTGCGTGGCGGCGGCAATGTTGCATTAACCGCAGATGTCCCTAAGGGCCCCGCACGGGTTGCTGGTCCAGGAATCGTTCAAATCGCGCGTCATTCCGGCCGCGCGATCTTGCCCGTCGCCGTCGCAACCAGTCGCAGCATTGAGCTGAATTCCTGGGACAAGGCCAGCATCAACTTGCCGTTCGGGCGGGGCGCGATCGTGCTTGGTGAGTTGATCCATGTTGCTTCCGACGCCGATGATGACGCTTTGGAAGCATCGCGCCAGGAAGTTGAAGCGGGATTGAATGCCACCACCCGGCGGGCCTATGAGTTGGTGGGGCGCAGCGATGGCTGAACGTTGCCCGTTTCCGGTAACGTTCTATCTGGTCCTGTCACGGCTGGCTGCGCCAATCTATAGGCTCGTTCATCTGATCCGGTGTCGGCGTGGCAAGGATGATCCCGAAAGGTCAGGAGAAAAATTCGGTTTCGCAAGCATTGCCCGGCCAAGCGAATCGCTCGTGTGGCTTCACGCAGCAAGCGTCGGCGAAACAATTTCCGTGCTGCCATTGATCGAGGCCCTAACCGCAGATCATCAGCGCGTCTTGTTGACCACCATCACGAGGACAGCGGCAGAGATTGCCGCAAAGCGGCTGCCCGATGGGGCCTTCCATCAATATGCGCCTTTTGACAATCAGGACTATTGGGATCGCTTTTTGGACGCTTGGATGCCTGACCTTGCGATCATGGTCGAATCCGAGGTCTGGCCCGCCTGCTTTGAAAGTGTGCGCAGGCGCGACCGTCCGCTTTGCCTCGTAAATGGTCGCATGTCGGAGGGATCTTTCAAAAACTGGTCACGTTTCCCTGAGTCAGCACACCACATCTTCCAGGCGCTTGATCTGGCCCTTGCACAAAGTTCGGCTGACGCCCGGCGTTTGAGAGCGTTGGGCTGCAGGGTCGTTGAGGAGCCAGGGAACCTGAAGTTCGATGCGATGCCGGAGCGCCCTGAGGCAGAGCGTATTCGCAATCTGTCCGGCATGTTTGAAGGACGCCCAGTCTGGCTGGCGGCTTTGACCCATCCAGGAGAAGAGGAAATTGTCCTCGCCAGTCATCGCGCATTGCTAGCGAAGAACCCGGATTTGCTCTTGATGCTCGTTCCACGCCACCCCGCACGCGCTGAGGAGGTGTTTAAGGCGATTGAGCAGATCGGGCTGAACGGGGTTCGGAGGAGCGTAGGCGGTCGCATTCTTCCGAGCACCCAAGTCTATCTCGGCGACACCCTTGGTGAAATGAGCCTGTTTTACGAGGTCGCTGACGTCGCCTTCCTCGGAGGTTCATTTGTCGAGGTGGGCGGCCACAATCCTGTTGAGGCAGCGAGCCTGGGAACGGCGATCATCACGGGCCCTAAGGTGGCGAACGCACGAACCGTCTACAAGTCCTTGTGGCAGGCCGGGGGTGCGCTTCGGGTAGACAAGGCGGATGCGCTTTCGGATGCGGTGGCCGGGCTTATGCAGGACCATGCAGAGAGAAACCGCCAGATCGAGGTCGCACGCGAGATCATCGAGAATGGGCGTGGTGCACTCCAAAGGACGCTTGCGTTTCTGCAACCCTATCTGCCACCGTCAGGCGCGGCGGATACGGGGGGCGAGGGGCAATGAGGAAGGCACCAGACTTTTGGTGGCGCAAAGGATGGAGCTGGCAGGCGTTTCTGCTCCTCTTGCCTTCCTTCCTTTACGGCCGGGTCTCTGGCGGACGCATGCTGCAGAAGCCGCGCGGTGGTGCCGATATACCCGTCATCTGCATTGGGAATTTTGTGCTCGGCGGCGTCGGAAAGACACCGTTCGCCTTACGTCTCGCTGAGCGCCTGACCGTCGAAGGATATAACCCGGGATTTCTGCTAAGGGGCTACGGCGGTCGCGAAAAAGGCCCCCTGGTGGTCGACCTTGATGTTCATGATGCAGAGGCGGTTGGAGACGAGGCTCTTTTGCTTGCGAGCAAGCTGCCAACGGTCGTTTCTGCAGATCGCCTGAACGGCGCGAAATGTGCAGAAGGTGAGGGCATCGATCTTCTGATCATGGATGACGGGTTTCAGAACCCGGCACTGGAAAAAGATCTTTCAATGGCGCTCGTGGATGCGTCAACCGGGCTCGGAAATGGTCATTGCATACCGGCGGGGCCCTTGAGAGCGCCAATGGGCGTGCAAATGGTCAAGACCGACGTTCTTGTTCGCGTTGGCGACGGCGATGCGGAAGACGAGGTGGTTCACATGGCTGCCCGCAAGGCGTTGCCCATGTTCCATGCACGCTTCAGAGCTAGCGTCCAGGACGAACTTAGAGACAGGCCTCTGTTTGCCTTCGCAGGGATTGGTCGGCCGGCCAAGTTCTTTGATACACTGAGGCAAGAGGGGCTCGACGTCGCCAAGACCCAGTCTTTCGCTGACCACCACGAGTTTACCGAATCTGAAGCGGAAAGTTTGCTCAAGACCGCCGAGGCCGAAGACCTCCAACTGGTCACCACCGCTAAGGACATGGTGCGGCTCCAAGCCGCGCGACACGAGATTTTTCGTTGGCTTGTCGCCAGAACACAGGTGCTGAACGTAGCGATGGAAATCGATGATGAAGACAGGCTGGTCGGTATCATACGCGAAAATGTCCGGTCACGCGTCTTCAAACAGGGTGCCTGAGTTGTCGCTGTCGGGTGAGCCTCAGTGGGTTTCTTTGTAGCGCTTCAAAGAAGCGACTGCGTCCACATAGGCCTCTTGAAGGTCTACCGACCAGTACTTCAGTTCGTCGAGGGGAATAGCTGATCCAGTAACTGCGCAACGAACAAATGTGCCTGGCGTCTCCACCTGGTAATCGCCATCGAGGAAGCGCACGCGGGCTTCACTTGGAATGCGCGGGTTTTCATATCGGTTCATCATTGTCTTGTCGCCGGTCTAAGGTCTCTCGAGCAGGCCGTGTATCGCCGCCGTGCCCGGTTTCTGGCGCGATCCTATGCATTCACTTATGCAAGGGCAAGCGTCAAAGGTGGAGGCAGCCGCGTGGAGGCTTGCTCTAGAACACCTGCAGACTTCTACCGTCCCGCGCGATGAGATATCTGCATCGTGCCATGACGACCGCCCAGGCCGGTAGCTGTGACCTTGCTGAAGACATGAGATCTTCCTTCCGAGCGGTGCAGTGAGAGATATCGGTCCAGCGGAGTCCGTCATCTGCCATATCCTTGCAGATGAGAAGATCTGGCTGGCAGGCAACAATATGCAAGGCGACCAGAACAGATTTCACCCCGTTTGCTTTCCGGAGCGCTTCGAAGGTCGCTTGCCACGGAAATCCACGTTGATGATATTTGCCGCCGTTGGCCCATCGTTTGGTGCAGGCCCGGAGACGGAGCCCTTTTGGGCAAGAGCTTCAATCATGCGCGGATCGAGGCCGTCACCGCGCTCGGCCATATAGGCTTGCAGAGGGGAAAGTGGCCGACTGGTGCCCTCAGGCGTTTCGTGGTCTGTCATGAATTGCTTACGATAAAAGGCACGCAGTGTTGAGACTGCGGTGCAGGTTGAGGTATTTTGAGGAATTGGCTTGCTTGCGCCGGGCGCCGTTACAAAGGACACCGGATGTGCGCGACTTGCTGAAAAGAGCATCGTGTCTGTTGACCCGCATTACTCTATAAATATGAGTATTATATTCAAGTTAAAATTCGTGCAAGTGGAGAACTGCGATTGGAAGGTGAATTTCCAACGCGATCACCTATGTTACAGGGAGAAGCGCTGCCAAGCTTGCACGGATGTGACCAAAGCCCCTGCCAGCGGCCAATGGATACAGGACGTCTCATGAGCGACAAAAACACAGATCTCATCGAAACTTCGGGCCTTGGCCTTGAAACCGCGAAACGCATCACATCCCTGGCGCTTGAAGGTGCGGACGACGGTGAGCTTTTTGTAGAATATCGCCAATCTGAAGGGCTTGTGTTCGATAATGGCAGATTGAAAGGAGCGAACTACGACACGGCGCAGGGTTTCGGCCTTCGTGCGGTGGTCGGGGAGGCGGCCGGGTACGCCCACGCAGGTGAAATTTCTGAGGGTGCGCTGAAACGAGCAGCTGACGCGGTAAGCGCGGTGAAATCCGGCCACAGCGGGACCTATGCAAGCGCTCCCGCGCGCACCAACCAATCTCTCTACACGGATGAGAATCCGCTCGGTGGACCGTCTTTTGAAGATAAGGTCAAGTTGCTTCAGGAGATCGACGCTTACGCCAGAGCGCGAGATCCACGTGTGCGTCAGGTCACAGCATCTTTAGCCGGATCTTGGCAGGTCGTTGAAATCCTGCGCGCCGACGGGCACCGGTTTCGCGACGTTCGGCCCATGGTTCGCATGAGCATAAATGTCGTCGCAGGCAATGATGAGCGGCAGGAATCTGGTTCCTTCGGTTGCGGTGGTCGCGAAGGGTTCGCGCGGTTCATCACCGCGGAAAACTGGCAGTCCGGGGTCGATGAAGCTCTTCGCCAGGCGTTGGTTAATCTTGATGCGGTGCCGGCTCCAGCTGGGACGCTCGACGTAGTCTTGGGGCCGGGGTGGCCTGGGATCTTGCTGCATGAGGCCGTAGGTCATGGTCTTGAAGGTGACTACAATCGTAAAAAGACCTCGGCCTTTGCTGGGTTGATGGGACAGCGTGTGGCGGCTCCTGGCGTCACCATCGTGGATGACGGAACGATCCCGGATCGTCGCGGCTCACTTACCGTCGATGATGAAGGAACGCCTGCCGCGCGGACGACCTTGATCGAGGACGGCATTTTGACGGGATACATGCAGGATCGACAAAATGCGCGCCTGATGGGAATGGAGCCCACGGGCAATGGCCGTCGCCAGTCCTACGCGCACATCCCGATGCCGCGGATGACCAACACTGTCATGATGTCCGGTGACAAGGAGCCGGCCGAAATTCTGGCGTCGGTGAAAGATGGGCTCTACGCCGTCTCCTTTGGCGGTGGCCAGGTCGATATCACCAGCGGAAAATTCGTATTCTCCTGCACCGAGGCCTATCGGGTGCGCGACGGCAAGGTTGGCGAGCCAGTGAAAGGGGCGATGCTGATCGGCAATGGTCCTGACGCTTTGACCCGGATTTCCATGATTGGCAACGACATGGCTCTTGATCCAGGTATGGGCACCTGCGGCAAACAAGGCCAAGGCGTTCCTGTCGGCGTTGGACAGCCCTCCATGCGGATCAACGGGTTGACTGTCGGCGGGACGGCAGTTTGAGCCGTTTCACCTTTGTAATCTTCGATATGGACAATGTGCTCTACGACTATGAGCATTCTGTTCGTCTCCAGCTTTTAGAAAAGCTGACTGGCCGAGCTCAAGTGGATATCAATGCATCTGTCTGGGGCGGCCCGCATGAAACTATGGCCGAGGCTGGTAGCCCGGACACAGCTGATGGATATTTGGCGCAATTTGCCGAGCTGCTGGGCTATCCGATTGATTTTGATACCTGGGCGGATATCCGGCGTCAGATGATGCGGCCGCGTGAGGATGTGCTCGAAATCGTTCGCGGCCTGAGGGATCAAGTCGAGCTCGCGCTGCTGACCAACAATGGCTTGCTACTCAAACAGGCGCTTCCGATTTGCGCCCCTGAGGCTATCGAGATCTTTGGCGAACGGGCTCATGTGTCGGCAGACTTTCAAGCTTGCAAACCTGATAGCGCAGTCTTTCTAAAAATATGCGAACGGTATGGTCATGCTCCGCAGTCCGTGCTTTTCGTCGATGATCGGGAAGACAATGTCGACGGAGCTCAAGACGCCGGGTTGATGGCACATCTCTACGAGAGCCCTTCCGGGCTCTTGCGCTTTCTCAGGGATGCGGGTTTTCGTCTTCCTTAGGGGGTTTTTCCATCGGGAGGGCTGTTTCTTTTGAAACAGGTGCTAGTCTACGTTCTGACGCGATAGACCAAGCAACCTGAGTGGGAGAGAGAATGGCCGCCGAGGGTGCACCTCCGTTTTTTACTGAATCGATCATTTTCCTGGCGGCCACAGTTGTCGCCGTCCCTATAGCAAAACGCCTGGGGCTCGGCTCCGTGGTCGGCTATCTGGCTGCAGGAGCTGCCATCGGGCCATTTGGGCTTGGATTTCTAGGCTCTGGAGAGGATGTCTTGCATGTCGCCGAGCTGGGCGTCGTCCTTCTCCTGTTTGTGATCGGTTTGGAACTCGATCCGCAGAAACTCTGGAAGATGAAACGGGACATCTTCGGCCTTGGAACAGCCCAAGTTTTGCTCACGGGTGCCACGCTTTACTCCATCGGACATTTCCTAGGGTACTCGACAAAGCTCTCCCTCGTAGCAGGCTTTGGCTTGGCGTTGTCTTCAACGGCCTTCGCCCTTCAGATCCTTCAGGAACGTGGCCAGTTGTCATCCGCCTACGGCCAGAGAGCGTTTGGTATCTTGCTGCTGCAGGACATCGCCATTGTACCGCTCCTCGCGATGGTGGCCCTACTCGCACCGGATGAAGGCCCTTCGACAGGCTCGGAAGTTGCTTTGGAGGTAGCGACCATTGTCGGCGCCATCGGTGGAGTGATCCTGGCTGGGCGTTTCTTGGCGTCGCCCTTATTTTCCTTCCTGGGGACCAGTCGTGCACGCGAAATCATGCTGACGGCTGCTTTGCTGGTTGCGCTTGGCAGTGCCGGGATCATGCATGCCGTCGGCCTGTCTATGGCGCTTGGGGCGTTCCTTGCCGGCGTGTTGCTTGCAGAGTCAAGCTTCCGCCACACCTTGGAAGCAGACATCGAACCATTCAGATCACTGTTGATGGGGCTGTTTTTCGTCGCCGTCGGCATGTCGCTTGACTTCTCAATTCTCACCGAGAACCTGGGTCTGGTGGCCGCAGGCGTTCTGATCGTGATGCTTGTGAAGGGGGTGTTTCTCTGGGCGCTGACACGCGGCTCAGGTTCGTCCAATTCCGACGCCTTCCGGGTCGCGGTAACGTTGCCGCAGGGCGGAGAGTTCGCCTTCGTTCTGTTCACTGCGGCAATCGGCGCTGGAATTCTGCCCTACAAGACAGCGAATTTACTCAATTCAATCGTAATCCTGACGATGCTGCTAACACCGCTCGCTTGCCTTGCATTGGATTGGATCGCAGAACGCTTGAAAAAGAGTGGCGTCGAAAATCCGGCGATTGAGACTTTCGAGGAGGCAACGCCAACGGTTCTTGTGATCGGATTTGGTCGCTTTGGTATGATGGTCGGAAAAATCCTTACTTCCGAAGGTCTTGAGGTGAGGGCAATTGACAACAGGCCTGACCGGATCGCCTACGCCCGTAAACTGGGTTACAAAGTCTACTATGGCGATGCCACACGTTCAGATGTTCTGGCCGCCGCTGGCGCAGGCAAAGCTACCCTTGTCGCCTTGTGCATTGAGAATGATCGGGTGATGGGCCAGTCGATTGACCTGATCCGCGGAAACTTTCCCAATGCGCTGATCTTCTGCCGTGCCACCGATAGGGCCCACGCGCTTGAGCTGACCAAAAAAGGCGTCGACTACCAGATTCGCGAGACTTTCGAATCCAGCATCGCCTTCGGCAAGGCTGCACTGGAGTCGCTCGGCACGCCGGTCGATCGCATCGCCCAAATCGAGGAAGACGTCCGCATCAGAGATGAGGAACGGCTCGCTCTCCAGCTGGAAGAAGGTATCTTCGCTGGCGCTGATCGTCTTCACGGCGTGACGCCACGCCGACGCTCTACGGATGCCGTCTCAGATGACAAGGGCGACTGACCCCGCGTCAGCGCCGCGATGCGTTAGGGCAATGAGTCGAAACCTGCAGAAAAGCCATTCAGGGAAATCGGAATTCCAATGCCTTCTTCTGGTGTCTGGAAGATGATAAAAGTTGCCTGACCGCCGCTCTTGAGCTGGTTGATCAGGGTGTCTTCCAGGATAACCTCGGCGATGCATCCGTTTGGCAGACACCGCACGAAGCCGGCACGACCAATATCAGCATCGTCCACCCGAAGGCCGAGGCCTGATGGCAAGAGAACACCAAGTGGCGCGAGGACGCGGAGAATTCGGGCCTGCTTGTCGGCCGTTTTCAAAACGATGACCGATAGCCCGACATTCTCGCGATCTTCTGCCGTAACATTCTGGATCAGCGCACATTGCTCGCCGGAAGCGCCCGGTGGTGTGTCGCATCGCATCTGCCAGTCGCCATGGGTCGCTTTCACCTCTCCTTGAGCAAGAGCAGGCGGAGCTGAGGTGGCGCCAAGGGCAAATGTCAGGGCCAGCGAGGCTCCGAAAGAAGACAGACGGCTCAACAAGGGTATCCTCCAGTCACAGTTTGCGAACAACATTTAGCATGCCGGCCAATGGATGTATGCTTTCACAAACGCGAATCGACTTTGCTTTCTAAGCGCGAGATTGCCGTATGGAGGCCTGCGTGGCCACCCCTCCGGCGGAGACAGGAATGAGCTACTGCGCATTTTTGACCAGATTTCGACTGTCCTTGATCTCAATCAAGGATATCAGGGGGTAAGTCCGGTGCGAAATGTCCTGATGACCATTGCAGCTTTGCGTTTCTTGTGGTTTTTGTGCGCCGGAACGGAGTCCGTGGAGTGATGCGTCAGATCGCCGCTTAACCCTTTGGGCCCATCGCGCTATGTGCGTGTTTGTGAGTATTATGTGGCAAAGCCGTTAGTTTTGCCGGTCTGGCTGGAAGAGGCACGCTCTGGTGTGTCATTGCCCAGCTGCTGTTGGAGCCTTACGGTTCTTGGATTTGCATGCGTATACCGATTTGCATGCGTATACCGCTGGAAACGGGCGGTCGAGGGAAGGGAGCGCGGACGTGAAGGGCATCTTCAAGCGTCTCATCAACATGGTCGCACTGGCGACCGCAACGGTCGGTGGTTCAGCCGCGGTACTTGCTCAGGAGCCCGGCTTCGAACCGTGGCAGCTGGGCTTCCAGGCTGCAGCGACCGAAGTCATGGACGACATTCACTGGTTCAACAACATGACGCTCTGGATCATCACGATCGTCACATTGTTCGTGCTGGCGCTTTTGATCATCGTCATGGTGAAGTTCAATTCCAAGGCCAATCCTGTGCCGTCGCGAACTTCCCACAACACCATGATCGAGGTCGTCTGGACCATCGCTCCGATCCTGATCCTCGTCGTGATCGCTGTCCCGTCTTTCCGCTTGCTCTACAAGGAGCTGGAAATTCCGGAATATGACATGACCGTCAAGGCGATCGGTTATCAGTGGTACTGGGGTTACGAATATACCGACGAAGGCATGGGCGATCTCTACTTTGATTCAATCATGGTTGAGGACTCAGATCGCGCCGAAGTGGCGGAAGCTCGCGGCGTGTCCCTGAATGAAGTGCCCCGACTTCTTGCCGTTGACTACGAGATGGTTGTTCCGGTCAACAAGACGGTCCGCCTTCAGGTGACTGCCGAAGACGTTCTGCACGCATTCGCGATGCCTGCTTTCGGCGTCAAGATCGACGCTGTTCCGGGCCGTTTGAACGAGACTTGGTTCAAGGCACGCGAAACCGGCGTCTATTACGGCCAGTGCTCCGAGCTTTGCGGAATCAAGCATGCCTTCATGCCGATTGCCCTCCGCGTTGTCACGCAGGAGCAGTATGACGCGTGGGCAACCGCCGCACAGGACGATCTCGATGTTGCCAACGAGCAGCTGATAGCTGCCATTGCCGCTGACAAAAAGGTGGCCGAGGCGCGCTCGATCGAAGAAATCACTGTCGCCAAGAACTAACGGCGACAGTCAACGAATGCGCGCGCGCGACGAACGCATATAGCGACGTCAGACGCGCCGCCAGCTGGGCTTAAAGAGGGAGCACAATATGTATGCGACCGATACACATGCGGCACATGGTCATCCGACAGGATGGCGTCGGTGGGTCTATTCGACCAACCACAAGGATATCGGAATTCTATATCTTTTCTTCGCGATCTTTGCCGGGATCGTCGGGGGAGCGCTGAGCGTCGGCATTCGCCTTGAGCTGCAAGAGCCAGGCATGCAGATTTTCTCCAACGCGCATACGTTCAATGTTTTCACGACCTCGCATGGTCTGATCATGATCTTTTTCATGGTTATGCCGGCGATGATCGGTGGCTATGCCAACTACTTCGTGCCGATCATGATCGGTGCGCCGGACATGGCCTTCCCGCGGATGAACAACATCTCCTTCTGGTTGCTTCCGCCGGCCTTCATCCTGCTGCTTCTCTCCCTCTTCGTTGAAGGCCCTCCGGGCGGCAACGGCGTCGGCGGCGGCTGGACGATCTACCCGCCGCTGTCCACCTCCGGTCAGCCGGGTCCTGCCATGGATCTTGCTATCCTGTCCCTGCACGTTGCAGGTGCTTCCTCGATCCTGGGCGCCATCAACTTCATCACCACCATCTTCAACATGCGTGCGCCGGGCATGACCCTGCACAAGATGCCGCTGTTTGCATGGTCGGTGCTGATCACGGCATTCCTGCTGCTGCTGTCGCTGCCGGTTCTGGCTGGTGCCATCACCATGCTGCTGACCGACCGCAACTTCGGCACCACCTTCTTCGATCCTGCAGGTGGCGGTGACCCGATCCTGTTCCAGCATCTGTTCTGGTTCTTCGGCCACCCGGAAGTGTACATCCTGATCCTCCCAGGCTTCGGCATCATTAGCCACATCATCTCCACCTTCTCCCGCAAGCCGATCTTCGGCTACCTGGGCATGGCCTATGCCATGGTGGCGATCGGCGTGGTCGGCTTCATCGTGTGGGCGCACCACATGTACACGGTCGGCATGTCCGCTGAAACTCAGGCCTACTTCGTGGCTGCCACGATGGTGATTGCGGTGCCGACGGGTGTGAAGATCTTCTCGTGGATCGCGACCATGTGGGGCGGTTCTATTGAGTTCAAGACACCTATGGTCTGGGCAATCGGCTTCATCTTCCTGTTCACCGTTGGTGGCGTGACCGGGGTGCAGCTGGCCAACGCAGGTCTAGACCGTGCCCTTCATGACACCTATTACGTCGTGGCCCACTTCCACTACGTTCTGTCGCTGGGTGCCGTGTTCGCGATCTTTGCCGCCTGGTACTACTGGTTCCCGAAGATGTTCGGCTACATGTACAACGATACGATCGGAAAAGCGCATTTCTGGATCACCTTCGTTGGCGTGAACCTGATCTTCTTCCCGCAGCACTTCCTGGGTCTGAACGGTATGCCGCGTCGCTATGCGGATTACCCGGACGCCCTGGCCAACTGGAACCTGGTCTCCTCGATCGGCTCCTACATCTCGGCCTTTGCTGTGCTGGTCTTCATCTTTGGTATCGTCGAAGCCTTCGCCAAGAAGCGTGCTGTCGGCAACAACCCGTGGGGTGAAGGTGCAACCACTCTGGAATGGACGCTGTCTTCGCCACCTCCGTTCCACCAGTTCGAAACCCTGCCGCGCATCAAGTAAGGCGACGGGTTTCCTGCAGGCTCTGGCTTGCGACTGGACAAAATACACACCGCGCCATATCCGGCGCGGTGTGCCTTTGAGATAAAGATCCGTCCAATGGCCTTATGGGCCGCAGCGAGACGGCAGAAGATAACAAACAAGGGACGCCGCCCATGTCGCTCGTCGAGCGCCAGGATACGATGAACACGGAGAGCTTCGTCTGGGATGGCGGGCAGGGGTCCGTTGGCGACTACATCGCGCTGTTGAAGCCGCGGGTCATGTCGCTGGTGATTTTCACCGCATTCGTCGGAATGATGCTGGCGCCGGGGAACATCCACCCCGTGCTTGCCGCCGTGTCCCTGCTGTGCATCGCCATCGGAGCTGGTGCGTCTGGCGCCCTGAACATGTGGTATGACGCAGACATCGATCAGATCATGTCGCGCACCGCAAAGCGTCCGATCCCTGCCGGCAAGGTCAGCCGTGACGAAGCTTTCGCCTTCGGCATGACGCTCTCCATTGGTTCGGTCGTGACGCTCGGGTTGCTCGTAAACTGGTTTGCGGGTGCCTTTCTCGCGTTCACGATCTTCTTTTATGTCATCGTCTACACCATGTGGCTGAAGCGCTCGACGCCGCAGAACATCGTTATTGGCGGAGCCGCTGGAGCCTTCCCCCCCATGATCGGCTGGGCGTCGGTGACGGGCAGCGTGAGCCTGGAAAGCGTCGTCCTTTTTCTGATCATCTTCATGTGGACGCCTCCGCACTTTTGGGCGCTGGCGCTGTTCAAGAACAGCGACTACAAGGCCGCGGGCGTTCCGATGATGCCGGTTGTCGCTGGAGAAAATTCGACCCGCAATCAGATCCTGGCTTATTCGGTGGTTCTGACGCCGCTTGCCGTCGCACCCTATCTCTTGGGCTTTGCGGGTCTCTTCTACGGCGTTTCAGCCGGTATTTTGGGGGCGATCTTCCTTGCGCTCGCTTTCAACGTCTGGCGCGTGCGGGACGGAGAGGCTGCTCGCAAAGCGACGGTTCACCTCTTCTCCTACTCCATCTTCTATCTCTTCATGCTTTTCGCCATTCTCCTGGCGGAGAGCCTGATCGCAGGTCTTTAAAGCCATGACGCGTGAAGAAAACGGTATCAAGCTGACGGAGGAGCAGCAAAAGCGCCGGCGATCGCGTTCCATCGCGATCGCCTTGTCGCTGGTCGCGCTTGTCGTGCTGTTTTATGTGGTTACCATCGTCAAGATGGGGCCGGAAATCCTCAATCGCGCCCTCTGAGATAAAACCATGAGCGACCAAAGATCCAACGACGACAATGCAATGCGCAGGAACCGAACCGTAGGTCTGGCATGCGCAGGATTGTTCGTCACGATGATCGGCGCCGCATACGCGGCCGTGCCGCTTTACAATCTGTTTTGCCAGGTCACAGGCTTTGGCGGCACCACTCAGGTAGCGGAAGCTGCGAGCGATCTTGTGATCGATCGTCCGATCACTATACGGTTCGATGGCAATGTGAATCATACGCTGAACTGGAAGTTCAAGCCGGTCCAGCGGTCCGTGACCATGAAGATGGGCGAGAGCGCGCAAATCGCCTACACTGCAACAAACACGGGCGCTGATCTCTCCGTTGGGACTTCGGTTTTCAACGTAACGCCGAATGAGGCAGGCGCTTATTTCAACAAGCTGGAGTGCTTCTGCTTTACCGAGCAGGCGTTGGCTCCTGGCGAATCTGTAGAAATGCCGGTCGTGTTCTTCATCGACCCGGACATGGACAAGGATCCCGAGCTGAAACATGTGAAGGAAATCACCCTGTCCTATACCTTCTTTCCGGTGGATGAGCCGGAACAACCTGTTGCGGCCCGGGCAGTTCAGCCCGCCGATGAAACGAAGCTTTGAACCCGCCGCTTTGATGGCGACGGATCTATTTGTGTTTGGGGAGCATGCCGATGGCTGAGGCACATACCAAAAATCACGACTACCACCTGGTGGATCCCAGCCCGTGGCCGTTCCTGGCTTCGGTCGGGGCGTTCATCCTGGCTTTAGGCGCTATTGGCTTCATGAAGCTGGGCCAGGGAACGGAGTTCGTTCTTTTCGGTCTCGACCTGACCGGCTGGGGCCTCTTTGCAGTGGGGCTCGTGATCGTCCTTTATGTGATGTTTGCCTGGTGGCGTGACACCATTCGCGAGGCACATGAGGGCCATCATACCCGGGTCGTTTCGCTGCACCTGCGCTACGGCATGCTGCTCTTCATCGCATCTGAGGTGATGTTCTTCGTGGCCTGGTTCTGGGCCTACTTCGATGCCGCGCTCTTTGCAGGCGAAGCCATTCAGTTTGCTCGCGTTGAAGCTACCGGTGGTCACTGGCCGCCCGACAGCATCGCCACTTTCGATCCTTGGCACCTGCCGCTGCTCAACACACTGATCCTGCTCACTTCCGGCACGACGGTGACCTGGGCGCACCATGCGCTGCTTCATGACGACCGCGAAGGTTTGAAGTGGGGCCTGACCCTGACCGTCATTCTCGGCGTGATCTTCAGTATCTGCCAGGCCTACGAATACGGTCATGCTGCCTTCACATTCGATGGAAACATCTACGGCGCGACCTTCTTCATGGCTACGGGCTTCCATGGTTTCCATGTGATCGTCGGAACCATCTTCCTGGCTGTCTGCCTGTTCCGTACTCTTGCGGGCGACTTCACCAAGGAACAGCACTTTGGCTTTGAGGCGGCTGCCTGGTACTGGCACTTCGTTGATGTGGTTTGGTTGTTCCTCTTTGTAGCCATCTACATTTGGGGCGCTGGAACGCCTGCTCACTGATCTTCGATACAGTGAGATGACGAACAAAGCGCCCGATCCGGTTTCCGGTTCGGGCGTTTGCTTTTTGCACCTCTAGTCGATTGGAGGCCACCATTGTCCGACAAGGCCCATTTCCCACCTGTGAACCCCATCACGGCCGGCATGTCCGGCCATTGTCCACGCTGCGGCGAGGGCAAACTGTTCAAGGGGTTCCTGGGCCTTGGCGACCGCTGCAGCAATTGTGGATTGGATTTCAATTTTGCTGACAGCGGCGACGGCCCGGCGGTCTTCGTGATCATGTTGGTAGGCTTCGTGGTTGTCGGGCTGGTTCTCGCGGTCGAACTGGCCTATCAGCCCCCGATCTGGCTCCATCTCGTGCTTTGGCTCCCACTGACCGTCATTCTCGCAGGCGGCGTCTTGCGTCCCCTCAAAGGCGTGATGATTGCCATGCAATACAAGCACAATGCCAGCGAAGGGCAGCTTGAGGATCCACACGACGAGGCCGCCGACAGTTGAACGCTCGAAAACAACAGAAGTTGAAATCGCAAAGTGACTGAAGTCTCCCCGATGCGCCGTATTATTCTGCCAACTATCGCAACAGCGATCGCCTTGGCGATCCTGCTGACGTTGGGTTTTTGGCAGCTCGATCGTTTGGCATGGAAGAATGCGCTGATCGCCAAGGTGGAAACAGCGACAACGGCGGATCCACAGCCGGCACCAGGCCCGCAAAGCTGGGCGGAGTTGGTCCCTTTCGATGTCGATTACCGACATGTTTTCATCGAAGGGCATTTTCTTGCAAAGGACGTTTTCTACTTCACGTCCCTCGGCTCCGACAGAAGGGGGCAGTACAAGGGGCCTGGCTATATGGTCTATAGCCCCTTCGTCACGGCAGACGGATGGACGGTGCTCGTCAACCGGGGCTTCGTGCCTCAAGAAATCTGGTCTTACGGGGCCGAGGTTTTTGCCGGGCCGGATAAATGGCCTGACGCGATGAGCCTGACAGGGTTGCTACGTCTTTCGGAGTCACCAAATTGGACCACGCCTGAAGTTCAGGAAAACGAACGTATCTGGTTCGCCCGTGACACCGATCACATGGTCAGGGTGCTTGGACTCGAGACCGGACAGCTCGCACCGTTCAGTATTGATCTCGATGTAGGATTTTCCGGGAAAGACGGCATTCCGCAAGCCGGAGAAACGGTGGTGCGTTTCAAGAACGACCATCTCGGGTATGCCTTGACTTGGTTCGGCTTGGCCGCGACCTTGATAGGTGTCTATCTGACCTTCGCGCTAAGCTTGCTGCGCCGAAAGCCTGATCCGGATCAGAGCTCTGAGTGACAACCCGTCACTGAGCTGAAAAGAAAAGGGCACGGAAAGCCGCGCCCTGAACTCGTTTCATCGTGATAGCTTGTTCCGGCCCAAGCAGCCCAGATAACCAGGACTTAGAGCGCCGCCAGTATGGCTGCGGCGCCGGTCGCTGTCGCGTCGCTGGGTGTTTCTTCAACTGCCAGGAACGTAACTTCACCGTCCTTTGCAATAAGCGCGAAACGCTGGGAACGCAAATGACCGAAAATTGGCGCGGGACCAAGTCCGAGACCAACAGCCTCGACGAATTCTGCGCTGGTGTCAGCGAGGAAGGTGATCTGATCGCTGGCGTTGGAAGCCTTCTTCCAGGCGTCCATGACGAAAACATCATTCACGGAAAGAACGGCGATGGTGTCGACGCCCTTCGACTTGATGGTGTCTGCATGCTCAATGAAACCGGGCAGGTGGTTCATGTGGCATGTCGGAGTAAACGCTCCTGGGACACCGAAGAGCACAATCGTCTTGCCACCGAACAATTCATTGCTGCTGATCTCGCCAGGGCCATCGGCGGTCATCACCTTGAAGGATGCTTCGGGCAGCTTGTCTCCAACCTTGATGCTCATTCACCACACTCCATGTTCGCCGCTCATCCCCATGTGAGGGCTGTCGCGTAACCAAATAGGACTTTGCATCCGCGACGTCGAGAGCTCAACCGGCACTTGTTGTTCGGTTGGCCAATTTAATCCGTCTTGGGAAGGAGTTCAGGCGGGACTTCGATCTTGGTTTCGACAGCAGTGTTGCCGTCGACAAGCACAAAGGTAAGGCTGGAACCCTTCTCCGATTGCACCAAGCCACGCGACGACAGAGACCATATCGCCTGAGCGCCGTCGCGCTGAAGCAAAGCGGGAAGGGCGATGTAAGACCCTTCAGGCCCCTCTGCGAAAAGATCGATCTCGGCAGTATCTGAGACTTCGGCCGTGATCAGGAACTGGTGACCGTTGTCGGTGGTCTCGGCATCAACGCCGAGAACTTTAGGAGCAGCATTGCTCATGGCAGCTGGTACAAGTTCCAGATCGCGGTCGATGAGTTTTGTTGCCAGCGCATCGGTCTTGCCGTCCGGAGAAAGGCTCAAGGACAGGTTCGCGTCGCCGGGCACGCATATGTCCTTGCAAATTCCGAAGAACATGGAGAGGGACAGATCGATCGGTGCTCCGGCGTCTTCGGGTGTGACTATCACCGGCAGAACGACTGCATCATGATAAACGATGGAATTGGAAAAGCCGTCATCATAGCGACTGGGAGCAGGGAAAAGGACTTCGCTTTTCTGCAAGTTCTTCGACGCTTCAAAGTTGATCATCGGCGGAATGCCGGCCTCGCCCGGAAAACGCCAGTAGGTGTGCCAACCCGGCTCCATCGAGAATTCAATACCGGCCTTGTAGGTGCCATCCTGCAGCGGCCCAGAGGCAATCAGGCGCACCGCGCCGCCGTGGACGCTTGCCCATTCGGTCACCGCGGCGCTGGCCGCACTTGAGACAAGGACCGACAGGTACGTAAAAGATGCGAGTATTATGAACAGTCGTTTTACCATGCCTCTTTGCTAACGGATCTGAGGCTGTTCGTCATCATTGGCCGTGGCCTGCCTGCGTCATATCTGCGTGACAGGGTAGTGAGGTCACGCAAGCTTGGTGCGTGCTCACAATGATACTATTCCGCAGATCCCGGCGTTAACAATTTGGTAAAGTCAGGGTACTCTTTTGGATCTCTGATTTAAGCAGAGCGGCGAGACCATTTGATGTGACCTGATAAAGGGAACGATCATCGGTTTCATGAAGGAGCAGGGAATGACAGATTCGCTCGAAGGTCAGTTTCTGATCGCCATGCCAAACATGGATGACGGACGCTTCGATCATTCTGTGATCTATGTCTGCTCTCATACGGAGCAGGGCGCCATGGGCCTGGTGCTCAATCAGGTCGCGCGACACCTTAGCCTTGAAGACCTGCTTTTTCAGCTCAATATTCTGAACGATGAAAATGCCATTCGCCTTCCTACCAGAATTCGGGAAATGAACGTCCACAAGGGCGGTCCGGTCGAAATGGAGCGTGGCTTTGTCCTGCACACGGATGACTACGTGTTGGACAGGTCGACCCTCGAGATCGACAACGGAATTTGTCTGACCGCGACACTGGAAATCCTGAAGGCCCTCGCCGAAGGTCGTGGTCCGGAAAAGGCCATGCTTGCGCTTGGCTATTCCGGATGGGCGCCTGGACAGCTGGAAAGCGAGATCCAGGCCAATGGCTGGCTTACTGGCCCAGCCAGTCGTGACCTAGTGTTTGATCCGACTTTTGACGACAAGTGGCAAAGAGTTCTTCGCTCCATCGGCATCGATCCGGCCATGTTATTCGGCACTGCTGGTCACGCCTGATGGCGACCGCCTGCTGCAAATCGACGCTTAAGGCGGTTTGCGGGCGAGGGTTTTGTTTTAATTCCGGCTAAGTTTGCTCTAGGGTGCGCCAAAGGCGGATACGCTTGATGAGTAACTACAGTTTGGAGGCAATCGGGCGGTGAAATACTTCAGTACGCGCGGCGAAGCACCTGTTCTCGGATTTTCCGAGGTTCTCTTGCAGGGACTGGCGCGCGATGGCGGCCTCTATCTCCCCGAAACCTGGCCCACGTTCGACGCCGATAAGATCGCGTCCTTTGCTGGAATGCCCTACGCAGATGTCGCCTATGAGGTGATACAGCCGTTTGTGGCGGGCGAGATTTCTGATCAGGAACTGCGCGATATGATTCGTGACGCCTATGCCGGGTTCCGGCATGAGGCCGTTACGCCACTGGTCCAGATCGGCGCCAACAGCTTTGTCCTCGAACTTTTCCATGGTCCAACGCTGGCCTTCAAGGACGTGGCGATGCAGCTGCTCGGCCGCATGATGGACCATGTCCTGACCAAAAAGGGACTAAGAGCGACCATCGTTGGCGCGACCTCTGGGGATACAGGCGGTGCGGCGATCGAGGCGTTTCGTGGGCGCGACCGGACAGACATTTTCATTCTGTTCCCGGATGGGCGCGTGTCGCCGGTGCAGCGCCGGCAGATGACGACGCCGACCGAGGCGAATGTCCATGCTTTGGCTCTGACCGGCAACTTCGATGATTGTCAGTCCATCGTGAAGGGCATGTTCAACAACTTCGGCTTTCGAGACCGGGTTGCGCTTTCAGGCGTGAACTCCATTAACTGGGCACGAATACTGGCCCAGATCGTCTACTATTTTGTCTCCGGAGTTGCCCTCGGCGCACCGCATCGCAAGGTGTCTTTTACCGTCCCGACCGGTAATTTCGGCGACATCTTTGCGGGTTATGCGGCCATGCAGATGGGGCTGCCAGTCGAAAAGCTGGTCGTCGCCACGAATGTGAACGACATTCTCGCCAGGGCATTGGAGACAGGCCGTTACGAAATGCGCGGTGTGACCGCAACCAGCGCACCGTCGATGGACATTCAGATTTCGTCGAACTTCGAGCGACTGTTAAGCGAAGTCAGTGGACGTGATGGCAGCGCTGTACGCCGCATGATGAACCAGCTGACACAGTCAGGCAGCTTCACCATCGAAGACGGCCCTCTCGCGACCATGCGGGAGAAATTCCTTGCCGGGCGCTGCAATGAAGCGGAAACCGCCAAGACAATCGATAGTGTTCTGAAACAGAGCGGCTACCTTCTGGATCCACATACGGCGATCGGTGTTCATGTTGCCAAGGCGCATGACAGCGGCGAAACGCCGATGATCATCCTGGGCACCGCGCATCCGGCGAAGTTCCCGGATGCCGTCGAGGCGGCTTGTGGCGTGCGACCTGCTCTTCCACCCGAACTCCAGCCGATGATGAGTGCAGAAGAACGCCAGGAAATCCTGCCCGCGGAGCAGGATGCAGTTGAACGCCACATCGAAGAGCATGCCCGCGCCGTGCATAGCGGGGTTTGACCATGCAGGTACGTATAACGAAACTGTCGAACGGCCTGACCGTGGTGACCGACGAGATGCCGCATCTGAAGACGGTTGCGCTTGGAGTCTGGGTGCGCACCGGATCCAGGGCCGAAACAAGTGAGCAGAACGGCATCACCCATCTGCTCGAGCACATGGCTTTCAAGGGAACCCTGTCTCGCACAGCGAGAGAAATTGCCGAGCAGATCGAGGCCGTCGGTGGGGAGTTGAATGCCTCCACCAGCATCGAGCATACCAATTACTATGCCCGTATTCTCGCCGAGGATCTGCCACTGGCAGTCGATCTACTGGCTGATATCCTGCAGAACTCGACCTTCGACAAGGATGAGCTGGTGCGTGAACAGCATGTGATCCTTCAGGAAATTGGCGCTGCCTATGATTCCCCCGAAGATCGCGCCTTTGACCTGTTCCAGGAGGCGGCCTGGCCGGATCAGCCGTTGGGCCGGCCCATTCTTGGAACGCCGGAGACCGTCAAGGGCTTCTCTCACGACGCCCTGAACCAGTATCTGGTCGATCGATATCGCGGCCCGGACATGGTCTTGTCAGCAGCCGGTGCCGTCGATCATGATGAACTGGTTCGCTTCGCTGAAGAGAAGTTCAAATCCATTCCGTCGTCGGCTGCCCAGGCTGAAACCCCAGCTCTCTACAAGGGCGGAGAGCAACGGCTGACAAAGGACCTGATGGAGGCCCAGATCCTGATTGGCTTCGAGGGACGACCTTACAAGTCAAAGGATTATTACGCCATCCAGATCCTCGCTTCGGTCCTGGGCGGAGGCATGTCGTCGCGCCTCTTCCAGGAAATTCGAGAAAAGCGCGGGTTATGCTACGCGATTTACTCCTTCCACTGGGCGTTCTCGGATACAGGTCTTTTCGGTCTGCATGCTGCGACCAGTCGCGAAGACATTGCCGCCTTGATGCCTGTCATTGTGGACGAGCTGAAAACGGCCGGCGAAACCATCACCGATCAGGAAGTCGCGCGTTCTAGGGCACAGATCCGCGCAGGCCTTATGATGGCACTTGAAAGCCCGGCGGCACGGGCGGGACAGATCGCTCGCCAGATCCTGGTTCATGGCCGAATTCTTAGCATCGAGGAAGTGTCAGACAAGATCGAAGCGGTGACCGCCGAGGACATTCGCCGGGTCGCAAGAGAAACCTTCGTTGATTCGACACCGACGCTGACCGCCGTGGGGCCAGTGGATACATTGATGAATGTCGACGAGCTCGCCAGCCGCCTTGCTGGATCAGAGCCTTTGTCGGCAAAGCAGGTTGCCGGCCAAGCAGCAGGCGCAATGTAGTAAGGAAAAAAGAGGGGAGGCAGCCATGTCTTTGTTGCGACCCGTGCTTTCCCTGGATACCGATCCGCGTATCGAGACCGACGGGCACTATTTGCGTCCGCCGGTCATGACCGATTTCCGCCAATGGGCCAAGTTGCGCACAGAAAGCCGGACGTTCCTGAGCCCCTGGGAGCCGATCTGGCCTGCCGACGATCTTACAAAAGCTGGGTTCCGCCGCCGTTTGCGGCGCTATGCCCGCGACCGGCGGGATGGGCGCAGCCAACCATTTCTTTTGTTCTGCTCGCGAACTGATGAAATTCTTGGCGGATTGACCTTGTCGAACATCCGCCGCGGTGTCAGCCAATGTGTGACGCTCGGCTACTGGATGGGCGCTGCGCATGCCGGCAAGGGCCACATGTCCGTGGCGGTCTCCGCCATTTTGCCGTTTTGCTTCAACGACCTTGGTCTTCATCGGATTGAAGCGGCCTGCCTGCCATCCAATGAAGCCTCAATCCGTCTTCTTCAAAAAGCCGGATTTGAGCGCGAAGGATATGCACGCAATTATCTATTGATTAACGGCACTTGGCAGGATCACATACTGTTCGCCTGCCTGGCCGAAGATCATGCCAAAAAACGTTCCGTGCTTCCGCTTTCTTACGGGGGCAAGCTGAAAGAATTCTTGTGACATGCAACGCAACCCGGTACTTCTTCGCCCTATGTGGAATGTGATACCGGAACAGCTTGGAGGCGCAGTAAAACGCCTCGCTGTATTGTTGATTGCGCTGCTGGGTATCCTTGCAGCCAATCACGCACGCGCCGTCGAACCAATCCAGGTTCCACTTGATGTGGATGCCCTCGATCTGACGAATGCGATTGAGATTCACGCTGGCACTGGCCCTCGCATTCAGGTGTCCACCGCCCCAGGCGCAGACGGTATCGTTCGACGTATCGAAGTATCTTCGAGGGATTCGAGCAACACCGACTGGGCGGTCTTTGCCCTGACGAACACCAGCGACGAGCAGATTGACAGGCTTCTGGTTGCGCCCTTCTTCCAGCTGGTCGGATCTCGCATGTTCTGGCCGGATCTCGGCTCCTCGAGGATTGCGTCGATCACGCCAAGCCAGGGCATTGCGCCTGAGCGTCAGAAAAGCCTTGAAGCGGATGTGTTCCTCATCACGCTCGATCCTGGCGCCATCGTAACTTTCGTCGCTGAGATGACAACGTCGGACCTGCCGCAATTCCGACTGTGGGAACCTGACACTTACAAGGAAACGATCAACGCCTACACGCTCTACCGAGGCATTATTCTTGGTATTTCCGGTCTGCTGGCGCTCTTTCTGACGATCCTCTTTGTGGTCAAGGGAACGGTGATGTTTCCGGCGACCGCCTCGCTTGCCTGGGCGGTGCTGGCCTATCTGTGCATCGATTTCGGTTTCTTCAGCCGCGTTTTCAATTTGACCCAGGGTGATGATCAGCTCTATCGAGCTTGCGCCGAGGTGATGCTGGCCGCAAGCCTGATCATTTTCCTCTACGCGTATCTGAACCTGAACCGCTGGAACATTCACTACAGCCACCTGGCGCTGACGACCTTGGTGCTGCTTCTGGGACTTCTAGGCGTCGCGGTATGGGATCCTTCGATTGCTGCTGGTATCGCGCGCCTGTCGCTTGGCATCATCGGTGTTCTCGGCTTCGCGACGGTCATGTTGCTTGCCTTCCAGGGCTATGACCGGGCCATCATGCTCATCCCCACCTGGTTCCTGCTGATCGCCTGGCTAATCGGCGCTGCACTGACGGTGACAGGCGGCCTGGCAAATGACATCGTCCAGCCAGCCCTCGGCGGGGGGCTCGTCCTCATCGTGCTGCTGATCGGATTTACGGTCATGCAGCATGCTTTCGCCGGTGGTGCGATTGCCCAGGGCCTGATCTCTGATGTGGAACGCCGGGCTCTGGCGCTGACCGGGTCAGGAGACATCATCTGGGACTGGGATGTGGACCGGGACCGGATCTTTACCGGCAACGAAGTGGAAGACCTGCTCGGCTTGCGACACGGAACTCTGGACGGTGCGGCAAGGGATTGGCTTGAGGTCCTGCACCCTCAGGATCGGGACCGTTTCCGCGCGACGCTCGACGCCGTCATCGACCAGCGGCGTGGCCGGGTGCAGCAAAACTTCCGGCTGAGATCTGAGGATGGTCATTTCCGTTGGTTCCGTCTGCGCGCGCGTCCCATTGTCGGGTCGGATGGCGAAGTCATCCGCTGTGTCGGAACGCTCCTGGATATCACTGAAGAGCGCACGGCAGAGGAACGCCTTCTTCATGACGCCGTCCACGACAATCTGACCGGCCTGCCCAACCGCGAACTGTTTATGGACAGGCTGAGGATGGCTCTGGCACGTTCGCGTGCCGAAGGCAGCGGCAAGCCGGCAGTTCTGGTGATCAACCTCGACCGCTTCAAGCAGGTCAACGATAGCATTGGCCTGTCTGCTGGCGATAGCATTCTCTTGACTGTCGCGCGTCGTCTCGGACGTCTCGTTGGACAGCAGGATGCGCTTTCCCGGCTGAGTGGCGATCAGTATGGCCTTGTGCTTCTGTCCGAGCAGGAACCGGATCGCGTGGTGACCTTGGCAGATTCCTTGCGCAAGGCCGTGCGCGCGCCCATCACCTTCGGTGATCGCGAAATTTTCCTGACCTGTTCTGTCGGCATAGCGCTGTATGAGGGCGAGAAGCAGAGTGTTGAGGATCTGGTCACCAATGCTGAGATCGCTCTCAATCATGCCAAGCGGCTGGGCGGCGACAGGCAGGAGGTCTTCAGACCGATCCTGCGGCCCCTGGGCAAAAACGTTGTCGACATGGAAGCGGACCTTCGCGAGGCGATCAAGAAGGAGGCGCTGGGTGTCTTCTTCCAGCCGATTGTGCGTCTTGAAGATCAATCCATCGCAGGCTTTGAGGTCCTTGCCCGCTGGACACATCCAAAGCGTGGCAAGATTGCGCCGTCTGAATTCATACCGATTGCCGAACAGTCAGGGCTGATCAACGAACTCGGCACATACATGATGGAAAAGGGGGCAGCTCAACTTGCTTTCTGGCAGCGCGAAATCAAGATGTCTAAGCCGCTGTTTGCCAGCATCAACATGTCGTCGCGCCAACTGCTTAAGCATGACCTGATCAACGAAGTGAAGGCCATTCTCTCGCGCCTTTCACTGGCGCCTGGAACCCTCAAGCTCGAACTCACCGAGTCTCTCGTGATGTCCAATCCGGAGTATTCGGCAAAGGTCCTTGAGCGGTTGCGCGGACTGGGCGCGGGCCTGTCACTCGATGATTTCGGCACCGGCCATTCATCCCTGTCCTATCTGCAACGCTTTCCGTTCGACACGATCAAGATCGACCAGTCGTTCGTAAAAGCTGACGGTCAGTCCGCTCGCCCGGTTTTGCTGAGGTCCATCGTTGCTATGGGGCATGACCTGGGCATGTCCGTGGTCGCTGAAGGCGCAGAGAACGAGGCCGATGCGCTGGAGCTCTATCAGCTTGGCTGCGAATATGCCCAAGGCTATTTCTTCGGACAGGCCATGTCGGCCGACGAGGCAACCAAGTTGCTCCGCAGCATTCCGGCCGAGACCGAGCCTGCTTGAGGCAAGACGATGTGAGTGCGGCAGGCTCTCTAGCTGGCAGTGATGTTCAGTTCGCCTGAACAAGAACAGTCGTCAGGGTACGACGATAGCCAATTCGTCTTTGGCCGCCTCGATCATGACGGGTGTTGTGCCGAAGGCATCGCCATCGATCTGCACGGCCACAGGCCGCTTCGCGAAAAAGCGGGCTTTTTCGAACGCCGTGACCGTTACGCCCTTGGCCTTGTGTACTCGCCCCATCAAGAGCGCGAGGCCAAACCGGACGGCAGACACGGGATCGTCTTTTCGAAGCACAAGAACGTGCAGCCCATGGGTCGTTACGGACGCATCGGGACAGACCACGAAGGGCCCGCCGTAAAACCGGCCGTTTGTGGCCACCACAAGCTTGCCGGTGAACTCCTGTCCGTCCACATCCACATTGATGTCGGAGCTGTCGCGGCTGAGGCCGATTTTCAGCGCAGTAAAGACATAGGCGAGCTTGCCGAATTTCCGCTTTAGCGCCAGCGAAATGCCGTGAACCACTTCTGCATCAAATCCGGCGGAGGCCATCAGGATAAACGGGTGGCCGTTCGCAAGTCCAAAGTGCAGTGGTTGCGTACGATGGTTCAAAATTGCCCGTGCAATTGCAGCCGGCCGGCTGGGTAGACCCAGCTCGTGGGCGAGCACATTTGCCGTGCCGCATGGGATCACCGCAAGGTCGGGAGCCGCTGGGTTGGTCTGAAAACCGGCGATCGCGTCATTGACGGAGCCGTCGCCACCGGCAATCGCCAGGACGTTCACGGCAAGGCGCGGATCGGCGGCAACCTCGCCGATCTCGCCGGCGTGTGTCGTCAGCCTCAACGTGACGCGGCAACCGGCCTCTGTCAGATAAGACTGTATCTTCTCGAGCTTGCGTGGATTGTACCCACCGCTTGTCGGATTGGCGAGGATGAGGACGGTCTTGCCCTTTGCCTCAGGCGCGAGGTCAGGCAGCGCATGGGAGGGCGGCCAGAGGGGTCTCATGTGTCTGACCCTTCTTCGTCGTCAGAATATCCAGGCTTGAAAGGAGCCATTCCCTTGCGCGCCAGTTCGTCGGCACGTTCGTTGTCGGGATGACCCGCATGCCCCTTGACCCAATGCCAAGTCACGTCATGGCGTTGACGCGCTTCATCCAGGGCCTGCCATAGCTCCACATTTTTGACCGGCTTATTGGCAGCGGTGCGCCAGTTCTTGCGTTTCCAGCCAGCCATCCATTCCTTGATACCGCTGCGAACATACGTGCTGTCGGTATAAAGATCGACCGCACAGGGGCGCTTGAGGGCATTCAGGGCCTCGATGGCTGCCGTTAGTTCCATACGGTTGTTTGTTGTCGAGCCTTCGCCGCCACACAGTTCCCGTTCATGCTCTCCAAAGCGGAGAATGGCCCCCCAACCGCCAGGCCCAGGGTTTCCCGAGCAAGCACCATCCGTATAGATCGTAACCTGATTGTTTTCTGTCATAGGTCCAATCCGTAGGATTTCACGCTTTCAACGCTTTGATGAAATCTGAGCTTCTTCAGATATTCGAGCGGATCTTTCGGCGTGACCAGGGCGCCTTCAGGCACGCTCAGCCAGTCATACAGCCGTGTCAGAAGGAAGCGCAGGGCCGAACCGCGTGCGAGCAGCGGCAGCGCTTCGTATTCTGGTTCACTCAAGGGCCTAACTTTGGTGTAACCGTTTAGCAGTGCCCGGGCCTTGGTGACATTGAAGGCACCATCCTGTTCAAAGCACCAGGCATTGAGGCAGATTGCAACGTCGTAAGCGAAGGCATCGGTGCAGGCAAAATAGAAATCGATCAGGCCGGACAGCTCATCGCCCAAAAAGAAGACGTTGTCCGGAAACAAGTCCGCATGGATGACCCCTGTGGGCAGTTCCTTCGGCCACCGGTTCTCCAGGTGAGCGAGTTCTTTTTCGATTTCCGCCGATAGGCCGGCCTGTACGCGGTCTGAATTCGAATCGCATTGTTCGAAAAGAGGGCGCCAGTCGCCAACGGTCAGCGCGTTTGGCCTGACCATCGCAAAGTCGGCACCGGCCAGATGCAGGGCCGCCATGCCGGCACCGAGCTCTGCGCAATGTTCCGGGCGGGGTCTTTTAACCCACATGCCTTCAAGAAACGTCACGATCGCCGCTGGTCGCCCGGCAAGCGTTCCCAGAAGCTCGCCCACCTTGTTGGCAACCGGCGTCGGGCAGGAGATCTCCTTGGCAGCGAGATGCTGTATCAGGTTCAAAAAGAATGGCAGATCATTCGGATCGACGCGCTTTTCGTAAAGTGTCAGGATGAAATAGCCAGCCTCTGTATGCAGCAGGAAGTTGCTGTTCTCTACGCCTTCCGCGATGCCCTTGCACGAGAGCAAGGCACCAATGTTGTATGTGGCAATGAAGGCGGCGAGCTCTTCATCGGCGACGTCCGTATAAACAGCCATAAATGTCTACTCTGCAGCCGTGGGCGCTTGTGTGGGAGCTTCGCGCAATTCTCGTGGCAGGTTGAAGGCAATCGTCTCTTCGGCCGTGCGAACGGTTTCGACAGAAACGCTGTATCGATCCGCAAAGGCCGCGATGATTTCTTCAACCAGTGTTTCGGGCGCAGACGCACCAGCGGTCAGGCCAAGGGAAGAAATGCCGGAGAACTCGTTCCAGTCAATGTCGCTGGCTCTTTGGATCAGGTGAGACGTTGTACATCCGGCGCGCTCAGCGACTTCGCGAAGTCGCTGCGAATTGGAAGAGTTGGGCGCTCCGACCACGATCATCGCGTCCACTTCGGGGGCGACAGCCTTGACGGCCTCCTGGCGATTGGTGGTCGCGTAGCAAATGTCTTCCTTGTGCGGGGCAACAATATCCGGGAACCGTTGTCGTAGCACGTCAACGATACCAGCCGTGTCGTCCACAGACAGGGTCGTCTGTGTGATAAAAGCCAACTGGCGATCTGTCTTGGGCTGAAAACCGAGTGCGTCGGCCTCGGTTTCGATCAGCGTCACGGTGCCGGAAGGAAGCTGGCCCATGGTGCCGATCACTTCGGGATGCCCCGCATGTCCGATCAGCAGAATTTCACGTTCGCGACGATGATGAATCTCCGCTTCCTTGTGGACCTTGGACACCAGTGGGCAGGTCGCGTCGAGGAAGAACATATTGCGAGAGCGGGCATCCTCAGGCACGGCTTTCGGAACGCCGTGGGCCGAAAAGATGACCGGCCGTTCCCGATCCGCTGCAGGAATCTCTTCGAGCTCTTCCACGAAGATCGCGCCCTTGGTTTTCAGGCCGTCGACGACAAACTTGTTGTGGACGATCTCGTGGCGCACATAGACCGGACGGCCATATTTTTCCAGAGCCAGCTCGACGATCTGAATTGCCCTGTCCACGCCAGCGCAAAAACCACGAGGGGCGCACAGGTGGATCGTCAGGGCAGGCCTCTCGGAGGTTGGTGCTGTCATTTTGGTCCTTCGGACTGTCATCAGTCCGCAATAAGGGGCGCAAGCTGGGTCCTGTCAAGGTTCAACTGAATCGCATGCAGCCTCAGTCTCGCCAAGGTTTGATGGACCTGCTATGTAGCGCGGCCGAAGCTTAAAGGGAAACATGCGGGTGAAACATGGGTAAGGGCATTGAAACTGTGGTTAAACGCCGGACGGGCCTCGTTCTTGCCGGAGCGCTTTGCGCAGGCTTGCTCGCCGGTTGCATGAGCAGTTCCGATGAAGTGACGTCTGGCGGTGCCAGCGTATCCTCCAAGTCAAAGGGCTGGCTGACGGGCATCACCACAAGCGGCAAGGGGCCGATCGAGGTCAACCCGGATGCTTTTGTTGCAGACGTCTACTGCCCTCCGATCCAGCTTCAGACTGGCACGCACCTGATCATGAAATTTGCTCGGCGAAAGGAAGAAACGCCGGAGAATCTTCTCTATCAGGCAACTGTCGAAGAATGGGCGCGTGAGTGCACACGCGAAGGAACGGATCAAACGCGTATCAAGATCGGTCTATCGGGCGATGTCACTCCAGGGCCTGCATGGTCTGGCGGTGAGGTTTTGCTTCCGGTCCGGGTTGCAGTCATTCCTTCAGGCGACGATGCAAAGCCCCTTTACTCCGAAATTGTCTCGGTGCCGGTCACCGTTGGCGCAGACGCTCCCAGCGAGGCTTGGACCCTCATCGAGAGCAAGTTCACTGTTCCGCGCAATCAGGAAATGAAAATCGTGGTCGGTTTCGACGAGGGAAAGCGCCGTTGAGAACGGCCGCTTATCGTTTGAGCAGTCTGGCTTATTGACAATGGGATAGGCGCGCCACAGAATTGACAACATCGGCCCGGGTCGTTCTCGAGTCGACAGGAAGTTCATTTGCGCTTCCGATAGCCCTAGCGGGAGAGGCCGGATGAAACAGACCGGCGCCGAAGGAGCAACCGCCCCGGAAACTCTCAGGCAAAAGGACCGCTAGGACATCAACGCTCTGGAAAGCAGTTAACCGGCCCAGTCAAACGGGAAGGAACGGCTCACCGAAGGAGTAACCGTTGATCACCTGCCTTTCGGGCGGGTCCTGCGGGAAATCTCTCAGGTACTCGGACAGAGGGGGTACGGACGGGCCGTTATGGCCGCGTTCCCGTGCAACCTTGAATCTGAGGACCTTACATGGCTGAGCCGGACGCTCCTGGCGATCTTCAAAAGACACCGCTTTACGACCTTCATGTCGAACTCGGCGCCCGCATGGTGCCGTTTGCCGGATACGAGATGCCGGTTCAGTATCCCACCGGCATCATGACAGAGCACCTGCAGACCCGCGACAGCGCCGGTCTGTTTGACGTTTCGCACATGGGCCAGGCGAAACTGGTTGGACCGGATCATGAGACGACGGCACGGGCGCTGGAAGCCCTTTGCCCTTCGAACATGGTCGAGCTGAAGCCCGGCAAGCAGCGCTACACCGTGCTGCTGAACGCTGACGGTGGCATCGTCGATGATTTGATGGTGACTCGTCCTCGTGATGAAAGCCTTGATGGCCACCTTTTGCTCGTCGTCAATGCGTCTCGCAAACATGTTGACTATCCGCTTCTGGAAGCCGGCCTGCCAGACGGCGTTCGCCTGGAAATTCTGGATGATCGTGCGCTGATCGCGGTACAAGGCCCCAAGGCGGTGGAAGCGGTCGCCGCTCACGCGCCTGCTGCGGCCGATCTTGAGTTCATGTCCGGCGATTTCATGGAGTTTGATGGCATTTCCTGCCATATTTCCCGCGCCGGTTACACGGGTGAAGACGGTGTGGAAATGTCAGTGCCGGCGGGGGCTGCGGAAGCCATTGCCCGTGCGCTGCTCGCCGATGACCGGGTTGAGCCGATAGGCTTGGGTGCGCGTGACAGTCTGCGCCTTGAAGCCGGACTTTGCCTTTATGGTCATGATCTCGATGAAACCACGTCGCCGATTGAAGGCGCGATCACCTTCTGCATGCAGAAGCGCCGCCGCGAAGAGGGCGGTTTTCCAGGTGCCGAACGCATCCAGGCGGAGTTGAAGGATGGTCCTGGCCGTGTGCGTGTCGGGTTTAAACTCGAAGGCCGTGCGCCTGCGCGAGAAGGTGCCGAGATCCAGTTGCCGGGTGGTCCGGTGATCGGGACGGCGACCTCTGGCGGCTTTGCCCCCAGCGTCGGCGCGCCGATTGGCATGGGCTATGTGCCAGCCGAACATGCCGCCGTGGGCACCAAGATCAATCTCGTTGTGCGGGGCAGGAAACTGCCGGCGGAAATCGTCGACATGCCCATCGTGCCGAACCGCTATTACCGCAAACCCAAAGCTTGACTACATTTCAGAGAACGGACGCAATCATGACCACCTATTTCTCCAAGGACCACGAGTGGATCGCAGTTGAAGGCGATGTCGCAACGGTTGGCATTACCAAATACGCCCAGGAACAGCTCGGCGATGTTGTCTTTGTCGAATTGCCCGAGGCCGGCAAGGCGCTTTCACAGGGGGACGAGGCAGCCGTCGTTGAATCGGTCAAGGCAGCTTCCGAAGTCTATGCCCCGATCGATGGCGAAGTGGTTGAAGCCAATGAGGTGCTGGCCGATGAGCCGGCCAAGGTCAATGAAGACCCCGAAGGCGGCGCCTGGTTTATCAAGATGAAAGTCGCTAACGCCGACCAGCTTTCCGACCTGATGGACGAAGCCGCCTACAAGGCGTTTGTGGACACGCTCTGAGATGCCGGGACACGTCTACACCGCCGAAGTGACATGGAAGCTCGATGGCGAGGACTTCGCCAAGGGCAAATATTCACGCGCCCATATGTGGCGCTTCGATGGTGGCGTGGAAGTGCCCGCATCAGCTTCACCTTCCGTGGTTCCACTGCCGTTTTCTTCTGAAAACGCGGTGGATCCGGAAGAAGCCTTCGTTGCCTGCCTGTCATCCTGCCACATGTTGACATTTATCGATCTGGCGCGCCTCTCGAAGTATCGGGTGGAAAGCTATCGCGACAAGGCCGAGGGCGTCATGTCCCGCATCGATCGGGGCCGGATGGCTGTGACGAAGGTGATCCTGAGGCCGCAGATTACTCTTCTCGGCAGCTCCGCTCCTGACCCGAGCCTGTTCGCCGATCTGCATGAGAAGGCGCATGAAATGTGTTTCATCGCCAATTCCGTCAAGACCGAGATCGAGATTGCGCCAGAGCCTCTGCGCTTGATCCCGGCATAACAAAAGAGCCGAACCGCCATGCGTTACTTGCCTCTTTCCGACACTGACCGAGCCGATATGCTGGCGCGCGTCGGCGTCGACAGCATTGATGAGCTGTTTTCTGATATCCCGGAGAAAACCCGCCTCAACGAGGTATTGGACCTGCCGCGTCGTGCCGGCGAACTACAGGTAGAGCGTCACCTGTCCAACCTGGCCGCCAAGAATGTGCCGGCTTCCGCTGTGCCGTTCTTCGTTGGCGCCGGCGCCTACAAGCACCACGTTCCGGCCACCGTCGATCACCTGATCCAGCGCTCCGAGTTCCTGACCTCCTACACGCCGTATCAGCCGGAGATCACGCAAGGCACGCTGCAGTATCTCTTCGAATTCCAGACCCAGGTCGCGCGCCTGACCGCGATGGATGTGGCCAACGCCTCCATGTATGACGGTTCCACCGGCACCGGCGAAGCCGTTCTCATGGCGCACCGGGTCACCAAGAAGAAGAAGGCAGTCCTCTCCGGAGGTCTTCACCCGCAATACCGGGCCGTTGTCGAAGGCCTCTCTGAAATGGCCAACGATGATGTTGTGTCCTTGCCGGCAGACCCGACGGGCACGGAAGACATTCTCTCGCAGATCGATGACGAGACCTCCTGCGTGGTGGTGCAGTCACCGTCTTTCTATGGCCAGCTCATCGACCTCAAGCCGATTGCCGAAAAGGCGCATCAGCACAAGGCGCTTCTGATTGCCGTCTTCACCGAGGTTGTCTCCTTGGGCCTGATTGAGCCTCCCGGGGTGCAGGGCGCGGATATTGTCGTAGGTGAAGGCCAGTCCATCGGCAATGGCTTGAACTTCGGCGGTCCTTACGTCGGTCTTTTCGCGACCAAGCAGAAATACGTCCGTCAGATGCCGGGGCGTCTGTGCGGTGAAACGGTGGATGCCGACGGCAAGCGCGGTTTCGTGCTGACGCTCTCCACTCGTGAGCAGCACATCCGCCGCGACAAGGCGACGTCCAACATCTGCACCAACTCAGGGCTCTGCTGCCTCGCGTTCACCATTCACCTGTCGCTTCTGGGCGCCAAGGGACTGGGCCAGATGGCGCGGATCAACCACGCCAACGCCGTGAAGTTGAAGAAAGAGCTCACCGCCATTTCCGGTGTTGAAGTCCTCAACAGCGCTTACTTCAACGAGTTCACCGTAAAGCTGCCGAAGGCCGCCAACGGTGTCGTGGAAGCGCTCGCCGAAAAGGGCATTCTGGCCGGTGTGCCGGTTTCCCGTCTAGAGCCGGGCAAGGCAGAGCTTGAAAACCTGCTGGTCGTGGCTTCCACCGAAGTGAACACGGATGAAGACCGCGCCTCCCTTGTCGGCGCTCTGAAGGAGGTGCTGGCATGAGCATGAACACTCAGGGACGTCCGACCTCTGCGGGCGATGCAGGAACCGCGTTCCAGCCGAAAACCTTCACTGGCAACCGCGCACTCGACATGGAAGAGCCGCTGATCTTTGAGGTCGGCCATCTGGATGTGACCGGTGTCGATCTGGACGAGCCGGAAAGCTTTGAGCCGGAACTGGGCGCTCATGCCCGGACCGACATGCTCGACCTGCCGGGTCTGGCAGAGCCGGAAGCCATGCGCCACTACGTGCGTCTGTCCCGCAACAATTACGCGATTGATGCCGGCCTCTATCCGCTGGGCTCCTGCACGATGAAGCACAATCCGCGGCTGAACGAGAAGATGGCACGGCTACCGGGCTTCTCAGACATTCATCCGCTGCAGCCGCTGTCCACGGTGAAGGGCGGCGTCGAGCTTATTGACGAATTGGCCCATTGGCTGATGGTCATGACCGGAACTTCGGCCGTTGCCATGAGCCCCAAGGCTGGCGCCCATGGCGAACTCTGCGGCATGATGGCGATCAAGGCTGCTCATTCGGCGGCGGGCCGCGATCCGAAGATCGTTCTGGTTCCGGAAAGTGCTCATGGCACCAATCCGGCCACTGCCGCGCTTCTCGGTTACAAGGTCGTCTCCATCGATGCCAAGGACGACGGCACCGTTGATTTCGATGGTCTGAAGGCGACTATAACTGAGCACGAAGGCAACATCGCGGGCATCATGCTGACCAACCCGAATACCTGCGGGCTGTTCGAACGGGACATCATCGAGATCGCAGAGGCGATCCATGCAGCAGATGCCTATTTCTATTGTGATGGCGCCAACTTCAACGCCATCGTCGGCAAGGCGCGTCCCGGTGATCTCGGCGTCGATGCCATGCACATCAACCTGCACAAGACCTTCTCAACGCCCCATGGCGGTGGTGGCCCAGGCTCAGGTCCGGTGGTGCTTTCCGACCGTCTGGCACCTTTCGCGCCGTTGCCTTTCATCCGAAAGGGCGAAAGCGGTCCGGAGCTGGTGGAGACGAGGGCTGAGGTCAAGGAGGGTGAGCAACCTTTCGGCCGCATGACCGCCTTCCACGGCCAGATGGGCATGTATGTGCGCGCTCTGAGCTACATGCTGAGCCACGGCTCCGACGGTTTGCGTCAGGCTTCAGAAGATGCGGTGCTAAACGCCAACTATGTGCGCGTTGGCCTGCAGGACTTGATGAGCCTGCCCTTCGGCGAGCGTCCGTGCATGCACGAAGTGCTTTTCGATGACAGCTTTCTAAAGGACACAGGCGTCACCACCCTCGACTTCGCCAAGGCGATGATCGACGAGGGGTATCACCCGATGACCATGTACTTCCCGCTGGTGGTTCATGGCGCGATGCTGATCGAGCCGACTGAATCTGAAAGCCGTGCGGCACTCGACCTCTTCGTTGCCACCATGCGTGACCTGGTGATGAGCGCCAAGCGCGGCGAGACGGACCGCTTCTCCGGCGCGCCTTATCTCTCGCCTCGACGCCGCCTGGACGAGACACTGGCCGCCCGCAAGCCGGTCCTCAAGTGGACCGCCCCGGAACCGGCAGATGTCACGCCGGTTGCTGCGGAGTAGCTGTTTTCGAATAACTACTGCGGAACAAAGCCCCGGCCACTTGGTCGGGGTTTTTTCTTGAGTGTCGTATTGACAATTTAACTGCCATAATGACAATATAGTTGTCGTTATGGCAGATGTTTCTGAAACTTCGGAGCTTTATGAGCTCATCCGATTAATACGCCCCGCGCACCGGCGTTTGGCACGAGCCGTTGAGGCCAAACTCGTTGGAACCGGCTTATCCGTCGGCATGCGCGCAGTGATGGAAGTTCTGAACGATGCAGGGGCAAAGTCTGTCCCGGACATTGGTCGGAAGCTTTTCCTGGCCCGTCAGCAGATTCAGCTTCTGGCGAATGACCTGGAGGAATTGGGATTGATCGAACGACGTCCCAATCCCGCGCATAGACGTTCTCCACTCTTCGCGTTGACCGATCGTGGATATGCGCTCTTTGGCGAAGTCAGAGCCCGAGAAGATGCAGATATTGCTCTTATCGGCCAGAGATTCTCGTCGGCGGAGATAGCGGCGGCGCAGCAAGTTGTTTGCGCGATGCTCGATCATTTCGCTGAATTCGAGGATGATCCCAACCGGCCCCGTGGCCTCGAGTGATCAAGCAAGGAGATCTCAAATGGCGCTGATTTGGCTGTTTGCCGCCATCGGAGGACTGGTCGGCGCGGGCCTTGTCTTCTGGTCGGTCCTGGTCCTACGGAAACTGGGCACGCCGACAAGAGGAGCGAAGATTGACGTTAAAACCCGGCGGAGGTCCGCGCTTGTCATCATCGATATTCAGGAGGATTTCACGCGGAATACCGGCAAGAACGCATTTGACCCTGAGGAGCGGAAACAGGTTCTTGCCAGAACGAACAGACTGATTTCAAAAGCGCGGCAGGATGGTGAGGATGTGATCTTTGTTCAAAACGTCTTCCGGGATCTACCTGTCATCCTTGCGATGAAGATCGCGTCGGGAGGAATCGGAACACCCGGTCGGGACGGTCTCCGGCTTGATCGCGAGATGGATGTTGGGCCTGAGCCTGTGTTCGAAAAATCTATTGGCGACACTTTTTCCAACCAAGACTTCAACGCCTATTTGGCCGAAAAAGGGATCGGGTCGCTTAAGCTCGTCGGCCTCGATGCCTGTCATTGCGTTCAGCTCACTGCCAAGGGCGCGCTTCAAAGGGGGTATGAGGTCGAGGTTATCGAGCCGGCCTTGTTGACGGCCTTTCCCGAAAAGTGGCCGAGTTTCAGTACGGAGCTGATTGGGCTAGGGGCTCGTATCTCCGACGAAACGGCTGTTTCTTGATGTGATCAATCTCAGGGCGTGAAATTTAGTTCCGATCCAGCTTGACAACCTCCGTGAACTTCCCGCATGTAAAGCTCCATGAAGCAGATCGCCGCACCCACTTTTGTGTACTTTTATTATGTCACCGACATATCGGCGGCTGCGTAGGATCTTGTCTCACTTCTAGAACCTCCAAAAAGCCGCCGCGTCAGGCGGCTTTTTGGTTTCAAGGCTCCTGGCGGGCAAACCCCCAGGAAAGCCGAAATGACAAATCACATGATCGAAGCCGGCAAGCCGGCCGCAAAACTCAAGTCTGAAGCCCTGCAGGTTCTGTTGGAACGCGGACTGGTGCATCAATGCACCGATCTGGAAGCACTGGATGCCAAGCTGGCCGCCGGGCCCGTGACAGCCTACGCCGGATTTGACGCCACGGCCGCCAGTCTCCACGTGGGCCACCTGATGCCGCTGATGACCATGCGTTGGCTGCAGAAGCTTGGTCACAAGCCGATCATCGTTCTCGGCGGTGGCACGTCCCAGGTCGGCGACCCGAGCTTTCGAAATGAAGCACGCCCTCTCTTGGAACAGCAGCAGATCGCGGCCAACATCGCGGGTATCCGCCGTTCCATAGAACGCTTGCTGGATTTGGAAGGCGAGGACGGGGCGCAGCTCGTCGACAATGCTGAGTGGCTCACCGAATTCCGCTTTCTGGAGTTCCTGCGTGACTACGGTGCCCATTTCACCGTCAACCGCATGATGACCTTTGACAGCGTTAAGTCGCGGCTGGACGCCCAAATGCCTCTTACCGTGCTGGAGTTCTGCTACATGATGCTCCAGGCGGTCGATTTTCTCGAGCTCGCCCGCAGGCATGACTGCTCCTTGCAGGTTGGTGGATCCGACCAATGGGGCAACATCATCAACGGTGTGGAGCTGGGACGAAAAGGCGAGGGGCGGCAGCTCTTCGGTCTGACCGTGCCGCTGATCACCACCGCGAGCGGTGCGAAAATGGGCAAGACGGCTGCGGGCGCCGTCTGGCTGCACCCCGAGCATTTATCGCCTTTTGCTTTCTGGCAGTTCTGGCGCAACACGGCGGACGCGGATGTGCCGAAGTTCCTGCGTCTTTTCACCGAACTGCCGATGAATGAAGTGATCCGTCTCTCAGAGCTTCGGGGCGCGGAGTTGAATGAGGCAAAGAAAATCCTGGCAACCCAGGTGACCACGATCGTTCATGGCGCAGAAGCCGCGCGTCATGCGCTGGAGCAGGGCGATGCGTTGTTTGCCGGTCAGGCGGACAATCTGGAGCCAACCCATCGTCTGCCCCTGGTGAGACTGGCTAAAGGTCTAGGACTCTTGGAGCTTCTAGTTGATGTTGGGTTTGCCGCCTCCAATGGGGATGCCCGGCGGCTCGTGGAAGGCGGCGGTGTGCGTCTTAACTCCAAGGTCGTCGATGACCCGCGCCGCCGGATTTCCAGCGGCGACATCGGCGCGAAAGACGCCCTGACCCTCGCTGCAGGCAAGCGCCGTAAAGCTCTGGTCCGGTTTGAGTGAGGAAGGGAAAACAACCGCAGTTCCATCCTGAGGAAGCCCCGCGGCTGCCTCAGGATGAGCGGTGCGATGTAAGGCTCAGACGAAGCTCATGTAGAGGCGTTGGAGGAAGGTGAGCTGAGTTGCTCGATCTTCGAACATGGCTTCCGGGTAATATTGCAGGTCGCTCTGGATCGGTGTTTCAATGGTCACACCACGTGGGCTCATGTCTGTCTTGATCACCTGGGCTGATTGACCGAGTTGCATGAGCTGATCCAACAGTGCGGGGTAGTGGGCTCCATAGAAGGTCTCTGCGGCCTCCGAGGTGGCAAAGGCATGGCCGGTGTGGGCATTGCGATCAGCCGCTGTGGCATCCACGACCTTCATTGGGCGGTAGTAATTGTTGGTCTTGACCTGATCGCCGCCAAAGACACTACCTTCCAACGGGCCATTGTCCACATAGACGATGGAATTGTTGAGATCCGGCCTGTGGACAGCTGCATTTTGATCGATGATCTCTTGGGTCGTTTTCGCTGTCCCTTTCAGCGCAGAGATTGCTGCGGCGATGTCCGTTGCATTGTCGCCGAGATAGGAAAACAGGATGTTGTCGTTGTCATCACGATTGTCCTCAAAGCTCTCGCCTGAAACCCAGGCTCCGGTGTAGAGCCCAACAACCCGTGTTGGCCTCTCGAACATGCCAAAGCCGGACCTGTGCAGGGGTCGCAACCGCAGGAAGGGACCTGCTCCGGTCATGTAATAGGTGCTGGGCAACTGACCTTGAGCGAACACATTTGTATGCGTGTCGATGTCGATCGTCGCAAATAGCCGGTTGGCCGGCTTGATTAGCGCGATTGGCGTTGGGGTCGGCATCTTCATATCCTCATGTTGTTCCGCTTGCTGCGTTGCGGCCAGCCTTCGGCGCGTTGGCTCCCGGCGCGAGTGAGACGCAAGAAACTGCGCCGTCAGGATCACGTCCGCCAGTGAAAGCGTCATCAGATCCTCCGGTCCGTGAGGCGAGCGTTCATTCAAGAGGACGGGCGGGGAGCGCGCATGTGAAAGGAACGAGGACGATGCGCTTATTCGAATGCCACGCCGAAGATTTTGCTTGATCTGGAGCCACTCCAGGCGAGTAGGCTTGCTGCATCTTGATCGAGAATGAAGTTTTCATCGAAGGTGAAAACTGGAAAGGCGGACACGATGCGGATTTCAGAAGCAGCCTCTGTGAGCGGGCTGAGCGTTGACACCATCCGGTTCTACGAAAAGTCGGGCCTGTTGCCGCCGGTCGACCGTGGGCTGGATGGAAATCGCCAGTTCTCAGCCGAAAATGTTGATTGGCTTGTCCTCATGTCCTCGCTGCGGGAAACGGGAATGCCACTTGAAAAAATGCGGCACTTTGCAGAGCTTTATCGCTCGGGCAATCGCACCATTTCAGAACGAAAGCAGGTTCTGCTGGATCACGCCAAGCACCTGGAAACCAAGCGGGCCGCGCTTGACCATTGCGCCAGTCTGCTTGAGCGCAAACTCAGTCTTTATGCAGAAATCGAAGAGGTCCCGGCATGAGAATCATCATCATTGGAGCCAAAGGTGATATTGGCCAGGCCGTCTGTGCAGAGCTGGGTGCTCGCCATGAGCTTGTTCTGGCGGGGAGGTCGAGCGGCGATCTACGCGTGGACATCGCCGACCGGTCTTCCGTGGACGACATGTATGCGAAGGCAGGGGCGGTGGATGCTGTCGTCTGCGCCGCTGGTGATGTGCACTTCAGTCCCCTGACAGACTTCACCAGCGAGGGCTTCATGTCGACATTACGCGAAAAGGTCATGGGGCAGGTCAACCTAGTGCTCGCGGGATTGGGCAAGCTTCCAGACGGCGGTTCCTTCACCTTGACCAGCGGGATTCTTGATCGTGAGCCTATCCGAACGGGCGCCTCAGCTGCAACGGCGAACGGAGCGCTTGGTGGTTTCGTGAAAGCGGCCGCCATCGAGATGTCGAGGGGGCTCAGGATTAATGTGGTTAGCCCTGGACTTCTGGATGTGTCCGCTCCCAAATATGGCAGCTGGTTTCCAGGCCACGACCCTGTATCATCGCGCCGCGTCGGTCTCGCCTATGCCAAGAGCGTCGAGGGCGCGGCCACGGGGCAGGTGATTATCGTGGATTGAGAGGGCGCCGCGCGGCTCCCTCACTTCCGGCCGTCGGTGAACTGCACGAGATCCCACAGATTGCCATAAAGATCTTTAAAGACGGAAACGATGCCATAAGGCGCTTCGTTCGGCTCACGGATGAACTCGATGCCTTGAGCCCGGTAGGCCTCATAGTCACGCCAGAAATCATCGGTCCGTAAAAACAGAAACACGCGGCCGCCAGCCTGGTCGCCGATGTAGTCTGCCTGATGATCATTGGACGCGCGGGCCAGCACAATTGAAGCCGAACTTTCACCCTTCGGTTTCACCACGACCCATCTTTTGTCCTGCTCTGGCTGGTAGGTGTCCTCCACAAGCTCAAAGCCCAGCTGGCCGACATAAAATGCAAGGGCTTCGTCGTAGTCACGGACGACAAGAGCGACGTGGGCAAGGCTTTGGGGCATGAAAGGTCTCCGGAGATTGGGCGGCAATCTTAGGAGGCAGGGCATACTGGTTCCAGCGAAAACCAGAACAAAACGCCTCGCCGACGAGGCATGTGCCCAAGGTTCACCAATCATAACAGTCCGGTAACAACGGCGTTAGTTCACCTGACATGAGCTTGAAACCGCGGAGCGCCGTCCCCTAGTTGGCCTCAGTCAAGATGCGATGGTCGTGTTCGGCCTTTCTGCTGAGTGGCAGTACATCTTTCCAATCCTGAAAGGCAAACCTCATGAATTTACTCGCCCGCGGCGATCTGAAGAACATCATCCTGGCCGGCCTCGCCGGTGAGCTGGCCTTCGAGTTGTATGGATGGCTGGTCTCGCCTGTTATCTTCGGTGTCAGGCTTGAGCCCGCCAATCTGGTTGCGGGCCTGGCTGGAAAGTTTCTCGGCCTGCCCCTCTCTTATGCCGCAGCTTTCGCGGTGCATTTTCTGATCGGCGCTGTGGTGTTTTCTTCCCTTGTCCTGCTGATGCAGCGCGTCAGCAGGCTTACTTTTGCCGTTTCCGGTGCACTCGTCGGACTTCTTCTTTGGTTTGTTGCGCAAGGCTTCCTCGCGCAATTGGTCGGCCGCAGCTTCATGATGGGCTTTGGCGCCTATACGCAGTCCTCCTTCGTCGGCCATGTCGGCATGATGCTCATCATCGGGCTTGCCTTCCAGGCCTTGATGAGGCGTCAGGTATCGGGTGGAGAGGGGCATACAACGGCAGAAGCATAATTTTAAACATGCCTGAATGGACATAAAGAAAAGGCCCCTGCTTCATTGCTGAGGCAGGGGCCAATAGGGGCCGCGGGGATGCGAGGCCAGTTTCTCTTGTGTGTCCTGCTTATGTGCGCAGGCGGGATCTGATTTCTTCACGAAGTTCATCGATCGGCGATCGCTTGCGGCCGCTCTTGATGTGCCAGAACGTCCAGCCGTTGCAGGACGCTGCGCCCTGAACCAACGCTCCGACCTTGTGGATTGACCCCGTATGCTCGCCGCACTTGAGGGAACCGTCCGCACGAACAACCGCAAGATGGCGGCCCTTGGAACAGGTCAGTTCCGCGCCGGGTTCCAGTAGGCCTGCCTCGAGAAGGTTGCCGAAAGGAATGCGTTTTTCAGCACGCTTGCCCTTTTGCATGTCGAGCGACGCGCCTGATCCCATTTCAATTGCATTGATCCGAGCTGTTGCCGCATCGATATAGGCCTGCTCACGCTCAACACCCACGAAGTTGCGCCCGAGCTTCTTGGAGACGGCACCCGTGGTGCCTGTGCCGAAGAAGGGATCAAGGACGACATCGCCAGGGTTGGAGGAGGCAGTCAGAACCCTGTAGAGCAAGCTCTCCGGCTTCTGTGTCGGATGTACCTTTAGCCCGTCACTGTCCTTCAGTCGCTCACCGCCCGTACAAAGGGGCAGGTGCCAGTCCGACCGCATCTGGAGATCGTCATTGAAGGTCTTCAAGGCATCATAGTTGAAAGTTGGCTTGGCCGTCTTCGACTTGGTCGCCCAGATCATTGTCTCATGCGCATTGGTGAAGCGCTTGCCCCGGAAGTTCGGCATCGGATTGGACTTCAGCCAAACGATGTCGTTCATGATCCAGAAGCCGAGATCCTGAAGGAGCGCGCCAACGCGGAAGATGTTGTGATAGGAGCCGATCACATAGATCGAGGCGTCATCCTTCATCACGCGCCGTGTGGCTAGAAGCCAGGCGCGGGTAAAGGCATCATAAGCCTCGAAGCTCTCGAACTGATCCCAGTGATCATCACAGGCATCAACCTTCGAGTCGTCCGGTCTGTGCAGGTCACCGCCCAGCTGAAGATTGTAGGGCGGGTCAGCAAACACCAGGTCGACAGATTTCGACGGCAATTTGTTGAGGGCGGCTACACAGTCGCCCTTCATGATTGTGTTGAGCCATGCAGGATCGCCGGCTGGCTCGGAAGAGTGGTGGGGTGCCACAGAGGACACCCCGGTACGCAGAACTCTCATTGCGACGCAATACCTCACGCAATTTCGAGTGCCATGGTTACCGGGTTTGGTAAATCAGGCGTTAAGCGCCGAAACTTAAAATTGTCTATGAATCAATAGTTTGTTTACATTAGTAAAAGCTTTACGAGAGATTAACCGAGTGTCCCGGGCCAAAACGCCAGATTTCTGCTGATTTCATCCTGCATCGGTCCGCTTTGCATTTCTTATTGGTTAAATACTGTCGGATTGGCTTTTTAAATTTTTTTAAGATGCTGTCGCATTCGAGCGGTTTGCCGCCACGTCAGATTTTAACCTTGACGTCCAGGAGCAGGAAATTCTCGTAGATCAAGAAGCGCCGGGCACAATTGCCTGAGGTATCGCCGAAGCGGTCTCCGCGCCGTTGTTGAGGGGGTGATGCAAAAATAATCGACTTGCGAAAAAAAATTCACACAACCGGCGTATAGCGATTGACGAAGGGGAACGAAAGGCCGAGGTTAATCGGTTAAATATAACAATAAGGAGAAACTATTGTCCGTCACCACTTACTTTTTGAACGGTTCGTCGACCCGGCCAATCGAATATTCCCCAGAGTGTCCCTTTGAGGCATTCACAGATGCGGACAAGGCTGTAGATCGCCTGGTCGAGATTTTCGAGCGAAATACCGCGTTTTTGCGTGACGCATTTCAGGAGCTGGTCGGCGGCAAGCCTCGCGACGGCCGCGTTCGGGCGTTCTATCCCGAGGTTCGTCTCGTGACCGAAAGCCATGGGCGTCTCGACAGTCGTCTTGCCTATGGCTTCGTTTCGGGCCCCGGCGATCACGCAACAACGATCACCCGCCCTGATCTTTTCCGTCATTACTTGAAATCGCAAATTTCATTGCTGATGCGCAATCATGAGGTTCCGGTGATGATTGGCGCTTCGGAAATGCCGATCCCGCTACACTTTGCATTTTATGACGGCACCCATGTCGAAGGCGGTGCCGCTGCCGCGCAGCTCAATCAGCCTCTGGCCGACGTCTTCGATCTTCCCGACCTGTCGGTGATGGATGATGCCATCGCCAATGGCACATATGAGCCGGTCGACGGGGTCATGCCTCTCTCGTCCTTCACGGCACCGCGCGTTGATTACTCCCTTCACCGCTTGCAACATTACACGGCAACGGCTGCAGAGCATTTCCAGAACTATGTGCTCTTCACCAACTATCAGTTCTACATCGATGAATTCTGCCGGATGGCGCACGATCTCCTGGCCGATCCCGACAGTGGCTATGAAGCGTTCATCGAACCTGGCAACCTTGTCACCCTCGCCGGTGATCTGGAGCCGAGCAGCGGCACTGCGCCAGCCCGGTTGCCCCAGATGCCGGCCTATCACCTCAAGCGCAAAGGGCAGGGCGGTATCACGATGGTCAACATTGGCGTCGGCCCCTCCAATGCCAAGACCATTACGGACCATGTCGCGGTGCTGCGTCCCCACGCCTGGCTCATGCTTGGCCACTGTGCCGGCCTGCGCAACAGTCAGACCCTTGGCGACTACGTGCTGGCCCACGGTTATGTGCGCGAGGACAACGTGCTCAACCAGGATCTGCCGACCTGGGTGCCGATCCCTCCGCTGGCAGAGGTGCAGGTGGCCCTCGAAGATGCCGTCACAGAGATTACGGGCTATGATGGCTATGAATTGAAACGGGTCATGCGAACCGGAACCGTGGCGTCCATCGACAACCGCAACTGGGAACTCTGGGACCAGCGCGGCCTTGTGCAGCGGTTCTCGCAGTCCCGTGCCATCGCACTCGACATGGAATCGGCGACCATCGCGGCCAACGGCTTCCGCTTTCGTGTGCCTTATGGGACGTTGCTGTGTGTCTCCGACAAGCCGCTCCATGGCGAGCTGAAGCTTCCGGGCATGGCGACGGACTTCTACAAGCGTCAGGTCGCTCAGCATCTGGAAATTGGAATTCGTGCCCTCGAAAAGCTGAGGGCAATGCCTAGCGAAAGCCTGCATTCTAGAAAGCTGAGAAGCTTCGCCGAAACAGCTTTCCAGTAGACGTCTGGACGGATACCGCGGCAGTCAGCAGACCGCCGCGTCGTCCCACCTCTTGTCTTCAAAGATGCGGCCCTTGTAGGCACCGGACAGTATGGCATCGCGCGCGTCGTCCCAGGCTTTGGCCCAGGCTTTCGGGTCTCGGAGTTCGCTCGCCGGGTCCTGCTTGCTGCGGGCGACGAATTCCGGGAAAGCAGGGCGACCTGTTGCCTGACCCGTTGGCAGATAGCGCAGGTCGACGCTCCAGCGCAGATGATCCGAAACGTTCGGTAAGGCACGGTGCACGTTCATCTTGTGGAACAGGACGGCACCGCCTTTTTTGACAGGCAAGGGCGTTCCGGCCCTCTCCTGCATCACTTTCTCAGGCACCTGGGGTTCTGACGCCAACGCGAGATTGGAACAGTGCACTTTTGGGCCTTCGCGATGTGAACCGGCAACAGAGGTCAGGCAGCCGTTTTCAAGGGTTGCTTCTGTTATAGCCAGCCAGACCGTCACTTGCTCTGTCTCATCAGCCTCCGGGAGCAGGGCGACGATGTCCTGGTGCCAGGTTGTAGCGCCTACATTTGAATGGCCTGCTACATCATCGCTAAGCCTGCGCTGCGGGGGTTTCATTCGCATTTGCTGGACGGGGCTGGAGGAGATCTCCGGACCGATGATCGTTTCAACAAGGTTCAAGATTGCTGGGTGCCGCATAAGGTTGAAGACGGCCGGACCGGTATGCATATGGAAATTCTCTGGCTCGAGCCCTTCGTTCACCAGCGGCAATGAGACGTTGAAAAACCGGTGCAGATCAGAATATTCGGCGATGATGGCTGAGTAGCGGTCACCGAAATCCAGATTTGCGTGACGGTCGGAAATCTTGCCCGCGGCGTAAAGATACGTCGCAGTGTCGTCCAACAGCTGCGCATACTCCTGCTCTATCTCAACAAGATCTTCCTCTGGAACGAGGCGATCAATCGCGAGGAAGCCGTTTTCTTCGAAGGATTTCAGCTGAGATTCTGACAGGCTTTGGAAGGTCATTGCGCAGTTCCTCAAATGGCACGCGCGGCAGCGGCGTGTGGCTTTGCTTTCTCTTTCAAATTAAATATGCTCGCAGAAAATCCATACAAAAAGGCGGTAAATGGTGCCTATAAATTAAGATAGAGATTAACTTATGTCAGGTATTCCACACCTCCGCCTTCTCGTGACATTCGATACAGTTTGTCAGCTGGGCTCCATGCAGAGGGCCGCCCAAGAGTTGAATGTAACACCACCTGCCGTCACCCAAGCCATTCGTGCGCTAGAGCAGGAAATCGGCGTGCCTCTGCTGAATCGCAGCACCAAGCCTGCCTTGCCGACCGAGGCTGGCGAACGGCTGTCGAGTGCGATCCGGCACAGCTTTGCGCTGATCGAGGACACCATCGTGGACATTCGCCATCTGGCGGGATTGTCCGAGCAGCAGCTCAGCCTGTGTTGCACGCTTGGCATGGCGACCTATTGGCTGATGCCCAAGCTTTCCGGCTTTTATGGCCGTTTCCCGGATATCACCGTGAACGTGCAGGCGCCGCCTTCTGATCAGCCGGTTCTCTCTCCCGGTCTGGACATCGCCTTGCGATATGGGCGGGGCGGTTGGACCGATGGCGAAACCTGGAAACTGTTCGACGAACGCGCTTGCCCCGTCGGAACCCCTCAGATGATTGGGCAGGTGGCTGAAGCAGGTGGTCTGGAGGACGTGCCCCTGATTGAGGTTCGTCTCGGATCTCCACATCTTTGGGACACCTGGACCGACTATTTCGAACAGCGCGGTATCAAGCGGGCACGTCGGCCAAGTCATGTGTTCGACAACTATGTGCAAGCTGTTCAAGCCGCGCTGGATGGTCGGGGTATCATGCTGGGCTGGCGGTCAATCACACACAAGTTGGTCAGCGATGGTTCGTTGGTGGAACTGCCCTCGGGCACTCATGATTTTGGAACGTCCTATTTTGTGACCTGTTCCCACAGAAGCATGAGCAAGCAATCGACGAAACACTTCATAGACTGGGTGACTGGCCTCGATCGTTAAGGCGTAGATCGGCTTGGCGTAACGCGGCGCGTCGGCCAGACCTCCAGAATACCCGCGCATAGCACCAGAGCACCGCCCGCAATCTCAAGGCGGTCAAGATGTTCCCCGGCCAAAATCGCAGCCGAGCCTGCGCCCACAATCACTTCGGTCATCAGAAGGATGCCGACGCGTGTCGGTTCCAGTCTCACGGTTGCCCACATCAGGCTGGCCACTGACAGAACCCACCAGAAGCCCCCGGTCGCAAAGGCGAGACCGCTCAGCGGCAGGATACCTTCAGCAGATAACGCGCCTGGCCAGGTCTCCAGAAACGGCGCCATGATGAATGCGGCAAGCGCGGCGCCGAGGACGAAGAGAAATGTTGCCTCAATGGGCCTGAGTTCCAGTTTGGTGCGAATACCTGTCGTCGCGATTGCCCAAAGAACTCCAGCAATCAGGCCCATCCATTCACCTGCGGCTCTTGGCAGAGGCAGGTCGCCGTCGGCGCTGAGCATCACTGTGAGGCCGGCCAATCCTATGGCGATGGCCACAATACGCAGGCGCGGCGTTTGCCAACCCATGACATAGCGACCGATCAAGGTGCTCCATACGGGCGTGAGGAAGAAGAGTAGGATGATGATCGCCACCCGGCCATAAACGAAACCGATGGAGTAAAGCGTAAAGGCTACTCCACCTAGGGCGAGCGAAATCATTGCGACCGGATTTGACTGGACGATGTTTCTCCATCTTATAACCGCGACAGGAAACAGGATGGTCGTGGCAGCAAGCGTGATCGCCACAGTTGCCCATGGTCCTGACAGGCCAGCCTCGGAAAGTGAACGAACCGGCAGCCAGTAGAGCCCCCAAAGAGTGCCGGTTGAAAAGACAATCGCTGCCGCCAGGAATTTTACTCGATCATCGTCCATTTGACTGCCTTAGCCGGGATTTCATCCGACTTGCAACAAACTGCTGGCTGGAAAAGAAAAACGCGGCTCCGTGAAGAGCCGCGTTTCAGTGCGATGGGGCCACTTTGCGTGGTCTTATTCGGCCTCGTCCGCCGGGGCCGCATTCAGCAGGCCGTAGCGTTCAACACCAATCTTTTCCAGAAGCTCAAGCTGGGTTTCCAGGAAGTCGATGTGACCTTCCTCGTCGCTCAGCAGTTCTTCAAACAATTTCATCGAGACGTAGTCGCCTTCGTCACGGCAGATGTCGCGTGATTTCGAATAGGAGGTGCGGGCGTCGTATTCGCCGGCAAGGTCGCACTCAAGCACTTCCTTGATGTCTTGGCCGATGCGCAGAGGAGCAAGCTTCTGCATGTTCGGATGACCTTCGAGGAAGATGATGCGGTCGGTGATCTTGTCCGCGTGCTGCATTTCCTCGATGGATTCTTCACGCTCCTTCTTGGCCAGACGGGCAAAACCCCAGTCGGCCAGCAGGCGGTAATGCAGCCAGTACTGGTTGATTGCTCCCAGTTCAAGGAACAGGGCTTCATTGAGCCGCTCGATAACTTTCGGATTGCCCTTCATGGCCATTACCTTTGCGTTTCGGTCACTGGATGCACTACATTAGAATTATTCTAGTTTTAGGTCTAGTGCCGGAAGCGCGATAATATGAAAAAAACCTGACCTTTTGACCGGAATGATTGCTCCTGCAAACCATTAGCGGTTGCAAAGTTCGAATGCTGGTCCGATTGCCAGACAGATCTCCGCCGGCTGACCATCATCGATGGATCAGGCGGCGCTCAGGCCCGCTTCAAGGGCCTTGCGCATCACTGTCGGCAAGGCCTCGTCCATCTGGTGTTCTTTCTCGGACCACCAAAGCTCTTGAGGAGGTGGACTTTCAGGAGCCAGGCGGCAAACATAAATGTCCAGTTCAAGATGGAAATGCGTGAAAGTGTGTTTGACGATGCCGCTTCGCTTGCGCCAATTTCCCTGGACCGGCGCATGTGCGAGCGCCGTTGACAGATCGAAGTCATCCGCCCAAAACGTCCCGGGAACTTCGGTCATTCCGCCGAGCAGTCCTTTCGGTGGCCGTCGACCCAGCAGAACGGCATCGTCATGGTCTCGAATCGCGATAAAGGCTGCGCCCTTTCTTGTGGGCTTGGCCTTTTTGGGGGCTTTTCTTGGCAAGGTTTCCGCCAGGCCCGAGCTTTGCGACTTGCACTCCGTTATCCAGGGGCAAAGCGCGCAGGCCGGCCGTTTGGGCGTGCAGATGGTGGCGCCGAGATCCATCACCGCCTGGGCAAAATCCCCGGGCCTGTCGTGAGGCGTCAGCGCGTCCATGGCTTCGCGTATGGCTGGCTTGGCATCTGGCAGCGGCGTTGTGATTTCGTAAAATCGCGAGAGAACCCGCTCGACGTTGCCGTCCACGACCGCCGCGTGATGGTTGAAGGCGATGGCGGAGATTGCAGCCGCGGTATAGGGCCCTATGCCGGGCAGGGATTGTAGCTCTCCTTCCGTTTCGGGAAATCGCCCGCCAAGCTGGAAGGCAACCTGTTCGGCGCATTTCTTCAGGTTTCTCGCCCGTGAGTAGTAGCCAAGACCAGCCCAGGCCTTCATCACATCTTCCGTGTCCGCCGCGGCCAGATCCTCGACCCGCGGCCAGAACGCGAGGAACTTGACGTAGTAGTCCTTGACGGCCGCGACAGTCGTTTGCTGAAGCATGATCTCTGACAGCCAGACGCTGTAGGGATCAGGCACGACACCAAGCCTGCGGTCTTCCGGCGAGGTTCTCCAGGGCAGGGTGCGGGCATGGCGATCATACCAGTCAAGCAATGCGTCGGTTGTCGATAAAGAATTCATGGTTCGAATGTGTCGCGCGGCAATGGTATTGCAAGTCGTAAACTTGGAAGCCTGGGGAAAAGGAAGGGATAAGACTGTGGGTCTTGGGTGGTGAAAAGCGCTAGTCTTTATTCTGACGCAAATCAGATCAATGGTGTATCAGTGAAGAACCATGACTCGGTTCGAAGCGAGTAAGGAGTAGCGTCATTTCTGCGATGCGAGCAAGACAGGGGGCCAAACCGCTGGCCGATCTTGTCGGCAAGGCCATGACGCCTGCCTGCCGCAAGCGCGGATTTGCGTCCGTCGACATCCTGGCAGCCTGGCCCGACATTGTGGGCGAGCGTTACGGTGAAAGGGTTCAGCCCGACCGTATCATCTGGCCACGGCGAACGGGCGAGGATGGCGAAATGACGGCCGATCCAGCGACGCTTGTGGTGCACACTGATGGTGCCACAGCCCTGATGTTGTCGCATGAGACCAGGCAACTGATCGAGCGGATCAACACCTTTTATGGCTGGGCAGCCATTGGCCGCATAAAGATCACTCAAAAACCGGTCGAAGTCCGTCGCAAGCCTAAGCCACGTGAGCTGCGCAGCCTGACGGGTGAAGAGGAAGCGCGTCTTGAGAGCCAACTGGAGACCGTCGCCAACGACCGTCTTCGCGAAGCGCTCAAGAAGTTGGGCGCCCAGGTGATCGCGCGATCTGCTGACGAGCAGGTCTGAAGAGCTGGCGCAGTGCCACTTGCCTTATGTTTTCTGGAGATAACCTCCTCGTGATCGGAGCGTTACATTGCTTTCCAACTACGGCCATATTTGCTCTGTTGTGTTGACGTGAGTGGGCTGAATATGCACATCACTGCTGAAAGTGGGGATGCTGCATAAGCGGTGGCCCAAAATCATGACGTTGGACAGGACATCGCCCGTGACAATTTCCCGTAGAGACTTCCTTCAGGCCGGATCCGGTCTTGCGCTTGCTGCCGCGATGACCTCCGTGTCGGGCGCAGCCTTTGCCCAGAGCGTTGATCTGGACGAACTGCTGAAGCCGGGCCCTCTCGGCGACAAGATCCTCGGAGCTGAAGACGCACCGGTCACGATTGTTGAATATGCGTCCATGACATGCGGTCATTGCGCAAACTTCCACGAGAAGACCTATCCGGCGCTGAAGGCGGAATACATCGACACAGGCAAAGTCCGTTTCATCTTCCGCGAGTTCCCGCTTGATGCGGTTGCCGCCGCAGCCTTCATGCTCGCGCGCAGCGCTCCGCCAGAGAAGTATTTCGAGATCATCGACATCATGTTCGAAGAGCAGCGTTCCTGGGCGTTCACGGACAATCCGTACAATTCCCTGCTGAATTTCTCCAAGCAGATCGGATTTACACAGGAGTCCTTCGAGGAGTCCTTGACAAACCAGGGCCTGCTTGACGCAGTGAATGCTGTACGGGATCGCGGCTCCAACGAGTTTGGCGTCAATTCGACCCCGACATTCTTTGTGAATGGAGAAAAGCACTCCGGAGCCCTGTCGGTTGAGCAGATTTCAGAGATCATCGAGAACGAACTTTGATCTTCCTGTAGCAGGCGGGGGGCAGCTGGCCGCGTTTGAGTCCGGCCCCTCCAGTCAAACGACAGACACATCGGCGCACGCCTCAAGCTTTCAGGTGCGCCGATGAAGTTTTCCAAGCTACGCGTTGTGGGCTTCAAGTCCTTTGTCGAGCCGATGGAGTTTGTCATCGGAAAGGGCCTGACCGGTGTGGTCGGGCCGAACGGCTGCGGCAAGTCCAATTTGGTCGAGGCCCTTCGCTGGGTCATGGGCGAAAACTCCTACAAGAACATGCGCGCGTCCGGCATGGACGACGTTATCTTTTCCGGATCGCTGAACCGGCCTGCCCGCAACACCGCCGAAGTCACGCTTTTTCTCGACAATCACGACCGGACCGCGCCCTCTGCGTTCAATTCTGCTGATATGTTGGAAGTCAGCAGGCGGATCGAGCGGGAATCTGGCTCCAACTACAAGATCAATTCTCGTGATGTGCGCGCACGCGATGTGCAGCTTCTGTTTGCGGATGCTTCCACCGGCGCCCGGTCGCCAGCCATGGTGCGTCAGGGTCAGATCGGCGAACTGATTTCCGCCAAACCGACCTCCCGCCGGCAGATCCTCGAAGAAGCGGCCGGGATTTCCGGCCTCCACAGCCGGCGTAAGGAAGCAGAGATCAGGCTGCGGGCAGCCGAGCAGAATCTGGAACGTCTTGAAGATGTGCTGGTGCAGATCGATGGCCAGCTCGACAGCCTGCGGCGCCAGTCCCGCCAGGCGTCGCGGTATCGCAATCTCTCGTCCGAGATCCGTGCGGCCGAGGCCTCTATACTCTATTTGCGCTGGAAGGATGCAGGAACGGCCTTGTCGGAGGCCGAAACGCATTTCAATGCCGCCCAGCAGCAGGTCGCCGAAGCTGCTGGTTTGCAGGCCGAAAGCGCCCGGATACAGGCAATCGCCTCCCACAAACTACCGGAATTGAGAGATGCGGCTGCATCCGCAGGAGCGGTATTGCAACGGCTGGTGATTGCGCGAAACGAATTGGATTCCGAAGAACGCCGGATCAAGGAACGTCTTCAGGACCTCGAGCGCCGACTGGTTCAGCTGGGCGAAGACGTTACCCGCGAGCAAATGCTGGTCTCCGAAAACGACGAAGTTCTCGAGCGTCTCGCCGAAGAGCGTACGGAACTGGTTGAAGAAAGCGAAACCGTTCTGGAGCGCGCAGAGCTTGCCCGTGAAAAAGTGGCCGAGGTCGGCGAAGTGCTGGCCGGCCACGAAAATCGCCTGAGCGATGTAACGGCAGCTCAGGCGCGCGGATTGGCCGAGCTCCAGCAGCTTGAGCGCCAGGTCGTTGATGCGCGCCAGCGGTCAGAGCGCCTCTCCGCGCAGGCGCTGGAAGCGCGGAAGGTGCTCGAAGCGTTGAACGAAGAGATGGCGTCGCACGACGGTATGGCTGAGCGACAAGGAGCAGTTGAGCTTGCTGAGGAGCTGCTTCTGGAGGCGGAGGCAGCTGTCGAACTTGCCGAAACACAAACGCGAGAGACCCGTGAACTCGAGCAGGCGGCGCGCGGTCCGGTCAACGACGCCGAAAAGGCGCTTTCGGCCCTGGAGACGGAAGCAAAGACCCTCGAAAAGGTCCTTAATGTCTCTCTTGGCGGAGAATGGCAGCCTGCCGTCGACAAATTGACGGTGGCACCGGGGTTTGAAACCGCGCTGGGCGCCGCACTTGGCGAGGATCTTGACGCCCCGCTCGACGCTGCAGCACCCGTGCGCTGGGGTGAAACGCCTGACGCGTCCTCAGACGCGGCTCTTCCGGAAGGGACCAAGCCGCTGGCAGGACAGGTCGATGCGCCGCACCAGCTGTCGCGGCGCCTGGCGCAGGTCGGGCTCGTAGAGGCACAGGATGGCCCCGGCCTGCAAAAGCTGCTGAAACCCGGCCAGAGACTTGTATCAAAGGACGGAGATCTGTGGCGTTGGGATGGCTTTGTTGTCAGCGCCGATGCGCCGACGCCTGCAGCTCAGCGCCTTGCCCAGAAAAACCGTCTGGCGGAATTGTCCGAAAAGATTGATGGGGCCCGCCTTATGGCGGAGGACAGCCGTGCCGAGTTGGAACGGGCATCACACAACGTCCGGCAGGCAGCTGAAAACGAACAGGCTGCCAAGGGGCGGACGCGGGGGCTCCAACAAGACCTGACCGCTGCACGTGAGGCGCTGGTTGTTGCCGAGCGTGCTTATTCCCAGCTTTCGAGCAAAAAGGCGGCCGCTGAAGAGCGTGCGGAACGGCTCGGAGAAGAAGGCGCTGAAGCGCGCGAAACACTGACAGAGGCTGAAGAAGAACTCGCCGGAGCACCCGAGGTAGCGGGCTTTCAGGATGAGATTGCGCGCCTTCAAGCTGACGTCTCTGGGGCGCGTACGGCGCTCGCCGAGGCACGGGCCGTTTCAGAAGGCATTTCCCGCGAACAGCAGATGCGCGACCGGCGGCTGGAGTCGATTGCGCGCGAATACGACAGCTGGAAAGCCCGTGCCGCCAATGCATCCCAGCAGATCGCTGTCCTCCAGGGGCGCAAGCAGGAGGCAGAAGACGAGCGGGCAGACCTCATTGAGGCGCCTGAGGAGGTCGAACTGAAGCGCCGGAGCCTTTTCAGCGAAATTGCCAAGGCGGAAGACGCCAAAAAACAGAAAGACGACGATCTGCTGCGGGCCGAGACGGATCTGGCGGAGGTCGATCACGCTGCTCGCGCGGCGATGGAAGGTTTGGCCGGAGCGCGCGAAGAAAAGATCCGCGCAGAAGAGCGTCTTGAAGCTGCGCGCCAGCGCAAGACCTCCATCGAGGCCCGGATTGATGAAGACCTCGAGGAGCCGGTATCGGCGTTGCCGGAGATCGCGGGCTTAAAGGAAGGCGCGCCACTCCCGGACCCGGAAGCGATCGAACGCAAGCTGGAGCGGTTAAAGGCCGAACGTGAACGTCTCGGAGGCGTGAATCTTAGGGCCGAGGAAGAACTTCGCGAGATTGATGAGCAGAAGACAACCCTTACCAGCGAGCGGGATGATCTGATCGAAGCGATTCGACGCCTGCGGACTGGCATTTCCAACCTGAACAAGGAGGCCCGCGAACGTTTGTTGACCTCTTTCGAGGTGGTCAACGATCATTTCCAGCGGTTGTTCACGCATTTGTTCGGCGGAGGCACTGCCGAGCTGCAATTGGTCGATTCTGATGATCCACTGGACGCGGGTCTCGAAATCATCGCCCGCCCACCTGGCAAAAAGCCCCAGACCATGACGCTCCTGTCCGGCGGTGAGCAGGCACTGACCGCTATGGCGCTGATCTTTGCTGTCTTCCTGACGAATCCGGCGCCAATCTGCGTTCTTGATGAGGTTGACGCACCGCTCGATGACGCAAATGTCGAGCGTTATTGCGATCTGCTTGAAGAAATGGCACGGCGCACTGAAACCCGGTTTGTGGTGATCACCCATAATCCCATTACCATGGCCCGGATGAACCGCTTGTTCGGCGTCACAATGGCTGAGCGTGGGGTCTCGCAGCTGGTCTCGGTCGATCTGGAAACCGCGGAGCGATTCCGCGAGGCCGGCTAGGATCGCCAAATCCTTGTTGCAATGCGCGCAGATCCATTCGACTTAGGTCTGGCATTGTTGCTCTGCGTTCGAAATTTTTCATTTAAAACAAAAGCTTATCCGTCATATGGCGGTTCTTGACAGGGCAGGGGGTGCCGACTATGGTGCGCGCGGCTTACGGGGGTTGAATAACTGCCGGATCTGAGCGGATTGTTGCAGCGGGGAACACATGAGCGGCTCTGCAGACGACGAACCGATATCAGGACCGAAGGGCGATCTTCTGGAAGCTGAACTGTCAGAGCGACGGGACCGGTTGAACCGGATGCTGGACGACAGGCAGGAGGCCGAACGGGTTTCCGCAGCCAGGTCAAAAGGCAGCTCTTCCGGCTATGGCCAGGCAATGAAACTTTCTTCGGAATTCATTGCCGGCATTTTGGTTGGAGGTGGGATCGGCTGGGTTCTGGATCAGTGGCTGGGGACGACGCCATTTGGCCTAATCGTCTTTTTGTTGCTGGGCTTTGGGGCTGGGGTCTTGAATGTTCTTAGGTCGGCGGGTTATGTCGCTGAACCAGAGAACAAGCTTCACTCCGATGAGACCGAAGACGGTTCCGACTGAATAATGTGTCCGCGCCGTAACTGGCGCGCCTTGAAATGAACGAGCGAAGAAGGCTGACCGGTGGCGAACGATCCGATCCATCAGTTCCAGATCCAGAAACTTTTCCCGATTGAAGTCGGGGGTATGGATTTCTCTTTCACCAATTCTTCGCTGTTCATGGTTGCGACCGTGGCAGCGGCGTCTGCGTTCCTGATCTTCTCGACCAGTGGTCGCGGCCTTGTCCCGACCCGCATGCAGTCCATTTCCGAAATGGCGTATGAGTTCGTGGCAGGAATGCTGCGAAGCTCCGCCGGAACTGAAGGCATGCGCTTCTTTCCGATGGTCTTCTCGCTGTTCATGTTTGTCCTGGTGGCAAACCTGTTCGGCATGTTCCCTTACTTCTTCACGGTCACCAGCCACATCATCGTCACCTTCGCGCTGTCGATGCTGGTGATACTGACAGTGACAATCTACGGCTTCATGCGTCATGGCATGAAGTTCTTGGGTCTCTTCGTGCCAGCTGGCGTTCCCGGCGCCCTGATCCCGATTGTTGCGCCGATCGAAGTGATTTCCTTTCTTTCCCGTCCGGTTAGCCTCTCTGTTCGTCTGTTCGCGAACATGCTTGCCGGTCACATCACCTTGAAGGTGTTCGCAGGCTTTATCGTAAGCCTGAGCGCAATGGGCGCTGTCGGCATCTTCGGTGCAATTCTTCCGCTCGGAATGACGGTTGCGCTTACAGCGCTGGAATTCCTCGTCGCCTTCCTGCAGGCCTATGTCTTCACGGTCCTGACCTGCATGTATTTGAACGACGCAATCCACCCGTCACACTAAGCGTTTCAAGCTCATGCGGTGCCGAACCGGCACCGCCTGGTGAGACAATCTGCAAAAACACAATCTAGGAGCACGTGTCATGGAAGCAGAAGCAGCAAAGTACATCGGCGCCGGTATCGCATGCCTCGGCATGGGCGGTGCAGCTATCGCACTCGGCAACATCTTCGGCAGCTACCTCGCTGGCGCACTGCGCAACCCGACAGCAGCTGACGGCCAGTTCGGCCGTCTGGTTTTCGGCTTCGCCGTTACCGAAGCTCTGGGCATCTTCTCCCTGCTGATCGCCCTTCTTCTCCTTTTTGCGTAAGAACTCGCTAGTCCCTAGCGAAACTGACGCGACTCCGGTGGCGGCGCCTAGGCCTTCAAGGTAACAGCGCCGCCTAACCGGGATTTGGAGACAGGAAATGGCAAGCCAAACCCATTCGACTACCGAAGGCACGCACGAAGTGATCGAAGTGCCGCAGGGTGAACATGGTGCGGGTTTCCCGCCGTTCGACAGCTCGACCTTCGCTTCGCAGATCCTTTGGCTGGCCATCACCTTCGGCCTGTTCTACTGGATCATGAAGAACGTGGCCGTGCCGCGGATTGCTGGCATTCTCGAAGATCGTAAGGATCGCATCGCTGGTGATCTTGCCGAGGCCAACCGCCTCAAGCAGGAAACCGACGCTGCCATCGCCGCTTACGAACAGGCCCTTGCCGAAGCGCGCAACAAGGCTCATGGCATCGCCCATGACACGCGTGCCAAACTGAAGGCCGAGAACGAAGCTCGCCGGGAAAAGGCTGAAACCGAGCTTGCCGAAAAGCTCGCAGCAGCAGAAACCCACATTGCCGGTATCAAGACCGAGGCCCTGTCACAGATTGGCGACATTGCCGGAGAAACCACCACAGCGCTCGTTGAAGTGCTGATGGGCAAGGCTCCGACAAAGACCGATCTGACCAAGGCGCTCAAGTCGGCGATGAACTGAGGAGACGACAATGGACGCAACATTTTGGGCCTTTGTCGGTCTCGTTCTCTTTCTCGCTGCCATGTTCTGGGTCAAGGTCCCGAGCAAGATCAGCGGTGCGCTGGACAACCGTGCAGATGACATCCGCAAGGAACTGGACGAAGCGCGGAAGCTCCGCGAAGAAGCTCAGGCTCTTTTGTCGGACTATCAGCGCAAGCGTCATGAAGCCGAAGGTGAAGCAGAAGCGATCATCGCTGAAGCAAACTCTGAAGCCGAACGTTTGACCGTTGAAACCAACAACGCTCTGGAAGAGATGATCGCCCGCCGCTCCAAGGCTGCGGAAGACAAGATCGCCCAGGCCGAGACACAGGCTATCGCCGAGGTTCGTGCACGTGCTGCGGACATTGCGGTGGCTGCGGCTGAACAGATCCTGTCCGCCAAGGTCAAGGACAAGGTGGCTGATGACATCCTGTCCAAGAGCATTGCTCAGGTGAAAGAAAAGCTGAACTGATCTGACCAAAGATCAGTTTGAACGAGAAGCGGCCTCCGGGCCGCTTTTTTGTTTTTGGGCGCCGCTGCAGCAACTGATCTTTTCGTGTGTGACAATACTTGAAAGCCCAAGGGTAAGGGAGATGTTGCAATGGCCCTAGTATTCGACGAAGCCCAAATCAGGGCGGCCTTGAAGAAAGCTTGGTCACTGGAAACTGCCGTTCAATGGACCGAAGAAAATCCGGCTCTGGGGCAGTGCAACGTTACGGCAGCTGTTATTGAGGACCTCTTCGGCGGAGAAATTCTGCGCACCGCGCTGCCCGGTGTGATGCATTATTACAATCGCATTGATGATCAGGCGATAGATTTTACCGACAGCCAGTTTTCGGGGCCTGGGTCGGTTTTTGAGGCTCCTTCGTCCTATGATCACGAACTTACAACGCACGATGCGGCAATGGTTGGCATTCCACGGCGGGAATTCGACACGTTGAAAGAAGCCTTAATCAAAGGGCTCTCAGATCCGACTCGTTGACCGAACCTGACGCTATCCGCACAGGTTTGAAGGACCTGCGGTGCAGCGGGCAGGGGCCAAGCCTCGTGAGCGCTTCGCTATGCTTCGGCACGCCGTAGCCTTTGTGAACGGCGAATCCATATCCAGGGTGATGATCGTCGGCGCGCATCATCATTCGGTCACGCAGAACTTTGGCCACAATCGAGGCGGCCGCAATGCAAAGGCAACGCCCGTCGCCCTTGATCAGGCTTTGTCCATCTTGTGTGAGGCCAGGCGGCACGTCCCGTCCATCCACCAGAACCATCTGGGGGGGCAAGGCGAGCGCATTGACAGCCCGCAACATTGCGCCAAGGGTGGCCGCACGGATGTTCTTCTCATCAATGGTCACCGCGCTGGCGCTGGCAATGCCCACATGGGCTGATGTCATGATCTGATCAAAGAGAGCTTCGCGCTTGGCCTCGGTCAGTTTCTTGGAATCGTTGAGACCTTTTGGCAGATTGTCGTAGTCTAGGATAACGGCCGCCGTTACCACCGGCCCGGCCCAGGGCCCGCGGCCCGCCTCATCTACGCCCGCCAGGAGCCCGTCAAACGACGCGGCATGGCGTCGCTCCACTCGGGCATCGGGCGCGTCGGGAAAGGGAAGGTCGAAGAGGGAAGGGGCAGTGCGCTTGCTCATCGCCCAAGTGTGCCGCCGAGCGTGTCTTGCGGCAAGGCTTGCTTCCTAAAAGAGGTCCAGCTGTACCCCACCTTTTTGCGGCGACACGAAGAGTTCCGTGTTGAGCTTGCGGCGGCGTGTGTTCAGCCCCAAGCGCTTGGCGGCGAGCTGAAAACGTTTGGCGATCTGGTCGGCATAGGGGCCCTTGCCGCGCATCCGCTCTCCCCAGTTGGCATCATAGTCCTTGCCGCCGCGCATGGAGCGGATCAGGCTCATCACATGCTGATACTGGCCGGGCCGTTCACGCAGAAGCCAGTCGCGGAAGAGCTCGGAGACCTCACGCGGAAGGCGCAGAAGCACGAACCCGGCTTCGGCCGCGCCATGCTCGGCGGAAGCCTCAAGGATGGTTTCGATCTCGCTGTCCGTCAGCGCCGGAATGACCGGTGCCACCATGACGGAGGCCGGCACGCCAGCATCGCTGAGCGCCTTGATCGCTTGCAATCGTTTGTGTGGGGCCGAGGCGCGGGGCTCCATGGACCGGCAGAGTTTCTTGTCGAGCGTCGTAACCGACAGGGCGACCTTGCAAAGATTGCGCTCGGCCATGCGCGCCAGAATGTCGATATCCCGTTGCACCAGCGCTGACTTGGTCACAATGGCCACCGGATGATGATAGCGGTCGAGCACCTCCAGAATCTCGCGCATCAGCGTGTAGCTGCGCTCTGCCGGTTGATAGGCATCTGTGTTGGTGCCGATGGCGATCGGCTTGGGAACATAGCCCGGGGCGGAGAGTTCCCGCTCCAGAAGCTCGGCAGCATTCGGTTTGGCAAACAGGCGCGCTTCAAAGTCGATCCCGGGCGAAAGGCCCATGAAGGCGTGGCTGGGCCTGGCGAAGCAATAGCTACAGCCGTGCTCGCAGCCACGATAGGGATTGATGGATCGGTCGAAGGAAATGTCCGGAGACGCATTCCGGGTGATGATGGTCCGGGCTTTTTCCTCCTGTACGGTTGTCTTGAACGGAGGCAGGTCCTCATGGCTGTCCCAGCCGTCATCCACGTTTTCCGTGGCCCGCCGTTCGAACCGCCCGGCCATATTCAACCCGGCGCCGCGACCCCGCCGACGCTCGTCAGAAATGCCGATGGGCTGTAAAACACCGTCCGCCGCTTGGCCAGAGGCTGGCGCTTGTGCAGGACCTTCCTTAGCGGCAATCATGGGCATCGTGCGAATCCGATCATGAGAAATGAGAACATAATAGGAACATTAATCGAAACAAGAGGTGAAACAAGGCGTTTGCCTCGCCATGACAAAAAAAAGGCGGTACAAGGAAGGTCATGATCAGTGTGATTGTACCGACCTTGAATTCCGAAGCGGACCTGGCTCATTGCCTTGCCGCACTCGTTCCAGCGGCTGCCGAGGGCGTCGTGCGAGAAGTGATCGTCGTCGACGGGGGATCCTCGGACAACACCGAGCGCGTTGCAGACGCTGCGGGCTGCGACTGGCGCGAGGTCAAGGGACCACGCAGCGAGCGATTGGCGGCCGGAGCCCAGGCCTCACGGCGCGGAGAATGGCTGCTGTTTCTTCCCGCCGACACGGTCCTTGAAGCCAGCTGGCATCACGAAGTACAGAACTTCATTGAGCGCGCTGAGCGGGCTGGCAGCGCTGATAAGACAGCTGCTGCCTTCAAACTGCGGTTCGAGGCCTTCGGCATGGGCGCGCGCGTGTCTGAATTCATGGCGGTTGTCCGCTCCAGGTTCCTGGGCATGCCGGATGGCAGTCAGGGCTTGCTGATTTCGAGGCGCTTTTACCAGAGCCTCGGCGGTTATCGGCCTCTGCGCGAGATGGAAGATCTGGACCTGGTCAAACGCATTGGCGGTCGGCGTCTCGTGTTCCTGCGCTCCGGTGCTGTGTGTTCCGGACGCGGGGCCGAGCCTGGCCAGTCTGACAGCCTGATTTCAGGTTTTCGGAAGTCGGTCGCCCGCTTCTGTGTCAACACCCTTCGCCTGCCGCCCAAGGCACTTCTCAAGCTTCACGGCTAAGGCGTTTTAAACGTTAGCGTATTCCTGACGGAACCGCTCTGCCCAATCCCAGTTGATCGCATCGGCAAGCTTGGCGACGGGCAGTTCGACATCTTTTGCAAGATCACCATCAAGCCCCAGCTTTGTCAGGACTTCCGCAAGAACACGCAGTGGGTCTTCTGACAGCGTGTCATAGGTGATGGTGAGCGGGGCAATGCCCTGAGCGGCGAACCACTCGATCCAGTCTCGGTCGAAAACCCCAAAACGGTCGTGCTCCGCCTTGATTGCCGGCCCGTCGTAGACCGGCTCGCGTGGGGCGCTGAGGCGCTCCAGCTCGCGTCCATTCGGCGCCTTGTGCCAAAGGCCGGTCTGCTGTGCCTTCACAAAGGAAATCGCCTGCTCAAGCTTGTCGGCCCGTGTCAGATGGACAAAGAGTACCCGTCCGAAGGCCGCCTCCATGCGCCCACGATCGCTTTGCCCTTCAGGGTGGAGGAGGGCTAGCTCTTGCTGAAAGAAATCGAAACTGTGTCGCTGCAGTCTCAGGCCGAAGATGTCTGTTCCGCCCCTGCCTTTCGCCCACGCCGCGTCAAACACCGCTTTCAGGTTCTCCATTTCACAGGGCCCGCTTTCAAGACCGTAATAGTCAAGCCAGGCATCCAGCGAGGGTTCGTGAAAGTGGGAGCCGGGCCGGCCGGCGACGTTGGTGGCCGACAGCAGCTTGCACAAGAGTGTGCTGCCGCTGCGCGGCGAGGTGCAGATTACATAGGCATCATAGGCTGGCATGGACCGTCCGATTGAAAGCGCGTCACATAAAGCCCGTGACCTATCTACGCGATGTTTCAGCAAAATGACCACGAACAGAGGCGGAGCGCCAGGGAAGGGAACTATTCGGGATGTAAGTCGGCTTGTGGTGCATTGCAGGGCATGACTAAGCTTTAAGCTGCAACGCTCTGACACAGCGTTGGCAAGGTGAGGAGAAACCATGACCACGGCCGCAGCTGCAGTGCCAGCCACCCGCACAACCACCGGCATCATCATGATGTGCGTCGGCGTCGCGTGTCTCTGCGTCAATGATGCGCTCGCCAAGACCCTCGGCGATACCTATCCGCCCGTGCAGATCCTCTTCATGCGCAACATCATCGCGTTGCCGTTTGCCGCGCTCATAGCCTACTTCCTGGGCGGAGCGGGTGCTTTGAGGACCTATAGTCTCGGCGCCCATCTCGCACGCGGCCTTTTGTGGATGGCTGCGGCAACGCTTTTCTTCACCAGCGTCACGCTTCTGGATCTGGCTGAAGCGACGGCGCTGGTCTTCGCAGCTCCGCTGTTCATTACGGCCCTGTCGGCCTTTCTCTTGCGCGAAACCGTCGGCTGGCGGCGCTGGAGCGCCGTTCTGGTTGGTTTCTTGGGGGTCCTGATCGTTGTTCGACCTGGCGGCGGCAGTTTCCAGCCGGCACTGCTCCTGCCGCTTGCGACCGCGGTTCTTTATGCGGTGCTGATGATTGGTGCGCGCTGGGTCGATCCGCGCGAGAGCGTCTGGACCTTGATGCTCTATCTCGTCGGCGCGGGCGCGCTGCTCAGCGCCCTGGTCTGCCCCTTCTTCTGGGTCGATCTTGAGCCTCGACATCTTTGGCTCTTCGTCGCCATCGCCTTCTTCGGCACAGTGGGCATCACGCTCATGACCCAGGCCTTTCGCCTTGCGCCTGCGACCGTGCTCGCTCCCCTCGACTACAGCGCTCTCATCTGGGCGACTCTTCTTGGCTGGCTGTTCTGGCGCGAAATCCCAGATCTCGCCACATACCTTGGCGCCGCCATCATCATCGCCAGCGGGATCTTTATCGTGCTGAGGGAGGGACGCAGGAAGGCGTAGAGCGTGAGCGCGAGCTCGCGCATCAAAGTCGCCTTAGTCGTCGCGTCCGGGTTCATTTGGGTTGCTGGAGAACAATGCGATCTTGTTCCGTTGGGGGTCTCGAAGGTAGCCGACGTAAAAGCGCGGGCCATACGCATCACGAAAACCGGGCTGCCCTTCGTCAAAGCCGCCGGCAGCAAGTGCTGCGGCGTGAAGGTCACGAACCTGGCTTTGGCTGCGAGCCTCAAAGGCGACCATTGTGCCATTTCCAGCGGAGGCCGGACACCCATCGAAGGTTGGTTTTACATAGAACTCCGGCAGCACGGGAGCCTGGCCTGATGGCACGGGCAGCGCGAAACTCAGGCCCTCGGGTCCTTCTTCCAGCCCGTACCCTAGAGCTGGCAGGAACGCACAGTAGAAGCGTTTTGCGTGTTTGATGTCATCAGCACCAACGGTGACGTAGGCAATCATGCTGCGTTTTCCTTCGCTAAATTCTTGCCCTAGCAATAAGCGCCATCAGCTCGTCGAACTCGCGCCGTGTGGTAAAGCGATGCTCGACGCAATACTCGCTCTCGCGGTTGCCACGCTCGCGGCACGATAGCATGAGCTGTTCAATCGCAGCCTCGCCTTCCATGCCGTCCACTTCGATCATCGGAAGAAAGCGTTTTAAGAACTCGGTCGTGTCGGACTGGTGAACGATGACAGTGTCCCATTCGGGTACGACGAAGAGAGCTTGATTTCCAAGGCCCCAAGCCCAAAAAGACCCTTCTGGCAGGCTAGTGTCGGGGCCGGGAATCCACCACAAATATCCATGCGCCCATCTCAGGCCGTCGTTTCCCGTTTCGGTGAAATCCTCAACTGCGCGGTCGATCCAGCTTTCAGGCAGAATTTGTTGATTGTCCGTGCGACCTTTGTGGAGGTAAAGCTGGCCAAGCCTGACCAGATCCCGGGCCGACATGCGAAACGCCGCAGCCTTATGCATCGATAGATCGGCATCAAGGATATAGGACACCGCATCAACACGGAAGTCTTCCATTCCCGTCGGCTGCGCAATGCCCTTGTCAAATGCCTCCGCGATTCCAAGACCCGTGCGGTCTTCAAAAATCGAGGTGAGAGCATTGTAGTCCCAGTTGTTGTAGGCCCAAATCCTGCCGGGTTCGTTTTCCCCCTGGCCCAACCTTTTATCGATATCGGCTTGTATCCCTCCCGAGGCTGCGGCCGGATGATTGATGCCCGACACACTCTTGAGCAGATTGAGAACCGTTGCTTGTCTTTGCTTCGCTGAAAGTGGCCCAGGAGTGTCGCTGACATTCAGTTCCTGCAGCGTGGCGTCCAGGTTGATCTGCCCCGGGCCAGAGCCGAGGTGCAAGCCGACGAGCGCGCTGAGGAACGATTTGCGCATCGAGTGTGTGGCGTATGGTTTTTCCAAGTTGCCGAATGCGCCGACCACCTGATCGTTTGTAACGATGATGAAGCTGTCGGTGCTAAGCGTCGCAGCGTGGCTCAAGGCAGCATCGAGTCGACCAGAGTGCCAGCCCAGGCTTTCTGCTTTTTCATCAGACAGGCGTGTCATGTCGAGCGCGCGCTCTGGCGCTGATGGTCTCGAGAGGCCATTCTCGCCGGTCATGAACAAGTAGGTGAGACAGAGAGCAGCAATGACGATCAGGCCGGATACCCAAAGGGCTGTCTTGCGTTTCATGATCGGTCTCTCCAATCGGCAGAATGATGCTTGGGCGAGCCTAGTCCGAAATTGCGACAATCAGTGGTTTGGCGGCTCTCAAAGTTCCTGACCGGTTTTCCCGCTAGGTCCAAATGGCAGCAATGACTGGCAGCTTTTCTCGGTCTCCCGCCTTTACGCCTCCTGAAGTTTTCCGCGCTTCAGGTGTTCGTCCAGCCTTGGCATGATCTCGACGAAGTTGCAGGGCATGTGGCGGTAGTCGAGCTGAAGCTTGAGGATCCCGTCCCAGGCGTCCTTGCAGGCACCGGGAGAGCCGGGCAGGGCAAAGATATAGGTGGCTCCCGCGACACCGCCGGTCGCTCGTGACTGGATGGTCGAGGTGCCGATCTTGTCGTAGGAGATCCGGTGAAACACTTCCGAAAATCCGTCCATACGCTTTTCGAACAGTGGCTCGACGGCCTCCGGTGTCACATCGCGTCCGGTGAAGCCGGTGCCACCGGTTGAAATCACCACATCGACGCCCTTGTCGGCGATCCAGCCCCGCACAACCGCCTGTATCGCCGGAACATCGTCAGCCACAATTTTCCGGTCAGCCATTTTGTGCCCCGCCTTCTCAATGCGGTCGGCCAGCGTCGATCCGGAGCGGTCTTCTTCCAGCGTTCGTGTGTCCGACACCGTCAGGACAGCAATGTTGAGCGGAATGAACGGGCGGCTTTCGTCAATACGGTTCATTGGGAAACTCCTCTGATCAAGACATAGTAGAGCCGGCGCCCCGGCGCCAGTCAGGGGCAGAGCGAGACGTGGCGGTGTGTGCCAAATATTCCAAAATGAGGATGCTTGAAGAAATAATGATAAATTATAGGTCAGTAATATTGACCTTTAATTGCTGGCGTGATTTATCGTTCAGGCAACAAAAAAGAACCAGCAAGAGAGAAACGCCATGACTGATTGGGCTCACCTCTACGCCGACCGCTCCAAGCGGATGGGTGCATCGGAAATCCGGGAACTGTTGAAACTTCTGGACCAGCCGGACATGATTTCCTTTGCTGGCGGCATACCCGATCCGGCGCTGTTTCCGGCAGACGCCTTCAAGCAGGCCTTTGAGGACCTTTTTTCAGACGGTGGCCATCAGACCGCTCTGCAATATTCGGTCAGTGAAGGCTACAAGCCATTGCGGGACTGGATCGCCGGCCAGATGGCGGCCATCGGCGTGCCTTGCTCGGCCGAGAACATCATGATCACATCCGGCGCCCAGCAGGCGCTGGATTATCTCGGCAAGCTGTTCCTGACGGCTGGTGACACGGCACTTGTCGGTTGGCCGACCTATCTCGGTGCGCTTCAGGCCTTCAACGCCTATGAGCCGGCCTACCAGCGCCTTGACCCCTTTGCGAACATGTCGGCGCAGGCCTATCGCGAGACGGCAGAGGCCGCAGGTGGTGCCGTCAAGTTCGCCTATACATCTGCCGACTTTGCCAATCCCACCGGTGAGACGCTGACCCTGGACGCCCGCAACGGCATTCTGGATCTCGCTGGGGACCTGGATATTGCCGTCATTGAGGATGCGGCCTATCAGTCCCTGCGCTTCGATGGTGAGGCCCTGCCGCCTCTCATGGCGCTGGACATTGCCCGCTGCGGCGACATCGAGGCGACGCGAACCATCTATTGCGGCAGCTTTTCCAAGACGCTGTCCCCTGGCCTGCGGCTTGGCTGGGTCTGCGCGGCCACGCCGGTCATTCAAAAACTCGTTCTGATCAAACAGGCCTCGGACCTCAATTCCTCGACGCTGAACCAGATGGTCATCGCGAAGGTTGCCATGAGCTGTTTCGAGCAACAGGTCACGAGGATCTGCAAGGTCTACAGCGAGCGGCGAGATTATATGCTGGCAGCTCTCGAGCGTCATATGCCCGCCGGTGTCACCTGGGGACGGCCAGAAGGCGGCATGTTCCTCTGGCTGCAATTGCCGGAGACGATGGACGCAGGTGCGCTCATGGCGCAGTCTGTGGCAAGCGCGAAGGTGGCCTTTGTGCCCGGCCAAGCATTTTTCGCCGATGGATCGGGACAAAATTGCATGCGGCTCAACTTCACGTCATGTGGGCCGGATAGGATCGAAGAAGGCATCGCCCGACTGGGGCGCCTGATTGCGGAACGGATGCCCAGGGCCGCTTGAGGCAGGAGCAAGTGATTGGACTGGAACGAGCGCCTCGACAACTATTGTGAACGGATCGGACCAGAGTTCTGGGCTGAACCGCTCAATGCAGTGAGCAATCTGGCCTTCATTGTTGCTGCCCTGTGGGCTTACGTTCTCTGGCGACGGCAAACGCCCGGCGACTGGCCCGCCCTGTTCCTGATTGTCGTGATCCTGGCCACAGGCATTGGCTCCTTCTTGTTCCACACGGTCGCGACCCGCTGGGCCATGCTGACCGACGTTGTGCCGATCGCCATCTTCATTCACGGCTACCTTCTGCTGGCGTTGAGGCGCTATCTCGGTCTGCCATGGTGGGCGGCCATCGCCCTTGTTGCGGTCTTCCTTGTCGCGACGCCCTATACCGCTGGGCTGGCGCAGCCGGTTGCAGCCTCATCTGCCGGCTATGTTCCCGCGTTGCTCGCTATTTTTGCCATGGCGGCGCTGGTCCGAAGCAAGGGGCGAGGGCTGTCAAAGCCGCTCTTCGTTGTTGGGCTCTTGTTTTTGATCTCATTGATTTTTCGCACCATCGACGCCCCACTGTGTGCAGGTCTGGAAGTTGGAACGCATTTTCTGTGGCATATGTTCAACGGATTGGTGCTGTTTTTACTTCTTCGTCTTCTCATTTCGCAGCGTGCCGGTTACACCCCTTGAACAATCGTCTAATGCAGGTTCCTTTTGTCTCCTGTTCCCGCGCTGGTCCGGCAAGACCGTTCGTGCCCGATCGGGGACGCAAGGGGAGGTCCCTGAACCGCCAATGGAAAGGCCGCGGATACCATGAGTGACAACAAGACCACCGGCAGCGATCTCACGGAAGCCGCACTCTTCTTTCACCAGCATCCGCGCCCGGGCAAGCTCGAGATCCAGGCAACCAAGCCCCTGGGCAATCAGCGTGACCTTGCGCTTGCCTACTCGCCCGGTGTGGCCGCGCCCTGTGAGGAGATCGCCAAGGATCCCGCCAAGGCGGCGGACTATACGGCCCGAGGCAATCTCGTCGGCGTGATCTCCAACGGGACGGCCGTGCTTGGTCTTGGTGCCATTGGCCCCCTGGCGTCCAAGCCGGTGATGGAGGGCAAGGCGGTCCTCTTCAAGAAATTCGCCGGCATCGACGTTTTCGATATCGAGGTGGATGAACTCGACGTCGATCGCTTTGTTGACGCGGTTGCCGTTCTGGAGCCGACCTTCGGCGGCATCAATCTTGAAGATATCAAGGCGCCGGAGTGCTTCCAGATCGAAGCCAAGCTGCGCGAGCGGATGAACATTCCTGTCTTCCACGATGATCAGCATGGAACCGCCATCATTGTTGGCGCTGCCGTCCGAAACGGTCTGGAGCTGGCGGGCAAGAAAATGTCCGATGCGAAAGTTGTTGCTTCGGGTGCTGGAGCCGCAGCCCTTGCCTGTCTGAACATGCTCGTCTCGCTTGGAGTCAAGCGCGAGAACATCTGGATTTCTGACATTGAAGGCGTCGTCTACGAGGGGCGCGAAGCCCTGATGGACGAGTGGAAGTCGAAGTTCGCACAAAAGACCGACAAGCGCACTTTGTCCGAGATCATCGAGGGTGCGGACGTCTTTCTCGGGCTCTCCGCTGCCGGTGTTCTGAAGCCGGAGATGGTGGCCACGATGGGCAAGGGCCCGTTGATCCTGGCGCTGGCCAACCCGCGTCCGGAAATCATGCCCGAGGACGCCCAGGCGGTTCGCTCCGACGTTGTCATGTGCACGGGACGCTCTGACTACCCGAACCAGGTCAACAACGTTCTTTGCTTCCCCTACATCTTCCGCGGTGCTCTGGACGTCGGCGCGACGTCCATCAACGAGGAAATGAAACATGCCGCCGTTGAGGCCATTGCCGAGTTGGCCAAGGAAGAACCGTCCGATGTGGCGGCCCGCGCCTATGGCGGCGCGACAGAGACTTTTGGCCCGAAGTACCTGATCCCGTCGCCTTTCGATCAGCGACTGATCCTCAGGATTGCACCTGCGGTCGCCAAGGCTGCCATGGCAACCGGCGTCGCCACGCGTCCGATCGAGGACTTTGACGCCTATCTGGACCGTCTGAACCGCTTTGTCTTCCGGTCCGGCCTGATCATGAAGCCGATCATCCAGGCAGCCAGTCAGGATGCCAAGCGGATAATCTATGCCGAGGGCGAGGATGAGCGCGTGCTGCGCGCCGCCCAGGTTCTCATCGAAGACAATGTGGCGGTCCCGGTTCTGGTCGGCCGTCCTGACGTGCTGCAGAGCCGTTGCGAGCGCTTCGGCCTGAAGATCCGTCCGGGCACCGATTTCGAATACATCAACCCGCAGGATGATCCGCGCTACCGCGATTATGTGGACGATTATTTCACCTGCGTTGGCCGAAAGGGCATGCCGCCCGATGCTGCACGAACCGTGGTGCGCACCAACTCGACGGTCATTGCCGCTTTGGCCGTGCGCCGCGGCGATGCGGATGCGGTCATCTGTGGACTAGAAGGACGCTTCATCCGCCACCTGCGCGACATCCGCCAGATCATCGGCTTGCGTGAGGGGGTGCGTGATCTGTCTGCGCTTTCCCTCCTGATCAACAGTCGTGGCGCGATCTTCCTTTCGGATACATTCGTGAGCGAAGAGCCGACTGCAGAGGAGCTTGCCGAGATGGCAGCTCTTGCTGCCGAGGAAATTCATTGCTTCGGCATTGAGCCAAAAGTGGCGCTTCTATCCCTGTCGAATTTCGGTTCGCGAGACACTGCCTCGTCCCGAAAGATGCGGGACGCGCTGGAAATCCTTTGGGAACGTTGTCCGAACCTTGAGGTCGATGGCGAAATGCACGGGGATTCGGCGCTCAACGAGATGCTGCGCAAACGGGTCATGCCGGACAGTCGCCTGGAGGGTGAAGCAAACCTGCTGTTGTTCCCGAACCTTGATGCCGCCAACATCGCGCTGAACCTTTTGAAGGTTGCAACGTCTGCCCTTCACGTCGGGCCAATTCTTTTGGGCGCCGCTAAGCCGGCGCATATCCTGACCCCGTCGGTGACATCACGCGGCGTCGTCAACATGTCGGCGTTGGCCAGCGTCGAGGCTCAGAAAAAAGCCGGCGCCTGAGCGACGGCAGAGGCTTCGTGAAACAAGACCGCGGCAGGGCGATGCGCTCTGCCGCAAGAGCTGATATTCGCAATAGGACGATTATCCTTGACATTGTCGCGCACTCGGCAGATAGGGGGCGTGCATTATCCGGCTGCCGCGTGAGCAGCCCGCCCCTTGCAAACTTCCGGCACGATCCGGAAAAGTTCCAAGAAGAACCGCAAGATACTGCAAAACCCCGCCTTTCAGACGGGGTATCCTTTCCCAAGTTCCCATTTCACGCGGGGTTCTGACGGCATTTGCCGCCTTTCAAGGACAGTTCGGTCCTGGGCGCAGCATCTGCCGCAACCGCTAAATGGCTCTCGAGCTCCGCGATGGAACACGAGGGTTCTGGCACGCCATGGCGCATTGCGTCTGGTGCCAATGACAAAGGTAAAAACTTGACAGATTTCAAATCGCTTGGCCTCTCCGATCAAATTCTGAAGGCCATCGAAGCCAACGGCTATGAAGCGCCTACCCCGATTCAGCGCGATGCGATCCCATACATCCTCAAGGGTGAGGACATTATGGGTCTTGCCCAGACCGGTACCGGCAAAACCGCTGCCTTCGGCCTGCCGCTGATCGAACAGCTTCTGGCCAACCCCAAGCAACCGGTCTCCAAGGGAGCGCGGGCACTGATCTTGGCGCCAACCCGCGAGCTGGTAAACCAGATCGCTCAAAACCTGATCTCCTTCGTGCGTGGCACGCCGCTTCGGGTTGCCTCCGTTGTTGGTGGTGTATCGATCAACGGTCAGATCAAGCGCCTCTCCCGCGGCACGGACATCCTGGTTGCGACGCCTGGTCGCCTGCTGGATCTGGTCGACCGTGATGCGGTGCGTCTTGATACGGCGTCTTTCCTCGTGCTCGATGAGGCGGACCAGATGCTGGACCTTGGCTTCATTCATGCTCTGCGCAAGATCTCCGGGCTCGTCGCAAAGAAGCGTCAGACTTTGCTTTTCTCCGCGACAATGCCCAAGCAGATTGCCGATCTTGCCAAGTCCTACCTGACTGATCCGGTGCGGGTGGAAGTGGCAACCGCCGGTAAGACTGCGGACAAGATCACGCAGCGTGTCCATTTCATGGATCAGAAGGCGAAGACAGACTTCCTCGTTGACCTGATGAGCACGCGCCCTGACGACCTGTCTCTCGTCTTCTGCCGCACCAAGCATGGTGCAGAGCGGCTGATGAAGAAGCTGGTGTCTTCGGGTATCTCCGCAGGTTCGATTCACGGCAACAAGAGCCAGAACCAGCGCGACCGCGCCATCAAGGGCCTGAAAGATGGCTCCTTGAAAGTTCTGGTGGCCACAGACGTCGCCGCGCGCGGGATCGATATCCCAGGCGTCAGCCACGTCTATAACTTCGAGCTGCCTGAAGTGCCTGAGGCTTATGTGCACCGGATCGGCCGAACGGCCCGTGCAGGTGCAGATGGCGATGCAATCGCTCTTTGCGCACCAGAGGAAATTGGCCTGTTCCGCCAGATCGAAAAGCTGATCGGCATTTCCATCGAGGTCGCAAGCGGCGAGGTTCCGGCTGACAGCCGTGCCGTGTCTCCCGGCAAGGGCCGTGGTGGAGGCAACCGTGGCCGCCGCAATGGCGGCGGCAATGGGCCAAAGCCTGGCAAAAGGTCCTTTGGCGCACCTTCCGGTGGCAACGACAACGAAAACCGAGGCCGCCGTCAGCAAAGACGTCGGCGGACGGCAGCAGCCTGATCAGCACTCGCTGACCTGCCATACTGAAATGAAGAAAGCGCGGTTGCCTGGCAATCGCGCTTTCCTTTTACGTAAACGTACAGAAGGTATCCATGCATTCTGCGCATGGCTAGCCTGCAAAACCGTAAAATCCTTGTTTTTTATTCGTATCTATCTGAATTAAAATAGCTATTTTGGTTAGTGAAAAAAATTACATCAATTGAAAAAAATATTGATATTGCCGTTAAGGTAACTTATGTTCCCCTCCATCGGCGGCGCGATTGCAAGCCTTGAACGGAATAGCCCGTTCACACGTTTCCCAAATGGGAAGCGCGCAAAGGATGCAGGTATCGGCGACGCAGCGTTCGTTTACATGATGCTTAAATCCAACAGCCCCTTTTGGGCTGATGGATGATTTCGGCCATGTCCGGCGGTTAGGAACAGGGCGTGCGAAGCCGCGCGGCGTCAGATCATCGGGTGCCGTTAGATCTGTGTCAGCATTGCGGCACGCAGGTCCGGTCAGACTGGCACGAGCCTCATGTGACAGCGCGTTAAATCTTGTGGCAGCGGAAAGGTGTGCCTGCTTTTCAAAGAGACGGGCCCGACCTCCAAACAGGAGGCTGGAGCACGCAGAGTAGAAGCAGCACCAGATAACCGCGACCAGGGACGGGTGATTTCACCTTGGATCTTGGAAAAACCCATCGCCCACAAGTCGGCGGCGCCGGACTTCTGGTCCGGCGCCGTTCGCATTTTTAGGCACAGTTTCTAAGCCTGTTGCTTACATGTTGGGGTAGTTCGGACCACCCGCGCCTTCAGGCACCGTCCAGGTGATGTTCCGGTTTGGATCCTTGATATCGCAGGTCTTGCAATGAACGCAGTTCTGCGAATTGATCTGGAACTTCGGAGCGTCTTCGCCTTCCTCAATCCATTCGTAAACGCCAGCAGGACAGTAGCGGTTGGACGGGCCTGCGAAGACATCGTGCTCTGACAGCTTCTGAAGCGTCTCGTCCTTCACCCTGAGATGGATCGGCTGATCTTCCTCGTGATTGGTGTTTGATAGGAACACCGACGAAAGCTTGTCGAAAGAGATGGCGCCGTCCGGTTTAGGATAATCGATCTTCTTGCAGTCCTTGGCGGGCTTCAGAGTATCCGCGTCTGCCTTACCGTGTTCCAAGGTGCCGAAGAACGAGAAGCCAAAAAGTTCATTGGTCCACATGTCGAGGCCGCCGAGTGCGATGCCGGCCACTGTGCCGAACTTCGACCAAAGGGGCTTCACGTTGCGAACGGTCTTCAGATCCTTGCCGATCGGGCTGGCCTTCCAGGCATCGTCGTAGTTGGTGAGCTCGGCATTGTCTTCGCCGCGGCCTATCGCTGACATGACCTCTTCGGCGGCCAGCATGCCCGACAGCATCGCGTTGTGTGAGCCCTTGATCCGCGGAACATTCACGAAACCGGCAGAACAGCCCATGATCAGGCCGCCCGGGAAGGAAAGTTTGGGGACCGACTGGTACCCGCCCTCCGTGATCGCGCGTGCGCCATAGGAAATGCGCTTGCCACCTTCGAACGTATCGCAGATCGCAGGGTGTGTCTTGAAACGCTGAAACTCGTCAAAAGGCGAAAGCCATGGGTTCTCGTAGTTGAGATGCAGTACGAAGCCGACCGCGACCTGATTGTCTTCCAGGTGATAAAGGAACGACCCACCGCCGGTCTTGCCGTCCAAGGGCCAGCCGAAGGAATGCTGGACAAGCCCTTCCTTGTGTTTTTCAGGGGCGATCTGCCAAAGTTCCTTGATGCCAATCCCGAACTTGGCGAAGTCGCTGTCCTGATCAAGATTGAATTTCTCGATCAGCTGCTTGGCGAGAGACCCGCGCGCGCCTTCGCCGATCAGAACGTATTTACCGCGCAGTTCCATGCCGCGGGTGAACATGGCGTTCGGCTTACCGTCCCGTCCAATGCCCATGTCGCCGGTGGCAACGCCGACAACGCGGCCCTGATCGTCATAAAGAATTTCCGCGGCTGCAAAGCCCGGATAGATCTCCACGCCCAGGCCTTCCGCCTTTTCGGCAAGCCAGCGGCAGACATTTCCGAGCGAGACAATGTAGTTGCCGTGATTGTTCATCAGCTTCGGCATGAAGAGATTCGGCAGGCGAATGGAGCCCGCTGGTCCCAGAACGAGGAAATGGTCGGCCTTGACCTCGGTCTTGATCGGCGTGTCTTCCTCGCGCCATTCCGGCAGCAGTTGGTCGAGCGCAATCGGGTCGATCACGGCACCTGAGAGAATGTGTGCGCCGACTTCCGAGCCTTTTTCCAGAACAACGACACTGATCTCTTCGCCCTTGTCGGCCGCGATCTGTTTCAGGCGAATGGCTGCAGCAAGGCCGGCTGGGCCTGCTCCGACGATGACAACATCGACGTCCATGCTTTCGCGTTCGCCAAGTGCGTCCTGTTCTGACATCTGGTTCTCCCTCATGCGCTCCGGACCGAGCCCGGACGATACCCTTTTTGCATTTTTTCCCTTTTCGAAGCACGACAAAATTTGCCGCATTTGCGAAATCGGAAAAAATGCCGCCATGCTGCGGCGCGTCACGTCGGACATAGCCTTATTTTTCCGTGCCGCGTCAAGACTTGGTATGACCTTTACGTAAACGTAAGTAATTGTGGAGAGCTTGCGAATGTAAGAGCTCCGCCGAAGTGCGAATTCCATCCACAACCATTGGACAACGTGAACGCCACAGCTGCGATGCACCCTGCAGACTTTGTTTTTCCTGCTGCCGGCGTTAAGTTGCCGCCTGGAGGCTTGGCTTTGCAAACATCCGACGCAGCGCAGCGCGAACTTGAATCTCTGCTGGAATTTTATCTGGCTTCTGGCCTCGACTGTTTTCTGGAAGAGGACGCAGTAGACAGGTTTGCCTTGTCGGCGGAGCTTGCCCGCGTGCAGGCAGAAGCCCGAACGTCTGTTCCTGCTCGTCCAGGTGCCCAACCCGCTCCTGTTCAGTCTGGCGAGTCTGCACAACAATCTCGTCCACCAGCAGCCGCGTCGCCGTCTCGGGAGCCGATTGCTGCCAACGCACCGATTGCCGGAGGGGCGTTCGCCGATGCAGTGGTGCCTGATACGGAGGTGATCCATGCGGCGAGGGATGCGGCTCGTACTGCCCAGACCCTGGATGAACTGAAAGGCTGCCTGCAGGCATTCAACGGCTGTAACCTGCGCCTGACGGCGAAGAACCTCGTTTTCGCCGATGGTAACCCGAATGCCCGCGTCATGATCATCGGCGAGGCGCCTGGCCGCGATGAGGATCTACAGGGAAAACCTTTCGTCGGCCGGTCAGGCCAGCTTCTCGACAAGATGCTTGGCGCAGTAGGCCTTGACCGTTCATCGGTCTATATCGCCAATGTGGTGCCTTGGCGTCCGCCCGGAAACCGCACGCCCACGCCTCAGGAAACCGAAATCTGCAGGCCCTTCATCGCGCGCCAGATCGAGTTGGCAGCGCCCGATGTTCTGGTTTTCCTTGGGGCGGCGTCTGCGAAGACACTTCTTGATGTCCAAGATGGCATCCGCCGTATGCGTGGTCGCTGGATGACCTATGATTGCGGTGTACGCAAGATACCAAGCCTCGCGACCTATCATCCAGCTTATCTTCTTCGTAGTCCTATAGAAAAAAGGCTTAGCTGGCGTGATTTCTTGTCTCTTCGACAGAAGTTAAGTGAAGATGCCAATAGTTAACGTAAGTCCATGGAGTCTCAGCGTAAACTGGCTGATTTCTAACGATCGATTACCTTTCTAGTGGCGGGAAATGGCAATTTTACTCATGATGTTAATCTTTGGTTTGCGTGTGGCATGGTAATAAATCTCCATCAGGGGATATATTTTGAACGCATTGACTGCCGATATACCCGAGCACGCAATCGTATCCGTATTGGTCATCGACCTGGAGGGATTGAGCTGCATCGAGGCGTCTGCTTCCGGCTTTAACAAGTCGGGATGCAATATCCTGTCGGATCGTGTCGGCGAGTTGCGCGAAATCATCGGCCTGAGGGTCGACGGTCTCGACAAGATGATCCGCGGTCGGGTCACAGGCGTTTCAGACAGCAATGCGAATGTCGTGTTTGAATTCGAAGACGAAGCGCCGCGCGAGAAGCGCAAGGAAAAGCGCCGTGCCGTCCGGATTCCGGCTCAGGTGTCAGACCCTCGGGGCGGTGTCGTGATACACGCGATCATCGTCGATGCCAGCAAGTCCGGCTGCCGGTTGGATGCGCGCGATCTGGATCATCTTCCCGACAACGTTCGTATGCATATTCGCGGCCTGGACCTCCCGGTCAACGGCCGTATTGTCTGGCGAGCGCCAGGTTGCGCCGGCCTGGAATTGCTTTGGCAATTCTCCAAACGCGCCGATGTCAAAGGCGCAGGCTTAGGGGGCGCCTCCGCCGTTGATGGGTTAGGTGGGGCTGCGGGCGCAGCTGCCGATGGCAAAGCCTCCGGCCAAAAGAAAACCCGAAAAGGCGCCTCGTCACATGCAAGAGCAGGACTGGCAGGCGCTACAGAAGAAGCCCCTCAGCGCGCCGATGCTTTCGGTCCACGCCGACGGTCACCCCCGACGCCAAAACAGAATTAAACCGCCAGGCTTGCGCAAACCTTGTGCCGAGGCCTTTTATCCCTTCTGTTCAGGTCCTATATCCCGAATACCTATCAACCGGGACCCGCCGATTTGTTCGAAAAACTCCGCAACCTGCTTCCAAAGAAATTCCGCAACGATGGCCCGGTAATCCCGGTTGTCCGCCTCCAGGGTCCGATCGGCATGGCAACCCCGCTGCGTCCGGGCCTTTCGCTCGCTACGGCCTCCCTGCCTCTGGAACGCGCCTTTTCGGTAAAGAAAGCGCCCGCTGTAGCGTTGATTGTCAATTCCCCCGGCGGTTCTCCGGTTCAGTCCAGGCTGATCTTCCAGCGCATTCGTGATCTTGCCAAGGAGAACGAAAAGGATGTTCTGGTGTTTGTCGAGGATGTGGCGGCCAGCGGTGGCTACATGATCGCTCTTGCCGGTGACGAAATCATTGCGGACCCGTCGTCCATCGTCGGATCCATCGGGGTTGTTTCTGCCGGTTTCGGTTTTCCCGACCTTCTGAAGAAGATCGGCGTCGAGCGCAGGGTCTACACGGCCGGTAAGAGCAAGGTCATTCTCGATCCGTTCCAGGCCGAAAAACCGGACGATATCGAGTACCTGAAAAACCTCCAGCTCGAGATCCACGAGATCTTTATCGAAATGGTCAAGAACAGCCGCGGTGACGTTCTCGCCGACGATCCCGAGATCTTCTCCGGCAAGTTCTGGACTGGCGGTGCGGCCCGTGATCTTGGCCTGATTGACAGCCTTGGTGACCTTCGCAGCACCTTGAAGGAGCGCTATGGCAAGGACGCTGAACCGAAGCTTTTCTCGGCTCCGCGTGGCTTGTTTGGCCGGCGTTCAGGAGTCGGTGGGATTGCAACCGGACGGCAGGGCCTCATCGACGGCATCGGCAGCGATCTCATTTCGGCGGCCGAAGAGCGTTCGCTTTGGTCCCGTTTCGGTTTGTGAGACAGCACATTGACGGACTGCGAATGCTTTGGAATGTCTGAAACCAGTTTGGGGAAGGGGAGCAGATGACAGAACTTCTCGGAGTGGCGGCTTTGGCTGTGGGCGGTTACTGGATCGTCAAGCGTATGAAAAAGAAAATGGCAGATGTCGAGCGTCATTTGTCGGATATTGCCGCCCGCTCTGCCAACAAGAGACCTGCGGAAAAACTGGTGCAGGATCCGGTGACGGGCAAATACCGACCTGAATAAAGCCGGGCCTATCTTTCGAACGCCTGTTCTGATGTCCATTCATAGGCATTGTCGAAATCGGCGCTGCCCTTCAGCTTGAAGCCATGCCTTGTATAGAAGTCGTTCGCGACGCTGCCCTTGAGCGCAACCAGCCGAAGGGGCAGTTTGGCTGATGCAGCCTTCTCCTGCGCATATCTTACCACCTGAGTGCCGATGCCTTTACCCTGAATGTCCGGCAAGACATAGAGGTGGTCCAGGTAAAGATGATCGGGCCGGCTTTTCAGCACAAAGAATCCCAGTAACTGGCCCGAAGTCACGATCCGGAGTGTTTCCTCAGGTGTGAAGCCGTCCAGGAATCTTGCTTTCGCCCGCTCCGCGTCAAATCGACCAATCGCCTCGAGACTTGGGCGCATCGCTTCCACTCGCAAATTCGCGAGGCTTTCTCCGTCTTCCTCGCGGGCTGCCATGAACTTGAGTGGGATGTTGCCGTCTCGATCGTTCTCGATCAAAGTGCGGCCATATAGACTGGCAGCTTTTCGAGTTTCGGCACCACGATCATCTTCTTCACTTTGCCGGCTTTGAAAGCCTTGAGGAACTTCTTGTAGTCCTTGAAGGCTACACAGCCGTGTGAGCCGATACGTCCGCGCAGGAGTGGCGTGTGGGTCAACATGCCATCGCGCCCGTGCATGGCTGCGACGTCTACGGGAAGCATGCGGATGGCCTCCACACCATGGAACCGTCGTTCACGCATGCGCAGGTTATAGATGTTGGGCGGGGTGGGGCCCTTGTTCCGTACCTTGGTATAGCGCGGATTGTCACGCATCTTGCCGATCCCCGAATGGGCCTCCAGCTTCGTGCCATCTGGCATATACACAACGGCGGCGCTGATGTCGTAGACGGCAATGCCGCTGCCGCGGCCGGGGAGCCTGACCTCGCCTGAATTGAACACTTTCGACAGGCCGCTGAAGATGCCGTCGCCTTCTTTGCGCGGGTCTACGTCGCGGGCATAGGCGAGGCTGGCCGACGCTGGCGTCACGGTGTCGCGCGGCTTGGCGATCCGGCGCTTCGGAGCTGCAGGGCGCTTGCCTGGCACTGGAACGGGCTCGACCTCGAGCAGGGCGACAGAGCTTTCCGCAGGCACCTCGGCTGGCTCTACAGCCGGCTCAAGACTGGCCACGGCCGCGACAGCGGCGTCCAACGGAATGTCGCCAGCGGCCGGCTCTGTGCTGGTCACCGCTTGGGCAGTTGCACCTGGGAATGTCAGCAGGCCTGCCATTTGGCGTGTTTCAATCATGCGCCGCAATTTGGCTTTTGCATCTTGCTCTGCCTGGACCACTTTCGGGTCAATCGAACTCTGTGCAGCTTCCGCAACGGTCGTCGAAACCGTCGCACCGACTTGTGCTGCAGCCCGGTCCTCGAGACGTTCATCATGCCGCGCCGCGAGGGCTTTGTGCTGCCTCTCCTTTTGGGCAATGATCGCAGCAATTTCTCTCGGCCCCGGAAGGCCCGCATCTGGAAGGCTTGTATCTGGAAGACCTGCGTCAGTTGCAGCTGCGGCGCTTTTCGTGGGACCGGTCGGCCCTTGAGGGGCGAGCTTCTCAGACATCCTGTCTGCCAGCGGCGTCTGTCCAAAGCTCACGAGCGCCTTGGGCGGCCCGTTCAAGGTCCAGATCAAGGCCAGACCGGCGACAATGCTGGCACCGCCGAAAAGGGCGAGGCGAACGGCACCGGTGATGCTTTTTTCTGCCGAGCTGGCAGCAGTTTGCGGAGTGTTGTTACGCATGTACTCTTGGGTCCAATTTACGCGTACCCGCACGGAATACACGTCCGCGCTCGATCAAACTTTGCGGCTGGGCGATAGGCAACGGCGATGTCAAAGCATCGTTTCCCGACCCGTCAGCCCTAGCCGCTGACATTCCTTGACTATGAGCAATCTTGGTAACCAAGACGTTTATGCGCTTGCTCAACTTGTCGAAGATCATCCAAAGACGTCTATTTTCGGGCGTTTCAAACAAGGTGAATTGTTTTCGCGGCGTCGCTTTTTGCAGCTCCAAGGCTCTTTTCACCGGCGTCTTGACCTTTGTTCGGAAGCTCAAACATGACAGTCGGAACTGTCGTGAGCCTTGAGCCGTTAACGTGGATAGAGACTACCTCCGCACAGCACCAGATCCGCCGCAGGATCTCTCCTCGGCGTTTTGGCTGGTCTCAGGTTCCCGTTAGAGACGGGATGGCAGGCGCTCCGGACTTGCCGGGCGTTGGTTGGGAATGTGGGATGTGACAAGGCCGTTGCGCCTGCCCGGGTTCCGTGTCCCAAGTGACTGAGCTCGCGTCTTTCTCTTTTCTGCGCGGCGGAAGTAGAGCGTCCTCCGGTTTGCCAGATACGAGACCCATGCTTGAGATCTGTCGCGTCACTCCCCGCTGCAAACCCAAGCTGCCAGTCACCGGCGCCGTCTGCCGTCCGTTACACGGCAGAAAACCCCTCGAAACCCGGTCCCCGCCACCGCGAACGGACGGTCCGAACTCGGCCCCGTGATGGCAGGAACGGGATCAATGATACCGCAGGTCCGGCAAGCGAGGATAAGTTCCGGCTATTCACGGGCAGAGATCGTGTTTTCAATGCCTTGGGAAGGGCCTATCCCCGCCGTAATGAGGGATAAGGTCTATTTCACGCTCGCCGCCGTCATTGCAGGACTTGATCCTGCAATCCACGCCGTTCCATCTCTCCAGATCGAAATGGTCCTGCGTGTCAAAGTCACGGCATGGATGTCATGGTCGAGCCACGGCATGACGGAGGGGAGGAGGGTCCTATCGGCCTCAGGCTGACTGCTTGACGTGGTAGACGCAGCGACGGCCTCCGGAGAGGAGGTGTTCGGTGCGGGTGAGGTCGACGTCCTGACCCAGAACCGTCCGAAAGAGGCTCATTTCAGACCTGCAAAAGCCCTGGCACGCGGTGGCCGCAGCGCAAATGGAACAGTGGTTTTCGACAAGCAGAAATCCACCCGCATTTGCGTCTTCCTCAACGCTTGCCATATAGCCTTCACGTGAGCGGATCTCGGCGAGGGCGGAGAGCTTGTCCTTGAGCTCAACCTTGTCTGCGAGCGCCGCGGAATAGACCTTCAGCGCCTCCTGCTCCCTGTGAGCGATCAAGCGGTCGATGCCTTCATCGCCATAGAGCGCCTTCATGCCGTCGAGCAGTCCAAGGATCAGGCCGGAATGATTGTCAGGAAACTGGGCATGGCCTTCGCGGGTCAGCGTCCAGACCCTTTTGGGCCGGCCAACTGCACCCTTGATGTCCTCAAATCCCACAAGGCCTTCAGCCAGCAGGCTATCCAGATGCTGACGCGCGGCGACCGACGTCACGCCCTCGGCCTTGGCAAGCTCGGCAGCTGTCTGGGGGCCGGCGGTCTTCAGCGCCGTGATCAGTCGGGTCTTGGTACGATCGGACATGACACGCTTTTAACATGGATCCGTATTTAAAAAAAGATTTTGCTTTTTATATTGCCAAGCCTCAAAAGTGGGAGCATGATAAAGAAAGAAAAAACTTTCTTTATATCTGATCGGCAGCCCGGGAGGACATCATGCGACCTGACCATCTTCACCAGCGTTTCGGCATAAGCCTGCGGTTCGGCAGATGTGTTGCCCGCCATCTGGGTTCCCTATGGCACCTTTGGTTGGTTTCCAGGCGTCGCCGCTCCTTACGCCGGATCCCAGATGAACTCATTGACGACGTGATCCAGGACCCGCAATTGAGGGCGAGGGAAAGTGAGCGACGGCAGGCACGCCCAACCTTCAGCAACTGGTACTGGCGCTGACACGGGCTTATGGTGACGGCTTGAGAAAAGGGTGGGCGCGGCATTGGCAGGCGGGACGAAACGGCAAAAGGAAATGCGCAAGGCGCTGAGGTCTTTGGCTCCGCGCATGCCCATGGCCGATGCCGAGGCCATCCTTGAGGCGGCGCTGGCTGGGCATCTGCGCCATCTGCCGCCGTCCATCGCGCTTTGGCAGGCGGCCACCAGCCGCATTCGCCACGCCCATACCGACTATGACGCCCTGCTGGACGAGGGCTATGACTGGGACGCGGCACGCTTCTTCGTTCTGGATCATATGAACCAGGTGTTGGAAGACTGGGGCAGCGCCAAGCGTCTCGATCCGGATGAGGGCGAGCAACTCTAGAGTCGGACCAGCCGTGCTGAGCAAACCCTAAGCGGGGTTGTAGATCCACTGCTCGGGGATGACCGCTGTGACGCTTTCGCCGGCGCTGATGCTGCCTGGTTTCTCCACATAGCCGACAAGGCCGCGCAGACGCCTTGCCACTTTCGGGAACAGAAGATCCAGCCCCTCGCGGCCTGGCACTTGACTCGCGATGGACTTGCCCGAAGCCCGGCAAGGCGCATTGTCGCCATCCACCCGGATGACAACGCCGTTCTCGAACACCAGCCGCGTGCGTGGCGGGATCAGGGACAGGTTGGGGAAGCCCTCCAAGACGATATTGCCTCCGATCCAGGCCGCTTCAACGGTTTCGAGCTCCATGCGCTCGGCCACAAGTGCTAGCTCCGTCGGGCAAAGGATGGACACCTGCCGCTCGTTGCACATTTCCGTCCCACGCGGATACCACGGCTCACGACCACCGGATTTGCGCGTGAAGCCGCCGTGGCGATCGCCTGAGATGCCAGAGAACTCAAGATCCAGCGCGTCGCACGATTGGGTGGCAAAATCACCGGGCGACAGCGTCTTGAGGACATCTGTGACCTGCCCGGTCAATTTGCGCGCTGGCGTGACGGCAAGCTGCTGAATCATCGCATCTGGAGAAACCGCGGAAGACATCAATGGACCTTTCGAAAATCAATGTTGGCCGAGACTTAGCCCAAGCCTTGCTGTGGGACCAATGAAAGACATTGATCAACTGATTGGCAAGAGTGATGGGGCTGGGTTTGAGAGACGACCAGATCAGGGACCTGCCACCGTGCGGTCTCGGGTTGCCAATGTAGTTCGAGCAGACTTACAGCTCTTTGAACAAGGTCGCAATCCGTTCAGCCTCAACACCGTGATATGCTGTTCGCAGGCAGGACTCTTTGCTACGAGGCCAGACCTGAGGAAGTATGCGGGAACAGGATTGATATTTGGGAAGATGGTGAGGACGTAATGTCGATCTCGGCATTGTAGGACAGTGCGATTTTCTTCACGATCGCGAGGCCGAGGCCGCTGCCCTTTACGTTTTGCCTATCGGAGCCTCTGTAGAACGGCTCCAGGACTTTCGCCACTTCATCCTCCCCTATACCCGGCCCACTGTCCGTAACGGCCAGGCGAATGTTCTCCGGATTAGTTTGAACTTCAACGCTGATAGGCTCCTCGCCGTGCTTGTAGGCATTGTCTATCAAGTTCCTCAAGAGGCGATGCAAGATGTTCGCATCGGCGTGCATAAGCGCTGTTTCACCATCCAGACTGCAAGTGGGATAGCGGGCGCATTCTTCGGCTGCGATTGCCAGCAAGTCCACCTCGCAAATGCGGCCAGTTTCAAGCTTGCTGTCGAGCCGTGTCATCAAGATGAGCTCATCAATCAGGGAATCGAGCTCTCCGATATCCCGGTCGAGTGCTTTTCGGTTGACGGCGCATGGGTCGGCCATAAACATTTCGGTGCCAAGTCGAATTCGCGCCAGAGGGGTCCGCAACTCATGTGATGCATGGGCAAGCAGCAGGCGCTGTGCGGCGACCAGGGTCTCAATCTCCTCCGCTGCTTGATTGAAGCTCTTGGCCAGAACTCCGATTTCGTCGGTGCCGTCGACATCGACCCGTGCGCCCAGATAGCCAGAGCCGATTTTCTCGACCCCTTCCTTGAGCTTTTCCAGTCGTCGCGTGAGACCTCGAACCAGCGGGAATAAAAGGATGGCAATCAAAATGGCGGGCATGCCCAACAGGATGGTGATGTTGAGCGCTTCCTGCGTCTCGTATAACCGGTCCAGATTGATAACCAGCCGTCGACCGTCATCCAGAATCGTTGTCCATTGCTTGAGCCCTTTCGAGCCTTGCCAATTGCCCGGATGCAATGCTTCCTTGGGCAACGTCGCAGGTTCAGCGGTTGCGGCTATCAATTCTCCACTGGGAGAATACAAGGTGACATCGAAGTCGAGGTCTGCGGCTACTTTGGTAACCACGGCTACCTGTTCGCTGATCGGGGCATCAGCCGCAGGCAGCAGCATTTCTGCCAAGGCTGTGGTCTTTTGGAAAAGATCCCTGTCGAACTGGTCGTTGCCCGCATAGTTCCAGAGAAGGCCGGATGCTATTGCAAATGCGCCCAGACCACTGAACATGAGGGCGCAGATCTTCACGTATAGGTTTCGCTTTAGCATGATCAATCCTGATTGCGCGCGAACAAGTAACCAATACCTCTGATCGTTAGGATACGCCTCGGTTCTTTGGAGTTGTCTTCGATGGCCGAGCGGATGCGGGATACATGGACGTCGATGGATCGGTCAAAAGCCTCAAGGTCCACCCCTTGCATTTGCACCATGAGCTGATTTCGGCTGAGTACGCGTCCGGCGCGTGCCGCGAGCGCCTCCAAGATTTGGAATTGGTAGGGAGACAGGTCGCATCGGACGCCGTCCAGGCGGGCCTCAACAGCATCACGATCGATCTCTAGGCGACCGAACCTCAACACATTGTTGGCTGAAAAACTCTGACCTCTACGCAAGATAGCCCTGATGCGTGCGAGTAATTCGCGGGGTTCAAAGGGCTTCGGCAGATAGTCGTCGGCGCCCATCTCGAGGCCAATGACCCTGTCCATCGGGTCCCCGTTTGCTGTGAGCATGATAATCGGCGGCCCGCTGTCTGCTTTCATCTGCTTGCATAGCGTAAGCCCGTCCGTATCAGGCAGCATTAGGTCAAGGATGACGCCGGCGAAATTGCCGCTTCGATAAAGGTGAAGTCCTTCAGAGCCCGTAGCGGCGGAAGTTACCTGGAAATCCGATTGACCCAGGTAGCTTGCGATCATTTCCGAGAGTTTTTCATCGTCGTCAATCAACAGAATCTGGGCGGACATTTGCTTCGCTCTCCAGGATATCTTCTCCGTTCAAATACCTGCTTTCGAGCGGTCCGCACGCGTGGGTTAGAAAACAACGTAACTCGAGAGTTTCGGACGCTGTCTTCAGGTGCAGGCAACAAAGCAATGAGGGCAAAGTCTATCGCAAGCAGGATTATTCGATTTGCTGCTGTTAGTTGATTTTCACGCACCTGTAACCGGTGCTGAAGTGAACTTTACATTTCTTTACATAAGAGAAATACCCAAGCAATAGGCCCAATTTACCTAGTTCTCCCGTTTCTCGCTCTGGCTGTTTATCGCCAGGCTTTCCCAAAACTGGAGTGCTTGCCCCAATGCGAAATTGCAGGGTTTTCTTCTTGGTTACGGCAGCTTTGGCCGCTTGTTCAGCGCCGGCCCATGCGGCCGACCTGCCAAATGACGGCGCCAATTCGCAGCGACCTGTCGATAGCATTAGCCAGACCGATTTTGACAAACGCTACAGTGGTTGGCACGACGGTCTCGTGGTTGACGTAGCCCTTGGGGCAATAGTGCAGCCTGCCTTCACGGGATCCGATGATTATCAGACCTCCGCAATCCCGAATATTCGAGTGAATTATAGAGATATATTCTTTGCCTCGATTGATGAGGGTATCGGTTTGAACGCGATCAACTGGCGCGGCATCAAGGCAGGACCGGTTGTGAATTATGATCCCGGACGAGATGAGGATAGCAGTGGTCTGCTCAGCTTCGGCGGTGAGAACAAGGATCTCATTGATCTGGGTAAGATCGACGGTTCGGTCGAGGTCGGTGGGTTCCTGGAGTACGAATACCGCAACTTCGGAGCAAAGCTGGAAGTTCGCCAGGGTATCGGAGGTCATGAGGGACTTATTGGAGAAGCATCCTTGTCCTACGGAGATAAATTTACCATCGGCCAACTACCAGTCATGTGGTCTTTCGGGCCACATGCGATGTTTGCTGATGAAAATTACAATGATGCATTTTTTGGCATAGACGCCGCTCAATCGGCAGCTTCAGGACTTTCGCAATTCGATGCCGGAGTAGGTCTGGTGTCTTACGGCGTCGGCGCGAACATTATCGTTCCGCTTTCTGAAAAAGTCGCGATCGTCGGATTTGGAGAGTTTGACCGCTTGACCGGCGACGCGGCAGATTCCCCTCTGGTCAAGGAGCGTGGTTCGGAAAACCAGGCAACCTTTGGCATGATGCTTAATTACAGGTTTGAATAAATGTTCGCGCAGCAGGGCTGAATCTCGTGCCCGAAGCCTGATTTCTGCCGGTGCCGGAACTAGCTGTAGCGGTGGCTCTGGATCATTTGATTCTCGGCAACCTGATCATCTCCGGCCCTGGTCTGCCATCAATGTGGGACATTGCATGGTCAATCGGCCGCGGAACGGAATAGGCCAAGGATTCGTCGCATTAACAGAAGGTAAATATCTGAGAGGACAGCCAATAATTGTGCAAGCTGCACAGGTTTTGAATCTTCTTCAATATCGCGCGAAGCATTATGATGTTGCAACCAAGTAAAGTGATGGTGGGTGGAACATGCGCGACGAAGAGATCTGCGAAAACGTCTTTGCCCGGCTGATCAATATTGCCGGGCGACAGAGAATGTTGTCTCAGCGGATCGGGTTTTTGCTCATGACCATGAACAGTCTGTGCGAGAAGGGGGAGCCGATCGCCGACGAGCTCTGGACCATGCTCGAGGGTGCGGTCGCCGATTTCGGCCACGGCTATTCCATTTTGCGCCATGGCGACGCGGCTCAGGACTTGCCAGCCTTGAAATCCGCGCGCATCGATAAAGTCCTGACGCAGAAGCAGCAGAAGTTGGAGAGCGGCGGCCAGGTGATCGACCGCTTCCTGTCGCAGACCGAAGACGCGATGGCGGCGTTCAAAGAGGGCAGGGCCCAGCCGCGCGATGTCGCCAGCATCCGGTCCGCCTATGTTCTTGGACCGGTTCTACAGGTCCTTCAGGCGCTGGTCACGGCTCTGGAAGCTGATTTCGAAGACGAGATGGCAGCGCGCCGTCAGGAACGCAGCACCGAGGTGAGCCGCGTCAAGGATGCGCTGCACGAAATTCTCAAGGCGTCCCGTTTCTCGCGCATGATCGCCCTCAACGCCAAGATCTCTGCAGATCGCGCTGGCGCTCATGGCCGCGAATTCGGCGCTCTGACCGAAGAGATCAAGAAGATTTCCGACAACATTACGGAAAGCTCCAGAGACATCATGCGGCACCTGGAACAGGCCTGACGCCAACGATGTTTGGCAGCACTGCGAGCGCGTCTGAACCTTCAGGCGTCTTCAAAGAGCCCGGTCGGAAATCCGTCGATGCTGACCTGGTTCTTCTTCCGCTGATAGGCCTCGAGCTCCTCTGCGCTCTTGTTTGCCGCCCAGTTGTCCAGGGACGGCCGTTCGCCTTCATAGCTGTGGAGCGGAACGCCGTAGCCGCAAGAGGTCTGGACCAGGTCGAAGTCCAGGTGAACCATCTGCCGTGCGGCGCCCGGTTCCTCGTTCGCAAAGGCGCTTTCCAGCAGAGCGTCATACTCAGCGCTGCCCCGTCTGATAATCCGACCCTTGCCGTAAAGCCGCATGATTTGCGGCGGGCCATCCATGGCGCAGAACATGATTGTCATCCGGTCGGACAGTTTCAGATGCGCGGCCGTTTCGTTGCTGCTGCCCGTCCGGTCCAGATAGACGAGCGCATTCGGCCCCAGCAGCTTCAGTGCCGTCGTCGGCCGCGGCGAGACATTCACCCGGCCGGTCGGTGCGGCGGTGGCTGTGAAGAAGATGTGCTGCCGCGCGATATAGCTGCGGTGGGCATCATCGAGTTCGGGGAACTGCTTGGCCAAGAGTTTGCTCCTATTTTGCAGTCCGAACCTGACTGGTTGGAAACAGCACCGCAAGGCCGGTTCGAGTTTCAAATGCCGCAGGCCCTAGTGTTCGTCTGCTGAAGTAATTTTATGCAGAAGAATATCTAAATCGTCACATATATTAAAAATTGTAGTCTCTATTTCTGCGTCTCTTAATAAGTGCCTAATGAGCTGTTTTACCAGCCTGCTCACGACGACGGAGTGTGAAATGACATCTGCCTGCCTCAACCTCATTTTTGAAAATAATACTGGTTTGCCTGACGATCAGGTTTTCGTCTCGTTTCAAAATCCCTCTTTGGGCGACAATAACTTCAATGTTTCCTATCAAGAGGCGTCATCTGACAAACTTGAACCGCTCTTCCTGGAAAAACAGATCAAGTTCGAACACCCTGGCGACATCATGTCAGTGCCGGTCAACCTGGAGGCAATCAAATCAAGTGGTCTCGCGGTAACCGAGTTATCGGGAGGCATTGTCTTTGTCTCCTATGGCAAGGCCCTTGCCTCCAGAGCTAAAGTTCCAAGCTACATCGGTGTTGGCGGCACTGACTACGACACAGCGTATCAACCGTTTGAGCTTACCCGCGTCGGCGGCATCGGCGATCAGGGCGACATGACCGCGATCAACTATTTCACGGCGCCAATTGGGATCAAGAGTTATCAGGGTGGCGTGTCCGGCACGCTGCTGCAATCTGTCGCCTATTCCCAAAGCGCCGCCATCATTGGTCACAAGCTTGGCGCTTTGACAGATGACAGCCCGGCCTCCGTGATTAAGGATCAGGACGGCACCACGATCCGCTATATCGGGCCGTCTTCCTATGGCCCGACGGACACGAATCCTTTCCCGTCTCTCGTTGCCTATCTTCAGTCGGTCTGTGCGGCAAACCAGCAGACTCAGATCGTCAACAGCAACGCGTTCAACGTTCCTGCCACTGGAGGATCCGGATCGACGAACTACAATTTCACTCTGGATCTAACGGCAACTGCTGGAAGCGATGGCTCGATTTCGATGACGGGCAGCATCAAGACGACGATCACGCCCTATGGTGAAGCGGCCCAACCCGGTCAGACGTTTGACAACTGCACGGTTGCGATTTCGGCCAGCGATCCGAATGTATTCAACTTCACCCTATATGGGCAGGCGCTCAGCAGCGCAGTCACGTTCGGTGCAGGTTGGAGTGACCTCCAGACCTACATGCAAAGTGTCAATCTGGGCAATCAGGGGGCCTATGCAACAACACAAAATCTTGCGATCGGGGAGATCTCATCTGGTGTTCTGATGGGCTTCGTCAACAGCTCCTGTGTTCCAGCCGGCAAATCAACTGAGCTCAAGGATATGGAAAGTCACCAATGGTGGGAATTGGATCCAATGATTGCTTTTAATTCGGTCCAGCCCGACCATCCTTACTACAACACCTACGCCAACATCTTATATCAAGCGTCTTCAAACCAGGTCTATTCGATCCCTTACAGTGATCGGATGGGGACCGGGCCGCTGGTCAATTCGGTCCAGTACAATGGTGCGGATGTCGATACCTGGGTGATCACCCTGGACCCGCCTGTGTCTATGTCAGGGGACTGACAAAAAACCCCGGAGCACTGCTCCGGGGTTTTAAATTTCAGAATGGCAAGTCCATCGCGAGCCAGCGCTCTCTTGCCGCGTCATTTTAGCGAGTAAGAGGCTTGTACTTGATGCGGCGCGGGTCGGCGGCATGGGCGCCGAGGCGGCGGACCTTGTCCTTCTCGTAGTCCTCGAAGTTGCCTTCGAACCATTCCACATGGCTGTCGCCTTCAAAGGCGAGCATGTGCGTGGCCAGACGGTCGAGGAACATGCGGTCATGCGAGATGACCACGGCGCAACCGGCGTAGTTTTCCAGCGCGTCTTCGAGGGCTGCCAACGTCTCGGTGTCGAGATCGTTGGTTGGCTCATCGAGGAGGAGCACGTTGGAGCCCTGCTTGAGGACCTTCGCCAGATGCACCCGGTTGCGCTGACCACCGGAGAGGTCACCCACCTTGGCCTGCTGGGCCGGGCCCTTGAAGTTGAAGGACGAGCAATAGGCGCGCGAGTTGATTTCCTTGTCGTCGAGGTAGATGACCTCGCCGCCGTCGGAGATTTCTTCCCACACGGTCTTGTTCGGATCCAGCTTGTCGCGGGACTGGTCGACGTAGCCAAGATGCACCGTGTCGCCAACGACGATCTCGCCATTGTCCGGCTTTTCCTGTCCGGTCAGCATCTTGAATAGGGTCGACTTACCAGCGCCGTTCGGACCGATGACGCCGACGATGCCGCCGCGCGGCAGCTTGAACGACAGGTCGTCGATCAGGAGGCGGTCTTCAAAGCCCTTGGAGACACTCTTGACCTCGATGACGTTCGCGCCGAGACGCTCGCCGACCGGGATCATGATCTGCTCGATGGTCGGCACGCGCTCTTCCTGGGCAGACAGGAGATCCTCATAGGCCTTGATACGGGCCTTGGACTTGGTCTGGCGGCCCTTGGGCGACATGCCCATCCATTCGCGCTCGCGGGAAATCGCACGGTTGCGTGCCATGTCTTCGCGGCCTTCCTGGGCCATGCGCTTGGACTTCTTCTCGAGGTAGGCAGAGTAGTTGCCTTCGTAGGGAATGCCCGAGCCGCGGTCGAGTTCGAGGATCCAGCCGGTGACATTGTCGAGGAAGTAGCGATCGTGGGTGATGATCAGCACGGAGCCCTTGAACTCGCGCAGGTGCCGTTCCAGCCAATGGACGGTTTCCGCGTCCAGATGGTTGGTCGGCTCATCGAGAAGCAGCAAATCGGGTTCGGACAGAAGCAGCTGGCACAGGGCCACGCGGCGCTTTTCACCGCCCGACAGATTTTCGACCGAAGCGTCTTCCGGCGGGCAGCGCAGGGCTTCCATCGCCATTTCGACCTTGCTGTCGAGGTTCCACAGGTCTTCCGCGTCGATGATGTCCTGGAGCTTGGCGCCTTCGTCGGCGGTTTCGTCCGAGTAGTTCATCATCAGTTCGTTGTAGCGGTCGACGATGGCCTGCTTGTGGGCGACGCCCTCCATGCAGTTCTCGCGCACGTTCTTGGTCGGATCCAGCTGCGGCTCCTGCGGCAGATAGCCGACGCGGGCGCCTTCTGCGGCCCAGGCTTCACCGGTGAAGTCCTTGTCGAGCCCTGCCATGATTTTCAGGAGGGTCGACTTACCGGCGCCGTTGGGGCCCAGGATACCGATCTTCGCGTCCGGGTAGAACGACAGATTGACGTTGTCGAGGACCTTCTTGCCCCCGGTGTAGGACTTCGACAGTCCGTGCATGTGATAGATGAACTGGCGCGCCATGGGGCTCCGCTTCTCCGGCATTTGATTCAGAAATGGGAAATCTTTGCGCGGGTTTTACGGGAAAGCGATGGGAGAGGCAATGGGAAGCTTTGATAAGGCTCGATAAATAGCTGCCACATGCTAACTTTGTTTTCCAAATCTATGATCCAAAGCCTTTTCTATACGCCGCTTTATAGGGTCATCTTGGGGAAGATCTGAATATCTATAGTACACGTTTAGAATACGATAGGCCCCTTCGCGCGTCAGTGGTCTGTGACTTGCCGTCGTCTCGCGAAAGCGGCCATAGTCGTAAAGGTTCTCGTTCAAATTCCAGAAAACAAGTAGATCGATTAATCTATCATGCCAATAAAACACATCGCGAACCTCAGGGACAATATCAATACGTGAATCAAAAGGCTGGGCATGTTGGGCTAATTTTTGAAACGATTCAAAGCTCTCGGCATCCACTTCGGCAGCGCAATCCATCACTTTGGCCAGAGCGTCTCTGGGCGTCTCTGGCTTGTCCGAGAAGTCCTTTTTCTTCCAACAGTCATAGCATTCTTGTAGATATGTGTGAATCTGGGACAACGCGTGGGGAAGCTGAATTCTTGCTCTTATCTGCCTTCGCTCAGCTTCCCGTTCTTGTTGCTGCCGCTGAACTTCCACCTGTTTCCAAAGTAAGAACGCACCGACCAGCGCGAATGAACCTGCGATCAACGTCTGCCATGCGTAAAGAAAGCACCAAAACCAGAGACCTTTACATTCCTTAGGAGCTTCAAAGGCATCCGGAGGCGACCACATCCCGACTAGAATTCCGAACGCGAAACCAATGAGGAGCCAAAAAAGTGCGGTTGCGTATTGCCCGTCAAAGCGGCGCTTCTCATCCGTCATTGTATTGCGATCCCTTACCCGCCATGGATGCAATCTAAATGGCATGGGGCCCGTGGTCGAGCCATTGCATGACAGCCTGTGGCTTTGACAATCCCATCGCAACAATCGACTTCGCGACGCGCATCTTCTTTCCGGTGATGTAAAACGCGGCAGATCCAGCGCTCTACTCAATCACTTTAGTCCCCGATCTCCGTCATGCCATGGCTCGACGATGGCATCCATGCCGTGACACAGCTAAACGAAAGGCCGCGATTTGGAGTTTCGAAGCGGCATGGATTGCAGGATCAAGTCCTGCAATGACGACTAAATGCGCTTGGTGGCCGATGACAGAAAGAGATGTCCGTAACCTCTCACGCAATTCCGTCCCGGACGGAGGTCCGGGATCCAGTACGCCATGCCCGTGTGTTTCTGTTGAAGTGTATGTGATTACTGCGGCACGGCCATCACAGCGGTGCTCCCGTGGGTGCTGAGCTCGGTTCAGATCGAAGCGGTCAATTGGTCTGTGATCCAGCGAGAAAAGGCGCGGACCTTGGGCAGATGGCGCTTGGTTTCATGTGTATGGAGTGCGTAGCCGAGGCCGGGGAGGGTCTTGTTTGGCTCGATGGGCACGAGCCAGCCGCGCGTTACATGATCCTCTACCAGCAACCCACTAAGCAGCGCCAGTCCCTGACCCGCCAGCGCTGCGCTGATGATGTGCTGCTCGTCCTCGAAAACCCGGATCGACGATCCACTGACGATCTCGCTGCCCCAGGCCGAAAACCAGTCTGCCCAGCTGGCAGGCGGAAGTGCCCTTTCACGCCATCGCGTTTCCATGAGCTCAGCAGGCTTTAAGGGGTTCAAACCGCCGGCCAATGCGGGCGCCGCATAGATGCCGAATGTTTCGCCGAATGTCCCTGTGTGGCTTCCCTCGCGGGCACCGGTGACACCGTAGCGGATCGCAAGATCGATCCGACGGTCGCGGGCCAGGTCGACGGGATGGAGCGACGTCTCCACATGCACCTTGATGCCCTTGTGCGCCGTCTCGAAATCTCTCAGACGCGGCACCAGCCATAGCGTCGCGAAAGCAGGCGTCGTGGTCAGCGTCAGGGCCTGTTCTCCGGCGAGCTCGGCCAGCACCGCGCCGATCTGGCCGAACGCCGGCCCAGTCGCTCCCGCAAGACGTTCGCCCTCATCGGTCAGGTCGATCCGGCGTGTGCCACGCACAAAGAGCGCAAACCCAAGTTGGGCTTCCAGACCTCGGATCTGATGGGAAACGGCCGTTGGACTTACACCGAGGTCTTCTGCAGCTGCCTTGAAACTGCCGCAGCGAGCCGCTGCATCGAAAGTGCGCAATGCAGTCGCGGAGGGAAACGTCATATCTCGCCCATGAATAAGTTTTTCTCATTCATAAGTGAGGAGAATCCTTTTGAAAGCAAGCGGAGCGACATCGATATTCGATCCCATGAGACAGTTTTTCACGTCTCTAGTTTCAATCAACTATTCTCTTCGTCTTGCAGGATCACCAGTCATGACCACCGTTCTCCGGATCGATGCTTCTACCCGACTCCAGAACTCCCTCAGCCGGGAGTTGGCCGACACATTCGAACGCTGTCTCGCGGAAGCCGTACCGGATTTGAAGATATTGAGGCGCGATTTGGGTCAAACGCCGCCTTTCATTATTTGCGAAGCCTGGGTTGCGGCCGCCTTCGCCCCCGAAGACGCTCGCACAGCCGACCAGCGAAAGCTGCTTGCGTTGTCTGATACATTGATTGAAGAGGTCGCCGCCGCCGACTTCATCCTGCTGTCCACGCCAATGTACAATTACGGGATGCCTGCAGGATTGAAGGCATGGGTCGACCAGGTTGTGCGGATCGGCAAGACCTTCACCTTTGACCTTGCGCGCGGCGACCGCCCGCTGGAGCCGATCCTCTCCGGCAAGACACTGGTTCTGACAACAGCCTGCGGTGAATTCGGATTTGAAGCAGGCGAACCTAATGCTGCCCACAATCATCTTGCCCCTCATGTGCGCACGATAGGCAAATATCTGGGCGTCGAGGGGATGCACCACATTGCCATTGAGTATCAGGAGTTCAGGGACCAGCGGCATGCGGACTCAGTGTCATCGGCTCACCGGCAGGCCCGTGAGTTGGTTGAGCGCCTGACTGTTGCCTGCACATCGGCATAGGAGACGTTTGATCGCACAGTCTTCATCCCAGGCACCTTGCCTTTCTGCTTTCAGGCAACGTCCTGGTGTTTGCCGGACTGCTGCCTGCTCGATCCTCGGCCACGCCCTTGACCTTCTGCCCCTTGCATGGCACCTGTCGCCAGCAATGAAGCGGCGTGATCTTCGCTGCCCGAAAATCAACCGGATCCGACGGAAACGAAAAACCATGTCGAGCGATGTCCCGGCGCATATGCGTCCCGAAAACTCCTTTCAGGGCCTGATCCTGACCCTCCAGCGCTACTGGGCGGATCAGGGGTGTGTGGTGTTGCAGCCCTATGACATGGAAGTCGGCGCGGGTACGTTCCATCCCGCAACGACGTTGCGCTCGCTCGGGCCGCGGCCGTGGAAGGCTGCTTATGTCCAGCCGTCCCGCCGCCCGACCGACGGCCGCTATGGCGAGAACCCGAACCGTCTGCAGCATTATTACCAGTTCCAGGTGATCTTGAAGCCGTCGCCGGAAAACCTGCAGCAGCTCTATCTGGACTCTCTGAAGGCCATTGGGCTCGATTCAGCGCTGCACGACATTCGCTTCGTCGAAGATGACTGGGAGAGCCCGACGCTGGGCGCCTGGGGTCTTGGCTGGGAATGCTGGTGCGACGGCATGGAAGTCTCGCAGTTCACCTATTTCCAGCAGGTCGCCGGCTTCGAATGTTCACCTGTGTCCGGCGAGCTGACCTACGGTCTTGAGCGTATCGCCATGTATGTCCAGGGCGTCGATAACGTCTATGACCTGAACTACAACGGCATGGAAGGCGACGACAAGGTCACCTATGGCGACGTCTTTTTTCAGGCCGAACAGGAATATTCGCGCTACAATTTCGAACATGCGGATACGGACATCCTGTTCCAGCATTTCAAGGATGCGGAAGCCGAATGCCGTGCCATTCTTGATGCAGGCGCCAAGGCCCGCGAAGACGCCGGAGCCAATGTGCACCAGGTGGTGCTTCCGGCCTACGACCAGTGCATCAAGGCCTCTCATGCATTCAACCTGCTGGATGCACGCGGCGTGATTTCGGTCACCGAGCGCCAGAGCTACATCCTGCGGGTACGCGATCTTGCCAAGGCCTGTGGGGCTGCTTTCCTGGAAACGGAAGCTGGCGGCGTTGGCTATCAGCTTGAGGCGGCCGAGTAGGCCCGTATTCCGGCGGTGTTGTCGTTTACCGCCGCCCGCCAGAACCGCCGCCAGAACGTCCAAAGTGTAATCTGCATTACAGTTCACCAGTTTTGCAGACTTGCCAGTTAGTCAACCGGTGACAAGCAGCCAATCTCCCGATAGCTTCCGAAGCAATTGTTTCGGAGGATTTCATGGTCAGTTGGTTCATTCTTGCAATTCTGATTGCGCTCTCGCTTTTCGCTATTCTTCTCTACAATACGCTGGTGAAGAAACGGCAGATGGTCGAGGAAGGCTGGAGCGGCATTGATGTCCAGCTCAAGCGCAGGTCAAACCTGATCCCCAACCTCATCGAGACCGTCAAGGGCTATGCGTCTCACGAACAGGAGACGCTGGACCGGGTCACCGAACTGCGGGCGCAGGTCAGCGCATTGCCGAAGGATGACGTCGCCGGGCGGGCAAAGGCCGAAGGCATGTTGTCCCAGGCGCTGGGCAAGTTGTTTGCGGTTGCCGAAGCCTATCCGGATCTCAAAGCCAGCCAGAATTTTTCCGATCTGCACAGTTCACTCGATGAAATCGAGAACGCCATCCAGATGGCCCGGCGCTATTACAACGGCGCGGTGCGCGGTCTGAATGTTGCCGTCGAGAGCTTTCCCTCGAACCTGATCGCCAACAAGTTCAAGTTCGAAAAGGCGGAGTATTTCGAGATCGAGGATGCGGCTGAGCGCGCGGTGCCCAAAGTCCAGTTTTAAGGAGCGCTTCCATGACCTGCTGTCGTTCCCTGAAACTGATCCTCTTCGCTGTCGCCGCACTCTTAGGAACGGCGGGCGCGCAAGCGGACGAGCGCATTCAGACGTTTGTCTCCGACATTGTCGTGCAGCAAGACGGATCCTTGATGGTGACCGAAACCATTACGGTCCGCGCCGAAGGCGATCAGATCAAGCGCGGCATATTCCGCGATATTCCTCTTCGCGGGAGGGATGCCACAGGTTGGGAACATGAGATTGGCTTTTCCCTGGAAGCGGTGCGTATGGACGGTCAGCCCGCGCACCACTTTGAGAAATACAATGGTGATGGTGTCCGGATTTATATTGGACGGGAAGGCGTGTTTCTGGAGCCTGGATCCTACACCTATGAGATCCGCTACATCATGGATCGTCAGGTCCGTTTCTTTGACGGATATGATGAGGTCTATTGGAACGTGACCGGCAATGAGTGGGTGTTCCCGATTGACAAGGCGATTGCTCGCATTGCTTTGCCTGAAGGCGCGGAACCCTCGCAATCTGACGCCTACACCGGGCGGTATGGGGAAACAGGGTCAGCTTATGACAGCGCCTTTGATTCAGCATCGGGACAACTGATCATTACAACCAACGCCCCGTTGGCTCCTTCAGAGGGATTGACCGTTGCAGTTGGATTTCCAAAAGGTTTGATCCCTGAACCAAGTGCTGGCGAAAAGTGGCAACAGTGGCTGGAAGACCAGCAGCTGGTCGTCACCGGCGCGTTGGGGCTCACAGTGCTCTGGTCTTACTGCCTGTTTACTTGGTGGTTCGTTGGGCGCGATCCCGAAAAAGGGGTCATTTTTCCGCGCTTCAAGGCACCCGGTGGAATTTCGCCCGCTTTGATGAACTACATTGTGAATCGCGGCTTTAGTGGTGGCGGTTGGATCGCCTTGTCCGCAGCCTGCATTAGTCTGGCGGTAAAGGGGCATTTAACACTCAAAAAGGAAGGGCGCGGCGCACTGCAACTGGAACTCAAAGAGGACATCTCGGTCACGGACTTGCCTGAAGGTGAAGCTGCGATCGTAGGCGTTCTATCCGGGCGAGGAGCTCCTCTGAAGTTGACTAAGGCCCATGGAGAGACCGTTAAGCGTCTTGGACATGAGTTCAAGGCCGCGATCAGCTCCGAGCGTGCGGGTGTCCATTTCGTCCAAAACGGTTGGTATGTCTTCGGTGCCTTCGTTCTCATGCTTTTGGCTGGCGCGTCGCTGTTCATCTTCAACAGTTTCTCAGAGACCCAGTTTGTGCGGTCCTTTTTGTTCGGCTTTCTCGGCTTGTTTGTTATTGCCATCTCATTTGGGCTTGGCAGCCTCGCGCAGATGATTTTTGGTCTAGCGAGCAAAACTCACGCCTCCAGATTTGTCTTCTGGCTCTGTTTTTTCACTTTTGTCGTCTCCGGTCTCTATGGCGTAGGCCATCTGGCCGCTCTCTTGACCGAGAGCCGCTTCGCGATCCCGCCTTTGCCAATATTCTTGGCGCTTCTGGTGCTGAGTTTCGGCGCTTATGCCAAATATATTGAAGCCCCGACGACGAAAGGGCGCGCGGTATTGGACGAAGTTGAAGGGTTGAAACTCTACCTGTCCGTTGCTGAAAAAGATCGTCTCAACATGGCGGGTGCGCCTCGGATGGATACTGTCCATTTTGAAAAACTGCTCCCTTACGCGGTCGCGCTTGGCGTGGAGGAGCCTTGGACCAATAGCTTTGAATCCTCTCTCAAAAATGCTGCGGCAGATACATCGCAAGGTGGATATAATCCCCGTTGGTATCGGGGGAGCGGCGACAGTTCCCGTGAAATTACGCGAAGTATCAGTTCGACCGCTTCTGCCATGGCAACGTCGTTTCATTCCGCGCTTCCGGTGTCCAAAAGCTCAAGTTCCGGGTCCTCCGGTGGGGGCTCTTCCGGTGGCGGCGGTGGTGGCGGCGGCGGCGGAGGGTGGTAACTGGCGTCTTGCCACAACCGCGGCTACAAAGGTTCCCATCGGCGTATGGGGAGGCATAAACGCAAATGACTGAGGGACTGCTCACAATCGGCGAGTTCGCGAGTTTCAACATCGCGATCATCGTCTATTTTCTCGGGGTGCGCCTCAACGCAGTGTTTCCGCTTCTCAACAGCTACAATATTCCAGAGCCGGTTTCCGGCGGCTTGCTCGTCGCGTCCCTGGCGCTGATGGTCTATCTTGCAACAGGTGCTGAAATAGGCTTCTCGCTCGCAGCCCGCGACTTCCTGCTGCTGTATTTCTTCACGGCCATCGGCCTCAACGCGAAATTCTCCGATCTCGCCAAGGGCGGTAAACCTCTGGTGATCCTGCTGGTCCTCACCGTGAGCTATATGTTCGTGCAAAACGGCATCGGCACAAGCATAGCCCTTGCGATGGGCTTGCCGGTCGGTTTTGGCCTTCTGGGCGGCACGATCTCTCTGGTCGGTGGCCACGGGACTGCCATCGCCTGGGCCCCAACCCTGGTCGAAACCTACGGCGTAACAGGTGCGGTCGAAATCGGGGCGGCTACAGCAACCCTCGGACTGATCGCTGCTTCCCTGCTGGGCGGGCCGATTGCCGACATTCTGATCAACAAGCGCGGGGCCAAGCCTGAGGTGGCTGCACATGAGGAAACACCGGTCATCGGTCTCGAGCATGATGATGAAGCCACGGCCACGGTGACCCACACCGGCCTGATGCGCAGTCTCCTGTGGCTCAATATCGCCATTGGTTTTGGTTTCGGTCTTCAGGAAAGCCTCAAGCTGGGTCTTGGTCTCGATCTGCCGCTTTTTGTCGTCTGCCTGTTCTGCGGTATCTTGCTGTCCAACACGGTACCCGCCGTCTTCAAGACAATGACTTGGCCAGCCCGTTCGCGCTCACTGGCCGTCATTTCCGACCTTGCGCTGGGCATCTTCCTGACCATGTCACTGATGAGCCTGCAGCTGTGGACCGTTGCCGGCCTTGCCGGCCCGATGCTGATTATTCTGGCTGCTCAATTGGTTGGGGCTGCGCTCTTCATTGTCTATGTGCTTTTCCCGGTCATGGGGCGGGACTATGAAGCAGCTGTTCTGGGGGCGGGCTTTGCCGGTTTTGCGCTGGGTGCTACGCCGACGGCGATTGCAAATATGACTGCTGTTACCAAGCAATATGGCGCGGCGACGCGCGCCTTCCTGATCCTGCCACTGGTTTCGGCGTTCTTCGTTGACCTGTCCAACGCGGCGATCATTTGGCTGTTTCTCGGGGGCTAGAAACCTCGCCAAACCGATGCTTGAGAACAGATCTCAGGTCATGACCTTGGCCATGTTTGCGCCAGACAGTTCGTCCCTGGCGTATGGCATCGTGGCTCCGGAGGCTTGCTCAGCAACCATTTCGTCAATCCGCGCAGCAGCCTTGGCGGCGCCAAAAAGGAAGCCTTGCCCGAACTGGCAGCCGCTCTCGGTCAGCTTGGCCATGACCGCGGGCTGCTCGATGCCTTCCGCCACGGTCTCGATTCCGAACCCCTTGGCCAGCACGAGGATCGCGTCGATAATCGCTGCGCATTCAGCGTCGTCTTCCATATGCAGGGTAAAGGATTTGTCGATCTTTACCTTGCTGATGGGGAAGTCGCGTAGATAGCCAAGGCTCGAGTGGCCGGTGCCAAAGTCGTCAAGCGCAATCTGGATTTGCGCCTCCGCCAGCTGCTCAAGGACGGCCTTCGCCGCGCGCGGGTTCTTGAACAGGGAAGTCTCGGTAATCTCGAGGATCAGCCGTCCCGGGCTGAGGCCGCTGTCGGCGAGGATCGACATCACCTTCAGCGGAAACGTATGGTCGTGCAGCTGAACAGGTGAAACATTGAAGCTCAGGAACATGTGCTCCGGCCACTTGCTGGCCACCCGGCAGGCTTCTCGCAGAAGCCGCTCCGTCAGTTCCGAGATGATACCGCAGTCTTCGGCAATCGGGATGAACTGATTTGGCGGCACATGGCCGAAATCCCGGTCCGACCAGCGGGCGAGGGCCTCGAAGCCGCGGATCTTTTGGCTGGCGAGGTCCAGGATCGGTTGGAAATGAACATGGATTTCATCCTCCGTCAGCGCCGATCTCAATCGTTGTTCCAGCAAGGTTCGGTGCAAGATGGATGCGTCCATCTCCATCTCGAAGAAGCGATAGACAGAGCGCCCCGAAGTCTTGGCCCGGTAGAGTGCTATGTCGGCGCGCCGCAGAAGCTCGGAGACCGAAAAGCCGTCGTCCGGGAACATCGAGATTCCTATGCCAGTGCCGACCTGGACCTGGCGGCTTTCGAGGCAGATCGGCTCCTGAATGCGTGCCAGGAGGCGCCTTGCCAGATCCGCGGCCTCGCTCTTTTCTGCGAGCGGCGGTGTGACGATGGCGAATTCATCACCGCCGAGACGAGCGATCATGCCCTCATTACCCACTTCGCTGGAGAGCCTGATGGCGAATTCGCGCAGCAATGCGTCGCCGAAAGCATGGCCATAGACATCGTTGATCGGTTTGAAACCATCAATGTCGAGCATCATCACCGCTCGTCTCTGTCCATGAATGGTGTTGGCCGTCAGTTGCGCAAATCCGTCAATAAATTTGCGGCGGTTCGCCAGACCGGTCAAAGGATCGTGCTCAGCCAGCTCGCGCGCCTGTTGCTCGGCAACCGCGTGACGGTTGATTTCACCCTTGAGATGCAACAAGCGAAGTATGCCGTAGATGGAGCCTGCGATGAAGAGCGTCAAGGAATAGCCGATGATCAGGTCGAAAACCCTGAACAGCCAAACGGATCCATGCTGAATCAGCAATGCATGAGGCTCAGCCTCGGCCAGGAAGTAACCAATCGGAACAACCGCGATGGCAAACCAAAGACCGCACCGAAGAGTATAACGAGGCAAGGGCTGAAACAGTCGCAAAATTTAAAGGCTCGATCTGGTAGTGGTAGATTTTAGTATTACGAGTTTTTGTTTAAGAAGCGTGAATTCATCGCGGATTTATATGTATATTGTTATAAATTACAGTGTTTCTGATTGTTTCTATTTGAGAATGCTTATTTCGACTTCTGGCGGCATGATTGCGATGTTGGCTCTACGGAAAACGCCATCGAGCAGCGTGATTCCTCCAAGGGGGTGACAAAACCAGCCTGAATTGCTAACGGACGGGCTCTGAATTTACCGGGCATGTTGCCCGTGACCGACCCCGGGCACACCGCCCGCCAAACACCTGAAGGCTGTTGACTCCGATGCCCGATCTCCTGCTTGAACTTTTCAGCGAGGAAATCCCCGCGCGCATGCAGCGCCGCGCCGCTGAAGACCTGAAATCCCTGGTGACCAATGCCCTTGTCGATGCGGGTCTGCCCTATGAAGGTGCAAAGGGTTTTGCAACGCCGCGCCGTCTTGTCCTGCATGTTGCCGGCGTTCCGGCAGCATCGGCGGCAACGCGTGAAGAGCGCAAGGGCCCGCGGGTTGGATCTCCGGACAAGGCTGTCGAGGGTTTTCTGCGCGGCGCAGGTCTTTCCTCCATCGACGAGGCGACCATCCAGAGCGATCCCAAGAAGGGCGAGTTCTATGTCGCGGTGATCGAAAAGCCGGGCCGGCAGGCCATCGACATCATGTCCGAGTTCATGCCCGGTCTGATCAAGGGTTTCCCTTGGCCTAAGTCCATGCGCTGGGGCACAGGATCGATGCGCTGGGTGCGTCCGCTGCATTCCATCGTGGCGACATTCGGTCCTGAAACGGAAGAGCCGGATGTTGTTCCCTTCGAAGTTGAGGGTGTCACGGCTGGGCAAACCACACGCGGCCACCGCTTTCTTGCCGATGAGGCCTTCGAGGTCCGCCGCTTTGACGACTATGCGCCAAAGCTGGAAAAGCACAAGGTCGTCATCGACGCCGATCGCCGCAAGGACATGATCCTGCATGATGCGCGCGATCGGGCGCTGGCGCTTGGCCTTGAGCTGGTTGATGATCCTGGACTGTTGGAAGAGGTTGCTGGTCTGGTCGAATGGCCTGTGGTTTTGACCGGCACCTTTGATGAGGCCTTCCTCGAAATCCCCGACGAATGCATCCAGCTGACCATCCGGGTGAACCAGAAGTGCTTCGTTCTTCGCGACGCGAAGACCGGCAAGCTGGCCAACCGCTTTGTGCTTACCTCCAATCTCGAGGCGAGCGACGGCGGCAAGACCATCGTTGCGGGCAACGAGAAGGTCATTCGTGCACGTCTTTCCGATGCCCGCTTCTTCTGGGAAACAGACCTGAAGACAAAGCTTGCGGACAATCTGCCCAAGCTCGACAGCATCGTGTTCCACGAAAAGCTCGGAACCCAGGGCGAGCGCGTCAATCGCCTCGAAGCCCTGTCGGCTGAAATCGCGCCACTGGTCGGTGCTGATGTCGGCAAGGCCAGGCGCGCCGCGCAGCTGGCCAAGGCCGATCTGGTCTCCGCCATGGTTTATGAGTTCCCGGAGCTCCAGGGCCTGATGGGCAAGACCTATGCTGAAAAGCAGGGTGAAGACGCCTCCGTCGCCATTGCCATCGAGGATCACTACCGTCCACAGGGCCCGAGCGACAGCGTGCCGACCGATCCGGTTGCCATCGCCGTTGCGCTGGCCGACAAGCTCGACTTGCTCGCTGGCTTCTGGGCCATCGACGAAAAACCGACCGGCTCCAAGGACCCCTTCGCCCTGCGCCGCGCTGCGCTGGGTGTCGTGCGGATCATTCTGGAGAATGGTTTGCGGGTTTCTCTGCGCGATCTTCTTCGTTCAGCCCTGTCCGTTTCCAAAGCAGTCTTTGATCGCGCAACCACGGATGCCGTGCTCGATGACCTTTTGTCCTTTTTCGCTGATCGCCTGAAGGTCCACCTGAAGGACGAAGGCGCGCGTCACGATTTGATCGACGCTGTATTTGCGCTCGGTGGTCAGGATGATCTGCTGATGGTCGTCAAGCGTGTTGAGGCGCTGGGCAAATTCGTTGCTTCCGACGACGGTGCGAACCTGGCTGCTGGCTACAAGCGCGCGGTCAACATTCTGCGTGCCGAGGAAAAGAAGGGCGGAGCGCCCGTCACCGGCCGGCCTCATGCGGACCACTTCAAGGAGCAGGCCGAGATCGATCTGGCCGCTGCCATCGACACGGCTCGCGCCGAAGCAGAGGCAGCCGTCAAGGACGAGAACTTCGAAGGCGCCATGGAAGCGCTGTCGAAGCTTCGCGCGCCAGTCGACACCTTCTTCGAGGACATACTGGTCAACGACGAAGATCCTGACATCCGCATGAACCGTTTGCGGCTCCTGTCCGAAATCCGCGACGCCACTCATGTTGTCGCCGATTTCTCCAAGGTGGCGGGATAACGCGGCAAGCATAACGAGGCGAGGTGAGAGCAATGCCCGAACTGATCCGCGAAAGCGTTGCCTCCGACTTGCCAGCTCTTGAGACGCTCTATCCTCTGGCGTTTCCGGACGAGGACCTCCTGCCGTTGCTGCGGGACTTGTTTGCTTCTGATTGCGATCTTCTGTCGCTCGTTGCAGAAACCGACGGAGCAGTCGTGGGGCATGTTGTCTTCACGATGGTGCAAGTCGGCGGAACGGACGCGAAAGCAGCCCTGCTTGGACCGGTCGCCGTCGCCCCGAACCGGCAGAAGCAGGGAATTGGATCGGCCCTCATCGAAAGGGGCTTCGGCTTACTGGCTGATGAGAACGTGTCCTACATTTTCGTTCTGGGAGATCCCGCCTATTACGGCAGATTCGGATTTGGCCCAGAGAGCAAAGTCGTGACGCCCTTCGAGATTCCGGCGGAATGGCGCGAGGGCTGGCAATCGAGAACCTTGTCCGATGGCGCGAGCGATGTGTCGGGCACGCTGGTCGTGCCGGACCCGTGGAACAAGCGCGATCTCTGGGCACCGCCCGAATAAAGCCTGCGCCGTCTTTCATCCTCGGAACATCGGACGATCAGATTTGGCTGACCAGCCAGCCGCTGGCCGCCATCAGGACGAGTACCTTTCCCAGGCCCATGTGAAAGCGCAGCAGCAAGACCCCGGCGAGACAGGTCAGTGCCGCGGCCCTCCAGTCGAAGCTGGCCAGGTCTGGCAGCCACAGGGTCAAGGGCCCGTGTTGCTCTTGTCTCACCGATCCAAACAGGGTGTGGAGTGCGAACCAGATGCCCAGATTGAGGATCACGCCGACCACCGACGCCGTGATGGCCGCAAGTGCGCCGCTGAGCTTGGGCGCGCGGTCGAGCCGGTCAATGAACGGGGCTCCCGCGAACACCCACAGGAAACAGGGCACGAAGGTGGCCCAAAGGCCGACGACAGCCGCCGCCAGCCCCATCACCGCACCGCCTGCTTTTTCGCCGGCAAGATAGGCGACGAATTCGGTCACCAGAATGAGCGGACCTGGTGTTGTCTCTGCAAGCCCAAGCGCATCGATCATCTCGTTGGCTGTCAGCCAGGAGCGGTTGATCGCCACTTCCTGTCCGAGATAGGTCAGCACCGCATAGGCGCCGCCGAAAGTCACGACCGCCAGCTTGGAAAACAGGATCCCGACCTGAACCAGAAGATCATCCGCCCCTAGGGCCAGCCAGAGTGCCCCGAGCGGGACGACCCAAAGCGCCAGCCAGAAGGTTGCCGTCAGGATCGTCCGCTTCAGAACGGCTGGTTGAGGTGAAGCGTCTACATCCTCGCTGCCGTGGCTGGTGAAATAGCCATAAAGCGCCGCGATCAGAATGATCACCGGAAAGGGAACGCTGAAAAAGAAGATTGCGACGAAGGCCAGTCCCGCCAGAACCCAATAATCTCGTCGTTTGAGCGCGCGCTTCGAAATCCTGAGCAGGGCTTCAATGACGATGATGATCACAGCCGCCTTGATGCCGAGGAACAAGGCGGACACGAGCGGCGCGGTGCCAAAGGCGGCATAGAGGCTGGCGAGCACCAGCATCACCAATGCGCCGGGCATGATGAAACTGAGCCCGGCGATCAGTCCGCCAAGGGTGCCGTGGAGACGCCATCCGGACCAGGCGGCAAGCTGCATCGCTTCCGGCCCGGGCAGCAGCATGCAGAAGCTGAGTGCGTTGAGATAAGTCTTCTCGCTGAGCCACTTCTTCTCATCGACAAGCACCTTGTGCATGAGGGCGATCTGCGCAGCAGGGCCGCCGAATGAGAGGAAGCCGATTTTCAGCCATGTCGCTGCGGCTTCCTTCAGATTGGGGTGTGAGGAGGTCATTTTGCGCTGTGCATCTCTGGCCAGTCGTGGGTTTCGTTCGTAGCGTCTCGGCACCACCTGTAGAAGGCATCATAGAGCGCAAGGCCCGCTTCCAGCTGGGCCACGTCATCCCGGTACATCCGCGACAGGCCGAGAGATGCTGCCAGAAGGCCAGCGCATTGGGGCTCAAGGTCCGGCCGTTCCGTGTCTGCACCGCGCACGATTCTGGCGAGATGCAGAAGGGGATCGCTTGAGAGGCCGAATTCCTCGATCATGGTGTCGAAGGTGCAACTTTCGCCCCGGTGAGACCAGGTGACGCCCTCGATGTCAAAAGGCGTAGCGTCAAAGCGCTCGGCCACCGCGGTCACCTCCTGCTTGGCGACAAATAGAAAGACGGCCGATGGGTCAACGAACCGGCGGATCAACCAGGGACAGGCAATCCGGTCGACTTTCGGGCGCAGCCGGGTGACCCAGACCGTGCGGTCCTTTGCGTCCCGACGAGGCAGGTTCTGGCAGTTGACGCGCGGCAGGCCGGCTTCGTGCCAGGCGACCATTCCGCCTTCAAGGCTTTCGGTCTCGACTCCCTCGTGGCGGAGCCAGGCCGCAACGCCTTCGCTCAGCTTCTTGCCCTTCTGACAAATGATGATAGCCCTTTGATCCGCGAGCCTCTCGATGAGGGCAGCAATCTGATCATGGGGATGACGGAAGGCCCCTGGAACAAGGAAGCGATCGACCTCGAAATCCTCATCTAGACGGACATCGACAAGAACCGGGCAATCCGGTGTTCCGATCAGACGATTGAGTTGAGAAACGGTAATTTGACTAGGCGCAGGCATAGCGTCCTCCATAGCATATGGATCTCAGGACGCGATCTTTGAGCTTGCGCTTCACGGGGACGTCGCGGGAACCCCTTGCGCGAAAAATGTCCTCAAGAGAAGCGGAAGTCAATCAGCTTCTCTTGACGGTTTCATGTCAAAGCTACTCGGCGGGCACATTTGCCAGGCGCGGCACCGGCTTTTCCTCGATCGGCCAATGAACGGCAGCTGCGAAGATCCCCAGAGCAATGCTGACGTACCAGATCATATCGTAGGAGCCTGTCTCGTCGTAGAGCTTGCCGCCGAGCCAGACACCCAGGAAAGAGCCGATCTGATGGGCGAGGAAGACGAAGCCGAACAGGGTCGCCATGTAACGTGGTCCGAACATGACCGCCACCAGCCCTGAGGTTGGCGGCACGGTGGAGAGCCACAGCAGCCCCATGGCCCCCGAAAACAGCAGCACTGTCAGCGGAGACGCTGGGAAGATCAGGAACAGAGTGATCACGACTGCGCGCGCAAGATAGATGCACGATAGGAAAATTGGCTTGGACCAGCGCCCGCCAATGTAGCCCGAAGCGAGTGAGCCGACGATGTTGCAGAGACCGATGAGCGCAAGAGCAATGGCGCCCCAGGAAGCGTCCAAGCCAAGATCTGCGATATAGGGTGGCAGGTGGACTGTGATGAAGGCCACGTGGAAACCACAGACGAAAAATCCGAACGTCAGCAGGATGAAACCGCGGGTTCCGAAAGCCTCGGAAATGGCAGCCTTGAGTGTCTGGTTGGAAACCTCAGGAGATGTAGACTGTCCGGACGCCTTGCCTTTCAGGGCGATGGCCATCAGTGGAATGATCGTTATTAGACCGGCGAAGAAGATCAGCGTTTGCTGCCAGCCGACTGTCGCGATGAGGCCGTTGCCGAGTGGTGCGAAGATGAACTGGCCGAGCGATCCGGATGCTGTGCCGATGCCGAAGGCAAGGGAACGTTGCGCGGGGGTGACGATCCGGCCGAAGGCGGCAAGCACAAGTGAGAACGACGAGAAGGCGATGCCAAGGCCGATAAGAACGCCGGCTGAGAGTTGGAGCGCGACGACGCTTTCAGCATCCGCCATCATCAACAGGCCGGCCGCATAGAGCAGTGCGCCGACCGTCATGGTCTTCCAGGTGCCGAAGCGGTCTGCCGACATGCCCGCAATCGGCTGGCCGATGCCCCACATCAGGTTCTGGATCGCGATGGCGAGCGCGAAGATCTCGCGGCTCCAGTCACGTGCTTCCGTCATCGGCTGAAACAAGAGACCCATAGCCGAACGCGGGCCAAAAGACAGAAGTGCGATCACGCAACCACAAACGATGACCAATGGAATATTCGGACCGGAACGAGCGGTAGCAGTCTGGCTATTAGGCATGATCTTGTCCTGACCCGCGATTCAAAGAACCGGCACGATACGGTCCGGAGGATATTGAAAAAAGTGATTTCTTTTGAAGAAAGGATCAAAATTTTGAATGAGTGGTGGTGCCAGGATTGAAGTCCGGTGGACTGCTGTGTCCAGTTGCTCGCTCTGGTTTGCCAAGTCGGCTTAGGTGGAGTGCGTCGATCAGGAGGAATTAAGTGTATGAAAATAATAATTAAATTAAATCAGAAGGAACGCGTTCGAAGAATTATATGGATTTTTCAGATCGGCGAGGCTATATAAACTCAATCTGAGCAAAAGAGTCGATGGGGCGCGTAGCCCTGTTTTCTTTTGCATCAAATATACTCAATATGAGTATAAGTTATGAGGGAGGCCGCGATGACCACGATGAACTTTGGTGCCGCAAATGACGGCGTCGAGCAGACAATTGCCTTTTCCAACAATCTGCCGTCAGCCTTGCAACGGTTCGGACTGATCGAGCGCCCATCCCTCGATTATACGCCCGAGGTGGTCGAGGCGACGGCTCCGATCTACGAGAAGGTCAAGCATATCATCCCGGCCATCGAGTGGCCGGCGCTCGCGCCGACGATCCATGCGATCAACCGGCTCAAGAAAGAGCGCAACGCGGTCATCCTGGCGCACAACTACATGACCCCGGACATTTTCCACGGCGTTGCCGATATCGTCGGCGACAGTCTTCAGCTTGCGATCGAGGCCACGCGTACGGATGCGGACGTCATTGTCCAGTGCGGTGTGCACTTCATGGCCGAGACCTCGAAGATCCTCAGCCCCGACAAGACGGTATTGATCCCGGACATGAAGGCTGGCTGCTCGCTGGCTGAATCGATCACGGGCGCAGATGTTCGTGCACTGCGCGAACGCAACCCCGGTGTGCCGATCATCACCTATGTGAACACCTCTGCCGATGTGAAGGCCGAATGCGATATCTGCTGCACGTCCTCCAACGCCTTGCAGGTCGTGGAGAGCTTCGGCACCGACAAGGTGTTCCTGATTCCGGACAAGTATCTGGCAGCCAATGTCGGCAACAAGACCGATGTGGAGGTGCTTGTGTGGGATGGCGCGTGCGAGGTTCACGAGCGGTTTAGCGCACAGGAGCTGCGCGACTACCGCAAGATCGACCCGGGTGTGAAGATCATCGCTCATCCCGAGTGTCCGCCCGAAGTCGTGGCCGAAGCCGATTTTGCTGGGTCCACGGCGCATATGATTGATTGGGTCAAGGCGGAGCTGCCGGAAAAGGTGATGATGATCACCGAGTGCTCCATGGCCGACAATGTAGCCAGTGAGACGCCCGGTGTCGACTTTATTCGGCCCTGCAACTTGTGCCCGCACATGAAACGCATCACCCTTGGCAAAATTCTAGACAGCCTTGTCGAAATGCGGGAAGAGGTGGTCGTTGATCCGATCATTGCCGCGAAAGCGCGCATCGCGGTCGAACGGATGATTAACCTGAAGAGCTGATCCTTGTCCGCTTGAAATCAAATTTGCCCCGGCCTGATTGGCCAGGCGTATGTCTTGGCGGCCATCGTGCTGCCGATCATCTTGGGAAGTTTTCCATGGGCGTTTCCTCTGAGGATTTTGTCCCCGCGCTGGCGGGTAAGGACGTTGACGACGTCGTCATTCTGGGCGGTGGACTGGCCGGTCTGTTCTGCGCGCTCAAACTGGCGCCGCGTCCGGTCACCGTGATCTCCAATGCGCCGATCGGCCAGGGCGCATCCTCCGCGTGGGCCCAGGGCGGCATTGCGGCAGCTGTCTCCGAACAGGATACGCACCAGAAGCATTGCGACGATACGCTGGCCGCTGGCGCAGGCATCTGCGAAGACAAGATCGTCGAGATGATGACCCGGGAAGCAGGGGAGCGCATCCGCGATCTTCTGTCCTACGGGGTGCCTTTCGACCAGGATCTGGAAGGGCGGCTGGAGCTCTCCCGCGAGGCGGCCCACTCCGAAAACCGGGTCGTGCGAGTGCGTGGTGACATGGCTGGTCAGGCGATCATGGATGCGCTGATTGCGGCCGTGCGCAAGACGCCCTCAATCCGGCTCCTGGAAGGTTTCATGGGCGAAAGCCTGATGGGCGAGGGCCGCTATGTTACAGGGGTTCTAGCCCGCAAACGCGGCGGCCTTGAACGTATGGCTTTTCCAGCCCATGCGGTGGTGCTGGCATCCGGCGGCATCGGCCACCTTTTTGGCGTGACGACCAACCCCGGCGAAGCCAACGGCCATGGTCTGGCGATGGCCGCGCGTGCAGGTGCCGTGATCGCAGATGCGGAGTTCGTCCAGTTTCACCCGACCGCGCTCAACGTCGGCAAGGATCCCGCGCCTCTGGCAACAGAGGCCCTGCGCGGTGACGGGGCCCTTTTGATCAACACCGCCGGTGAACGGTTCATGGAGGGCGTCCACGATCTGGCCGAGCTGGCCCCCAGAGACATCGTTGCGCGTGCGATCCACCGCGAAGTCGAAGCGGGGCGCGGTGCCCTCCTAGATTGCCGGGACGCCGTCGGCAAGCGTTTTGCCGAACGTTACCCGACCGTCTTTGCTGCCTGTCAGGAGGTGGGCATCGATCCGGCGACCCAGCCGATCCCGGTTGCACCAGCCGAGCACTATCACATGGGCGGCGTTCTGACCGACGCCAACGGCAGGACTTCGCTCGACGGTCTTTGGGCGGCGGGAGAAGTGGCGGCCACCGGAGCGCATGGGGCCAACCGTCTGGCGTCGAACTCTCTCCTGGAGGCTGTCGTCTTCGCCGCACGCATAGCGGAAGACATTCAAGGTCTGATGCCGACACCGCGCAGCGCCTATTGGAACGAGATGGACAGTGAACCGGGTCTGCCGAGTCAGCGCAACACTGACGAACGTGAGGCGATCACCGTGCTGCGTGAAACCTTGAGTCGGAATGTTGGCGTGGAACGTAGTGCTGACAGCCTGCGTCAGGCTCTTGTCGACATCGGCCAGGCAGAAGCCAGGTGTCAGCGGGTCTCGATCCGCAACATGATGACATCCGGAAGGATCATAGCTGCCGCGGCCCTCAAGCGCGCGGAAAGCAGGGGCGGTCACTTTCGGGCCGACTACCCTGATGCGGATCCTGCGCAGGCGCGTCGCTCCTACATAACGCTTGATGAAGTGAACGCCATCGCCGAGGCGGCGGCCGATCAGGCTGCTGGCAATTCCGTCTCGAACGCAATGGGAAGCTGACCGATGACAGCCCAATTGCCCGTGCTGCCTAGGTTGGTGTTCGACGAGGCCGTCAAGGCCGCACTTTTAGAGGATTGGGGCCGGGCAGGCGATATAACCAGTCAGGCGACGATCCCAGCAGACAAAACCGCGAAAGCGGTGATCGCGGCACGCAAACCCGGGGTTCTCTCCGGCCTTGGCTTGGCCGAGAGCGCATTCCGTCAAACCGACGATGCGTTGCGGTTTGACGGACTGGTGTCTGATGGCGCGCGGGTGGAAAAGGGCACCATCGTCGCCCACATTTCGGGACCCGCACGGGCCATCCTTTCGGCAGAGCGTGTTGCCCTCAACTACCTGGGCCATTTGTCTGGAATTGCCAGCGCCACGGCGCATTTCGCGGATCTGATCTCCCATACCCGTGCGGACATCGTCTGCACCCGCAAGACCATGCCGGGCCTGCGTGCCTTTGAAAAATATGCCGTACGCTGCGGCGGCGGCTCAAACCATCGCTTCGGTTTGGACGATGCCATCTTGATCAAGGATAATCACATTGCTGTTGCAGGCGGCGTGCATCAGGCCATCGAGGCCGCCAAGACCTTTGCAGGTCATCTGGTGAAGATCGAGGTGGAGGTCGATACGCTCGACCAGTTGCGCGAAGCGCTACCCTTGAAACCGGATGTGGTGATGCTCGACAACATGGGGCCGGATCTCTTGAAACAGGCGGTCCAGATCGCAGACGGTCAGGTGCTTCTGGAAGCCTCGGGTGGCATCGAAGCCGACACCATCAAGACGATTGCCGAAGCTGGTGTCGACCTCATTTCCTCTGGCTGGATCACCCACTCCGCACCAGTTCTGGACCTTGGTCTGGATATCGAGATCGGGTGAGGTCAAGCCGAACCGGCCAAAGTCGTCCTACTTGAGCTTGTCGAAAGTTCTGAACACTGCATCCTCGGCTCAAGGCCGAGGATGATAAGTATCAAGAACTATCCCGCCATCAGCGCGAGACCGCAAATAGCGGTGACACCGCCCAGAAAGCGGGTGGCGAGTTCGCCGCGGCGGGTTTCCGGGCCGAGGCCAACCTTGGCGCCATAACCGATCAGGACGCCGGCCGCGTGCAGCAATGCCGTCGCGGCGACAAAACCGGCCGCATAGCCAAGTTCACCAGCCCCACCAATCTCGCCGCCATGGGCGTGACCGTGGAAAAATCCGAAGACGCCGACAAGAAGTGCGCTTGGCAGGAGCGCAAAGCGTGCGGCGACCGCGACGAGTGCGCCAAGCGCGACGACAGATGCCAGGATCACCGGCTCCACCATCGGAACGTGAACGCCCAAAAGGGACAGGCCGAAGCCGGCAATCATCAGACCGACGAATGCGCTCGGCAGCGCCCAAATGGCCTTGCCACCGATGAGGGCTGCCCAAAGACCGACAGCGATCATCGCCAGAACATGATCCAGGCCGAAGACCGGGTGGGTAAAGCCGGCCGCAAAGGACCCGTGGGAGGCCGGGTCGAGATGTGCATAGGCCGGTGAGGACAACAGCAGGAAGGCCGCTGCGGCGGCAAAACGTTGAAACGTCATAAGCAGATCCTTGGATACAAGTTGATCCGATGCCCCGGAATGGGTCGCATCGTTGCCGGATGGCAAAGTCAATGGTCGCGGATTCGCGACTGGAATGAAAGTGCTTCCGAGTATCTAGAGAAACTTGAAGCCGAAAAGCTCCTTGATCCCCGACAGCAGAAGTGTGGGCAGGGCGGCGATGAAGATCGCTTCCAGCAGATGCCGGGCACTCAGTGGCTCGGTGTTGAGAATGTAATTCCCCACTGGCGTGTAGATGGCAAGCAAGGAGAGGACAGCTGAGAGGGCAACCGCGCCGAGCAGATACCGATTGTCGAAGGGGTTTTTGGTGAAAAGCGTCCGGCTAGAGCGCGCATCAAAAATATGCCAGAGCTGGGCGCACATCAGCGTCGCAAAAGCCAAAGTCTGCGCATAGGCAAGCGGCTGACCGCGCTCCAGCGCCGTATTGAAAACGTAGAAGGTGAGGCCGCCGACGGCGAGGCCGCGGATGATGATCATCTCCTTGAGGCCGCCGGAAAAGATGTTCTCCTCCCGTCCGCGTGGCTTGTGTTTCATCAGATCGGGTTCTGCCGGTTCAAAACCGAGGGAGAGGGCAGGAATGCCATCCGAGACGAGGTTTACCCACAAGATCATCAACGGAGTGAGGGGAAGGAGAGGGTCGGCGCCCATCAGCAGGAATGCGAAGAGGATTGTCGACACCTCCGCGACATTGGCCGTGAGGGCCTGACGAATGAATTTGCGCAGGTTGTCGTAGATCCGCCGGCCTTCGCTAACGGCGGTGACGATGGTCGAGAAATTGTCGTCCAGAAGCACCAGCGAAGAGCTGTCCTTGGCGACCGAGGTTCCCGATATGCCCATGGCGATGCCGATGTCGGCCTTGCGCAAGGCGGGTGCGTCATTCACGCCGTCTCCGGTCATTGCCGCCACTTCGCCGTTGGCTTGAAGGGCCGAAACAATCCGCAGCTTGTGTTCAGGCGTCACCCGGGCAAAGACGGCAGCGCGTTTGACGGTTTCTCCAAGTTCTTCATCCGAAAGCGCGTCCAGTTCGGCGCCGACGTGAACCGTTTGCTCCCCCGATGTCTTGATGCCGATCTGTTCAGCGATGGCCTGTGCGGTGACGGCATGATCTCCGGTGATCATCACCGTGCGGACGCCAGCGCTGGTGGCTTGGGCAACAGCATCAGGAACTTCCGGTCGTGGCGGATCCATGATGCCGTGAATGCCGATGAGCACGATGTCACGCTCGGGATCTTCGTGATTGAGATCACCCGCCGAAATCTTCCGATAGGCTACGGCAAGTGTGCGCAGGGCATCATTGCCAAAGGAGCTGATCACCGCTTCGATTTCACCGCGGTTGCCATCATTGATCGGCACTTCCTCGCCATGAAGCCGAACGTGTGTTGCCCGCGCCAGGATCATGTCCGGTGCGCCCTTTGCGACGAGGTATTCCTCGCCGTCCGGCAAGCGGGTGTGCACGCTCATCATCTTGCGTGTGGAATCAAACGGGAAATGCGCCAGCGGGACGTAGTTCCGGGCCTTCAGATCACTTCTGGAAACACCGAGCTTGGCAGCTGCGACGACCAGCGCGCCCTCAGTCGGATTGCCCTGGATCGCCGGTCGGCCGTCGACCTCGATCATGCGCGCTTCATTGCAGAAGGCGGAGATCATCAACATCTCGCGCAGATCGTCCTCGACCTCCGGATCCGCCTCGGTCTCATTCGCACCCAGAAACGTTCCTTTTGGGTCGAAGCCCTCTCCTGTGACCTGCCACGTTTTCCCGCCTGCCCAAAGACGCATGACCTGCATCTGGTTCTGGGTCAGGGTTCCCGTCTTGTCGGAGCAAATGACTGACGTGGTTCCCAGCGTTTCCACCGAGGACAGGCGGCGGGCCAGGGCGTTCTTGGAGGCCATGTTCTGTGACCCGAGGGTCAGAACGATGGTGACGACGGTCGGCAGGCCTTCGGGAATGGCCGCGACCGAAAGAGAGATCGCCGTGTTGAGCATCTCAACGGCGTCCATGCCGTTGAGAATGCCAATGCCGATAATGATCGCCACAACGCAAAGGGCTGCGCCGATCAGCACGCGCGACAGGCCTTCAATGCGCTCTTGAAGGGGCGTCTTGGGCTCCTTGGCCGCCGCCATCAACCCGGCAATATGACCGACTTCCGTCGCCATCCCGGTGGAGGTGACGATGCCCACTGCAGTGCCGCCGGTCACCTGCGTGCTCATGTGGCCCATGTTGAAACGCTCGGCGAGGACAGTCTGAACGTCGGCGAAGATCTGGTCGTTCTTGTCGACGGGTTCTGACTCGCCGGTCAGAGCAGCCTCATCGATTTGAAGGCGGTGCGCGGAGACGAACCTCATGTCGGCCGGAATGATGTCTCCGGCCTTGAGCTTGACGATATCACCGGGAACCAGATCGGCAGCGGGAGCGTCTCTCCACTGTCCATCGCGCATGACATGCGCCTGGGGAGCGGCCATTTCGCCGAGCGCTGCAAGCGACTGCTCGGCTTTGTACTCTTGCCAGAAGCTGATGAGGGCGTTGATGACGACGATGACCAGAATGGCAACCGCATCAACCGTGTGCCCGGTGTAAGCGGATATCGCGGCGCCGACCATCAAGATGATCAAGAGAGGATTGGCAAACTGCTGCAGCAGCAGGATCAGCGGTGACAGCTTGGCTGCTTCGGCCAGCTTGTTGGAGCCGACCTTGCCTAGACGGCTGTCGGCATCTTGCTGCGACAGTCCCCGTTCGACGGTGACACCCAGCGCGTGTGCCGTCTCATCGGATGACAGCGTATGGGGCGGCGTATCTTCGAACAGGGAGGCTTCCACACCGGAATGCGGGTTTCGTACGTCGGACCGGGGCTGCTGTTGCGTCTGCATCGAAACGTTCCCGCATAATCAACTGAAAGTCGAATGACCACCTTGCGAGCGTCCGCAAGGTGGCCATTGAGTTGTACAGCAAATGAGAACGAGTTCAATTCTGCCGGGTACCCGACGCGCGCTTGGTCAGTTCCAGCCGCCGGCACGGGTCTTGTAGAAAATATGCAAGCCGACCTGGCCGCGCTTGACCATGGATTTGCGCCAGCGCGGAGCCACATAGTTCGCGTGGTAATGCGTCGAGGCATCGACCATCTTGGAATACTGCTTGCCGCCGATGACCTCTTTGGCAAGGCGCTGGGCGAGTTTCCAGCTCTTTGGCTGCGTGATCCGGTCCTTGATGCCATCGCAGGCAAAGGAGAACTGGCAGCGGTTGCGCTTGTGCTTGTTCTGATAGACCACGCCGCAGATCGAGTTCGGGTAGGCGGGGTTTTTCACCCGGTTGAGAACGACCTGTGCGACGGCGATCTGGCCCTCTTCGCTTTCGCCGCGGGCCTCAAAATAAATGCCCTCCGCAAGACAGCGCTGTTCCTTCTTCTCCATCACAGAGAGAGGTAGTGGCTTTTGCGCCCACCAATGTGGATTTTCCGGATCTTCCGGCGGCGGCAGCTCCTGCTCGTATTTTGCAGCACCGAAGAGCGCGTTGAAGGGCTCTTTCGTGTCTTGAGCCGTTTCAGGAGCGTATGCGGAGACAAGCGAAAAGCTGGCAGCAGCGGCATTGCGCGCCATCATGACCTGCTGCAGGTCGAGCGGACCGTCTTTGCCTGGCGTGCGCGACGGAATGCCTGCCAGAAGTGTCGACTGTTGCTCGCTCAGTGGTTCCGGCTTGACGAAGGAAACGCGTGGCAGGGAAGCCCGTTCCTGGTTGCCGCCGATCATGCTGGGCAGGGCATAGACAGCACCCGCAGCCATGTCGACCATGTGCCTGTCAGGCGCGAGCGAGATATGGCGGTCGCCCTTTGCAGACCGGTTGACCGCGATCTCATCGGGAATTTCTTTCGGCGCAACTTCTGCCGCGAGAGCTGAAAGTCCGGAGACATTCGTGTCGCGAACGCCTTTGGCCGCCGAGGTCAGTGTCAGGTGTCGTTCCTTGAGCGGGTTGATCGGCACGTTTCTGCTTGCCGCCAGCGCGAGTGTCGGCTTGATCTCGGTGGCGAAACTGGCCGGTTCCAGCGCCATCATCCAGCGTGGTGCATCGGTCTGTTTTTCGGACAATAGAGACAGGATGTCCTGCTGGCCGATGGTGCCGGTCAGGAACATGAAGGCGAGGGGTGATGTCAGGACGAGGCGCTTCAGCTTGTGCCGTGCGGCCGAGGGCTTTGCCCGGCGCGGTGAAACACGAGACGAACGGCGCCCGGAGGACGAACGATTACGCGGGCCAGACATACGCAGCCAACTCCAACTCAATACGCGTGCCCGGAAAGTCTTTTGACGACAATCGTCACTGGAATCTTTTCCGAAGCGATCGAATTGAAGGTGACGCTTTAACCTTGAAAGAGAGTTAACAAGAAGAAATTGCTATATTCCCCTGCGTCAGAAGTCGCTAGATGCAAACTTCTTGGTTAAAGCACAAGTGGAAATTCGATCAGCGGCCGCCGACGCGCAAACCGGGTGCAGGGCGCTCCTTGAGCAGTTCATGACGGAAGCGGAAGAGAGCTGCAGGCCGTCCGCCGGTCGCCGTTGAGGTGGCGCCGGTCGGTTCCACAAGATCGGCGTTTTCGACCAACCGACGGAAATTCTGCTTGTGCAGGTGGCGGCCAAAAATCGCCTCTACCCTCGTCTGAAGCTCTGTCAGCGTAAAGGTGCCAGGCATCAACTCGAAGACAACGGGGCGGTACTTCAGCTTGGCGCGCAAGCGGGACATTGCGGTTGCCAGGACACGGCGGTGATCGAAGCGCATGGGGCGTCCGAACTTGGGCAAGTGCGGTCGCTTGAGGGCGGCGGGCCGACCATCGCGAAGCGCTTCTTCGACGAGACTGGCTTCATAGAGCAGTTCGTACCGTTCGAGCGCGCGTTCTTCGTCCCATTTGTCAGCATGAAGCCCGAATGCCAAAGTCAGACGTTCCATGCGGTTCAAGGCCCGTGGTGGTGCATCCGCCGGGGGAGGGATTTCTGCCCAGGCCATCAGGGCTGGCAGAATATCGCTGTCGAGCATGCCGGGTCGTCCGTCGCGCCAGTCCTCCCAGGGAAAATAGTCATACCAGGATCGCCAACCCGAGTGATGTCTGGCAAGCACGTCGCGCGACCCCTCGCTCTGGCGTGCAAGGGCGAGATACCCGACCGAAACCACGTGGGGTTTGGAATCGTCTCGTGATCTGTGGCGTCCGCGATCGCCGAATGTATAGAGTTGTTCGACGTAGCCAAGCTGCAGCGCGGTCTGTTCTTCCACCCAGGACCTCAGACCGATCTCGAAGGTTCGATGATGAAGGGGGTCGAAGGCGCCGAAGGGCAGGCTTTCAGGTTCTCCGGTGCCACCGTCGCCAACCTGAACGATCTGGGGCATGCCATCGGCCACGGCGACAATCACCGCGTTCAGGCCGATTTCGATGGTCGTATTCGCCGCAGTCATGATGGCTTTGCCTCTGTAATCGGCTGCTAGTTCAGCGGCATCTCGAACGGTGTGCCTTCAAAGGCCGTCGCGCCCCGGCCGATCTCGCGAATGGCGTCGATCATGCGCCCCTCGCGCCGGAGGAGTTTGTCGGCCATCGAAACCAGACGACCGTTCGGGGTGGCCGACGGCGCCCGCTTTCGTAACTCCTGGGCAAGATCACGTTCGTTGAACTCTGGGTTCAGGGCGCAGGCGGTGATATAGGCCCCGGCGGTCGACCGGCTGATCCCGGCCCAGCAATGGATCACAAGCGGTGCAGTTCGGTCCCAGTTGCCGACAAAGGCGAGCAAGCGATCGACATGAGCCTCTGCCGGCGGTGTCAGACCGTCAATCGGTGCAAGAATGTCGTTGAAGCCCAGAAAAAGATGCTGGTCGGGCGGGATTCGCGGTGGCGTTGGCACGTCCATGTCGGAATTGATCAAAGTGACGAGATGGCCAGCGCCAACCTTGCTGACAGTTTCGGTCAGGCGCGATAGGGAACACACGTAGAGCATGGCGATCCGTTGAATTGTTTATCTGCGAATCGTACCTGTCCGACGCGTCAACGTCACCAGTTAGCGAGCAGCCTTTTTGCTGTTTTTCCCAGCTTCGACGAGGCTTTCGATCAACTCGAAGCGTTCCAGAAATTTTTCCTGTGCTTCAAGGGCCGGAAGAGGTCTTAGATCAAGCCGGGCAACCGACGCACCGTCGCGCGAAAAACCGCGTGGCTTGCCAAAGATCTTGGAGGCTTCACCCTCGTCAAAACCGGCCAGCTCGATGGCCTCATAGAAGGCGCAGATGATGTCGGCGCGTTTGGCAAGTTTCTTCACCGTTTGCGGAATTTCAGCTGGCAATCCGAAACGCAGGTGAATGGCGGCCTGCAAGCGTCCCTCCACGGCCTTATAGGCGCCACCCATTACGGCCTTGAAAGGAGAGATCATGTCGCCGATGACGTATTCAGGCGCATCGTGAAGGAGAACTGCCAGACGCCAGTGCGGCGGCAGGTCGGGCTTCAGCTGCAAGGCGATGTCCTCGACCACCAGACTGTGTTCTGCGACCGAAAACGCATGTTCGCCGCGGGTCTGACCGTTCCAGCGGGCGACGCGGGCCAGGCCGTGAGCTATGTCTGAAATCTCGACGTCCAGCGGTGAAGGATCCAGAAGATCAAGCCGGCGTCCGGACAACATGCGCTGCCAGGCTCTTGGAGAGGGAACGGAATTATCGGCAGGCATGGCAGCTCGAGTTCTAAAACGGAACGGGCGATATCAAGCGGTGCATCAGGCGTCGCTGGTGTCGGCAGGCCAGGTGAAACCGGCCCATGAGGGCAGGTTCAAGGCCACTGCAACATCGCCGCACTGAAACGCAGCGCCTTTTTCACGAGCGGCCTGCGCCTTGTCAAGCCGCACAAGAGCGATGCCCACATGAGCACCGTTGGCCTGTGAGGAAGAGCCAAGTGTTCCGATTGCCTTGCCATCAGCCACGATCTCCATTCCCGCCTCCGGGAGGGCTGTGTCGGCGGAGACGGCAATCATGCGTTTACGTGCCGTCGCTCGGTGCTGGACCCTCGAAACCACCTCCTGCCCGACATAACAGCCCTTTGAAAAGGAAACGCCATTGAGCTGATCCATGTCGGCGTCATGGGGAAAAAGCTCCGAGTAGCCATAATCCGAAAGGCTTTCAGGAACACCCAGCGTGATCCGATGAGCGGCATAGGCCTCAGGCGTTTCTAGCTGCCCACCCGCTTCCAGCAACGCTGCGCGAATGTCTTCCAGGTTTCCCAGATGGCGCTCTCCCAGCTCGGCAAGGCGCGGATCAGATGCGTGATGGCCCGCCAAAGGTGAGGGGGAAGCGTCTCCCCACGAAGCAATAACGCCGACGTCCGGTCCCAGTGCTTCGATCTCGACCTTTGCACGCAAACGATAGAACGTCAGGCGTTTTGCGAAGTCGGCTAGAGTTTCGCGCGGTGTTTCGAGCAGGTAGCCGTCGTCGGTTCGCAAAACAATGAAGTCGAACAGGATCTTGCCCTGGGGCGTCAAGAGAGCGCCGAAGCCGGCATGCTCCGCATCCACCTTTTCGATATCGCAGGTCACAAGGTTCTGAAGAAAGTGCGTTGCGTCTTCACCGCCGATGCGGATCAGGCCCCGGCTTTCAAAAAGCGCAAAATGAAGTTGGCTCATTGTCCGGATCCTTGCTTCTGTGTTCAGGGCGCGTGGGCCCACGTTCAAAGTCGTCGTTGATACCTTGACATGCGACATAGGAGGCTTTGAGGGTGTGGGCAAGACTGGAGTGCGCTGAGCAGGGTCCAGGTCGGCACTGGTCCTTGACCAATCATCCGCGTATAAGCCCGGCAATGATGCAGCGGCGAAGCGGGAGACATGCCTTGACCAAGACCTATGACGTGATCCTAAAGGGCGGAACAGTGGTCAATCAGGATGGCGAGGGCCTCCGCGATGTCGCCATTCGAGGCGGCCGGATTGTCGAGCTGGGATCCTTCGATCCGTCGCAGGCTGGCGAGACCATTGATTGTACTGGTCTTCATATTCTGCCTGGCGTAATCGACAGTCAGGTGCATTTCCGCGAGCCAGGCCTTGATCACAAGGAAGATCTCGAATCGGGTTCCCGCGCTGCTGTCATGGGCGGTGTGACGTCTGTCTTCGAGATGCCGAACACCAATCCGCTGACCACATCGGAAGCAGCGCTTGCCGACAAGGTCAGCCGCGGTCATCACCGCATGCACTGTGACTTTGCCTTCTGGGTTGGCGGCACGCGCGAAAACGTCAAGGACATCCCTGAGCTGGAGCGCCTTCCGGGCGCTGCTGGCATCAAGGTGTTCATGGGCTCCTCCACCGGCGACCTTCTGGTGGAAGATGATCAGGGTGTCCGCGACATTCTTTCGACCACCCGCCGCCGTGCCGCTTTCCATTCTGAAGATGAGTTCCGCCTGCGCGAGCGCCAAGGCGAGCGGATTGAAAACGATCCGCGCTCGCATCCGATCTGGCGCGATGAAATCGCAGCCCTGCAATGCACCCAGCGTCTGGTGAGCATTGCGCGCGAAGTCGGTGCAAAGATCCATATCCTGCATCTGTCGACGGCTAAAGAAGTCGACTACCTGCTCGATCACAAGGATGTAGCCTCCATTGAGGTGACACCGCACCACCTGACCTTGACCGATGAGGCCTATGAGCGTCTTGGAACCCTGGTTCAGATGAACCCGCCAGTCCGCGCGCCGCATCATGGCGAACGGCTGTGGTGGGGTCTCGAGCAGGGCATTTTGGATATCTTCGGTTCGGATCATGCGCCGCATCTGTTGGATGAAAAGCAGAAGCCTTATCCGGCATCACCTTCCGGCATGACCGGTGTGCAGACGCTGGTGCCGATCATGCTGGACCACGTCAACGCCGGGCGCCTGTCGCTGGCCCGTTTCGTTGATATGACCTCCGCCGGTCCGGCGAGACTGTTCCAGATCGCGCTCAAGGGCCGGATTGCTGCCGGCTACGACGCCGATTTCACCATCGTCGACATGAAACGGAAGCAGACTATCCAGAATGATTGGATCGCATCCAAGTGTGGCTGGACGCCTTACGACGGCAAGGAAGTCACCGGCTGGCCGGTCGGCACCATCGTCCGCGGTCAAAAGGTGATGTGGGAAGCTGAAGTGACGACCCCGTCTCGCGGCGAAGTTGTCCTCTTCCAGGATGGTCTGCCGCGCGCCTGATCGAACAGCGTCGATCATTCGTGAAAGGCGTCCCGCAAATCAGTGGGCGCCTTTTCTGTTTGCACCGCCCGCCCCCAGGGCACCTTGTTCCAGACTTTCTCGTGAACGAAGAAAGCGAGAAAACCGCTCGCGGAAGCGCTTGAGGCCAGGGCAAGTGCCGAATACAGAGACCCAGTGTGCGGGTAGCTCAGGGCTGTCATGGTGACCAGCCCGAGAAGCTGCCAGGTCAGCGCTTTCAAAAAGGTTCGCTTCGTCGTGTCCATCACGCCTATCGAGGTGTTCATGCCGGGTGGAAGGGGCTCTTCGCAATGCAAAAAGAGTGCGCCCGAACACCGTTTGATGGAAGTCTGTATCTTTTCAGCAAAAAATCCGAATTGTAGATTTTAATCATAAATCATGATAAAAAACGCAGATGGACAAACGTGATCGCTCAACCCTGTTTCGCGAGCGGCTGGCCGACGCCATGTCGCGCCAGGGCATGAGCCGTGCGGAAATGGCGCGGATCTGTGGCGTGGACCGCTCGACGATCGCTCAGCTCCTGGGAGAGGGCGATGCAAGGCTTCCCAACGCCCATCTGGCTGCCGAATGTGCATTGGCGCTTTCGGTCAGCGCCGACTGGCTTCTTGGTTTGTCTGAACGCAGTGAGACCGCTGCCGATCTTCTGGAAGCATCCTTCCGGGTGACCGAGGCCGAGCGCTCATTCGCCGATGCGAAGATTGATGAATGGCACCGAGAAGCGGCCGGCTACAAGATCCGCCACGTCCCGGCGACCCTTCCGGATATTCTCAAGACCGATGCGGTTTTCGAATTTGAATATGCCGCCTTCCGCGACCGCACGCCCGATCAGGCCATTTCGGCCATGCGCAGCCGTGCCGATTGGCTGCGGCGGCCTGGCTCCGACTACGAGATCTGCTGTTCCCGGGAACTGGTTGAATCCCTGGCGCGAGGTGAAGGCTATTGGCGCGGCTTGCCCGAAGCGGCGCGTGAAGAACAGATCGAGCATATGGCCCGCTGTTGCAGGGATCTGTATCCCTCGCTTCGTCTCTATCTCTATGACACCAAGGTTGTGTTCTCTGCACCGGTCACGATCTTCGGGCCACTGCTCGGTGTGATTTACATCGGTGGTCATTACATGGTGTTTCGTGAGAGTCGGCAGATCCGCGCCTTGACGGATCACTTCGATCAGTTGATCCGCGATTCCGACACCGACGCCCGCTCCGCTGCCGAAGTGATCGAGAATATGGCTTCATTGCTTTAGAGGGTTCGTTAAGGATCTTGGATCGCTCATCAAACTGTGATCGCGAACACAGCGGCCTTGCGCTATCGTGCATATTGTCGATGCAAATCGGCTCAAACGTTTCGGTAACCTTGTTCCATAACGTAAAATACACCTGTAGATTTTAAGTTTCTGTTTGAGCTTTTGAAGAGTGCTGCGTAGGGGGCTCCTGCTATGAATGTCAGTTTAGAGACTCGTGAGACCGCTATTTTCGGTCTTCGCCAATTTGCGCCCATCAAGGGAATTGCTGTCGCCCTGGGCGTGTTTGCCGCTGTGGCCGGGCCTGCAACGGCGCGTGACAATCAGGCATCGGAAGGCGAAAAGGCTGCGGCGGAAGCGCCTTTGCAGATGCTGGTTTCGCTCGATGAGCAGAAGATTGATGTCTATCGCGGGACCGAGCTGCTTCAGAGCGCTCCTATCTCTTCGGGAAAACCCGGCAACAGCACACCCACCGGCGTGTTCTCCATTCTGGAAAAGCGCCGCAAGCATTTTTCCAACCTCTACAACAATGCGCCGATGCCCTTTATGCAGCGCCTGACATGGTCAGGCATTGCCCTGCATCAGGGACGTCTGCCCGGATATCCAGCCTCACACGGCTGCATCCGGATGCCGCGTGATTTCGCCAAGGACCTCTTCGGCCAGACAGAGCGCGGCATGCATGTCGTCGTCACTCGCGGTCAGGCTGCTCCTGAACTCATCCGCCATGATGTGTTGCCACAGCCTCTTCCTGCAGCAACGACGCTGGCAAGCTTGTCGTCGAAGACGATCGCTGCCGATCCCGCGCTGCGTGGATCGCTTGTAACCGCCTCCATTCAGCCCGAGCTGAACGCGGCGGCTGCTAAAAATCCGAAGTTCGATCAGCCACTGCGCATGATCGTCACGCCGAAGAAGTCAGAAAACCAGACGCGGACCCTGCAACGCCTGCTGAACCAGATGGGCTTCAACGCCGGTCCGGTTGACGGTGTGATGGGCCGCAAGACCCGTGCGGCGATTGCCCTCTATCAGGAAGGTGCCGAGCGCCCGGTGACCGGCAAGATCACTGACAGTCTGATCCGCGACATTCACGCGGCTGCCGGTTATGAAAAGCCGCAGAATGCGACCCTTCGTATCCGCCGCAAGTTCAAGGACATCTACGAGGCGCCTGTGACGCTCTCGGATATCGATGCGCCGATCGGCACGCATGTCTTCACCGCGCTTGGGTTTGAGCAGGGTGCAGGTTCGGTCGACTGGATGGCAGTCCCGGCAGAAGGCGAAAGTCATGGTACGCCGCGCGACGCGCTCGATCGTCTGACACTGCCGGCAAAAGTCCAGCGTGAAGTCAGCGAGATGTTGACGCCGGGGACCTCCCTGATCATCACCGATCGCAGCTTTGCCCGGAACACAGGGCTTGGCACCGACTTTGTCGTCGTAACGCGGTAAGATCTTCCAACGACGTGCTTTTGAATGGCCTCCGCCCTTGGCGGGGGCTTTTTTGTTTAACGAAGAATGCAGCCGGCTGACCTATCGTCACCAAACTGTCGTCAGACTCCCGTATCGGAACTGAACTCCATAGCAAGGTCAGATCCGGGAGAAGGCCATGTCCTCCAGTACGCTGAATGCATCCAAGGCCCGTTTGAAGAATGCGGTCCATCGCTCCAGCGCGACATCCAAGGAGGGCTTTCTCGAACGGCTCTTTACATTCGCCTTCAAGGGCCTCGTCTATCCGCAGATCTGGGAAGATCCGGACGTGGACATGCAGGCGCTGAAGCTGACGCCCGAGTCCCGGATGGTCGCAATTGCGTCCGGCGGCTGCAACGTCATGTCCTATCTCACCGCAAATCCGGCCGAGATCACGGCTGTTGATCTCAACCGCGCCCATGTGGCGCTCGGGCGGCTGAAGCTGCTCGCGGCCAAACGCCTGCCCAACTACGATACGTTCTATCGCTTCTTTGGCGAGGCCGACGAGAAAGCCAACATCGCAACCTATGAGCGCTTCTTGCGCGAAGAGCTGGATGCAGAGTCCCGTTCTTACTGGGAGGGCCGCGATATTGCAGGCTGGGGCCGCAAGCGCATCACCCTGTTCTCGCGTGACCTCTACCATCATGGTCTGCTGGGCTATTGCATAGGTGTCGGGCATTTCGTTGCGAAGCTCTACGGCATCGACCCCAGGCATATGGTCCGCGCGCGCTCGATGGATGAGCAGCGCAGCTTCTTTGATACCGCGCTGGCACCGCTTTTCGACAAGCGTCTTGTACGCTGGGCGACTTCCAAGAAGATGTCGCTCTACGGGCTGGGCATTCCGCCTGCGCAATATGAAGCGCTCGTTTCTGCTAGCGCCGAAGGGGACATGTCTTCCGTCCTGCGTCAGCGCCTGGAAAAGCTCGCCTGTGACTTTTCAATCAATGACAACTATTTCGCATGGCAGGCTTTCAGCCGCGGATATGCGCCTCAGGAAGGCGAATCCACTGGCGATGCCGGTCCACTGCCGCCCTACCTGAAGCGAGAGCATTTCGAGGCGATTAAGACGCGTTCGAACCGGGTCCGTGTCCTCAACCGGAACTTCACCGAGCACCTGCAAGGCGAGGCGGAAGACAGTCTTGATGCCTATGTTCTGCTGGATGCGCAGGACTGGATGACAGACTCTCAGCTCAATGCCCTTTGGAGCGAAATCACGCGAACCGCACGTCCGGGCGCGAGGGTTATTTTCCGCACTGCTGCTGAACCAACCTTGTTGCCAGGGCGCGTTGTTGACGAGACACTCGACCGTTGGAGCTACAGGGAAGAGGAAAGTCTTCGCCTTGGCCAACAGGATCGCTCGTCCATCTACGGCGGCTTCCACCTGTACGTCTACAACGGATAACAACGATGTCAGCGACCGCGGAAACTGCACAGCTTATGGACGCGGTCTACCGGAACCAGCGCCACGTCTACGATTTGACCCGAAAATATTATCTGCTGGGCCGGGATCTGTTGATCGATCGTATGGAGCCGCCTTTTGGCGCCAATGTCCTGGAGCTTGGGTGTGGCACCGGTCGCAACCTCATAGAAGCAGCGACCCGTTTTCCCAACGCGCATTTTTATGGGGTCGACATTTCGCAGGAGATGCTGGACACGGCGCAGCGTAATATCGACAAGGCATGCCTGTCCAATCGGATTCGACTTGCTCGTGGTGACGCCTCGGACCCGGCTGCCGCAGACCCCTTCAGGATCACGTCCTTTGAACGGGTTTTCTACTCCTACACGCTGTCGATGATTCCGGTTTGGCGCGAGGCTTTGCAGGCCGGGGCTGCTCGATTGGCGCCTGGTGGCCGTATTTCCGTGGTCGATTTTGGCCAACAAGAGAGACTTCCGGCCTCCTTCAGGGCTCTGCTCTTTGCCTGGCTTCGCAGGTTTCATGTAACGCCGCGCGCCGAGCTCGAAACTGTCCTTGCGGAAATCGCCGAGGAGACCGGTCGGAGCCAGTCATTCACACCGCTCTACCGAGGTTACGCCCACTACGCGGAAATAGGTCCTTCGCCGGAAGGCCTCTACTCGCCCGCGACAAAATAGTGAAGCGTACCGTCCTTGCCGATCCCGACGCGATAAAACAGCCAGACGCCGAAAGCTTCCATTTCGGCAAAATCGGCAGCGGTCACGATCCTGTACATCTCGACCTTCTGGTCTGCGGTCAGGGCGTGAAACGGATATCGCGCGAAATAGGGCCAGATGTACATTTCCTGGGCCGTGCCGACGTCAGCATGAAGAAACCCTGCATCAAGGGTGTCGGCGAGAATGGCGAGGATCTCGAGACCGTCAGGGTCCCCGGAACTTTCTTTGAGAAATTCGATCGGGTCACCGATCTCGATCAGGGAAAGGGTCGGTGGAACCTCATTGCTCTCCAGGACCATGCGGAGTCGTTCGATATCTCCGGAGATTGCGGCGTCCAGCAGCTGGGAGCGCATGCGAGCGACAGGTGTGGGCAGAAGGCTCGGGTCGTAAAGAACTTCCGGCAACGGGTAGGTGTCAGCTGGCGCAGGTTCTTCGTGTGTCACCTTGTCGTCGGCGCTTGGGTCTTGTTGCGCCGTGAGCGAATCTTCGGCCGGAATTGTTCCGGTTGCCGGTGCCTCCATCGGTGTAATCCGGATGGTGTCGGTGCGCACCGTCTTGGCTATGGCCGGCGTTCCGGCAAGGCTTGCCGCGACCGCAAGCAGAAACAATCGTTTGGACATACGCCATACCCCTGGCTGCCGGAATCGACAGGCTTTGCATACACGCAAAGTGGGGTCTCTGACCACCGTCAAGGCAATTTGCCGGAGACCTTGCGCAGGGCGGCAACCGGCTGTATCGCACAGGTGGGAGCAGAACCGTTGAGGAAACTGGCCGCGTGAGCGTATTTGGATTTATTGCCCTTGGTGTGGCTATTGGCCTGATCACGAGTGCCCCCGTCGGTCCCGTCAACATCATGACCATACGTCATGCGGTTCAACGCGGCGCGCGCGAGGGAATTCTCGTCGGGCTTGGCGCTGTCCTGGCAGATACCATCTATGCGGCTGTTGCCGTGTTTGGCGTTTCGGCCGTGACTCAATTCATCGAGGGGCAGGTGGATCTGATCAAGCTGGTCGGCGGAACGCTGCTGATCGCTTTCGGATTGAAGATCCTGCGCACCCACCCCCATCTTGAAACCGAGCCTGGAAATGGTGCGGCAGGTCTTTGGGCCGATGCCACGGCGGCATTTTTAATGACGCTGACAAATCCCGGTGCTGTTCTCGGATTCATTGCAATCATCGGCGGGCTCGGCAGCTGGCGGCCGGAGCATGGCAATCACATCGGCGCGCTCGCGCTGGTATCCGGCGTCGCTATGGGGGCGTTGTTGTGGTGGACGTTGGTATCTGCCGCGGTTCATCGCTTCAGTGGCCAGATCAATGACCGCTGGCTGGAAAACGCCAACAGGATTGCCGGAACCGTTCTGGTTCTTTTCGGGCTCGCTGTCTTTACAGACCTGGCCCTGACAATCTTGTTCTGAATGGGAAATGCAGGAATAGGCGGAACGGCTCGGCAGCCGCCCCGTGAGGCGTTGGTCGTTCTACTGTAGAATGCGATTGACCGTGTAGTCACCGCGCTGGATGCGGTCAGGCAGACCTTCGGCCAGCTTTGCGACGGCATCTTCGCCATAGGTGGTGACAAGGTCGGCAAGGGCGGTGAACATGGCCGCATGTGCGACAGCGTCGGCGTCGACGCCGCATGCGATTGCTTCGGCCCAGGCGTCCGAAATGAAGCCTAGAGCTGCACGCCTGATGTCTTCATCCTCGGCGAACTCAGCTTCCATTGCCGCATCTGTGAAATCGTCGTTAGTCATTCGTTCCCTTACTGGTTCTGAACAGCCGCGGATCTTGCCGCCCGTCGGATGTGGCCCCCGAATCTCTTGATAAAAATCCTAACACGGCAAACCCAGCCGATAACCAACTGTGAACGCAAACTTAACAACCACCCACAAATTAGATAGGAAAGGTTAACCAAGTGGTAATAAGTGCCGCAGCGGCGTCAATTGTCAGCGGCCGTAGCGGCTCGTGACATCGCTGATCAGCGTCTGTCCCTCGGCAACATATTGTTCCATTGCGATACGCGCGGACGCAGTGCAATTACGATAAGCTGAAGAAAAACCACGGTATCCCTGGTTGAAGCGCTCGATAAAACGACGCTGCCGATTGCCGTCCTGGGTCTCTGAAGTGAGAAAGGCTTCCATCTGCTCGCGCCAGCTCGGCTGATCATCGTGCCCGCACAAGGGGCGAAGGAAATGAAGCGCGCCGAGTACTTCCGAAAGGCGCATGAGATCGGCTTCATAGGGCGGTGCATTGTCTGCTGACTGTGCTTTGGCGCCAAGTGGTGTGCCAAGCACCGACAGTGCCAAGAGAGACGCTGCAAACACATTGCCCAAAGGCTTTTCAAACAGGAAGCTCATAGGGCGGATCATGCGCAGGCCACTGGGTGTTCGCAAGGGCCAGAGAGCGGCAATCGGGGGAAATCCGGTGTCAGCGTCGATCAAGAAGACGCTGAACCCGCTCCGGGGTGCCCGGGGTCGTCAAAAGGTCTTGGAGAGCCGCGCAGTCGAGCCACCTTGCGTCCATGGCGTCGTCTCCCGCAAGCACGTCGCCTGACACGTATTGCCCGCAAAAGACCGCCAGCACAAAATGGCTGCGCACCAGGCCGTCTTCATCGCGTTCTATGCTGTCAAAGGTCTCGCGCGGCACGTCGATGTCGGCAAGGACACCTGTCTCCTCGCGAAGTTCGCGCTCCGCGGCCTCTTTTAAAGGCTCACCGACGTCAACCAATCCGCCCGGCAGGCTCCAGTGTTCTGGGTAGGGCGGTTTGCTGCGTTTGATCAGCAGCACATCATCGCCCCTGTAGCAAAGGACGCTGACACCCAGCAGCGGGATCGGAGGATAAAGGCGCGGGATCTGCATCCCGTTTTGTCTCACAGAGACAGCGCAGATCCAAGAGGCTGTAGGTCATTGGAGGCGTCGCTGCTAATCCGGAGAAACGTTCTAAGCGAACATTGCATCGATTTCGGCCTGGGCCTCATCGCCTTCGAGTTGGATCGCTTCACCTTCCACATGGCCATGGATCACGCCACTGGCCACTGAAATCAGGGGCTTGATGCTGTTGGTCGCAAGGGCAGCGATCTGATCGGCCATCAAGGACGGATCCGGTGTCTTGCGCAGCATGTCCTGGGCTTCGGTCACGGCCGCATCAATCTGAGCAACCCGCTGCTCCAGGTGGGTGCGCAGGTTCACAGGGGCTGCGTGGAAGGCAAGGATCGCGAGTTGCTTGTCGGAGAACGTCGAATTTTCGAAATGGGCCTCATAATCGAGCGGTGCCCATTCAAGAACGTCCTCGGCGCAGTCCGGCATTGCGGGCAGCATCTCGAGCAGCATGACCACCTCGTTGAAGTGATTGAGATAGTCTGTCGCCAATCCGGTCTTCGGATTGATATTTGCCTGTTCCAGCTTATCGGCGGCGAGCGGCCCGACGCCTAGAACTGGATCATCGCATTGCATGCCGTTCCCCCAACGCGTTTGAATTCTTTGCTAAGCTAGCGGCTCTTCGTTGCCAATTGCCTAACTTCATGCCAAAGACATTTCATGTGCGGCCGGTTCACCTTGACAGCGACTCCGAATGACGTTCGGGCCTTGTTTGATTACATTGAACAGCCGAATTTTCCGCCTCGCTTCAACATCGCGCCGACCCAGCCTGTGGCAACTGTTCGCCAGGAACATGGTGGCCGCCACTTTGCCCTTGTGCGGTGGGGCTTGATCCCGCCATGGGTCAAGGATCCCGCGAGTTTTACATTGCTAATCAATGCAAGGTCGGAAACTGCGGAGCATAAGCCATCCTTCCGCGGAGCCATGCGCCATCACCGCTGTCTCTTTCCTGTTTCCGGCTTTTTTGAGTGGCGCCGAACCGCCGAAGGAAAGCAACCTTATTTCATTCGACCTGCCGATGGTGGACTGATGGCTTTCGCAGGGCTATGGGAAATTTGGTCGGATCCGGACGGCGGCGATATCGATACGGGCGCGATTTTGACGACAGATGCGAATCAGTCTGTCCGTCGCATTCATCACCGGATGCCCGCCATTCTTATGCCGGAAGATTTCGACACTTGGCTGGACACGGGAAACGTCATGGCCCGGGACGCGAGCCAGCTCTTGAGGCCAGCTCCGGAGGACTATCTGGTCGCTGATCCGGTTTCCACCCGTGTGAATTCGGTCGCCAACGACGATGCGTCCCTGCTTGAAGTCGTAACCCTGGATCCGGGCGAAGCAGCCGGGCAAAAAAGAAAAGCCGCCAAAGACGCTGCGAAGGACCAGCTAGACCTGTTCTGAGCGCCAAGAGGCTGAGCAACGTCTAGTCTGAGAGATCCGCCTTCGTTAAGACGGGCGCCCGAGAGGCCCTGGCCGCACCGAATGCTGCGTACCTGCGCATAAAACCATAAGAACTGGAACCGCGACATGAGCGAAATCGATGATGATGCCCTCGCCGAGGCCTACAACAAGGGGCTCGAGCTGGAAAAGGCTGGCGATCATGATCAGGCAGCGGTTCACTATCGACAGGCGCTTAGTCTTGATCCGTCGGATCCAGGCGGTGTTTCCATCCGCCTCGCAGCGATGGGGCACGAAAAGTCTCCCGAGAAAATGCCGGACGCCTATGTGGCGACACTGTTTGATCAACATGCAGATGTCTTCGACGACATATTGGTTGATCAGCTGGGCTACTGCGTACCGCTCTTGCTGCGGGATCTTGTCCGCAAACTTGGCATTGGCCCTTTCGATGGCCTCTTGGATCTGGGGTGCGGCACCGGACTGACGGGCATTGCTTTCGCCGATTGCGCCAAACATCAGACAGGGGTCGACCTCTCGGAACGGATTGTGGAACTGGCCTATGACCGGGAGGTCTATGATGACCTTTACGTCGGTGAGGCGGTCGAGTTTCTACAAGAGTTCGAGGACGAAGACGGAAGCCGCCCGCGTTGGGATCTGATCGCCGCAACGGATGTCTTTCCCTATTTGGGCGCGATCGAACCCATCTTGGCCGGGGCCGCTGATCGGCTTGAAGCCAAGGGCTACTTTGCCTTTTCAACCGAGACGTTGCCTGAAAGCATTCTGGCTGACAGGGACTACATGGTCGGTGCAAAACAGCGTTTTGCCCAAGGCGAGGGCTACTTGCGCCGCGGTCTTGAGGCTCATGGTTTCAAGGTATTGGCCATGGATCCGATTACCGTGCGTCTTGAAGACGGAGAGCCGGTTCCCGGGCACTTGGTTGTCGCGCAGCGAACGAATTGAAATAGGGCAAATCCGCAGGCGCTTTTGGATGCGCGCGAACCATTGAAAACGAACGATTTACTTTGACGTGAGACCTTTGTGCGGTCGAAATTGTTAGCATGAATGTCGTTTGGGCTAGCAATCTGACCAAGAGTACATCGGTTGAGGATAGTATTGATACAATGCCGAGATGGTGCTGCCGCTGGGCGACAGCTATTATTTTCTTTTCATTTTCAATGGCATTTGCCGCTCAAGGGGCAGACCGTGGCGAACAATCATCCGCCGCCGGCGAGACCTTTTTGCTAGAGAATTCATTACCGTCGAATTCGATCGGGCGTGAGCGTTTGTGGAACGTGATGCTGTTTGGCGGTCCGCTAAGTTCCGGATCTTTGGAAGAGGTCCTCCTGTTCAAGGCAGGCTATGAAGACGCAGGGTTCGTGGGCCTCGCATTTGGGCGGGAGGTTTATTCCAACGATTGGTTTTCGATCGAATTCGAAGGCGGCGTTGGGCAGCTATTTGGGGACAGCGATGGCACGCAGGTCTGGGGTGCAGGCTATGCCCGTTGGCACAGATTTCCCTGGAACGATACGATTCGGACGACGGTTGCCGCGAGTATCGGGCTAAACTATTCCTTCCGCGACATTGAATTCGAACGTCTGTCTGCGGCGCCGGACGATGCCCGTAAGTTGCTGCATTACTTTTCGCCGGAAGTGACTTTTGCACTGCCGCAATATGCACATACAGAGTTGGTCGTTCGCATTCACCACCGGTCCAGCGTCTACGGTCTGTTCGATTGCCGGAATTGTGGCTCGAACACGCCGACGATCGGCTTGCGGCATAGATTTTGATTGTCCAGTTGAAAAGGGCGGAGATCAGGAATCCCCGCCCTTGCCGTCGCCGACTCTGGCCTCTGCCGGCAACTTGCCGCGTTTAGCTGTGCGCGAGCCGCTTGAGCAGCGCCAGTTCCTGTCCCAAACTCGTATCGGTCTGTGATTGCGCCTCGATTTTACGAACTGCATGAAGAACCGTTGTGTGATCACGGCCTCCGAAGCGCTTGCCGATCTCGGGCAGGGAACGCGGCGTCAACACCTTCGACAGATACATTGCGATCTGTCTCGGGCGGACCAGATTGCGGGACCGGCAAGCGGACAGGAGCTCAGCCTTGCTGACACTGTAGTGTTTGCACACCACCTGCTGAATCTCCTCGATCTTGATGTTGCGTTTCTCACCCGAACGGACCAGATCGCTGAGGATCTTGTCGGCGAGATAGGGCGTGATTGCCTGTGAGGTCAGCTGGTGGTGGGCATAAAGCCGGTTGATTGCACCTTCCAGGTCTCTGCCGCAGGCTGTGACATGGCAGGCGACGTAATCGAGCACCTCCTTCGGGATGTCGAATGTCGGCAGAAGCTTCTTGGCGGCAGCCAGCCGTCTGGTCAGAATACCGCGGCGCAGGGCGAAGTCCGGAGGCTGCAGACCGACCACAAGTCCATCACAGAGCCGGTCACGAAGCCCGCTCTCGACCGTCTCCAGTTGCAACGGCGGCCGGTCGGCGGCCACGATGACATGTTTGACCGGTTGCATGAGCGACAGAAGTGTATCGCTGAAGTCCGCCTGGGCCTGTTTGCCATGGAGGAACTGCATGTCATCGACCAGCAAAACGTCGATTGACGCAAGGATCCGTTTCAGCGCCTGGAACGATCGGGACTTCAACGCCGGGACGAGATGGTACATGAAGTACTCGGCGGTCAGATAGCAGACATTCTGTCCGCGGGACCTTGCCTCCGTCGCAACGGCATGGAGGAGGTGGGTCTTGCCGAACCCGACCGCGCCATGAAGGTACAGCAGATCGAGGGCTTCGTTCTGACCACCCGCGATTTTACGGGCTGCCTCGAAGGCAAGCCCATTGGAATCTCCTTCGACAAAGGACTCGAAGGAGTTTCGTGGATTGGTCGGCGCACCTTTCAGGAATTCAATCAGAGTTTCCTCGTCGGCGTCGCCGAGGGCGATGGGCACCTGCGGATAGCGAATGGCATCTGGCAAGCCCGGGTGGGCATAGCCGGCACGGGCCGGTGATGCATTGGTAGGTATGAGTTTTTTGGGCTTGGCCTTACTTGGGCGAAGTGCGCTGCGAACCGTCAATTCGATGCTGTTGATGTCCCGGCACTCATGTCGCCAAAGCCCGACCAATTGCTCTTCGTAGTGGGATTGGATCCAGTGTTTCAGGAAGCGTGTCGGTACTGACAGCCGAACAATATCCCCATCGTTTTCTTCGAGAATGACGCGGCCAAACCAGTTGAAGTAAGCGTCATCTCCAAGTTCTTCTCTCAATTTCGACTTTACACGATCCCAGCGTTCCGTTCCGTTCACACTTTGAATCTGCATACTCGCCTCCTGTTAAAGGAAAGCGGCCCAACTCACCCGCTTGCTGTTTTTTAAAGGAAGGACAGGACAGTGATGCCTTTGACTTCCCTCGGTTTTTTGCGGTTTTGATCCGCAGTCTGGGTTTTCTCGGCATCCCGACATCTTCTGGCCAGGTATGCGCTTTCACCACGTGCACTTTGTTTCTTCTGGACTTTGGCAACCGCGACATCGCTTTTGTTGGTTTTTGTAAGCCGTTGCGCGGTAGAAAAGTCAGGAGCGAAAATTGCTTGTATTTACACTCCAGAGGGTAATTAACCTTGTTATATTTTACGGAAGGTTCTCCTTTGCTTTGAACTTGTGATGTCAATTATTGTTATTTGTCTTTCTTGAGTATTGAACAGCTTTTTTGAAGAAATCAAAAAAAATTTAATCTCTTAGGAGAAATCAGAGCTGTTAACCAGCATTTGGCGCGTTATGTCCTGTCAAATCTACTCTGTCTCGCAGCAGACGCTTTTCCCCATCACGTCCATAAGGATGTTTTTCGGCATCAAACTGTGACGAGAATGTTCACGATTTCGGATAGGATATTGACGGACATAAGGAATCACTTGAGCCGGCGGCCCTTGTCAGTTTTTTCAAGCCTGACAGATAGGTGGCTCTGCGACTGGCCCTCAGCTCTCGATTGGTTTCGTCAGGCCCGCTGAGAGCGCGCCCTTGGGAAATCAGTCCTTAGTATTCGCAAGTCATTTACAGGTTCGAACTCTGAGGAGTCCACTGAGCCGTTTCGCGCTTGTAACAGCCTCTTCGCGATGAATTGGCCAGCTTTGCATGAGGCCCTCGATGATCAGGTTCAGATCCACCTGATATTGCGTTAGGCGGCAGGCCCGGGCAGCGCGCTCTGACACCTCGTCCTTGTGCCGCTCCAGCAGGGCGCGAAGCCGTACATCTCCGGGCGCTGCGGCCACAGCGGCATGAAAGAGGCACCCGTGGGACGCCTCATTCTTCATCCATGCGCCAATCCTGTCCATCAGGCAGTCGGTTGCCATCGCTTGATCCTCGGGCAGATCGTCGAAGGTGCTCGCCAGATAGCGTTGATGCCGATGCTCAAGAGCTGCCAGCACCATGTCATCGCGTGACGGTGTGTACTTATAAAGCGTCCTGAGACTGACGCCTGCTGCTTCGCGCAGGTCCTCGACGCTTGGCTCCGCAAAGCCGCGGAGCGCAAAGGCATGTTCAAGCCCGGAGGCGATCTTGGTCATCGTCGCGTTCATACTTGACCATGTAGAATGATCCCTCTACCAAAGCAAGTAGAGTAATCATTCTACCAACTAAGGGGGCCGTGATGGCACTTCCAGAAACGATGAAGGGCATGGTCCTGACGGGACATGGGGGGCTCGACAAATTGGTCTGGTGCGAAGACCTGCCGGTCCCCGCGCCCGTGCCTGGAGATGTCCTTGTTCGTGTAGGTGCGTCTGCCGTCAACAACACAGACGTTAACACCCGCATCGGCTGGTATTCAAAGACTGTGCGCGGCGACACGGCTGTCGCCGCAACAGACGGCTATGAGGATTCTGAGGCTCTTGAAGGTGGATGGGCTGGCGCCTTGTCCTTCCCTCGTATTCAGGGCGCAGATTGCTGCGGTGAGATTGTTGCCGTTGGTGAGGGCGTTGATCCGGGCCGTGTCGGTGAACGTGTCTTGCTGCGCCCGATGCATCATCCTGTAGGCTCGGACGATCCCAATGCACTTGCCACGATGGGCTCGGAGCGCGATGGCGCCTTCGCCGAGTACACCACGATCGCGTCAGTCAACGCAGTCACCGTGCGCTCGGACCTGACGGATGTCGAGCTTGCTTCGTTTCCCTGCGCGTTTTCGACTGCAGAGGGCATGATCCAGCGTGCCGGACTCACTGACGAGCGCGTGCTGATAACCGGTGCTTCAGGCGGTGTTGGCTCGGCGGCCATTCAGTTGGCGAAAAGACGCGGCGCGCATGTCACGGCCGTGACCAGCCCGGCAAAAGCTGACGATCTGCGTGCACTTGGCGCCGATATGACAGTGGATCGCGACGCGGAGCTGGCAGAAGAGGCCTATGACGTGGTCCTGGATCTCGTTGGCGGGGCACGCTGGAACGCCTTGATTGACGCCCTGCGCACTGGTGGTCGCTATGTTACATCGGGAGCAATCGCGGGACCGATTGTTGAACTGGACCTGCGCACGCTTTACCTCAAGGATCTCACCTTGATCGGCAGCACGCGTCAGCCGGTCAATGTCTTCACCGATCTGGTGAGGTATATTGAGACTGGAGAAATCAAGCCGACGGTGGCGCGAACCTTTCCCTTGAAGGAACTCCGTGCTGCGCAAGAGGACTTTCTGGCCAAGTCCTACATCGGCAAGATCGGCATCGTGATGCCGGACTAGGCTTCGAACCACACATGGGATCGCCATCGACGGTGGTCTTTAAGAAGGTCCGCTTCGACGTGAGGCGGACCTTCTTTTTCGCAAACCGTTTTCAGACTCAGATCGCCGTCGTCAGCTGCATGTGCGGGACGCCGTCTGAGGTCTTCTCGGCGGTCTTGCCGTCGTTTCCGAGCGTCACGGTGACCCGTTGCCGGAATGCAGAAAAGCTGTCGAAGCTCACCACATCGACCGGCTCGTCGAAAACGATGGTGATGCGCGTCCGGTCGGACGGCCCCACCTTGGCGGCCGAAACGATCTCGCCCTGGAACGCCTGATGCAAATAGGTGCCCGACACCTTCTGTCCTAGAGACAGCTGTATGTTGGGCGCATTGCCCTTGGCCGCATGAAGGGTGTTCCAGTCGCGGAAGCCATATTGTCTGGCAACAAGATCAAGCGACTGGCCGTGATTGAGCGGCGCATCGGTTGCTGCCGGCAACGCGGCTCGCAAGCGTTTGGCCTGAGCTTTCAACTCGCTCAGCGGAGGGAGTGTCGATAGGGTCATGGGAACGTGCCTTTCACGTTTGTTGCAGGCGTTCCGGATGGGGCTCGCATTGCCATCGGCCTGCATCAAAGCAAAGGCTGATTTTAATCTGGCCGCGTCGACTGCCGGCGGCACGGGAAGGTTTCACCCAAGGCATCTGCCCGCGAGCGGCCGGGACCTTCAACCCGACCGCCGAAATAGGAACCCGACAGCCTTCTGTCAAGGCTTGCGGGTTGGGTCGTTAAAGAACACGTCCTGGATTGACGAGACCCTTGGGGTCGAAAGCGTCTTTGATCCGTTGCATCAGGTCCAATTCAAGCTCGCTCTTCACGTCCTTTAGCAGATCGCGCTTGAGGCGACCGATTCCGTGTTCGGCGGAGATCGAACCGTTGAAGTTTGCCACGATGCCATGAACGATCTCGTTCATCGCGTCCCACTTCTCCAGATAGGCTTCCTTGTCCGCGCCAACCGGCTGGCTGACATTGAAGTGGATGTTGCCGTCACCCAGATGGCCAAAGGGCACCGGACGGCAATTGGGCACGAACTCCGTGACCGCGGCGATCGCCTCTTCCAGGAACGCCGGGATTGAGGCGACAGGGACAGAGACGTCATGCTTGATCGAGCCGCCCTCGGCCTTCTGCACTTCAGACATGCCATGTCGAATATGCCAGAAGTCCTGGACCTGCTGCATGGACTGGGCGAATGCCGCGTCCTCGACCAGTCCGTCCTCGAAGGCTTCGCCCAAAATGGACTCCAGCAAGTCACGGACTGGAAAGGCCTCAGACCCGCTCGAAAGCTCCATCAGCACATACCAGTCGTGTGGCGCCTCAAGAGGATCTCGCGCGCCGTCCAGATGCGAGAGACAGAACTCCACCCCGACCCGGGGCATGATTTCGAAGCCTGTCAGAACAGGCCCCGCCTGAGCCTTCGCGGTGGAGAAGAGCTTCAATGCAGCCTGAGGATCTGCGAGACCGACGAAGGCGGCTTCCAGCTTTTTCGGCTTGGGGAAAAGTTTGAGTGACGCTGCGGTAATTATGCCGAGAGTCCCTTCCGCGCCGATAAACAATTGTTTCAAATCATAACCAGTATTGTCCTTGCGAAGCGTTCTGAGGCCATTCCAGACATCGCCATTTGGCATAACCACCTCTAGCCCGAGAACGAGATCGCGGGTGTTGCCATAAGCAAGAACAGCAGTGCCACCAGCGTTGCTGGAGATGTTGCCGCCGATCTGACAGGATCCCTGAGACCCAAGCGCCAGTGGAAACAGGCGGTCGACTTTTTCAGCTTCATTTTGCAACGTCTCGAGGATCACGCCGCTCTCGACGGTGATCGTGAAACCGTCGGGGTCAACCGCGCGAACCTTGTTCATTCGCCCGAGTGAAAGAACGATTTCATCCCCGGTTTCCAAGGGAATTTGACCGCCTACGAGACCGGTGTTGCCCCCCTGGGGAACAATCTTGAGACCGTTCTGGGATGCATATTTCATCACCGCGCTGACGTCCTCGGTTGATCCCGGTCGCAGCACCATTGGTGTCACACCATGATAAAGATCTCGCCATTCCGTCAGGAACGGAGCCTTGTCTTGGAGGCTGGTCAATACATTAGCTGCGCCGATGATTTCAGCGAGCTGCTTGGCATGGGGATTTCGCTCCATGAGCGCGTGTCCTCGTTTCTCAATGGGGTGATTTCGGCCGGTAACATAGTGCCAAGATGCGGTCCCGTCGACGTCTCATTCGCTCTGTCGGCGTCTTGAAGGATATGGGGGGCTGTGCCATACGAGGCCAGCCCGCTGTAGGGTGGTTACTGGAATCCTTCTGGAGATGAAGATGGCGGAAACGCGCGGACTTATGAACGGCAAACGCGGACTTATCATGGGCGTTGCGAACAACAGGTCGATCGCCTGGGGAATCGCAAAGGCTCTTGCCGATGCCGGCGCGGAACTCGCTCTGACCTATCAGGGTGATGCCCTGAAAAAACGTGTCGAACCTCTCGCAGACCAGCTTGGCGCCTTCGTGGCCGGCCACTGTGATGTGACCGATGGCGACAGCATCGATGCCGTCTTCAAGGCGCTTGAAGACAAGTGGGGCAAGATCGATTTCCTCGTTCATGCCGTTGCCTTCTCCGACAAGGATGAGCTTACCGGTCGGTACGTCGACACGACCTCTGACAATTTCAATCGCACCATGGATATTTCGGTCTACTCCCTGACCGCTGTCACACAGCGTGCTGAAAAGCTCATGGACGATGGCGGTTCGGTGCTGACGCTGACCTACTATGGCGCAGAGAAGGTCATGCCGCACTACAACGTCATGGGCGTTGCCAAGGCGGCACTGGAAGCGAGCGTCAAATACCTGGCGATGGACCTTGGTCCCAAGCAGATCCGTGTGAACGCGATCTCGGCGGGCCCGATCAAGACGCTCGCAGCTTCCGGCATCGGCGACTTCCGCTATATCCTCAAGTGGAACGAATACAATGCGCCGCTGCGTCGCTCAGTTACCATTGAAGAAGTTGGAGACAGCGCGCTTTACCTCCTGTCCGACATGGGCCGCGGTGTCACTGGCGAGGTCCAGCATGTTGACTGCGGATACAACATTGTCGGCATGAAGGCTGTGGATGCGCCGGATATTTCGGTGGTGAAGGACTAAGGTCCGGACCCGAAGCTCAAGGCCGGCGTAAGCCGGCCTTTTTTATATCTATCGGGCCGTCTCTGCAGCGATCTGGACAGCCCGTCATGAATTGGTGATAGGTAGCGATCAGAAAGAGGCTCTGCTGTCGTTGGATTCTCATCTCCTCAAGCCCGCGAAAGTCACTATGAGTTCTGCACTGCCCAAGCTGAATGATCCGCATTTCCTGATCTTTATCCGTCATGGCCAGACTGACTGGAATGCCGAAGGCCGCATGCAAGGCCAAAGGGATATTCCTCTTAACTCCGTTGGTCGCGGCCAGGCCAGTGACAACGGGCGTCGTTTGGGAGATTTTCTCAATGCGGAGAACATCGATCCGCAGACACTGGATTTTGTCTCATCGCCGCTCGGTCGTACCCGGACGACAATGGAGCTGGCACGCACAGCCATGAATCTCGACCCTGCCGCTTACCGTCTTGATGAGCAGCTGCTTGAGATCACGTTCGGTGACTGGGAAGGCTCTACGCTCGAAGAGCTTGCCGACGAAGCGCCCGACCTCGTGCTTGCGAGGCGCCGAGACAAGTGGGCGTTCGTGCCACCTGATGGCGAAAGCTACGAAATGCTCGCAGAGCGGATCGGCAACTGGTTGACGACGGTCGATCGTCCAAGTGTCGTGGTGGCTCATGGCGGCGTGTTTCGGGTCCTGCGTGGCCTTCTGGAGGGGTTGGAGACAACTGATGTGCCCAAACTGGACGTACCCCAGGACAAGGTTTTCGTTTGGCGCAATAGTGGATTTTCCTGGATCTGATTCTGATAGATCAAACCACACGGCAATGTGAAAATCTGGTCGCGTAAACGGCTGATCGGGCTCTGAAATCTTCGCGTATGAAAGGGCAAACACAGGACGTTGCCATGCCGGATCTCTCAGACGAATTTTATCACAGGTTAGAGCCCTTCACGGATTTCGCGACCGTCGGCGACGTTGAGCGCTATGAAACCGTTCCGGCCGACTGGATGATCCTTGCTGCCGATATCGTCCGCTCCCGGGATGCGATCGATGCCGGTCGCTACAAGGAGGTGAACCTCATCGGTGCGGCGGTCATTTCCGCAGTGCTCAATCAGGTCGGGCGCGAAAACGTACCCTTTGTCTTTGGCGGCGACGGCGCGATGCTGATGATACCGCCGAGCGCGGTGGACGCAGGCAAGGTCGCACTGGCAGGCGTCCAACGCCTCGCGGCTGAGGAAACCGGGTTGTCATTGCGGACCGCCGCGATCCCGCTCACCGAGATCCGGTCAAAGGGCGCCGACGTCCGTCTTCGCAAATATGAATTGTCACCGGGCAACTATCTGGCCATGGTGATCGGTGGCGGGTTCGAGCTTGCTGATCGGATCCTCAAGGACGAGGGCCTCTGCAAACCTTTCCTGATTGATCCGGCTATTGCCGTTGAACCTGACCTCGAAGGATTGTCCTGCCGCTGGGAGCCTTTGCCGTCGGAGCGGGGAAAGGTTCTGTCCCTGATATTGAGGCCCTCGGAAGGCGGCGGCGAAAGCCTGCGGTCGATCACGGCGGATATCGAGCACATCGTTGGCTTCGATCCACTCGGAGAGACGGATGCCGCCAACCACGTCACACGCAGCCGGTTGAAAATCCGGTTTCCGCCGCGCGGGCTCGGACTGGAAATCCGGATGCTATCGCGCACCGGAAACCGCTTTGCCTATGGCGCCAAGGCAGTGTTCCAAAGCCTGGCCACGATTTGGGGCTTCGTGACGGGGCTCAGCGTTGGGCCATTTCGTCCTGCGCGATACCTCCAGGAAATTTGCCGCCATACCGACCACCGCAAACTTGATGACTCGCTCCGTCTGGTTCTCGACGTGTCGACGGAACAACTGAAGGCCCTGACCTACTATCTCGATGAAGCATTCCGTGCCAAGCGCCTGAACTATGGCGTTCATGTCAGTGACAGCGCCCTGATGACCTGCTTCATGACCGACATTGGTGCCAGTCAGCATGTGCATTTCATCGATGGCGCAAATGGCGGACTGTCGGTTGCAGCAGCTGATTTCAAGCAGCGTGAGGCAGCGGAGAGGCTGTGATTTAGGACGTAAGCTGCTTTGTCTGCGGCATGATGAAAGCTTGTTCACCGACCATGGCAAAAAGTTGTTCGCGCGGAATGGCAGGTGAAATTAGGAAGCCCTGAATGACATCACAACCGTTGGCTTGAAGCCAACGTTGCTCGCCCTCGGTTTCGACACCTTCGGCCAGAATTGAAATGCCAAGACTTCGAGCCAGTTGCATGAGCGCACCTGTGAAGCGTTGCAGTTCAGGGTTCTGATCGACGCCTGCAACATAGCTGCGGTCGATCTTGACCCGGTTGATCTTAAGGTCGCGAAGGCTCGATATGCTGGAGTGTCCAGTTCCAAAATCATCCAGTTCGATGTAGAAACCGAGTTCGGACAACTTGTTGACATTGGCCCGGATCGGAGCCGCCGAGAACGCGTCGATCATGACCGCTTCTAGGATCTCTATACTCACTTGTTGCGGCTGGAGGCCGGAATTTCTTGTCTCGGCAAGGAGCTGTTCGACGCAGTTTTCGTCCATTAGAAGTTTTGCCGAGACATTAAGGCCGATATGGAAGGCGCGCGTGTTGATCGCCTGCATATCGAAGGCCACAGACATGGCCTGGTTGCGTACGGTCAGGTCAATCGCTTCCATATAGCCAGCTTCTTCTGCCGCTGGCAAAAAAGCGCCAGGGAAACGAACGCCATCTTCAATGCCGACCCAGCGAACCAAAGCCTCAGCGCCGACAATCTGACCTGTTGCAATGTCAACTTGGGGCTGGAACCAGGATACGATGTTCCCTGACTGCAGTGCGTCGTGTAGCTCTTTGGCGGTCTCGGTGTTCTTTTCGAAGATCGCGCGCATATCTGGTGAGAACAACTCGATGTTTTGAGTGCCCTTGCGTTTGGCAGAGCGCGCCGCCAGTGTGGCATCCACCAGCAACTTGTTTGTGACGTTCTGCCCGGGCTCGGTCAGGGAAAGACCAATGCAGCAATCCAGGCGCAGAACGTTGCCGTCAATCGATCGTTCGCGGGCCAACAGCCGGATAAGGCCTCCTGCAAAGGTTTTCAGCTCCGCGGCGTTTTGAATGCCTGGTTTCAGGATCATGAACTCGGTGCCGCCGATCCGTGTGACGATACCCTTGTCTCCGACGACGCTTGACAGAAGCGCGCCTGTCATGCGCAGCACTTCATCACCGACGGCATCACCAAATCGGCTGTTAATGGCTTTGAAGCGGCGGATATCGAGATGGAGGATGGCAACACGCGAGTTGTCGTCAGGGAGGGAAATCGAGGAGAGGCTTTTTACAAGTGCTCTTCGGTTCGGAAGCCCCGTTAGGGCATCTTCATAACCCAGGTGGTCGAATTCTTTTCGGGTGCGCGCAGCGAGGCTTCGGCCCAGGACGGTCGCGAGGCTCAGTGCAAGAAGAATCACTACCAAGCCAAAGGAGCTAGCCGTCACAACAGCCACAATTTTAGCCTGCCGCGTCTGGGCTAATTCCTCTGCCAAATAATCGATGATACCGCGCCAAAGATCTAAGCACGCGGTCGCCAGAACCGGGTAGGAGGACGAGGCGGGGCCAGCGGCAATTGTGATCCCCAAATCTGATTGCAACGTTGTTGTCAGTAGTTCAGCGCCTGCCTTCTGATAGGATCCATTGGCATCCCGATAGGATTCCGCCAATGCCTGCAACTTTCCAGCGCCCTGCATCTGGAGCATCGAAAAATACTGATTTGTAACCCTGGATACCAGATCGGCGGCAACCTTGAATTGCCCGCCTTGCACCGTTACCGCCATCTTGTCCCATAGGTTCAATTCGTCCTTTTGGGCGATCCGGTTTCCGGTCTGGACCATAGCGCTGGATTCGAGAACTACGCTTAGGATCGAGTCGCTGACGAGATACGGCAGTTCCGCGCTGTCCGGTCCGGTCACCGATGTAAGATCAACACCATGAACGATCGCACGAACTATGTCGCGTGCACGGCGAACCGCCTCACTAACGCTCACGTCCGACTTGAGAATGACGTAGTCTTCTAGAAGTTTGTTGTGCACCATCTTTGGCATGGCCAACCGATTGCGCGCGTCGAATTTTGGCGGCGTCGTTATTGGCGTGTCGCCCAAGGCCGCAGCGCGGATGTCAGGCTCAAGCTCTATCAGCATTTCCAGTCCGGCCATGCTGCGGTCGACTGCATGGACATCGGACAGTGTATTGCGGATCCAGAGAGTTGCAAAAAGCAAGCTGGGTGCCAGCAACAGCACGACAATGGAAATCAACCAGCGATGGATCTTCAATGGACGTCGGGTCATATGGATATATCGTTGGCTTCGGTCGTTCTATTTAGATGGCTGTAAGCTTGGACCTAGGAAGTTCAATCGGGTTTCATCGGAAGTCCAGGTGCGTATTATCAGTATAGGTGACAGTATTCGGTAATTTTACTGTTAATAGTGATGAGTGTGATTTTCACAGATGTGTGAGCTGGCTTGTTGTTTTTCTAATAAAAAACCGCATTGCCAGCCTTTGCGGTGAATGGAATGCCGGGGCTTGAGGTGAACGGCGTCTTGCCGTATCGCTTGCCGCGCAAAGTCAGTTGAATGAAGCCGCTCGCGGGCGGAGCCCAATGGAAGGCACAGCATGTCCGACAACACATTTGGTCATCTCTTTCGCGTTACCACCTGGGGCGAAAGCCATGGACCTGCGATTGGCTGTGTTGTTGATGGCTGCCCGCCGCTCATTCCCCTGACAGAGGCAGATATTCAGGGCTTTATGGAAAAGCGCAAACCCGGTCAGTCGAAATACACCACACAGCGGCGGGAACCGGATGAAGTAAAAATCCTCTCCGGCGTCATGATCGACGAAGACGGCGTGCAAAAGACCACTGGGACTCCAATTTCGCTGATGGTTGAGAACACGGACCAGCGCTCCAAGGACTATTCCGAGATCAAGGATCGCTATCGTCCGGGCCATGCTGACTACACATATGATGCCAAATATGGCATTCGCGATTACCGCGGTGGTGGACGCTCTTCTGCACGCGAGACCGCTATGCGCGTCGCTGCCGGTGCCGTTGCACGAAAGGTCCTGCCGCAGGTGAGTATCCGCGCTGCACTGGTGCAGGTCGGTCCGCACAAGATCAATCGCGAAAATTGGGATTGGTCTGAGGTCGATAACAACCCGTTCTTCTGCCCGGACAAGGAAGCTGCTGCATTTTGGGCTGACTATCTCGATGGTATCCGCAAGGCCGGATCTTCCGTAGGTGCCGTGATTGAGGTCATCGCCGAAGGCGTGCCGGTCGGCCTGGGAGCGCCGATTTACGGCAAACTCGATACTGAGCTCGCCGCCGCGCTTATGTCGATCAACGCTGTCAAAGGCGTTGAAATCGGCAATGGCTTTGATGCGGCCACCCTCACCGGCGAGGAAAATGCCGATGAGATGCGTATCGGAGATGACGGCAAGCCGCTGTTTCTTTCCAACAATTCGGGCGGCATTCTGGGTGGAATTTCCAACGGTGATCCGATCGTTGCCCGTTTTGCAGTCAAGCCGACATCTTCAATCCTGACCGAGCGCAAGTCCGTGACGCGTCAGGGGCAGGAGGTTGATGTCATGACCAAGGGCCGCCATGACCCCTGCGTTGGTATTCGTGCAGTTCCGGTCGGCGAGGCCATGGTCGCCTGCGTTCTGGCCGATCATCTCCTGCGCCACCGTGGGCAGGTCGGTTGAGAACGTCTGGTAGCCTAAAAAAGTCGTATCAGGCCGACAATTGAAAGACAGACCAGCAATAGCAGGCAAACCTTCTTGTAGTGGGGTGCAAGGGCCGGCGAAAATAGCCGTGTCCCGAAAAAAACGCCTGACAGGACAATCGGGACGAAGATCACGCCCCGTTGTAGCGTCTCTTGGCTCATGAGATCGTAACTCAGCAAAGACGCGAGTGTTGTAAAGATGCCGATGAACAAGAAGATGATCAGCGAGGAGCGCATCACATGTGCTTCAGTGCGACGGGACAACACATAAAGAGCGACCACTAGCCCGCCAACGGATGCCAACCCGGTCACAATTCCGGCGAGGAGGCCTGCGACAGGCAGACCTGCGCGGCCTCCAAAGCCGGGCGGAATGAATTTGAAGAGCTGGCCGAAGGTCAGTACGAGCACAAGCCCCAGGGCGATGGTCTTTGAGTGCTCAGTTGGAACATTCGTTGTGATAGCCAGCCCAATCGGGACGCCGATCGCCGACGTGATTGCGAGAGTCCAGACCATTTTCCAATCGGCTGATCGCAAGTTCCCGCGAAAAAGGGCAATACTTGCTGCGGCTTCGAGCAGGTAGCAAAGCGGGATCAGTTCCACTGGTGGGATCAGAACCACGATGCCTGCCATCAAGATGGCGGAAAGACCAAAACCCGAGAATCCGCGCACAAGGCCCGCGCAGAAGATTGCTGCGGAGCAGATCAGAAATTGGGGCTGCGTAAGGCCGGCGTAGCCCGCTACTTCAGTCAACATTGAATGGTTCTCCAGATCTGGAGAACGGTTTAGGCGTTGCGTATATGCAGATAAAGGCGTGCAATTGCAGACTAGAACTGTAAAAATGCAGTTATGGATTGGAACAATCTGCGATATCTAGTCGAATTCAAGCGGACCGGTACGCTTCTCGCTGTCGCAAAACGGCTCGAGGTCGATGCAACCACAGTCTCACGCCGCATTCGGTCGCTTGAGGCTTCGTTCGGGCTTGATGTCCTTGAACGAGGTCCTGACGGCAATCTCGTTTTGACAGAGGCGGGCGTCCGGGCAGCTGCTCAAGCAGAGCAGATAGATCAATTGGTTGCAGATCTGCAAGGAGATCTGGTCGACGCAAAGCATCGCGTAACCGGGGTCGTGCATTTGTCAGCGGTTCCGATGCTCGTGAAGCGGATTTTGATCCCTCAGATCGCAATATTTTCTGCAAAATATCCTGAACTGACTCTTCATCTAAATGCTGACAACAGAAACTTCTGTCTGACAAACAGAGAAACAGATGTTGCCTTGCGGCTCGGCAGACCGACGGAGGGCGGGCACAGCCTGAAAGCCTATCGCGTTGGCCTGATGACACACGCGGTGTTTGTCCCGGAGGGGCTGTCAGGGGACGCAGTCGCTAGATTATCATGGTTGGGTTACCAGCATGAGATGCAGTATCTGCCCCAAGCCCGATGGATGGAAGACAACGTTGCCGGATTGGGCGGAGAATTTGCCTCAACTCGTTTTTACGACGCCGATACCGCAATTGAAGCTGTAGCGGCGGGCCTTGGCAAGACCGTGCTCCCCTGCCTGGTCGGGCAAAAAGATACCCGGCTGCAACAAGCGTCCGAGCCATTGCCAGATCTGTTCAGAGAAGCATGGCTGATACATCGCGCGGAAGATGCCAAGCTTGCTCGGGTTCAGGTCGTGTGTCAGTGTCTAGCAGACCTTTTCCGCGGCAACCAGTGCGACGCTGCGAAACCGATATGATGCGCTGTTCGTGATCACTTCTCCGCGAAGTGAGGGCCACAGAAAACTTCTGATACATCTCGTTACAGTTTTCCTGCCGCCATTGGCTGGATTGCGGAGGCCAGACTTCTAGTATTCTCGCCAGGCAGGCTGCTCTGCCTTACCGATGGAGGGATGCTATGAACGAGATGACCCCGGTTCGCCGCAAAACGGCAAAAGACTTTCCGCAAGAACTGCTCGACCTTTACGATTTTTATGCCCACGGCAAGATCACCAAGCGTGAGTTCCTGACACGTGCCGGCAAATTTGCAGTTGGCGGTGTTACCGCTGCCATGCTTTTGAATCAACTTGCGCCGAACTACGCGCTGGCCCAGCAAGTGGCGCCAGACGATCCCGAGATCGAAACCACGCGTATCACCTATCCCTCGCCCAACGGCCACGGCGAAGTGAACGGTTATCTGGTGAAACCAGCCGGGGCTACCGGCAAGCTCCCGGCCGTGCTGGTCATCCACGAGAACCGTGGTCTCAATCCCTATATCGAGGATGTGGCCCGCCGTATGGCCAAAGCAGGCTTCTTGACGCTTGCTCCAGATGGACTGACTTCGGTTGGCGGCTATCCAGGCACGGATGATGAAGGTCGCGAGTTGCAGCGCACAGTTGACCGCGAGAAACTGCTCAATGACTTCTTTGCAGGTTTTGAATTCCTGCTGAAGCATGAAGGTTCGACCGGCAAGGTCGGGGCCGTTGGCTTCTGCTACGGCGGCGGTGTAGTCAATGCGATCGCCGTTGCGTATCCGGAGTTGAGTGCAGGCGTTCCTTTCTACGGTCGCCAGCCATCCGCAGAAGATGTGGCCGCAATCGAGGCACCGCTTCTTGTTCAGCTCGGTGAGCTCGATGAGCGCATCAACGCCGGCTGGCCGGCCTATGAAGAAGCCCTCAAAGCCAATGGCAAGACATACGAAGCCTATATCTATGAGAACGCCAACCATGGCTTCCACAATGATACGACCCCTCGTTACGATGAGGAAAAGGCAAAGCTTGCCGAAGAGCGCACGATTGCTTTCTTCAAGAAATATCTAGGCTAAGGCGCCGGCAGCGGCGGTCTTTTAGCCGAACGCAAGCTGGATGAAGACGATGACGAGGCCGCCCCCAATCAGGGCGGCCTTTTTCACCGTCGAGCCCGCGGCAATTAGGCCGTAGGAGATGCAGCCAAGCCCCAGGCCAATCTGGGCAAAGGCAAGCAGCGCGGCGAGCGGTGCGTCTGAAAGACCGATCAAGTCCGGGTTGGCAATCATGCCGAGGGGGATGATGTAGAGCCCGATCCCCAGCGCCATCGCGGTCACCGCGACCTTCAGCCAGTTTTCGTTGATCATTCCGGCGGCAATGAAGACCGCACCGCAGACAGGTGGCGTGATCGTCGAAAGAAGCGCGAACCAGAACACGAAGAGATGGGCCTGAAGCGGCTCTAGGCCAAGCTGGGTGAGCGCTGGGCCGGCAACCGAAACGCAGATGACATAAGCCGCGGTGGTGGGAACCTCCATGCCGAGCACCAGACAGGCAAGGGCCGTCAGGAACAGAGAAGGCCAGAGATAGCCTCCCGATACAGACAGGATCAGGGACGTAATCTTGACGCCGAGGCCGGTGATCGACAGCACGCCGATGATGATCGAAGCGCAGAGGATGATCGAGGCAATCATCGCGACCTGGCGGGCTGCCGCGACCAGGGCGGCCTCCATGCGAAGTGACGTCTTCTTGATCGAAAAGCCAAAGTTGGCATCGGTGAACAGCAGCAGGAAACCGGCGAGGATCGCAAGGCAGGCCGCGTATTGCGGCGTATAGCCGACCGCAAACATGCCCCAGAGCAGAACCGAAAAAGGCACCAGGAAGAAAGCGGTGGTGATCAGTGTGGCCTTCAGATCCGGACGGTCGGCTTCGTCCATGCCTTTCAAGTCCAACCGGCTCGCATAGGCATTGATTCCGACCCATACGGCGATGAAATAGAGCAGGGCCGGAAGGATCGCGGCGGCCATGATCGATGTGTATGGGATGCCGGTGAGTTCGACCATAACGAACGCACCTGCCCCCATGAGCGGCGGCATGATCTGGCCGCCGGAGGAGGCAACGGCTTCAACGGCTGCAGCAAGCCGTTTCGGATATCCAAGCCGCGTCATGGCGGGCAGAGTGATGGCGCCGGTCGATGCCACATTGGCAGATGCGGAGCCGGAAATGGAGCCGAACAGCGCTGATGAAACCACAGAGACTTTTGCCGCACCACCGTTGAGACGACCCGCGGCCGTTGCTGCAACGTTCATAAAGCCTTGACCGGCTTCGCCTGCGTTGAGCACTGCTCCGAAAATGACGAAGATCGCGACCACCGATACGGAAACACCCGTCAGGCTGCCCCAGATACCACCTTCGGCAATCGTGAGGGTTCCGAGAAAACTCTCGATTGGTGTGCCTGAGTGGCCGAATTCGCCCGGGATGTGCTGTCCGAACAGCCCATAGGCCAACGCCAGAACCGCCACGAGCGGCAGCGGCCAGTTGATGGCCCGGCGGGCTGCTTCCAGAACCGTGACCAGCAAGACGGCAGCAACTGCGATCTGAAAGTCACCCTCCAGAAAGCCGTATTGATCAATCAGGGTGTTGTGGTTCAAGGCGACCCAAAGGCTGGCAGCGAGCCCAAGCGCCGCAATCACATAGCCGGTCACCCGTGAAATGAGGCCGGTCGACGCGCTGAAAAGAAAGATCCAGGGAAGGGCCAGCGCCAGATGAAGTGGTCTGCTGACAAGGTTCGGCACCAGACCTGAAAAGATCAGGCCGAGGTGAAAGGCAACCAACGTGGCCGCGCAGGCAAGCAATATGAAGCGATGGATCGGTCGCGCGGATGCGGTAGAGGTCGGCATGGCTGGCCCTGGCAAAAACAGGACCCCGGGCACATGGCATGCCCGGGGCAAAGTCATCGAGATGGTCGGTGGTTTACTTTTGCGCGTCGGTCAACGCAAAACCGGCCTCTTCATAGTAGCGCTGGGCACCTGGATGGATCTTGCCAGTGATGGTGCCCATCAGGCCTTCGTCGACGCCATTCCACCAGCGGGCAGTCTCGCCCATCTTGGCCTTGGTTTCCCAGAAGGTTTTGGTCAGCGCATAGGCCGTGTCGTCATCCATGGCTGTCGTTGTATAGGCGACAACGGGAAGCGACGTGGTTGTGATATCTGCGTCCTGGCCTGAATAGGTACCAGCCGGAATGACCAGCTCCGCGCGTTTGGACTGGGCAATCTGCTCGTCTGTAAGGGTGAGCACTGTCACGTCGGTGGAGGCGGCCGCCTCGATGACGTTCGGCGCAGGCCATGAGCCGGCAGTGACGAACCCATCGATCTGGCCGTTCTTCAAGGCAGGAACAGCGTTTGACAGCTCGACTTCGGCGAGTTCCACCTTGCCTTCGAGGCCGAAGAGCTTGAGGTACTTCTCACCTTCGCGTGCGCCGAAAGATCCCTTGCCGAGCAGGATGGTTTTGCCTTCCATGCCAGCAAAGTCGGTCGCGCCGCTTTCTTTCGACATGACGAAATGCATCGTCAACGACGGGATCGGAAACAGGGCGCGGATTTCGTCGAACTTCGGGCTCGACTTGCCTTCGAACATGGCTTTGCCGCCCTGGGCTAGACTCACGAGAGCCGGCGGCGTCGTGAACACATAGTCGCCGCCGCGTGCGCGGGTTTCCATGACGTTCTGGACCGAGCCCTGGCTTTCCTCGACCGTGACAATGATGTCGCCGTTAGAGCCCGCCTTCATGGCTTCGGCAATCTGGACGCCCATCTGATAGTAGGATGAGCTTGATTTGGCCGACTTGTAGGTGATGCGCGTTTCTGCTGAAGCAGGCAGCGCAAGGGCGAAGCCGGCGACAGCGGCAAGGCCCAGACGAAGAGCTGATTTAAGCATGGTTTCCTCCAGTTTGATTTGTGATGCTCTGACCTACCAATCAATGAACGCCGGGCCCTAGCACATGTATTTACGGCGCAGAGTGCACGCTCCGGCGTCGTTCCACAACTGCCTTTGCAACCAATTTAGGCCTTGTCAGACGCCTTAAACTTCGAACTGTCGAAAAGCCTTGTTGGAAGTCATGACACGCGCTGGGTTTGCAGTCAGGCCGGTCGATAGGCGCGCAGTCGGTGCAGGATTTCTTCCGGCTCGCCCGCCAGCGTATTCAATTTGATTGTCAGATGATCCGTGCCGTCGGTTTGCTGGGATAATTTCCAGTTTCGTGTCATGACCGATTTCCAGAGCGGAAACATGTGCTTTTCATTTACTGCGTCTGGCAAAGCGCTGGTCAGAGAGATTTCCAAACCGACGAGTTCGATGCTGCGCACGGACGAATGATGGAGGGTCATCTCATCGATAGAGGCCCAATCAATGAAGCCGATACGTTCGACGAACAGACCTTGCCCATTCGCCCCGAGCTGAGGCTGGCTACGGTCGATCATCGGATAGTGCCAAAAGGACACCAGCAGTGGCACGATGGCGAGACCCGCCAAAGGTTTCACACCGCCGAAAAGGCCAAGAACGACAAAGCCAAAGCCGAAGAACAGACCGCCAATGACAAGCGCCTCTCCTGTCGAGCGGATGTAGCCAATTGCAAATGGTTTGGGCCCGTTCGGAGTTTCCGAATTCGTGTATTTGACGTCTGTCGGCATAAGGCGACTTGATATCCTGTTGTGAGGCCGCTGGAGCCTCCTTGTTTCAGGCTGCTGAAGGCTTGTCAAAGCCTCTGCCCGCGACAAGGACACCACCTCTAGGCGCTGGTCCCTTTGGTCGGTGTCTCTTTTCCGATGCCGAGGAGCTTCATCAGTGTGAAGGCTGCGACAGCGCAGAAGGTAATGGCCGCAACCAGCGGTGTCACAGTGCCGTCGAAGAATGGGCTCGCCGCTGCAATCATCAGACCGCCCGCGATCATCTGAAGGGTTCCGCCAAGAGAGGAGGCCAGGCCGGCAATTTTGCCGTGGTGATCAAGAGCGAGCACCATGGTTGAGGGAATGACGAGGCCAAGACACGCATTGCCGCAGAACAGGAAGAACATGACCACCGGCAGCGCCCCATAGCCGGAAAGCGTCAGGGCAAGCAGGGCGAGTTCAATCAGGACGAAGCCCGTGACCGCATAGACGATGACCCTCGTCATGCCAAAGCGTTGACCAAGCTGAGCGGCAATTTGGGAAGACGCAAAGAAGCCGATTGCGTTGACGGCGAAGGCAAGACTGAATTCGACGCCCGACAATCCGAAGTGGCCGGTGTAGACGAACGGTGCGCTGGCGATGAAGACAAAAAAGCTAGCCATGCCGCAGCCACCGATCAAGGTCAGCCCCATGAACAGGGGATCCGCCAGCAGCACCTTGAGGCCGGCAAACAGGGACCGCGTGTTGACCGGAACGCGGTCTTCCGGCGCGAGGGTCTCGGGCAGGGCTCGGTCTGTGACGATGAGCGAGAGAACAGCGGCTCCCGCGAGGAAATAGAAGATGGCCTGCCAGCCGCCGATTGCGATGATCCCGGTGCCTGCCAGAGGAGCCAGCATCGGCGAAACGCTGATCACGAGCATCACCAATGCCATCAGCCGGGTTGCCTGATAGCCCGTGTACATGTCCCGGATGATGGCGCGCGGAATGACCATGACGACGGCAGCGCCGACGCCCTGCAACAGGCGGGATGCGATCAGCCATTCTATCGTTGGCGACAGGGCGCAGCTGATGGACCCCAGGATGAACAGGACAAGCCCGCCATAAAGCGGCAGCTTGCGTCCGATCTGATCCGAAATCGGGCCGTACACCATCTGCGACAGGCCGAAGGTCAGGAAGAAGGCCGTCAGTGTCATCTGTGTCGATGCGATCCCTGCATTCAGGTCCGCTTCAATTGCGGGCAGGGCAGGGAGATAAATGTCAATGGCGAGCGGTCCAACGGCAGCAAGCAGCCCAAGTACCGCGGCAGATCGAAACAATCCGCTGGTCATTTGATTATCCTGAAACGGGGCGTGCAAGTTAGAGTGGCGATGGGGCGTTCGGTGCCTAGAACGAATTTGAGGCAAGCGAGTCTAGCACAGAGTTTACAACAACTATTTTGGGATGCGATTGAACAATATCTCGAAATTCACGCCTTGTCCTGCACTCTCTGCCGAAGTTCATCTCAGCAGGTGTGATCAATGCTATTTTTGAGGTTTTGAATGTAAAACAACCAAGTAAGAAGCAATTGACCAAAAGAAGCCAAAACATCCAAAAATTTGCATTCGAAACTCAATTTTACTCTCAAGTCCGGTTGCGTCTGGCATGGTCAAGTACAACGTGTAAGCATAAGAGGCTGCTGCAAATGGTGCTGCGATCTGAGATATTAGTCTCAAATTAAAAGCAGATAGAACGAGCTCTAGCGGAGCGAGAATAAATGCCGATATCAGCAAGCTATCTTGTAATATTGGAATTAGTATAATTATAAATATAGGAGGAGCGGACATCATAAAGTATAATATTGAAAATATGCTTAGAATATATTGTATCAGCAAGCGCGCAAAAAATCCCAAAAAGGTCATATTCTCAGTCTTTATTTCTTCTTAAATAAAATAATATTTCGAGCGCAAATTGTAAGTATTAAGTATGGGTGCGCCAATAACGAAATGTGCCGCCGGTTCGAACCCGAGGCACATTTCTCAGTTTCTCAAGCTGGTCGCCCTTTTCTCACTACTACTGATCCAGAATTTCCGTGGCTTCGATCTTGATATCGAAGCCTTCGAGGCCGACGTAATGGCGCTCGCGGGAGGCCAACAGGCGGATGGAGGTGACACCAAGATCTTTCAGGATCTGCGCGCCCAGTCCAACTTCGCGCCATTGCTCTTCGCGCGCCTGGGCCGAGCCATGTTCCTCCAGCTCGGCAGCCTCTAGCTCTGTGCGGGGCCGCTTGGACTGGCGGGCAACGCCCACCGACCCTTCGCGCAGGTAGACAACGATGCCGCGTCCGCGTTCGGCAAAAAGCTGCATGGTGGTGTCGAGCGGTTGGGTCTGGCCGAAGACATCATCGAGCACGGATTCCAGCTGCAGACGCACCGGGACATTGCGCCCGTCAAGAATGTCACCATAGACTACAGCCACATGGTGCATCGGGTCATATGGTGTCTCATAAGTCATGGCGTAGGCCGGGCCTGCAATCGTGTCGACCGGCTGCTCGTTGATCCGCTCGACCAATCGTTCGGTGCGTTGACGCCAGGCGATAAGGTCTGAAACCGAAACCATCTTGAGCTCATGTTCGGCGGCAAAGGTTGCCACCTGGTCACCGCGCTTTACCGTGCCATCGTCGTTGACGAGCTCGCTGATGACGCCAACCTCCTCAAGGCCGGCAAGGCGGCACAGGTCAACGGCAGCTTCCGTGTGGCCGGAGCGCATCAGCACACCGCCTTCCTTGGCAACCAGCGGGAAGACATGACCGGGGCGGACAAAGTCCTCGGCACCGACATTGGGATTTGCGAGGGCCCGGACTGTGGAGCAGCGCTCTTCGGCCGAAATGCCGGTCGTCAGACCCTGGCGGTAGTCGACCGAAATCGTGAAGGCGGTCGCCAGGGGCGCATCGTTCTGCGACACCATCGGATCGAGACGGAGCCGCTGTGCGGCTGCAACTGTCATCGGGGCGCAGACGATCCCAGATGTGTGCCGGACGATGAAGGCCATCTGTTCCGGGGTGATTTTCGAGGCGGCAACGATCAGGTCGCCTTCGTTCTCGCGATCATCATCATCGGTCACGACGACAACTTCGCCACGTTCGAATGCACGGATAGCTTCTGCGACACGGGCCTGGGACACAGGATGCTCCTTCGTAGTGGATAGGCCGAGAAAGTCATTGGGGGTAACGGCGCCGTTCGTGGCCTCCGCGATTTTGCGGGCCATGTCTCGCGACACCCAGACATCGGGGTCGTTGCACAAGGCAGTGACGGAGGCGGCGGACAGGTTCGCGCGTCGCGCAAATGCGCTCCGGCTTTCCCCCATCTCCAAGAGCCAATGATCCAGTCTCATAAGACCCATTTAAGCCCGTGATCCAAACCTGGCAAGGCATACACGCAAAAAATTTCAGTATCACTGAAAAGGCGCTTGGGCTTTTATGAACTCAGCGGCCTTGGAAACAAAGGCAGGCGCGAAAAAGCTGCGGCGCATGCCGACGTCGAGGAACATCTGGTCCAGGTCTTCCTTGAGGTAGGACGAATAATAAGGCTCGTGGAACAACTGCGGAAACAGGGACAGCAAGCCATCATAGTCGGGCACATCGCCGGTCTGCAGGCTGTCGACAAACAGGAAGCTGCCTCCCGGCTTCAGGACCCGTGCGACCTCTGAAACCACCTGCCGCCTTATCTTTATCGGCAATTCGTGAAACAGGAAGACGCAGGAGAGGACATCCATGCTGTTGTCGGCAAACGGGAGCTTCTCCGCCATGGCGTTGATGAAGCTGGCGCGTTTCGTCGGTATCCGCTCCGCGGCGACATTCAGATAGGGCTCGGACAGATCGACACCGATGCCCCTTAGTCTTGGAAAGGCATCCAGGGCCGGGCGCAAAAGGCCTCCAGTTCCGCAGGCCAGATCCGCATAGGCAATCTGGCGCTGGTCCTTGCGTTTCACGATCTCGGCAAAAGGAACGAGCGCCCGCCGGCGCATTGCTGCGGTGGCGCCGGAAAACAGCACGTCTACCTGAAAATCATAGAGCCTTGCACTGTCCTCAGACAGCCAGCCGTCGCTCTGGAAGTGAAAATTCTGCTGATAGTATCGCGGCAGTGTTTCGGCATACCGGTCTGTGGCCTCAAACACTTCCTGATGGGATCCAGTCGCACGCCGTCGCGCGACTTCAGGCACGTCCTTGAAGAAGGCGCTGCTCGTCGCAACAAGCTCTCGAACGCTCATGCTGCCGTCGCGGGGAGCTGGGTACAGACCGGCCTCTACGGCTTTCAGGTCCGCCGCAAAGAGAGCGGCGATATCAGTCAGCATGCGTCTTTGACTCGGGACAGGCCCGTCCGGCACTGGCGCAGGTGTTTCAGGAAGATCTTTCTGCAGGCGCTTGTTCATCCGGCGCATGACTTCGGAGTGCACGGTATAGAGCGCCATCCGGTTTCCCTGCCGCCATACATAATCAGCGCGTGAGGCAAGCTTGCGAAGCGACAGTCTCCGCCGCTTCCTTCGCTGGGGCTCTATCGCCGCCTCTTCAAAGGATGCAGGTGCTGTTGATGCACTGCTCGCCTCGGCCATGCTTCACTCCCGTTTCAGGATCGCAACACACTCAATATGGGGCGAGAACAGGAACTGGTCCACAGGTGTGACCTTTTGGAGCGTATATCCGCCGTCAATCAGAATTCGCAGATCCCTGGCGAGGGTCGCGGGATTGCACGAAACGGCAATCACTGTCTTGACCTTGGACACGGCGATTTGTTCGGCCTGCGCCTGGGCCCCAGCACGCGGCGGATCGAAAACGACGGCGTCATAGGTCGCCAGTTCTGCTTTCATCAGCGGGCGGCGAAAAAGATCGCGGCGCTCGAACGTGACCTTCTTCAAGCCGCGTGGAACGCGAAGAGCCTTGTCGAGCGCCTTGTTAGCCGCTGCATCCCCCTCGACCGCATGGACGGATGCGCTCTTGGCAATCCGAAGGGCAAACGTCCCCACACCCGCGAAGAGATCTGCGACCTTTTTAGATTTTCCGAGTCCTTCGAGCACCAGGTTGCATAGCGCCTCTTCCGCCTGAAGGGTTGCCTGAGTGAAGCCGGCCGGTGGCGGAACAACCGTCAGGCCGCCCATGTCGAGCGCGGGCGGTCTCGCCTCCAAGAGCGTTTCGCCATTGATCGTGAGGCGTGCAAGGCCCAGCTCGACAGCCAGCTGGGACAGCGCAGCAAATTTGCTTTCGTACTTGCGATCTGCCTGGTCAAAGGCAACGTCGAGGCCGTTCGTGGTCGAGAGAACGTTGAGGCGTAACTCGCCCTTTTTCGGCATCAGTTCAACGCAAAGGCGTTTCAGCCCGCGAAGACCTGCAACGATCTCGGGCACCAGAACCGGGCACTCGGAGATGTCGACCATCTTATGGCTGGCCTTCTCATGATATCCGAGAAGGATAGTGCGACCAGCGCGGGCTGCTGTCAGGACCGCGCGCCTGCGGCTTTCAGGTTCGCTTGGAACCGCTGGCGAAACCTCGGCTTCGATGCCTCGATCGGCCAGTGCCTTGACGACCAGGCCGCGCTTCCAATCCAGGTAAGGTTCCTGCGCCATATGCTGCACAGAGCACCCGCCGCAGCTCTCATAGTGATTGCAGATCGGTTCGATGCGGTCGGGGCTTGTCTTGATGTAGGTGACATCCGCCGCGCGACCATTGGAGACTTCGGCGGTCACTTCCTCGCCGGGGAGCGCGCCGGGGACATAGACCTGTCCGCCTTCACTATGGGCAATGCCGTCACCGCGGTGGCCCAACTCCGCGATTGTCAAATTTGTATCCCTCATGCGGGCAGCGTTAACTGCCCGGGTCTCCGCTTGCAAGGGAAGACGCCAACGCGCGGCCTAATTCCTGTCGGCGCATCGGTTGAGAGAGAAGCGCGTTGCTAGCCGTCTTTACGACCGTAAAGTAGCCATTCGGCGTTGCCATCGCCGCCCTTGACCGGAGAGGGAGCAAGGTCGCCTGCGTTCCAGCCGGATTGGCCATCAAGCCAGATTTGCAGATCTCCGGCAGTGTCTTCGGCGATTTGCGGCTCAACCAGGCCACCCTTGCCGATGTTGTCACGGCCGGCCTCAAACTGCGGTTTGACGAGGAACACACCAGCTGCCCCCGGTGCGGCGAGATCGAGCGCCGGCGGCAGCGCAAGCTTGAGAGAGATGAAGCTTACGTCTGACACCAGAATTTCCGGGTGGTCACCTTCAAGATCGGCAAGGGCGAGTTCACGGGCGTTCAACCCGTCGCGGCGGCGAACTCTGGGGTCACCGGAAATTGTCTCATGCAATTGGTCATGGCCGACATCAATGGCGTGGACCCTTGCGACGCCTCGTTCGAGAAGCACCTGTGTGAAGCCACCAGTGGACGCCCCAATGTCGAGGCAGACGCGACCGGACACATCAACGCCGAAACTGTCCAGTCCCGAAATCAGCTTCAGCGCCGCGCGCGATACATAGGCGGCTGCCGGATCAGCGACAGAGATTTCTGCTGTCCCGGCAACCTTCTGGGCCGGCTTCAGGCAAAGTGTGCCATTCACCTGAACCGTTCCGCGCAGGATCGCGTCGCGCGCACGGGCCCTGCTCGGGAAGTGCTTCAGATCGACAAGATGCTGATCAAGGCGTTGTTTGCTGCTCATGACGCGTGTCTTAGTCGAACTTGGCGCCCTCGAAAACCTGGAGCCTCAAAAACAGCCAGCAATGCCGGCAACCAGCTGATCGAAGTAGACACGTTCGCCGAAACGCAGCCACAAGAGCCCCGAGGCAGCGATCAACATCGTTCCACCGGTGGCAAGTCCCAGATAGAGAGGCATGCGCATGGCTCTGAGGCTCCCTGGTTCTGTTCGTTTCGATTGCTGCCCGGCCTCAGGAAGAGGCCGGAGCGTTATCGATCAGCCGCTGGAGTTTCTTGAGGGCGCTGTCTTCCGCTTCGCCATAGGCAATCGTGCCGACGAAGTGATTGCTCGCGTCCATCAGGAACACGGAAGCCGAATGATCCATCGTGTAGCCGCCGTCCTCAAGAGGCACTCGCTTGGCGTAAACCCTATAGGCTTTGATCATCGCGTCAACCTGCTCGCGCGACCCGGTCAGCGGGACGATGCGATCGTCGAAGGCAGAGACATAGTCCCGCATGACTTCAGGTGTGTCGCGTTCCGGATCAACCGAGACGAATGCGAAGTTCAGCTTGTCGGCATCCTTGCCGAGAGTGTCGATCCATCCCTGCATATCCGAAAGCGTTGTCGGACAGACATCCGGACAGAAAGTGAAGCCGAACATATAGGCAGTGGGTTTGCCGGACATCTCCAGGTCGCTCACCTTTTCGCCCGCGCCATTGACGAGCTCGAACGGTCCGCCGATCGCAGAGAGCGGTTCGATCAGGGCTCCAGCATTCTTGTTGCCCACCGTCTGCATCGTGACGAGGACACCCGCGCCGACTGCAAGGGCGGCAACCGCCGCCCAAGCTCCGTAACGTATCGCTTTCAAACCAGACATATCATCCTCAGTCCTTGCTGTGTCCGGCATGATCGCCGTGTTTCATTTTGGAGTGGTCCATTTCGCCATCGACCATTGTACCGTGATCCATGCCCTTCGCACCGATCTTTTCGGCGGTCAGCTCCACGGTGATCTCGCCGGCTTTTTCGAAGGTCAACGTCACAGGAACTTTTTGGCCCTTGGTAATTGGGGCCTTGAGCTTCATGAACATGATATGGAAGCTTCCCGGCTTCAATACGGCAGTTCCGTTGGCTGGGATTTCCAGACCGTTCTCGAGCTGACGCATTGTCATGACGCCATCATTGACTGCCATTTCATGAATTTCGGTCCGCCCGGCTGCCGGTGAGGACGCGGAAACAAGGCGATCGGCTTCTGAACCGGAATTGTGAATTTCTGCGAAACCACCGGCAGCTGCAGCCTTCGGAGGTGTTGCGCGTGTCCAAGGATGATCGATGGTCAGATCACCAAGCTTGTAGTCGTGAGCCTGAGCGGAAACCGACAGGAGTGCGATGGCGGCCGCAGTGGCCCACGTTTTCAGAGACGTCATGTGTCATTGATCCTGATTGGAAAATAGTCGTTTGCGCCAAAGCGCCATATGTCATGTCAGGTCAAGACAAAGGGCGGTGCCCGAATTGGTCCGGCGGTCCAGGGACGCGTTGATGAGACAAACCGATCAAGTGATCCAGGTCGCGAGGAGAAGCGTTTGTCGGTAGCTTCGAAGGCGTAAGCCGCGCCTTGAGGCGTGGCCGAAAACTGGCTGATGTGGCTGCACCCGGTCCCGCAGATACAATGGGCGGGGTCGTGTTTACCGCCCGACGGCAGCAGGCGTCCGTCTTCGTCGGAGGACGTTTGGCACAGGATGCCGAGGCCTTCTCCAGCGACCCCGGGCGAGATCGCAAGGCCGACCATGATAACGGTGACTCTAAGCCCGAGCGCGAGCATGGCCAGGATTGCCAGAGGATGGCGTTCCTGCCGCAGCATTTGAAAAAGGCTCGGGCGCGAGTTCATGGGCGGAATATGATGGCAAACTGCGGCGGCGTCGAGGGGTGTTTTGCCACAGGGTCAGAAACGGACCTAGCCTTTGTCGGAGGACGGAACGTCCTCAGTCTTGCCCGGTTCCTCTTCGGCAGCCGCTTCCTCAAGATCCTCATGTGCCACGACTTCTTCTGTAATGGCATCAGTCTCCGGATTGTAGATTTCATCGTCATAGGCTGGAAACTCTTCCGGCGGGATGACGTTGGGCGCATCAACATCCAGTGGCTCAGGCGACATGACTGTACCGACCTGAGCTGTTGCAGCGTATTCGAAGTCGAACTTCTCTTCCGGATCGATGGCACCACGCGCAAAGAGGCGTGTCAGGATGAAAGCAGCCATCACCACATTTACGAAAGCGATCAGCACATAGAGCCCTGAAGGGCCTGTTTGGTTCATCAAGATCGAGGCGGAGATCGGGCCAGCGACGGAGCCAAGTCCGAAAGCGAGCAGCAGGCCAGACGATGTTTCGACAAAGTCCTCGGGATCGGCATAATCGAAAGCATGAGAAACCGCGATCGCATAGCCAGGCTGCGAGCAAATGCCGATGAGAACGGCTAGGGCGGTTGCTGTTTGAAAGTCCTGAGGAGCCAGCACGGCGACGCCAGTCGCAACGACAGAGGTCGCTAGTCCGAGCATCAGCAGCACGAGGCGGCGGTCCATTTTGTCCGAAAGCCGGCCAACGGGCCATTGTGAGAGCAAGCCGCCGGCAATCACTGCGGCTGCGTAGACAGCCGACTCGTTGGTCGAAAAGCCGATCTGGGATCCATAGAGCGGAGAGAGCGACCAGATGGCTCCGTTCGCGACGCCGATGAGTAGCGCGCAAACCAATGCGGCAGGCGAGTTTCGGTAAAGCTTGATCGGCCGAAAACGGACCAGCGTAATAGGAGCTGGCTGATTGGCAGTGGTAAGAGCGACCGGAATGACAGCGAGGCTCACGGTGACCGATGCGATGGCAAACGGAATGAAAGACGTAATGTCCATGCCTGAAATCGAAACCTGTCCGACCATCATGGCGGCGAACAGGATCACGACGTAGATGGACATGATCGTTCCGCGGTTCTCGTTGGTGGCGCTTTCGTTCAGCCAACTTTCAACGATCATGTAAAAGCCTGCGAGACAAAAACCCGAGATGATGCGGATAGCGAACCACGCGATCGGATCGACGGCAATTGGGTGCAGGATCGCGGCGGCAGACATGAGGGAGACAACCGCTGCGTAGGCGCGGATGTGGCCTGCGCGCATGATGACAAGCGGCGCGCCAAGGCAGCCGAGCACGAGTCCGACAAAATAAGCCGAGGAGATTGCGCCGATTTGCAGGTCGCTGAAATCCGCGTTGCTCGCCGCAAGCGGCAACAACGTCGACTGCAGCCCATGTCCGAGAATGAGCAATGCAACAGAAATCAATAGAGCGGAAACGGAAGCCAGCATCTGCGCCATGAATCACCTCGGTGCAGTTGGAAAAAAGAAAATGCGCCGGCGGAGGGGCCGACGCAGATCTTCTTAAGGTCAAGCCTTCTCAGTCCTGAAAAGGCCTGTCAATCGAATACTGACGAATGACGCAAACCGAACACACAAGTGACGGTTTCATCTTCTGGAAGGCCTAAGTCAGGCGCGCTGGAAGGAACCGAGGTGGTCCTGACCAAGAGCAATGAAGACTTGTTTCATGATGCCTTCACAGGTGAGGCCAGCGTCTTTGTACATTACGTCCGGCTTGTCCTGATCCTGATAGACATCAGGCAGCGTTACGGTTCGGATTTTCAGACCGTTGTCCAAAAGGCCGAGCGCTGCCAATTGGCTCAGAACATGGCTACCAAAACCGCCGATCGAGCCTTCCTCTATGGTGACCAGCACTTCGTGTTCTCTCGCCAGGCGGGTGAGGAGATCTACATCCAATGGCTTGGCAAAGCGCGCATCGGCAACTGTTGTCGAAAGACCGGCTGCATCCAATTCATCGGCAGCTGCAAGACATTCGCTCATACGTCCGCCAAAGGACAGCAGCGCAACCTTCGTTCCCTCACGCCGGATGACGCCCTTGCCGATTTCGAGAACCGTTCCGCGCTCTGGCAGCTCAAGACCGACACCTTCGCCGCGAGGATATCTGAATGAAATCGGACCTTCGTCATACGCGACCGCTGTCGCGACCATATGGCGAAGTTCTACTTCGTCGGCAGCAGCCATAACTACAAAACCGGGCAAGCAGGAAAGAAAAGCCGTATCGAAAGCGCCGGCATGTGTCGCGCCGTCGGCGCCTACGAGCCCTGCACGGTCGATTGGAAAGCGAACCGGAAGGCCTTGAATGGCAACATCATGCACAACCTGATCGTAGGCGCGCTGCAGGAAGGTCGAATAGATCGCGGTGAACGGCTTGAATCCTTCCGTTGCCAGACCGGCGGCAAACGTCACTGCATGCTGCTCGGCGATGCCGACATCAAAAGTCCGCGTTGGAAAGGCTTCTTGAAACAGGTCAATACCGGTTCCGTCGGGCATGGCCGCGGTAATCGCGACGACTTTCTCGTCGTCCTGCGCTTCACGGACCAGCGACGTCGCGAACACATTGGTATAGCTCGGCGCATTAGCCTTCGGCTTGGACTGCTTGCCAGTCACGACATCGAATTTGGCAACGCCGTGATATTTGTCCTTTGCCCCTTCCGCAGGACCGTATCCCTTGCCCTTCTGGGTGACCGCATGAATCAATACCGGTCCATGATGCGTGTCGCGTACGTTTTTCAAAATCGGCAGAAGATGTTCGAGGTTGTGACCATCGACGGGGCCGACATAGTAGAAACCAAGTTCTTCGAACAATGTTCCACCAGTCCAGAAGCCACGCGCATATTCTTCTGCACGCGCGGCTTTTTCCTGAAGTGGTTTGGGCAGGTTCTTGGCAATGTTCTTGGCTGCACCGCGCAGGGATTGATAGGTCGGGCCGGATACGAGTTTGGCAAGATAGGCTGACATTGCGCCCACTGGCGGCGCGATAGACATGTCGTTGTCATTGAGGATGACAATGAGACGCGAACCAAGATGACCGGCATTGTTCATGGCTTCATAGGCCATGCCTGCAGACATCGCCCCATCGCCGATCACGGAAATGACGTTGTTGTCCTTGCCCGCCAGGTCACGCCCTACGGACATTCCGAGGCCTGCTGAAATCGAGGTGGAGGAATGGGCCGCGCCGAACGGATCGTAGGGGCTCTCCGACCGCTTTGTGAAACCCGATAGCCCATTGCCCTGGCGCAGCGTCCGGATGCGATCACGCCTCTCTGTCAGGATTTTGTGTGGGTAGCACTGATGGCCCACATCCCAGATCAGGCGATCGTCGGGAGTGTTGAACACGTAATGGAGTGCGACGGTCAGTTCGACCACCCCAAGGCCTGCACCCAAGTGTCCACCGGTGACGGAAACCGCGTCGATCATCTCCGCACGAAGCTCGTCGGCGATCTGACTTAAATCGGCTTCCTCGAATTGACGCAGATCCGCTGGACAGTTGATCTGATCGAGCAGGGGAGTAGAGGGTTTGGACGTCACGCTGTGTACGGCTCCAGAGGGTTCTATTTGGCGCGCAGGATTACACCAAGCGAAGATAGGGCGCAAACCTCGCTTTGGTACTGGGTGTTTTTGCGCCTTCCTTTATCCGGTAAACGAAATCAAGCTTCAAAAAGATAGTCAAAAATATCAGGTTGTTGTCGAATTGATAGCCTAGTCACCCAGATGGGTGATGCATTTAAACTGGAAGTGGAATAAAAAGCTGATGTGGTCGATGGGGCCACGTGCACAGTGATCAACTGGGGCCGTGTTTCACGGCCCCTTTTTTTACGTGCGGCTGGACCGGGTTCCTGTAACTGCGCCCTTTTGAGGCTACGGCATTTCGGCCAAAGACTTCAGTCTGCTTCAAAAAAGACCGCTCAGGCTGTGTATCAATTGTGTCAGTTCAAGCTGGGATTGCGTGGACGTTTTTTCATAGATCCGGCGCAGATGTGTCTTTGCGGTATTTCGCGTGATATCGAGGTTCTCGAGAGTGTCGGCAAGAGACCCGCTGACAGCGAGGTCGTAAGCCAGACGCGCTTCTCCATTCGACAAGCCGAATGCTGACCGAAGCAACCCTTTGAGATCCTCCGAGAGCTTGTATGGCTTTCGGACCTCCACCAGTATGAAATTGCTTTCGGCAAGCTCTGGACTGCCGGGAAGGGACGGGAGGCAGCGGATCGAGACATGACACAATGCTTCGTCATGAACGGAAACAAAAACAGACTGTTCAGGAACAGGCGTCGCGTCGAGCGACTGGTCGGCAGCCTTTTCTGATCTGGGTGGGGCTCCCACCTGCTGTGATACCGACGTCAGCGCTGTTTCGAGTTCCTTCTTTGTAGGAACAAGCCGGTTTCCATGGACGGTGAAGATGTGGCCGTCCTTCAAGAGTTCTCGGTAGGAAGGGGTGCTGAAGTGAATCGAGAGATCTTCGTCGATGAGACACATTGCGTTCTTCTGGCTCGATGCCATCAACTGCAGCGCCTCCTTGCGAGAGGCGGCTTCGCTGAAGCGTTCTGCAACATCAAGAGCAGATGAGACAGCCTTCGCGAAGCGCCTGAAGGGCGGCATCACGTAATCGGGATCTGCGTCTTCCATCGAGATAGTCGACCAGAGGCAGCCGAGCAGCACTGTGGTTCCGCGTGATCGCAAGACGGGGGTGATCAGGCCTGGCCAATTGGCAATTGGGTGTTCTGCCGGAACGGGACGCTTCGAAACTTCCTTGCTGCGGTTCGTCAGCTGAGCCTTACAATAGGGATAGTTGACCGCAGCTTCGTCAATCAGGAAATGCAATGCAGTACGATTCGCTTCGGTCCGCACATTGTCCAGAAAGTCGATGAGTTCTTTCGCCTGTGTTGAATCCGAAAAACGGCCCGTGTGTTCCTTGTCTGGACCGAATTCGAGCATGTAGGCGCGGCATTTGAGAGACCGCTCGACGCATTGCAGGGTTTGAGGCCATAATGACGGGTTGCCAGCGCACTCTTGAACGCGCTCTAGCACCCTGAATTCATCATGTGCGGTAATTGAAACCATGCTGCATAATTTTCCAGTTTCTCAGCTATTGGCAAGAGGAAAGCTGGTCAATTCGGCAAGATCTCGGTAAAAATGTATACATTACGCTGCGGAAATTTATAAATCGGAGAAAATTAGGGTTGCCAGGTTAGTTCTCAGGGTCGAGTTCTGTTGTGCCAGTCGCCTGACCGTCCTTCCCAAGTTGTATCTTCTCCACTTTCGCCTCGGCCGCCTTCAAGAGGTTGTTGCAATGACCGCGCAAAGTCGCGCCGCGCTCGTACATCTCGATGCTGCGCTCGAGCGGCACATTTCCCTGTTCAAGCTCCCGCACAATCGTTTCCAGCTGCTTGAGCGCCTCTTCAAATGAAAGAGAGGCGAGGTCTGGCTGGGTCGTTTCGCTGGTCATGACGCTAATCCGAGAGGTTTTTGATGACGGATTTAGACACTTACGGGCTTGGCAGCTGAGGTCAAGGCGTCGAGGCCTGTTGCACGGCGCTATCCTCAAGTGATCCGGAGAGCCGATCAGCCCGTCATCAGCGTCATCACATGTGCGGCGGTTGAGCGCGCCAGGCCCTCAAGATCGTAGCCGCCTTCAAGGACCGAGACGAGGCGGCCGTCACAGTGTTTTTCAGCGACGTCCATCAGAGCCCGGGTTGCCCAGGCAAAGTCGGCCTCCAGAAGGTTGAGGCCGCCAAGCGGGTCGCGGGCGTGTGCATCAAAACCGGCGGAGATAATGACCAGATCCGGCGCGAAGCTGCGCAGTCGGGGAAGGATGATCGCTTCCATCGCTTCCTTGAAGATCGGTCCGTCATCCCCGGCGGCAAGAGGGACGTTGACGATCGTATCGGCCTCACCCGTCTCATTTGCGGCGCCAGAGCCCGGATAGAGCGGCATTTGATGGGTTGAACAATACATCACGCTTGGGTCCGCCCAGAAGATATCCTGGGTGCCATTGCCGTGGTGAACATCAAAATCGACAATTGCAACACGCTCCGCCCCATATTGTGCCTGGGCAAAACGGGCAGCCACCGCGACGTTGTTGAAAAAGCAAAAACCCATCGCCCGGTCTTTTTCAGCGTGGTGGCCGGGCGGGCGGGATGCCGAAAACGCGTTGGTGACTTTTTTGTCAAACACCTCTTCCACGGCGCGACACGCGCCCCCCGCTCCACGCAGTATCGCCTCCCAAGTACCCGGAGACATGGTGGTGTCCGCATCTACCCGCGCAAGGCCTTCTTGAGGCGCAAGCCTGTGCAGCATGTCGATATAGGCCATTGGATGCGCGCGGGCGATGTCTTCGCGCCGTCCGATCGGGGCTGCCTCGCGTTCCAGAGGTTGAAAGCGCTCGTGCTCAAGAATGCGGTCAATTGCTCTCAGTCTGTCCGGGCGTTCGGGATGGCCTACCGGCGTCAGATGATCGAGGAAGGTTGGATGATGAAGCAGAAGCGTTGACACAAAAGCACCAATAACAGGAGGTTGCCGAGCGGGCATGGGGATTGGGTGCATCAGAGCGACGCGCTGCAAGCCTGTCAATCAGGCATTGGATGTAGGAGGTATCAGAGGTGAAAACCTGACGCGATGCTGGGCGCAAAGAAACGGGGCCGATCTGGGTGGAGATCTGGCCCCGAAAGGTGCGAGCACAAGGGTGCTCGAGGGGAGGTCCGCTGCATCTGATTTAACAAGTAAAAGTTAGATGATTCGCGACTTGGATCGCTAGAGTGGTAGTGATCTTCCGCAGATGTATCTGTGTATAAGCAGTGTAGTGAGATAGAGATTTTCGTTGAGGTATCACCGAGTATTGTCAATTACACGATATGAGGCGCGAAAATAGAGGCTTTTTCTGTGTTACGCGTTCGATAAGGCCTTCGCCGTTTTCGGGCGATCCCGTACAGTCAGCCGCCACTACGACGCCAATCAACTCGATCAATTGTGCCGCGCCATCAATGGGAGATGGGCCGTTGTCAGTCACGATGGTGGAATCGGGCGTGGTGCTGCCGCGCGCTTAAGGCGATCATTGATAGCTTCCCCGAGACCCTCCATCGGGATGGTCTGGACACAAATTATCTCTGCTCCATAGGTGTCCAGATGTCTCAATGCCGCGAAAAGCCTTGCCGCCGCTTCTTCAAGGTCGCTCGACGGACTTAAGTTGATTTCGCAGATAGCATCATCCGCACCGGGGAGCCTATGCGGTCCAAACGCAAGGAGTGCCTCGCCGTCCTGTACCGTTCGCGCATCGAGGCGCACAGCCGCCGAGGGCGCATAGTGTGAGGACAGCATCCCGGGCGCTTGCGGCGCGTCAGGTTTTGTCGGTGTCGACGCATCGATCAGGGCGCGTCCAAGGACGGTCTCCAAATCCTTTCGCGGGATTCCTCCCGGGCGCAGTAGCCGTGGTGTGCCATCAACGAGCGCGACGATTGTGGATTCGATGCCGACGGAACAGGGTCCGGCGTCGACGACAAAGCTAAGCGAGGCGCCCAAGTCAGCTGTGACGGCATCCGCGGTCGTTGTGCTGACCTTTCCCGAAATATTGGCGCTGGGCGCAGCTAGCGGTGTGCCACATTTCTCTGCGAGAAATCGCATCACCGGTCCAGCTGGCACACGCAGGGCGACGGTGTCCAGCCCTGCAGTTGCAAGGTCGCAAATTGTCGATTGCGGCTTCTTGGGGACAACGAGCGTAAGCGGCCCAGGCCAGAAAGCTCTCGCAAGCTTTAGGGCGTCCTCATCGAAAATGCCGTGCTCCGTGCAAGCTTCAAGCGAGGGCAGATGGGAGATTAGAGGATTGAACTGGGGCCGGCCTTTCGCGGCGAAGATTTTGGCGCATGCGGAACTTCTGGTGGCGTCGGCGGCAAGCCCGTAGACCGTTTCCGTCGGAACGGCCACGAGTTCGCCTGCCTCGATTGCATCACAGACGGCATCCGCTTCTGCAGCGTTCTGCCAGCCGTCTTGTGTCAGGTCCAAGGTCCACTTGCGCATGGATTTCCACGTCTCCGCCTGAATGTGTGTCGAATCGATCGTGTCGAAGTGTGGGTTGCCGTAAGGACACGGATTGACGTTTACGTAAACCGAGTTAGTGTTCCGTCAAATAACCAAACGTCTGGGCCTTTTGCGGCCCAGACACGGCGCCGTCAAGGTGCTGTATAAAACTGCCTAGGGAGCTCTTCATGTATCGCGCGCCAATCGATGAGATTGCTTTTACCCTCAAGAACGTCAGTGGACTAGAGGAGCTACAGAAACACGAGGCGCACAGTGAGCTCGGAGATGATCTCGTTTCTGCGATTTTGACAGAGGCGGGACGCTTTGCAGCTGAGGAAATTGCGCCCTTGAATTCAGTGGCAGACAAGCATGGGACTCTCTTTTCGAACGGTGCGGTCACGACGCCTCCAGGCTGGAAAGAGCTATACCACCGCTGGATTGAGGGGGGCTGGAACGGCCTGAGTGCAAATCCCGACTTTGGCGGTCAGGGTCTGCCGGTCATGCTCTCTGCTGCAGCGCTGGAAATGTGGAACTCGGGCTCCATGGCCTTCGCGATCGGACCAACGCTGACAATCGGTGCCGTTGAGGCGCTCGAAAAGCACGCAACAGATGACCTGAAGGCCAAGTATCTCGAAAAGCTGGTGTCCGGTGAGTGGATGGGCACCATGAACCTTACTGAACCGCAGGCCGGCTCTGACCTGAATGCCTTGAAGGCCAAGGCGGTCCCCAGTGACGATGGAACCTATAGGATCAGCGGGCAGAAGATCTTCATCACATATGGCGAACATGACATTACGGAAAACATCGTCCATCTCGTGCTTGCCAGGCTTCCCGACGCACCGGCGGGAACAAGAGGCATCTCGCTGTTCCTCGTCCCGAAACTCTTTGTGAACGATGATGGCACGCTGGGAGCACACAACGACGTACGCTGTGCCGGTGTCGAGCACAAATTGGGCATTCATGGCTCACCGACCTGTACGATGGTCTTTGGCGATGATGGCGGCGCCACCGGCTGGTTGATCGGCGAGGAAAATCGCGGCCTGGCCTGCATGTTTACGATGATGAACAACGCCCGGCTCGCCGTCGGTATTCAGGGACTTGGTGTGGCGGAAAGAGCCTATCAGCAGGCACTCGCTTACGCTCTTGATCGCAAGCAAGGCCGTGCTCCGGGTGAAAAGGGCGAGGGGATGAGCGCCATTGCGCATCATCCCGACATCAAGCGAACGCTTTTGGCCATGCGTTCACGGACGCAGGTGGCGAGGGCGATCTGCTATGCCTGTGCCCACGCAATTGACATGTCGCATGTGGCCGAAACGGCTGAAGACAGGAAGTTCTGGTCGGATCGCGCAGGGCTTTTGACCCCGCTTGCAAAAGCGATCCCGACTGACTTTGGTGTTGAGGTTGCCTCCATGGGCGTCCAGATCCACGGCGGTATGGGGTATGTGGAGGAGACAGGTGCAGCTCAACACCTTCGTGATAGTCGTATCGCAACGATCTACGAAGGCACCAATGGCATCCAGTCGATCGATCTTGTCATGCGCAAATTACCCCTGTCGAACGGTGAGCATATCGACGGTTTTATTTCGGAGTTGAGACAGATTGCCGATGAAGTTGCCGCCAGCAACCGTCCAGAATTCGGTGCGACGGCTGACCGGCTCCATGCAGCGATTACAGAACTCGAACGGGTCACGTCCTGGATGAAGGCAGCGCAGGCTGAAGAACGGTTTGCAGAGGCGTTGGCGGGTGCAACGCCTTACCTCCGACTTGCCGGGCTGACACTCGGCGGGGTGCTTCTTGCCAAGGGAGCGCTGCGCTCAGGCACAGAGAATGCCGCAGCTTTGAAGGATCGTATGCTGCTGGCTCGAAGTTTTGCCGAGACGAGCCTTTATGAGACCATTGCTCTTGGAGCCGATGTCACGTCTTCGGCGGGCTCGATCCTTTCTCTCGATCCGGAAGCGCTGGCGTCCTGACAGAAGCAGGCGATGGGAGGAACTCAATGATCCGGAAATCTCTGGAGGAGGGGGTTTGCACCCTCCGGCTTGACCGTGCCGAAAAGAAAAATGCGCTCACCGGCGCGATGTATGCGGACCTCGCCGAAGCCCTGGAAGAGGGGAATTCAGATGGGAGTGTAAGATGCCATCTCATCTGCGGTCAGCCCGGGACCTTCACCGCCGGCAATGACATCGCGGACTTTCTGCAATTTGCCGGAAAGAACGACCTTTCGGACACGCCCGTTATCCGCTTTCTCAAGGCGGTCGCCTTAAACGAAAAGCCGATTGTCGCGGCAGTCGATGGTCTGGCAATCGGCGTTGGAACCACGTTGCTGATGCACTGCGACATGGTGTTTGCAACGAAGACATCGACCTTCAAGACACCCTTCGTTGATCTGGGACTTGTGCCTGAGGCTGGCTCATCCCTGCTCGCACCAAGGTTCATGGGGCATGCGCGGGCGTTCGAACTCCTCTGTCTTGGTGCCACCTTTGATGCGGAGAGAGCGCATGCCGTGGGCATCGTGAATCACATTGAGGACGACGTCGAAATGGTCGCGCTTGCCTGCGCCAGGGCGATTGCGGCGAAGCCACCTCAGGCCATGAAGCTGTCGCGCGACCTGTTGCTGGGCGACCGGAAAGACCTGCTGGCACGTATCGACGAAGAGGCCCGAATTTTTGGTGAGCGGCTGAGCGCGCCCGAGACCATTGCAGCTTTTCAGGCCTTTATGATGAAGAAGCCCAAGGGCTGACAAGATTGATCGGAGTATCCCAATGAGCCTGTCAGGCAAGACACTTTTCATCACTGGCGCATCGCGCGGCATCGGCAAGGCGATTGCCCTGCGCGCGGCGCGTGACGGAGCAAATATTGCCATTGCGGCCAAGACCGCTGAGCCGCATCCCAAGCTGGAAGGCACGATTTTCTCCGCCGCGGAGGAAATCGCGGCGGCTGGCGGCAAGGCCTTGCCACTGGTCCTTGATGTTCGTGACGATGAAGCTGTGAAACGTGCGATCGACAAGACGGCTGAAACCTTCGGCGGGCTGGACATCCTCGTCAACAACGCCAGCGCAATTCAGCTAACACCTCTTGCCCAAACGGACATGAAGCGATTTGATCTGATGCATCAGATCAACACGCGCGGCACGCTGGCCTGTTCGAAGCATGCGATCGAGCACCTGGCGAAGTCGGACAATCCGCATATCCTGACCTTGTCGCCGCCCCTTGATATGCAGGAAAAGTGGTTCGCCCCCTTCACACCCTATTCGATCGCCAAATACGGCATGAGCCTCGTGGTTCTGGGGCTCGCCGGTGAGCTCAGGGCGAAGGGAATTGCGGTCAATGCGCTCTGGCCGCGCACGACAATTGCGACGGCCGCAATCAAGAACATCATCGGAGGTGACGCCTTGATGCAGCAAAGCCGCACACCGGATATTCTGGCAGACGCTGCCTATGAGATCTTCACGACCCCGTCGGGAGAGCTTTCTGGTCAGTTCCTGATTGACGACACCTTCCTGGCATCACGTGGCGTGACCGATTTCGATGGCTATCGTGTCGATCCGAGAGTTTCCCTGGCGCCCGACTTCTTCGTGCCGGATGATAGTGTCGCCCCCTGCGACCTCGGTCCTGTCGAAGCCTGACATCCCTCGGCGACCTAAGACTGAACCAAAAGAGCCCCGGCAGTTTGCCAGGGCTCTTTTGGTTGGATGGGTGCTTTGTCCAGCTTAGTCGAATTCCGGTCCTCTGGCCCGGTAAGGTGTGACGTCCTTCCAGGCTTTCATAAGGGTTTCCAACTCGCCATCCGCAGTCGGCGGTAGGATGATCTGAAGTTTGACGAGAAGGTCGCCATGACCACCGCCCTTGGTCGGCAAACCCTTGCCCTTCAGGCGCATAGTCTTGTCACCCGAGCTATTGGCCGGAATGTTCAAATTGACCGCGCCCGTCAGCGTCGGTGTGCGGACCTTGGCTCCGAGTACGGCCTCATAGAGGGTAAGCGGTAGTTCCAGGATCAGATCATTTCCGCGTACATCGAAGAGCTTGTGCGGCTTCAGGCGGATTTCGACAAGCGCATCTCCAGCCGAGCCGCCATATTCACCAGGGTACCCCTGGCCACGCAGGCGGATCTTCTCACCCTCGTGAGTGCCGGCCGGTATCGTGACGTTGACAGTTTTGCCGCTTGGCAGGGTAACTTGCGTCTTTCCGGCGTTGACGATGTCTTCAAGCGAGACCGCCGCGATCAACTCAGCGTTCTTGCCTTTTTGAGCGGGTCGCGTGCGCTTACCAGCGCCAGGCTTTGGCCCACCAGCCCCAGCCGCTCCGGCACGTGCCCGTTTGCCGCCGCCAAAACCACCAAGGATATCATTCAGGATGTCGTCGAAGCCACCGGCAGAGCCGCCTGCGCCACCCGCCGACTGTCCACGGAAACCTCTTGAGGAACCTGCACCGCCAAAGTCCTGGAAATCCGAGAAACCGTCGAAGCCATGGGATTGGAATTTCTGCTTGCCCTCAGCGTCGATTTCGCCCCGGTCAAACTTCCCGCGCTTTTCCTTGTCGCCAATGATCTCATAGGCCTGGTTGACCTCGGCAAACTGAGCCTGCGCTTTCGGATCATCCTGATTTTGGTCAGGGTGATATTTCTTTGCCAGCTTGCGAAAGGCTTTTTTTATGTCGGCCTCGGATGCCGATTTCGCAACACCGAGGACGTTGTAAGGATCACGCATGGAATGTCACCAATTCATGGATACGGCCGGCGCAACCGCCCGCCTCCGAATTCTGTCTCTGGAACTATATCGTGATTGATAGGAAAAAATTCCAGACCCGTTCGGAATAGTCTCCAGATCTGTTTTACCGAGATTACAGAGCCGATCAAGCGTCGCCCGCGGCCAAGCTCGTAATTGTCAGTTGTCGGCTGATGTCTCGGCAGGCCGTCCCGGAATAGATCCTGACGCCGGCTATCGTGTTGGCTGTCGTCTTGAAAGTCAGGCATCCGGTTTCGGCAAGTGCCTGCTGGTCGACATCGCTGACCTTGCCTGAATTGCCGCTTTCTGGATTGGTCCAGCTCAGACGTGCGTCATGATCATCGCCTGTCTCTTGCTTCGGAACGGCACCTGAAGTGAGCAAGTCCAGCGTGAAAGCAATGATCTGCCGGTCTTTTCCGTCAATGTCAGTGAACGCCACATCGATGCCGGAGGGAATGGAGCCGGTCAGAACAAGCGGCGTTTCGACGTCGTCGCTGCCCAGCGGCATCGTAACTTGACCGCAGCCGCCGACAGCGAGGCATAGAAGAACGCCCAAGCTCGAGAGGCTCTGGATCTTTGCCTTGCCGGCAGTATATGTCTGTTCGTGAGACAACTGGTTCGATCCCGATTGGCCCTGACCTTAGATGCGGTCAGTGCGCCATTTCCAACACTTGGCAGGCAGGAAATGACAGACTCCAACACTTCGCCAAAAGAGTTAACAAATGGTGACTTTACCGAGTCATCGAAGCCGTTTGACCTGTTCCGCGAGTGGCTTGAGGATGCCGGCGAAAGCGAGATTAACGATCCGAACGCACTATCCCTGGCGACGGTTGACCCAGATGGCTTGCCAAATGTGCGCATGGTGTTGCTGAAAGGATTCGATGAGCGTGGGTTTGTGTTCTACACAAATTTTGAAAGCGCCAAAGGCCGCGAGTTGCTCAGTGCTGGCAAGGCCGCAATGTGTTTCCATTGGAAGTCGCTTCGACGCCAGGTGCGAATCCGTGGGCCGATTGTTCAGGTCGATGATACCGAGGCTGATGAATACTATCAGTCCCGCGCTCGTGGCAGCCGCATCGGTGCCTGGGCGTCGAAGCAGTCACGCCCCCTTGAAAGCCGTTTCGCGCTTGAAAAGGAAGTCGCGAAATTTACGGCCAAATTCGCCATCGGCGAGATACCGCGGCCGGACCACTGGAGCGGCATGCGGCTTGTTCCTACATCAATCGAGTTCTGGCACGACCGACCGTTTCGCCTACATGACAGGGTTATCTTCACGCGCGCATCGATAGATGAGGGGTGGGCCAAGGATCGCCTATATCCGTGACCTAAAGCTAGGGGTGAACCTCAGAGAAGTTTTTTCCAGCGTAGGAAAAAATAGGTCATGGCCACCGAGGCAAACATAAGGGCGATAGAGAACACAAACCCGAGATGCCACTTCAGCTCGGGCATGTTGATGAAGTTCATCCCGTAGATCGACGCGATCAAGGTTGGCGGCAGAAAAATGACGCCGAGCACGGAGAATACTTTGATGATCTGGTTCTGCTCCAGATTGACCAGGCCAATGGTAGCGTCGAGCAAGAACGACAATTTGTTGTCCAAAGCGTCGCCATGCTCTTTGATGGAATGAACGTCGCGGCCAAAGCTCTTGCAGGTGAGGTATTGCTCGTCCGAGAGAGAAACCTTTCGCCCATGACTGTCCAGAAAGAGCAAAAGCCGTGAAAGGCTTGCGCAGACGTCGTGCATCTTTGCGACCTGCAGACCGATTCTGCCCTGCGTCTTGATTGCCTCCTGATAAACGCTTCCCTTTCGGGCGGTGATGCCCTCTTCAAAGACTCTGACGGACATCTCGTCGAAGTGTCTTGAAACCTCTTCCATCACGTCAGCCGACCGATCGATAATGATCTCCATGAGTGTGAAAAAGACGGCTGGACCTGTATGTGGGATTGTCGTGTCTTTTTGAACTTTCCGCCCGCAAATCAGGATCGACTGCGGATCACCATAGCGCAATGTGACCAGTCGCTTTGACGACAAGACAAAGGTGACGGAAGAGAGTTCCGGGTCTGGCGTTCGCGCAGCCATGGGAAGCAGTCCCGTCATGACGATTGCCCCTGGTTCGTCATAGAGCCTGGCAGATGTCTCAATCGAGGCGATTTCTTCACGGGTGGGAACTTCAGCGCCCATCAGCTTCTCGGCGGCGAGTTGCTCCTCATGGGTCGGCTGGACCAAGTCAATCCAGACCGACGTCGAAGGCAGCGGCTCTCCCGCTGGCACTTCACGTCGTTCGAGGCCGGCGGAAGAGGGACAATAGGCGATGATCATGCAGCAGGCTCCGAGGCAATCCGTGGATTGAATAGAAACATGCCACGCTGGATTGTCATGTCCAGCAGAGACTTGATCACCAACGACTAAGATGTTGAAGCTACCGCGTCGGTCCGATGACCATCAATGGACGTTTCCATTTCGAGCCGGAGAGGCACTGGAAGCTGCTTAGTTGTGGTTCTTCTTCTCGGTTTTGTGGCCCGCGCAAAGCGTTGCTGCGGTCAAGGCCGCAATTCCTACCGGCTTATAGTGGCTTTCGAGGGAGGATTTGGCAGGCGACACAGCTGCAACGATTGGGGCTTTTTCAGACATTGGTCTCGTCCATGGGGTCAAAATGTTCCTGGGACTTGCGCCGCAAATAAGACAATACGTTGGCAAAGCGCTTTTTCGAAAGCCACTGCGCCGCGAAGCCGTGGTTAATGCCAATTCATGATGCGCCGCAAATCGCGTTCAAGCGAGTAACAATGAATAACTGAATGTAACGGAAATCATTGATTTGCCGGTTGAAGTCGGTGCGCAGGCTAAATTAGGAAGCTTTTGTGATTGTGAAGGGGACGTTGATTTACCGCACAGATCATTCCGTATGATGACCGCGAGAAATACCACAAAAGTGTCGTTATCAGCAGGAGTGCGCCAGGAACCAATGCGCTCGAAATCAGGTTGGCGCCGACGATCATCGCTGAAAATGCCAGAATGAGGCCCAGCAGTGCGCCAATAAAAGTGGTTCGAATGTAGTGATAGTGCCATCTAAGTCGCCGGCCAGGTGCGTTGGAAAAACGGCTGGCAAAATAAAATGCCACAGGAGATGTGACCGCCAAGAGCAATGCAAGATAGCAGATAACCAGATTTTGAAAGCTTGCAGACGAAGCTGACTTTGCGGGCGAAAAATGCTCCGCGCTTCGATGAGACATTCTGAGAGGCATATAGTCCTCCAAATGCTAAACTGGAACTGATTTCTGCTCCAATTTTAGCAGAAACCGTCTGTTGTTTGCAGTGCGAAATCGGTGGTGTGACGCCTGAAATTTCATCAAAAGAAATTAGGGTCTGGAGATGCGCGTGGGTTTGCCGTTCCGATCAACAAGGCAGGATGCTATGAAATACAGGTGTTGTTGAGAGGTTTGGCGAATTTATGAAACGCTATCCGGTGTTTACATCGAACATCGCGCGACTGAGCCGAAGGGTTGGGTCCATTGCTTTGCCGGTCGCTGTCTTGGGCGTTCTGGCGCACCGCGCGGGGGTGCTTGAGCCCGCTCAAATGTCTTTCTCAATTCTCCTTTCGACAATTCTGGGCATTGCAGCTTTGTTGTTGGCCGTCATCGGCTTCCTTCAGCTCTGGAACCGTGGCGGCACGGGAGCGGGACATGCAGTCCTTGGCTCCATCTATGGAATTGCGGCTCTCTTACCTGCGGCCGCCTTGGCTATGGGGCCGTTTTTGCAGGACAGTGCACTGGATGTCTCGACTGATCCGGATGATCCCCCAGCGTTCCTCCAGGGAGTTGAGACGCCGGGAGCTCAAAATCAACTGTTGCGGGTTTTGAAAGTACAGAGCGATGTCCCCGATCCAGCAGACATCGTTTCACGACGCTATCGAATGCAGCCAGCTGAGCTTCATTTTGCTGCGCTCAAGGCGGCCCGCCGAAACGGATGGCGCATTGTCGCGGAAACGCCTCCGGACCTTCTCGACGACCCGACTGGTTTTCAAGCGGAGGTAAAAACACTGGTGCTCGGGCTTTCTGAAGATGTTGTCGTCCGCATTCGCCCGGATCGGCTTGGTGCCCTGTTTGACATGCGCTCTGCATCAAGATCAGTGCTGCAGGACATAGGTGGGAACAGCAACAGAATCCGGAATTTCTATGGAGCCGTGGATGACGTTCTTTTGGAGACCTATGGCGAAATCGAAAGCATAGAAGTTCTGGATGACGGCGTGGTTTTGGAAGACAATCTACTTGAAGGTGTTTCGGATGCACGTGCGGACGATGCCGAAAAGGCACCTGTGCCCGAGTTCAAGCCCTATGTGGAAGGTGCCGAAGGTGGCTCTTCTGAAAATAGGGACAATGCCGAAGATCTCGAAGGTTAGGTTCGGCAGCTCAAAGCAGCGTCAGGCGCGGCGGTAGTTTGCTTCAAGCCGAACCTCCGGGTCTGCGACGACAAGCCTACGGGACGCGAGATCCTCAAGGTGCGCAAAGACGGAAAGGGCGGCAGCGGGACGAAGCGCTGGGTCGAGTCCCTGATAGATGCGAAGAACCAAATTCGGGATGGAGATTGGTTCCGTGTTTAACTGCTCCAAAATGGATGCTTCGCGCTGCAAGCGATGGCCCTTGAGATCTGCCACATAGTCATGGGCATTGCGGACCAAGCCACCGTGGCCGGGAAGATATATCTCCTCCTGACGGGCTAGAAGCCGATCGAGCGAGGACATATAGGACCGCATGCTTCCATCCGGCGGTGCAACGATCGATGTTGACCAGGCCATGACGTGATCTGCCGAGAACAGAAACGGTGAACCTTTGAGCACAAAACAGAGGTGGTTGTCTGTGTGGCCAGGGGTTTCTATCACTTCGAAGTCACCACCTGAGGTCTTGTGAAGACTGCTGTTCTCCAGCTGCAGGTCAGGCTTGTAGTTTCTGTCTGAGCTTGCATCCATCGGGTTGCTTTCGCCTGCGCCCAGGTTCCGAGCGGGGCGATAGGCAGCGCAACCCACGATCGGCGCTCCCGTTTTGGCTTGAAGCAGTCTGGCGCCGGGAGAATGGTCAAGGTGCGTATGGCTGACAAGAATTGTTTCAACCTTTGCCCCGCCGATCGCCTTTAAGAGCGTATCGATATGCTTAGGGGAGTCGGGGCCGGGATCTATAACCGAGATTGAATCTTGCCCGACGAGATAGGTGTTGGTGCCGTGAAACGTGAACGGGCTAGGGTTCGGTGCGGTCAATCTGCGAATGCCGTCCGAGATTTCAATCGCGTTGCCGTATGCTGGATCAAACTGGCGATCATGTTTCACTTTTCGATGTCTCCCAGCGGTTTCAACGATCCTCTAGCATGTCAGGCCTTGCTTGTGCCATCGCCTGTCACTGAGCGTCAGACAGTCATGAATAAGAGGCTATGATGGGATAAGAGCATTCGCTGAGGAGGTGCTTCTGCACAATGTTGCTTTCGATCGCGTGCAGTGTGCTCAGTCGGGTTCTACTTTAAGAATGTTTCAATCGGGTTGATCAGAGATGTCAGGCGACCAAACATGTCAGTTTGAGTGCTTTATTCGAGCGTAACGGGAAAAGGTGTTCGCCGTTCTGACTGAACAGCTTGAGCGCTGGTGGACGACCGTGTTCGATGCCAAAAATGAGGGGGATCTACTGGACGTTGGAATTGATCCTCAGCCGGGCGGAGCGTGCTCTGAAACCTCCTCGGACGGGCAACTGAAGACCTGGGGCACAGTTCTTTCAATCGAACCACCGCTTTAAATCCGCCTCGCCTGGCAGGTCTCGTCAACGGGATTGCCGCTCGTGGATCCGGCAGCAGCAAGCCGTATCATGATTTCCCTCAGGCAGGCGGGGGAGGACACGCGGCTCGAGCTCGTGCACACGGATTTTATCCGGCATGGCGATGATGCCACCGCGTGTCGTGCGCTGATGCGCTCCAAAACAGGTTGGCCATTGCGTTTGAGCCATCTGGCCAACGCATGCCGCTAGCATTGGAAAAAACCGAGGCGTTTGCGGTGCAGGAAAACCAATCAGGCGGCCGATTGTCGCTTATCTGACATGCTTGCCATGGTATCAGCGGTGCCCGCTGTAGTTTGAAATATGTGCTGGAGCGGTCTATCTGATTGATAAGTCGTCAAAATAACAAACCGAAAAATGCTGTCCGGAAGCGTGCCCGAAAATGACCGAAGTCTCAAGCGAACCAGCACATTCGTCTGTTGATTATAAGCCGGCTTCGCCTTTCAGCAGGCTACGGGAAGCCCGCTGGCAGCTCATAAGCGCTGCGGGCCTCGGGCTTGCTTCCAACGTATTCTTTGACGTTCCCTGGCAGGCTGTACTAGGTGCAATTGCGCTTCTGGTTGGCGTTACGGCTTATGTACCGCGCAGGCTCAGATCGCGTCGGCTTGAGGTCGTCAAACAGCGCGAATTGCGCCGCATGTGGCCCGGCACCGGAATGAAGGTGACCGTCGACGCATTGCCCAGTCCTTGTTTTGTTGCCGATGGCCGTGGCATCACGCGCTACATCAATCAGGCCGCGCTGAAGCGATATGGTGAGATGAAACCGGGCGATCCGCTGTCCTTTTCCCTTCGTGCACCGTCCTTGCTCGAGGCATTCGACAGGGTCTGTAGTTCTGGTGCTGCGGAGCGGATAAACTGGACTGAAAAGGTTCCGACCGAGGCCTGGTTCGAGGCGCATGTCTCGCCCGTCTATATGCCTGGTCCGAGCGCCGGAGTGAAATCCGGGCGTTTACCGGATTTCGTCCTCGTTGTGATCCAAGACTTGTCCGAGCAGCGGCGGCTCGAACGCATGCGGACCGATTTTGTCGCAAATGCCAGCCATGAGCTGCGCACGCCGCTCGCGTCACTTACTGGTTTTATCGAAACGATCCAGGGGCCCGCGCGCGATGATCCGGCTGCACGGGATCGGTTTTTACAGATCATGCTTGAACAAGCCGGCCGGATGCGCCGCCTGATCGATGACATCCTCTCGCTTTCCCGGATCGAGCTCAAAGCCCACGTGAAGCCGGCTGCACTGGTGGATCTGGTCGAGATCGTTCGCCACACCACTGACGCACTGGCACCGCTTGCCCGCGACATGAATGTCGAGATCGAGACCGATATTGGCGTTGGCGAAGCCCTGGTGCGCGGCGACCGCGATGAACTGATTCAGGTCACTGAAAATCTGATCGAAAACGGCCTGAAGTACGGCAGCACTGGCGAAAAAGTCGCGGTTTCCATCAAGCCAGTCGATCCGGATGATGAGCCGGTCAATTGGTCTCTGGTCATTCGGGATTTCGGCGAGGGCATACCCGCTGAACACCTGCCACGCCTGACCGAGCGTTTCTACAGGGTCGATGTCGACTCCAGTCGAGCACTCAAGGGGACGGGCCTTGGCCTTGCCATCGTGAAGCACATTTTGAACCGTCACAGGGCGCGTCTGGAAATAGAAAGTGCGCCGGGCGAGGGAGCCGCCTTCAAGGTGCATTTCCCCGCGAGCGATTCTGACTGATCTGGGCTGGGATTCTGCCTGGAGTCATAAAACTGAATCGCGGAGCTCTTATACGATCACGATCTTTGTGACTTAGAGCAAGATCGGAGTGATCGGATGGGTAGATTGGCCAAGAAATGTCTTATCGCCCTCGCTCTTGTGCTTCTGAGTTTCGGCGGCGTTCATGCCCGCGATCGTATCTTGATCGTCGGGTCGTCCACGGTGTTTCCGTTTTCCATTGCCGTTGCCGAAATGTTCAGCGAGAAAAGCGGTCAAAAAGTACCTATCGTCGAGTCAACTGGCACGGGCGGGGGGCTCAAGTTGTTTTGTGCCGGTGTTGGTCCCAACACCCCCGATATCACCAATGCCTCGCGCCGGATCAAAAAGTCTGAGCTCGAGAGATGCCGCAAAAACGGCGTTACGCCAATCGAGGTCATCGTTGGCTATGACGGAATTGTCCTTGCCAATTCAAAGGCCGGCCCCGTGTTCGATATCACGATCGAGCAGATGTTCCTCGCTCTTGCGAAGAATCTTGAACATCAGGGCGAGGTTCGCCCCAATCAATTTGCCGATTGGTCGGAAATCGATCCTGAGCTTCCCGCCGAGAAAATCGAAGTTTTCGGACCTCCGCCGACATCAGGTACCCGTGATGCTTTTGAGGAACTCGTTATGGAGGCCGGATGCAAGATCGTTGGCGGTATTGAGGAGGACGCATGTCCTGAGATCCGAAATGATGGGGCCTATGTCGAGTCCGGAGAGAACGACGATCTGATCGTGGAGAAGCTTGAGGCCAATCCGGGCACGGTGGGCCTCTTCGGATTTTCTTTTCTCGATCAAAACAGCGACGAAATCCAGGGCGCCGCTGTTGGGTCAATCGCGCCTACCTTTGAGAATATAGCATCCGGAGCTTATCCGATCTCGCGGCCACTTTACTTTTACGTCAAGAAAGAGCACGTCGGAACGATCCCCGGCATTGAGGGATACCTTGGAGAGTTTACGGCCGAGGCGGCCTGGGGTGACGATGGCTATCTCGCTCAAAAGGGACTGATTCCTCTGACCACAGATCAGCGCAAAGAGGGTGCGGCGCGCATCCAGCAAATGGAGCCACTTCGGCCCTGAGGGGCGTGGCTGCGATCGGAGGCTCTCAAGTCAGATGAGAATGAGCGAAACGAGTAATCGCGCCAGCATCAAGAAATTCTTCGCCATGGCTGATCACAGTTTGTCTCGATGAGGGTATTTTACCTTACGGACTTCAAGCCCTGCTACAATTGCTAAGGCCCTTTCATAAAGCGTATCCGCGCTTAGTAATGAAAAGCCGTAAATTATAAAAATTATCAATAAAATCAATAAATTACATCGTCACAAAACTGATATCAAATAGTCATAGAAGTCACATGCGTGACCACTAGGGTCGCAGCCATCGCACAGGCTAGAAAGTCTGCGATATCCAAGAAACCTTGACATTCAAAGGGAGTGGTCAAGTGAAATTTAAGACCCTCGTTAGCGCAACCGCTCTGGCCGTTGCTTCCACCGCATTTGTTGGCGCTGCTCAGGCTCGTGACCAGGTTCAGATCGCTGGTTCTTCCACAGTTCTGCCTTACGCGTCCATCGTTGCTGAAGCTTTCGGCGAAAACACCGACTTCCCGACCCCGGTCGTTGAGTCTGGCGGTTCCTCCGCTGGCCTGAAGCGTTTCTGTGAAGGCGTCGGCGAGAACACCATCGACGTTGCAAACGCATCGCGCAAAATCCGCGAAAAAGAAATCAAGGCCTGTGCTGAAGCTGGTGTCAAAGACATCATCGAAGTTCGCATCGGCTACGATGGGATCGTTTTCGCTTCTCAGCAGAGCGGCCCGGCTTTCACCGCGTTCCAGCCTTCCGATATCTTCAATGCTATCGGCGCAAAGGTTCTCAAGGACGGCGCAGTTGTCGACAACCCTTACAACTCCTGGGCTGAGTTCAACTCGGACCTTCCGGACGTTGAAATCGCAATGTTCATCCCGGGCACCAAGCACGGCACACGCGAAGTCTTCGAAGACAAGGTTCTTCTGAAGGGCTGTGAAGAAACTGGCGCCATGAAAGCCATGATGGACGGCGGCATGTCCGAAGACGACGCTGAAGACGCATGTCTCAACGTTCGCGCTGACGGCAAGTCCACCGACATCGACGGTGACTACACCGAGACCCTTGCTCGCATCGACTCCAACTCTAACGGCATCGGCGTTTTCGGTCTGGCGTTCTACGAGAACAACACCGACAAGCTCAAGGTTGCCACCATGGGCGACGTTGCTCCTTCCACCGAGACCATCGCTTCTGGTGAGTATCCGGTTTCCCGTCCGCTGTTCTTCTACGTCAAGAAGGCACACATCGGCGTGATCCCAGGTCTGAAGGAATACGCACAGTTCTTCATCGCTGACGAAATCGCTGGTCCTCAGGGCCCGCTGGCTCAGTACGGTCTGGTTTCCGATCCGGAGCTGGCTGCTACTCAGGCGTCTATCGCCGCTGAAGAGACCATGAAGTAATCGAGCTTTGCTCGATCGGGGCGGCGCTTTCGCCGCCCCTTTTTCCTTCCTGACTTACATTGTCGAAAAACTTTCGGGGAAGCAGATGCCTTTATTTTGGCTCATCTTGATCGTCCTCGCCGTCGCTACGGTGGGTTACGTTCTGGGGCGGTCGCGGGCCTTGGCCAGTGCTGGGGGAGAGCGGCGGAAACTGCACTCGCTTCCATCATATTACGGCGCCAACGTCGCGATGAAAGCCGCCGTGCCGGCCTTCTTGCTGATGATTGTCTGGCTCTTGGCGCAGCCATTCTACATCGACAATTCCATCTCCGGCATGATCCCGGACTCTGCGATCAGCGAGGGGTCTTCTCGCGGTCTGGTGATGGCGGAGGTTCGGCGCGCTGCCAGAGGATTGGACAACGCAGTTGCGATGGGTGAAATCACGGATGATTTCGCTCGCAACGCACGCGCTGACTTCAACGACATCACCGCCCGTCTCAAAGAGGCCGGCCAGATCGTCACGTCCGAGATCACACAGCCCGTTATGCGGGCGGCTCAGCGGTTCCGAATTCTGGATGCGACCGCAAGCCTGTTTATGGCAATCGCCGTGCTTCTCGTTGCTGTCATCGGTGCCCTGTGGGGTTTGCGTGAGACCAAGGCCGACTTCTGGGCGCGCAACACCGTTGAAGGCGGCGTGAAGGCGCTTCTGATTGGTGCTGCTTCGATCGCGATTTTGACGACGATCGGCATCGTGCTCTCGCTGGTGTTCAACACCATCGAATTCTTCAGGCTCTATCCGGCCATTGACTTCTTCACAGGTCTGACCTGGTCTCCGAGCTTCTCCGGCCGTGGCGGATCATCAGAGCTGGGCATCATTCCGTTGCTCTGGGGCACCTTCTACATTTCGATCGTTGCTCTTGCGGTTGCCGTTCCTGTGGGCCTTTTCGCAGCGATCTATCTTTCAGAATACGCCGGTCCCCGCGTTCGTGCGGTGGCTAAGCCGCTTCTCGAGGTTCTCGCCGGTATCCCAACCATTGTTTACGGTCTCTTCGCACTCCTGACAGTCGGCCCTCTGCTTCTGTCGGTCTTCGGTGATGAGGGTGCCGGCATCATGCAGGCCGGAACGGCCGTGATGACGGCCGGTCTGGTCATGGGCATCATGTTGATCCCATTCGTCAGCTCTCTGTCCGATGACATCATCAATGCTGTGCCACAGGCCATGCGGGATGGTTCTTATGGACTGGGCGCAACCAAGTCCGAGACCGTCAAGCAGGTGATCCTGCCGGCTGCTCTGCCGGGCATCGTCGGGGCCATCCTGCTGGCCGCTTCACGGGCCATCGGTGAAACCATGATCGTGGTGCTGGGAGCCGGTGCTGCGGCCCGCCTCAGCCTCAATCCTTTCGAGGCCATGACGACTGTCACTGCCAAGATCGTCAGCCAGCTCACTGGGGATGCGGACTTCGCGTCTCCCGAAGCTCTGGTGGCCTTTGCACTGGGGATGACCCTCTTCGTTGTGACCCTTGGTCTGAACATCGTTGCGCTCTACATCGTGCGCAAATACCGGGAGCAGTACGACTGATGACCGAGACAACCCTTTCTCCGGCACCATCATCTGCCGAGACGCCCGCTGCGCCAGCCAAGGGGAAATCCCTCTATGCGCTGGACAAGCTGACGCAAAAGCGCAATGCCTCCGAGACGCGCTTCAAGGCCTACGGCATTACAGCGATCCTGATCGGTCTCTTCTTCCTCGTGGTGCTTGCCGTATCCATCATCAGCGAAGGCACTCCGGCATTTACCCGGACTGTCGTAGAGGTTGAGTTTGCGGTCTCCCAGGAACAGTTTGATGATGCTGAAAAGCAGCTCTTCAAGACACGTGCCTACGAGAACCTTTTTATCTCAGGCCTCAAGCAGCAGCTCGATGAGAGCGGCGTAACGGTTCCCTTCGATGAAGCTGCAATCGAGCGTTTGCTCGGCAAGCCGGGCAACACGATCCGGTCCTTCTTCAGGGAAAACCCGGATCAGATCGGCCAGCCGGTTGGCTTCGAACTGGCAGCTTCGTCACGTGTCGATGGCTACATGAATGGCCGCGTGACGCGTGATAATATCGTCGACAGCCGCTTCCTGATGAAGTCGGACCTGGATATTGCTGACGCACTTGTCGAGGCCGGAATTATCAAGACCGCATTCAACTGGAACTTCATCACCGGGGCAGACTCCGGCGTTGATAACCCGGGCGGAGCCGGCATTGGCGCTTCGGCTGTCGGTTCCTTCTTCATGATGCTGGTTGTTCTCTTCCTGTCGCTGCCAATTGGTGTGGCTGCGTCGATCTACCTCGAAGAGTTCGCACCCCAGAACCGGATCACGGACATGATCGAGGTGAACATCTCGAACCTGGCCGCCGTTCCGTCCATCGTGTTCGGTATCCTCGGCCTTGCTGTGTTCATCCAGTTCATGCATCTGCCGCAGTCCGCGCCGCTGGTTGGCGGTCTGGTGCTGACCCTCATGACCTTGCCGACCATCATCATCTCGACGCGGGCGTCCTTGAAGGCTGTCCCGCCGAGCATCCGCGATGCCGCGTTGGGTATTGGCGCCTCCAAGATGCAGGCCATTTTCCATCATGTGCTGCCATTGGCGATGCCTGGAATTTTGACCGGGACGATCATCGGTCTTGCGCAGGCTCTTGGAGAAACAGCTCCGCTGCTTCTGATCGGCATGGTTGGTTTCGTTGCCCGCGGTTATCCCGATGGCCTGATCGCCGGCTTCACCGAGCCAAACTCGGCCATGCCTGCACAGATCTACACCTGGGCGGCACGTGCGGACTACGCTTTCTATGAGAAAGCCTGGGGCGGCATTATCGTCCTGCTCGTCTTCCTGCTCTCAATGAATATTCTTGCGATCATCCTGCGCCGCAGGTTTGAGCGCCGTTGGTAAGAAAGCCGCTTCCCATGAATGAGATGCCTACTACAGTCGAAAAGGTCACCGATATGACTGAGACGAAAATCGCCGCTCGCAAGGTCCAAGTCTACTACGGCGACACGCATGCGATCAAAGACGTTGATATCGACATCCAGGCGAAGGCGGTTACCGCGTTTATCGGCCCGTCGGGCTGCGGCAAGTCGACTTTCCTGCGCACGTTGAACCGCATGAACGACACCATTGATGTCTGCCGCGTTGAAGGCGACATCAAGATTGATGGCGAAGACATCTATGACCCGAAGGTTGACCCGGTTCAGCTGCGGGCCAAGGTCGGAATGGTGTTCCAGAAGCCGAACCCGTTTCCCAAGTCGATCTACGACAACGTCGCCTATGGACCGCGGATCCATGGTCTGGCCAGCAAGAAAGCGGATCTTGATGAGATCGTTGCTTCAAGCTTGCAGAAGGCAGGCCTGTGGAATGAGGTCAAGGACCGCCTTGACGGTCCAGGCACCGGGCTTTCCGGTGGTCAGCAGCAGCGCCTTTGTATTGCCCGCGCCATCGCGGTCAGCCCTGAGGTGATCCTGATGGATGAGCCATGCTCGGCGCTGGACCCGATTGCGACGGCAAAGGTCGAGGAACTGATTGACGAACTTCGTGAGAACTACACGATTGTCATCGTGACGCACTCCATGCAGCAGGCCGCGCGTGTCTCGCAGCAGACAGCATTCTTCCACCTTGGTATTCTCGTTGAGCTTGGCGCTACGCAGGATATCTTCACTAATCCGCAAGACAAGCGCACCCAAGACTACATCACTGGACGCTTTGGTTGATCGCGCTGGTTCCAGGCTGGAAAGGGAAACTTAGATGACCGAACATACGGTATCGTCCTACGACGAAGAACTGACCACGATTGCTGGTCGCATCGCAGAAATGGGTGGCGTTGCCGAAGATCTGGTCGGCGACGCGGTGTCGGCGCTGATGAGACGCGATCTCGAGCTGGCTGAACAAACTATTGCCAAGGATGTCAAACTGGATGAACTCCTGCTTGATATCGAAATGCGCAATGTGCAGGTGATCGCGCGTCGTCAGCCGATGGGGCAGGATCTGCGAGAGATCATGGCTGCCGGTCGTATTGCCAACGATCTCGAGCGTGTCGGTGACATGGCAAAGAACGTCGCGAAACGCGTAATTGCTATGGATGAAGGCCTCAAGTCCTCGACACTGGCGATCGGTGTTGAGCACATGACCGAGCTCGCCCTTGCGCAACTTAAGGCCGTTCTGGACGCCTACACACGTCGTGATGCTGATGCAGCAAAACTGGTTCGAGACCGCGACAGTGAAGTTGACGCCATCTACACGTCGATCTTCCGCGAGCTCCTGACCTACATGATGGAAGATCCTCGTAACATCACGCAGTGTGCTCATTTGCTCTTCTGTGCCAAGAACATTGAACGCATCGGTGATCATGCGACGAACATTGCTGAGAATGTCTACTACATGGTCACGGGTGATCGCCTGACGGACGACCGTCCTCGCATGGACGAGACGGGCGTTGCGGACAAGGAAAACGCCTGACGCAATCGGTCAGGCACGAGTGTGTCGGAGTGAAATGGAATGCCTAAGGTACTCATCGTTGAAGACGAGGAGCCGCTTAGCCTCTTGCTAAGGTACAATCTTGAAGCTGAAGGTTATGCAGTTGAATCCTGCATGCGCGGCGATGATGCAGAAGTGCGGCTTCGCGAGAGCGTGCCGGATCTGCTGCTTCTGGATTGGATGCTACCTGGTATTTCTGGGATCGAACTCTGCCGCAGGCTGCGTCTGCGGGAGGACACAGAGCGCCTTCCGATCATCATGCTCACAGCGCGTGGTGAAGAAGCCGAACGTATTCGTGGTCTGTCGACCGGCGCCGACGACTATGTCGTCAAACCCTTCTCCGTACCCGAGCTTATGGCGCGGGTACGGGCGATCCTGCGCAGAGCCAATCCTGAAGTCGTGTCGTCCATGCTGCGCTCGGGGGATATTGAACTCGATCGCGAAACACATCGCGTGCGTCGGAGCACCAAGGAAATTCATCTTGGTCCAACTGAATTCCGCTTGCTGGAATTCCTGATGACGTCACCGGGCCGGGTTTTCTCGCGGGAACAGCTTCTGGACGGGGTTTGGGGACATGACGTCTATGTCGACGAGCGTACCGTCGACGTGCATGTTGGCCGCCTCCGCAAGGCTCTCAACCGCGGTAAGGCTAAGGATCCGATCAGAACCGTCCGGGGTGCTGGCTATGCCTTCAACGATCAGTTCGCGGTTGCCTGATTTTTATATTTGCCGAGGTCAAAAAAAGACCGCCGATGAAAATCGGCGGGCTTTTTCGTTCATATCGCAGCGATTTGTCAGGAAGCGCGTGCTGTGACGGTCTTGCGGTCGCGCCTGCGGTCGCTGACAGGCTGATAAGCGATCTTGCAGTGATGTGCGCAGTAGGGAACTCCCGCATCAGACGAGCGCCCGCAGAAATAAAAGTCATCGCTGCTAGGATCACCGATCGGCCATTTGCACGTGCGTTCGGTCAGTGTCAGGATAGATGCCCGCTCAGAAATCGGAACCAATTCAGCAATAGGCTCGGCTTCCGGCTTGATTTGGGCGACCGGAGCAGGCGCTGTTTCCATCTTGAGCGCCGTAGCGCCCTGGGTCTGCGGCTGAGGCGCGTTTGAGCGGCCCGATGAGGACGTCGACGCGGTGGTCGTCCGGTTGCGACGCGGCTTGGTAGCCGGCGCTGGCGTCTTGGCACGGCCCGACAAGCCGAGACGGTGCACCTTTCCGATAACGGCATTGCGCGTGACGCCGCCTAGTTCGCCTGCGATCTGGCTCGCGCTGTGGCCTTCGGTCCAGAGCTTCTTCAGCAGCTCCACGCGTTCGTTCGTCCAACTCATTTTTGCCGCACCCCGTCTGGTCTGTGGCCAATAGCCACGAGGCATTAACCTAGTGTTAAGGCACGCGCAGGCGTGCCAGTCGTGGCATATTTAGTGCCATTAAGTGATTTGTCGCACGAGATGTCGTATCCGACGGGTTGAAGACTACAATAGCGCGAAAAGTTGAGGCAAGGTTGGCAGGCCATTGAGATGGGGATGAACCCACTTTTCCCCAGAATAGCCATGCCTATGGGAACGTTGCCGGAATTGGCGGAAACCCGCCAATTGCATTGACAGCAAAGAGTGGAAGAGGTGTATAAGCAATTCTGATATGCGCGTGCCGCCTTCCGGGCGGCATGTTTCGTTTTGGGGGCGGGTCTCGTTCCCGGCGTAAACGACCAGGGTTGCTTGGTGCGCTTGTCAGAAGTTTAGTCCCTCCACAGGAGTAAAGAGTAATGTCAGCGTCTGCGCTGTTTGGAACTTACGCAAGATCAGACCTGGAGTTTGATCATGGGGAAGGTGTCTGGCTGGTGGCGAGCGATGGCCGACGATTCTTGGACTGCGGCTCCGGCATCGCCGTCAACGCAGTGGGACACAGCCACCCGCACCTCGTCGAGGCGCTCAAGACCCAGGCAGAGAAACTCTGGCATGTCTCGAACCTGCATCCGGTTGCCGGACAGGAGCGTCTCGGCCGTCGTCTTGCGGAGGCTACTTTCGCTGATCGGGTTTTCTTCACCAATTCCGGTGCTGAAGCCATGGAAGCGGCGATCAAGACCGCACGGCGCTATCAGTATGATCAAGGTCATCCGGAGCGTTTTCATGTGGTGACATTCGAGGGCGCCTTTCACGGACGCACCATCGCGACGATCGCCGCAGGCGGGCAGGCCAAGTACCTCGAAGGTTTTGGTCCCAAGGCGCCAGGTTTCGATCAGGTACCGGCAGGCGACCTGGAGGCACTGAAGAAGGTCATTGGCCCTCAGACAGCTGCCATTGCCATCGAGCCGATCCAGGGCGAGGGCGGTGTTCGAGAAGTGCCGACGGATTTCCTGCGTCAGCTGCGCAAGATCTGCGACGACGAAGGTCTCCTTCTGATTTTCGACGAAATCCAGACCGGTGTTGGCCGGACCGGGAAGCTCTTTGCCCATGAATGGAGCGGCGTTAACCCGGACATTATGGCGATTGCAAAAGGTATTGGCGGCGGTTTCCCCGTTGGCGCATGTCTCGCAACTGCAGAAGCGTCTGCTGGCATGGTGCCTGGCACGCATGGAACGACCTTTGGCGGCAATCCTCTCGCCATGGCCGTAAGCAATGCTGTTCTCGATGTGATCCTCGCTGACGGTTTTCTCGATGCGGTCAAGTCAAAGGGATTGAGTTTCAAACAGAAGCTCGCCGGGTTGGTCGATAGCCATCCTAAAGTTTTGTCGGACGTGCGTGGTGCGGGTTTGATGTTGGGCCTGAAGTGCGTCGTTCCCGTGGCTGATCTTGTCGCGATGGCCCGCGACCACGGACTTCTGGCCGTTCCCGCTGGGGAAAATGTTGTACGCATCATGCCGCCGCTGACGATCTCCGAGGAGGAGATCTCCGAGGCCGTTGCACGGCTTGAAGCAGCTGCTCAATCACTGGAACAAAAAATGACACTTGGAGGAGCGGCAGAATGACCAGCACCGGTTTGTCGCGGAATTTTCTTGATCTGACCGAAGTCAGTTCCGACGAGTTGCGGCACATTCTTGATGCCAGCAAGCGGATCAAAAGCGAGCGTAGCGGCGTGCACCGCGGTGTCGGCCCGCTTGCGGGCAAAGTGCTTGCCATGATCTTCGAGCAGCCTTCCACGCGTACGCGCATTTCCTTCGATGTTGGGATGCGTGAACTTGGTGGTGAAACCTTGATGCTCACCGGTGCGGAAATGCAACTTGGGCGCGGCGAAACGATCGCTGACACCGCCAAAGTCCTTTCGCGCTTTGTTGACGCGATCATGATCCGTATCCTCGATCACGATCAGCTGAGCGAATTGGCTGAAAACGCAACGGTGCCTGTGATCAATGGCCTGACGAAAGAATCCCATCCCTGCCAGATCATGGCGGATTTGCTGACCTTCGAAGAACATCGCGGCAACATCAAAGGCAAGTCGGTGGCCTGGACCGGTGACAGCAACAATGTTCTGGCGTCCTGGGTTCATGCAGCTCCTCGATTTGATTTCGAGTTGCGCATCGCGACCCCGTCCGAACTGGCACCTCCCGCAGACCTCATAGAAAAAGCACGCAAGGATGGGGGCTCGATTCTCGTCACGGACGACCCACATGAGGCGGTGAAGGGCACTGATTGTGTCGTGACCGACTGCTGGGTCTCCATGGGAGACGACGATGCGGAGAGCCGACACAATCTTCTGAGTGCCTATCAGGTCAACAAGCGTTTGATGTCAGAGGCCAACACCGACGCGCTCTTCATGCATTGCCTTCCTGCACATCGCGGCGAAGAGGTGACATCGGAGATCATGGACGGCCCGAACTCGGTGGTTTTTGACGAGGCGGAAAACCGTCTCCATGCACAGAAAGGCATTTTGGCCTGGTGCTTCAACGCTGTGTGAAAGGCATAAGGCGTGGCATTTGATCTATCGGAATTCGGTGTAACCCCGGCGGGGCAGGACGCCGTGCGCCCTTTTGCGGTCGAGGGACTGGATGTGCGTGGGCGTGCGATCACCCTGGGACCGGTGGTCGATAGTATTCTGGAGCGGCATGCCTATCCGGAACCCGTCTCTCGTTTGCTTGCAGAGGCAATCGCTCTGACCAGCCTGCTCGGAACCTCGCTCAAATTTCAGGGACGGTTCACGCTTCAAACCCAGACCGATGGGCCAGTGTCCATGCTTGTGGTCGATTTTTCGTCACCCGCGGCGATTCGAGCATGTGCAACTTTCGATGAGGACTTGGTCGCAGCGGTGATCGAGGCCGGAGAAGCGACGGTGGAGCGTTTGCTTGGTCGTGGTCATCTTGCGATGACCATCGATCAGGGCAAGCATATGCAGCGCTACCAGGGACTGGTCGAACTCGACGGCATTTCGCTGGAAGAGGTCGCACGGCGCTATTTCGTCCGCTCGGAACAGATCCCGACGGAAGTCCGACTTGCTGTCGGTGAATTGTATACGCGCACGCAGGGAGGCGGTCCCAACCATAAGTGGACGGCAGGCGGTGTAATGGTGCAGTTCCTACCCGAGGCTCCGGAACGCGTGCGCCAGCCTGATTTGGATCCAGGAGATGCACCGGCCGGTGCTGTCTCGCACATCATTGAGGAAGATGATGCGTGGGTAGAAGCCAAGGCTCTGGTCGAGACGGTCAAGGACGTCGAGTTAACGGACCCGTCTGTAAGCGTTGAGGAATTGCTGTTCAGGCTGTTCCATGAACGCGGCGTCCGGCTCTTTGACCCACAGCCGATTGCTGACCAATGCAGCTGCTCGCGTGAAAAAGTCAAAGGCATTCTGACAAGCTTCAGCGCTGACGAAGTTGAGCAGATGACCGTTGACGACAAGATTGTCGTGAAATGCGAGTTTTGTAGCGCGAGCTACGAATTCGACGAGATGTGATCGCAAGTTTATTTCTAAATATTTCTAAAGGGCGGTCCTGCGACGAGGCGACACAAATTGCGGTCTTGCCAAAGGTGCATTGGCCGTGATTATCGGGGGATCTTATTTTTTGCAGTGCGGGATGAGCTAAAAGGCGTCCCGTGCCGTAAACTTGGGTGAGCCCAGTCGGAAGGATCTTCATGTTGCAGTCTGTTGAACGAAACGACAGCGAGAAGAAAGCACCCGTTGAATATGCGGAAATTCCAGCGCCAAAGCCGTCGGTGAGCCGGGCAAAGCTGGTTGCCAAGGCGATACTTCAAGCGGTGCTGGCCTTTCTGGTCCTTTTTGCCGCCTTCAAGGGCATGAACTATCTCGTCAATACGAAACCGGAGGTCACGAAGCGCCCGGTCACAGAGAAATCCTATGCCGTCGAAACCTCAACCATTGTGCAGGGTGACTATACACCGTCCATAAGCGTCTACGGCGAGATAACCGCCGGGCGCCAGGTGGACCTTCGAGCACTGGTCGCTGGCGAAATCGTCGCAGTCAACGATGAGCTTAAGGCCGGCGGTATTGTCGCCAAGGGCGAAGTCCTCGTGTCAATTGACAGGTTTGAATACGAGGGCGCATTGAAGGAAGCCAAGGCAAATCTTGCAGAGGCCAAGGCTGGACAGATCGAAAACCGCGGACGTGTCGAGCTAGAAAAGGCAAACGTCGTGCGTGCACGCGAGCAACTGGATTTCGCCCAGAAGGATCTCGAACGCGCTCAGGATCTTCTTAAGAGAGGGTCCGTAACCGAACGTACGGTCGATGAGCGCAACCTGCTTGTCTCGCAGCGCCAGCAAAGTCTCGAGCAGAGCCTCAATACGCTCGCATTGGAAGAAGCCAAGGTCGAGCAGCAGGAGGCCGTTATTGAGCGGCTGGAATGGCGTCTGGAAGACGCTGGGCGCAAGCTGGACAATACTGTGCTAAAGGCGCCCTTTGACGCCATCGTTCGATCTGAGGCAGCTCAGGTTGGTCGCCTGACGAGTGCAAATGATGTCGTGGCGTCGATCTACAGCAGTGATGAGTTGGAAGTTCGTTTCACTCTATCGGACAATCAATATGGTCGCCTTGTCGCCGAGAGCGGCACAGTTGTTGGCCGCCTTGCGGAGCTCAAGTGGTTCCTCGGAAATCAGCCCTTGCTCTATACGGCAGAGATTGACCGAGTGGGAGCCGATGTGGCCAGCACGCGTGGCGGCGTCGACGTCTTCGCGATGATCGACGTGACCCCGCAGCAGACACCCTTGCGGCCGGGGGCCTTTGTTGAGGTGACAGTGCCCGATCAGACCTATGCTGCGAGCTTCCGGATCCCCGAGGCCGCTTTCTACGGAGAAGGAAAGGTCTATGTCGTCGACGCTGAAAACCGCCTCGTCGAACGGCAGGTCAAAGCCCTGGCTTTCGATGACGGTTTCATTCTTGTTCAGGGTGATCTGAGCGACGGCGAAACGGTGCTGGCAACCAGAGTGCCGGAGGCCGGTGAGGGACTCTTGGTCCGCCCTTTGGAAGGTCAGGACACAGCTGGTTCAGGCCAAGCTGACACAGCGAACAACTAAGGGATCACGTCATGCCGCTTCATGCTGAACCCCGCGGTTTTCTTCAGACCGTCGTTCGACATCCAAACGCAGCCAACCTGATCATGGTCATTATGGTGCTGTTTGGTGCCTTTGGACTTTCCAAGCTGAACACCCAGTTCTTCCCGACTGTAAAGACAGATCGAGTGACCGTATCAGTTAGCTGGTCCGGGGCAAGCGCGGAGGATGTCACTTCCAACATCCTAGAGGTAATTGAGCCAGAACTTCGCTTCATTGATGGCGTCGACGAAATCGTTTCCTACGGCCGCGAGGGCGCAGGGACGGTCATGCTGGAGTTCGTTGAAGGCTCAGACATGCAAACCGCGCTTTCGGATGTCGAAATGGCGGTGGCAGGTGTCACTACCTTGCCTGAGGATTCCGATACCCCAGTGATCTCTGCGTCGACCTTCACGGACAATGTGGCAACTCTTGCTATTCGTGGTCCTTTTTCAGAGCAGGCTCTCAAGGTATTTGCACGCCAGATACGTGATGATCTGCTTGCCCGTGGGATCGACAAGGTCGAGCTTGGCGGGTACCGGGCGCCGGAATACGTGGTCGAGATCCCGGAACGCGAACTTCGTCGTCTCGATCTGACTGTTTTAAACGTTGCAGACCTGGTTGCGGACAATACAGTCGACATACCCGCCGGTAGCCTGGACGGGTCAGTCGAGCGTCAGATCCGCGCTATTGCAGAAACCAAGTCACCGGAAAGCATTGGCCGCATCGAAGTCAAGTCGTTCGCTTCAGGTGAAAAGACGACGATTGCAGACATTGGACGCGTTTATCCTGACTTCGAGGATGGCGCCCTGCAGGGATTCTCGAACGGCACACGTGCAATCGAGATTGATGTTCAAAGGGTTGAGGCGACGGACACGCTCAAAGCCGCTGCTATTCTTGATGAGTATCTGGAAGATATCCGCCCGCAACTGCCTCCAACGCTAGAAATTCTCAAGTACGATGTCCGTGCGGATGCCGTCAAAGGCCGTATCACTCTCTTGGTTGAGAACGGGCTTACTGGCCTGGTGTTGGTTGTCGGTATCCTGTTTTTGTTCTTGAACGCTCGCATTGCACTCTGGGTCGCAATGGGCATCCCGGTCGCCATGATGGCGACGCTCGGGATCATGTGGTTGGCGGGCGAGAGCATCAACATGATTTCTCTCTTTGCCCTGATCATGATGCTCGGTGTGATTGTTGATGATGCAATCGTGGTCGGCGAGCATACGGCGACGCGACTGGCGCTTGGCGACACGCCGGATGAGGCGGCGATCAGGGGCGCCAACACGATGCTGGCGCCGGTCATCGCGGCCGGCGCAACGACGGTAGCAGCCTTCCTGCCCATCTTGTTGATCAGCGACGTGCTCGGTCAGATCATGGGCACTTTGCCGGTCGTGGTTGTATCCGTTGTCATTGCATCTCTAATCGAGTGTTTTTTCATCCTGCCGGGGCACCTTGCACATTCGCTTGGCAGCCGCTCCGGCTGGACCTGGTGGCGCGTGGTCATCTTGGCCGGTGCTCCGGCATTGTTCCTTTCCGGGCTGGCAAGCCGGCCGGACCTGTCCGTGCCGCCTTACCTCGATGCAATCGCTGGGCCGTTGCGGGGACTTCGTGAGCTGTCGGGTGGTTTCGGCTTCGAACTTGTGTTGATCGTGACTTGTTTTGCGGTCGCTGTCGCCGTGGAGTCCCTCCTGCAGGTTCTTCGCAGACAAAAAGCGGGCCAAAACACCGAGGGGAGACCGAGCTGGTTCCGTCGTAACTTTGATGCTGGCTTTGATTGGTTCCGAGACAATCCTTTCCATGGTGTGGTCCGTCTCGCAGTAAACTGGCGCTACATCACGTTGGCTCTGGCCATAGCCTGTTTGATCATGGCGGCGGGCTTGATGCGCGGCGGGCGTGTTGGGTTCACATTTTTTCCCTCACCGGAAGCCGAAAACCTGACCGCATCGATCTTTTTCCACGCAGGCATCCCTGAGGCCGAAGCGATTGACAGCGTCTCGCGTATTGAGGCTGCCCTCCGGCAGGCCGAAACCAAGATCACCTCGGAGACTGGCGAAAAGCTGGTTGTCGCGAGTTATGTGACACTTGGGCAGAGCGGCAATAACCGTGGCGACAATGTCGCCAATATCAACGTTCAGCTGACGCTTTCTGAAGAGCGGACAATACGAACGCCGCAGATTGTTCAGGCATGGCGAAACGCCGTTCCCGAGATCCCCGGCGCGTCGCGAATTGCCATTGCAGAGCGGAGAGGAGGCCCCCCCGGGAGAGATCTTGATATCCGGCTGACCGGTGCACCGCTTCAGGATCTGAAGTTTGCCGCCATCGAGCTTCAGGAAGAGCTTTCCGGCTTTCCCGGAACAAGTGGTGTGACCGATGACCTTCCCTACGGCAAGCCGGAACTTCTGATCGAACTGACGCCACGCGGACGTGCGCTCGGGTTTTCGGTAGAAAGTGCTGCCCGTCAGATCCGCAATGCGTTCGAGGGACGGATTGCGCGCCGGTTTGCGGAAGGGGACGAAGAAGTCACCCTGCGTGTGAAGCAGGATCTGGAAAGCGGCGGTAGCGAGACCCTGAGGCGTCTGTCACTGCGCACGAGCGCGGGTGAATTTGTTCCGCTGACCGAGGTCGTCAAGCTGACTGATGCGCAGGGCTTTTCCGTGATTCTGCGGCGGGACGCCAAGACCGTGGTAACGGTCGTGGCCGACGTCGACAGCAAGATCACGTCGAACACTGAGATCATTCAGGAGCTCAGCAAGTCCTTTTTGCCGGCGCTTGCTGACGAGTACGGGCTGACCTATTCGTTTGCGGGCAAGGCGGAGGAGCAGTCGACCGCCTTCAACGATCTAATGACCGGCGTGGCAATGGCCGTAGCAGGGATTTACATCATTCTGGCAGCGATCTTCGCAAGCTACGCTCGTCCGATTGTCGTTATGTCGATCATTCCCTTTGGAATCGTGGGAGCCATAACGGGCCACTATCTGATGGGCTTTAGTATGACCATCCTGAGCCTGATCGGCTTGCTCGGGCTGGCGGGTATCCTGGTCAACAACTCGATCATCCTCGTCGCCCGCTTTGAAGAACGCCGGGCGACCGGTGAGAACGTCACCGAAGCTGCCATTCGATCGAGCTGCGACCGTCTGCGCGCAGTCTTCCTGACCTCCCTGACCACGGTCGGTGGATTGCTGCCGCTAATGTTCGAGACGAGCCTTCAGGCGCAGTTTCTTTTGCCGATGGCCATCACCATTGTTTTTGGTCTGGCGACGGCAACCGTGCTGGTGCTGATGCTGGTGCCGGCGCTCTTGAAAATCGGCGATGATCTTTCCGGTGTTGTTCTGTTGCGTCGCCAGGAAGGGAAGCCACCAACAACTTCCTCGTCGACGGATATCGCGCCCGCAGAATGATGATTGGGCGCGTCTTCCGCCAAAAAGCTCAGAGGGTGGCCGGATCTTGGATCAGTGCTCTGGCAAAGTCGGCGGTGGTCTTCGCAGCTTCTTTGATGTTGCCATCGAGCGTCGCAGGAGACTTGCCGCGGGGGCCAAAGTCGTGGTTCCCATCCTCAAGGTAGTGGACAGAGATCTTCTCCGGCATTGTGCGGGTATCAACTTCAGCCTTTGAGCCAAATGGATCCCGTTCGCCTTGCAAGATCTGAATAGGGCGTTTTGATTCCTCGATCGGAGAAAGGCGCCATTCTGCATCCGCTTTGCCAGTCGGATGAAAAGGATAGCCGAAACAGGCGACACCAAGCACGCGCGCTGGCAGCGAAGAACCTCCCGCTAGCATGGCCGCGACACGGCCACCCATGGACTTGCCGCCAATCAGGATCGGTGCCTCTGCTTCGCCGAGAACCTTTTGAAGCGCTGTCTGAAATTCACCGATCAACTTTTCCGCCTTGGGAGGTGGGCGCTTTGAGCCTCCCGTCCGCCTTGCAGCCATGTAGGAAAACTCGAAACGGGCCACCGCTAGGCCTTCCTCCGCAAGGTGGTTGGCGAGCCGGGTCATGAACGTCGAATCCATGGCAGCGCCCGCGCCATGGGCCAGCAGCAGGGTGGCAATCGGCGGAGTTTCTGGCCGGGTCCAGAGCATTTCAGACATGGTGGGTTGATCCGTCTCGTTTAAGGTCCGTCGGAAGTGACAAAGTGTGACCTGAAAAGTTTGGTCGGGCGTATTATGTTTCAGGCGCAACTTCAATGGCTGTCGGTCAGTGGTCAACGACACCAACGGGACGGGTAAATTGAAAATGGCAGATCTGGATATAGGGACCGTCCGCCTTCTGGCTTTCTCGAGTATCTTCTTGGTGATGTCGGTCGCCGAACTTCTGCTGCCCCGCAGGGATTTGTCTGTTGGCCGCCTGTCGCGTTGGCCGACAAATTGGGCGATCGTTGTTTTGGACGCATTGCTCGTAAGGCTGATCTTTCCGATCGGTGGCGTAGGTCTCGCGATCTGGGCTCAGTCCAACGATCTCGGTCTGTTCAACGCATTGGACTGGCAAGGATGGTTTGTCGGCGTCGGCGCATTTCTTATTCTTGATTTCGCTGTTTGGTTTCAGCATTGGGCTGCGCACAAGGTGCCGCTTCTTTGGCGCATGCATCAGGTGCATCATGCCGACGGAGACGTGGACGTTACAACGGCACTTCGATTCCACCCGCTGGAGATCCTGCTGTCATTTGTCTGGAAGGGAATGCTGATTGTTGCTCTCGGTGCGCCGCCAGAGGCTGTCCTCGTGTTTGAGATTGTCCTCAATGGTGCAGCGATGTTCAATCATGCCAATGTCATCCTGCCGAAGCCGATTGACGCTGTCCTGCGGTTGATCATCGTGACACCTGACATGCACCGTGTTCACCACTCTGCTGACTGGGTGGAAACGGATTCCAACTACGGTTTCAACCTATCGATCTGGGACAGATTGTTTCGCACCTATATCGATCAACCGGCCAAGGGACATCTTGGTATGACCATCGGTCTCTCCGATGACATGACTGCGGGGGCTCGCAAGTTACCCTGGAGCTTGACGCTGCCATTCCGTCCGCTGAGACCCCGGCGTTAGTAGAAGCTCAAGGGAAAATAACGAAGATATAGCTCGCGAAACGTACCCTTTTGAGCAAGCTGCCGCAGTGCGTAGTCAATTGCTTCCGCTCGCTCTATGTCCTGCTTTCGCATCGCAATCGACAGCCCGGTGTCGAAATACCCCGGCTCCAGCCAGGGACCTCCGGCGAAGGTGCAGCAGTCTTGGGATGCTTCGCTGTTGATCCAGATTGAGAGTGCCAGGCCATCGCCGAAATGCGCATCCGCTCTGCCGTCTTGAACGGCGAGGCGTGCTTTTGAGAGATCGGGGTAGGTAAGAAGCAGTGCCTCCGGCCAGAACTTGAGCGCAAAGCGTTCATGACGTGACCCGGCCTCGACGGCAATCTTGACCCCGTCCATTGCTGCCTCATCGAAGGGTGCATTGCCATCCTTGCGTGTCACGAAACGAGCAGGCAGTTTCAGGTAGTCCGCAGAAAACCTCAGTTGCTCGGATAGGCTGGGGGAGGGCGCTAGACCGGCAATGATGGCGTCCCCTTCCTCTTCAACCAGCGCCGGCACCAATGCCTCAAATTCCTTGATCCGGAGAGAACACGAGCTTCCCAGCTCGATGCAAATCACCCGTGACAGGTCGACGTTGAAACCGGTGAGGCGGCCACTGGCATCGCGGAAAACAAACGGCGGAAAGTCATCGCTCGCAAGGAATTGTATCTTTTCCGGGAAGCTGTTCGGACGGTCATAGACGCCCTTGGGGTTCCAGAAGCTGGGCACCACCGGATCATCGGTCGCGTGGCTCGGATGAATGAGTACAATTAAAGATAGAAATGCCGGAACGACATAAACTATTGCGCGCATAACGTTCATGTGGCCAAATGTCCCTCAGGGGTTGTTGCGTGTTTAGGGGAAGTACGACTCGCACCGATCCTCTGGCTGCTCGGGGGGTATGGTAGTGCATGAGTCCTATTCAGGCGAGTTGGAGATCTTGCGACAGCGGGGCATCGCAGACAGCGCCCTCAGCGCCGCGCGGCGAGAGGCAGAGAAAATAGGCATTTCTGCCGCCGAGTACTTGGTCAAACGGGCAATCGTTTCTGAAGCTGCGATCTACAGCGCGCTGGCTGAACATTGCGGCGTGCCGTTTGTTCCCGAAATGGGATTTCGTCCTCAATCTGTAAACAGCATTCCGCTCGGTCTGGGAAGTCTCGACAACGGCCCCCTTTTGGTCGGCGTCAGTGCAACCAGCCCCCACTACGTGATTGCGCCTGCCTACTCGCAGTTTACGCAAGTTAGGGCGCACCTGCAGAAGTTCCCCGATTTGGCCGGCCAAATCCGGATCTCGACACCGAGCGCGATACGTCATGCGAGCACCGTGATGAATGCACCCTCCGGCGACCTGGAAAGCAGGTTTCCTGAGTTCAGTGCGAAAGTTCGCTTTTCAAGGACGCAGTTCGTAACCTTTGCAGTCGCGTTTCTCGCGTTTCTGGTCGGCCTCTTGATGCCAAAAGCGGTCTTGTTCTATGGCCTCTCGTCACTCTTTTCGATGGCCTGCATCTTGACTGGTCTCGCCCGCTGGCAAAGTGCACGGGCAACCGAAGACGACAGTCTCGATCTGGTGTTGCCAGCTGCGCTCACGAGTCCGCTGATCCGGTGGCCCGCTTACACGGTCCTCGTTCCGCTCTATCGCGAGGCCAGGATTGTTCCCGAACTTGTGGAGGGGCTTCGCCGATTGGATTATCCGACCTCCCGGCTCGAGATAAAGTTCCTGCTGGAGAAAGAGGACAAGGAAACACGCGAGGCCTTCGCTGGCCACCTCGATCCTCATATGCATGTTGTGGTCGTGCCGGACGGGTTTCCACGAACAAAACCGCGGGCCCTGGCCTATGGGCTTGAGCTTGCACAAGGCGAGTTCATCACCATTTTTGATGCGGAGGATCAGCCGCAGCCCGATCAACTGAAGAAGGCGGCGCTATTCTTTTCGCTCGGACCCAAGGAACTGGCCTGTCTTCAGGCCAGGCTTGCCATCGACAATTTCGATGAGAGCTTTTTCTCGCGGCAGTATGCGCTTGAATACGCTTGCCTTTTTGACCAGCTTATTCCTTGGTTTCACCAGTTGTCCTGGCCGTTCCCGCTCGGAGGAACCTCCAACCACTTTCGCAGATCTATTCTTGATAGTGTCGGCGGCTGGGACAAATACAACGTCACCGAAGATGCTGATCTGGGCATTCGTCTTGCCAGGTTCGGTTACATTTGCGGTGTTTTGCCAAGCACAACATACGAGGAAGCGCCGCTGCAATGGCGTGCTTGGCTTTCCCAGAGATCCAGGTGGTACAAGGGTTGGTTGCAAACCCTGTGCGTTCATCTGCGCGATCCAGGGCGCACTTGCCAGGAAATCGGCCTGATACGGCTTCTGGCCATATCGTCCATGATCGGAGGAAGCTTTGTCATGATGGCGCTCCACCCCTTCGTGGTGCTGGCGTGCCTCGGCTATGTTTCTGGTCTGCTGCCGTGGCCGTCGAGCTACGGGTTCGCCGGTGAACTCTACCTTGCGTTATGTACCTGTGGGGCGTTGTTTGGATATATCGGCGCAGCTTTTGCGACACTGCGTGCCGGCAGGCGCCGCGGGTACCGGCCGAACGCATCTGATATAGCTTTGCTGCCGGTCTATTGGCTCTTTACCAGCCTGGCCTTTTACCGGGCTGTTTGGGAGTTCGCCGTCAAGCCCTTCGAGTGGAACAAGACCGAACATGGCTTGTCCAGGCAGCGGACCAAGAGCAGGCGAGGCAAAGCGACTTGGAGCGGGTGAAGGGAATCGAACCCTCGTCTTAAGCTTGGGAAGCTTCTGCTCTACCATTGAGCTACACCCGCGTGCGCAAGTTTTGTGCGCCTTTGATGGCCGGGCTGTCAAGGTGAAGCATTTCGCCTGTCTTTGTTGTCCTCATGTCGATTGTGCGCGAACCATGTCGGCGTGAGAGGCTTGGTGGAAAGCCATTTCCGCCCTTGCGCTCGCGGACATCAATCGCCATTTTCACCTCGATTTTGCTCCCGCTTTCGAACGACAGGGTGAACCACGGCATGCGCGACAAATTGAAGGCGCTCACGGGATCGCGTGAGTGGGAACTGGCCATAGTAGGGCTGATTGTCATCAATGCGATCACATTGGGCCTGGAAACCTCCACAGCCGCCACAGAAGCACTCGGCGGCGTGTTGACGGGCTTCGACCGCTTCATCCTGATGGTCTTCGTCGTGGAGATCAGCCTGCGGATCGTGGCCAACGGGTTTCGCTTCTTCAAGGACCCCTGGAACCTCTTCGATTTCATCATCGTCAGCATTGCCCTAGTCCCGACGAGCGGGCCATTTGCGGTGCTGCGCGCCTTGCGTATCCTGCGTGTTTTGCGTCTGATTTCCGTCGTGCCATCGCTGCGCAGGGTCATCGGCGGGTTGGTTTCCGCGCTGCCCGGCATGGGCTCTATCGTGGTCTTGATGGCACTGGTCTTCTATGTCTTTGCCGTGATGGCGACCAAGCTTTACGGCGAGGCCTTTCCGGAGTGGTTCGGAAATCTTGGCCGGTCGATCTACACGCTGTTTCAGATCATGACGCTGGAAAGCTGGTCCATGGGCATCGTGCGTCCGGTGATGGAGGTCTTCCCGAATTCCTGGCTGTTCTTTGTGCCCTTCATCCTGTGCACCGCCTTCACAGTGTTGAACCTGTTCATCGGCATCATCGTCTCGGCCATGCAGGAGGAGCACGAGCATACTGCCGATGAAGACCGCAAGGCCATTCACACGGAAGCTGAGCATATCCTGACAGAGGTTCGCGAGTTGCGTGCCGAAATGGCGGAATTCAGACGCAGTCAGGAACAGAGACGGTAAGGCCGGATGTTGCTTAGCCGCTAGAAAACGTCACGGCGGTCGTCATTTTCCGCCCGCTCGCGCGTCCCCTTTCGAGAGGGAGAGATGCGGGAGACGGCGATGGGGTGGCGACGGTTGTCATGGGACGAGCGATATCGATTAGAGCGCCTGGGGTTGCGCCTCACGCTGCTGGCGCTCGGGCTTTTGGTGTTGGCGTCTGTTTTTGGCGGTGAAACGGAGGAGGGGCAGGACCTTGCGGGGTTATGGCAACTCCTAAAGGGCGCGATTCTTGCCGTCGTGGCACTGGAACTTCTGCTCCGCTTTCTGCTGGAAGGTTGGCGTTTTTTCCGCTGGCGCTGGAACCTCTATCATCTGACCGTCGTCGGCCTTGCGATCGGATTGAATGCACCGGCGATCCTCGTCTTCCGCTTGGTGGCCATCATTGGTTGGCCAGGTGTCGTGGCTCGCTGGCGCCGTCTTGCCTTTGTGTTCCGTTGGTGCCGCCGTCTGCTGCGGGAGTTACTGCTCTCGCTCAGCCTTTTGGTTTCAGGGTTCTGTGCAGTGGCCGTCTTGGCTGTGGATCTGCTCGGCCATAGACATCCGGTCGAATTCGGCAGCTTCATCCGGGCATGTGAAACCCTTCTTCGTCTATGCCTGTTCGAGCTTGCGTCCTGGTATGAGCTGCTTGCCTTGGCTGAGCGCAATCTGCTCGTCTGGCTCCCGGTCTGTCTGTTTTGGACGATCTTGCTCGTTGCTCTGATCAATCCGCTGTTGGGTTTGTTTTTTGCCGAGCTTGTGCAAACTGAAATCGAGCAGGAAGAGATTGATGAGGATCTTTCCGAGATGCGCCTGATGCGGCTGGAAAGTGAGTTGGTGAGCGAGGAAATCGCCGTTGAGGCGGAGGCGGAACGGCTGTTGATCCGCCGGGAAACGGAGCGGATCCTGCAACAGATCGAGAAGCTGAAGAAGGAAATGGCGCATTACCGGGAGAGCCAGAAGCGCTTTCCACGCTGATACTGTTTCTGAAATAAAAAAGAGCGGTGCCGGGCACCGCTCTCTTCAGGATTGGATTGATGTGAACCGCTGTTCAGACGCTGAGGTCGCCCGCCAGGGCCTTGGCGATCAGAGCGCGGGTCTCGTCGATGCCGTAAAGGGCGACGAAGGAGCCGAAGCGCGGGCCGCGTTCCTGACCGAGCAGCACCTGGTAGAGCGCCTGGAACCAGACCACGGACACGCCGGGACCGCCGTCCGGGCTCTTCTTCTTCGGATCCTGATACCGCTCGATCTTGCGGGCAACATCGAGGATCGCGTCCTGAATGACCGCGCCATCCGCATCGGCGGAGAGGGCGGCAAGAGAGGCATCCACTTTCTGCAGCGCGTCGCGTTCCACGTCATCCGGCGTCTTGAACGACTTGTTCGGTTTCACGAAGTCATCGAAGTAACGGATCGCGTAGCCGACCAGCTCATCCAGATGCGGGTGGGTCTGAGCCGTCACGCCTGGAGCGTAACGGGTGATGAAGGCCCACAGAACATCCTTGTTTTCCGCGTTGGAGGCGGAAACCAGGTTGAGCAACATGGCGAAGGGAACTGGCAGGTCGATTGCCGGCACCTTGCCGGAGTGGATGTGCCAGGCCGGGTTCTGCAGCTTCTGTTCCACCGGCATCGCGTCGTATTTCTGCGCGAAGGTGAAATACTCGTCCACGGCCTTCGGGATCACGTCGAAGTAGAGCTTCTTGGCGGTCTTCGGCTTCTGGAACATGTAGAGCGACAGGCTCTCGGTCGGTGCATAGGTCAGCCACTCGTCGATCGTCAGGCCGTTGCCCTTGGACTTGGAGATTTTCGCGCCATCGTCGGCCAGGAACAGCTCATAGACGAAATGATCCGGAGCTTCGCCGCCAAGAACCTTACAGATCTTGTCGTAGAGAGCCATATTCGGACCGTGGTCCTTGCCGAACATTTCAAAATCGACGCCAAGGGCCGCCCAGCGGGCGCCGAAGTCGGGCTTCCACTGCAACTTCACATTCCCGCCGGTGACGGAGACGGTCACATCTGTGCCGTCGTCATCCTCAAAGGTGATTGTGCCGTCCTTGCCGTTGACGTCCTTCATCGGCACGTAGAGCACGCGGCCGGAGGTCGGCGAAATCGGCAGGAACGGGCTATAGGTCGCCTGACGTTCTTCGCCAAGCGTCGGCAGCATGACGTCCATCAGCTTCCGGTAGCGTGAGGCCGCTGTCAGCAGGATCTCGTCGAACTTGCCGGACTTGTAGTATTCGGTCGCGCTTGCGAACTCATAGTCGAAGCCAAACGTATCGAGGAACCGCCGCAGCATGGCGTTGTTGTGATCGCCAAAGCTCTTGTGTTCGCTGCCGAAGGGGTTCGGCACGACACTGAGTGGCATCTGCAGGTACGGCTCAAGGGCGGACTTGTCCGGCACGCTGTCAGGCACCTTGCGCATGCCGTCCATGTCATCGGAAAAGCACAAGAGCCGTGTCGGGATCTTGTCTTCCGTCAGAAGACGGAACGCTGTGCGTACCATGGTGGTGCGTGCGACTTCGCCGAAGGTGCCGATGTGGGGCAGGCCCGAGGGGCCATAGCCGGTCTCAAACAGAACCGGACGCGACGGATCCCGTTTTTCGATCCGCTTGACCAGTTTTCGCGCCTCTTCGAACGGCCAGGCTTTGGAGGTCTGGGCCGCTGCGACGAGTTCGGGCGAGAGGTCAAGCGGTGGCAGGGATCGGTCGGTCATGATTTGGGGTTCGTTCTGCTTGTTTGGAAATTCGAAAGCTTCTGCCGCGCAAAGTCATGTCTGACCTGCAGGAAGCGCCGCGACACTAGAAAAGCCGCGGGCTTCCGTCAATGTCGATATCTCCCTTTGCGCCTTGAAGGTAAAGGCACAAAGGGCTACCTCTCGCTGCGTGATAGAAATTACCCGGAAAATAGCCGCAGGAAAGGCGAATTCATACGATGAACGATACGATCAGTATTCAGGAAGCCCTCGTCTACGTCATGGTAATCATGTCCGCGGCCGACAGTTCCATGACCGACAGCGAACTCTCAACGATGGGAGAAGTCGCGAAGACGCTTCCTGTATTTGCCGACTATGATCCGGCGAATGTTCTGCCGGCGGCTCAGCGCTGTGGTGAGCGTTTGCAGGCTGAAAATGGCCTTGCCGAAGTTCTCGATCTGATCGCGGACACGCTTCCGGTTCATCTCTTCGACACGGGCTATGCGCTGGCGGTTGAAGTGGCAGCTGCCGACCTCGGCGTTTCCAAAGAAGAATTGCGCATTCTGCAGCTTCTGCGCGATCGCTTCAATCTCGACAAGCTGACCACAGCCGCCATTGAGCGCGGCGCAATTGCCCGCTTCAAGAAGGCCTGATACGCGGGTTCGTTCCGGCACGCGCCGGTTTTTTCGTCAAACCGCTACCCAAGATGCGTATTTTTACCGTCGATTAGGCGTCGCAGCCTAGAGATGTGTAGTTTATATTTGCATTTTGGGGTGGTGGTGATGGCAAAAAAGCAATTTGGACGGCGTGGACAAACCCAGAGAAATGCTGGGCCGAACAATCATTCCAGGGCACCAAACAACCCCGGGGACGCAGTAGCTCACGACGGTCTGGCTAACAACAGTCGGCTCTCGGGAATTGGCTTCGCGGCCTTGGGCTGGCTTTCGAGCGTTGTCGCGAAACTTCTCGTCGCATTTTCAGGTGCAAACTATGCCCGTTCGAAATTGGACGGCATAGAAATGTACTCCACCGTCCTGGGCGCTGGGTTGGTCGGCCTGTTGGCCTATTTGGTTTTCGCCGCAATGGTCATTTATATGCTGTTTAATTTCAGACAGACGCGAAAAATTAGGTGGTATCTGGGCGGCGTGATTATGGGATTTGCGACGCCGGTCGCGGTTTTCGCCTAGTTCAGACTTCTGATCTCATCAGGTAGGTCCAGGGAAAAGGCGGGGATCGCGGCATCGAACATGCTGCCGTCCTCGCGCACCATGCCGTAGCTTCCCTGCATGATGCCGGACTTGGTCTTCAGCGGGCAGCCTGAGGAATATTCGAACGTTTCTCCTGGTTCGATCCAGGGCTCTTCGCCGATGACCCCGGCGCCTCTCACTTCCTCGACGCGGCCGATCGCGTCCATGATTTTCCAGTAGCGTGTGCGCAATTGGACTGGCGCATTCGTGTCGTTGCGGATCTCGACCATATATGCCCAGACGAAGTGGCTCTTTTCCGGGTCAGACTCATCGTCCAGATAAAACGGCTCTACCGCAACCTCGATACCGTTGGTGGTGGTTCTATACATGTCTGACAACTCTGATCACCTGTTTTGTGCCGGACTCGACGGCGCATAATTTTCGCAGGTTATAGAGTGGTTGACGCATCCGTGAAAGGGATCAGCTTGCAGCGGCGTCTCGGATTCAGCATTTAGGGCGGAAGCACTCTCTGTTTCAGCAGGATCAAAAACGTAATGTTCGACGCTCGACTTCGCACTTTGATTGATCCGCCCCTGGAAATGCTGGGGTCGCGTCTTGCGCGTTCCGGCGTGACTGCGAACCAGATCACCGTGGTCGGCTTCGGGTTTGCGATAGCCGCAGCAGGTGCGATCGCATGGGCGGCCCCCTTGTTTGGCTTGCTCTTCGTGCTGCTAAACAGATTGTGTGACGGACTGGATGGCGCGGTTGCACGGGTCAACGGCAAGACAGATCTTGGCGGCTATCTGGATATCGTCTTTGACTTCTTCTTCTACGGTGGCGTTCCACTCGCCTTTGCATTTGCTGATCCGGGCCGAAATGCCTTGCCGGCGGCAGCCCTTCTGTTTAGCTTCTATGCCAATGGATCGGCCTTTCTTGCTTATGCAATCATGGCTGAAAAGCTGCGTCTTGAGACGGACAAGCAGGGATCCAAATCGCTCTATTATCTCGGTGGACTGGCGGAAGGCGGAGAGACGATCGCTCTTTTCTGTGCGATGTGCCTATGGCCAGCGGGCTTTCCGGTTCTTGCCTACAGCTTTGCCGCGGTCTGTGTGCTCTCGGCCGGTGCTCGCGTAGTCATCGCCGTGCGCACCCTGCGCGAGACCCCCGGCTAGTCCTCTGGCGGATTAGCGCTTTCAGCCGACAGCTCACAGAAACGCCAGAATATCTCTGCGGCACGCGAGCGGAACCCGCTCAGCTCTCGCGCATAGACAATATCGCGCCGAACGGTTGGTAAAAGAGGGACGACCTTGAGACCGCCAAAGTTCTCCGGCACGGCGAGCTGAGCGATGATCGAATTGCCAAGACCAGCCCGAACGCAGGAGGCAATTGACGTCACCTGAAGAATGGAATGGACGATGTAGGGACGAACGCCGGCCTTCGCGAACCATTTGTCCACCAAGGGACCGCTGCCGCCTTTGGTGAAAATAAACGGCTCCTTGCCAAGTGCCTTTGCGGTGACCGATCCTGACTTTGCGAGATCCGAGTGTTCTGGCAAAAGCGCGACCAGCTCGTCTGAGGCGATCGAAAGAACCTCAAGATCATTCTCGGAAGGGTTTGCCATCACACCACAATCAACGAGCCCGTCCCTCAAGGCCGAAAGCAGTGCCTGATCTGTGTATTCCACGATCTCGACGCCGATGTCCGGGTAAGCCTGCCGAAATTGCCGCAGAGCCTTTGGCAGGATATGGGTCGTTGCAGACGCGCCCGATGAGCCAACGCGGACAACCCCGACCCTGTTTCGGCGACTTTCCTCCAGGCCGTGCAGGGTGGAACCCAGGAGTTGATCCGCCTTCAGGGCGTAAAGTGCGATCGCTGAGCCTTCCTCCGTGAGTTCCAGCGGGCGTGTTCCTCGACGAAGCAGCGTTAGATGTAAGCGTTTCTCAAGCTGTGCAATGCCCTTGCTCAATGCAGGCTGGCTAATTGCCAACTCCCGTGCGGCTGCAGATACGCTGCCGTGTTCCTGTATCAGGGCAAGTCCGCGCGCAACCGAAATTGGTATTTCGCTCGCTGGATTACTGAGAATGAGATCCTTATTTTCCATAACCTAGAGTTATTAGTTTATGGCTGCGGAAAATCCTAGACCGGAGGCCTCTCAAATGATGTTTCCGGATGAATAAAATGAGTTTTGAAACCTGGCTGGCCTTTGCCGTGGCTTCCTTGATCCTGACGATGACACCCGGGCCAAGCATTTTGCTCGGTGTGGTTCATGCGCTCAAATTTGGAGCCCGCAGGACCATCTTCACCGCCCTTGGCGACATTTCGGCGAACATGCTGCAGATGACGATTGTTGCGCTTGGCCTTGGTGTAGTAATTGCAACTTCGCCAGTGGCCTTTCAGGTGATCAAGTGGTTTGGGGTTGCAGCGCTTGTCTACATGAGTGTGAGAATGCTGCGCACTCGGCCGGCAGCTGATGTGTCGATAGACATCGTAGAAGAGGGCAACCGCTTGCGCCTGTTTTCGAGTGGATTTGTTGTCGCGCTGGGCAATCCAAAAGCGCTTGTGTTCTTCAGCGCATTTTTTCCGCAGTTTATGGATCCAGCGTTACCTGTATGGTCGCAACTTGTTGTCATGTGCCCAACCATGGCTGTTCTCGACTTCAGTTGGGTAATGCTCTACGCGCTGACAGCCCGTAAATTTCTGCGATTTTTGGATCGACACCCCACAGCCCTGAACCGGACCGGCGGCTCCACCTTGCTTGGAGCCGCCGGCTATCTGTCGCTTTCTTGATCAGGAAATGGCCTGAAGCGCTGCCTCAATGTCCTCGATAAGGTCCAGCGGGTCTTCGAGGCCGATGGACAACCGCAACAGTCCATCCGAGATGTCGAGCTCTGCCCTGGCTTCCTCGCCGAGAGACTGGTGTGTTGTCGTCGCCGGGTGAGTGATCAGGCTCTTGGCGTCGCCCAGATTGTTGGAGAGTTTGATGACTTCCAATGCATTGGTGAACCGGAAGGCGGCGTCCTTGCCACCTTCGATTTCGAAGGCAAGCATCGTGGAGCCGCCAGTCATTTGTTTCTTGACGACTTCTGCCTGCGGATGGTCGTCGCGGCCCGGATAAATCAGCCGGCTCACAGAGGATTGCTGCGCCAGAAAATCCGCTATCTTGCCGGCGCTTGATGTCTGGCGTTCGACGCGGAGTGGCAGGGTTTCAAGTCCCTTCAAGAGCACCCAGGCGTTGAAGGGGCTCATATGCGGACCGGTGTGTTTGACGAAAGGCATCACCTCGTCAACGATCCATTCTTCATCGGACAGAACCACACCGCCAAGACAACGGCCCTGGCCGTCTATGTGCTTGGTTGCCGAATAGACCACGACATCCGCGCCAAGTTTCAGAGGCGACTGGAACATCGGAGTTGCAAAGACATTGTCGACGATAAGCCGTGCATCAACCGAATGTGCGATCTCGGCAACGGCGGCTATATCAATGACTTCAAGTGTCGGGTTGGTCGGGCTCTCCAGAAAGAGAGCCGCTGTGTTCGGCTTTACGGCCGCCTTCCACTGGTCCAGATCCGTGCCGTCGACCAGTGTCGATTCAACGCCGAAACGCGGCAGCAGGGTTTCGACGATGTAACGGCAGGAGCCAAATAGCGCCTTGGCGGCGACCACATGATCGCCGGCCTTCACGGAAGCCATCAAGGCCAGGTTCACAGCCGCCATGCCGGAGGCCGTGGCGCGTGCGGCCTCTGCCCCTTCGAGCATCTTCATGCGGTCTTCGAACATCGCGACAGTTGGATTAGCGTAGCGGGAGTAAACGAAGCCCGGGTCTTCACCATTGAAACGCGCTTCAGCTGCTTCTGCTGAGCCATAGACAAAGCCCTGCGTCAGGAACAGGGCTTCCGACGTCTCGCCGTGTTGTGAGCGCGTTGTGCCGCCGTGGACGAGCTGCGTCGCGGGCCGCAAGGAGCGGCTGGTCTTGGTTTCGTGGTCTGTCATCGAAAGTTACTCCAAAAAGCAAAAAACCCGGCCTCGGGCCGGGGTTCTGCAACCCGACCGTTTTAGCTACTTGTTTAATGTGGCTGCAAGCCGGCCGGCCCAAATCACCACAGATCTACATGGTGGATACGTCAAAAGCCCAGTTTCGTCAATTGCCAGGACCCAAACTGCCTTTCACGCATGGATCGGTTTTTCTGGCCTTGCCACATTCGCAGCTCCGACAAGGCAAAGAATAAGCCTGAGAGCTGTTGGCCTTGTAGGCTCAATCCGCTAAGCACGTTAACAAGAGACAGACGGCTTTTTTGCGGGACGAGACATGACGCAGACACCGACAGGCATTTTGCCGGCGCATACGATCGAGAAAATGTTCCGGGAAGGAACGATCATCGCCGAGGCTGCTCCGGTCGACGGACAAATCCAACCTGCTAGCCTTGATTTGCGTCTTGGGCACACTGCCTATCGTGTTCGCGCAAGCTTTCTGACAGGGCCGGAAAGCACTGTCATGGAGAAGCTGGAAAACCTCAAACTGCACCGCTTCGATTTGAACGATGGTGCCGTTCTCGAGACCGGCTGCGTCTATATCGTGCCTCTACAGGAAAACCTGGCGCTGCCCGAAGGGATGTCCGCCACGGCGAACCCCAAGAGCTCGACCGGACGCCTTGATGTCTTTACCCGTGTGATCACAGATCGCGGACTTGCGTTTGACACAGTTCCTGACGGCTACAACGGCCCGCTCTACGCAGAAATTTCTCCGCTGACCTTTCCGATCCTGGTCCGTGCCGGGTCGCGCCTCAGTCAGATCCGCTTTCGTATCGGCGCATCTCTGATCAGCGATGCAGATCTTGAAGAAGTGCATCGGACGCACATTCTCATGAGCGGAGGGAACGAGCGCATCGGCGGTGGCGTTCAATTGTCCATCGATCTGGAGGGAAAAGGCGAGGGGAGTCTCGTCGGCTATCGCGCAAAGCATCACTCTGGTTTGATCGACGTCGACAAGCCCGGAGCGCAGGAGCCGCTGGATTTCTGGGAGCCGATCTACCGGCGTGGATCGGCCGAACTGATCCTTGATCCGAATGAATTCTACATTCTCGTGAGCCAGGAAGCGGTGCATGTTCCACCTGACTTTGCTGCGGAAATGGTGCCCTTTGATGCCTTGGTCGGGGAATTCCGTGTGCACTACGCGGGCTTTTTTGATCCTGGCTTTGGTCACGCGGGCGTTGGGGGCGTTGGCGCGCGTGCCGTACTCGAAGTTCGATCTCACGACGTGCCGTTCATTCTAGAACACGGCCAGACCGTGGGACGTTTGGTTTACGAAAAGATGGCGGAGCGGCCGGCGCAGCTCTATGGCGAAGGCATAGGTTCCAACTACCAGGGGCAGGCTCTGAAGCTTTCGAAGCACTTCAAGACGCCAACCTGATCGCAATGGGTTACCTGACGATCGACCAGGAAGCTTATGGTGCGCTCGAAGATCGCAAGTCCAGGTTCTTGGCTCATCTGGTCCCCTACGCGCAATTTGGTGACCGGTTGGATGCGCTGCGCAAAGAGCATCGCAAAGCCAATCACTTTGTTACGGCCCACCGGCATCTTCTTGACGATGGGCGTGTGGAGGAGAGCGGCAAGGACGATGGCGAGCCGTCGGGCACGTCCGGCATGCCGACCCTGAAAGTGCTGCAAGGCGTCAAACTGATAGAAGCTGCGGTGATCGTTGTTCGCTATTTCGGTGGCATCAAATTGGGCGGCGGTGGTCTCGCTCGCGGCTACTCCGGTGCGGCAAGTGACGCGATTGCCCGTGCCGCGCTGATCCCCTTTGTGAAGACTGCTCGTAAAAACGTGGAGGCGACCTTCGCCGAAGGCTCTGAGCTCGAACGACGTGTCTCCCGCCTTTCGCTGACCGTCGTGAGTCGCGAGTACACAGCGACCGGTGTTATCTTGCTGGTTGAAGGCCCGGAAGAGACGCTGAAGGCTCTATAGAGTTAAGGCTCGGCGCGAGATCCGGCAGCGTCTCAAAATCGCTTTCAGGCAGATCGAACGGATTGAGCGGCGCGCCGTCAGAAAGGGGCGGATCTGTTTCAGTCAGGCTTGGCAAAAGCGCTTCAAGCCCCGCACTGTCTGACAACTCTGTTTCTGCTGCTGCGCTGAGAGGCTCAGAAAGCCACTCGGACTGCCATTTCCCGATTTTCTTCTCACGGGCCTGTTTGGCAAGCTCATGATATGTTTGTGGTGCGCTGTCTTCCGGGTCCGCCCAACCGTATTTGGTCAACCACGCGCCCAGGTCGGTCTTTCGCCGATAGCAGACTGCGGAAATCTCCCGTGGGCCAATTTCCTCGACCTTCTCGCAAGTGATCGTGAAAAGCCGGACCAAGCCGCGAAGGGAGGTCCTTGCGCGCACACCGCAAGGCCACTGCCCGCCAAGGCGCGAAACGCAAGTCTCGCCGACCTTCAAGGCGGTCACATGGGCAAGATGAACCACCATGTCATCTGCGATCAGGATTCCAGCAGCTGGAACACGAGGTCTGTGCAGTTGCAATGGACCATCAGGGATTGGTTCAACAGGCGGGTCTTTTAGTTTTTGATAGGTCTCCGAAGGTTCTACTCGCGTCAGGACGCCAGTGATCGTGGGCGGTGTGACGCCTTCAGGTGAGACATTGCGAATTTCGTTCGGAAGCGGCGCCGCCTTTGTTCGGGCCTCTGAAATCATGGCCAATGAAGTCGGCTCTTCTTCAGTTTTCTGGCTAGGCAATTGGATTTTACTGGCTACCTCAGGTTCGGCCGGCGGCTCTGCCAACAAAAGCCAGGTGACTACGGCACCGAAGAGACAAACCAGCAGCAGTGGAAGCAGAATTGGGCGCAGTGCCATGCGATCTCCGACAGCTCTAGAAGCCTACTGGCTGGCCCAGATGATGCGCCCGACCCAGTCGATGTCGCCGTGCTCCATCCGAATTGGTGGCAAGGATTGGTCAAGAGAACGAAACTCCATCGCAGTTTCCGTGCGTTGCTGCAACATCAACACCGAAAGAGATTGATGACGCTGCTTCACGACAACTCTGTCACCCTTGCGAAGCGCTATCTCTGGCGCGACGATGATGATATCGCCGTCTCTGTAAAGTGGCAGCATGGCATCACCGCTCACTTCGAGGGCAAAAAGCCCCTTGGCCTTGGGATCAGGAAACGCCATTTGCGCCCAGGATTTGCCCTGGGGCGCACCTTGGGCGTCGAAGAAACCTTCTCCGCTCGCCTCGGCAAGTCCGGTCACCGGCAATTGCTGTCCGGACTCCCCTTCGCTTTCTCGTACCGGCGGTGTCTGGATTTCGGCGACGAAGAGCCTCAGGGGTTCGCCTGTTGCTTCAAGGATTTTCGCCAGCGACTCTGTGGAGGGCCAGCGCGCGCGTCCGTCGCCTGCGAAGCGCTTGGAAGGATTGAATGTTGTGGGATCCAAACCGGCGCGCTTGGCCAGTCCGGACGGAGACAGTCCATTGCGTCGTGCCAGTCCGTCTATGGCAGCCCAGACTTGCGCATGCGACAGCATGAATTTCGCCTCCGGTTCATCATTGGTTGACAGGAATAAATCCCTTTTGCCGGATTATGTTCGTCGGCAAAAGCCCTGTCAAAGCGTTAATATCCCGGACCTCGGGTTGATCCGCTTTCTTCGACGCTTGTCCCTATTTGGCTGGGACGTTAGGGTCCGCCTCGATATTTAGGTTCGGAGAAATGCATGCCGGACGATGCAGGCGGAAACGGAAACCCATGGCGCTGATTTACAAGATCATTCCACGTTCTCTTTGGCAATCGGCCGAGGCAGTCGGCGAGTTCAAGGGAGCTCCGGTGGATCTGGCGGATGGCTACATCCACTTTTCGACCGCGGAGCAAGCCCGCGAAACGGCGGCGAAACATTTCGCAGGTCAGGATGACCTGCTTCTTGCCGCCTTCGAAGCAGATGATTTCGGAGAGGCCATGAAGTGGGAGCCATCGCGAGGAGGTGCGCTGTTCCCGCATCTTTATGCGATTCTTGCGACGAATAAGGCCAAGTGGGTACGTGACCTCCCATTGGGCGAAACTGGCGCTCATGTGTTTCCGGATCTTGATCAATGACGTTCCTATCCCTTGAAAAGATAGCATTGGCTGGACTTCACCAGCTGGACGCTGAAACGGCACATGGTGTGACGATCAAGGCGTTGAAGTCGGGCCTTCTACCGCCTGCGCGCTTCCAGCGTGATCCGCGATTGAACGTGAAGCTTTGGGATTTGGAGTTTACCAATCCGCTCGGAATGGCAGCAGGTTTCGACAAGAACGGCGAAGTGCCCGATGCGCTCTTGAAACTGGGCTTTGGCTTCACCGAGGTCGGTTCCGTGACGCCCAAGGCGCAGCCGGGAAATCCGCGCCCTCGGGTGTTCCGCTTGCCCGCCAATCAAGGTGTGATCAACCGGTATGGTTTCAACAACGAAGGACATGCAGCCTTGCGCGCCCGGCTTGAAGCGCGTGTCACCCAGACCGGGATTGTAGGGATCAATGTCGGCGCCAACAAGGAAGCGACTGACCGGGTTGCCGACTATGTTGATGGGATTGAAGCCTTTGCCGACATGGCGTCCTATTTCACGGTCAATGTTTCATCGCCGAACACGCCAGGCCTTCGCAATTTGCAGGCGCGCGATGCCCTTTCTGAACTATTGACAGGCGTCATAAGTGCACGGGACGCCAGAACGGAAGTCGTGGGTCGCAAGGTGCCGGTGCTCCTCAAGATTGCCCCGGATGTTGGGGATGACGAACTCGCAGAGATCGTTGAGGAAGTTCTTGCCAAGGGTGTTGACGGTTTGATCATTTCCAACACGACCATCGAACGTGTGGGATTGTGCTCGGAGGCACATCGCGATGAAGCAGGCGGGCTTTCCGGTAAACCCCTGTTCCGGCGCTCGACCATTGTTCTCGCCAAGGCGCGCAAGTTGGCTGGGCCAGACCTTCCGATCATCGGTGTCGGAGGTATCGATAGCGCAGAAGCGGCCTGGACCAAGATCACCGCGGGGGCGAACCTGCTTCAGCTCTACTCAGCGCTCGTCTTTCATGGTGTCGGGCTCGTCGGCCGCATTGTCGAAGGGCTTTCCAGAGAGCTCGACAAACACGGTCTTTCGAACCTGGATGACGCGCGTAGCGTCAATGTAGATGCCTGGGCTGAGGCAGCCCCTGACTAGGGTCTGGTCGTGGCAAAGGTCTCATTCGCACGCCGTCGGGAAATGAATGCCAGACTGATGCCTCTGAGGCCCAGAAAGATCTCTAGCGATAGCCAGAGCCCATGGTTCGCCAGCAGCGGGAACAGAGCGTAGAAAGCTGCGATATATATCGCCAAGGAAAGAAGCATCATGTTGCGCATATCTTTTGACCATGTCGCGCCAATGAAAACGCCGTCCATCTGAAAGGCGAGAACAGCAAACAGCGGTGTCAGAGCCGCCCAGGGCAGATATATGCGCCCAATTTCGCGCACATCGGGCGAAACTGTCATCAGGTCCAAAAGGGCCGGACCGGCTATGAAGTAGAAGATGGCGAGTAGAGCCGCCAGGACAAAACTCCAGGCTGTGGTCAAGCGTATTGTTCGATCGAAAGATTGCCTGTGCCGTGCGCCAACGGCCCGGCCTACCAATTGCTCAGCGGCTGTGGCGAGACCGTCGAGAAAGTGGCCTCCAACGATAAATAACTTCTCCAGGATTGCATTGCTGGCGAGCATGACGTCGCCTTGATCGGCGGAGCGGGCGGTGAAGAAGGCATAGGCAAACAGCAGCGAAAACGACCGGATCATGATGTCACGGTTGACGGCAAGCATGCGCAAGAACCGCTGACGATCAAAGACAGCTGCAAGGGCTGGCCATGACGTGCCGCGAACAGCACGCAAAATGAGGATGAGACCGAACAACGTAGCTGCGATTTCACTGAGCACCGTCGCGAGTGCAACGCCTTCGATGCTCCAGCCGAGGCTCATCACAAACAAAATCGAAAGGACAATGTTTAGGCCATTGAGCACCAACTGTAGCATGAGGCCTGTTCCGGCTCGGCCGAGACCCAAGAACCAGCCGAGCATCGCATAGTTGGCGAGCAGGAATGGAGCGCTGTAAATCCGGATTTCAAAGTAGCGTCTTGTAGCGGATTGAACTTCGGAACTTCCACCCAGAAAGCTAAGACCAAGATTCAGAAAGGGCGCCTGCAGCAGGATCACTGTAAGACCTGCGGCCAAGGCAATGACCAGCGCACGCACGAAGGTGGCCTTGATTTCCGAGTTGTTGCCAGCGCCCATGGCCTGGGCGGTCAGGCCAGTGGTGCCCGAACGCAGAAAATTGAAGGTCGTGAACACAAGATCGAAGATCACACTGCCTATGGCAATTCCGCCGACGAGGGCAGCATCGCCCAGCCGGCCGATGACTGCAGTATCGACCACGCCCAGAATAGGTGTCGACAGATAGGCGAATGTCATCGGAATGGCGATCGCGAGCACGCTGCGATGAGTGACGGAAAAGGGCTGCTCGGCGGAGTGGCTAGCTTGGGGCATGGAAATCCTTGGCATCGGCAACCTTGCTTGACCCTGTCGCGCGATGCCGTCAAGCCAATACAGGCCCTGATTCAGGCCCTCCCAACAACTCTAATGCCGCTATATGGTCCGCAAATGAGCGTGCCGATCGTCCACCATCCCGCCTATTGCGCCGAGCTTCCCGAAGACCATCGTTTTCCGATGGACAAGTTCAGGGCCGTTGCAAGTCGGATCGTCGAGGATGGTCTTTTGGCAGGCGGCAAGTTTCATCGGCCAAGGCCTGCGCCATTCGAATGGATTGCGCTCGCCCATGACGACGCCTACGTCGACCAGGTTTTTTCCGGAGATGTGCCCACCGAAATTGCCCGAGAGATCGGGTTCCCGATGAAGCCAGACATCGCATTACGCGCGCGATGTGCGACTGGCGGCACTGTTCTGACGGGATATCTTGCGATGGAGCATGGCTTGGCATGCAACACCGCCGGAGGCAGTCATCACGCGCGCTGGGCACATGGTGCAGGCTTTTGCGTGTTTAACGATGTTGCCGTCGCTATCAAAGTCATGCAGGCCGAGGGTGTGATTCACCGAGCCTTGGTCATTGATCTCGACGTACATCAGGGGGATGGCACCGCCAACATCTTTGCAGGCGACGAAAGTGTCTTCACCTTTTCCATGCATTCAGCGAAGAACTATCCAGTGCGGAAGGTGCCTTCCAGCCTCGACGTCGCGCTGCCCGATAGCCTTGCCGATCGGCCTTATCTGGATCAGTTGACCACAATCTTGCCCGAGCTCTTGAAGCGCGATCTATACGACATCGTCTTTTACAACGCCGGCGTCGATCCCTACGTAGGCGATCGTCTGGGTCGGCTGGCGTTGACGCGTGAAGGCCTTGCGCGCCGTGACCGATATGTCATCGAGACCGTTCGCGCAACCGGGCTGCCATTGGCGGGTGTGTTGGGCGGTGGCTATTCAAAGGACATGCGCGAACTTGCCGACCGCCACGTGTCCCTGCACAGAGCAGCGATCGAAGTCGCTGACCTCAAGTACACTCCCCGATCGTCTAGTTAGCCTTTGCTTCCCAGGTTCAGCACTCTGGAAATAAGCCAAAGAGGCACCACGATTACAGCGCCAAGAGCGAAGTAGCGCAGCAGACTGCCAATCGCGTCAAATCCCATTTCCCAAAGCCGCTTGAAAAAGCCGACAACGATATCGACGATCTCCAGCGGATCCAAATCGAGGGCAGAAAGAATTACTCCGACGACAAAAGAAAGAAAGACGAGGCGAAGGATGACTTGCCCGGGAGAGCCGCCCATGAAACGGGAAAGATTGCGCTCGGACATCGTTGCTCCTGTCATCCTGTGAAAATGTACAACTGTCCCGTAGTTAAGCAGCGTTGGACCTCCAGACAACAGGCTTTGTCAGTTTTGACCAGAATGCCTAAGGGAAAACAGGAGTTTTTCGCCATCCGCGCCATTCCGCGTTCCCAATTGGCATGACTTGGCAAGTGAAACACGGGTTCTGCCAACTACAGCGCTGCCAAATTCGACTAGCTATCTGACCCATGAGGGCTGAGGATGTGACAAACGTCGTTTTCCGGTGGAGACTCTATCCAATTGGTCACCAGACGTTTGCAGGGAAATCTGAAGAACGTGTTTCATCGGTCTTAGCTGATCCGCCCATCTTGCGCCCCTCTCTGACAGGAAAATTGTGGCACGGTGTTGCCATCGACGCCTACAGGAGGTCTCTCGCCATTTTCGCAGATGATGCATTAGTTTTTACGCGCAGAAATACAGCTCCGGTCAGGGCGCTCTTGTTACCTGAGGCTTAGGCATTCCAGACGAGGGCTGCCGGCGGAGTGCGCGCGGTGCAAGACCGAACCAGTTCCGCACTGCGCGAGAAAACGCGCTGACTTCCGAGAACCCGAGAAGAAAGGCGATCTCCTTAATCGGAATATCGGTGTCGACCAAATAGCGCTGGGCGATGGAGCGCCTTACGTCGTCATGGACCTTGCGATAGCTGGTTCCCTCATTTTCCAAGGCCCGCTGCAGGCTTCGGTTGGACATTCCAAGAGAGGAGGCGACGTATTCGATGGAACAGTCGCCTGCTCTCAACCCTTGACTGATCTTCTCTGCAATGGCCGATGTCTTAGTCGCTGGTGCGCCAACAGCCTCAAGTTCCTGCAGGGCTGCCATTTCAACAATTCTGAAAAGGATTGGGTCGGCACTCTCTGGAATGCGCTGTAGGCTTTGGAGAGGCAACAGTATACGGTTTTCGTCAGCGTCAAACACAATTTGACCGCTGTGTCTCTCAAGAAAAGCGCCGGTATGGCGTGGCTGCTTAGCAGACATCTCCATTCGAACCAGTGCTTGCCCCTCGCTGCCAACTCTTTCAATTCGGCCGCAGAGATAGGCCATGAATCCATAGGCAAATTGCGCGTACGGTCCGAAGTGATCCGGAAATGAGAAGCTGAGGACAGCAAAGTGCTGATTTTCTTGGTAGGTGACCGTCATGCAATTGCTGCGGGCAGGGCAGAAACGCGCCCAGTTTCGCAGGCCCTCTCTGAGGCTGGAAGCGCAAAGGAACACATAGTCGAACACGCTTTCGTAGCCGACCGGGGCCTGATCAAAGACGTCAAAGATGCGCGCATCATCGTCGAGTTTTTCAGCGAAGAACTCGAAGGCCAGGAGTGCAGACCTGACACCGATATGGTTTTCGGGGTCGTTTAGATCTTCAGGGTCGAGGCCACAATCCAGCAGCGCGGCGTCCCAGTTGATATCGTTCTGACGAGCAGCTTCGCCGAGATACTTGAGAGGCCTCGCAATGACCCATTCACTCTCCATTGGCGCGAGCATCACTCTTTCCCAGCTCTAGTTTTTAGACGGCCGCTCTTGAGGGCGACCAAAGGCCTTATCCAGAAATAAAAAGGTTGCGCTCTTGACCTCTCTGCAGTTTAGGCGCGTGTTTCTCATCACAGCAAGAAAGGCATAAAAGTGGCAATTTTACGCTTCATCTCCTGTTGGCCTGATCTCTATATGCTTTCAGAGACTAGCCGAACCACGCTTTTGTGGTACGCGAGAATGCGCTCGTTTCTGAAAAACCAGCGGATGGCAGATTTCCTTCATCGACAGTTACGTGTCGTGAAGATAGTACTGAGCAAGGGATTTGCTTTTTTCTTCAATAAGTTGACGGAAAGTGGCTCATTCGTCAGAGATCACGCGCTGGAGTTGGCGTTCTGAGATGTCGAGAGTGGAGGAAACGGCGGCGATCGAAATGTGGCCATTTCTGAGCTGTGTGTTGATCGCTGCCACAATCTTGCCAAACGGGCTTTCGATACCGATCTCGGCCGTGACGTCTTCAAGAGCCGCTTTTCAAACAAGCGGCAAAGGTGTGATTCGGAGCGAGGCGGCTGTTAATCGAGAACCTCGGCAGGAATGAAAATGCGGGTCCTAGGACAATCAAACTGAATCTTTGAAAGATGTTTTGTCAGAAAAGCCGCTTGTGCCGAGGGAGCTGGCGCATCAATTTCGATGCGGATCGCGTCAGGGTTTCCTTCAGAGAGTGTCATTGACCCGTATTCCCATGCCCCCCAATCGGTTTTCGACTGATTTGAGGAGCAGTCGATAACAGGTTACGCGCAGGCGGGTCTCCAGCGTCAGTGGGGCCTAGTCTAGCTGCTGGTGATCGTGCGTCTGATTTCCTTGGGAGGCTGGCCGTACCAGGACTTAACTGCGCGCGAGAATGTACTGATTTCTGAAAATCCAAGCAGAAAAGCTATTTCTTTCATGGGAAGGTTTGTTTCGCGCAGATAGCGTCCAGCCGCTGAGCGACGGATTTCCTCGGTCATTTGGCGGAACGAAGTCCCTTCTTCTGCGAGAAGACGTTGAATTGACCTTTGCGAGATGCCCAGATTGGCAGCTACCGTCTGCAAGCTGCATGTGCCGGTTTTCATGGTCTCCGAAATTTCGTCAGCAATCCTGTAGAGCGGTGAACCACGTTGGGCAAAGGAAGCTTGCTCCTCGCGGGCCGCTTTTTGAATGATTGAGTAAAGGTTTTCATCATTCCGCTTTGGCACCTGTGACAGGACCTCCTTGCTGAAGACGAGGCAGTTTCGTGATTGGCCGAACTGGATACTGTCGCCGTAGCGCTCCTGAAGCATTGATGTTTTGGAAGGCGCATTTGCAATCAGTTCGACTCTGATCGGCGCGGGGCTTTGATCAAGCGCCATTTCGACGCGCTTTAATGACCAGCCGATGCGCGCAAACATGTTCTGAGTGTAAATGCCCAGCCGAGGTGGAATAACCCACTCCAGGGTACCAGTTGTCTCATCTTCGGCAAATGTAATCGAGACACAATTGGTTCTCATCGCGAGGAAGCGTTTCCACGCGAGGCAACCGTCTCTCAGAGACGGCGCGCAGACGAAAAGATAGTCGTAGAGCGTAAACTTGCCGAGGTCCATCTCGTAGAAAATGTCAAAAAGTGCGGCGTCGTCCTCCAGGACTTCGGCAACATGTTCAAAGACAGCAGTGGTTGCGCGGAAAGGCACCACGCCATCGGGCTCCGCCAGTGCCTTGAGATCAAAAACAAATCTATCCGCCAGTGTCTGCCAGCAGAATTTTTCCGAAGGAAGCGCCATTTTCAGTGCGTTCAGAATTTCTGATCGTGCCCATTCATTGATGGCATTCATTTTTGTTGCTTCGCCCTCTGCACCCAGGTCCCACTATATCAATATAGCGCGACGTTCGTGAGCTTAAATCGTAAAAAATGCCGAACATCAAAGGGGTAGAGTGGGGAAGACTGGTCGTCAATATTCTAGGTAAAGCTATGGCCAAGGCAAAACGGGCGACAAGTTTCCTCGCTGCCCGTTGTCTTTCCTAGGTCTGACCGCTGAAGCAGAAAGGCGTTTTGGTCACGCTGCTTCGTCTTTTGCTGCGACCACAGGCGGGAACTTGCCGTAGAAAGTGTCCCCGGTCTTCGCCATGTCACGCAGCAGTTTGTTCGGTTTGAAGCGCGGGCCCCATTTGCGGGTGAACTTCTTGCACAGATCGACGAATTCGGTTGTTCCCATGGTGTCGATGTAGCTCAGGGTCCCGCCGGAATAGGGGGAAAAGCCGAAGCCGAGGATCGATCCCACATCCGCTTCACGAACGTCGGTAAGGCACTTTTCCTCAAAGATGCGCGCGGTTTCCAGCGCCTGCATGACCAGCAGGCGCTGTTGAAGTTCCTTGATGTTGAAACCCTCAGCGGGCTTTGGCTGTCCGACAACGTCAGGGATGCCAGGCCACAGTTTTTTGTCTCGCCCGGCGTAGTCATAAAAGCCCTTGCCGTTCTTCCGGCCAAACCTTTCGCGCTTCACGACCATCTCTTCAAGAATGTTGTCGAGCGGTCCTTCGACGTATTTTACACCCAGGTCCTTACGGGTGGCCGAGACGATTTTCCAGGCGAGGTCGAGCGCGACCTCATCCCCCAATGACAGGGGACCGACCGGCATGCCGGCCATCCGGCCCGCATTTTCAATCATGGCGGCTGGAACACCATCAGCCAGCATCATCAGGCCTTCGCGAATGTAGGTCATCACGACGCGTGATGTGTAAAAACCGCGGCTGTCATTGACCACGATCGGCGTCTTCTTGATGGCCTTGATATAGTCGAGCGCCATGGCCAGCGCCCGGTCAGACGTCTTCTTGCCCATGATGACCTCGACCAGCATCATCTTGTCGACCGGCGAGAAGAAGTGAATGCCAATGAAGTTTTTGGGACGACTGGAGGCTTCAGCCAGAGAGGAGATCGGCAAAGTCGAGGTGTTCGACGCAAAGATCGCGCGGGACTTCATGGCCGCCTCGGCCTGTTCCGTAACAGCCTTCTTGATTTCTCGGTCTTCGAAGACAGCCTCGATGACAAGGTCGCAATCACCAAGTGCGTCATAGTCGGTCGTCGCGTTGATGCGCGACAGCAGCTTTTCTTTCTGCTCTTCCGTCGAACGCCCGCGCTGGATCGCTTTTGTCAGAAGACCTTCTGAATAGGACTTGCCCTTGTCGGCGGTTTCCTGACTGCGATCGATAAGCACAACGTCGATACCGGCCTGTGCGCTGACATAGGCAATGCCGGCACCCATGAAACCGGCGCCGAGAATGCCGACCTTCTTGATCTTGTTCGGGCGCTGATCGACCGGACGGCGTGCTCCCTTGTTCAACTCCTGCATGGAGACAAACAGGGACCGGATCATGTTGCTCGCTTCCGGGCTTTGCAGGACCTTGGCGAAGTAGCGGCTTTCAACCTGAAGCGCGAGGTCCATTGGCAGCTGAAGGCCTTCGACCACCGCATGGAGCAGGTAACGTGGTCCAGGATAGTTGTCGAAGGTTTCGCGGCGATAGATCGCGTTGGCTGCCGGCCAGAACTGGAAACCTGCCGGTGAGTAGACTTTGCCGTTCGGCAGCTTGAAACCCTTTTTGTCCCATGGCTTGACGGGGTCGACACCGGCTGTGAGCAACTTCTTTGCCGTTTCGACCAGCTTTTTGGGCGGAACGATTTCGTCGACCAACTTCATCGACTTTGCCTGCTTGGAACGCAGGGTACGGCCCTGAAGCAGGAACTGCATGCCCTGCTGACCATCGGCCATGCGCATGACCCGCTGAGTGCCGCCGGCGCCGGGGAAGAGGCCGACCTTCACTTCAGGCAGCCCCATCTTGAAGCCATCGTCATCGGCCGCGACGCGAGCATGACAGGCGAGCGCCAGTTCCGTACCTCCGCCCATGCAAGCGCCTGTCAGCGTTGCGACAAACGGCTTGCCGCAGGTTTCCATCTTCCGGTAGATCAGCGACAGTTTGCGCGATCCGTCGAACAGGGCCCTGGCAGCGGCTTCCGGGTCCTTTGACTTCTGCTTGTGGAAGTTCTGGAGCAAGCCTTCAACCATCGTCAGATCGGCGCCACCGGAAAAAGCAGCCTTGCCCGAAGTGATTACAGCGCCCTTGATCGCGTCGTCATTGGCGACATCGTCAACAAGCCGGTCCAGGTCCTCCATGACCGAAAGGTCGATGACATTCATCGACTTGTCCGCCATATCCCAGGTGATGGTCGCGATTCCGTTCGCGTCGGTTTCGATGGTGAAGTTCTTGTAGGTCATTGTTTTGTCTCCTCCGTCTCGCCTCAAACGCGCTCAATGATGGTCGCGGTGCCCATGCCTGCGCCAATGCACAGTGTGACCAGGGCCGTGTTCAGATCCCGGCGTTCCAGTTCATCGAGCACGGTTCCGAGGATCATCGCTCCGGTGGCTCCCAGCGGGTGTCCCATCGCGATGGCGCCGCCATTGACGTTGACGGTTTCCGGATCGAGGTCGAAAGCCTGCTGATAGCGCAGGACAACTGCCGCGAAGGCTTCGTTGATCTCGAACAGATCGATGTCCTTGAGGTCCATCTTTGCGTTGCGGAGCAGCTTTTCGGTGACATCCACCGGTCCTGTCAGCATCAAGGCGGGCTCAGACCCGATGTTGGCAAATGCCTTGATGCGGGCGCGCGCCTTCAGGCCAGCGGAACGACCAGCTGTGCGCGAACCGATCAGGACGGCAGCAGCACCATCGACAATTCCCGAAGAGTTGCCTGCGTGATGGACATGCTTGATTGCTTCCAGCTCCGGGTGCGCCTGTATAGCGACCGCATCGAAGCCTCCCATATTGCCCATCAGCTCGAACGACGCATTGAGCGAAGCCAGAGACTGCATGTCGGTCTCGGGTCGCATGTGCTCGTCGCGATCAAGGATGATGATGCCGTTGATGTCCTTGACCGGGACGACCGAGTTCTTGAACCGGCCGTCTTGCCAGGATTTGGCCGTCCGCTTCTGGCTTTCGACTGCATAGGCGTCACAGTCGTCGCGCGAGAAACCATATTTTGTGGCGATCAGGTCAGCGGAAACGCCCTGGGGCATGAAGTAGGACGGAATGGCGACCTGCGGCTCGATCGGCCACGCGCCGCCCGAAGCACCAAGGCCAACGCGACTCATGCTTTCGACGCCGCCTGCAACGACAAGCTTGTGCTGGCCGGCCATGACCTGTGCAGAGGCCATGTTCACGGCATCAAGGCCTGAAGCGCAGAACCGGTTGATCTGCATGCCCGGAACAGACGTGTCATAGCCTGCGGCAAAGACTGATGCGCGCCCGATGTCGCCGCCTGCCTCACCAACGGGATCTACACAGCCCAGGACCACGTCGTCGACCTTCGATGTATCCAGACCGTTTCGGTCACGGAGCGCTTCGAGGGTCGTGGCGGCCAGACGGACTGCCGGTACTTCATGCAGAGCGCCGTCTTTTTTGCCGCGGCCGCGCGGCGTGCGCACGTGATCGTAGATATAGGCTTCGGGCATAATATCCTCCTCAGAGTTTCTTCTCCGTCTCGGCTCCCTGTCGAACGGGAGTGGCCAGATGACGAAGTATTTCTTCAGGCTTTGGCGGCAGACAGCGCCGCAGACTCTATGACCGGCCCGGTCATTTGCCGGGCCGGGAGTGCCTTAAAAAGTGTCGGCGTCGAGCGACATGAGCGTGTCCGCACCACTGGAAATTCGTGCCAGGTGGGCAGACGTTTCCGGCATGGTACGCTCCATGAAGAAGCTTGCAAACGTCAGCTTTGCCTTAAGCCAATCTTCCTTGCCGTCCGATCCACTTTCGAGCTTGGCGTTGACGGTCTTCGCGATCTTGGCCCACATGTAGCCAAGGCCGACAAGGCCGAAGAGATGCATGTAGTCGACCGAGCCTGCCCCGGCGTTGTCCGGCTTGGCCATGGCGTTGTTCATGAACCACATGGTCGCTTTCTGAAGGTCATCGAGGCCCGCTTTGAGGGGCACGATGTATGGCTTCATCACCTCATCTTCCGCGTTTTCCTTGATGAAGGCGCCGACTTCCTCGAAAAATCCCATCACCGCGCGGCCGCCGTTGGCTGGCAGCTTGCGGCCAACCAGGTCCAGCGCCTGAATGCCGTTCGCTCCTTCATAGATCATCGCGATCCGTGCATCGCGGACGAACTGCTCCATCCCCCACTCGGCGATATAGCCGTGTCCGCCGAACATTTGCTGTGCGTTCACGGTGTTGGCAAAACCAGTATCCGTCAGCACGCCTTTGAGAACAGGGGTCATCAGCCCCATCATGTCATCGGCCTTGGTCCGGGCTTTTTCATCAGGAGAGCGATGCGATACGTCGCCCTGCAAAGCGGTCCAGAGAACGAGAGCACGCGCCGCTTCGTTGAAGGAGCGGATCTGCATCAGCGTACGGCGAACGTCTGGATGCACGATGATCGGGTCGGCTGCCTTCTCGGGCGCTTTCGGGCCGGTCAGGGCACGCCCCTGCAGTCGGTCCTTGGCGTAGACGACCGCATTTTGATAGGCGACTTCCGACTGTGCCAGGCCCTGAACGGCAACGCCTAGACGCGCCTCGTTCATCATCGTGAACATAGCGCGTAGGCCTTTGTTCTCTTCACCGACGAGCCAGCCGACAGATTCATCATAGTTCATCACGCAAGTCGCGTTGGCGTGAATGCCCATCTTGTGCTCGAGAGAGCCACAGGAAACGCCGTTGAGGTCGCCAATGGTCCCGTCGTCTGCAACCATCTTCTTGGGAACGACGAAAAGAGAGATGCCCTTGGTCCCCTCGGGCGCGCCTTCGATGCGCGCAAGCACCAGGTGAATGATGTTGTCCGACATCTCGTGGTCGCCGGCGGAGATGAAGATCTTTGTGCCGGAAATCTTGTAGCTGCCGTCCCCTTGAGGAGACGCCTTGGTGCGGATCAGGCCGAGGTCCGTGCCGCAATGAGGCTCGGTGAGGTTCATGGTGCCGGTCCATGTACCGGCGATCATGTTAGGCAGATACTTTTGCTTGATCTCGTCTCTGGCATGCAGCGACAAAGCGGCAACGGCACCTGCCGTCAGGCCCGGATACATGGCGAAAGCCATGTTGGCCGAAGACAGGAACTCGTTGAAAACCGTCGCAAGAGTATGGGGCAGGCCTTGCCCGCCATAGTCCGGATCGGCCGAAAGCGTGCCCCAGCCGCCTTCACAAAATGCGGCATAGGCTTCCTTGAAGCCTTTGGGCGGTGTCACGACGCCATCGTCCGAGCGCGAGCAGCCCTCGTGGTCACCGCTTTGGTTGATTGGCTGGGCAATTTCCTCGGAAAACTTCGCGCCCTCACGCAAGATCGCTTCCAGAAGGTCAGGGCTGGCGTCGGCGAAGCCGGGCAGGTCGGAATATTGCTCGTAGCCCAGAACATCGTTCAGGAGAAATAGGGTGTCTTCGACTGGTGCGCTGTAGCTCGGCATGGAAATCCTCCCAGATTTGCCATCTATTTGATGCCTGACGTTTCCGTAAACGTCACCTTGATCGCTATATACGTTCCTCTGCGCGTGCGAGCAAGTGGTGTCCTTGGGGAAGGGGCACTGAAAAAATGCGTTTTTGAAGGCTTTTGGGCAAAAATTGGCGTCCGCCGTTACGAAAACCACAAGCCGAAGTCCAATTTTGAGACCATTTTTGACATTTAGGGATCAGAACGCTGAGAGTCGTACGGTTTCATGGCCTAAGCCAAAGCGTCGGTTTGTGGCGCAGCGACAGTATGCGCTGCGTCTGGAAGCGCAGCGGACAAACAAAAACGCCTGCCGCGACACGGGTCGCTGCAGGCGTTGAAAAGTTCTCAATTGGCGGGGGAGGGTAGAAAGAGCCCTATTCCTCTCCTTCCGCTTCTTTCTGCTTGAGCATGCCGGAGATGATCTCGACGGTTCGCGACAGTTCCTCGATCGCCTGCTCGATATCCCGGCGCTGTTCCTCGAGCACCGAAATCTGCCCGTTGAAGCGTGAAAGTGCGACCCTGAGCTGGGTGACCTGGCCATCGCGCAGATCATAAAGATCCAGCATGTCCCGGATCTCGGACAGCGAAAAGCCGACACGTTTGCCCATGAGCACCAGCTTCAGCCGCGCGCGGTCGCGGCGCGTGTAAACACGGTTCAGCCCATCGCGCTTGGGATTCAGAAGTCCCTTGTCCTCATAGAAACGAAGGGTCCGAAGTGTACATTTGAACTCCTTGGCCAGATCGCCAATGGTGAATTGGGTCTTTTTTGTACTTTCGTCCCCGGCAGCGACAACGTCGACCAGTTCGTTGTCATTCAAAATCGAAAGAGCTTCGCTCATAGCGTCTTACCTTGTCATCTCCGGTTCCGGAGCTTTGTTTTTATTTGCGCAGCTGTGTGGCTGAGAGGAACCCGCCGTCCACCGAAACGCCAAATGTGGATAACCCGACACACATCGATCTCGGTTACTTTGCAGGAACGTGTACCTTACGCGCAGGTAAAGGTCCAGTCACGGCAGCGGGCTTGTCGGGAAATCGTTAACCGAAGGCCTGCTGAGGCGGACAAACGATGTTTTCTCAACGGTTAACCCGCGCTGGGTTCTTGCATTTGGCAATCGCAATTAACGCGCTGTTTACCCTGTCTGGACAAAGATTCGGCAAATGCTGCGGCGCTATGTGTATTTTTTGTTGGCTTGGCGCAGCCCGTCAAAAATGAGCGGTCAGAAGATCGTAACCCCAGGGTCAAGACATGCCGGCTTGGAAGAACCGTGAAGCAGGACGCCGCGGACGCATCAGAAATGAGCCACACGATGAGGGCTATTTCGATGCGGGCCTTGACGAGCGCGATGCCCGCCGTCCGCGGCCGTCACGGCACGAGCAACCAGGCGATCGTATTGAACGCCTGACGAGAACCGCGACTTCCCTTGGTGATCAGGGCAGGCGACGACGTGCGCGCCCTATGGGCGGCGAAGGCGAGCTCGAGGCGGTTGCCAACGAACTCGATCGTTTGCTGAGCGACCGTGAAGCTGATGCTGCGCCCCGGCGCCCGTCGCGTGGGCAGGCTCTCGCCCGTCGGTCAAAGAGAGATCGGTCTCCCCCGCGCGATGGCGGGCGTCTTGATCAGGTGATTGGAGCACTTGAAAAGCTGGACCGCAAAGTCGAAGGACTTGCCGACAAGTCGCAGTATGGGGACGAGTATCGCGAGGATTTTGGCGCGCGCCATGATTTCGACGCAGATGACCGTCGCTCAGCTTACGATGCCCCCTATCCGGACGAAGACTACGAACCAGATGCGTACGGCGCTGACCTGGGTCACGACGATGACTATTGTGCCGATGAGTATGATGACTACGAAGAAGCGGCCTATGCCTACGCAGAACCGCGTGGACGTAGGCGGATGCCTTCGGGGTCTCACGGCGCGCGCAACGATCCGGGCATTGGCGCCTATAAGGATCTCGGCCGCCGCATAGACTCTTTGCGCAAGCCGCAGATGGAAGCCTTCAACATGGTGCGTCAGGAACTCGGTTCCTTGCGCGACGCCATTGGCGGCTATTCCTCTGTCACCCAGGAACGGACCGGCAAGCAAAACGCCGAACTGCGCCGTCTGGCGAACATGGTCGAGCGGCTACGTGTTGAGCGACAGGATGATCGCTTTGCAAAAGAAGTCCGCAAGGAAGTTTCAGAACTCAAGTCGCTTGTCGGCCGCACCAATGTCGACGGGACGCTCAAGACCCTCGAGCACGGCTATGCCCATATTCTGCAGCGTTTGGATGAGCTTAGCCGGGCAACCATCGATCCCAGAGTTCTGCGCGGCGTTACGGCGCGTTTGAACGAGATCGAGGATTCCTTTGCCGCCCTGCCGCGCGGCGAACATATGCTGGTGCTTGAAGACCGCGTGTCCAGCATTGCTGAACGCGTCGAGGAACTGCTCCATCGAAACAGCCACGAGGAAATCGAACCTCTCCGGCTCGAGCTGCGCGAAGTGCGCAACTTTGTTGAGCAAATCGATATTGGCGGTCTGGTTGAAAGCATCGATGACAGGATGCGTTTCGTTGCAGGTCGCCTGGATGAGCTTGAAATCCTGGCGCGAGAACAACGTGGTCTTGATACACGCCTCTCTGCCATGGAAGATCGGCTTCCCGATGCCGATACGCTGAACCGGCTTCAGGGCAGGCTGGAAGACATCGTCGGCATGATGTCCGACGAGCGCGCGATGGGTGAGGCACCAAAGGCGTTTGCGGCGCTTGAAGAACGCCTCGCAACGATTTCGGGCAAGATCGATACAATTGAAAAGACTGCCAGCCGTCCGACGGCGGCCATGGATGCTGCGGCACTGGCTGCTGCCGATCCTGCGGGGATCGAAGCGCTCGGCGAGCTCCAGATGCGGATCTCTGATCTGGCCGAACAGCTTGATAAACCGCGCGATAACGTCACCACGAGTGATCTTGACGCATTGCGCCAGGAAATCGGGGACATGCGCAAGGCTGTCGCCTCACCAGCTTCGACGGATGCGCTGGAACAACGTATCAGTGATCTGGCGGATGCCGTGGCACGCGGCAGCGAAGGACTTGATGAGCAACGCTTGGAGCAACTCGGCTCCAAGGTCGCAGCGCTCGCCGAACAGCTCGAGACCTCCGGCGATCGCGATGAGGACATGAAACGGGTCACGACTGCGTTGGCCCGCATCGAAGACGGATTGAAGACCACTCGCGAAGAAGTGGTTGCAATTGCCAGGGATGCGGCGAAAGAAGCCGTTTCGGCAAATCCCTCGGCACGTGCACCTGAATACGACAAGGCCATCGAGGGTCTGCAAGGCGATCTGCGCAGGCTTCTGGATGCCGCTGATGGCTCGGAAGAGCGCACACGAAACACATTCAACGGCGTTCAGTCTGTGCTTGGTTCCCTCACCGACCGATTGGAACGTCTGGAGCGGATGGATCATCCAGCTCCTACGTCACCAGCATCGGCGACTGCTGGTGGCGACGCAGGGTTTCTCGGCCGTGGGCTGAATAAGCTGCGCCAGCCCGAGCCTCAGGAAGAGCGCTCGTCTGAACGCGTAAGGGATCGCAAGGCTGATTTCATTGCTGCTGCGCGCAGGGCTGCACAAGCGGCGTCCCAGGAAGCGGCAATGATCGAGGCTGCTGCTGGATCGAGCGATCCCAAAGATGACAAAGCCGAAGATCGCAATGCTGCACGCACTGGCTGGTTGCGCAATGTCCTGAAACGCAATTCGAAGAAATCTGAAGACGCGGTCGCGGAAGAACTGGTGCTGGACACGCCGGCGTTTGAGCTTGACCCTGCAGAAGAAAACAGGGTTCTGCCTGGCGACCGGCCAGCTCCTGAAGACACACCAGCTGCGGGCGGCGGTCGGCGCAGAGCCTTGCTCTTTGCAGCCGCAGCAGTCGTTCTGATGATCGGCACCTTGCAGGTCTTCAAGATGGTCACGACGTCTGGCGATGGATCATCTGAAGCCGACAAGGTTGCCGTGACCACCCAGGAGCCTGCTGTGCCGCAGGTGGCAAAGACAGAGGAACCTGCCGAGGCCATACCCAACACGGAGGAGGCTGCGCCGGTCAGAGCCGCAGGGGCAGTCAAGAGCCCTCCGGACAGTGGCTCCGGTAAGGCCGAGAGCGCAGCGGCGCCAAAGGTTGCTCCACCTGCAGAACCTGTACAGCTCGCGCCTCAGCTTGCATCTGCTCCGGCAACGCAGCCAGTGAAACCAGCTTCGCAGCAAGCTCCAACACCAGCTGCGCCCGGTCCCGAAACACCTGATACGCTGGCATTTGCGCCACCGAGCGGCGTAGGCGGAAGCTTCGGCGCCGAGGTGCCGCCTCTCGAAAACGAGATTTCGCCGGCAGGTCAGGATGTGGTTCCGGCCAGCCTCGTTGCGAAACTGCCACCGGAAGCGGTTGGTCCGATGGCATTGCGCAGCGCTGCAGCCAGCGGTAATGCCGCAGCTGCTTTCCTTGTTGGCGTGAAATACACCGAGGGCAAAAGCGTACCGGCTGATCTGGCGGAAGCGGCCAAATGGTACCAGAAAGCTGCCGATCTTGGTCTTGCGCCGGCCGAATATCGCCTGGCAAGCCTTTATGAGAAGGGCCGAGGGGTCGAGAAGGATCTCGAAAAAGCCCGCCAGCTCTACACAAAGGCCGCTGAAGCTGGCAACGCCAAGGCAATGCACAATCTCGCAGTACTCTACGCCGAAGGCGCGGACAGTGCACCCGACTTTGCCAAGGCCGGAAAGTGGTTTGAGAGCGCCGCCAACTATGGCGTGAAGGACAGCCTGTTCAATCTGGGTATTCTCTATGCACGCGGTCTTGGTGTCGAAAAGGACCTCGTGGCGAGTTACAAGTGGTTTGCGATTGCAGCCGACCAGGGTGACCGCGACGCTGCCAAGAAACGCGATGATGTTGCGAACATGATGGACCAGGAGACACTGGCTGCCGCACGCCTCGCGGTCGAGACGTTCAAGCTGAAGACGCCGGACCCAGTCGCGAACAAGGTGATCACCAATCCTGAATGGGCAGCGGCGGGAGATTTGTCCACCAATGCCTCCATCTCCCTCGGCAATGTCGTTGATTATGAGGGAATGGTGCGAGAGGCGCAGACGAGACTGAATCAGCTCGGCTTTGAAACAGGCACCCCCGATGGGCAGATGGGCCCGCGTACCCGCAGCGCAATTCGTGCCTTCCAGCGCAGTCTTGGGAAGGTCGAGACTGGTGAAGTCGATGCGGATTTGATCAAGGAACTGGAAAGCCAATCAATCTGACCTAGGCCGGTTTACCTGCTCGCAAGACCCGTTGGGGTATAAAAAGAGCAACGCGGGCAGGCTTTGTGACCGTGATGGCCTGACTCTGGTTGACAGATCTTTCCAAGAGGGTCTTAAACCGGAGCATTGTATCCACGGGTCCCTGACCGGGTACCCCAAAACCGGCAATTCATCGTGCAAGTCTATCTGCCCATCGCCGAAATACCGGTTAATATGTTTGTCATCTTCGGCATGGGCGGCGCCGTGGGATTTCTCTCGGGCCTCTTCGGCATCGGCGGTGGGTTTCTGCTGACGCCGCTTCTGATCTTCTCTGGTATTCCGCCTGCGGTCTCTGTTGCGACCGTAACGACGCAGGTCGTAGCTTCATCCGCCTCCGCCGTGGTGACCTACTGGCGTCGCAAGGCGATCGACCTCAAGCTTGCGACCATGCTGCTGATCGGCGGTGTTCTTGGTTCCTTGCTGGGCGTGATCTTGTTCGATGTCCTGCAGTCTGTCGGCCAACTGGATCTCGTCATTTCCCTTGCCTATGTCACGTTCCTAGGGGCGATCGGCAGCCTTATGTTGATTGAATCAGTGCGTGCCATCCGAAGGCGCAAGAGTGGGGCAAGGGTAACTGCCAGGCGGCCAGGTCAGCACAACTGGATCCACGGGCTGCCCTTCAAGATGCGCTTCCGCCAATCAAAGCTCTACGTTAGCGTTTTGCCGATTCTTGCGCTGGGGGGCATTATCGGCTTCCTCGGGACTGTGCTTGGCATTGGCGGTGGCTTCATGATGGTGCCGGCGCTGATTTACCTGCTGCGCGTGCCCACGAACATCGTTATCGGAACATCGCTTCTGCAGATCATGTTCACTATGGCTGCCGCCACCATCTTCCACTCGATCGGTACCCAAACGGTTGATATCGTCCTGGCCTTGACCTTGATGATCGGCGGCGTCATCGGTGCCCAGTTCGGCGCTCGAATGGGTCAGAACCTGCGCGGTGATCAGCTGCGGCTCCTGCTGGCCCTTCTGGTGCTGCTGGTCGGTATGCGCTTTGCCATCGATTTGTTGCTGACGCCGGAAGACTTCTATTCGATTGCGATCATGAAGGGGGCAGGCGCATGACAAGCCGAGTTACCCTGCTTCTAGCCATGGTCGTCTGCCAGCTTGGAACGCAAGCATGGGCCGAAGACCTGGTTACGGCGCTGTCCTCAGACGAAGTCTCGATCCAGTCCAATTTCACCGGCACGGAAATCGTGATTTTCGGCCAGATCAGCCGAGACCTGAACACGATTGCCCGTCCTGGTGTCTACGATCTGGCAATCACGGTCGAAGGTCCCGCGCAGGATATCACGACCCGCCGCAAGGGGCGTTTTCTCGGCGTCTGGGTCAATCGCGAGCATGAGACCTTCCAGGACGTCCCGTCCTTCTATGCGCTGGCCAGCACGCGGAGTGTCGGGGAGTTGGGGGACCGGGATCTGCTCGATGAATATTCCATTGGCCTTCATCATTTGAATCTGGCCGTCTCGGGCCATTCGGGTGTACCCCTTTCCGAGCGGGATGATTTCCGCACCGCCTTCCTTCGTCTACGGCAGCAGCAGGGGCTTTATTCGGAGCGACCGCAGTCGATAGAATTTTTGACTGATACAATGTTCAGAACGAAAGTGCCGCTGCCGGCGAACATCCCGGTAGGTCAGTACAAGGTGAAGAGTTATCTGTTGCAGGACGGTGGTCTGCTCTCGGCAAAGGAGTCCGAATTGACCGTTGCCAAGAGCGGCTTTGAGCAGGTGACCTATAATTTGGCGAACAACTACTCTCTGATTTACGGTTTGCTTGCTGTGACGCTTGCCATTTTCACCGGCTGGCTCGCCGGGGTTATCTTCCGCAAGGATTGACGTAGTGCCTTGACAGGTTCGTCAACCAGTCGCTCGCGTGATGCCTAGTCCGCGATCAGCCGTGCAGCTGTGAACGGGTAAAGCCGGTTTTCGCCGAGAAGAAACGCTGAAAAACGACGTGGCTCGAACAGTGTAGAGAATGCGTCGTCCATCACATTGAGACCGCCTGTCAATGCGCCGAAGGCGGGTAAGACCAGTCTTGAGCCATCTGTGACAAAGCAGGAGCGCCGGATCGATCGTCCGTAGCGGCGTACCCTCGCAGCGGGATGAAAGTGTCCGCAAACTTCTCCGCGGCCGGCGTCGTGAACGTCTGCGCGCGGCTCATGTCTGAACGTCAAAGCGCCGATGGTCACTTCATCCATTGCCTCACCGCAGAGGCGCACAGGTGCGATCGGGTCATGGTTTCCGGTAATCCAGATCCACTCCCGGTCGAGCTGCAAGGTCGCGAGCATCGCGCGATAGGCCGGTGGCAAACGATCCGAGCCGTGGGAGTCGTGGAAGCTGTCGCCGAGTGCAATAATCCGCGCCGGGTCAAAGGCGTACACAACAGCTGCGAGTTTTTCGAGGGTGGCGGCCGTATCATAGGGCGGCAGCATCACGCCTCTGCGGGCATAGGCGGAGCCCTTTTCGAGATGCATATCGGCGACCACAAGCGTGGATTGTTCCGGCCACCACAGTATTCCGCTGTCATGCAGGCCGATGGTCTGACCATTGATCTGGATATCGTGGCAGACTGGCACCACGTTGAAGTCGCTCATATGGGAGGGCAGAAGGTTCATTGTCCTAGAGCCTCTGTGACCAAATCGTCAGCTGCGTCTTCCAAAATGCTTTCCATGGCCTCACCGTAGATCGGTTCTCGGCCGATCTCGAGTAGGATCGGCACCGCGAGCGGAGATACTCGGCTGAGGCGAGTATGCGTGATTCGACCCTTGATACGCGCAAGAAGTTCGCCCAGACGAGAGATATCCAGAAGTCCTTCGGCTGCATCGTTCCAAGTTGCGCGCAGAAGGATGTGATCGGGTTCATGCGCGCGCAATACGTCGTAAATGAGATCCGATGAGATGGTGACCTGCCGGCCCGACTTTTCTTGTCCAGGGTGACGGCGCTCTATCAGTCCGGCGATCACCGCGCAGTTTCGAAACGTGCGCTTCATCAAGCTGGACTCCGCAAGCCAGGCATCCAGATCATCGCCGAGAATGTCTTCCTCGAACAAGGTGTCGAGAGAAATCTGCCCGCTCTCGAAAAGGGCTGAGAGATCACGCAGCCCCCAGATGCTGAGGGCATAGTCATTCGCAACAAAACCCATCGGCTGGGCGCCGAGGCGCTCCAGCCGTTTTGTCAGCAGCATGCCGAGGGTTTGATGTGCCAGTCGCCCTTCGAATGGATAGCAGACCATGTAGTGCTTGTCGGCGCGCGGGAAGGTTTCGACCAGAAGTCCGTTTTCTTCAGGCAGTTTGGAGTTTTGTTGTTGAAGAGAAAGCCATTCCCCGACCTGCTTTGGCAATTGCTTCCAGCTGGCCGGGGTTGCGAGCATATGCCTGACGCTTTTGGCCAGATAGGTGGAGAGAGGGAATTTGCCGCCCATGTAGGATGGGATCATCGGCGATTGAGATCGCGTTCGCGAGACAAAGGCTTCGTTTTCGCGCAGGGCCTCGAAACGCAGGACCTCTCCGCCGAAAATGAATGTATCGCCCGGCTCCAGCTGTTCAACGAACCATTCTTCGATTTCACCAAGCACGCGGCCGCCACGGCCGATCGGCGATCGGCGTCCTTGAGCTTTTGATTTGACCAGACGCACCTTCAGCATAGGCGCCTCCACGATGGTGCCGACATTCAGCCGGTACTGTTGCGCGATCTTTGGATGAGCAATTCTCCAATTACCCTCCTTGTCTTGCTTCAGCCTTGCGTAACGTTCGTAGCTCTTTAGCGCATAGCCACCGGTCGCCACGAAATCGAGAACACGGTCGAACGTTTCTCTGTCCAGATGCCGGTAGGTTTCACAGGAACGGATCTCGCAAAATGTTTCGTCCGCATTCAACGATGCAGCGCAGGCCAGACCAAGCAGGTGTTGGGCCAGCACATCAAGTGCTCCTTTGCGCAAGGCGGGGGTGTCCTGGTCGCCGCGCCTGGAGGCTGCAAGGGCTGCCTGGCATTCCAGAACCTCGAAGCGGTTGGCAGGGACGAGGACAGCCTTGGAAGGCTCGTCCATTCGGTGGTTCGCACGGCCGATCCTCTGAGCGAGGCGGCTGGCGCCCTTTGGGGCGCCAATGTTCACCACGAGGTCGATGTCGCCCCAGTCGATACCAAGGTCCAGAGACGAGGTCGCAACCACGGCCCGCAATTGACCGTCTGCCATGGCCGCTTCCACCTTCCGCCTTTGGCCAACGTCAAGAGAGCCATGATGCAGGGCAATGGGCAGCGTCTCTTCGTTGATACGCCAAAGTTCCTGAAAGACAGCTTCTGCCTGGGACCTCGTATTGACGAAAAGAAGCGTGACCCGGTGATCCTTGATGAGCTGATACATGTCATCGAGGGCGTAGCGCGCCGAGTGCCCGGACCAGGGGATCCGCTCTTGTGATGCAAGGATGCCGATATCAGGTGCCGCCCCGCCTGCGACTTCCACCACATGCGATTGCGCTCTGGTTGCAGGATCCGGTTGATCGACCAGATAGGCCCGCAGGTCTTCCGGTTTTGCGACAGTCGCAGACAGCCCGATGGTTTTGAGCCTTGGGGCTATCTTTCTCAACCGGGCAAGGCCGAGGGCCAGAAGATCCCCGCGCTTGGATGTGACCAGGGCGTGGAGTTCATCGAGGATGATGGTTTCCAGCGATGCGAAGAGTTTGTCCGACGCAGGATCAGACAGCAGCAATGCAATCTGCTCCGGTGTCGTGAGCAGCATGTCCGGCGGATTGGTTTTCTGCCGCTGCCTCTTATGGGAAGGCGTGTCTCCCGTGCGTGTCTCGATCCGGATATCCAGGCCCATTTCCGTAACAGGGGCGTCCAGATTTCGGGCGATATCGACGGCAAGAGCTTTCAAAGGGGAGATATAGAGCGTGTGAACTCCATTTGTTCCGGCGCTCCCGGGTTTTCGCGGTCCCCTTTCCGACAACTCCACCAGGCTTGGAAGGAAACCGGCCAGCGTCTTTCCCGCGCCAGTTGGCGCAATCAGGAGCGTGGAATGGCGGCTGGAAAGCTGGTCCAGAAGGGCGAGCTGATGCGGGCGTGCGCTCCAGCCGCGGCTGTCAAACCAGTTCTTGAAACGCTCTGGAAGCAAACCTCTCTCCATGGCATTGTTTTTAAGGCGATACCGATCCCTTGGCGAGGCTTACAAATGTGTTCCAGGTCACAGGCGTTCATTCGCGGTTCAGCTAGGGTACCGCTAAATCGCGACACTTTATGCAAGTGATTTGGAAGGGGCTTTGAATATGAAATCAATTTGGGTCGTCGCAGCAACCCTGTGTGTGTCTGCATCTGCCATTGGTCAGGCGTCCGCAAGCGCAAACAGCGAGTACCGCTGTTCTATGGGCGATGGAAACGTGCTAGTTACAGTGGTTCCTGAAGAGGGAAGGGCATATTATGAAGATGCCAATTCTCGTTTCTCGATGACGCCTCGTCAAGAGAACGTCTATGCAAATGACGCTGAAGAGATCTCACTCGAGATGAAGGGGCGGCGCGCGACGCTCTGGTTCGGCGATGTGTCCTTTCCTTGCGAGAGTGTCTTCGCGCAGCCGAGGGCCCAAGGGCAGGCCGAAGCGATCAACGCTGTCGGACAGTCTCTTGGCGGGAAGTTGAGAGATGGACCGGGGACCAATTTTAGCCAGATCGGCAGCGTCGCAGAAGGCACGTGGCTGACCATCCTGAACAATACAAACGTTCGCTTTGATGGCTATGACTGGTTCGAGGTTGTCTTTGACAATGGCAAGCGCGGCTACCAATGGGGTGGCATTATGTGCTCGAACGGTCCGAGGATCGAGGGGATCTACAGTTCCTGCCAAAACATCTCACAGGCGCCGGCAAACCAGTCGACCATCACACGTAAAGGCAGCGGCTTCATGGCCTTTGCTGTTGGCAGCGATGGGCGCTTTGGTCATGGTGCGGGCCGAACTGTCGCTGATGCCGAGAAATTTGCGATGCAGTACTGTGGTGAGCAGGGATGTCAGATCTTCGACGTCACCGACGCAAAGTGTCATGCTCTTGCGCAGGTGCCTGGCGGATCCTGGTTCGGCGCCGGGCAGAATGAACAAGCCGCAAGGAGCTTCGCTCTCGGCTTTTGCACCAACGCCGGGGCCTCCGGATGCAAGATTGAGTACACCTACTGCCAATAGGCCGGGGTAAACACCTAAGTCGAAAATGTTGACTGAGGAGTGGGCTGGTTATTTGAACCAGCCCACCTATTCTCTTTGTCATGTCCGATCTCCTGACCCTCACGCCCGAAGGCCTCTACTGCCCGGCGATCAAGGCCCATATCGACCCGGTCCGCCCGGTCGAACGGGCGATCATCACTCATGGTCATGCAGATCATGCGAGGTCCGGTCATGGGTCCGTGTTGGCGACGCCCCAGACGCTCGATATCATGGGCCTGCGTTATGGCACCGACTTTTGCGGCCAGCCACAGTCCTTGAACTATGGCGAGCAAATCGACCTTTCCGGCATTAAGGTTTCCCTGCATCCAGCAGGTCATGTTCTTGGGTCCGCGCAGATTCTTCTTACAGGCGAGGGCGGGAGGACTGTCGTTTCGGGCGACTACAAGCGGCAATCCGATCCGACGTGCGCGGCCTTCGAACTCGTCACCTGTGACACCTTCGTGACCGAGGCGACATTCGGTCTTCCCGTTTTCAGACATCCGCCGGCTCTTCAGGAGGTGCAGAAGCTGCTCGCCTCCCTGAAGCTGTTTCCTGACAAGACGCACTTGGTCGGGGCCTATGCTCTGGGAAAAGCGCAGCGGGTCATCGGTGAGCTGCGGGCAGCCGGCTATGACCGAACGATTTATCTGCACGGTGCGCTGGTCGCCTTGACCACCTACTATGAAGAGCAGGGGATCATGCTCGGTCCTGTGGAACCTGTTGCAAAGCGGGGCAAAGAGCTGGCCGGCGAGATTGTCCTGTGCCCACCCGGTCAACTGGCAGATCGATGGGCGCGGCGCTTTGGTGACACGGTGACGGTCATGGCATCAGGTTGGATGAGAGTCCGCGCAAGGGCGCGGCAGCGCGGCGCAGAACTGCCGTTGATCATGTCTGATCACGCAGATTGGGACGACCTCTGCAAGACGATCATCGAAACGCAAGCCTCGCAGATCTGGGTGACACATGGCGCTGAGGAAGCTCTTGTGCATTGGTGTGAAACCAATGGACGAAAGGCCCGTCCTCTCAATATGATAGGCTATGACGACGGGGAAGAGGCTGAGGTCTCGGAGTCCGCTGTAGAGACCGGCTAGCAGGAGAAAGCCATGTCTGATCAAATCGATATGGATCCCGGTGCGGAGCCGCATGACAACGGCAAGAGCGAGGCCGAAGAAGCGATTTCCCAGCTGTTCGAAGACTACCTGACCGGATTCAATGATTTCGATGCGGAGCGGATCTGTGATTGCTTCGCATTGCCGACGACCATCTGGCAGCATGAAAAGGGTCACGTCTTCAATGATGAAGAAGAGCTGCTTGAGAATGTAGAGGCCTTGCTCTCAGCTCTCGACAAGGAGGGCGTCACCGTGTCCGAGTTCCACGTGGCTTCAAGCCATATCAGCGGGGCATCTGCGCTGGTTACACTTGACTGGAGCCAGGAAAGTTCCAGCGGCGAAACAGCTCTCGAGTTCACCTGCCACTATCAGCTGCTTCAAGACGGTGACGATTGGCTGATTGCCATGATCATCAACGAGTGATCAGTCGCTCATTGTATTCTTGGGTCCTCAATTTCTGAGGCGTGGCGCGTAATAATAGTGATCATAAGGATGACCGGGATAGTCGGTTCTAAGGGCTCCGACGTCTTCTTCTGCGACCGGTTGCACGTAGCAGGCCCCGTTGCCCCGATCAAAATCTATGCTCTTGCACCAGTCCCTCTGCACACAGATCGATTTGCAGATGTCGATGGTCAATCCGGGGTAGCTTTCCTGGTTATGCCCCGGAATACCGGCGTTTGCGACCATGCCGAAACCGTCGCCGTCAGCGCCTCCAGTCACGGTTGACGCCGCTGGTGCATCCATGTGGTCAAGTTCTTCTTCCAGGAAGGCAATGCGCTCCTCGTACATCGAGGCATTGCAGTGATAGTGGTCCTCGCAGTCGTCACGGGTCGCGAGCCATTCGGCAAATTCGCGCTCCATTTCAGACCGCGCAGGCCGATCTAGGAAAGCGTATAGCTTGTCGGAGAGCTCACCCATGCGGGCGTCCCGACGCAGAAGGTCGTTATCTGCGCAGATAAACGTCTCGTTGTTGCTGCGCGCTTGGTGACAATCCATGTGAAAGTCGACGATGTCCTGCGCGGCAACCGCCACCGGCAGCTGCAAGAGCGCCAAGGTTCCAACGAGGATCGTGAGAAGTCTTGCAAAAGGCATGTTTCCCCCAAAACACCAAAATCGCTGCTTAATTTGCAGCAGACAGTGTTCGAGAGAGTATCAGTCGTAGGTGAAAAAGAAACAGCTGCCCCGAGCAACTGAAGGTTCAGGCATGGGGCAGCTGTTCTGTGCGATCGAAATCTTAGGCCTTGGAAGCCTTGCGTTCGGCGCGAGACGGCTTGCCCTTGGCAGGCTTCTTCTTTCCACCTGGCTTGGACGTTGCAGGTTTTTTGCCCTTGGAAGGCTTGCGTGGTCCGCGCTCTTCGTCAGACTTCGCCGGGCGGACGACGGTTTCGCGTTTTGGCTTTTCCTCGCGATTGTCGCCGCCTAGCTGCTTTGCATCCAGAGGTTCATACGCCGGGTGAGAAGGGGCCGGATCGTCATCATTGAAACGGCGGCGCTTCTTGCCCTTGGGCGCAAAGTCGCGCCCGGCCCCGTCACGGGGCGGGCGGGCACGACGGCCTTCTCCATCTTTGCGGTCTTCGCGGCCACCCTCGTAGGCGTCACGGCCGCCGCGTTTGAACGGGCGGTCGCCGCCGCGATCCCGAGGAGGTCCGCGGCGTCCTCGGTCCTCTGACGGCGGAGCTTTAGCGCCCTTGGAATCAAGAACCTGGATGGTAACATTTTCTTCGCCAGAGCCGTCGCGCTTGATGACGTCGGCGTAGCGCTGGGCGTGCTCACCGTCGATCTCGAAGCGGGTCTCGTTCTGGAAAATCTTGATTGCACCGACTTCGCGCTTGGTGACGTGACCTGCTCGGCAAATCATGGGAAGAAGCCATCGCGGATCGGCGCGGTGCTTGTGGCCTAGCGAAAGACGGAACCAGGTTCCGCCTTCAAATTTGCCCTGAATCTCCGCGACGCGCCCGCCGCGTTCACCTGGACCGCGCCCGCGCAGACTGTCTTCGGTTGCTTCAGAAACATCTTCGGCGGCAGGAAGGCGAGCCTGATGCAACTTGACGAAGGCAGCCGCAATCTTCTCGGCGCCATGTGCTTCGAGAAGTTCGCGGGCAATCGCCAGATCGTCGCCGTCGAGGTCGGCAGAAAGCGACGGATCTGCAAGCAGACGTTCCTTGTCCTTCGCACGAATGTCAGCTGCCGTTGGCGCCGGCTTCCAGGCGACTTTGACACCGGCGAACTGGAGTGTCCGTTCAGCAGCGCGTCGGCGCGGATAGGGCACCATCAGCACGCAGGTTCCCTTACGACCTGCACGACCGGTGCGGCCTGAACGGTGCAAGAGTGCAGCCTTGCCAGTCGGCAGGTCAGCGTGGATGACAAGATCAAGGTTTGGCAGGTCGATGCCGCGCGCGGCGACATCAGTGGCAACGCAAACGCGCGCGCGGCCGTCTTTCATGGCTTGGAGTGCATTCGAACGTTCGGCCTGGCTCAGCTCCCCCGAAAGCGAAACGATCGAGAAACCGCGGTTGGCCAGACGGCTGGTCAGACGCTTGACGGCCTCACGGGTCGAACAGAAAAGAATGGCCTTTTCCGCTTCATGCAGTCGCAGCACGTTGATGATCGCGTTTTCGCGCTCATTCGGGGCGACCGGATGGGCGATGTATTCAATGTCGCCATGCTGTTCGCGTGCGCTAACGGTATTCAGGCGGACCGCATCTTTTTGAAAGCGTTTCGCCAGATCGGCGATCTGGCGCGGGACTGTCGCCGAGAACATGAGTGTGCGCCGGGTGGCTGGCGCCGCGTCCAGAATGAATTCAAGATCTTCACGAAAGCCCATGTCGAGCATTTCATCGGCTTCATCGAGCACGACTGCGCGGATCTGCGAAAGATCCAGTGCGCCGCGCTCAATGTGATCCTTAAGCCGGCCTGGCGTCCCCACAACGATATGGACTCCCCGTTCCAGGGCACGGCGCTCGGTCCTGGGGTCCATGCCACCAACGCATGATGTGGTCTGCGCACCGGCTTCCTTGTAGAGCCATGTCAGCTCTTCCTTGACCTGAAGGGCGAGCTCGCGGGTTGGCGCAATTGCCAGCGCAATCGGAGCGTCTGCTTTGCCAAGGGCTGGTTCGTCGCCAAGAAGGGTTGGCGCCAGCGCGAGGCCGAAGGCCACGGTCTTACCTGACCCGGTCTGGGCTGAAACGAGAAGGTCAGCGGCGGGCGGAGCGTCCTTGAGGATACTTTCCTGCACGGGCGTGAGGGTTTCGTAGCCGCGGTTCGCCAAAGCGGTTGCCAACGCCGGGGTGACGTTATTGAAGTCGGTCATTAAGCTCTTTCAAAGGAAACAGGCGCCGCGCAGGAGGCTTGAACAGCCATTCTTTGCGATTGGGCGCAAAACTATCTGATCCGTGTATAGGGGGGAAAGCACGAAAGGTCCATAGAAACCGTACAGTGGTTGTGGTCTCCATAACTGTTTTCCGGCAAATCGATGCAACTGAGCAGACGCGGGCAGTTGCCGCTTATTCGCCTGACGACCGGAAGCCGGGGTCGTCATGCCATCGCGGACCGTTCGAACAACGACAGCAAAGGAGCGCAGCATTTACGCGCACGACGCGATGTTGCCCTTTGGCAGGTGAGACCCATCTTAGTTTTTGCACGGCCCTGAAAACCCGGCGGGGCGCAACTCCCGGATCTTGATTGATGCTTGCATTTTCCAGCCTTCTTGATCGCCTCTCCTTTGAGCCACGCCGCTCTGCCAAGGAGGCGATGCTGTGCGACTACTTGCGCCGCAGCGCTGATCCGGACCGGGGTTACGCGCTTGCCGCTCTGACCGGGGATCTGACTTTCAAGAACGCCAAACCCGCTCTTTTGAGAGCTTTGATTGCGGATCGAACTGATCCCAGGCTCTTTGAACTCTCCTATGATTTTGTTGGCGATCTGTCTGAAACCATCGCGCTGCTCTGGCCTGCCGCAAAGGGTTCTGGCGACAATGCGCCTGCGCCAGGCCTTGCCGAGGTGGTCACAAAGTTGGAGCTGACGCGTAAGTCCGAACTCCCTGGCGTGATCGCAGGCTGGCTTGACGCGCTCGACGAGACCGAACGTTGGGCCTTGCTGAAGCTCGTCACCGGAGGTCTGCGCGTCGGCGTCTCGGCGCGTCTTGCCAAAACAGCCGTAGCACGCCTCGGCGATCTGGAGCCAAATCAGATCGAGGAGGTCTGGCATGGCTTGAAACCTCCCTTTGAGAGTCTTTTTGCATGGGTGGAGGGCAGGGCAGGACCACCAGACACAAGCGATCCGGCACCCTTCCGACCGGTCATGCTGGCGCATCCACTCGACGAGGAAAGAGATCCCGAGGTCTTGAACGCAGACGACTTTTTTGCCGAGTGGAAATGGGACGGTATTCGCATCCAGGCGGCGAGCGGTGTCGACAGGGCCGGGAACAGGGTGTCACGGCTCTACTCGCGAACAGGAGATGACATTTCGAAAGCATTTCCAGACGTAGTCGATCTTCTCGACTTTGATGCAACGCTGGACGGCGAACTGCTTATCATCTCGGATGGCAAGGTTCGTCCGTTTTCGGATCTGCAACGTCGCTTGAACCGGAAGACTGCGGGTCCAAAACTGATCGCGGAGTATCCGGCGGCCGTACGCGTCTATGATCTCTTGTCACTTGGCGGCGAAGACTTGCGGCCGTTGCCGTTTTTGGAGCGGCGAGGCAAATTGGAGAGTTTTCTTCGATCGATGAATAATCCGAAACTGGATCTCTCGCCGGAAATTCAAGTCAAGAAGTGGGCGGATTATGCTCGTGCGAGAAAGGCTCCAGCCGAGTTCTTGCGTGGATCAGATGCGTCAGCGGTCGAAGGCCTGATGTTGAAGCGGCGGGATGCTCCCTATGTCCCGGGTCGGCCAAAGGGCCAATGGTTCAAGTGGAAACGTGAGCCGTTCCTCGTGGACGCTGTCTTGATGTATGCACAGAGGGGACACGGCAAGCGCTCCTCCTTTTATTCTGACTACACATTTGGCGTCTGGCGCACGGAAGCTGGAAAAGATGTCCTGGTGCCGGTTGGAAAGGCTTATTTCGGCTTCACCGACGAAGAGCTTCGGGAGATCGATCGCTTCGTTCGAAACAACACGATAAATCGGTTCGGCCCTGTTCGCGAGGTGACCCACGATGCGGAGATTGGGCTGGTTCTGGAAGTTGCGTTTGAGGGATTGAACCGTTCGTCGCGCCACAAGTCCGGTGTTGCGATGCGCTTTCCCCGGATTTCCCGTTTGCGCTGGGACAAGAAGCCTGCGGATGCAGATAGGATTGCGACGCTCGAAGCGCTTTTGACGGCGACCCTGGCTTGATTTGCAGGCCTGTACCGGTAAGCGTTGCAGTGCACAGCATCATCCGGAGGTCGCTTGATGGGCGAGACGATTGATTATTTTTATTCGCATGTATCACCGTGGGCTTACCTCGGACATGACGTGGTGAGGGTGATTGCGGAGAAGCATGGCGCCGTCCTTCGTGCACGACCTGTCGATCTATCAGGCGTGTTCGACGCCTCGGGTGGATTGCCGCTCGGCAAGCGCCATCCTGCGCGCCAGGCCTATCGGTTCATCGAAATGCAGCGCTGGCGGGACAAGCGCGATGTACCCCTTTCCTTCGAGCCCAAATTCTTTCCAACGAAGCCGGGATTGGCTGATCGCAGCGCAATTGCCTTGGCGCAGGCCGAGGGGCCTGTCTGGGAATTCTCAGCCGCAATGTTCAAGGCTATCTGGGTCGATGATTTGGATATCGCCGAAGAGCACGTCGTACGACAGGGACTTGCCGACGTGGGCGTTCATCCGGATGACGTGTTATCCAAGGTTGCAGGCCAAGACGTCAGCATTCAGTATCAGCAAAATCAAAAGGCCGCCGCTGAAGCTGGCGTGATCGGCTCTCCTTGCTACGTGTTAAGGGGGGAGCCATTTTGGGGACAAGATCGCATTGATCTTCTCGAAGACGCGCTCATCAGCGGGCGACCCGGTTATACCTCGTTGTAACCTGTGGGCGGGCGAGCCGTCCTTGCACACTTTTCGAAGGCAGTCAGTTTGAAAGCCACCCTTTTGCCATCTCAAACTGACAAGCATCAATTAACCTGCCACAAAGTCGGAACGGCATGGCAAATGGATTGACGGGAAGGCGCGAAATGGCACTAGGGACGAGAAAGAGCATTTGTGTGATGTCGAGCCTGATCGCATTGGCGGGCATGATCGTCGCCTTGCCGATGCCACAAAATGCATTCGCGGAAGAACAGGCTACCGTCACGACTGAGCTCGATGTGGATCCGAAAGCAGATCTCGCCCAGCAACAGCGCTATGCACTTGTTCCATCCGATGATGATATTCTTCGGATCGATCGTGAAGCAGGTAGCGTCAGCTTTTGCCGCAAAGCCAACGACATCTGGCGTTGTGTCCCCGCGCCGTTGGCAGAGGAGGCCTATTTGGCCGAGATTGCATCGCTTGCCGATGAAGTCGATCAGCTGAAAGCAAGACTTCGCGAGCTGGAGGCTGACGGAGGCGGTGGAGATGTGTCCCTTGGCTCAGGAGACACCGACTCGCAGAACGGTGCAACTTCGCCTGCGATCACAGGTGAAGCGCCAACCGCTAGCAACGCCGACGAGGATGCAGGCAAAGACACACCGCTGTCCGATGAGGATGAAGCTCAGCTGGAGCAGATGCTGAACTTCTCCGAAAAGGCGATGCGGCGCTTCTTTGGTCTAATGAAAGACCTCAGAGATGAGCTCGACAGTCCCGCTGAAGACAACTGAGCCAGGCTCACTCTTGCCCGCCGGTGCTCTTACCTCAGATTGAAACGCGGTATGTGTTTTTGAGCACCTTCTGGTAGCTGAACGGCCTTTCGCGTTGCCAGATCCATCACGAGCGCAACCACGTCGCAAACGGCAGCCAGCCTTTTCGTGCGGCTTTCAAACAGATGGTGGCGAATGCTGAAGGTTTTGTCCTGTGCTCCCGTTGGTGCACTTGCGACCAGAAACATGTCCCCCGTTTTAAGGGGGGAAAGCCAGGACAGCTTCATTTCGACGGCGACACGCCCATAGTTGTGTTCGCTCAAATATTCATGCGTCATCGGTGTGCGTTGCCAAACGTGAGCCACGGCATCGGTAAAGGCAGATAGGGCAAACCCATCGTCAGCGCGACCATCTGATCCCACATGACGAGACAAAACTGTTCCGCGGAAACAGATTTCTGCGCCAGCCGACAGCGTGGCATCAAGCGTTGCACGCGAACTGGCTGGGGAGGCCACTATGCCCCGCGGCGCAGCTTGTACAGTCATATTGCCAAGCACGGATTTGAAACGATTTCTCAAATCCTTCGCAGACGCCGTGCCAGGCTCGTATCCATCGATTGCAGTGGCGGCGAGATCCTCGGTGCTGCCGTTCCGCATTTCGTGCACAACAGTCAGCATGTGCGGGCCATCAAAGGCAACGAAGGATTTGATCGTGATCAGATCGCCTGTTCGCAACTCCTTATGGTAGCGCACGTGACGCACTCGCCTTGCCCCAACAACGGCATCGCTGAGACCACTTAGGAGTTGGAACTGCCTGTCAGCCTCTTCAAATCGGCTAAAATAATACTGAACGTTCAGGTGGTCGTTTTCATCACACTCCCATCGGTTAACAAAAGAGAATAGTGTATCTTGAGCGGTCATTGCCGTTAATTGCCTGTTTTTCTAGAGATATTCTATATTAGATCGGGCTGGATTTTTCTAAACTTCCTCTGGGGTGAGGAGGAGATAATACTTGAACGTAGTTCTCGTAATTGTCGATAAACCGCTGATTGTATTGTTTTTCTAATTGTTTCTGAGAAGTTTTGATTCTTATATTTGACTTCTCGTGACTAGGCTGTGATCTGGGGTCTTTCCTCATCTTGATGCTGGTCATTCTGTTTGCTCAGACGGTAGAGTGCCTGCTCCAAATTCTTACCGCGAACCCATGGGGAGCCCTGAAAAATGACGTTGAATCCCATAGGTGTGTGGACCCTTGACGGCGACGGAACACAGCTGCGCCAGGCGATGGGACGCCTCGTGGTTTCCACAGGTCCGCGTGGGTTTCATTCACTGACGGAGCCGGTCAATCGGTGGCTGGCAGAAAATGCGGCGGGGGACGGGCTGCTGACCCTATTTTTGAGGCACACATCCGCTTCGCTTGTCATTCAGGAAAACACCGATCCGGACGTTCAGGCCGATTTGGTCGACGCTCTGGACCGTTTGGCACCGGAAGATGTTAACTACAGGCACAGCCTCGAGGGCCTTGATGATATGCCTGCCCACGTCAAGACCATGCTGACAGGTGTCAGCTTGCAGGTGCCTGTCGTGGGCGGTCGCCTTGATCTTGGAACGTGGCAGGCGATTTATCTGACTGAGCATAGGGCACAGCGGCATCAGCGGTCGGTTACGATGCACTACTTTGGCACTTGATAGAGCTTGCTTACTGAACTGTGTCTGGTCGTTTCTAGCACCTTAAGTGCTGCAACCACCGCTCTTTTCAAAGCTCGATCGCCTTCGAAAGCAAAGTCAGGGTTTGAGTATTTCCCCTCAGTGGAAAGGGTGAGAATCGGAGCTGCCAAAGCGTAGCTCCAGATATTTATCTCTGTGATCCTTAGCAAGATGTGGTGTTCGGGTCCGAAATCTGCCGTTTACGTATTTTTCTGATTGAACTTTAGTCTATATTAGATTTTAGAATAGCAGCTGACAATATAAGGCGTCGTCCTTCTTTCGTGCATTGCAGTGGTATCGGGAACGTCATTGGGTTGCTGGAGTTTATCTTGAATGACGCTTGGGGAAACGTGAGTTGGAATTTCTCGTTAATCGCCCCAGGGCCCTAAGTTGGAACCGTCAGTGCCCAGTTCAGCGCGGCACAACTGAAAAAGGTTTGCGAGCGCAGCATAAGCCCAATGACGGATTTGACTTGAGAATTCATTGCAGTGCAAACATGCTGTTTAAAATAGCAGAAGCAGAACCTGCGAAGAACGCTAGGCTAAAGAAGAAATGGGGTGCATAGAGCACTTGGGGCGCATCTTTCATCCGCTTGCCGGGCAACGCGAAGAGATATTTCTTGGCGCTTGCTGGCAGGCTTTTGCAGGCAAAGACCGGGCAGACTTGTCTCCTAGTTTTGGTCGTTTCCATGACGGATGTATCGACAGGTTGGTTTTGGAGATAAGACCAGGCTGAAGATCGAGGGCTTTTGCCGAAGAGGGAGGAAACCGGAGTGCCGGATACAGCAGCGTTTCATTTTATCATTGCAGATGACCATCCGCTGTTTCGGGGGGCGTTGAAGCAGACACTCGAGACGCAATACCCCAACGCGCGTATCGACGAGGCCGGCGCGTTGGAGGATGTCACCGGGAAACTGGAAGAAGACGGTGATGTGGATCTCATATTGCTCGATCTTACCATGCCGGGCATGCGCGGCTTTTCCGGCTTGATGTACCTGCGGGCACAATATTCCGGCGTGCCGGTTGTGATTGTTTCAGCCAATGAGGAAGCGCAAGCAATCCGACGCTGCATTGAGTTTGGAGCCTCCGGCTTCATTCCAAAGTCCCATGGCATTGAGGTTATCCGGGAAGCGATTGCAGCTGTCATGGAAGGCAACATGTGGACGCCGCCGGAGGTTGATCTCGGGGCCGATGATGGCAGTGCGGATCTCGTGCAGCGCTTGGCTACACTGACACCTCAGCAGGTACGTGTGCTCATGATGCTGTCGGAAGGCCTCCTGAACAAGCAGATCGCTTATGAGCTTTCTGTGTCCGAGGCGACCGTGAAGGCGCATGTGTCAGCGATCCTTCAAAAGCTAGGCGTGGAAAGCCGCACACAGGCGGTGATTGCAGCTTCGAAAATTGAGGCCGGTCAATGGCAGATGGGCGGCGAAGGCGAGGATCAGGCCGCTAGCGCGACCTGATCAGTCCGCCGCAAGCCTCCGTCTCTTTTGATATTCAGGTTACTCCGCTGCGGTGAGCCCTGCGCGGCAGCGGGCGAGATGCGCCCGCAAGGCTGCCGGCTTGACCGGTTTGTTGAACATGTCGATAGACTTGGCCGCCGCTTCTGCGCGAACGGCGCGGCTTCGGTCTGCAGTCACCAGGATCGCCGGAAGGTTGGCGCCGAATTTCCATCGTAGACGGATCACTGCTTCAATCCCCGTGCCTTCATCGAGGTGATAGTCGATCACAACGATGTCCGGGGTCTTGTTCGCTTCCGAAAGGTATTGAGCCGCCTCCAGATCGTCCCTGGCGGTGATTACGTCGCAATGCCAATTCTCCAAGAGATGGCGCATGCCATTGAGGATGTCTGGCTCGTTGTCGATTGCGAGCACGCAAAGCCCGTCCAGGTGACCAGCCGCAACAGGTGCCTTGGGTGCCGTGACTTCCAGCGGAACCGGGGCAGCCTGGGGCAGCTCTACGCGGAAACAGGAGCCACTTCCGGAGTCAGAGACAAGCTGAACGGGATGATCCAGAACGTGAGAGATGCGATCCACGATCGACAATCCAAGCCCAAGTCCCTTGGCGACACGCATGCCGTCGTCAAGGCGTTGAAACTCTTCAAAGATCAGTTTCTGTTTAGTGTCCGGTATGCCCATGCCGGTGTCATGGACCTCAACGATCACCTTGCCGCCACGGAGCCTGCAGCCGACCAGAACCTTGCCATGGGCCGTGTATTTGACGGCGTTTGAAACCAGGTTCTGCAGCAGGCGGCGCAGGAGCCTGCGGTCCGAGCGGATCGAGACGCTCGTTGAGACAAAGCGCAGATCAAGACCCTTGTCCCGGGCCACCGGTTCAAACTCCAGTTCCAGCGCCTTCAGCAGCACATCGATACGGAAGATGGTTTGCTCCGGCTTGAGGGCACCCGTGTCCAGACGGGAGATATCGAGAACCGCTCCGATGATGTCTTCCACGGATTCAAGCGCTGCTTCAACGTTCCGAACGAGGCCACCGCTCTCGCCTTCCTGCAATTGGTCGACGAGCACTGAGGCATAAAGCCGTGCGGCATTCAGCGGCTGCAGAATGTCATGACCGGCTGCTGCCAAAAAACGGGTCTTGCCAATGTTGGCTTCTTCGGCTGCGTGGGTGGCCTGAACCAGACGCTGGTTCACATGGGTCAGTTCCTCGGTTCGCTCCCGCACGCGTCGTTCGAGGGTTTCGTTGGCGCGCGCAAGCGCATCCTCTGCCATGACCCGCTCGGTGATATCTGTAAAGGTCGTCACGATGCCGCCATCGGGCATCGGGCTGATCCTGACTTCCAGAACAAGCCCGGACGACGTCATGCGTTCCTGAAAGGTCTCTTGTACGACCACAAGCTTTTCCAGTCGATCCGCTACAATCGCCTCGACAGGGCCGTCGCCGTGTTCGCCGCGAACGGCGTTGTGCCGAATGATTGTATCGAGCGTAGTCCCGACCTGACCATATTCCGAAGGCAGGCCGAGGAGGTCGCGGAATTGGCGATTCCAGCAGATCAGCCGCAGGTCCCGGTCAAAGACGCCGATGCCCTGGCGGACCTGATCAAGCGCAGTCTGCAAGAGGTCGCGGTTATACTGGATGGCCGCTGAAGCATCATCGAGCAGTTTGACGGCGCCTTTTGTGGAGGGGTCATGTCTTTTCAGCATCAGCGACAGGACAAGGCGCGAGGAGGCCGCGCCAATAGCACTGGCCAGAAGTTGCTCGGAAAAGCGCAGAAGGTTTGCATCGGCGGTTGCATCCGCGTCGAGCACAAGGCCGCGTTCCCGCGCATAGCGGTTGAATGACCGATCGGTCCGTTCTTCGCCAAGGTATCTGGCTATGGTGGCTTTGAGATCACCGCTGGTAACGCTTGTGCGCCACAGGCGCAGGCCGGGAGCCGGCGCCAGGTCAACCGGCACAAAGATGTTGGCTTGCAGTTTTTCGGCAGGTTCCGGTTGGCGCATCAGGGACACCGCGATGAACAGGAACACGTTAACCAGGAGGCTCCAGAGCGTCCCGTGCACAAAGGGGTCAAGCTCGATCCCAAGAAGCGACTGAGGCTTGAGCAGCTCCAGCCCCAATGGCCCGGTCTGAAGAATCGTACTGGAAATCAGTCCAGATTCGGCAAACGTCGGCAACAGCAAAGTGTAAAGCCAGAACGCAAAGCCAACGGCCATTCCGGTGATCGCGCCGCGTGCAGTTGCTCTGCGCCAGACCAGGGCGCCGACAAAGGCCGGTGCAAACTGGGCAATGGCGGCGAACGACAAAAGCCCGATGGACACAAGCGCAGCCGTGTCACCTGCCGTGCGGTAATAAGCGTAGGCAAGCAGCAATATGGCGAATATTGCCGTCCGGCGAACGTTCAGCAGCAGGCGGCTCATGTCCTTGCCGCTGACCGCGACGATCTCGTCCTCGCTTCGTCGGCGCAGGATCAGCGGCACGACGATGTCGTTTGAAATCATGATCGCAAGAGCGACCGTGGCCACAATGACCATCGCTGTTGCTGCCGACAGGCCTCCGATGAAGGCAAAAAGCGCGAGCCAATGCTGCCCTGAATCGATCGGTAGGGCGAGGACAAACGTGTCTGGGTTGATGTCCTCACCGAAGCGCAGCAGGCCGGCAGCGGCAATTGGAACGACAAACAAGTTGATCAGAATCAGGTAAAGCGGGAACAGCCAGACAGCGCGCCGCAACTCGGCTTCGGAGTTGTTCTCGGTCACTGTGACGTGGAACTGGCGCGGAAGCAGGATCACGGCAAAGGTCGACAGAACCGTCATGACGAGCCAGTTGCCCTGATTGATCGGCTGCTCAAAGACCTCTGCGACTTCTGGTGCACCGGAGATGGCCCGGACCAGGTCGAAGGGCCCGTCGTAGAGCGAATAGGTGACCCAAAAGCCGACTGCGAGGAAGGCAACCAGCTTGACAATCGCCTCCGCTGCGATCGCCAGCATCAGGCCTTCCTGGTGTTCTGTTGCATCGATGTGGCGCGTACCGAACAACCAAGTGAAAATCGCCATGCCGATCGCGATCAGCAACGTGATGTCATCAAAGACGGGGAAATAGCTGCTGCCACCAGGGGGCATTAGCGGCCCAATCATCGTTGTGATCGACTGGGAGACCGCTTTCAGCTGTAGCGCAATGTAGGGGATGATTCCTATGACTGCGATGATGGTCGCGACCGCGGCAACCGACTGGCTCTTGCCATAACGCGCTCCAATGAAATCGGCAATCGAGGTAATGCGCTCGGTTTTCGCAACCCGAATGATCCGGCGCAGGATCGGGTAACCAAGTGCAAACACCAGCATCGGACCGATGTAGATCGTCAGGAACTCCATGCCATTCCGGCTCGCTCCGCCGACCGAGCCGTAGAATGTCCAGGATGTGCAATAGACGGAGAGCGAAAGAGCATAGATGAACGGCCTGCCGCGTCTTCCCGGTACGAACCGGCGCGGCATGCGATCGCCATAACTGGCAATGGCAAAGAGCAGCAGGATGTATCCCACTGCCGAAAATATCACGAGCCATCCATGCAACATGTGCGGGCTCTTCCCTCCCTGCTGTCCGTCCCGTCCTGACGGGCTCGACAGGCTCTTGTGAGATCCAAACGCTCAGCAACCGGATCCGACCACAAGTGCTGTGTTGTGTCTATTGGTCTTGCGGTTGAGTGCAAGCAATGAGAAATCTGTTTGTCGGAAGGTTCATAAAGGTTCTGTTTGGCATCCAGCAGAAAGTTATTTTGGTTTTCTATTCGGGGAAGAGATTAAAGGGAACTACCTTTGATGTTGAGGAAATTCGCGATCTGTTGAATAAGTAAATTCTACTCTTTGGTGTGACGGGTGACGAGGCTTCCTTGAGAAGTCGGGTTGTTTTTATGAGGGAATGCACTGTGTTGAACTGCCGCATCTGTGGTTTGAAATGACGAGCGGCTGAGGATCCTCAGGTTCGCGACCTATTTTGTTGCGATCTTGTGAAATTTTACGATCTTGTCAGGTTTCAATGCGGCCCGTAGGAACGAAACTATTGATCGAATTGTTGAATGGGTCGCGGCGCGGGCTTGAGACTATGCCTTGCCGAGTTAAGTGATTACCCTTAAACCTGAATTCGAAGGCGTCCTCGAAGTGGGCTCGGAACCGGGGCGATGGATCAGGTATTAGACGAACATAGCGAGCGGCAATCGACCGTCTCGGACGCACGTCTGGCGAGTGTATTTGACACCGCTGCCGATGGCATCGTTGTGATTGATGAACGCTGCCAGGTGCTTGCCTTCAACAAGGCGTGTGAGAAGCTATTTGGCTACACGGCTACCGAACTGATCGGCGACAACGTCATCAAAATCATGCCGGCTGATTTTGCCGCGGCTCATGACGGCTTTGTTCAGCATTATCTTGATACGGGCGAGAAGAAGATCATTGGAATTGGCCGCGAGGTACGTGGACGGCACAAGGACGGTACGGAATTTCCTGTCGAACTCTCCGTCGGCGATGCTTCGACGCCCGAGGGGCGCCAGTTCATAGGCATTCTGAGGGACTTGAGGCCCCGAAAGTCCGTTGAGGAGAGACTGGCGCAAGCGCAGGCGCAGCTCGTGCACATGACACGTATAAGTGCGATGGACGAAATGGGTGCTGCGATTGCGCATGAACTCAATCAACCGCTGACGGCCATCCTGCTCTACCTGCAGTCGGTATCCCGCAAGGCAGGCACAAGTACCGACTTTGATCCGATGATGCTCAGCGTCATTTTAAAGGCGGAAAAGGAAGCAGAGCGCGCCGGCGAAATCATTCAACGGATGCGTCAGCTTGTTGAAAAGAAAGAGCCAGAGCGCGAGCAAATCGAGGTCGCCTCATTTGCTAAGGCCTGTATCGAGCTCGTTGAGCTCGGCACAAATGAGCGACGCTCTATCTTCACGTCTTCCGTAGTGTCCGGGTTGCCGACGCTCCCTGCGGATCCGGTGCAGATCAGGCAGGTGTTGGTCAATTTGTTGAAAAACGCTCGTGAGGCGGTCAGTGAAAGCATGATCAAAAACGTTCATCTGGCGGTCGACTTGAAGGATGGCTTTGTTGAATTTCAGGTCAGTGATACGGGGACAGGGGTTCCCGAGGATATGGTGCCTGAATTATTCAAAGCCTTTACCGGCAAAAAACAGAGGGGGCTCGGGTTGGGACTCGCGATCTCCAGGTCAATCGCCCAGAACCACGGCGGTGACCTCTTGCTCGGTCCATGCGTTTCTGGGCGCGGAGCAACATTTATCTTGAAATTACCGGTCGGTACTGCGCGCTGCGCAAATGACGCCGGTGCACTGTGTGACTGAGCACGGCTGATGTCGAACGGCGCGCCGGTTCAAATTGGAAGGACATGACAAGAATGACGAGCGATGCGAAAGCCATCTACATCGTTGATGACGATCCAGCGGTGCGTGACGCACTGTCTGTCGTGTTCAGCATGGAGGGTTTCGTAGTTGAAACCTTTTCAGATGGCGAAACGTTCGTAAGTTCTGCGAGCAAGACCCATCCGGCCTGCGTTGTTCTTGATGTCCACATGCCGGGTCGATCGGGAATCGAAATCCTTAAGGCACTGAATGGCGAGGACTATCCAGCTCCGATCTTCATCATCTCCGGTCAGGGCGATATTCCCATGGCGGTCGAGGCGATTCGGAATGGTGCCTTTGACTTTATTGAGAAGCCTTTTTCCGCCGAGACCGTGGTCGGTCGGATCAATGACGGCATCGCTGCGATGGAAAAGCGTCAGCTTGAAAACGATCCAACAGTCTTTGAAGGGTCGGAGCTTTTGACACGGCGGGAACGTGAAGTCTTGCAGGAAATCACCGGCGGAGCCTCAAATAAGGAAGCAGGTCGTATCCTAGGGATCAGTCCACGGACGGTTGAGGTTCACAGGGCACGGATCATGGAAAAACTCGGCGCTCGAAATGCCGCTGATCTCGTGCGGATTGTTCTGGGTCGGGCATAGAGCAAGACAGGTGGCGTCATATAGACGACGCCTCTGATTGCAAAAGGTCGAAAGTACATACTGTGAGTACGGCTTTCACCGCAAAAATTCGTGTTTGTGCGTACTGAAAGCCTGTATGTTTTGCTCTACATTAGACTGTCTATCTTGGTCTGAATTCTGGAAGCAGAACTCCGTGCGTATTCACATAATCGAGGATGATCTGGCGGTCTCTGATGCTCTGGCCACTGTTCTGAGTGTCCTTGGTCATGCGCCGCTTTGCTATCCCGATGCGGAGAGCTTTTTGGCAAAGCCGTCGCCAACTTCTGATGATCTGGTGATAGTTGATCTGGGTCTTCCCGGTATCGGTGGGGAGGAAGTGGTTCGGCTATTGGAGCTGAACTCGGAGTCGCCACGGGTGATCGTGATTTCTGGTCATTCAAAGTCCAAGCTGGAGCGAAAACTGCCACAGTTTGCGTCCATGACGGTTCTGCGCAAGCCTCTATCATTTCCTGCGCTTGCTGAACATTTGAACTGACTTCTCTTTCCAAAAAACCTTCTGTAACTGCTAGGTCCTATCAGCAAAAGTCTAGGCGCTCATGGTGACTTTCACGTCGTGCAGCATGCGGTAACTACATAAGGGTACTTACGTATTCCGCATGGCGACTATGTAGTTGGCCTTACGCATTCGACCGAATTTTTTGATCGAGATCGTCAGTCTAGCTTGTTCATAGCAAGGGCGTTGGGCAGTCGGACGGGACTGAGCCAACACTGACCGGGATAGGCAGAAGATAATCTTCTGTTCCTCATGTCTATTGAGCCCCTGCTGCACAAAGGAGGGGTCTGAAATGGCATACTTGGAACACGAAGCGAACGGTCAATATGGCGCTGCGCGGGCGACTGCGCGCCCTATGACAGTCGCAGCTCAACCGACATTTGAGGCCTTCGGTGCCAAACTCGCGAATTTCGGCGCACATGACGTCGTGTATTACGAGGGCGACGAAGCCAAGCGTCTGTACCAGCTAGCAAGCGGCACGATCATGCTCTTCAAGCTGCTCCCGGACGGACGGCGGCAGGTTGTCGAAGTCCTGCGCCCCGGCGACATCTTTGGTTTGTCTGCCGGTGAGGAACAAGATTGTACCGCTGAGACGCTAACCGAGGCGACGGTTCGCGAAGTCGACCTTAAACAGGTCGAAGCATCGGCTGAACTTCAGCGCCAGCTTACAAAATGCCTGACCAACCAGATGAATATTCTGCATGAACACGCGGTTTTACTGGGTCGTAAGTCCGCCGTCGAACGCGTTGCGTCGTTCTTGATGTACCTCGTGCCCAACCGTGGTGGCGGTGTCGGCTGCGTCGGGCCTGATCCGAGCAAATCGGAGGATGGCTGTGATCTTCAGCTGCATATGACGCGTCAGGAAATTGCTGATTATCTAGGTTTGACGATCGAAACAGTGAGCCGCGTGGTGTCTGACCTCAAGCGTCGCGGCGTGATCCGGATCGATCGGTCCGACAAGATCCATCTGAACCGGATTTGCGGTCTGTGCCAGATGACGGGTATTCACTGATTTTCCGGAAAGTTTCAGGGTCCCTCAAACTGTGCATTCCCCCTACCATCACCCCTTTGCCGGCGCAGCCCCTGCGCCGGCTTTTTTTGTCAGTTGTTTTTGCATAGGAAGTGGGCGGCAGAAGGTCGGCCTTGGAAACCTCGCGGCTGGAACTTTGTGTTCAAACTGCCATTGAATGCTTGCCCGCGCCAGCGTGCTGCCCGCCAAGATAGGCATCGAAAGCTGCCGCGGCGAGGCGTACATAGCTCTGGCCTCTCTTCGGAATGATCACCGTCCAGCCATCCAGGCGAACCAGACCCTGGTCGACCAGCTCCTCAAGCGCGTCCATCGACGGCAGGAGATCAGCTGGTTCGATGCTGAACTGTCGGCAGGTCTCTTCGATGTCGCACAGATGGTTGGTCATCAATTGTTCGATGATGCTGCCACGCAGACGGTCGTCAGTGCTCAGTGCGATCCCTTTCGCAACTGGAAGCTTTCCATCCGAAATGGCTCGGCTCCAATGCCTGACATCTGGCATATTCTGGATGTAGCCTCGGCTGAGCTTCCCAATCGATGACACGCCAAAACCTATCAGTTGGTCGCCCGTGTCCGTAGTGTAGCCCTGAAAATTCCGGCGCAGCTTTCCCTGCTGCTCCGCGATCGCCATCGAATCGTCGGGTCTCGCAAAATGATCAAGGCCGATTGCTACATAGCCGGCGCTCAAAAGGTCGGTGCGAGCCGCTTCGGCAAGGGCGAGGCGCTCTGCAGCGGAGGGAAGGCGGCTTTCATCAATCAGGCGCTGATGTTTTTTCATCCATGGCACATGGGCATAGCCAAACAATGCGATCCGACCCGGATTTAGCTCGACGGTGCGCGCAACCGTGTCACGGATGGTCTCAAGCGTCTGTTCCGGCAAGCCATACATCAGATCGAAATTCAACGCAGTCAAGCCGGCACTCCGCAGGTGCTCGGTTGCGGCCTTGACGAGGTCATAGGATTGAACGCGCCCAATTGCGACCTGAACGGCGGGGTCGAAATCTTGAACGCCAAGGCTCGCCCGATTGACACCCATTGTCACCAGCGTTTCGGCGAGAGATACGCTAACGTACCGTGGGTCAAGCTCAATGGCATGTTCGATGTCCGGTGAAAAATCGAACAGGACCCGCATCATCCCGGCAAGGTCAAGAAGGCTCTGCTCAGGCAATAGGCTCGGCGTCCCGCCGCCCCAGTGAATGTGTCTGACCTGACCTGGTGTCTTTAGGTGATCGACAACCAGCTCCAGCTCCTGACCGAGCGTTTTGGCGTAGGAAAGAAGCGGGGCCTCCTTGCGCGTTGCCTTTGTGTAGCAGCCGCAGTAGTGGCAAATTTCACGGCAATAGGGGACGTGCAAATAAAGCGAGAGACTGTCTTGAGGCGACAGCGCGCCAAGCCAATCCGAATAGACTACATCGGTAACGCCCGCATTAAAATGCGGCGCAGTCGGATAACTGGTGTAGCGCGGCACGTTGCGCATGGCATAGGATGAGAATGTGTCAGTCATTCCGGCAAACTGACGTGAGCTCGTCCTTCAGTCTTTGATCTTTCGCAAGCTGAAGGAAATCAGGTCAGGTTTGTCGTCTTGAAAACTACCTCAGAAAGTAGAAGATGGTGCAGGACGCCTTCCAGATCGATCCAACCCGGCTTCATCTGTTCGGGTCATTTGACAGCGCCAATCTGGTGGTGCGTTTCATTCTCGAAGAGCTCGAAATGGATTATCGCTTCGTCGAGATCAACCGCGCCAATCGAATGAACAGGTCGCCTGAATATCTCAAACTCAACCCGCAGGGTTTGCTGCCGGTCCTGATTGATCCCGATCAGAGAGAGCCGCTTTTCGAGACGGCGGGAATTCTTCTTTACCTGGCCGACAAGACTGGGCAACTGGCGCCACAGGTGGCTTCGCCCGACCGGGGCAGAGTCCTGTCATGGCTGTTTTTTCTGTCCAATACGTTGCACGCCGATCTAAGGATATCTTTTCGGCCGAAGCGCTACATGTCGGATGAGGCTGGGATGCCGCATCTGGCCGCCGCCCTGGAGACCCGGATCGAACAAGGCTTCTCGCATCTGGAAACGGCATTCCAAGGATCCGTGGGCCCCTACATTCTGGGTTCGACGCCTTCGGTTCTCGACTTCTATGCTGCTGCCTGTGTCCGGTGGTATCAACTCTACCCTGCGGCGCGGGTATTCGATGAGGATCGCTGGCCGGCGCTTCACGGCATGTTGTCGCTGCTGCAGTGCCGGCCGTCCGTTCAGCGGGCGATCGCAATGGAGAAAATCCGCGGCTCTGCATTTCTGGAACCCCAGCGGCCCGATCTGGACGAGGCGGCCTTGTTGGGCGCCTGACGTTCCGCATCTTTTCAAAAGGACATTCAGTTGAACTTGAATTGGCCGTCGTGGCAGACGTGGCGCTCGACGTCGCTCACAATTGCCCTCGGAGCGATCGGCGGACTGGTCTTTACAGTTGTGGGCCTGCCTGCAGCGTGGATGTCTGGCGCGATGGTGGCTGTCGCTGCAGCTGCGCTGGGTAGGCTGCCGGTCTCCTTGCCTGACCCTTTGCGCGACGCTCTCTTCGTTGTCTTGGGCCTCTCCATGGGTGCGGGTGTGACCCCTGAGGTGGTCGATCGGGTTAGCGACTGGCCATGGACGATGGCGGCGCTCGTGGTTGTGGTGGCTCTTGTTACGGCGGCGACATTCGTTTTCTTGCGTTATGCAGCTCGATGGGATCCTGAAGCCGCCTACTTTGGCGCAATTCCGGGAGCGCTATCCTTCGTCATGGCTCTTGCTGCAGAACGCAAGGTCGATCTAGCGCGGATCGCTGCGTCCCAATCGACCCGACTCTTGATCCTAATTGTGGTGCTGCCGCTCTTCATTACCTCCACCGCAAACCATCCACCTCACGGTCTTGAGCCGGAGATCTTGCCGACGCTTCTCCAAATGGCGGTCCTGTTTGCGCTATGCGTGGGTGCAAGTCTTGTTGCGGTGCGTGTTGGCGTCCCCGGAGGATGGTTGACGGGGGCGTTCTTCATGAGTTCAGCTTTGAATGCATCCGGCGCTATCCCAGTGGCATTGCCAGAGTTTGTCTTGGTACCGTGCTACATCGGTCTTGGGTGTTTTATCGGAAGTCGCTTCAGTTCAACGTCGCTGACGGTGTTTCTCCGGATCATCAAGGCGAGCATGGGTGCGGTCGCTGTCGGCTTGTGCGTCTCAACCGTGATCGCGCTGGTCGTTTCGTCTGTTCTCGACTTGCCATTCGGCCAGTTGCTCCTGGCCTATGCGCCAGGTGGCCTCGAGGTGATGACCTTACTGGCGTTCATGATGGATCTAGACCCGGCGTTCGTCGCCGCGCATCAGCTGGTTCGTTACATCGGCATGGTACTGCTTTTGCCCTTTGCAACCCGGCTTTTTCTTGGTCCTGGATAAGGCTGCATGTCAGGCTTTTTGACTCGTTTTCTGATTCTCGGCAAATAGCTGTTGCTTCCCCTTCAAGCTTGTTTTTGCCGCGCAAATTGCCGCAGCGACTCCATGTCGACCACCTTTTGAGGGTGGAGTCGGGCAATCTTGATCTGGATCAACGTCAGCCTGCCCACGCCATGCGCAAGGTCGGACCAATCGTTGGCACAGTGTAACGATATAGAAGACTGGGGCGCGCAAAATGGCACAGACCAAGGCCAGATTGATCACGCTCGAGGAAGGTCTGTTTGCAGCCTTCCTTGTGGTGTTGGCATTCGCCTGCCTGATCGTGGCGGGCAAAACTTACGATCAAGTGATGGCATTTCACGCAATGCTCGGCGCATTCGTCGCGGCTGGAAGCGTGTTTGTTATCTTCAAGAACTACTTCGATGATGGCGGGATTCCGATCCCGCAGGAAATCAACGGAAAGCCGAATTACAACATGGCGCCGGTCAAATTCGGCGTTGTGGCTGCCATGTTCTGGGGCATCGCGGGCTTTACCGTCGGTTTGATCATTGCCTCGCAGCTGGCCTGGCCGGCGCTGAACTTTGATCTACCCTGGACCAATTTCGGCCGCCTGCGTCCGCTTCACACATCGGCCGTGATCTTTGCGTTCGGCGGGAACGTCCTTATTGCGACCTCCATGTATGTGGTTCAGCGTACGTGCCGTGTGCGCATGCCTGGCTCGGTTCTCCCCTGGTTCGTGATCATCGGCTACAACGTCTTTATCGTCATTGCCGGAACGGGCTATCTGCTCGGGGCGACCCAATCCAAGGAATATGCTGAACCTGAATGGTATGCTGACCTTTGGCTGACCATCGTCTGGGTTGCCTACCTATTGCTTTTCCTGATGACTTTGTGGAAGCGGAAAGAGCCGCACATCTATGTGGCCAACTGGTTCTATCTGGCCTTTATCGTCACCATCGCGATGTTGCATCTGGTCAACAATGCCACGATCCCGGTGACGGTCTATGGCACCAAGTCCTACATCGTCTGGTCCGGCGTGCAAGATGCCATGGTTCAATGGTGGTATGGCCACAACGCTGTCGGCTTCTTCCTGACCGCAGGCTTCCTTGCCATCATGTACTACTTCGTGCCCAAGCGCGCGGAGCGGCCGGTCTACTCATACCGCCTGTCCATCGTGCACTTCTGGGCGCTGATCTTCCTGTATATCTGGGCCGGACCGCACCACCTGCACTATACGGCTCTGCCGCAGTGGGCTTCGACCTTGGGCGCAACCTTCTCGATCATCCTCTGGATGCCGTCCTGGGGGGGCATGATCAATGGTCTGATGACCCTGTCAGGTGCCTGGGACAAACTTCGGACGGATCCGGTTCTGCGCATGATGGTGGTGTCTGTGGCATTCTATGGCATGTCCACCTTCGAAGGACCATTGATGAGCCTTCGCTCAGTGAACTCGCTCTCGCACTATACGGATTGGACCATCGGTCACGTTCACTCAGGTGCTTTGGGCTGGGTTGGCTACATTTCCTTCGGAGCGCTCTATTGCCTGGTTCCATGGCTGTGGAACAAGAAGAGCCTTTACTCGCTGAAGCTGGTAAACTGGCACTTCTGGCTTTCGACCCTCGGCATCGTTCTCTACATCACCTCCATGTGGGTGTCCGGGATCATGCAGGGCCTCATGTGGCGTGCTTACGACGCGCTGGGCTTCCTCGAGTATTCCTTCATTGAAACCGTTGAAGCGATGTACCCCTTCTACGTGATCCGTGCATTGGGCGGCGCTCTGTTCGTCTTTGGCGCTGTGATCATGGCCTACAACCTCTGGATGACCGTTCGTCATGGCGAAGCTGAAGAAGCTGAAGCCAGCGCTGCGGGCCATCTGGCTGCGGCCGAATAGGGGGAGGAGACAAAATGTCAGTATGGTCAAAGCACCAAATCTTCGAAAAGAACTCCTTCGTTCTCCTCATTGGCATTCTGATCGTGGTCGCCATCGGCGGTCTCGTTGAGATTGCACCGCTCTTCTATCTCAAGAGCACTATTGAAAAGACCGAGGGCGTTCGTCCCTACACTCCGCTCGAGCTGGTCGGCCGGAACATCTACATCCGCGAGGGGTGCTATCTGTGCCATTCGCAGATGATCCGTCCGATGCGCGACGAGCTGGAACGTTACGGTCACTTCTCGCTGGCTGCGGAGTCCATGTACGATCACCCCTTCCAGTGGGGATCCAAGCGGACGGGGCCTGATCTTGCGCGCGTTGGCGGCAAGTATTCGGACGATTGGCATGTGGAGCATCTTATTGATCCTCGCTCCGTGGTGCCTGTCTCGATTATGCCTGGCTACCCGTTCCTGGCCGAAACCCGGCTGAGCACGCGTGGCATGGGCGATCATCTGAAGACGAACGCACTCGTTGGTGTTCCCTACACCGAAGAACAGATTGCCAGCGCATCGAGGGATGTTCTCGGCCAGGCTATGCCGGATACGGATGCCTCCGATGAGTTCATGGAGCGCTATCCCACCGCCATGGTGCGGGATTTCGACGGCAATCCGAAGGAAGTCACCGAGATGGACGCGCTCGTCGCCTATCTCCAGATGCTTGGAACCATGGTCGATTTCTCAATCTACGACGACAAGGCAAACCTGAGGTGATGCAATGAACGAGACCTATTCCGCAGTGGCAGGCTTCGCTCAGACCTGGGGCCTTGTCTACTTTGTTGCGCTGTTTGGCATCGTGCTGGCCTACGTGTTTTGGCCGAAGAACCGCAAGGACTTCGATGATGCCGCCCAGATCCCGTTTCGGGAGGATTGATACATGTCCGATAATCATAAACCCGAGCTCGACCAGATTTCCGGGGTCGAAACCACCGGTCACGAATGGGACGGCCTGAAGGAACTGAACAATCCACTGCCGCGCTGGTGGCTCTACACCTTTTATGCCTGCATTGTCTGGGCCATAGGCTATTGGGTAGTTTACCCGTCTTGGCCGATGGTCTCCAGTTATGCGAGCGGTGTCATTGGAGACAGTCAGCGCGCCAATGCTCTGGCGGCCTACGATGCGGGCATTGCCGAACGCGCGAGCATTGGCAATCAGCTGGTCGAAGCTTCGTTTGAAGATATTCGCACGACGCCGAACCTGCTCGAATTTGCTTCTGCGAACGGTCGCGCCGCATTCGGCGACAACTGCGCGCCGTGTCACGGCTCGGGGGCGGTCGGTTCGCCCGGCTATCCGAACCTTCAGGACGACAACTGGATCTGGGGCGGCACGGTGGAAGACATCCACACCACGCTTCTCTACGGGATCCGGTCGGATCATGACGAGGCACGTTTCGGCGACATGCCGGCCTTTGGCACTGACGAGTTGCTCACCCGCGAAGAGATTTCGCAGGTCGCCAGTTACGTAGCATCCAAGACCGGGCTTGAACCGGAGGAAGGTGTCGATCTGGCCGCCGGGGAGACGCTGTATGTCGACAATTGCGCGGCATGTCACGGGGAAGACCTCAAAGGCATGATTGAAGTCGGCGCGCCGAACCTGACATCGGCGACATACCTCTATGGCAAATCCGTGGATGCCATCAAGGCGCAGATCTACAGCCCGCGCAATGGCGTCATGCCAGCATGGGAGGCGCGTCTTGATCCGGCGACCATTAAGTCGCTGGCCGTATATGTCCATTCCTTCGGGGGAGGGCAGTAGTCCTTGGAGATTGGTCCGGTTGATCCCGGACCAACAGGAGACGACGCAGGCCGGGTTTCCGGCCTGCAGGACGCAAAGGGTCCTATTGGGGCAGGATCCGAAACAGAAGGACGGACGGCATGACTGCCGACACCGAAGCCACGCAGGCTGAACACGCGGAAGAGTGGTTCGCCTCAGCCAAGAAGATCTATCCGATGGCCGTCAAAGGCACGTTCCGGAGGATCAAATGGGCGATCTTGTTCATCACACTCGGGATCTATTATTTCCTGCCCTTCATTCGCTTTGACCGTGGACCCAACGCCCCGGATCAGGCAGTTCTCGTCGACCTTGCAGGCCGCCGCGGCTACTTTTTCTTTATCGAGATCTGGCCTCAGGAAGTCTATTACATTACGGGTCTGCTTATCATCGCGGCCGTTGCGCTGTTCTTGATGAACGCGGTCGCGGGCCGTGTCTGGTGCGGCTATCTCTGTCCGCAGACAGTCTGGACTGATCTCTTCCTCTATGTCGAGCGAAAGATCGAGGGTGACCGGCGCGCGCGTATGGCCCTGGACAGGGAGCCTTGGACGGCCGGCAAGGTCGGGCGCAGGGCTACCAAACACTTCTTGTGGCTCATGATCGCTTGGTGGACTGGCGGCGCCTGGGTCCTGTATTTCTCCGACGCGCCGACGTTGGTCTATAATCTGGCTACGTTACAGGCGCCTTTCAGCGCCTATCTCTGGATCGCGATCCTGACTACGACCACCTATCTGCTGGCTGGTTTCATGCGCGAGCAGGTGTGCATCTACATGTGCCCGTGGCCGCGCATTCAGGCCGCGCTGACCGACGAAAAAGCGCTGAATGTTACCTACAAGTGGGACCGCGGCGAACCGCGCGGATCGCTGAAGCAGAACAAGGCCCTGGAGCTGAAGGGATTGCCGGCTGGTGATTGCGTCGACTGTCACCAATGCGTCCATGTCTGCCCGACTGGTGTCGATATCCGCAAGGGAACACAGCTTGACTGCATCCAGTGCGGGCTCTGCATTGACGCCTGTGACAATGTCATGGAGAAGGTCGGAAAGCCGACCGGGCTGATTGGCTATGACACGGACGAGAACATCGAGCGCCGGATCGAGGGCAAGGAATCCGTCTACGAAATCGTGCGCGTGCGGACTGTTGTCTATGCCGCGGTGATTGCTCTTGTCGGCGGCATCATGTTGTTTGCGTTGCTGACCCGCGATTTTGCCGACATCAATGTTCTTCATGACCGCAATCCGATTTTCGTCACGCAAACCGATGGCTCTATCCGCAATGGCTATACCGTCCGGCTTTTGAACAAACGAAACCATGAGCGGAATTTCATGCTGCATGTCGAAGGCATGCCCGCTGGAACAAGTGTTGAGGCCGTGGGTATCGACACGACCTTCGCCGGAAGGCCGATCATCGAGGTTGGCGCTGACACGACCCGGGAGGTGCGTGTGCTTGTCAATTCGCCTGCCGGTGTCAAAATGCCAAAGAGCACCGAGATCGTGTTCCGTCTGACGGAGTCGGTAATGGGCGAGGTCGTAACAGCTGATGACTACTTCAAAGCGCCATAGGAGCGGAAAATGACCACGACGCATCAAGGCGCTATGCCCAAAGATCCCAAGGCCTTCACCGGGCGCACCGTTCTCTTCTGGCTGTTCGGTTTCTTTGCCGTCATCTTTGCGGCGAATGCCGTGTTCATCTGGCTGGCTGTCGGATCCTTCCCGGGTGTTGTTGTCGAGAGCTCCTACAAGGCAGGGCAGGCCTACAATCAGGAAATCGCCGATGCCAAAGCCCAGTCTGAACGCGGATGGCAGGTGAAAGCAGATCTGACGCGTGCAGCAAACGGCGGGGCCTCGCTAAAGGTCGAGGCGCGAGACAAGCTCGGCGCCCCGCTGACCGGACTGGCCTTTGTCGCCCATCTCAATCATCCGACCCATGACGGCGTGGATCTTGACGTCGCACTGGTTGAGGGCGAGAGCGGTGTCTATACCGGAGCAGCCGATACACTGGCGGCAGGAAACTGGAATATGGTGCTGGACGCGGAAAGTGCCAACGAACGCCTGTTCAGATCCGAGAACCGCATTTTCCTTTCCGAGTGAGCCAGGACCCCATGAACGTTCACGCACGCGATTGGGATGCTTTCGTAACCCCCGCCGAAGAGGGCGCGGTGCATATGGATCTGGCGGTGGAGGGGATCACCTGCGCCGCCTGCATGGGGGAGATTGAACGCGGTCTCTCACGCCTTCCTGGCATACGCAAGGCCAGGGTCAATCTGACCAGCCAGCGGCTTGCGGTGGATTGGGACACAGGTCAGACCGGCGCCGATGAAATCGTCGCCGAGCTGTCAAGGCTTGGCTATACCGCCCATCCCTTTGATCCGGCGAGCCAGAAAGACCGCCAGGACCAGACCGGCAAGAACCTTTTGCGATGTATGGCTGTGGCCGGATTTGCAGGCATGAACATCATGCTGCTCTCTGTTTCCGTCTGGTCTGGAAACGCCACCGACATAACACCTGAAACCCGCGATTTCTTCCATTGGCTCTCGGCACTGATTGCCCTGCCGACGGTTGCCTATTCCGGCAGGCCGTTCTTCAAGAGTGCGTTTACCGCTTTGCGGGCAGGACGGCTGAACATGGATGTGCCGATCGTCATCGGCGTCACGCTGGCGGTCGGGCTGTCCCTGATCCAGACCATGCAGCATCAGCATCACGCCTATTTCGAATCCGCGGTGATGTTGCTGTTCTTCCTTTTGGTTGGCCGCTATCTGGATCACAACATGCGCGGCCGTACGCGCTCATTTGCCGAGAACATAGCTGCCCTGAAGGCTGAAGTTGCAGCGCGCATTGGATCAGATGGCTCGGTGCGCGAGGTTCCTTTATCCAAGATTAAACCGGGCGACATGGTTCTGGTAATGGCCGGTGACCGGGTTCCAGTCGACGGTGTCGTCTTTGATGGAAGGTCGGAAATCGACCAGAGCCTCGTGACCGGCGAAACCATTTTGCATGCAGTCGGAAAGGGCGCCCAGGTCTATGCCGGCACCCTGAACGGCGATGGGACGCTAAAGGTACGCGTCAGCACTGCTACAGGTGCGACGCTGCTGGATGAAGTCAATCGACTGCTGGAGACGGCAACCCAGGCAAAATCCCTCTATGTCAGGTTGGCCGACCGTGCCGCTCAGCTTTATGCCCCAATCGTGCACGGTGCAGCAGCGGTGACCTTTGCTGGCTGGATGTTCGCCGGGGCAGATTGGCAGCCCGCGCTGGTGATTGCGATCTCTGTCTTGATCATCACATGCCCCTGTGCCCTGGGTCTTGCAGTTCCGGCGGTACAGGTCGTGGCCTCTGGCCAGCTCTTCAAATCAGGGGTCTTGTTGAACTCCGGCGATGCGATCGAACGCTTGTCGGATGTGGATACGATTGTTTTCGACAAGACCGGAACCCTGACCACCGCCGAACCCTGCCTGCTGGATAATGGGCAGTTATCTTATGAGCTTCTGGCACTTGCCGGACGCTTGGCGCTTTCAAGCCGCCATCCTCTGTCATCGGCATTGGTCAAGGCGAGTGGTGCGCTTCGGCCGTTTGGGTCTGTCTCGGAGACACCTGGCGCAGGGATCGAGGCCACGGTCGACGGAGTGGCTCTTCGCCTCGGAAGTCCAGCATTTTGCAGCGTTCCGGATGCGGAAATAGGTGCGCTGTTGAAAATGCATCCCGGAGCCTCGGTGATCGCCGTTAAGCACGGCGCTGAACCGGCCGTGCTTTTGCCGTTACGCCAGTCGCTGCGGCAAGACGCTGCAGCTGTCATGAGAGAATTGTCCGGGCTGGGTTACCAGCTTGAAATTCTGTCCGGCGACCGGAAAGGGGCTGTTCGGGCCGTGGCAGAGGAACTTGGACTTGCCAACTGGCAGGCTGAGGTGAAGCCCGGCGACAAGATCGCCCATCTCGAGGCGCTGAAGCAGCAAGGGCGGAAGGTGCTTATGGTCGGAGACGGTCTAAATGACGCGCCTGCGCTGGCCGGTGCACATGTGTCTTTGTCGCCCGTCACCGCAGTTCATCTGTCTCAGGCCGCCGCAGACGCGGTCTTTCTGGGCGATAAATTGCAGCCGGTGGCTGATGCCCTTCAAATCTCGCGACGGGCGCGCAAAGCAATTGAGCAAAATCTCTGGATCTCCGCGCTGTATAATGTTGTCGCGGTTCCAATTGCCGTCGCCGGTCTGGTCACACCACTGATGGCGGCGGTCGCCATGTCGGCGTCTTCGATTGCGGTAACGGCAAACGCCCTTCGCCTGCGATGGGGAGAGGGCGGTTCGACCCGCTCGGAGCTTTGAATGGACGTTCTCATTTACCTCATACCGATCGCTCTGTTCCTCGGTCTGCTCGGTCTGGCGGGCTTTCTGTGGTCGTTGAAAAGCGGTCAATTCGAAGACCTGGAAGGTGCGAAATGGCGCATTCTCGAGGATGATGACCTGGACGGGTCTGCAGAAAAGAAGACCGGCGAGGGCTAGGAGCAGTTGGCAATCTTGGTGTTGCGATCGCCTTCAGGAAAAAAGCGTTGTGACAACCATGCTTGCGGCAACCAGCACCAGGCCAAGGCCTGAGACAAGCAGCGCGTTTTCCTTCCACGACGAGGGCAAAGACGCACCTCGCCCAGCAGGCTTTGCCTCACTGTCCACTTTGGCGGAAGAAAGTAGCTTTATGTCGTCCTGTGACATGCGGCTCGATGGCATTTGGGACCTGTAACACGGTTTCACGCAGGGGCAACGGCCCCTTGGGATGCCTTTCATTGGGCACCCAAAGCGCTAAAAGTCTCGTTAATCAGGAGTTGTAAAAGGCGTTAATGCTCAGCAACAATACCAAGGTGTGAAAATGCGGCTGAGACTTTGACCGGGCGACTTAACCGCCTGCTGCCGGATAAATCGCCTGGGCCACGTTGCCATTGGCATCAACGATATTGCAGTCCGCATCTACCGTGCCCTTCGGCAGTCCAAGCACGTCCCAGACATCGATGAGGGCGTGCTTCAGATGGTCGATCAGCGCATCGTCGTGAAGCGGTGTTGGTGTGATCCGCAAACGTTCGGTTCCACGCGGAACCGTTGGATAATTGATGGGCTGGATGTAGATGCCGTGCTTGTCCAGCAGCATGTCGCTGGCCTTCTTGCAAAGGTCAGGATTGGCGACCAGCACGGGCACGATATGGGTCTCAGACAGCATCACGGGAAGGCCAGCTGCGCTCAGCGCCTCTTTTGTGTGTTGGGCCTGGCGCTGATGCGCAGTGCGCTCGCTCTGCGATGTTTTGAGGTGGCGAATCGACGTGCAGGCGGCAGCTGCAAGACTCGGTGGAATAGCAGTGGTGAAGATGAACCCCGGCGCATAGGAACGTACCGCGTCAACAATTGACTGCCGTGCCGTGATATAGCCGCCCATCACGCCAAATGCCTTGGCCATGGTGCCTTCGATCACGTCGATGCGGTCCATCACCCCGTCGCGTTCGCAGATGCCTGCACCGCGCTCGCCATACATGCCTACGGCGTGTACCTCGTCGATGTAGGTCATGGCGTTGTACTTGTCGGCAAGGTCGGCGATCTGCTCGATCGGGGCGATGTCGCCATCCATCGAATAGACGGATTCAAACACGATCAGCTTTGCTCGCTCATTGCCGGCCGCCTTGAGAAGGTCTTCCAGGTGTTCCAGATCGTTGTGGCGCCACACCTGCTTGGCAGTGCCCGATCCGCGTACGCCGGCAATCATGGATGCATGATTGAGTTGGTCGGAGAGGATGAGGCAATCAGGCAGCAATTTTGCGATGGTCGAAATCGAGGCTTCGTTGGACACAAAACCGGACGTGAAGACGAGCGCCGCGTCCTTGCGGTGAAGGTCGGCAAGCTCGCGTTCGAGCTGTACCAGGGGGTGGTTGGTGCCTGAAATATTCCGGGTGCCGCCAGCGCCTGCGCCCATTTGCTCGGCAGCTTGCGTCAAGGCAGCAATAACGGCAGGGTTCTGACCCATTCCCAGGTAGTCGTTGGAACACCAGACCGTAATGTCGCGCTCGAGGCCATTCTCGGCGCGCCAAACTGCTTTTGGAAATTCCCCGGCGACCCTCTCCAGATCGGCGAAAACCCGATAGCGCTTTTCATCCCGAAGGGCGTCAATCGCACGTTCAAAGGTTTCTTCGTAGTTCATTCTATGAACCTTATTCTTCTCTGACGTCTTTGGCGGACCCTAGCCAGTCAAACCCTTAAAGTCTAACGGCAGATTGACGCGCTCGCAGAACCCGTTCGGCAGTCCTCGCTGCCTGTTGTTTTCACCTTCTTGCTAACCTGTTGAGCAAAAAAGGTAATTGATCGAGCGCAAGTTTTTCAAATTTCTTGCAGACTCAAGCCTGTCTTCAAAACGGGACATCGAGAGTTTCCTGCCATGATCCGAAGTGTCTGTCATCGAGAGATTTAGCTCTTCTTGAACATTAATAACTCAATTTTCAGAATTTCCTGCCAATTGTGAGGTGACATGGAGGTTTGCTAGGTGAGTGTTGATCTTTCTTCACTGACGTTTTTGCTGGTCGAAGACAGTGCATATATGCGTACGATCCTGCGCACGATGTTGCAGGGTTTTGGCGCGCGTCGCATTGTCGAGGCTGAAGACGGCGCGTCCGGTCTGGAAGCGATGGACCGTGCAAACCCCGATATTCTGATTATGGACTGGGTCATGCCGATCCTCGACGGCGCGGATATGGTGCGCATGATCCGCAGTCCAAACAATCCCTTCGCATATATTCCGATCATCATGGTGACGGCGCACACGGAGCGCAGCCGGATCGTTGAAGCCCGGCGGTTGGGTGTACACGAACTTCTGTCGAAGCCTATCTCGGCAAAAGCGCTCTATCAGCGTGTATCCAGTGTGGTTCTTCATCCGCGAGACTTTATCAAGACCGCGACCTACTTCGGTCCCGCGCCGCGCGAAATTCGCAATCGCCAGAAAATATGGCAGGGCGCACCCGGTGGTCCAGGTGATCCGAATGGGCCACAAGGCGGTCAGCCGAAACCTGATGTCGCAGCCATCGGATAAGCTACGCCTTGTGCGATACCGCACGAATTTTCAAGCTAAACTCTATTGAATGGGCTCAGGCCGCGCGGCTGATGGCAGGGGCTGTGAGCGGCACTTGTTGTTCGGTGGCGAGCGCCGCCACGAGAAATTCGCTCATGAGGTCCAGATCGACCGTGTAGTGCGCCAGCAGAAACTTGGAGAGTGTCTCCGGGGGCAGATGACGTAGCCCCTCGATGGCCAGATTGAAGGCTTCCAGCGTGTCGAGCGTCTTCTTCAATTCCACCATGCAAACTTACTCCCATGTGCCGTGATAGAATTTCTCTGATTATGGTTAAATTTGCTTAAATGAAGCGCGCGTGGGCCTCAAAGGGGAGCCTTCGTATTTGTGGCTTGATCCTCTTTCGTGTTTCCGTGCGCGAATGCACACAGGTCCTTAAATACCTGATATTATACCGGAAGAGAAAGTGGTCTTCCTGGGAAGACCGGGGAGACAGGGGAACGTCTTGCAAACCGTCTATATCTTGAATGGCCCAAACCTGAATCTGCTGGGAAAGCGTCAGCCGGAGATCTACGGCAAGGAAACACTTCAGGATATTGAGGTGGCCTGCAGCCAGATCGTCGAGGCCAATGGCTTGAAAGTCCGCTTTCTGCAAAGCAATGCGGAACACCAGCTGATCGATTGGATCCATGAGGCCCGGGAAGACGCCTGCGGCATCATCATAAATCCCGCAGCCTATACGCATACGTCAGTGGCCCTTCTGGATGCGCTCAGCACTTTCGAAGGCCCGGTGTTCGAGGTGCATATTTCCAACGTGCACAAGCGAGAGAGCTTTCGCCATCACTCCTATGTGTCTCTACGGGCTGACGGCGTCATCGCCGGCTGTGGTTCGCAGGGTTACGAGTTGGCGCTTCTGAGGCTCATTCGCCTGCTCAGCTCATGATCTGGCTTGGGGCGACTGCTAGTAGCCGTTGCCCTTGAAGAACTCGTGAACAATCGTCTTGAAGATGATCTTGATGTCGAGAAGCGGCGAGTGACGCGCGACATAGGCAAGGTCGTAGTCCAGTCGCATCCGCGCGGCATGGGGATCCTTGGTCTCACCGCGACAGCCGTTGACCTGCGCAAGCCCGGTGATGCCGGGCTTGATCCGGTGGCGTTGATGATAGCGCGGATCGAATTCTTCATAAGGTAGATTGGCGGCCAGCATGCCCGGCACATGGGGGCGTGGCCCGACCAGGGACATTTCGCCCTTCAGGACATTGAACAGCTGTGGCAGCTCGTCGAAGTTGCTCTTGCGCAGAAAACGTCCGACCGGCGTGATCCGTGGATCGTCCCGTACGGTCTGCAGCCGCCCGCTTGTATCACCAAGATCAACGTACATGGATCTGAACTTGAGCGCCGTGAAGGTCGATCCATTGAGGCCGTGACGCGTCTGCCGGAAGAGAACCGGTCCGGCGCTGTTCACCTTGATCGCAACGGCAATCCCCGCCATCAGCGGCGCGAGCAACACGATGCCAAGCACCGCCCCGACAATGTCAAACAGCCGCTTCAGACGGGCGTAGCGTCGCCCATCCGGCAAGGCGTGTGAAATTGCCATATGCGGCGTTTGGCGCTTCGCACCATTTGGCGGAGTTCTATCGACAAGTGCGACTGGAGGCACCCTATTTCACTCCCTCTTGTTTGAGAGGAAATGTAGCGATTTCCTATGGTTAACCCAAGGTTAAAGCCGAAAGGTGGTTAACATCAGAGTGCCGGGTGATGCCGCGGTGCGGGCGTTTAATACGCCCGTCCAACGCTTGTGTATTTGAAGCCGCGTTCGATCATGTAATCGCTCTGGTAGATGTTCCTGAGGTCGATGACATTGGGTGCGGTGAGCGTCTCGCGGACCCGGTCGAGGTCGAGCGCGCGGAACTGGTCCCACTCGGTGACAATGACAACCGCATCGGCGTTTTCGATGGCGTGATAGGGCCCGTCACAGAACAGAACATCGCTCATCAGGTGCGAGGCTTCGTCCATGGAGGCGGGGTCATAGGCGCGGATCTTGGCGCCAGCCTCTTGCAGCTTGGCGACAATGTCGATGGAGGGGGCTTCGCGCATGTCGTCGGTGTTTGGCTTGAAGGCAAGGCCGAGGAGGGCGATGGTCTTGCCGCTGACGTCGCCGCCCATGTGGGCAATCACCTTGTCAGCCATCTTCTTCTTGCGTGCCGAATTCACCTCGATCACGCTGTCGACGATCTTCAGCTCCGAGCCTGCGTCCTGGCCGATCTTGGACAACGCCAGCGTGTCCTTGGGAAAACAGGAGCCACCATAGCCGGGACCTGCATGCAGGAACTTGTTGCCGATGCGGTTGTCGAGCCCGATGCCGCGGGAGACTTCCTGCACATTGGCGCCGACCTTCTCGCAAAGGTCCGCGATCTCGTTGATGAAAGTGATCTTCACTGCCAGGAAGGCGTTGGCGGCATATTTGATCAGCTCGGACGTGCGACGCTGGGTGACGATGATCGGGGTCTCATTCAGGAACAGCGGCCGGTAGAGCTCGCGCATGACCTTGGCAGCGTCCTCGCTGTCCGTGCCCACGACCACCCGGTCCGGACGCTTGAAGTCGCTGATGGCAGCGCCTTCACGCAGGAATTCCGGATTGGAGACAACGGCAAACTTCGCGTCGGGATTGGTCTTGGCAATGATCGCCTCGACCTCATCGCCGGTGCCGACCGGCACGGTCGACTTGGTGACGACAACCGTAAAGCCATCGAGAAGCCCGGCGATCTCTTCGGACGCAGCATAGACATAGGACAGATCCGCATGGCCGTCGCCGCGGCGGGTGGGGGTGCCAACGGCAATGAAGACTGCATCCGCTTCGGCAATGGCGGTCTTCGGATCTGTGGTGAAGAACAGGCGCTCTTCATCGACGTTCTTGGCCACCAGCTGTTGCAGGCCCGGTTCATAGATCGGGATCTCGCCACTGTTCAGGGCATCGATCTTGCTCGCATCCTTGTCGATACAAGTGACCACATGGCCGAAGTCGGCAAAACAGGCACCGGACACAAGCCCGACATAGCCGGTTCCAATCATTGCAACGCGCATAGTCTCATTCCGATCAACTGGGCATTTGCGGAAAGTCGCGCTCCGCAAACCGATTTTTCGTTTGGTAGATGGTTCACCCGCTAACAGTCGGATGTTGCTTTAACATGACGGCGCCACCTGTCCATAGTCACCCTAGTGATAACGACCCAGGAGCTCAGTCTCTTCGATCGCTACCCAGTTAAAAGCGTGCGCCAATAGGAAGGTGCCTAAATAGGACATCGTTCCATCGAAAAGAGGAAAATAATCCTTTTTGCAAATAATTCCTAATAGCATTGACATTCGATCTGCACTCAGCATATTTGTCTCATGACGGACACATCAGGAGTGCAGTAATGAAATATGCATGGTCGAAATACGTATTGGGAGCGGCAGTGGTCGCGGGATGCGTCGCCGGCTCGTCGGCGATCGCGGACGAAAAACTCAAGGTCGTCACAACCTTTACCGTTCTGGCGGATATGGCCAAAAACGTTGCTGGAGATGCGGCCATTGTGGAGTCGGTGACAAAGCCGGGGGCCGAGATCCACGGCTATCAACCGACGCCCAAAGACCTGATTCGCGCTCAAGATGCAGATCTGATCTTGTGGAACGGGATGAACCTTGAGCTCTGGTTCGAGCAGTTCCTCAGCAACCTCAAGGACCTTCCGTCTGCGACCTTGTCTGACGGCATTTCTCCGATTTCCATCCACGAAGGTAGTTATGAAGGCAAGCCAAACCCGCATGCGTGGATGTCGCAGGAAAACGCCCTGATCTACGTCGATAACATTCGCGACGCGATGGCGGCACAGGACCCCGATAATGCAGAGATCTACGCAGCGAACGCGGAGGCTTACAAGGCCAGAATTCGCGAGACCATCGAGCCACTGAAGCAGATGATTTCGGAAGTTCCGGAGGACCAGCGTTGGCTCGCAACTTGCGAAGGGGCCTTTTCCTACCTAGCGCGCGACTTGGGGCTCAAGGAAATCTATTTGTGGCCAATGAATGCGGATCAAACCGGAACGCCTCAACAGGTGCGCAAGGTGATCGATGAGGTTCGCGATCATGAGATCCCGGTGGTCTTCTGCGAAAGCACCGTGAACACTGATCCGGCCAAGCAGGTAGCGCGAGAAACCGGCGCGAGCTACGGTGGGGTTCTCTATGTGGACAGCCTTTCGGACCCTGATGGTCCAGTGCCGACTTATCTGGACCTGCTGCTTGTGACCACCGAAACGGTTGCGCTGGGTCTGACTGAAACGGCAAAAGAGTGATCTTGCTCTAGGGCAAATAGGCATGGAGGCGGGGCCGGCGGCCCCGCCAGTGGACAAACGGACGCGTGTTGTGATCGGTAGCGAAGTGTTGAATGAGGGCGAAGCCGGTCTGTCGGCGAGACATGTCACGGTGACTTACCGAAATGGCGTGACGGCATTGAGTGATGCCAGTTTTACGGTGCCGCGGGGATCAATTGCCGCCCTAGTTGGCGTCAATGGGGCTGGAAAATCGACCCTTTTCAAGGCGATCATGGCGTTTCTTCCGCTGGCCGGCGGCGAGATCCGCATTCTGGGCTGGCCCGTGAAAGCGGCGCTGAAAGAGGGCATTGTTGCCTATGTGCCTCAAGCAGAGGAAGTCGATTGGTCTTTCCCAGTGCTGGTCGAGGATGTGGTCATGATGGGCCGCTATGGCCGCATGGGCTTCTTGCGCATACCCTCGGCCGCTGATCGGAAGGCTGTTGACCATGCATTGCAACGCGTTGGCATGTCCGACTTCCGAAAGCGACAGATTGGCGAGCTTTCAGGCGGTCAGCGCAAGCGCGTGTTTCTCGCCCGCGCCCTGGCCCAGGACGGGCAGGTGATTTTGCTCGACGAACCCTTTACCGGCGTGGACGTGCAGACGGAGGAGGCAATCATCAAACTCCTTCGCGAGTTGCGCGACGAGGGGCGTGTTATGCTTGTATCGACCCACAATCTCGGTTCCGTTCCCGAGTTCTGCGACCAAACGGTTTTGGTGAAGGGCACGGTGCTCAACTATGGTCCCACGGAAACCACCTTCACTCGCGAAAATCTCGAAGTTGCCTTCGGCGGGGTGCTGAGGCATTTCGTTCTGGGCGGCGCTGACTTGCATGACGATGACGATGCCCGCGCGGTGACAATCATCACCGACGATGAGCGGCCCGTGGTCATGTATGACGACAAGACGCGAACGCTGGCCCAGTCGGATGCGGGTCCCACGGACACTGCCGTTGCAGAGAATGCGGAAGAGGCGTCGTGATGGAAACCCTGCTGCTACCTTTCAGCTACGGCTATATGACCAATGCCATGTGGGTGAGTGCGCTGGTGGGCGGCGTCTGCGCTTTTCTGTCCGCCTACTTGATGCTCAAGGGCTGGTCCCTGATTGGCGACGCGCTCAGCCATTCGATCGTGCCAGGTGTTGCCGGTGCCTACATGCTCGGGCTGCCTTTTGCGCTCGGCGCATTCCTGTCCGGCGGTCTGGCCGCCGGATCCATGCTGTTTCTCAATCAGCGCACGGGCCTTAAGGAAGATGCGATCATCGGCATCATTTTCACCAGTTTCTTCGGCCTCGGGCTGTTCATGGTGTCGGTCTCGCCGGTCCCGGTCTCGGTGAACACCATCATCATGGGAAATATCTTGGCGATCACGCCGGAGGACACACTCCAGCTTGCGATCATAGGCTTTGTCTCGCTCACCGTTCTTCTGCTCAAGTGGAAGGATCTCATGGTTGCCTTCTTCGATGAGAACCATGCACGGTCCATCGGGCTGAAGCCGGAACGCCTGCGTTTCATCTTTTTCGTGTTGCTTTCCGCGTCCTGCGTCGCGGCCCTGCAGACGGTTGGTGCATTCCTGGTGATTGCCATGGTGGTCACGCCAGGAGCGACGGCCTACCTTTTGACCGACCGGTTTCCAAAGCTTCTGGCGATGAGTGTCGCCATCGGCGCGGTGACGAGCTTCACCGGCGCCTATCTCTCGTTCTTCCTGGATGGCGCGACCGGCGGCATCATCATCACCCTGCAGACATTGATCTTCCTGCTGGTCTTTGTCTTTGCGCCCAAGCATGGCCTGCTGGCCGCCAAGAGACGCGCTGCGCAGGCTTTGCGCGCGGCAGAAACGGGAGGCGCCTGATGGAAGATCTTCTGCTGCCGTTTCAGTTCGGCTTCATGCAAAACGCCTTTTGGGTCGCCATTCTCCTGGCTCCGCCAACGGCGATGCTTTCGTGCTTTCTGGTGCTCAAAGGCTGGTCTTTGATGGGCGATGCTGTCAGCCATGCTGTGCTGCCGGGTGTCGTCATCGCCTACATCCTCAACATACCGCTCCTGATAGGCGCGTTTTGCGCGGGCATGACATGTGCGCTGGCCACTGGCTACTTGAAAGACAACAGTCGGGTGAAACAGGACACGGTGATGGGGGTGGTTTTCTCGGGCATGTTTGGCTTCGGCATGGTGCTCTACACGAAAGTGGAGACCAACGTGCATCTGGACCATATTCTCTTCGGCAACATGCTGGGCGTCGGATCCGCTGACCTTTGGACGGCTGGATTGGTGGGGGCTTTCGTCACCTTTGCTCTGGCCTTCAAGTGGAAGGATTTGTTGCTTCACGCCTTTGACCCGGCCCAGGCCCAGGCGTTGGGTCTGCCAGTCAAGCTCTTGCACTATGGGCTACTGTCGATCCTCTCTCTGACGATTGTCGCGACACTCAAGGCTGTCGGCCTGATTCTCGCCATCGGCCTCCTGATTGCGCCCGGAGCGATCGCATTCCTTCTGACCCGTCAGTTTCTGCCCATGATGCTGACAGCGATTGCGGTCACGCTCCTCGCAATGACAGGGGGCGTCTACGTCAGTTTCTGGATCGACAGCGCACCGGCACCGACGATCATTCTCTTTCTTACGCTGCTCTTCATCTGTGCCTTCGTCTGGCGGCAGATCCAGAATGCTCAAAGAGATAGAATAGCGGCCTGACGGCCCAACGCCCCAGCATGCAAGCCAGCCCATCCAATCGCTTCTCAGGCCTCCCGCTTGGAAAGCGAAAAGCTGTTCCGAAATGACGCTGCGCCGCGAAATCGAGCTCCGCTGAGCCAACGAGTCATTGATATGCTTAGCTTGAAAATGGTGCTGCCGGAGAGATTTGAACTCTCGGCCTCTCCCTTACCAAGGGAGTGCTCTACCCCTGAGCTACGGCAGCATCTGGTGGCGGGCGTCTGGGATACGGTGCGGTCAGTGTGTCTGAGGCCGGTTCATGGAAGTGTCCAGAACCCCGAAATTCCCAAGGCGCAAGTGCCTGAGTGGTTGATCTTGCCAACCGGAATGCGGGGCTTTTGCCACAGTTGGCGGTGGCGTGCAAGCGCCAAGTCACGGTTTTTAAAAATGCTTCGGCAACGCAATAGCCTGTCCTTAGCGGTGATGTGCCTCCCGCGATGCAAAGCCGGCAATTTGCTTGAGGTTTCCGGGCGTCTTTGACGGGCGTAGGCTTTCTCGAAGGGCGACTTTCCCGCCTGTGGAAAGAGCGATGTGAAGGTGGGCCGAGCGTTGAGTCGGTCAGCACCTCGGGTAAACCACAATGAGTTATCATCGCCTTGCCAGGAGCGGTCTCCTCCGTCGGTCTCGTGACAGGTGCATCTTGTCATCGGCCGGTATTCAATGGAAAACAGGACCCGGGACCGACGTGATGAGGTGTAGGGAAAATGACTGCTGACAAGTCAGGGAACGCGGATACAGCCAATCCCGGGGCAGAGACCTCCGAGGGAGCCGGCAAGGCCGCGCCGAAAAAGCCCAGGGAGTCCAAGGAAGATCGTTTGGCTCAGGCCTTGAGAGCGAACCTGCGCCGGCGAAAGTCCGCCGCCAAGGCGCGCAAGAGCGATGGCAGCGCCGAGGAATAGAAACAGATCCATCGGTTCCCGACGCGTGGCTCACTAGATTTTCAGGGGACGGCCGCCTCAAGTTAACCCCCTTGTTGCCTTGCATGGGCCACATCGAGCGTGTAGATGCCGGGTTTCTAGGATTTTTCGCGCCACGCGGTCAGCTTTCCGGCGCATATCGATCATCAGGGTGGGACCATGGACAGCATTAAGGTCGTCGGCGGCGCAGAGCTCAACGGCATCATTCCGATTTCCGGCGCCAAGAACGCCGCTCTGCCTTTGATGATTGCATCGCTGCTGACCGACGAGACCCTGACACTATCCAATGTCCCGCGCCTGCGTGATGTTGCCCAGCTGACCCAGATCCTGTCCAATCATGGCGTCGATTATTCGGTCAATGGCAAGCGCAACGGCCAGGATGAGCTGGAAGGTCAGACGCTTCACCTGACCGCCCGCGAGATTGTCGACACCACGGCGCCCTATGAGCTCGTCTCAAAGATGCGCGCCAGTTTTTGGGTTGTCGGGCCGCTTGTGGCCCGCATGCATGAAGCGCGGGTGTCGCTCCCCGGCGGCTGCGCGATCGGCACGCGTCCGGTTGATTTCTTTATTGATGGACTGGCAGCGCTTGGTGCCGACATCGAGATCGAGGGCGGCTATGTGGTCGTCAAGGCCCCCGGTGGCCTCAAGGGCAATCGGGTCGAGTTTCCCAAGGTCTCTGTCGGTGCGACCCATACCATCATGATGGCGGCAACTCTGGCCGAAGGTGAAACCGAGATCGTCAATGCTGCATGTGAGCCCGAAGTGGCCGATCTTGCCGCTTGCCTGAACGCCATGGGTGCGCAGATCGAGGGGGCGGGCACCTCAACCATCAGAATACAGGGCGTCAAGCGTCTGCATGGTGCCCACCATGCCGTCGTGGCCGACCGGATCGAGACCGGCACCTATGCAATGGCAGTCGCCATGACCGGTGGCGATGTGCTCCTGAAGGGCGCACGCGCCGATCTTCTGGAGAATGCCCTGGATATTCTGCGCCAGACCGGCGCGGAGATCACCGAGACCGGTGAGGGGCTCAAGGTCTATCGCAACGGCAATGGCATTCAGCCGGTCGACGTGACAACCGAGCCGTTCCCGGGCTTTCCGACCGATCTCCAGGCCCAGTTTATGGCGCTGATGACCAAGGCCGGCGGGCAGAGCCGGATTACAGAGACGATTTTTGAAAACCGCTTCATGCACGTGCAGGAGCTGGCACGGCTGGGTGCCCAGATCAGCATCGACGGACGCACCGCCGTCATTGATGGCGTGGGCACGTTGCGTGGTGCGCCGGTCATGGCGACCGACTTGCGCGCATCTGTCTCCCTGGTGATCGCCGGACTGGCTGCGGAAGGTGAAACCACGGTCAACCGGGTCTATCACCTCGACCGTGGCTTTGAGCGGTTGGAAGACAAGCTGACCCGCTGCGGCGCGCAGATCGAACGCGTCTCTGGCTGACGTCAGTCGGCGCTCCGGCGCTCAATGACGCGTCCGCGAGAGGTGAAGGAGGGGCTGGGTGTTCCCGCACCTCCGGTCATGACGGCTTCGACGATCGGGCTGAGGGCAGGGCGCTCTGACTGCCAGGTCGCGATGAAATTGGCGCCGCGACCGCCTGTCTGGTCATTGATCTGAACCAGAAAATCATGTGAGGCAAAGGGCGCGAGCTTGATCGCCTCGGTGGTCAACACACGCACCTCTTTGCCCGTTTCGTCGTGATAGCTGACTTTCTCGATGGCGATGTCCGTCTGCGGGTTAACGTTATGGATTGTCAGCGTTGCGGCGAGCAGGACGGACCGGTCGGAGAAAGTCTGAATGCGCGAATATGCGGGCACATAATATGTCTCGCCAAGCGAATGGCGGAGCGGGCTGTCCAGGTCTTCAGCCCTGACAGATGGGCCAGAGACGCCGACAGCCATACCCGCTGCAAGCAAACCCATGCCAAACCAGCGGATCAGCGGCGAAATAGGTTTGCTCATGATGCGTGGCAGTTTCATTGGGGCTCTCTGATCAAGTTGGCTGTTGCCTGCCGCCGATAGGGCGGACGGGGTCATCGGTTTGCAGGTTAGGCAAGGTTGAGGCCCGTGTGGAGCGCTAATTTGGTGAAAGTCGAGTTTTCCTTTTGCCGGATTGTCAAATCCGGCTTTAGCCGCTAGGTCATCAAACAACTGATGTTCGGTTTGGCCGGGCGCTGGAAACCGGCGTGGACTGGCTGGCCAAACACGGAACACGCCAAACATGGCCCAAGCATGAGCCAAACAGGGGCCAAACAGGGAATGTGTCTTTCACCATGGATCAGCTGAAACTTGCCGCTCTGGATGTCGAAGACCTTGAAGTCGTGTCCGCGCACATTCAGGACGCGGTTCTGACCGTCGGCGACATTCGCTTTCTTCCCAAGGAGCAGAGAGCGATCTTTGCCATGAACCGCTTCGTCTGGGACAAGGCGGCAGACAAGCGTACCAAAGAACATGAGCGTCGCCGCGCCGCGCTTGCAGTGTCGCAGGTCAGCTCCATGAAGGCGGTCGGCATTCGTCAGGATGCCAAGGCAGCAGTGCTCGAACTGCTTGCTGTGACATTCGAGGAAACCGAGGCGCCGGCCGGTCGTATCCGCCTGGATTTTGCCGGCGGCGGCGTTCTGTTGCTTGAGGTCGGCTGCATTGAGGTGCAGCTTTCTGATCTGGGTGCAGCCTGGGGAACGCCCAACCTGCCGACCCACGAACTGGATTAAGAACAACGGTGGCGGTGTTGGCCGCCCCGACAATGCAAGGAGCTCTAGGCTTGGCGGTACGTCTGTCAGACAAGGATGCGGACTTTGAAGCGCGCTTCCAGACGCTGCTTTCGGGCAAGCGCGAGGTTTCCGAGGACGTCGACCAGGTCGTACGCGCAATCCTCGAGGATGTTCGCGAACGCGGTGATGCAGCGGTTCTGGAATACACGGCAAAATTTGATCGGCTCGATGCGGCGAGTATGGCTGAGCTGAAAGTGTCGGAAGCGGAAATCGACGCGGCCATGACGCAGGTGCCGCAGTCGACCATCGACGCTCTCATGCTTGCGCGCGACCGGATCCGGTCTCACCACGCGCGGCAAATGCCTAAGGACGACCGCTACACGGATCCCATTGGCGTGGAGCTTGGCTCCCGCTGGACGGCGGTCGAGGCGGTTGGGCTCTATGTGCCCGGCGGTCTTGCCTCCTATCCAAGCTCTGTTTTGATGAATGCTGTGCCGGCCAAGGTCGCCGGCGTCGAACGCATTGCGATGGTGGTGCCCAGCCCCGATGGCGCGCTCAATCCTCAGGTTCTGGCGGCTGCCAGGATCGCGGGTGTGTCCGAGATCTATCGGATCGGTGGGGCCCAGGCGGTTGCTGCATTGGCCTACGGGACGGAGACAATCGCGCCTGTCAGCAAGATCGTCGGCCCAGGCAACGCATTCGTTGCGGCGGCCAAACGTCGCGTGTTCGGCACTGTCGGGATTGATATGATCGCCGGGCCGTCCGAGGTTCTGGTCGTTGCAGACGCAGACAATGATCCCGATTGGCTGGCGGCCGACCTTCTGGCCCAGGCCGAACATGACGCGGTGGCGCAGTCGATCCTGATCACTGACAGTGCGGATCTGGCGACCGCTGTGGAAGAAGCGGTCGAGCGTCAGCTCAAGACCCTGCCCAAGGCGGAAATCGCCGGGGCCAGTTGGCGTGACTTTGGAGCCGTCATTGTCGTCGAAGACCTGGACGGCGCCATGCCGCTGGTCAACCGGATCGCGGCGGAGCATCTGGAGCTCGCCGTGGCAGACCCCGATGCAATGCTTGAAAAGGTCCGCAATGCAGGCGCTGTCTTCCTTGGACGCTACACGCCGGAGGCAGTGGGCGACTATGTCGGTGGTTCGAACCATGTTCTGCCGACAGCCCGTTCGGCTCGCTTTTCCTCCGGCCTGTCGGTTCTGGATTTCGTCAAGCGCACCTCTATTTTGAAGTGCAACGCAGAGAACTTGCGGCAAATCGGTCCGGCTGCAATCGCGCTGGGCAAGGCCGAAGGGCTGGATGGACATGCAAGGTCTGTCGCGATACGCCTGAACCTCTAGGGATATGGGGCACACGTATGGCCGAAACCGAAGGTGAAGTCGAAAGTGGCGGGAAGCTGGTGGATGTCGTTCTCGACGAAGCCTCCATCTCCCGTTCGACGCCGGACGTGGAACATGACCGTGCGGTGGCGATCTATGATCTGATCGAGGAAAACAGCTTCTCTCCCGTCGGTCATCCTGCCGGAAATTTCGTCCTGCAGCTTTCGGTCGTCGAAAAGAAGCTCGTCTTCGCCATTGCAGGTGAAGATGGCGAACCGATCGTCACCCATGTTCTGTCGCTGACGCCTCTGCGCAAGATCGTCAAGGACTACGACCTGATCTGCGAGAGCTATTTCGAGGCGATCCGCCATTCGACACCAAGCCAGATCGAGGCCATCGATATGGGGCGGCGAGGGGTTCACAACGAAGGGTCAGAGATCTTGATGGAGCGGCTGAAGGGCAAGGTTGACGTTGACATGACAACGGCGCGGCGCCTCTTCACGCTGGTCTACGCCCTCCACTGGAAGGGTTGAGCGCAATGGCCGAGCCGGGCATGCGTCCGACTGCGGTGTTGTTTGCTTGCGGCATGAATGCCGTGCGTTCCCCCATGGCTGCGACCATCGCACGTCATCTGTTCCCCAATCAGATCTATGTCCGCTCCGCAGGCGTGCGCCAGGGGGAGCCTGATCCCTTTGTCGACGCGGTCATGGCCGAAATCGGCATGGACACGAGCAAGCACCGGCCCAAGACGTTTGAGGAATTGCAGGAATCGGGTTTCGATCTTGTTTTGACCTTGGCACCGGAAGCGCACCACAAGGCGCTTGAGTTGACCAGAACAGAGTCGGTTGACGTTGAATACTGGCCAACCATGGATCCGACGCTTGCCACGGGAAGCCGGGAGCAGATACTCGATTCCTACCGCGCGGTGCGCGATCAGCTGATGGCAAGAATCAAGAAGCGCCTTGGCTGGAATCCACCGCCAAGCGGCTGAATCGGCCTGACCAGACCGCTATCTCGAACAGCTGCGATTTAGTTTGAAAAGGTCCAGAAAGAACGGTTCACATTCCTGTCGTGATCCGTTAGGTTCGCCGCTCATCTGAACGCCTTAATCAGGATACCATATGGCCAAGGAAGAAGCTCTGGAGTTTCCGGGCGTCGTCACGGAACTGCTGCCAAACGCGACTTTTCGCGTGAAACTTGAAAATGACCACGAGATTATTGCTCACACTGCAGGGCGTATGCGCAAGAACCGCATTCGTGTTCTCGCAGGCGACAAGGTGCTGGTCGAAATGACCCCTTACGATCTGACCAAGGGTCGTATCACCTACCGCTTCAAGTAAGACGGCCGCGAGCAAGACGGCAGAAAATGGCAGTGGCAGGCATGACGAAAGTTCCCGCACTGATCCTGGCTTCCGCGTCGCCGCGCCGTCTTGGCCTGCTGCAACAGATCGGTCTCGAGCCTGATCATCTGATGCCGGCCGATATTGATGAGACGCCGAACAAGCTCGAAACGCCGCGTGCGCTCGCCTTGCGTCTTGCCAGGAGCAAGGCGGAGGCCGTGCGTGCCATCGTTGCGCAATCGGAAGATCTCGCCGACTCTGTTGTTCTTGCCGCCGATACCGTGGTCGCCGTCGGGCGCCGGTGCCTACCCAAGGCGGAAATGACCGACCAGGCCCTGGCCTGTCTGTCATTGCTGTCAGGTCGTGGTCACCGCGTCTTTACCGGGGTTGCCGTCATTGCGCCCGATGGAAAGCTGCGTTCCAAGGTTGTCGAAACCCGCGTCCGCTTCAAGCGCCTGTCGCGCAAGGATATTGACGAATACATGGCGTCGGGCGAATGGCGCGGCAAAGCAGGCGGCTATGCCATTCAGGGGCTGGCCGGAAGCTTTGTTGTCAAACTCGTCGGCTCCTATCCCAGCGTCGTCGGCTTGCCGTTGAGCGAGACCGTTACGCTTTTGTCTGCCGCCGGCTATCCGGTGCACAAGGACTGGTCGACATCGGCGAGCTGACGCAGACGCGCCGCCCGCCGTGTGGCCCATCAAGATGAGCGCCGCCATGAGCGAAACCAAAGAAACATCCAGTCGCCGCATGCGGCCTTGCCCGATCTGCTCCAAACTGTCGACGGATGCGGACTATCCCTTCTGTTCACCGCGATGCGCCAAGGTCGATCTTCACCGCTGGTTCTCCGAGGGCTACACCATTCCCGTGGTCGAGACCGACGATCTGGATGATCCCGAGCGAGACAATTTCGACGGCTGATTTCGCCGTCTCCTCCTGTCTTGTAAATTTAGCCAGCGTTGCAATTTGTCATGTTTTTCGCCGTTTAATCGCTGTTTTGATCAAGCAATGAGCAGCTTGATAAAAAATATCTCTTGTCGTGAAAAAATATTCACTGCCATAATGAGCCCGCGAAACCTGTCATGTGCAGGAACTGTGACGACGCCGTGAGGCAGGGGCTGAGATCAGCCCCTCATTCGCTCGTCAGGTTTCTGAAGTGACGAAAAACCGTCGCACGGTCGTGTTATTGCGGCGGAGCTATACAGGGATCAAATATCCCGACATCAAAGGCGAGGCACTGATGAGCAAGTTCCTTTTTGGCGCGACTGCGCTGGCCATGACGACAGCGCTAAGCGGCGCTGCAATGGCCGACTACACCCTGACCATCCTGCACACCAACGACGTGCACTCGCGGATCGAGTCGATCAACAAGTACGATTCCACCTGTGACGCGGAATCCGAGACCGAAGGCAAGTGCTTCGGCGGCGTCGCCCGGATCAAAGCCAAGATCGACGAGCGTCGCGACGAGCTAACCGGCGAGGGCGCGAACTTTGTTGTCGTTGATGCCGGTGACCAGTTTCAGGGCTCGCTCTTCTACACGACCTACAAGGGCGCAGCTGCCGCCGATTTCATGAACGGCATTGGCTACGACGTCATGGCCGTGGGCAACCACGAGTTCGATGATGGGCCGAAGGCGCTCGCAGGCTTTCTCGACAAGGTGACCTTTCCGGTCATTTCCGGAAACCTCGATCTCGACAACGAGCCACTCCTCAAGGGGCGCATTCCCGGCACTCTGGTGCTGGAGCGCGGCGGCGAAAAAATCGGTTTCGTCTCAAGCCTTGCTGAAGACACCGCCGAAACCTCTTCGCCAGGTGCTGGCGTGACCTTCCTGAACTCCGAAGAGGCGCTCAAGGCGCAGGTTGCCGAACTGGAAGCGGCAGGCGTCAACAAGATCATCGCGCTCACCCACGAAGGTCTGACCAAGGACAAGATGATCGCCGCAGCCGTGCCCGGTATCGACATCATCGTCGGCGGCCACTCGCACACTCTTCTGTCCAACACGCAGGACCGTGCTGAAGGCCCTTATCCGGTGCTGGTCAAGAACCCGGACGGCAAGGATGTGCCGATCGTGCAGGCCTATGCCTACAGTAAATATGTCGGCGATCTCGTCGTCACATGGGATGATGACGGCAATGTCATCGAGGCTGTCGGGGAGCCGATCCTGCTCGACGCGTCGGTTGAGCCGGATGAAGAGTTTCTGGCACGTGTCGTCGAAATGGCCGCGCCTCTCGATGCAATCCGCAATGAAGTGGTTGCGCAGTCAAGTGACCTGATCAATGCGGACCGGACGGTCTGCCGCGCCCAGGAATGCGAAATGGGCACCCTGGTCGCAGATGCCATGCTGGCCCGGGTTGCGCCGCAGGGCATCCAGATCGCCATTCAAAATGGCGGCGGTCTGCGCGCGTCGATCGACGCGGGTGAGGTCACCATGGGCGAGGTCCTGACGGTTCTGCCGTTCCAGAACACCCTGTCGACCTTCAAGCTCAAGGGCTCCGATGTGATCGCTGCGCTTGAAAATGGTGTGTCGAAGATCGAGGAGGGCGCAGGCCGCTTCCCGCAGGTCGCCGGTCTCAAGTACAGCTTCTCCAAGGCCAAGCCGGCCGGTGAGCGCATTAGCGACGTCGAAGTCATGGACGGCGGTGCCTATGCGCCGATCGACCCGGACACGGTCTATGGCGTGGTCTCCAACAACTACATGCGCGGCGGCGGGGACGGCTACAAGGTCTTCGCAACAGCGGGCATGGACGCCTATGACTACGGCCCGGATCTGGCTGACGTGGTCGCCGAGTACCTGGCGGCCAAGAGCGGTTACACGCCATACGTCGACGGTCGGATCACCGAAAAATAAGACTGACAGCTGTTAGGCGAGGGGCCTTGGTTCCTCGCGCAAAGTCAAAGCGCGTCGCATCAGCGGCGCGCTTTTTCGTTTCCCGGCGTGAACCTGAGTCAAGGGAGAGGACCGCGCGGAACGGGGCGCCTCTCCGAAGCGCCGCGAAAGCCATCCGGAGGCGCTTCTGGGTAACTTTTCCCCAGCCGGTAGAGAGCTGAAAAAACGAGTAAAACCGGGGATTTGAAGAGGGTAGGGACACCTTTGCAAAAAGCCTTGCAAGGGTGGTGAAAAACTTTGCCGGGACGCTGGACAAGCCCGTTTCCAGCTTCTATAAGACCCGAGCTTTCGACGCGGCGACAACCTGTCCGCCAGGCGTCAGATGCCCGGATAGCTCAGTTGGTAGAGCAGCGGATTGAAAATCCGCGTGTCGGTGGTTCGAATCCGCCTCCGGGCACCACTCATCTCTTTGAATTAACTTTGCTTTTTCGACTGCATGAGAATTTCTCCTTTGCGGTTTGACATTCTTTGCGAACGGGTTTGACACTTTTTCGCTGCGCAGAGCGATTTCCGCCTCGAATTTCTCCGAGACAGCTTCCATTTTTACGCTGATATCGGCACGTCGCGAGTAGTGCCGAGCCATGGTTTCGGTCGTTTGTGCGAGGGCGTCGGCGATGGTCCGGTCGTCCATGCCGCCTTCACGCAGGATCGTCGCGATCGTGTGCCGTAGGCCGTAGAGGGTTAGGCCGGTTCCGACCGAGCCTTTTGCCTTGAGTTGGTCATAGTAACGCTTCCAGGAGGCGCGGAAGCCAGCCTCGGTCCAAGGTTGTCCTCGCGAGCTCGCCAGCAAGGTTGGGGCCTCATGCGCTTCCGCCTCATCCAGGATCACCTGAAGCGGCTTGATCACAGGCCAATGGATCTGCGTGCCTGTCTTTGCACGAGAAGACCTGATCACTCCATCCTGATAGGCCGACTTGGGAAGGGCGAAAGCATCTCCGGGTCCAAGTCCCGTAAACATCATCAGGGCGAGGGCTGGCCGCAATTGCGTGGGCGCTTCCGCCATAACGGTTTCACGCTCCTGATCGGCCCACGGTCGATTGGCAAGACGAGCCGTACGTTTCCTTCGAACGGCCTTCACGCCATGAGCGGGGTTCTCCTTCACCAGGCCACGCTCTTTGCCACAAGCGAAAACCAGCGAGACAACTTGCTTCACATAGGTCCCAAAACGAGCGCTGCGGTCCTCATGGGCCTTGTCACGCAGTCGAACACAAACTGTGAGGTGAAACGGGCGAGTGGCGTGTCGCCGAGCGGCCTCAGATAGTCAAATACAGCTTGATTGTCTTGCCGGGTTCTCGGAGCGAGATCTTGAAATGCCGAGTGTCCTCGTTAACTCTGAATGAGGAGCCCAAGTGTGCCAGGCTTGGCATTCAGCACTTTGGCACCTTCTTCAATGCGGGCGTATTCGGCGTAAAAGTCTGCACTTCGCGGCGGAAACGCGTCCAGATCTACCATCTCAGCGGATTTACGGTGCTGGCACCGCAGCTTGTAGGGAGGCTTTTTATCCTCCCAAACCCGAAAGCCCTTCGGCCACCATTTGTCTCCCAAGTCACTGTGAATGCGGGCCGCGACCAACTCAGAGAAGGCGTTTGTGCAATTGGATGCGACCAGATTGTGATAGGCAGCCACAAGCATTATGTCGTTGAAGGTAAACTGCGTCCATCTCGGCGGGTCTCCTTCCAGAACAACATGCTTTCGGCGCCGCCAAATCCTCAGGGTTTCGGTTCGGCGTCCACCAACGCACTCAAAAATGTTCCCTGTCTATACGCCCTGAAACCACCCTGCGTCGATCGTGACTGCTTGGATCATCTGCGTTTTGACGCCGAGGTCCGACTGTTTCAGGAGGTCGCAAAGGCGGTCGTCGTCGATGAGATCAATGGCAATGGGGCCGCCGCTGGTGGTTTCCCTCAAAGGCTCGCTTGCTCATCGTTGGTGGTAAGCTTCGTGTGACCGGCTGCCGGGAACTAGAGATGGATCAACACCCGCAATTATGCAGACTGCTCGTTCAAGATCGCATCGGCGAACTCTCGGTTGACTTTAAAATACGGCATTTCGAATTTCTTTTGCCGCTCCTGCGCATGCCGTTCGACTTGTGCGTCTGATGATCGACGTGCGCGTCTCGAAGCGATGATTTCTGCAGATGCTTCGATAAGCAAGATGTGATCGAACCAAGTTCTTACCGGGTGGTGCAGAAGAAAAATGCAGTCACAGAGTACGATCGCCTGGCCATCGCCTGGAAGGAATAGATCATACCGCGCATCAAGCTGCCCAGTCTCGCGATTCCATGCCTGATTGAAGCTAAACTCCCGCCGATGTCTGAGCGCTTCGATAGCCTTGTGAATTTCGTCCCAAGCATACCAGTTTAAAGGGTCTTCTTCGTTCAGCAGTCGGACGGGATCTCCGGAACGTCTCGCGGCTTCGATCCGACTTGTCCGCTCCGAGAGGCTCAAAGCAGAGAATAGATCGCAATTGAACCTGAACACCCGTCGCGGACGTTTTTCTGCGAGCGCTTCGCAGAATGTCGACTTGCCAGCGCCTGCCATACCGCAAACCCCAACCACGACGACATCTTTACCGCTCTCTGGGATGTTGATCTGATCCAATGCAGATTCAAAATTCGAAAGGTCAGTAGTGTCAGTCATCCAGTGTTGAGACCATAGCCGAAATCAAGGCGCAACATTGCAATTTGACCCTGTAAAGCCATTTCAAGCTGCAAACTGAGCTGCACGGTAGGGCGCGCAGGGTTGGAACGGTCCAGGCTTTCGTCGTCCTTACGCTACGAGAGGACAGGCGGCGACAAATCATGTGGAAACTGCCTGGTTCCTTCCGAAGCGTTATCTCCTTGGAACGAAAATCGGCCATCGATCAAAGTGCGGTGCCCTTGACGCCGTATATCAGCCACGTCCAGACCCGTTGGAAATGCTCCTCTAACGCTTGTGGGTCTTCAAAGGTCTTCCCGCCCAACATGGCGTCTGCAGTTGGAATCGACACCAGGCTATGGACTAGATGCTCTGCAAGCTGTTTGGCGTCTCCTGTGCCGATGGCGCCACAGTTCTGAGCATCTTCGACGCATGAGACAAGACGCAGCAGAATTGGGTCTGGCTGTGTGGGTGCAGATCCATCCTCGGCTTTTCCAAAAACCACCCTCTCGCTAAACGCGATCCGCTTCAGCGCAATCAGGTCCTGTTCCATGTTGATCGCGAGAAGCGAGTTCAGCAGGTTTTTGAGATTGGCAATAGGGTCCTCGCCGAGTTGCTCGATCGCCTCCAACTTCACCAGGGACCGTTCTCGTGCTTGTTCGACAACACCTTCAAACAAAGCCACTTTCGAAGGAAACCGGCGATAGATTGTGTCCTTCCCGGCACCACAGGTAGCCGCGACTTGCTCAACTGACGTTCCTGCAAACCCCTGGGCTGCGAACAGTTTTGTCGCAGTTTCAAGGATACGACGCGTCGCCTCCTGCGTTGCGTGTTTGGGCGGGCGACCCTTTCTTGGCTTGGATGGCAACGGCATATATTCGCCCATTTTGTCTCCCTCAGTCTTCGGCTGTTTCGTTGTCAGCCAAAGATTACTCCAATTCAAAGGTAGAGGCCGTTCGGCGAACTTCAAAATCGTGAAGTTAATTCTCAACATTTAAAACTGGACAGGTCCGTCCCGTTTGATTAATAGCATATCTTGTTTTCAGGCAGGCGTCATCCACAAGCGGTTCGCCAACCCAAAATTATTGGCAGACAACTGGCTTTAAGGGGTAATCATGTCGCCTTGCATTCCTCACCGTTTTGTTCAGATCACGTCCGTAAGCGCTCTTGCGCTATGGGCGGGCGCGGGCCTTGCCCAAGAGCAAGCGACACCCCTCCAACCGATCACGGTAGAGGCGGGGGACGCAACACCGAGTGCCGACGGTACGATCCTTGATGATACGATTGTCTCAGCATCAAAGACCGGGACTGCGGTGTTGGAAACGCCGCAATCGGTGACCAGCATCACTAGACGGCAACTTGACGAACAAAGTCCGCAAACTGTGAGCGAGGCCTTACGCTATACTGCGGGTGTCCTGTCCGACCGGGACACCAATTCGCGCTATGATTCAATCTTTTTGCGAGGCTTTGGTAACTTTGGGACGTCCACCAGTTACGTGAATTTTCTGGATGGCCTTAAGTTGCCCAGAGGTCAGGCCTTTGCGCAAACTTCGATTGATCCGTATCTGCTTGATCGCATAGATGTCCTCAAGGGTCCGTCGGCGCTTCTTTACGGCCAGACGAACCCAGGCGGCCTTGTGAACCAGATCAGCCGTCAGCCGTCAGACAAAGCGTCGAACGAAGTGTGGATCCAGGGAGGGAGCCATGGTCGTGTCCAGGGCGGCCTGTCTTCCAGAGGCAGTCTAACAAAAGATGGAACGCTTCAATATGGTTTCAGCGCAGTCGGGCGATTGTCGGGAACCCGCTATGATGACGTAGACGAGAGCCGCATCGCCGTTGCTCCGTCGGTAACATGGGCGCCGAACGATGACACCAAGCTGACCGTGTCCGGCTATTATCAGCATGACCCGGAAGGTGGCTATTTTAACTCGCTCTATCCGGACTTTCTCGCTCCGGCGGCTTATCAGTCGTATCTCAATAGAGATCTGAATATCGGTGATCCAGACTTCGATTCTTTTGAAAGAACGGAGACGGGGATCGGCTACAGTTTTGAGCATCGTTTCAATGAGGTGCTCACCCTCCGGTCCAAGGCCCGCTATTCCCATGTCGATCTCGATTTTCAATCTCTGCAGATGCTCTCAGCCATTACCTCGGATGGCTTGATCTCTCGGCAGGCATTGCAGTCGATTGAGGATGTCGGAGGAATATCGACCGACAATCATGCCGAGTTCAATTTCCAAACCGGTCCGGTCGAACACACGCTTCTGACAGGGGTCGATATTCAGTATGCGGAGAGCAGCTGGCAGTATCTGTGGGGCTTGGCGTCATCCCTCGATGTCACAAATCCGGTCTATGGCGCGGACGTCGACGCTTTGACGACCATCATCGACACCGATCAGGAGTCCTGGCAGGCTGGCATCTACGCTCAAGATCAATTGAGCTTTGGTGGCTTTCGGGCTCTGCTTGGTGTGCGCCACGATTGGACGGAACTTTCATCTGAGAACAATCTGACTTCCATAACCAGCAATCAATTTGACAGTCAAAACAGCTATCGGGCTGGGCTGCTTTACCTGTTCGACAACGGCATTGCGCCTTATGTCAGCTATTCGACATCCTTCGAACCGAACACGAATGTTGATGCAAATGGTAATCCGTTTGATCCAACAACAGCCCAGCAATATGAAGTTGGCTTGAAATATCAGCCCTCATGGCTCGATGCGCTCTTCACCTTATCACTCTTCGATATTCGCCAGCAGGATGTTGTGAAATACGACGCCAGTGCATTGGCTTACGTGCAACAGGACGAAATTCATTCTCGCGGGATCGAATTTGAGGCCCGGGGGAACGTAACTAAAAACCTTGAAGTGATTGCTGCCTTGACGCTGCTCGATACGGAAGTGTCGAAGTCCAGCGTATCGACCAACGTCGGCAATCGTCCGCAGGCTGTTCCAGATTACTATGGCTCATTTTGGATGAATTACAGCTTTGATGCTGGAGCTTTGAACGGCCTGTCCGTTGGTGGCGGTACGCGCTTCGTCGGATCCAGTTACGCGGATGATGCCAACACGATCAAGGTCGACGGTTACACTCTGTTCGACGCGGCTCTGGGCTATGACCTTGGCGCAAGAGTGTCGAAGCTGGAGGGCCTTCAGGTAACCTTGAACGTGACCAATCTCTTCGACACAGACTATTATTCCAGCTGCAGCTCGAATTTCTATTGTCAGTATGGCAATGGTCGACTGGTGCTTGCCGGTCTCAAATACAAATGGTGACTTGATGGTCCTTTCGCGGAGAGACTTTTGCGGAGCCGCGGCCTTAAGCCCTCTGTGTAGTGTCATCCCGGCGCAAGCGACCGGGGTGACGCGGGTCAAGGATATGGCCGGTAGGACGGTGGAGCTCGCAGGGCCGCCTGAACGCATCATTCTTTTGGAAGCACGCGACATGGTCAGTATGGCGATGTTGCATTCTGATCCTGCTGCGCTTGTTGTCGGATGGGCGGCCACGGATCGCATCGATAGCTCTGTGCTTCGTGCGAGCCTGCAGGGAGATAGATCCATTGCGATTGTGGGCAAGCAGACCCCGGACACGATCTCTTTGGAGGGACTGCTGGACCTGGCTCCGGATCTCGTGGTTGCGAACTATTTCATGCTGCCACGCGGCGCAGAAGAACCTTTGGTGAAACGGCTAGCCACATTTGGTATTCCGGTTATCTTCAGCGACACTTCAAACAATGTGGATGAAGAAGCTCGAAGGGATCCGCTGGAGAGCTTGCCTAAACTAGTGCGAATGTGGGCTGGCGTTCTGGATGCTCGTGAAAAGGCTAGAGAATTTCTGGCCTTTGTGGACATGCATCTCCGGCAAGTGACCGCCTGTATCGAGGATGCACGACCAACGACGACCTATTTGGAAGTGCAGTCTACTCTGCAGGATTGCTGTTGGGCCGCTGGCAACAGCATTTGGGGGAAACTACTGCAACGGGCGGGCGGTAAGGGTCTCCCCGGCGTCACCGAAGCCTGGTATCAAAAACTTCAACTCGAATATCTGATCTCGACACCTCAAGATGTCTATATCGCCTCAGGTGGTGGATGGGGCGGCGGGAGCCGACCTGCCATCGGGCCAGGTCTAAGCACGTCCGAAGGCCGAAAAGCGCTGGACCGCCTGACAAGGCGCACCGGCTTCCAGAACTTGCCCAGCGTTCGTAGCGGGCGTGTTCATGGGATTTGGACAGGTCTAATCACTGTGCCTGAACTGAACATTCTGTTTGTCGAAGTCGTGGCGAAATGGTTGCATCCCGAGCGATGCGCCGCGATCGATCCTGCTGGCACCCTTGCCGAAATGAACAGGCGGTTTTTGTCTGTACCCATCCAGCCCGACCTTTGGGTCTCGTTGAAAGACCACTAGGAGGCAAAATGGGAGAGGAGCAGAGGTATAGAGCGTCGGCAGAGATCGACTTTCCGCGCGTTGCCGAGTTTATCGATACTATTGCGGAGAGCATTGCTACACACGACGTTGACCTGGAACAGCTCGATTGCGGCTACCGGCTAACCACAGCGACGGGGACCGGGCACCTTGAGGCATCCACCGAGTGCTTGCGTCTTAGTGTCGAAACGTCGGACAGATCGGCGCTCAATCGGCTGAAATATGCACTGGCCGGCCCTATCTCGTTTATCGCCGCCAGCGAGAATCTTGAAATCATCTGGTCAGGCGATGAGGCAGAACCGGCGCTTCCCGAGGACTTACGTGTCCTTCAGGTGACCAACGTCAACCGCGTGACACCGGCGATGTGCCGTGTTCGCTTCTCAGGAGAGAACCTTGCGCGGTATGATCGACCAGATCAGCTGCATTGTCGGCTGATTTTCCAACCAAAGGGCGCTGTCTCGATGCAGTGGCCGACCCTCGATGGTCGGGGGCGAGTGGTTTGGCCGAACGATATTTCTCTACCGACACGCGTCTACACGATCCGCGCGATCAACTCGGATGAGGGGTGGATCGAGATCGACTTTGCCTTGCATGAGGCCGCTGGCCCGGCGACGCAATGGGCAATGGGAGCGGGACCTGGAGATACCGTTGGGATTCTAGGACCAGCCGCAAATGGGGCGAAGCCGTCTGAATTTTATGTCCTTGCTGGAGACGAAACGGCGCTTCCTGGTATCGCCCGTATTCTGGCGGGGATTGCGCCGGGAGCAAAAGGACAGGCTTTCATCGAAGTCGACGGACCTGAAGAAGAACAGCAGCTTCTGTGTCCTGCGGGCATTAAGATCGCCTGGCTCTACCGTTTAGGCCAGGCTGCCGGTACCACCGGGCTTCTGAGCGAGGCCATCCGTTCAGTCTCCTGGCCTTCTGATCTCACCCGGGCATTCTTTTGGGGAGGTTGTGAGCACAAAGCCTTTCGAGACCTCCATCACTTCCTGAGAAAAGAAGTAGGTTTGCCGCGAGAACGTATGGTTTTCTATTCGCACTGGCACCGGAAGCTAAGTGAAGAGGAGATTATTTCAATCGGCGGCGAGGCTTATTTGCCTTAGAAAATTGGAAGTGCGCGTCGAGTATGTAGGTTGACTAAGAAGCAAGAATTGCGGACGGAAGTTTTGTCTTGACCTACTCCCCTCAAAACGAGGAACTCTTAGGGGCATGTATGAACTGCCTTCCGCTGCAAGCGATTTGTCGATGCACCGTTGACCCTGCTTCTATGTATTCGGTCTGTTTGTGAGGCCATTCGATTTGCCTCTAACCAAGATGGAAAGTCGCGCGTTCTGTGTCTCTTTAGGTCATCGGCACTCGTGTGTTCTTGACCCCTTGAATTGGTCCCAATTGCCGCATCACCTCCGGACCCAAAACGGGGTGAAGATCAAAGTTATCTCGACCTTGAAACTCCATATAAAAAGATTTTCACCACTTGTTCGACATGTGTCTCCATACGTTCTGGTGTCATGCCGCTCGAGCCTGTCATCAGGGCTCTAACCTGATACTCGCCTTTTAGCATCTCGATGAACATTTTCGCCGCAGCGTTCGTATCCTCAATTAGAAAATCGCCCCGGCTGACGCGCTTGTCCAGATAGTTTGCGAAACGCTCGTAGAGAACTGCCGGTCCGGCCTGGTAGGCGGCTTCGCCAAGCTCCTTTCGCTCTGATGCGACGGAGATGAACTGGCGGGCGCTAGCCACAAAGACAGGGTCAAGCATGTGCCCGAGGTATGACTGTCCAATTTCTTCAAGTTCGGCGCGAATGTCTGACTTGAAATTCTGTTCTGCTGGAATGGATGTCGCGCTCAACACCTCGGTAATCAAAGAGCGCATCACCGCGTCATACAGTCCCTGCTTGTCCTGAAAGAAGTCGTAGATGTCACGTCTTGAACCACCGGTACGCGACAGGATTGCGTCAAGAGAAGTGCTCTCGTAGCCGTTCTCTGAGAATAAATCCCTAGCAACATCAATAATTTGCTGCCTTCTTTCGTCGCGATTTCGACGCTGTGGTCGTCCCATTTTCTGCTGTCTCACGTTTTCGAGTTGACTTGGTACTATCAAGTACCATATAGCGTTGTCAAATTGGTATCCGTCGGTACCAAAAGGAAGAATGATGAAGTCTACGACCTGTATTTTGACTATTGCCGCATCACTTGTGTCGCTGCTTGCTCTGGTGAGTTGCGTAGAAAACGTTGATGAGGCGACCGAAAAAAAGCAAGCGCCGCGTCGCGCAGTGAAGGTCACCGAAGTAGTCAGAAAAACCGCTGTGCGAGAACGTGCATATCCGTCTGTTCTTGAGCCTCTCCAGATTACGCCGTTAGCCTTTGATGTTGGCGGGCGCGTCGGGCAAGTGGACCTCCAAATCGGGCAGAGAGTTGTTGTCGGCGAGCAGTTGGCACAAATCGAACCAAGAGACTTTGAGCTTTCACTTGCACAGGCCCAAGCAGCTGTCCGGGAAGCGGAAAGCAGTTTGGAAAACGCAAGAAAGGATTTGGATCGCCGGAAGCGTCTCTTTGAGCGCGGAGTAACCTCGCGCGCAACCCTGGATGAAGCAGAAACAACATTGTCCTTGTCGCAGGCGCGTGTCGATCAAGCCAAGAGGTCGATGGAGTTGGCCGCCGAGAGCTTGGAAGATACGAAGCTTACTGCGCCTTTCGACGGTCTGATTAACACGATCGATGTTGACAGCTTTGAGTCTGTCCAGCCTGGAGCGAGAATTCTTACCCTTTATCAGGAAGGGGCTCTTCAAGCGGAAGTCTTGATCGGGTTTGACGTACTGGAAACAATTTCCGTCGGGCAATCTGTCGTTGTGTCCGTTGGCGATCGCCCGGATCTTCAGCTGGAAGGTACGATCACCGAAATTGCCCAAAGAGCACCGGCCGTCTCCGCCTTTCCAGTCATCGTGACGCTCGACCAACCTGGACCGTTTCTTCGATCCGGAATTCCGGTTGAAGTTGTTATTCAGGTTCCTTTCAATTCTAAGAAGACGGTGTCGCTTCCTCTGTCGGCTTTGATCACGCATCTGGATGCAGAGTTGAAGCCTGTACCGAACCTGCCAAGCGCACGCGGGGGAAAGGTCTTTGTTTATTCCCCCGATACCAAGGTTCTCGCAATTCGAGATGTCACGATCGTTGGCATGAACGAAGCGGAAATGCAGATCCTCGATGGATTGACGGAAGGTGAAAAGGTCGTCTCTGCAGGTGTGCCCTTTCTCCAACCAGGACAAGCAGTTGCCGAATGGCGATCTGGAGATGGAGGGGAAAGGTAATGATTTCCCTGACCGATTTAGGTATCCGCCAAACCCGAGTGACCATTTTTGTCATGCTTTTAATTCTCATTGCCGGAGCAATGACATTTGTAGGTTTTCCCAAACGGGAGGACCCGGCGATTACAGTCAGGACGGCAGTCGTATCGGCGCTGAACGAGGGGCTTTCGCTTTATCAACTCGAAGAACTGGTGGCACGCCCGCTTGAAGAAGCTGCCCGGTCCATCTCGGGCGTTGATGAAGTTCGCACCCAGCTGATCGCCGGCGCAGTAGTCATGCAGATCGATATCGAAACAGAAGTTCCAGAGAGCGGGATCGAAGCTGTTTTTATGGATATCCGCAATGACATGGAGGATCTGACAGCCCAGATGCCGTCAGGAACAGTCGGGCCGATCGTCAACACCGGTTTCGGCGATGTAGCGATCGCGACTGTCGCAGTTGCTGGCAAAGGGTTCACTCTACGCGCGATTGAACGCGCGGCTGAAGATCTGCGGGACCGCCTTTATTCGCTCGATGCAGTATCGGCCGTGACTTTGTACGGCGCCCAAGACGAAGTCATCTGGCTGGAGATTGATCGCAGCCGTCTTGCGTCCACAGGTGTCGCGTTGGCGGCAGTCGTTGAAGCATTGCAGGGACAAAACGTCCGCTTGCCATCAGGATCCTTCAAGTCAGGTGGGACACGGATCTTACTAGAAACTTCCGGTGATTTTTCGCGCATCAATGACATTGAAAATACGCTGGTGGAAATTCCGGATGTCGGGCTTTTGAGGTTGGGCGATTTGGTGTCCGTTCGTCGGGGCTACGAAGACCCTGTGCAACAGCCAGTGTTTTTTAACGGAGAACCTGCCGTCCTGACGGCGATAGAAATGTACCCCGGGGAAGACATCGTCGGCGTGGGGGCGCAGATCAAAGAATTGCTGGCCGAGTACAATGCTGATCAGCCTTGGGGCCTCGAGGCGACCTTTTCGACTTATCAGCCTGAGGTCGTGGACGCTTCAGTCAGCAATGCAATCACGAATATGCTGCAGACCTTCCTCGTCGTGCTTTTGGTTATGTTTTTCTTCCTGGGCCTCAAGCAAGCTCTTGTAATAGCATCGATTGTTCCCTTTGCCGTCGCCTTTTCCTTCGCTCTGATGCCCGCATTGGGAGTTGAACTACAGCAAGTTTCCATAGCTGCAATCATCATCTCGCTTGGCATGCTTGTCGATAATGGTGTCGTGATCGTCGAAGATATGGACAGACGCATCCGCGCCGGTGCAGGGAGGCGTGAGGCAGCTGAAGCCGCGGGTGCGCAGTACACTGCGCCGCTGCTTATTGCCTCTATCACCACAGTGGCAGCCTTCTTGCCGCTGTTCCTTTTGGACGGCACAGAAGGGCAGTACGGCTATTCTCTAGGTGCTGTTGTCGGTCTCATGCTGACCGGCTCGTTTATCACCGCTCTCTACATCCTGCCAACGCTTGCGGTTTGGTTCCTTCCTGAACCAAAGGTCGAGTCAAAAAGCGGTGTATTTGACTCCTTGGCACAGTTCTACGGCTATCTGGTTGGATGGGCAGTCCGTTCGCCGTGGTTGGTGATCGTTTCTGTCTTCGCGATTGGTGTAGCGTCCGTCAGCCAAATGCCGAATGTTCGTCAGCAGCTCTTTCCACTAAGCGAAAGAGCGCAATTTCTCGTTTACCTCGACCTTCCCAAGGGAAGCGACATATCCGCGACGCAAGAGGAAGTGCATAGGCTGACCGAATGGCTGACTAATGCCGAGATCAACCCTGAAGTCTCGAACGTAACCAGTTTTGTCGGATTCGGCGGTCCACGGTTTGTGCTCACTCTGGATCCGGCCGATGTAGATCCAGCCTCTGCATTCCTTGTGGTCAACACAGAGAATTTCGAAACTTCCTTGTCAGTGATCGAGAGAGCCCAAACAGAACTTTCTTTGAACTACCCAAATGTCCGCGCGAGACTAAAACGCCTTGCTATGGGAGGGCGCGAACCCGGCATTGAAGTCAAGGTTTCGGGCCCGGATGCCGACAAACTTCTTGATGCTGCTTACAGGATTGAAAACCGGTTCGCCTCGGTGCCTGGTTTGATTGAAAACCAGGGCGATTGGGGCAACCGTGAAATGCGCGGCGAGGTCATCATTGCCCAGGATAGAGCAAGACAATATGGCATAACTTCCTCTGAGATTTCAGAGGGATTGGAAGGGTTTTTCGACGGTACACGGATATCCGTCTTCCGGGAAACCGACAGACAGATCCCGATTGTTATGCGAGGTGAAACTGGTGCGCGTGACAGCTTTTCTGATCTGTTAAACGTCGTCCTTGGAAGCGATAAGGGCTTTGTTTCGCTGAAACAAATTGCCAGCTTCGAGCCCAATCTGGAATTTTATTCATTACGTCGGGTCGATCAACGGAGGACGGTGACAGTCAGCGCCATTTCGTCGGAATTGACGGCTCATGATCTCGTGGATCATGTCCAGCCTTTGCTTGATGAACTTAAAGCAGAGCTGGGTTCTGCCTATGAAATAGAGATAGGTGGGGAAGTTGAGCAAGCAGGTGAGGTTCGGGAGAAACTGGGTGGGGGTCTTCCGTTTGCCTTGGCGGTGATGCTGTTTGCGCTCATCGTACAATTCAATTCATTTCGCCGCGTCGGGATTACACTTGCATGCGTTCCACTCGTCGTTTTCGGCGTTCCATTGTCGCTTCTTATCTTCGATCAACCAATGAGTTTCTTTGGAACCCTGGGAATGATCGCTCTGTCCGGCATCATCATCAACAATGCAATTGTAATGATCGACCAGATCGATATTGAACGGGAAGATCTACCACTCAGCGAAGCGATTGTCGTGGCGTGCCGAAAACGCTTCAGACCAATCCTGCTCACATCGATGACGACAGTGATGGGTCTGTTTCCAATGGCATACGCAGGTGGTGCTCTTTGGGAACCGATGGCAACGCTCATGGCCGGAGGTCTCGGATTGGCCTCCTTGCTCACACTCTTTTATGTGCCGGCACTTTACCGCCTTGCTTTTGCTTTCAAGCGAGATGCGATGCCGCGCGACACTCAACAGGAGCCTGTTCTGGCATGACTGATGTATTGAATGGAAAGACAGGCATTATCCTGGGTGTCGCAAACAAACACTCGATCTGTTGGGGTATTGCAAATGTAGCCTCCCGAGCAGGAGCAGACCTTCTTCTCGGGTTTCCAAATGAGACGGTCGGGAAGAGAGTTCGCGTACTAGCAGCCGAGCTGAGTGCACAAAGCCACCAGTGCGATGTTGCAGAGGACGAAAGCATCGACCGGTTTTTCAACGAGGTTGATGTGTTTCTGGATGGTCGGCCGCTCGACTTCGTCGTCCATGGCGTTTCGTTCTCGGAAAAAGAAGAGTTGGATGGCCCTTATCTTCGCACCTCCAGACAGAACTTCCGGACCGCACTTGATATATCCACCTATAGTTTGACGGCAGTTTGCCAGCGTGTAGCGCCCCGCATGTCGGACGGTGGATCCATCCTGACACTGACTTACCTTGGTGCCGAACGTGTTGTGCCGAACTATAATGTGATGGGTGTTGCGAAAGCCGCGCTCGAAGCTTCCGTGCGCTACCTTGCGCACGATCTGGGGCCACAAGGTGTTACCGTCAACGCTATTTCAGCTGGGCCAATAAAGACGTTGGCTGCGTCCGGGATCTCCGGTCTTCGATCCATCATCAAATGGAACGCGATGAATGCTCCGCTTCAACGCAATACCACGATCGAAGAAGTCGGTGATGCTGCGCTCTTCTGTCTTAGCGATCTGGGACGGGGTATGACAGGGGAAGTTCTGCACATAGACAACGGTTACCATACGGTCGGCGTTGTCGCACCGTCCAGGCGGGAAGCCTTTGAACATGCGATGTTTCAAGGGGACACGGGCTGAGTGAAGACCGTTATGGATACAAAGAGCAAGCTTCTGGAGGCGGCTTCAGTCTTGGCAAGAACGGAAGGGTGCGGAGGTCTTGCCATCGAGCGTATCGCCTCGGCTGCGGGTGTCAGCAAGGGCGCATTTCTTTACCATTTCCCGTCGAAACGCATCTTGCTTGAAAAGCTAATAGATCACGTTCTCCAGGGTCTCTATGCCTTGGATCAGGATCTTCAAGGACATAGTAAGGCTTCTCGCAATTCTGAGATCAGCGAGCAGGGCAGTGCGTTGCAATCTACCCTCGATCTCGTTTTGACGCTGGGGTGCCTGACAGCGGTTGATCCGACTTTGAAGACCGACGTTAGACAGAAGATCACAGCAATTCTGGATTCCGGAACTGTCGAACCTTTGGAAGTGGCTGCGATAAGTCACTCTCAATGTCTTCTTCTCTTGGAGGCCCTTTGCGCCAATCGGCAGGCGCCTGTACCTGCCGAGGTCGAGCCGCCTGCACGCTCCCGCAGACGCGAATAGACTTTCATCATGCAGCATTGCTCAAGGCATCATGACAAGAGCACTTACGATAGGACCGAATAATGGTCGAGCATCAACAAAGAAACGTATTCACTTTTCGCAACTATTTTGTAGGCGACAACACCTTCGCGGGATGCTCGCGTTGGCTGGGTTGTATCGCCCTGTACGTGATTGTAGTCGGTGGATTTTTTGGATTGATATCTTAATCATCAGATTTGCGACCTTGTCAGCAAAAGATCACACCACGAACAGAGCTAACTAGTGAATGCTGACGATCAGGGCCGCAGGTCAGAGCCTTTGGCCTTGAGCCGGTGGTAGAAGCGCTTTCCGGAGGAGCGGAAGCAAGCCCCGGTCCAACGTAGCTCAAGGGAGCTCGCAAGCTGGCTTGGCGCCTCATCCAGTTCCGCCTGAATTGGCATGATCACGGGCCAATGGAGTTGCTTTCGGTCTTTGCGTGAGGCGGTTTGATCAGCCCATCCTGATAGAGCAACTTGGGAAGCGCGAAGGCATCTCCTGACCCAAGCCCTGTAAATATCATCAGGGCGATGGCCGGGCGCAACTGCGCTGGAGCTTCTTCCTGTAAGGTTTCATGCTCCAGATCGGTCCATGGGCGATTGGCAAGGAGAGCTGCGCTTTTCCTTCGAGCAGCCTTCACTCTGTTACAGGTCCGGCGCAGGAAGGTGTGCCGGTTTTGCCACATCGCATCAAAACATGAGTAAGTGCTCATCTTAATACTTGCGGAGAATACTCAGCATTTATAAACCAGGCTCAAATCAAATGTCCAAGCCGAAAGCTAGGATGTCATTGAAGGTGGGCGACGGGGCACATGTTGAAATATTCTGGCTTAGTTACGGTTGCGCTTTTGGCAGCAGTCCAAGGTTCATTCGCACAAGATCTGACAGTGGGAGAAGAAACGGCGCTGAATTCGGAAGACGCGACCTTTTTGGATGTGCTTGTCGTAAAGTCCGCGACACGAACCGAAACTCCGATTTCAGAATCGACCGTTTCTGTTTCGGTTGTTGCCGAAGATGAGGTCGAGCGGCAATCCAACATCAACACGAACATTGGACAGATCCTGTCTAAAACGGTCCCCGGCTTCGGCCAGTCGACCGAGAACCTGACCGAATATGGACAGACTCTACGGGGCCGGAACTTCCTCACGTTGATTGACGGGGTGCCACAGACCAACAACCTGAACAACAATTACCGTGCCTTGAACAGCATCAGCCCAACTGCGATCGGGCAGATCGAAGTGGTTCGCGGCGCCACGGCTGCCTACGGTTTCGGAGCTCCAGGTGGACTCGTGAACATCATCACAAAGAACCCCAAGGATGGTGAGTTCAACGCAAACTTTAGTGTAGGCGTCAAAGCCTCGCCAAGCGACCTCGGTGAGTCTTTCTCCTATATTACTGAGGCAGGTGCTTCCGGCGCAAAAAATGGCTTCTTCTATCTTCTCAATGGCAGTTGGGAAGACAGCGGCGCATCGTTTACGGCAGATGGAGAACGCCGCCCGCCGGACTCATTCGGTACCCAAGGGGGGACCGACGACATTTTTGCATATAATGTGCTCGGAAAGATTGGCTATGAGCACGAAAGCCATCGCTTCCTCCTGAGCGCCAACAAATATCGCTACTGGCAGGACAGTGATTGGGCAGGCATCGTTTCGGGCGGCAGCAGGGTGAATAACACCAGTGCTACTCCCTCCCTGGGGGACTTGAATACGGAAACGCCGGGTGCAGACAATCTGACGTTAAACGCCAACTATACAAACGACGATGTCTTGGGCGGTTCGTTCGAGCTGCAGGCTTATTACAACGACAATACGACAACCTTCACTCGGACGGAATTCTTCGGTTTCGAATATGACCAGTATGAAACTGAATCTCAGAAGATTGGTGGTCGTGCTACATTCGACACGCCTTTCCCGTCCGACCGGATTCCAGTCAATTTTGTCTGGGGTCTGGATGTCTTGAATGACCATACCAAGGTCAATCCGATCGACGGTCCGGTCGACACACCGACATATGATCTCGTAGGGTTTGCGCCGTTCATCCAGGCACGTGCGGATCTGTTCGATGACCGTGCTATTCTGACCGCGGGCGTGCGTTATGAGCATCTCTCCGTTGATATCGACGACTACGTCAACGAAATCGGCACGGCGGTAACTGGCGGGACGCTCACTTTCCGCGAGCCCCTGTTCAACATCAGCGGTTCATTTGATCTCAACGACACATTCACGTTGTTTGGCGGATTTTCTCAGGGCTTCCAGCTGGGTGACCTTGGACGCTACCTCTACAACTCCAGCTTCACCGACGTATCCCAACTTTCCAATGACGGCCAGAAGACCGACAGTTATGAAGTCGGAATTCGGGCTGCCGGAAATGTCTGGGATGCATCCCTTACCGGATTTTACAACAAGTCCAACAACGGGGTGACTTATGATGCCGACCTGGACATCGTCTTGTCGCCTGAACAGATTTGGGGTGTCGAGGTTGCAGCCAATTACGAGGTGACCGAACAGGTAAAAGTTGGCGGCACCCTGACCTGGATGGAAGGTGAGTATGATACCGATGGTGACGGCAGCTATGATTCCGATCTCGGGTCGGACCGTATTGCGCCACTGAAACTAACCGGTTACGTCGAATACGCGCCGCGTGAATGGGCCAACTTCCGTCTGCAGGGGCTCTATTCCGGTCATCGGGATCCTGATAGTGACCAGTTTACGGGTCTGGAATCCATCGATCCTTATTTTGTCGTAGACGCCTTTGCCGACTTCAAGATCAACGAAAGCTCGAAACTTTCGTTTGGGGTCGAGAACATGCTGAATTCGGACTACGTGCCGGTGCTCCAGCAGGCTTACTCGGTCCAGGCCTACGGCTACGACGACTACTACTATGTGAAAGCGCCTGGGACGACGTTCTCTGCAAAATACTCCCTCAAGTTCTGAGTACATGGCTCCGCCGGCGCAGGTCGGCGGGGCTTTTTTGAAGATGCTGTTTTGGAGAACCGGAAATGGCCACATCCGCATCGCAGGCGGGACATTCGACCGAGTACTCCTTTTCTTGCCGCAACATCGCCGTCGAAATCGGTAGCAAGCTTCTATTGTCAATCGAAGATTTGGCGTTTGATGCAGCGCATATAACAGGACTTATCGGGCACAATGGTTCGGGTAAGTCCACTCTTTTGAAACTGCTCGCCGGACAAATGACCTCGACGTCGGGCGAGATCAAATACGCTGGGCAACGTCTTGATGAGTGGAGCAGGCGCGAACTGGCCCGCTCAATCGCCTATTTGCCCCAGACGCCGCCAGCGACACGTGGATTGCTAGTGCGGGAACTTGTGGCCCTTGGGCGTTACCCATGGCACGGGGCTTTTGGACGTTTTAGCAAAACCGATGCGGACAAGACGGCCGAAGCGATGCGGCTGACGGATATCACTCATCTTGCTGACCGCCTTGTTGATACGCTTTCGGGAGGTGAACGACAACGTGCCTGGATTGCAATGATGGTTGCTCAAGACGCGAAGTGCCTTCTTCTGGATGAGCCGACGTCTGCCCTTGATGTGTCGCACCAGGTTGAGGTTTTGGATCTCATAAGAGAACTTAGCCATGCCCGTGGACTGGCCGCCATCGTCGTATTACACGACATCAACATGGCAGCCCGATACTGCGACCGTCTTATTGCTTTGAAGGACGGAAGATGCGTTGCGGACGACCGCCCTGAGGCACTTCTGAGGCCGTCCATTTTGCAGGACGTCTACGGCATCTCGATGAATGTCATGCCGCATCCAGGCGGCAACGGAGTGCTTGCGTATGTCGATTGACCGGCGGGCTCTGCTGAAAGGTCTTGCTGGATTTTCAGCCATGGCCGCGGGAGGCCCTGCGAATGCATCGGAGGCAGCTCGCATTGTATCGCTAGATTATGCTGCTGCAGAAACCCTGATATCCTTGGGTCTCCCGCCGGTTGGCGTGCAATCCGCAGATCGCTGGAACAGGTGGGTTGTTGAGCCGCCCTTGCCGAGTTCAGTGGTCAATATCGGACAGGACCTTGTCGTCAATCTAGAGGTCGTTGCGTCGCTTGCACCTGACTTGATTATTACAACTCCTTATACGGACACTATTCGGAATCGGCTTGAACAATTCGCGCCGGTTTACATGGTTTCGGTCTATGACGAGAGCGGAGCACCCCTCGCCAATGCCTATCGGGAAACAAGGGCTCTTGCGCGCCTGGCTGGCATCGAAGCAGACGCAGAGACCTACCTAGAGGCCGCCGATCGAGAATTTCATGCAATGCATGACCGGCTTGCGGCGAAAGAGCCCGCGCCCGTATCGTTGGTCAACTTCATGGATCAGCGCCACGTGCGTGTTTATGGCGCCAGTAGCCTATATCAGGATGTTCTGACCCGGATCGGCGTTGTGAATGCCTGGAACCAGCCAACCAACTACTGGGGGTTCGCAACGGTGGGGCTTGAGGAACTTGCTCGGTACGCCCCGCGTAATATGCATTTGATCGCGTTCGAGCCGATCCTGGACGAAATCAAACCCACGCTCGCCGCCAGTCCGATTTGGCGAACCATGCCGGTGGTCGAAAACGATAACTTTGACGTGTTTCCACCCGTCCTGACCTTTGGAATGGTTCCATCAGCTCTTCGATTTGCCAGGCTGATTACGAACTATCTTGAGCGAGCGAACGCATGAGCGTGCATACGATGTCCAACCGCGCGCCGCTCATCTCGGCGGGATTGTTTTTGGCAGCGGCATTTTTATGCTGGTTGCTTCTCTCAAGCCATCTGCCGACGTTGTTGTTGCAACCTGATGGCTACGACGTTGAGCGGATGATCACGCTTTACTCGACATTGCCGCGAATGGCGACCGCCCTGCTTTGCGGGGCGGCGCTTTCACTGTCGGGTGTCTTACTGCAAATCGTGCTCAGAAACCCATTGGCATCGCCGACAACTCTCGGCGTCTCCGCTGGTGCGCATCTTGCGTTGGTCCTCGCGACCTTGTTCGCGCCTGCACTAATTTCTTTCAGCAGGGACTTGGTGGCCGCGGCTGGAAGTGCGGTCGCAGCTGGTCTTGTGTTCGCTCTTGTCGCGCGCCGCAACTTTTCACCTGTTACGCTCATTCTGGGCGGTCTTGTGGTGAGCCTTTACTGCGGGGCAGCAGCGACCCTGCTCGTACTTCTCAACGATCGCTTTCTTGCCAGCCTGTTCATTTGGGGCGCAGGGTCATTGTCTCAACAGGACTGGTCCATTCCCGTCGGCCTGGCTCCGAAGTTCGCGGTATTGGCGCTTGCCACTCTATTTTTGCTAAGGCCCTTGGCGGTGCTCAATGTGGGGGACGAAGCCGCCAGGGCCCTGGGGGGCAGGCCGGAACTCCTGCGAGCGCTGACCGTGGCTATTGCGATTGGTCTGGCGGCGCTGGTGACGAGTGCCGTCGGTGTCATCGGATTTATAGGCCTGGCTGCTCCTGCGCTTGCGCGCATTTCCGGCGCACGGACCATTGGCAGCCAAGTCCTATGGTCGACTCTTATCGGCAGTTCCCTACTTTTTTTAACGGATAACGCGCTCCAGGTGCTTGCCGGATCTCTTTCAAATTTTGTCCCGACTGGCGCCGTGACGGCACTCTTTGGAAGTCCGCTTTTACTTTTGCTTTTGGGGCGGATCAAAACGGCTGCCGTTCCTGAGAGCCCGCCTGAGGTGGCCAAACGTTGGTCAATCTCACTACGCCCGACGCTTTTCCTTGTCGCCTTGGTACCTGCCAGCATGCTTGCGCTGGCAATTCTGGTTGGGAGAGACGCCGACGGCAGTTGGGGACTCCTAACGTCAAACCCTGCGTACGACATGTTGCTGGACCTCCGCGTGCCTAGATCTCTCAATGCAGCCGCCGCCGGTGCCATGCTGGCGGTGGCTGGAGTGATCTTGCAGAGATTGTCCGGAAATGACATGGCAAGCCCGGAGGTTCTTGGCGTGAGCTCGGGCGCAATGCTTGGCCTTGCATTTGGTGTGTTTTTCATTGCGCCGGGTCAAACTGTGTCGTTGGTGGTTGCCGGGAGTATTGGGGCACTGCTGATCATGTCGCTTGTCCTGCTCATCAACAGGAGGACAGGGTTTCAGGCCGAAGGCATGGTGTTGGCGGGCATCGCATTTACCGCTCTTTTGGACGCCTTTATCGGCGCGCTTGCTGCGACTGGAGATCTGCGGTCCCTGTTGTTGCTGCGCTGGATGAGCGGATCGACCTATGGGGCGGATTGGCAGGTCGCCGTTCTACTGATGTGCTTCGCTGTCGTCCTGATATTGGCCGCGCTTGCGCTCTTCAGGTGGATTGACTTGTTGGAACTGGGGGCAGGAGCAGCCAATGCGCTGGGAGTTCCTGTCAAACCGGCCAGAGGGCTTCTGTTCTGCCTTGCCGGTTTGCTTACGGCCGCCGCCACGTTGTCCGTCGGCCCGCTTAGTTTCATTGGCCTCATGTCCCCACACATCGCACGTCAACTTGGATTTACGAGGGCACTTGGCCAACTGCTGGTCTCCATCTCTGCGGGGGCAAGTTTGATGTTGCTTGCAGACTGGATTGGTCGCTATGGATACTTCCCGTTTGAGATGCCATCTGGACTGATATCTGCACTGGTTGGCACACCATTCTTGATGATTTTGCTGAGCAGACGCCAAGCATAGAGAGGATCTTTCCCAATGCTTGAGAAAATGACTGCAGTCATGCCCTATCAATCGACTGCCAAAATCGACCTACCTGAATCCGACATCATACTCGGGCAGCTGGTTTCCCACGCGAGGGAGCATGATGCTGTCGTGCGCCAGTCTGGTCCAAATGATTTTTCCATTCTGGTGGGCGAAAGCTCAATCAATCTCGCCTCAAATGACATTGGTCTGACCATCGAAATATCTGCAGAATCCGAGAGCATTCTCTATTTTCTGAAGGAAGCGGCAGTTAGCCACCTGGCCGAGCTGAACGCAGATGCGGCAGAAGCGATCAGATGGGACTTGTCAGGTCAGGCAGATCGGTGTTCAGATCTGCCGCCAAACCTCCACGTCCTGTCAGTTTGTGGCAAGAGCGAACCAACGCCAAGTATGATCCGTTTGCGGCTGGCTGGTGCGCGTCCAGGAAGCGGACTTGAAGGTCCGGGCATACATGTAAAACTCATGCTGCCTGTTTGCGCTGACCGAGAGCCGGTCTGGCCGAAGGTCGCTCGCAACGGCGCAACAAAATGGCCAGTCGGAGAGGATGCTCTTCACGTTCGCTATTACACGATTAAGTCATATGATCCGAAGATTGGCGAGATAGAGATCGACTTTGTTCGGCACCACGGCGGTGTCCTTTCCGAATGGGCTGATAAGGCAGAAGATGGAGAGAGGATAGGTCTCCTCGGGCCTGGAGGCGGGACAGAAGCGCCAAAGTCTGGCGCGCGCGTGGTGTTGGCAGGGGACATGACGGCTCTGCCAGCGCTCGCGCGGATGATTGAGATCCTACCTGACGGTACAACCGGCGATCTTGTCGGCGAAGCGGAGACGATTGACGTCCTGCAAGGCTATCTGCCGCCGACCACTCTCAAATTGCACGCACTGCCGCCGCGCAGCTTCCAGGGAAGTATCGTTACCTATTGTAGGGAAAATGTGGAGCAGCAACTTCAATTCGCATGGTTTGCTGGTGAGCATTCAGATGCTCAGGCCATGCGAAATTTCTTCAAGTCGGAACTTGGCCTTAAAAAAGGCGCGCAATATGCAATATCCTATTGGCGGACTGGGAAGGCTCTTGGGGCGGGTTAGTATTGTCCTGGCGGTCCGATTAGACGATTTATATGATTGATTTGCATAACTGCAGGGAGAGGCAGATTGTCTACAGTGGAGCTGCGTACCGTCAGCAGGCGGAAGATTGCACAGCAAGAACGGTCAAAGGCGAAGGTAGAGCTGATCTTAAAGACCACGTTGGAAATGCTGAACGAGGGGCCGGCCGACCAGATCACAACCAATGAGATTGCCAAGCGGGCCAACATTAGCATCGGTTCGCTATATCAGTTTTTTCCAAAAAAGGATTCTATCTTCTACGAGCTTTACAGCCGATGGCTCCAGGATACGCTGGATCGCTTGGATGAGGCTGGTGCCCAGTTCTCCGGCACGGAAAACCTGAATGATCTGTCCGACGCAGTGTTCGACTGCTTGTCAAAGGATGACGCGATCAATTCCAAGGGGCATTGGCAGCTCTTGCGGGCGATGGGAAGCACCGAGGAACTGGTTGAGCTGGAAGCGGAACACCAAAAGGAAGTGTTTCAACGCATTCTTTCCTTTCAGGAAAAGTTCGGGCGGAAAATACCACGCGAGCAGGCAGAAGCACTAGCGATTCTGCAGCATCATGTAACGGTCGGCTGCCTTGCCGCTGCGGCGCAGGCCGGAGCGGAACATGACCAGACCGCCATGAAAATCTGGTGCCGGAATGTGATGCGCACAATCTACGACTTTGACAGACTGAAAGACCAAGTCTGAAACCAAATTGACGAATTAATCCCGAGATGACAGGACGGCTTTGCCTCCAAGTCCACGCGAACCGTGCCGCTCATCATTGTCGCGTCGTTTGTTCCCTGGAAGAAAAGGCCGCAGTGCCGCCTGTTTCTCGCGCTGCCTGTATGGCACAGTTTAGACGTAATTGGATTGGATAGGGCATGGTCCTGTCATCACGATAAACTGGGCTGTTACGTAAGATCAATTCGGTTGCTTGTGTTCTGCCTCGCAGCCTGGGCCAGAAGCATCTCTAGCTGCCCGTGGCGATCTCGCGTGCACGCAGTTGTCGTCCTCAAGCCCTTTGAGCATCATTGTGCAACCAGATGGGCATCTCCGATATCCACATAGCGAACCCGTTCGACGCTGCGCCCAAGCGGTACGACGGGTGTCGGGATTTCGCCGCTCGGGATTTCAAACACTTCACGGCGCTGCGAGGGATCGGGAATCGGTACGGCCTTCATCAGTTTGCGCGTATAAGAATGCTGCGGATTTTCAAAGATCTGCCGGCGCGTGCCCATCTCTACGATCTGGCCAAGGTACATCACGGCCACGCGGTGCGAGACCTGCTCCACAACAGCCATGTCGTGCGAGATGAAGAGATAGGCCAGTCCCATTTCGTCTTGCAGTTCTTTCAGAAGCTCCAACACCTGCGCCTGCACCGAGACATCCAGCGCCGACACACTTTCGTCGGCAATGATCACCTTGGGCGACAGAGCAAGAGCACGAGCGATGCAAATCCTCTGGCGCTGCCCGCCGGAAAACTCATGCGGATGCCGCCGGATCTGGTCCGCTGTAAGTCCGACACGGCGGAACAGCCCAGCCACCCGGTCTTGCAGCTCCTGACCCTTTGCCAACCCATGAATGATAAGTGGCTCGCCCACCAGATCGCCGACCGTCATGCGCGGATCAAGCGAGGCGTAGGGATCTTGAAACACCATCTGCAAATTACGTCGATAGGCGCGATCTGCGGCGGCAGTTCGCGTTTTGATTGCATGCTCGCCAGAAACCCGGATGGAACCCTCCCAGGGAACCAGGTTCATCAAAGCCTTGCCGATGGTCGACTTGCCGCAACCGCTCTCACCAACCAGCCCCAATGTTTCACCACGGGCCAGCTCAAAGCCGACGCCTTCGACGGCATGAACCCGTGAGACGACCCGGTTGAGGACACCGCCCTTGAGATCGAAACGCACCGTTAGGTCGTCAACTTCGAGAACCTTCGCTGAAAGCGTGTCACCGGCGTGCGGGTTGGCCGGGTCCTGCCCAGTCATCGCACCGAGTTTCGGTACTGCTGCAAGAAGCTCTGCCGTGTAGGGGGCTTGTGGATTTTTAAACAACGGCCGTACATCATTGTCTTCGACGATCTTGCCGTGCTGCATGACAATCACCCGGTCAGCCATTTCGGCGACAACACCCATGTCGTGGGTGATCAGAATGATCGCGGTGCCTGTTTCTTTTTGTAGGTCCCGCATCAGCTGCAAGATCTGCGCCTGAATGGTTACATCGAGTGCAGTCGTCGGCTCATCGGCAATCAGTACTTTGGGGTGGCAGGCAAGAGCCATCGCAATCATCACCCGCTGACGCATGCCGCCGGACAACTCATGCGGATGCTGGGTCATGCGACGCTCCGGTTCAGATAAGCGCACGGCTCTCATGGCATCCAAGGCCCGTCGATCCGCTTCCCGGCGTGAAACACTTTCGTGCGCTAGCACGGCTTCGCGCAGCTGCCGTCCGATGGTCAGAACCGGATTGAGCGACGTCATCGGTTCTTGAAAGATCATGGCAATATCATCGCCACGCACAGCGCGCATTTCACTCTCTCTTAGTCCGGTCAGCACACGGCTACCGAGACTGATCGCGCCACCGGCCACCCGTGCCATCGGCTCCGGCAAAAGCCCCATGATCGACAGGGCCGTCATCGACTTGCCGGACCCCGACTCGCCAGCAATGCAGATGGTTTCGCCCTCATGCAGATCAAAGCTCAAGCCGTCGACGACGATCCTTTGACCGTTCGGAGTCGCTACTGCGGTTTTGAGATCGCGAACGCTTAGGACGGTTTTGGCGGATGTGCTTGTAGCAGACATGGATTGGCTCATGCGTGAGAACATCTCTGAATTTCAGATAAAAGGCCGGACCGAGGCCCGGCCTGTTGAGCTTAGGTGAGAACCACCTTGGGGAAATAGAACGACACAACCCAATTGGGAGCATCGACGATTTCCGTGATGCGCAGGTCACCACAGACCGAGCAGAGCATGTAGGCTTCCACAGCAGAGTAATTGTAACGCGCGCATAGCAGGTCGATCATGTTGGAGAGGGCCGCCTGGGCCCCCTCATACAAATTGGATCCGATACCTGTTGTGACTTCGTAGCCCATCTCGTCGAGGTGACGCGTGACGGGACCTGGGGTCTCGAAACGTGGCATCTGGAGATTGGCACCCTTGATCAGGTCCAACTCGACAACCGTGTTCATCGGGCTTTCAATGGCCGTTCCGCAGACTTCACCATCACCCTGCGCAGCGTGGGTATCGCCGATGGAGAACAGTGCCCCTGCAACTTCCACCGGAAGATAAAGGGTTGTGCCTGCAGCCAGATCACGGATGTCGAGGTTTCCTCCAACGCGCCGGGGCGGCACAATGGAGTGCAGACCCGCCTCTGCGGGAGCGACACCGATGGTTCCGGCGAAGGGCTTCAACGGCACTTTGCCGAAGGGAGCAAAGGCTGACGTGCCCAGCTTGTCCTTGTCGTAGGACCAGATATGGAGGGCAGGGTCCTTGAACTGATCCGCCAGCAGTCCGAAGCCTGGAATATTCGCCGTCCAGCCAAAGCCGGAGGGTTTGAACTCGTGGATTTTGACTACGAGCGCATCCCCTGGCTCGGCCCCATCTACATAGATGGGGCCGTTGACCGGATTGATCTTGCCGAAGTCCAAATCGGCAACGTCCTGAACGGTGCTTTCCGGGGTCAATTGACCGGCGGAGCTATCCAGGCATTCAAATTCCATAACAGTTCCCGGTGCTACCTTCTCGGTTGGGACAAACGAATTGTCCCAACCGAAATGATGCTGAGCCGCATGGATCGTATATGCGGGGGCCTTACAGTTACTGCACATCTTTCGCCCAAACGTAGTCGTAGTTGACAGGGATGTGGACCGGATCGACGAAGATGGCATCAGGACCGCCGAGACGCTCAGACCGCATGGTGAAACGCTGTTCGTGGAAGACTGGAGCCCATGCAGCGTCGTCCATCACCGAAATGAAGATCTTGCGCCACATTTCCTCACGCTCAGCTTTCTTGGCGGCGTCGGTGATGCTGTCGGCCTCCGTCGCCATGGCGTCGAGGTCTTCGTTGCAGTACCAGGACCAGTTCCAGCCGCCCTTGACTGCGCCTGCACAGCCTAGGATTGGACCGTAGAAGTTGGACGGATCCGGGAAGTCGGCAATCCAGGCCATGCCGCCCGACCAGATCATGGGTGCCTGATCCGGCTCACCGCCAGCCGCAATGACATTGGCCTGTGCCAGGGCCTTGATTTCGGCCTTGATACCGATGGCGGCGAGATCAGCCTGGATGGCCTGTGCGATGCGAGGGTTAGGGTCGGTGTTGTAGACGTAAAGTTCCGTCTCAAACCCGTCTGCAAGGCCAGCTTCGGCAAGGAGAGCCTTGGCCGCGTCCGGGTCGAACGGATAGCCTTCGTAGTTGTTGTCATAGCCCGGCATTGTGGGCGGCAGCGGCTGGTTTGCCGCAACTGCACGGCCATTGATGATACGGATGATGCGATCCTTGTTGATCGCCATGTTGACGGCCTTGCGGACTTCAAGCTTGTCGAACGGAGGCATCTTGACGTTCATGGTGACATAGCCGGTGTGAAGCTGGCCACCTTCGATGATCAGGTCCTTGTACTCGTCATCCTGCGTCACCTCCAGGAACTTTGCCGGAGGGATGCCATCACCCGGAATGTCGGCTTCACCGCGCTGGAGACGAAGCAAGGCAACGATCGGCTCCTGACCGACTTCAAAGGTAATCTGGTCGAGCTTCGGGACACCTGCACGCCAATAGTCCTCATTGCGTTTGAAGATCAGGTGCTGGCCCAGCGTCCAGTCCTCCAGAGAGAACGCGCCGGTGCCGACCGGATGCTTGCCGAAATCTGCACCGAATTCCTCAACGGTTTCCTTCGGAACGATCGAGGAGAAGTTGATCGCCATCACATGCAGGAAGGTCGCGTCCGGACGGGACAGCTCGATCTTCACTGTATAAGGATCGACCACAGTCACCCCGGACAGGCCTTCGGCCTCACCGGCAGCAACCTCATCAAAGCCCATAATGGAGCCGAAGAAGCCAGCACCCGGGCTCTGGGTTTTCGGATTGGTTACACGATCAAGGGAGTACTTCACATCGTCTGCGGTCATTTCACGGCCGTTGTGGAACTTGACGCCCTCGCGCAGTTTGAATGTGAAGACCTTGCCGTCGTCGGAGATGGTGTAGTCCTCCGCCAGATCCTTCATCAAGTTGGTGGTGCCCGGCTCATAGTCCATCAGGCCATCAAAGAGGCTTTTGATCATGGACCAGTTCTGCCAGTCGTAACCGATGGCCGGATCGAGTGTGGATACGTCGTCCTTGTAGGTGACGATCATCGAGCCACCCTGTTTAATGTCGTCCGCAAGCGAGGACGTCATCGTCGACGTAAGGGCTGTCGCGGTCAGAAGAGCCGCAGCTCCTGCCCAAAATGCTTTTCTCATACGAAGTACCTCCGGTTAAGGTGATGACAGCCGGGCCGTTCTGATGACGGCTTGTCCGGCGGGGTTTGCGCTTCAGCGCAGCTTGATCCTGGGATCAATGAGAGGAGCGATCAGGTCGGCGACGAAATTGCCGAGAACAATCGCAAATGCGGAGACCAGGGTGACGCCCATGATGATCGGAATGTCGACACGTTGGATTGCTTGCCAGGCGAGTTGTCCGATGCCCGGCCAGCCAAAGACGCTTTCCACTACGACGATGCCACTCATGAAGAGACCGACATCGATACCGATCATTGCGATGATCGGCAGCATGGCGTTGGGCAAGGCGTGTCCAAAGAGCACCTGCCAGCGCTTCAGGCCCTTGGCTCGGGCGGTGCGGATGAAGTCCTGACGGAGGACGTCGATCATTGAGGACCGCATCATCCGTGAGTACCAGCCGGCACCCAGAAACCCGAGTGTCAGCGAAGGCAGAACCATGTGCATGAAGGTGCCGTAGCCCCCGATCGGGAACCAGCCGAGCTGCACAGCGAAAACGTAGAGCAGCAGGATTCCGATAACGAACTGCGGCGAGGACACGCCAACGAAGGACAGGACCATCAGGCTGTTGTCTAGCGGTGTTCCGCGCTTCAGCGCTGCGATCAGTCCCATGGACAGGCCGATGGCCAACTCGCTGACAATCGCACCAAACATCAGCAGAAGCGTTGCGGGCAAACGCGAGGCGATCAATTCCCCAACTTCCGTCTTCTGCAGATAGGAGCGTCCAAGATCTCCCTGCACGAGTCCGGTCAGATACCGGGCGTACTGCTGATAGAATGGCAGGTTCAGGCCAAGCTGCTCCCGAATGTTCTCGACCGTTTGAGCAGTCGCGCTGCGTCCTGCAATCTGACGGGCGGGATCGGCCGGGATCAGATAGAGCAGTACGAAGGTGAGAAAGGAAATGCCGAGCAGGATCAAAAGGGACTGCAGGACGCGACGCAGGATATAGCTGCCCATCGCTCAATGCCTCCCTTTCTGCGTCGGATCGAGGACTTCGCGCAAGGAATCGCCCATCAGGTTGAAGCCAAGCGCCAGTGCGATAATCGCGGCGCCGGGGAAGAAAACCAGCCATGGTGCAGAGGTGAAGTAAGTCTGGTTCTCGTAAATGATGTTGCCCCATGAGGGGGTTGGCGGCTGAACGCCAATGCCGAGATAGCTGAGCGTTGCCTCCAGCAGCACCGTTGTCGAAATACCGAGCGTTCCAAACACCACGATCGATGACAGCAGATGCGGCAGAAGGTGCTTGAACAGGATCCGGAAGGTGCCTGCGCCCATCGCGCGCTCGGCCACGATGAACTCGCGCTCCGACAGAGACCGCGTTTCGGTATAGACCACCCGTGCCATCTGCACCCAGTTGACCATTGCGATCACCATCGCGACGATCCACAGGGACGGGCGGAATAGAGCCGCAAGTGTGATCGCCAGAAGAAGTGCGGGGAAAGCCATCATTAGATCGGTGAAACGCATCAAGATGGTTTCGATCCAGCCCCGAAAAAATCCAGAGAGAATGCCGACCAGCGCACCAACCGCAACGGCGACACCATTGGCGGCCACACCGATTATGAGGGACGTCTGCGCACCGTATATGAGGCGGGAGAGCAGGTCGCGGCCCAGGAGATCTGTTCCCAGCCAGAATTCGGCGCCCGGTGGTAGTGGGGCGCCTTCCAGCGTCAGCCCCTCGAAGAATTGCTCGTTCGGGTCAAACGGCGCGACAAATGGGGCAAAGAGCGCTGCTCCAACGATCACAACAATCAGAACCAGGGCGAACAGCGCCAGTTTGCGCTCTAAAAGGCGGCGCAATACGCCTTTATCCCGCGGCGCGACGGTTTCCTGTGTCAGCAAATCTGGGCTCACACTCATTCCCGTCCCCGCTTCCACTCCGGATCGTGACCGGCAGCCCGCGCAACAAGATCGTCTGCGGCGTCTTCAATAGACACCCGGCCCGCCATGGATAAGGACCGCAGGCGCCCATAGGCTTCCGCCGATCCGCATTTGTGGATGTCCATCAGGAACAGCACGGCTTCGACCACATTCGGGCGGCGCGAAAGACGTGTCTCCAGATCAGCAATGCGGTTGGCGGATTCCCAATGGGTTTGAAATGATCGTACGGCGACAACGAGTGCGCCAAAAACCCCTGTGGACCCTATCGGCTTGCCAAGATGGGCACCCGCACCGCGTTGGATTGCCCATTCCACGCGTCCCGGTGCTTCGGAGCCAATCAATGCGACCATCGGCATCGGCAGGTCAGACAGAGGCCAGGGGAACTGTTCTTCATGGCCCATGTCTGCATCGAAAAGGACGATATCAGCGTTCTGATGCTCTGCAGAGAGTTTTGGCCATGCGCAGCTCACCTCCATGCCCAGTCGCTCCAATTGCCTGGTCAGTCGGTCAACATCTTGATGGGGGCGATGAAGCACGACCGCTTTCCAGCCGCGAAAGTTTGGGGTCTTGAAGGACTTGAGCCTCATTTGACTACCCTCAGAAAACCCGGGTCTCCGGCGGTCGTTGCGTTGGTCCCGGATATCGCGCTGGCTGCATGCTGCAAGCGCTCGCTCCGTTCACTGTTCAAGTTGACCAGATAGGGGTCCGGGGCAAGTGCATGCGCCTGCGGATTGAGCACGCGAAATGCTGCGCGGGTTTGATGGCCCAAAGCCGCACCTTCAACGACGCCAATAAAGGGAGTCAGCGTTGCATGCTGTGTTGTCCGGTCGATGTGGAGATCGCCGACGGGGGTCGGCAAGGGCATCCTTGTCGATAAGTCACGCACGTCATCAGGGTTTGCAGAACCGCCAGTCTTGATTGCTTGTGCTAACGCCCAGACGGCCTGATAGGGGCCCGTGAACATGGCGGAGACGCCGACATTCTCGCCGCGCACATCGTGCATTCGGCGGACGAAATCTATGTTCTTGGGATACCTTGCAGTCTCAAAATAGGAGCTGGTTGAGATCACACCTTCAGCAGCAGCGCCGATGATAGGCAGTTCGGCTTCAGTCAGATTGCAGCTCAGTACAGGCATGATGTCGGGTCGGAACGCGGCATCACGTTCACCGAGATCCCGCAGTGCGCGCAGAAAGGCGTAGCTACTGTCACCGATGAGGTTGTTGAAGATAAAGTCGGGGCGTGTGTCGATAATCTCTGAAATGAGATGGTCGATCTCGACATCCCCTAGAGCGACATAGCGCTCTCCCAATACAGCACCGTTTTCAGCCGCCAGAAGTTCCCGCGCAATGCGGTTCATCTCCCAACCCCAAATATAGTTCGAACCAGTCAGAAAGGCGCGTTTGCCGAATTGAGGTAGAATATGTTTGAAGAGTGGAACGACGTTCTGATTTGGGCATGCGCCAGAATAGATGACGCGATCGTGGCTTTCGAACCCTTCGTATGGCACGGAATACCATAGCAAGCCCTGATGCCTTTCCAGAACCGGCAAGAGTTCCTTCCGGCTCCACGACGTCTGGCATCCGATGATATGGCTGCAATTGTCCTGCGCCATCATCCGGTTGGCGAGTAGGGCGTAGTTTTCGGCCCGGCACGCCGGGTCAGCTGAAAAAGCCTTTAAGGTGAAGTCGAACAGGTTAGAGTCATTGACCTCGGCGATTGCCGTCATCGCGCCATCATGGCCTTCGCGTCCTATGACGGAATAGGAGCCAGTGCTTGAAAACAGCACTCCGACGGGAATTTCGCTTCCTGTCATACTCTCAACTCTCTGGTTGCGCCTCGCAGCCAAGCAGCGGCGGCGAGGCATAAAAAAACCCCGACCCGCAGCCTGAAACAGCTTGCGAAAGATCGGGGCGAAATTGCCGCATGGCACCTAAGGCCATTAATTTATCAAATCATCCCCAACCCGATCAAAATTGTCAATCCGAAAGTTGAGTAAAAAATATGCAAGCCTAATTCGCGCTCAAATAGTGACGTGATCTCCTCTCGAGATCATTGGTGCGACATCTAGATCAACGTCAGCAACAAATTGGCGCTATTTTTTGACTGGTGTTTAAACCGCCTAAATACCTGAGCGGTCGATGCAGCCTGGGACTGCTGCAATCCGTTAGATAGAGCTGCAGCAAGTTTCAGCCGGGTCTATGAACCGGCCAATACGCAAACTTCAGGTCCTGATGCGCTTAGACGAAAACGCGGGCCAGCGATGCGACGGCCATGGCTCGTGCCGTGCGTTCTGGCCCCTTGAGCGGGCCGTTGGCGTTTGCTGCCAGCCGGGCAGGCGGGGGGAAGGACAGGCCGTTGAGGTCAGTCGCCTCAAGGTCGTCCAGATCCGTTGCCTTGGCGGCGTCTTCGGCAGCAAAACGAATGGTGTCGAACAAGGTCACCACCGCCTGCCAGACCTCGATCGGCGGGCTATCGTTCGTTGTGCACCAGCGAACGATATCGGCAGGTTCAGCCTTCAGGTAGACCGCAGCCTCTTCGGCCGAAAGTCCGAAAAGGTCAATAATTGCCTTGAAGTTGCTCATGGTTTGCACCGGTTCTCTCCGTTCACGCTTCAATATTGCACTGCAATATGGCGAAAGTCGAGCCGATAACAGATTGGTGGTTAAGTTGTTCGCTGGTTAAACGCGCCGCAGTGGTCATTTTACCAATGAGGACGCAGTCCAGCGGAGGCTCTCCGGGCGACCTGCGGGCGCTGTCATGAATCGCGGAAAACCTGGCCGAACGGCGGGGTTGGCGCCGATGCAGCCAGGGTTCAGGTGCCTCAGTGCTCGTAGGCGCCGGCCGAATAGGTCAGCTCATAGCCGTGGCTGTAGATTTCAAACACGATGCCGAACGGATCTTCCACATAGACCATGCGATAGGGCTTCTCGTTCGGGAAATACTCGCGGACCGGCATGCGCTGTTTTCCGCCTGCGGCGACGATCTTCTTGGTCAGGCCCTCGACGTCCGGATCCTGGATGCAGAAGTGAAACAGACCGGTGGTGCGGTAGTCGAGCTTGTCCGCAGGCGCGCGGTTGCCCTTGAATTCGAAGATCTCGATCCCGATCCGGTCGGATGTGGACATATGCGCGATGCGCAGGCTCCCCCAGCCTTCGCCGAAGACGTCGGTGCACATGCGGCCGATGTCGCTGTCGTCTTCCGTGATCTCCGTTGGCGGCATGATCAGGTAGAAGCCGAGTGTTTCGGAATAGAATTTGACGGCGGCGTCGAGATCAGGAACCGACAGTCCGATGTGTGAAAAGCTCTTGGGATAGGGTGTCATGCTGGACCTCCTTGGCGTTGCGATAGCTGCAATTTAGGGATTGAGATCTAGAATAAAAAATTATTATAATTAATAGATATCATAACAAAAAGTTTTGATTATGCTGAATACGACCTGGCTCGAAACCTTTGTGACCCTTGCCGAAGAAGCGAGCTTCACGCGCACGGCAACACGCTTGAACATGACCCAGCCCGGGGTGTCCCAGCATCTGGCCAAGCTTGAGGCCGCGGTCGGTGTGCCGCTGGTTCAGCGCATCGGCAAGACCATTGTTCTTACCGATGCCGGCAACGCCCTCAGGGACCATGCACGCGTGCGGCAGGCCGAGGAGCAGGCGCTGCTAGAACGTATTGGCGAAGATCGACCGGATGTCGGGGCCGTCGGCGTTGGCGCCTCCGGTAGTTTCGCCACGGTCCTTTACCGCCGCTTGCTGCCGCATCTGGTTGCTGCGCGAGAGCTGATCGTGACCCTGGAGGCCGCGCCCCAGTCCCGGGTGATTGAAGCCGTTGCGGCCGGACGGCTGGACCTTGGGGTCGTAAGCCGGGACCCGCGGCAGATCCGGCTGGAGGCTGAGAAGATCGGCGTTGAAAATCTCTGTCTTGCCTTGCCATCGGGTGCGGGCTCCACCACGCCGGATCTGGCGGAGCTGCAGAAGATGGGCTTCGTCGACCATCCGGACGGTGCCGCCTATGCCGAGATGGTGATGCCGGAAAATTTCGATGGCTTTCAAAGTGCCCAGGCGCTGCGCCGGCGTGGTTTCGTCAACCAGATCAGCCAGATCCCGGCGCTCGTGGCGGCCGGTGCCGGCTATACCATCTTGCCCCGCAGTGGCATTGACGGCTTTGCCGGGTCAGCGTCGCTGCAGATCGCGGCCTTGCGCCATCCGGTCCATCAGGAGCTGTGGCTGATCCGCCGGGCAGGGCGCCTCCTGCCGACCCGCTGCGTCTGGGCGATGGCGGAAATCAGATCCCTTGCCGAGGAGCTTCATGCGCCGTCGGCGTGAGCTTTTATCGTCTGGCTTTTTGACGCACCGATTCTCTGCAGGCCGTGCGATTCTCCACGGTACAAACCCTGGACATCGCGAGCTTCTTGAAAGGTACGCTTCTGTCCGGCAAGGTGGCCTTGCGGCTGGATCAGGCCCTGCGCCACTGGACGAGGATCCGCGACCGTGCCCATCTGCTCTGCCACGTCACCAACGGCGAAAACGCCGCCGAGGCCGACTGCTTCTTCCGAAGATGCGGGATGCAGACGGTGGGCGGGAAGTATTTGATGGAGTTAGACGAAAGACAATGAGTATAAATTTTTGGCGAATTTCCTTTTTTACTTTCATGATCACATGGTTCAGTCCTTTTTCCCCTCAAGTATCGTTAGCGACAGAGACCTATTTTTTTGATGTCGGAGAAATAATCCGCCCTCAAGTAAAAATAGATAGTGCTGATCTACAAGAATATGCCATCAGCTTACTGAAAGTTCTATCGTACAGTTTCGATAAGGAAATAATAAAAAAGGGAGATCCTAACATAGTTATTTTTGAAGAAAAAGTAACTATTGAAGGTGATACGGTGAAAGTACGTGATTTAGATCGCTATGTTCGCGGACAGATCATCGAATCTAAGATTTCAGAAAACACTGCCGGCTGGGGCAGTGGTTGCAAATCTTATGTCTTAGATCATGAAAATAAATTCCATTCGATAATAAGTATTATTGATATTAGTATTTCAAAAAATAAGAAGAAAAAATGTATAGAAAATTCTATTATAAAGAGTTTTGGCGTATTTTTTGTCGGAGACACTCCGGAGTACGCGGATGAAATTGGTGGCATGATACTAATGCTTGAAATCAACTCGCTATGCTCGAACGCGCCTCGCCGAAACGAGTGTTTTTCAAGAAAGATAGATAAATTTCGTCAGTCTCTTTCAAATGAAAAATTCTTTTTCTTAAAGTAAAGGACTTATAATGACAGATCGCAAATATTATTCGTCTTCGCTTAGTAACTGGAATGATATTGGGCGCAATATTACAATAAATAACGGTGATGTTAGGGCGGTCTTGGTGCTGATGGCGCCTTTGGTATTTCTGCTGGTTTCGAAGGGGGTATAGCCTCCTTACGGGGGGGGGGCGGCGCGTCCACACAAATAGGGCATGCTCGATATTCATTTTCTAGAGAGCCAAGTGCCTCTGAATATACTAGTAACTTGAGCTTAGTTCTAAGTAATGATTTTTATTATGACGTTGGTGGCGGCTTCACACTATCGACAAACGGAAGCCTTCAGCTGAGATTTGGGTCAGGTTACTACGGAAATTAACAAAGAATTAGCGCTGGCGCCGCTATGTATGTCGGAGCTACGTTTGTTGCTCCGAGTACTAATGTATTAGGCGTAGTCGAAGAGAAAGCCATCCAGTTCAATGAGTTCTACAGATTGTTTCCGCAAGAACTGAAGAATCTCAGAATGTGCTTTACGAGCGAAACTCGTGTGCGGATATCGACTGGCTGCAGCGTTCCTATTGCTGCCATCCGCCCTGGCGACCTTGTTCTCTCTTTCGATCCCCTTGCCGACAACGGGCATGGCGCTCTGGTGCCGAAAATGGTTGTTCGGACCTTCACCAATATCACCGAAGAATGGCTCCGCCTGACCTGGACAGAGAATGGCGAGCATAAAGAGCTTGTCACGACCCCCGGCCATGAATTCCTGACCGCCCATGGTGGCTTCCCCCGGATCGAACAGCTGATGGCGGGGGGCACGGGCACGCTGGTTCTGGCCGACGGGCGGAGGCTGCCGTCTCTGCCGAGCGTATTGTCTACAGCGCGGACACAGCAGAAATGTTCGAGCGGGCGGAAGGTTACGTTCTGCCGCAAAACGGCAATCTGGCCCTGAAGCCGGAATTCAAAAAAGGCTGGAAGACCTAAGACTTCGAGGTCGAAGAGTTTCGCACCCCGTCGGTCTGATCTGGTCCACTCCGAATTTTCGACACGCCGATTCCCTGTAGGCTGTGCGATTCTTCAGCCCACGCATCGTTTCTGGGCAGAACGGCGCGAAAACATGAGTTCGGCGTCCTTCGGCGCTATGCAGCTTGCCGATCGGGCTAGGTGATTGTTGCAGTTGGGTTTCCGCCCATACACCGCCTGTCCAGGGGTCTTTGTTGGCAGGTTCCTGATTTGTCCAATTTGCATTCATCGCCGGTTTTGCGGCCATTAACAGTGGAAAACAGCGCGCCGCCTAATTGTCCCGCGTCAGGAATGATACCTCTATAAGATCAGAAACAGACCGCGTGTCTCCAGCCTTGAAAGCGCCACGAGCCCCTTATGAAGTTCAAGGGTAAGTCCTTTATCGCCATCGTTCTCACGCCGGAGACACCCTCCGACGCGTGGTTTGCCGAGCTCGACCGGATCATCTCCCGCACGCCCGGCTTCTTTATCGATCGGCCGATCATTCTGGATGTGCGCGGCCGGAAGATGCCGATCGAGGAACTGGAAGAGCTGCTTGCAGGTCTCGCCGAGCGCTCTATCCGCGTCATGGGCATCGACGGGGTTTCCGGCACGCGCCTCAAACCCGGCATGCCGCCAAGCTTCGGCGGCGGGCGTCTGGCGTCCGACGTCGAGGTGCCCGATCCTCAGCCCGGAACGCCCGGGGACGCCGAAGAGAACGAGGCTGAGGCGCCAAAGGCCAAAGGCACACAGGCATCAGCCAGGAACGGGAAGAACGGCAAGGCCGAGGGCGCTTCGGATGAGCCGATAAGAGTGGCGACCGGACCTACTCCGGACGGCCAGTCGATCGTCATCACAGAGCCCGTGCGCTCGGGCCAGAGCGTCATGCATCCGGCGGGCGATATCACGATCCTCGGATCGGTCTCCTCTGGCGCCGAGGTCATTGCAGGCGGGTCTATCCATGTCTACGGCGCCCTGCGCGGCCGGGCTCTGGCTGGCGTGTCCGGCAACGACAATGCACGGATCTTCTGCACGAAGCTGGATGCCGAACTGGTCTCGATCAACGGTCTCTACCAGATCGCAGATGATTTTAGCGGCGACGTTCTGAGCAAGGCGGCCCAGATCAGGTTCGAAAACGAGAAACTGATCTTCGAGCCGCTGGCCTAAGCAGTCGCCGATCAAAGGGTTTTCCGGGGTCGCACCGGGAAAATTGGAAAACAGGAAAGCACACCATGAGCAACGCCACAGTCATCGTGGTCACTTCGGGCAAGGGCGGCGTCGGCAAGACGACCTCGACCGCCGCCATTGCCTCTGCGCTGGCCAAACAGGGATACAAGGTTTGCGCGGTCGACTTCGACGTCGGCCTGCGCAACCTGGACCTGATCATGGGCGCCGAACGCCGGGTGGTCTTTGACCTCGTCAACGTCGTGCGCGGCGAAGCCTCGATCAAGCAGGCGCTGGTCCGCGACAAGAAGCTGGACAATCTCTACCTGCTGCCGGCCTCCCAGACCCGCGACAAGGACGCGCTCACCGACGAGGGCGTTGCCAGCGTCATCAATGAGCTGCGCATGTATTTCGACTGGATCGTTTGCGACAGTCCGGCCGGCATCGAGCGCGGCGCGACCCTGGCAATGCGCTATGCGGATGAGGCGATCATCGTCTCCAACCCGGAAGTCTCTTCGGTGCGTGACTGCGACCGGATCATCGGTCTCCTGGATTCCAAGACCGTGGTTGCCGAAGACGGCGGACGCATGCCGAAGCACCTGCTGATCACGCGCTATGACGTGGAGCGGGCAAAGCTCGGTGACATGCTTGCGGTTGATGATGTGGTCGATATTCTGTCGGTGCCGCTGATTGGGGTCGTGCCCGAAAGCCGCGACGTGCTGAAGGCCTCCAACGTTGGCCTTCCGGTCACTCTGTCGGACGAGGCATCGCCAGCGGCCAAGGCCTATACCGAGGCCACCCAACGACTTCTGGGAGAAGACATTCCCGTCACGATTCCCTCTGAAAAGAAGGGGCTGCTTGGCAAACTCTTCAAGGGGAGGGCTGCATGAACATCATGGCCTTCTTCGGCAGGCGCGATGACAGCGCCTCCGTCGCCAAGAACCGCCTGAAGATCCTTCTCGAGCACGAACGAGGCGGCAACTCCTCCTCCGATGCCAAGCTGATCTCCTCCCTGCGCGAGGATATCCTGGCCGTCGTTGCGCGTCACATCAACATCGATCCGGATGCGGTGCATCTGGAAATGGACCGCACCGGCGACACCACGACCCTGGGCATCGATATCGAGCTCCCGGACACGGACATCCGCAAAAGCGCCTGAGCAGAGGGCGGTCGCAAAGCGCGCGAGGCCAAACCTCGCCGCTTCGCCGCGCGATGCAGCTCTATTTCCCTCGCGGCCCGCTCACCACTCCACTGCCTTCCCGGTTTGCCGCTCTGCGGCAAGACCGGGATTGAGTAGCCACCCACGCCCCAAGGATACGAAGGCCTGCGTTGACTGGGTCCTTGCCTGCGTAGGGAAGGCCAAGGACAAGGTCGGAGTGCGTTACGCCGTGCCTCTGACCGGGCGGTCCTTGGTGATGTTGAAGATCATGCCGTCAAGCAACTCTTCAAGGTCGGGCCGGGCGGCGGGGCCGTTGGAAATGTCCACCAGCATGAGCGTTCCATCAGGGCGGATGGCAAAGGCGCCGGGCTCTGCGAAGTTTTCGGTGGTTTCGGCCTCAGACAGCGGTTCGGAGACGTAAAGGCCGAGCGCTCGCATCTGCGCTTCGCTCATGCCGTAGCAGAGATCGAAATCCCAGCCGAATTCGTCCATGTCCGCCTGGGCCTTTTCCTTTGTGTCGGCGGAAACGACGAGGACGTCCATGACCTCGGTCCAGGCCGGCAGGACGGCGTTGAGCTTGTTCAGGTAGCGCTTGCACCTCGGGCAATGCTTGCCACGATAGACAAACAGCATGGTCCAGCGGTCCTTGGCTTGGCCGATTGAGATCGTATCTCCTGAAAGAGACGGAAAGCTGGTCGGTTCAATTGGTGCGCCTACGCGCGGCTTGGCCGTTGTCATTGCAGATCCTTTGGTGCTGGCAAATCCAGATGATGAGATAGTATCTGTTGACCACCCGGTGCCGTCGCAGACCAATAACATTTGCGCGAGCTGCAAGCCAGGGAGGTGGCCAGCGCCGTCACGCGAAGATCTTCGCGACCTGGTCCTCGTCCAGAAGCATCCATTCGCCCTCGGCCACGCCGTCGAGGCCAAGCCCGCCGATGTGGGTGCGGGTGAGGGCGGTCACGTGGTTGCCGGCGGCGGCGAACATGCGCCGGACCTGATGATAGCGGCCCTCGTGCAGGGTGAGGCGCACATGGGTGTCGTCAAAGACTTCAAGTTCAGCCGGTTTCAGCGGCTTGTGCTCGTTTTCCAGCATCATTTCGCCGGAGGCAAAGAGCGTTGCTTCAGAGCCGTTCAGGGGGCGATCAAGCTCCGCCTCGTAGATCTTGGGCACGTCAGCCTTTGGCGATATCACCCGGTGTAGCAGGTCGCCATCGTCGGTGAAGAGCAGGGCGCCCGAGGTTTCCTTGTCGAGCCGTCCGATCGTCGACAGGGTCGGCTTGCGGACCCTGTAGCGGTCAGGAAGCAGGTCATAGACCAGCTTGCCCTGATCCTTCGTCGAACATGTGTAGCCGAGCGGCTTGTTCATCAGGACCACCATGCCGACCGCCGGGTCCAGAGGTTCATCGTCGAACAGAATGTCTTCATGGGCCGTCTTGGCATAGGCCTTGAGCGTGTTGCCGTCCCGGTCGGTCACCCAGCCGTGCTTGATCGCGGTCTGAATTTCCTTGCGGCTGCCGTAGCCGAGGTTCGCGATGAGTTTGACCAGGCGCATGTCACTTCACCTTCCGCTTGATCGCACGGATGACCTTGTAGCCACCTTCATCGGCGATCATCTCGACCACGCCGAAGACGTCGTTCAGCGTCGCCTCATAGGGCAGGTGGCGGTTGGCAACCATGTAGAAGGTGCCGCCGCTGCGCAATCCGCTCGCCGCTGTCCGGATGAAGGCCTGGCCCACATCCGAGCGGTCGGCTTTTCCGGTCTGGTGAAACGGCGGATTGGAGACGATGAAATCATAGGGGCCTTCGATGCCCTTTGTGACGTCCGACCAGATGCCGTTGAGCACTTTCTTGCCCTTGAAGGCGGCAAGGTTCTGCTCGGCCAGATCGAGCGCGCGTTTTTCTGCTTCATAAAGGTCCATGGCGGCAACGCCCGGTGCGCGTTCCAGAACCGCGCGGGCGAGATAGCCAAAGCCGCAGCCCAGATCCGCTCCCTTGCCCGCCAGTGTCTCCGGCAGATTGTCGGTCAGCAGTTTGGAGGCCGCGTCGATCCGGTCCCAGGCGAAGATGCCAGGCCTGCTGACATAGGCGCCCTCGAGGATGTCACGCGGCGCGTCCAGCTGAAGCCATTCGTCGAGCAGTGCGGTGTTGATCATGTCCGGCGAGACGGTTGCCCAGAAGACGCGGCATTTGTTCTTTGACAGTTTGCCGGTCAGGCCTGCCAGCGCGTCGAGATCAGCCTCGGCGGTCTTTGCGCCTTCGGTGTTGGGCGCGCAGGCCAGAACAATGCCGCCGGCAGCCGCCTTTTTGACAGCGCGTGCAAGCAAGGCGCGCGATTCCTGCCTCTGGCGGGTCGGCAGGGCAAGGACGAGCGAAAAACCCGTCTCGTCCGTTTCGGCGACAACATTGTACCCAGCCTGGTCCAGAGCATCGCGGTCTGGCGCGAAGCTTTGCTCGCAGGTGAGCGCTACGGCGGGGATCGTTCGAAGTTCCCGGCCCATCCTGGCGCGCAAGAACAGGGCCTTGTCGCCATCGGCAAGGCCAAGCATGCCTTCATCAAGAGGCAGCATCAGGGTTTCAAGCACGGTATCGGTCATTGTCGCCAATCATAATGAGGCGCACGGATCATGAGCCAGCGCACCTGGGAATTGGCGGAGCTATAGGCATCTTCACCGGCAAGGTCAAAGCCAAGCAGCAGAAGAGGCCAGGAAAACCCACCTGTCGGCGGGTTTTCAATTGAAGTGCTCAGATGGCAGGTTTGTGCGCGACAACGAATTGGCTCGGGATTTTCGGAAAGGTGATGGTCTCGATGAGGTCCAGGCCATTCGCCGTCATCAGATCATCCACATCGCCGGTGGTCATGAAGCGCACCGTCGGTGCCTTGCCGAAAAGGCGCAGTGCCCAGACCAGCGGGCCGAAAAGGATCTGCTTGTGACCGAGGCAGACGGTCTTTGTGATCAGCAGGCCGCCCGGTCTCACAAGCTGCGTCAGCCGCCTGGTCGTGGCGGCGGGATCTTCGGTCAAATGCAGGAAGTTGAAGGCGAGCACCGCGTCATAGCCGCCGTCAGCGCCATTGGCTGCCGGTGCAACACTCTCGTCGAAGGGATCTGCCTGCACAAAGCGCAGATTGGGCTGCGGCTCCTGCGCAAGCTTCTCGTCGGCGATCTCGACCATCCCGGCGGCAAAGTCAGTGGACAGATAGGATTTCACCGAGGGCGCAAGCAGCAAAGCTGTCGATCCGGTGCCGCAGCCGACTTCTAGAACGTTGCTTTCAGGGCCAAGGTGCTCACGCACCCGAGCCAGCCACCGCTCATAGCCGGCCTGATCCTTGATTGGCGTCTTGGCGTAGCGACGGGCAAGTTTGTCCCAGAAGGGGGCGCTTGATGTCATTTGGGTTCGGCTCACGGCTATTTATAAGATATTGAATAGGTAGCTGACGCAATCTCCTCAGGAAATTGCGGAAAAACGAAGAGATAATATACATATTTGCATGAATTGGCAGGCTATCTCTTTTGACTGGAACAATGCGCGGGCCTTTCTTGCCACCGCTGAAGAGGGCTCTTTTTCGGCTGCGGCCCGTGTCCTTGGGCTGACCCAGCCGACCCTTGGACGGCAGGTGGCCGCGCTTGAGGCGGAGTTGGGCGTTGTCCTGTTCGAGAGGGTGGGCAGATCTCTGAAACTGACACCCTTCGGCACCGATCTGCTGGACCACGTCAGGGGTATGGCAGAAGCGGCGCGCTGTCTCTCGCTGGCCGCATCGGGTCAGGCCCAGTCGAGCGAGGGCAAGGTCTGCATTTCCGCCAGCGACCTGATGGCGGCCTACCTGCTGCCGGAGCTCATCGGCGAACTGCGCCGGCGGGAACCGGGCATCCACATTGAAGTGCTGGCGTCCAACGAGCTGAGTGACTTGCGCCAGCGCGAAGCGGACATCGCCCTGCGCCATGTGCGTCCGGACCATCCGGAATTGATTGCCCGCCTGATCCGCGAAATGTGCGCCAGTTTCTATGCCTCGCCCCGGTACCTGGCTGAACATGGACGCCCGGAGACCTTTGAGGACATGGCGTCCCACGCGCTGGTCGGCTTCGTCGACGATGGCGTGTTGCTGGACCATCTGAACCGCAGCGGTGTGCCCGTGACCAGTGCCAATATCATCTGCAATTCCGCAGACGGCAATGTCGCCTGGCAGATGGTGCGCGAAGGCCTGGGCATCGGGATCATGGCCGACGATATCGCCGAGCGCTGTCCGGATGTCGAACGCCTGTTTCCCGGGATCGACCCTTTCCGCTATCCCCTGTGGCTTGTCACGCACCGGGAGCTGAACACAAGCCGCCGGATCCGACTGGTGTTTGATTTCCTTGCCGATGCCTTCAAGCAACCAGGGCCGGTGAAACGACGCGGCGGCTGACAGCCCGCCCCTTAAAGCGCCTGCTCGGACTTGAAGGGTTGACCGTCGACAAGCAGCCTGACGGGCAAGGAACGGCCATCGTCGGCAATACGCGCCACAAGTCGAATGCGGGAGCTGTCCATGCGCTCGATCTCAAGCCCCGTGCCCTCGGGCACATAAAAGGCATCCAGATCATAGTCGACCATCACCGCCTCATCGGAGACGGAGCGAACGATACCGGCAATGGCCAATGGCCCTGCCACGGATCGGTCTGCCGTGATCAGGGTCGGCTGACTGAGCCCATCTCCATCGGCGTCCACACTCACATAGACCTTGCTGCCCAAGGAGAGGGTCTCTCCGGATTTCGTAAGACCTGCGTCCAGGCGGGTGATTGCAAGGTTGATGATAACGTAGTCGCCGCGCAGGAGGTCGCGTGGATCGACTGGTCGAACCTCAAGCGTCACTTCGGTGCCGGTCATCTGCACATTCAGGCGATCGGCAAGGGGGATGGCGATGAGCGTCAGCTGGATCAGGGCCAGGATCCCCCATTTCAGCCAAGGTGATTGCCAGAAAGAGCGGACGGACGTTTTGTCTCGTGATTTTGCCATGGATGCGCTGGTCATGACTGTGCCTCCTGTGCTGTCGGTTGCTGGGGCGTTCGACGCCTCAACATGCGCGTGACGGCAAAGGCGAGGCCGAGCAGAACCACGCCTGCGATCAGGAAGAAGACGGACTGTCCGAGGAGGCTCCCGACAGTGACTTCAAGAAGCCAGAGAACAGCTGCTGTCAGGCCGGCGTAGCCGCACAGCGTCCAGAAACTGTTGTTGTGGAGCGTGCCCATCAGACTGATGGCGACCAGCGCCGCAAGGTTCAGGGCGGCGACAAGGGCAATATTGGGAGAAATGATCGGTACCAGAGCCGCCAGGAGAGCGAGGAGCACTGCTGCGAACAAGACCCTTGATTTACCGGTCCTGAAGGAGAGTAGAAAACCGGCAGCGTTCATGGCAATGGCCAGCCCGACCATCAACGCGACCGGCGCAGTCGTCAGCGGGATCCAAAGCTGCGCGCCGCTGTACTCCGAGTGGAAGAGCAGCACAAAGACCAGCAAGCCACAGAGCAGCGCGACGCCCACGTCTTGCAGGCAGCTTGCCAGCAGCCAGCGGCCGTGGCTCCTTTGCGGATAAAAGTCCGACCATTTGACCAGAAGTTCGCCGATCTGGCCAAGCTGGACAAGGGAGGCAGCCAGTCCGGCAAAACCGGCAACCGCCATGGCAAACAGGACTGAATCTCCGGCCTGGACCGCTTCACTCGTGTCTGCGATCCAGCGGCCAAAGGTGATCAGCAGCAGGGATGTCGCGGCCCAGCGGCACAGGCGGTTCGGGTGGACGATCGGGTGCGCAAGGATCGCGAGCAGCAGGACAAGGCCGATCAGGCTTTCCAGCAGCGGTGCTGCTTCAATATCTGAGCGCCCGATTTGCCAGGCGATGGCTGCAACTGCTGCAACGATCAGCGAGGTTCGGGAGCCTGCAATCCATGCACCAGCCAGCGCACCAAAACAGACCAGGAATGCACCACCTGGCCAATTTGTCGGCAGGTGGAAAATCTGGCCGACAAGGGCCAGCGCGCCGACGAAGACGAGAGTTGCGAAGGCCGTTACCAGATCGGCAAGGCCCTTGCGTCCCGAAGCGGCGAACCAAGCCGCCAGGCCATGGGAGCCGAGTACGCAGGCAATGATGCCGATGAGCTTCACATTGCGCGGGATAGCGCCCCAGTTTGCGGCGATGAAGGCTGCCAGGGCAAGCGCTATGCACAGAACCCCGATGCCGCCAAGCACCATGGGGACCTTCGAACGGCCATCTTCAGCCGCTGTGGAGGCAAGGATGTTGGCTGCGCCATCAGATGTGAGCCAGCCTTTTTCCACCCAGGTTTCAACGTCGTCGCGCAGGCGCTTTTTGTAAATCAGGTCGAACATCTATTGGGCCATTTTTGTTTTTCGATCGAAGACATACCTCAGTGCCGATCATGTTGACAGCCAAGTTTGTTGAGAGTTCGATGGGGTTGGAGGAATAGGGTTCCGCTCTCCGGAGCCCGGGAGGACCGCATATGAACCTATCACGCATGCTTGGCCGAAGGGCTGAGGATGGCCGTCCTGTTCGCGCCGGCCTGATCGGAGGCGGTAAGTTCGGCTCCATGTACCTGACCCAGGCGCGCCTGACGAAAGGGATCCAGATCCTTGGCATCGCCGATCTTGATCCCCAGCGCCTGCGCACCACCTTGAAGCGCGCCGGCTGGCCGGAGGAGCAGACCGACACATCGTCCTTTGCCGCGGCCTATCAGTCGGGCCGGACCTTTATCACCGACAGTGCCGATGACCTGATCGCAGCTGATGGTCTGGATGTCCTGATCGACGCGACCGGTGATCCCGCTGCTGGCATTCGCCATTGCCTGACCGCGTTTCAGCAAGGACGTCATATCGTCATGGTCAATGTCGAGGCGGACGCGCTGGCCGGGCCATTGCTGGCAAAGCACGCTGAAGCCGCAGGCCTTGTCTATTCGCTTGCCTGGGGAGACCAGCCTGCGCTGATCGCGGACCAGGTGGATTGGGCTCGTACCTGTGGTTTCAAGGTCGTCTGCGCAGGGAAGGGGACGCGTTATCTGCCAAGCTACCATCATCTGACACCGGATACGGTCTGGGACACGCTGCGCACTTATCTGGCCCTCGATCATCCCGATCAGATAAATCTCAAGATGTTCAATTCCTTTCTGGATGGCACCAAGTCGAGCATCGAAATGACCGCGGTCTGTAATGCCACTGGGCTAACACCGCAAGATAATGGCCTGGCCTTTCCGCCAGCGACGCGCTTCGAGCTTTCTTCCGTCTGCAAGCCGCGGGAGAACGGCGGAACATTGAGCCGCAGCGGCACGACGGAGGTTACCTCGTCGCTCTATCGCGATGGCACGGATGTGCCGCATCACCTGGCCATGGGCACCTATGTGATCATCGAGGCCGAGACCGACTACGCCCGTCAGTGCTTCACCGAGTATCACATGCTCGAAGATGACAGCGGGCAGTTCGCTGCTCTCTACCGGCCTACCCATATGATCGGCATGGAGCTGGGTATTTCTGTTGCATCCGCCGCTCTGCGCAGAGAGCCGACCGGTGCTCCCGTGGGTTTCCATTCAGATGTGGTGGCAACCACCAAGAAGGCGATGAAGGCCGGCGAAATGCTAGACGGTGAGGGTGGCTTCACCGTCTGGGGACGTCAGTGCCCGGCAACGGCATCTCTGGCAGCTGGTTACCTGCCTCTGGGCCTTGCAAGTCAGGTTGCGCTGACCCGCGATGTAACGGAGGGGCAGATGCTGACCTGGGCTGATGTGGCGCTGAATACTGCCGACCCGGCCTATCTGTTTCGCAGGGAAATGGAGCAGACCTTCGGCTGATTAGGCAGCATTCACCCTGTGGTCTGCTTTAATTATTGGCTGCATGGTCAAAAAACAGCGGGAGGGCGAGCTGATTTTCAGCGAATGCGTGAAAACCAGCTCGGGCAAAGCCCCAAGGTTTCATGGCCTTATATCCATTTAAATCGACGTTGCCCAATAGAGCGGCAGTGTTATGGTGATTTGGTGGGCGGCTGGAAAATGTGGTTGCTTTTTGAGCAATCGCCTCTCAAAAATTGAATCCAACGATAATCCAACCAAGGGGCATTCTCATGCGTCGTATCCTGGGCATGGCCGCGGCCATCGCTATGTCGGCAACCTCCGCACTGGCGGCGACAGACATTAAGTTCACTCTGGACTGGAAATTCGAAGGTCCGGCAGCTCCCTTCTTTATCGCGCTCGACAAGGGCTATTTCGCTGATGAAGGTCTGAACGTAACGATCGACACCGGTGCCGGATCGCGTGAATCCATCCCCCGGGTTGCCACCGGTACCTATCAGATGGGCTTTGGTGACATCAACGCGCTGATCAAGCTCATGGACGACCAGCCGGACCTTGGCGTCAAGGCTGTTATGATGGCCTACGAGCGTCCACCCTTCGCCGTGATCGGCCGCAAAAGCCTCGGCATAACCGATGACCCGAAGTCTCTGGAAGGCAAGAAGCTTGGTGCTCCCCCGCCCGATGCGGCCTTCGGTCAGTGGCCGGCCTTCGCCCAGGAAGCTGGTCTCGACACATCCAAGATCACCATCGAGAATGTCGGCTTCCCAGTGCGCGAACCGATGCTGGCCCAGGGCAAGGTTGACGCCATCTTCGGCTATTCCTTCTCTTCTGTCCTGAACCTCAAGGCCCAGGGCATTGCCGACGAGGAGATTGTCACTCTGCTGATGGCTGAAAATGGCCTCGACATGTATGGCAATGTCGTCATGGTCAACACTGCCTTCGCCGAGGAAAATCCTGACGCGGTCAAGGGCTTCATCAAGGCCCTGGTGAAGGGATATCTGGAAGCCATCGCCGATCCGGCTGCTGCCATCCCCTTCGTGCTTGAGCACAATGAAGTTCTCGATCAGGACCTTGAGACTGCGCGCCTCGAGATGGCCATCGACGGTTCGATCGCGACCCCGGCAGCCAAGGCCAACGGCTTTGGTGGCGTCGACATGGACAAGCTCGCCAAGTCCATGGAGTTCCTGAAGATCTCCATGGGTGTCAGCGACACACCGCCAGCACCCGAAAAAGTCTTTGATCCGAGCTACCTGCCGCCGGCCGACGAGCGCATGATCAAGTAATCGACGTTACGATATGTCGAAAGACCTTCCGGGTCGGGCTGTTTGCCCGGCCCGGCACACAAATTCAATGCAATAAAAAGGCGGTCATCGCCGCCATAAGGACTTTTGAGTGACCGGATTTGTTGAACTGAGAGATGTCCGGCTGACCTATGGCGGGAAAGCGGATGGAACGCTGGCCCTCGACGGGCTCAGCATGAGCGTCAAGAAGGGCGAATTTGCAGCGGTTGTCGGACCATCCGGCTGCGGCAAGTCCACCTTGATGAAGCTGGCGACCGGGCTGATAAATCCCCAGTCGGGAACGGTGGAAGTTGCCAACAAGGAAGTTTCCGGCCCTGTTTCCATCGCCGGTATGGCCTTCCAGAACCCGTCGATGCTGCCCTGGCGCACGACGCTCGAGAACGTCATGCTGCCGCTCGAAATCGTTCAGCCGCATCGCTCGAAGTTGAAGTCTGAAAAGAAGGCCTACGTGGAAAAGGCCGAGGCTCTTCTGGAACTCGTCGGCCTGAAAGGCTTCGGCGACAAGTTTCCGTGGCAGCTGTCTGGCGGCATGCAGCAGCGCGCCAATCTCTGCCGTGCTCTGGTGCACGATCCCGCGCTCCTTATGCTCGACGAGCCGTTCGGGGCGCTCGACGCCTTTACCCGGGAAGAACTCTGGCAGGTGATGCGCGATCTGCACGGCGAAAAGCAATTTACGGTGGTTCTGGTGACCCATGACCTGCGCGAAGCGGTGTATCTCGCCGATCGTGTTTTCGTCATGAGCGCCCGTCCGGGCAAGATGATCAATGAACGTCACGTCGAATTCGCCCGTCCGCGACCCATCGATCTGACCTATGAGGCCGCTTTCAACGATATCGTTCATGAATTGCGTGGCCAGATAGCTGATGCGAGGGCTGCGGCATGACCAACGAACGCTGGATCAAGGCAGCTCCCTGGCTGTGGTCAATCGGCCTTTTCGTGGTTTGGGAAGCGGCCGTCCATATTTTCGAGTTTCCGGTCTATATCCTGCCGGCACCGAGCGACATCTGGGGCGCCATCGTCAAATATTGGTCGCCGATCTGGAAAAACTCGCTGCAGACCATGTTCACAACCGTGCTCGGCTTCCTGCTGGCCGTTGTTGGCGGGCTCGCCCTTGGACTTGCCATCGGCTGGAGCCGGGCCATTTATGCCGGGCTTTACCCCCTGATGATCGGCTTCAACTCGGTGCCGAAAGTCGCTGTCGTGCCGATCCTTGTGATCTGGTTCGGCATCGGCACGGTTCCCGCCGTGCTCACAGCCTTTCTCATCGCCTTCTTCCCGATCGTCGTGAATGTGGCCACCGGCCTTGCCACGATCGAGCCGGAGATGGAGGACGTTCTGAGAGCGCTGGGCGCCAAGAAGATGGACATCATGCTGAAAGTCGGAATCCCTCGCTCGATGCCCTATTTCTTCGGCTCGCTGAAGGTGGCGATCACACTGGCGTTCGTCGGGTCGGTGATTTCCGAGACCGTGGCTGCAAACTCCGGCATCGGCCACATGATGCTTTCGGCACAATCCCAGTTCAACGTACCGCTGGTTTGGGCCGGGCTCTTCGCCCTCGCGGTGCTCGGCATCGTCATGTATGCGATCATGGCTTGGCTCGAAATGCGCATGACCGGATGGGCACACCGCTCCGGCAATCGTCCATAACCGAAAGGCGCCTCACTGGCGCTCAGACCTGGAATGAGAAAAGGGCGGCCAGGAGCCGCCCTTTTTGTTTTGGTGTTATTCGCCTGCAGCCGTCTTTTTCCGAGCAGCTGGGCGTTTGGTGCTGGTCCTGCGCCGCGCGGTCGCCGCTTTCGGCTTGGCTGGCTTGTCGGAGAACTCTCGCTCATCGTCGTCAGGTGAAGCATCAATCAGGCCTTTGACGGCCAGAGGATCTTCGGTGATGTCTTCGGTCAGGGGCGGCAGGTCGAGAACCTCGCGGAACCTTTGCAGCATGTCCAGCGTATGCGGGGCCATTTCATCGATGGCTCCGGGCACATATTGTACCACCTCGGCCGCCAGCCTCCGTTCTTCCTCGGTCTTGAGCAACTTTTGCAAGGTGTTGATTGCGTCTTCCGGTGAGAACTCGATCACCAGGTTCTGTTCGTGAAGGATCAGCGAGCGCTCGTCGGCAGTCAGCGACTTGAACGGTTCGTCCTTTGTCAGAACCCTGGCCGAGCGCTCAAGGCGGTCGCGGCGGACGCTGCCGCGCGAGTCCGCCAGAAGGATCAGCATGCGGATCACCGCTTCGCAGAAGCCGCCCTGTTCGATATGGCGGAGCGCCAGACGAACCGCCGGCAACGTCTTGAGTTCGTCCTTGTCCTTCAAGGTTCTGCCCGGCTGGTGCGTGCGGCCGAACCAGCGTGCATAGGGTGTTCCCCAAAGGCTGTAAAAGCTCATCTCATAGGCCGTGTCGCGAAGGTCCCGGTACATGTCGAGAGACTGTTCGAACAACTCCGCGCCGATGCGCTCCGCCTGCACGAAGGGATTGTCCTCTTCCGCCGGCTGGCGCGTGGCACGTGTTCGTTCGGCAAGATCGGCGAGCGGGGCCACAATCGGGTTCTGGCTGGAGAACAAGGCGCGTTGCAGTCGCAAGGGATGTGTCCGGCGCCGGAAGTCGGCGCTCTGTTCGGTGACGAAGGCCTGAACGAAGGGGCGCACGGCAACATCATAGATCTCCGCCTGATGTTCCGAGTGGCGCGCAACCGCTGCGAAGGGCACCTCATCGGCACGGCCATCGTCCAGCTCGGCGATGTCTTCCATCTTGCGCTCGTGGAAGCTGACCGTGAACTTTCGCTCGGCCAGCGGGCCCTCGAAGTCATCGATCTTCATCTCGTAAAGACCAGGCGCCAGCGCCTCGATTGTCTTTAGCGTTGAGGTGACTTCCGTATGCTCCTTGCGGGCGATCTTTGAGGATACGAAGATGCCCAGGTGGCCGACCTGTTCGTGCACCATATAGACAATGCGCTGACCGCGGATCGCGATTTCGCGCTCGTCCGTATAGGTATCGATGATCCAGTTCAGCGCCTGTTGCGGCGGGGTGATGTTGTCGCCGTGGCTGGCGAAGACGATGATCGGCGAACGGATGTCCTTGAGGTCCACATGGCGCCCGGTTTCCAGGTCTGCCTCGTTCTTGGAAAGCCGGTTGCCGACGAACAATTGTTCGACGATCCAGCGCATTTCCGCTTCATTGAGCAGGAAATATCCGCCCCACCAGCGTTCGAAATCCAGGAAGCGCTCCGGTTCCGTGTCCGCCTTGGCGTAGAGGTCGAAATACTTGCCGAAGAAGTTCCGCGACGGGTTCAGCATTTCGAAGTTCTGCACGATGTCCGCGCCATCGAAGACCCCGTGGCCGAGGTCGGAGTAGAGCATCGCGTTGGTCGTACCGCCCAGAATGCCGCCATTGTAGCGCATCGGGTTCTCGCCAACGCGGCCCGCCCAGGTCTGGACCGGAGCACCGTTGAGCAGGATCGGACCGGTGAGGTCCGGGTTCATGGCCGCCAGCAGCAAGGTCGCCCACCCCCCCTGGCAATTGCCGGTGATGATCGGATGGGCTGCGTCCGGGTGCAGTTCCATGACCTTGCGCACGAAGGCTGCTTCTGCCCGAGTGACATCGGCCAGCGTCTGGCCTTTTTCCGGCATCCGGCGGAAGCTGACGAAATAGACCGGATGGCCGTCATGCAGGGCGACGCCGACCTGGCTGTCCGGCTTGAACCCGCCGATCCCCGCGCCGTGACCTGCCCGCGGGTCGATGATGATATAGGGCCGCTTCCAGGGCTTGAGCTCGACGCCTTCCGGTGGAAGGATCTTCAGCAGCATGTAGTTGCAGGGACGCGGCAGGTCCTTGCCGTCGACGGTCACTTCATAATCGTAGATGAGAACCGGCGGGCAACCGGCCTCTTCATGTTCGATGAAGTTGTCTCCGCGCCGCCGTAGGGTGTCGAGGGTCAGGATCATGCGCTGGGCGCTGTCGGTGAGATAAGTCTGCCAGGCATCCACCAGCCCGCCGGCTTCTGGCTTGTCGTTGAGGGTCTGCGTGACCTCTGTCATTTTGGAGAGGTTCTGCTGGGTGCGCGCGCCATGGGTCGCGGAAATGTTTTCAAGGTGCTTGGACAAGCCACGAAGCATCATCTCGCTTGTGGCCGATATCTCAGAGAACTGCGCCTGATAAGCGGTCATCCGGTCACTGGGCGACCAGGCCGTTGCATCGGTAAGCCGTTGCAGAAGCTCGTTCTGGCCTGCTTGCAGGGCGTCGAAGATGTCTTTCATCTTGGTCTTCCTCTTATCCGATGATGCTGTAACCGCCGTCGATGGGATGAATCCCGCCGGTGACATTTGCTGCCTCACGGCTGGCAAGGAACGCGGCATAGGCGCCGACGTCCTCTATGGTGGCGAGGTGATGCGTGGGCGCGCGCTCGGCCGCGTCATTCAAAAGGCTGTCAAACGCATCGATGCCCGAGGCCGCGCGGGTCTGAAGCGGTCCGGGCGACAGCGCATGCACGGAAATACCCTCGGGTCCCAGTTCCGCCGCCGCATAGCGCGTAGCAGCTTCAAGAGCGGCTTTGACCGGGCCCATGATGTTGTAATTCTCGACAACCCTTTGCGCGCCCATGAAGGAGACGGTCATGCAGGTGCCGCCATTCGGCATCAGGGGCTCGGCGCGCCGGATCAGCCGCAGGAACGAATGCACTGAAATGTCCATGGCAAGGCCGAAGCCCTCGGCTGAGCAGTCGACCACCCGGCCATGCAGATCGTCCTTCAGCGAGAAGGCGATGGAATGCACCAGCGTATCGAGCTTGCCCCAACGCTTCGTGATCTGACCAAAAAGCGCGTCGGTGTCTGCCTCACTGCGCACATCCAGGGGAGCAATGATCTCGGCGCCCAGGCTTTCCGCCAGCGGGCGCACATGGGGTTCAGCCTTGGCGTTGAGATAGGTGATGGCCAGCTCGGCACCCTGTGCCTTCAGCGCTTTGGCGCAGCCCCAGGCGATGGATTGGTCATTGGCCACGCCCACAACAAGGGCTTTCTGGCCGGTCAGATCGAACATCGGCAGCTCCCGGCTTTCCCCCGGCCGCGCCGAAGGTCTCTCCAGGATCCATATTGCACTGCAATATTGTTTTTATGAAGCTCTGATGTCTTTTTGCCGGATTGGTAGTGCTACGGATGCGCTTCAGCGCGAGAGCATCCAGTTCAAGACCAGCCGCCAGTCGGTCATCCGGATCGGGGTTCCGTGGGTGCCTGTGTCAAACAGCGTGAAGCGGATCGGATAGCCCGATGCAGACCCGCGGATCTGCTTGAAGAACTTGGCCTGGGTTTCCCAATTGTAGACGCTGTCCTCGCTGCCATAGCCCATGTAGAGCGGTACGCGGCGGGACAGGGCGCCAGAGGAAAGAAAGCCGGGATCCTTTGGTGCGCCGAGCAGCATGATGCCGCTCAACATGGAGGCGTAGTTCCGGTTCTTCAGAAGGTTCCAGCAGATGATGCCGCCCATGGAGCCGCAGGCCACGACAACCTTCGCACCGGGCGAAACCTGTTTCTGCTGCTGGATGAGCGCCGCGATGTCCTGGGTGCCCTTGTCGCCAAAGCTGGAAAACTCGGGCGACAGATAAGCGCCGCCATTGCGCACCATCAGGTTCTTGATGCGGTTGAAGTTGCCGCCGAAGCTGACATCGTTCATGCCCTGAAAGCGGTTGCCACCCTGGCCGTGAATGTAGATCACGACTGCCTTGGCGCCGCCCTTGGCCTTGCCGGCGCCCATGTAACGGATCGAGCGACCATTGGCCTGAAGCGTGTAGTCCTTCTGGCTCCGGCGCGGCTTGTAGGAGACGTAGTGCCCGAAGACCTCACGCTCGTCCACCTTGTCCCGGTCCCGAAGGTCTCTCTGCTTGGAGTATTCGACCACCGTGAAGTCGCCGTTGAACAGCGTTTCGGTCACCTTCGGATAACGGAACAGCTTGTCCTTGTAAGGCGCGAGCGCTTCGGCCTTTGCCACGCCTGTTGCGCCACTCAGCGTGGTAGCGGTCGCAAGGGCCAGACAAAGAGCCGCGCAAGCGGCGGAAAGCAACTGTCCGAAACTGGTCTTTTGAGACATCGCTGGGTTCCCTCAAGGCGTGTCGAACAAGGTGATCGAGTGTTTCGCACAAGCCTAACTTGGGCTTGCGCCCCTCGCAATCGCCCACTGGTGCGGGTCAACAGGGATCTTGCCCTTTAAAGAGAAAGGCGCCTTGGCCAGCGCAGGTTCCAAATTTCCTCGTCAATTCTCCTGAGTATCTTCTGCCGGAAACACTTGGAAACCTAAGCGATTGAAGCAAAACGCATTCTGCAACAGGTATTAAGGGATTGGTAACCATAAACTGGAGACAATCTAATCAACATACCGGACCAGAAGGGCCGGTTGTTTGAAATCAGGAGAGATGAGATGCCAGTGATTTCCTTCGCGAACGCAAAAGGTGGAGCGGGCAAGACCACCGCAGCTCTTTTGCTGGCAACGGAAGTTGCCGATCGTGGGAAAAGCGTGACCATCTTCGATGCCGATCCGCAGAAGTGGATTTCGCATTGGGCAGACCTGCCGGGCCGTCCTGCCAAAATCGATGTGGTCAGCCAGATCACGCCGGCCTCGATCACCGAGCAAATCTTGGATGCCAGCGAGAAAGCCGACTACGTCATCGTCGATCTGGAGGGCACGGAGAACCTGGTGGTTGCCAACGCTCTGTCCGTCTCCGATCTGGTCGTGGTGCCGATCCAGGGGTCCAGCATGGATGCCAGGGGCGGCGCCAAGATCCTGACGTTGATCGCCAAGCTGGAAAAGATCGTCAAGCATGACATCCGCCACTGCGTGGCGCTGACCCGCACCAACGCAGCGGTCACCACACGGGCGCTCAAGGCGGTTCAGGAGTTCCTGGCGGTCAAGGGCATCGATGTGCTGATGACCCCGATCGTGGAACGGGCGGCCTATCGCGACCTGTTCGAATTTGGCGGCGGCTTGAAGTCTCAGGACCCCAAGACCATCACCAATTTGGACAAGGCGCGGGAAAACGCCGCGATGTTTGCAGCCGAAATCCTGGAGCGCGCCGAAGTTCAGCCGCGCCGCAAGTGGTATCAGGTCTTCCAGAAGGCGTCCTGATCGGTCTGAAGACGGACAGGGCATGAGCGCCCTGTCTGCCGTGTTCTGTCTGCTGATCTTCTAGATCACGCGTTAGAGCGGCTAGTCCCGTGGGGTCGACTGGACCGTCACCCGACAGGTGCGGGCGAATTCTTCCCATTGTGCCTCGATAACGTCAGCCGTGGGGTAAAGCGCGTCGGAACGCCCTGGGCGGACTTCGCAGCCCAAGCCTTTCCGGTTCGACTCGTACAATCTCTTGGGGCCTGAGCCTTGGACCCGTTTCCCAATTGCGCGCTACTTCAACTGTTTTGAACACGCCTCACATATCAATCATGAAGTTCGCGTCGAGAAGGCTCTTGAAGCTATCTCGAATATTTTGCGGCGTAGTGAGTGCAGGGGTTCTCTGCCAGAACGCGTAAACCATGAAGTTGGCATATCAAAGTTGGGGTCTGGGAATAGCCAGTGGGAATGGAAACTTGTCGTGAAAATGGTCACTATCGATTTAAGCTCAAATTAGGAAGGCCAATGCTATGGGGAAAGGCGGCTTAGCGTCGGACCGATGCAATTCCCACGTCATTTCCAAAAACCTTCGAGGACATCTTATGCTCAAGAAAATCCTGCTGGCGGGCTCCTGCGCCGCGCTCTTGGCGGCTTTCCCTATGACCCCAACCGCCGAGGCGGAGGATGGACGCAACGCGGCTCTTATCGCTGGTGTCGCACTGGGTGTGTTGGGCGCTGCGATCGCCAGTGATCAACACGAAAATGGCCATATTGAATATATGCCCCACCCTCATGTCTCTCATGAGGAAAATGAGGTGGGTCGATGCGTGCACCGTGCGCGCCGGGCTCTCGCCAATAGGGGGCACCACCATGCCCAATTTGACCATGTCGTAAATTACCGCGAAGAGCATCACAAAGACCGGGTCGTCGTGCAGATGGCGGTGCATCACCATGGTCATCATCACCATCACCACACGACCTACAAGAATGCAATTTGCGTGTTCGAAAAAGGCCATATTCACGCATTCCACCTAAGGCCAGCTTGAACGAGCAACACAACACCGTAGCCATTGGTACAGCCTGTTCCAATGCAAGAAAGGCCCCGCTGCGTCGAGCAGCGGGGCCTCTTTTTTGTACAATTCCACCGGATTGGCGGAAGCGCTTTTGCTTAAAACGCAGACAGCAAATCCGGGTTCACAACGAGGTTGCGAACGCCATGTGCGTGATCTTCATCAAAGCTGTTGCTCTGCAGCCAGGTATCAAGCGAGCTGATGGAAACCTTTGCGACTTCGGGGCGAACGCTCCAGGTAACCTGAAAGGGTGAGCCCTTTTCATTGTAGCCAGGACCTGTTGTCGAACCCGCGTACTCAACTGGTGTCCCGGTGTTCGACGGAATATTGGTCGCCTGATGCAGGCCATCTACGACTTCGTGGTGTGCCAAGTCGACAAAGTTCAAAGCCTTATCATCATTGACGATGACATAGACCTGAGCTTCGACGCGGAGCTGAGGATTATTGATGGCTTCGCTCAGGCAGGAGCCCAATGTCGCACCCGGTTCAATCTTCGCTGTCGTGTAGACATAGTGAACTTCGATCGTATCGCCGGGCTCAAGATCACCATGATCACTCAGACCAACCTTATGATCATAATGTGCCAGTTCGGCTTCTGTCAGCTCACCATCGTACTTAAAGCCAGTGCCGAAGCCGTGGCCATCGCCGTTGCCTGCATAGGTAGTGAATTCACCACCTTTATGCTCAGCATTTTCATGGAAGTGGATATTGCAGAGGTTCATTGCCGTGTAGGCAGGAGCAGCTTGAAATGCGCGATGATTGCTGCCTTCATGAGCTGAGATGTCGCGCGGCGCTTGCGGACCGAAACCTGCATCTTCGGTGCTCTTTGCCAGCGCGGCACGCTGGCCTGCAATCACATCATCAGATACAGCTTCGTGGTTCGAAGAGGCCGCGTACACACTGGTGCCGAGTATCAAAAAAGAGGCGGTGGTTGCGAGTTTCAAGACTTTTTTGTTCATCTAGTAGCGTTTCCTGTTTTAAAGCGGCCCGATGCGTATCTCTGCGTCCGAACTCGTTATTAAAACAATCGTATAATTACCTATTTCTCGCCTTTATGAGAAATTAGGTCCGGTTTTCCCGTTACAAATCTGTGATTGTGTGCTTTGCAAACTTTGCGTGGAAGTTGGGTTTCATCCGAGGGTCCAATGAGTTGAAAAAAAGACACGTAAATTACACCTTCGATGCCCTATTCGCCGTCATGTCTTGGACAATCTATTCCCAGTATAAATGGAGCAAACTTAAATGGCTGTAAAACAACAGGCTGAGCTCGGGCTGAGCGTTAACGCCCAGTCCATTGGCTTTTTTGGCAGCCACAAGTGGTTGGCTTTGTTCCCAATCGCGAGTTTTGTTTTTTCATTGGTATTTATTGCCTTAGTCGCGTTTGGGGTGTTTGAAATTGCTTTTTCGACTGACCTAGTGGTTAAGGCAAAAGCCGTGATTGAACCGCTCATCGAAGGCGATGCCGGAAGCGGTCAGGAAAATGATAAAATGAAACTGCTCAGCGTCGCAGGATTCGTTGTCCTCTTTTGCTTGCACGTTTGCATTTCGTTTGTATTCAAGTTTTTCAACGTGGCACTGGCCGCCTGCGTTCTCGAAATATTTGAAGGTAAATCGACAGGATTTCTCGGCGGGGTTTCCATAGCTACACGGCGCCTCGGAGCAGTCTTCAGCTGGTCCTTTATATCGGCAACGGTTGGTTCAATTTCCTCATTGGTCGAACGTCGGGGCTTTGGCATTGCGACCATACTGACGATGCTGGCCGGACTTGCATGGCGGATGGCAACCTTCTTCGTTGTTCCAATTATTGCTTCAAAAAACACTGGGTCAGTTTCAGCGATCAAGGAATCCGTTCACTTGATGCGCAGTGTTTGGGGGGCATCGGTTGTTTCGCGGCTTGGTCTTTCCTGGCTCAAACTTGTGCTTTTCGGGATCGTCGTTGCAGGGCTGTCGTTGGTGCATTTGATTTCCGGTCCACAAGCGCTCATAGACTCGCTGGCCGTTGTGACGCCCATTGGACTGATTGCAATAGTGTTTTTCTCTTGCGTGGGAACAATAAGCCGTGCCGCGCTGTTCTACTATGCAAGTAAAAATCTTGTGCCTTCCCAATTCAATGGCGAGACATTGCGCAATGCAATCGTCGAAAAACGCGGAAAGCACTGACGCCGGACCGAACGTTGGACTGAATAGCTCGCTAGCTCCGGGAACCGGATACAGAATTATGCTGCGTTTTTTAGATCCGCTGATCGTCAAAGCGAAGGTTACCTTGGAAGCGTTCCCGGCGACGGCTGCAGCGCGTCGACGCTGGGCCAGACGTTGACGGAGTGAAACACTGTTTCCTGACGGTCGGCTCTGGTGAACGCTCCGGGATCTCAGCCTGCCTGCCCGACCTTGATGGCGTCGACGGGATTGAGCAGCGATCAGATCGCGACCGGAGCACCAGCGAAAGAATTCCATAGAAAATGAAGCCACGCATAACATGCGATGGCCCATACCTGTCGGTCGCATGCGGGGTCGAGCCCGAAACATCGCGGGCTCGGATCTACATATCTCCCGGGTGTCGGTTTGCTTTAAACGGGCATTCGGATAGCTGTGCCACTTCGCGAACAGCGGTCGGCTTTCCCCGGCCAGAGTCGTAGGCTAACGTGACTGTATAAATTTCCTTTCCAGTGCGTGGCAGCACGCAGTACGGGTTTCGGAAGAAGTCGATCATGAGCTGGAATGTCTTTGTAAAGTCCCAAGTCGCGTCTCTGACCTTGGTGCTTTTTCTCACCGGTTGCCAGGAGAACGACAATGGCCTTGCGCTGGGCTCGTTGGAGCGCGACCGGATCGCACTTACAGCGACGTCCGCGCAATTTATCGTCGATTTGCCGGTCGCTGAAGGAACGCTGGTTGAAGCAGGCACGGTGCTGGTGCGCCTCGACGACACCCAGCAACAGGCGGAAGTCGATCGGGCCGCCGCCGAGGTGTCCAAGGCAGCCGCAGTCCTGGAGCGACTGAGGAACGGTGCCCGAGAGGAAGAACTGGCTGCGGCCCGCGCAGATGCTGCCGGGGCACGCGCTGCTCTCATTGAGACCATTCAGACATTCGAGCGGGCTAAGGATCTGAGCGAACGCGGCACGGCCAGCAAGGCTAGCTATGATGCTGCACGCGCCAGCCGGGATGCGGCTGAAGCATCCTTGAAAAGCGCCGAGGAACAACTCCGCCAGCTGGTCAATGGGGCCAGGCCTGAAGATCTGAAAGCAGCCGAAGCAGACCTTGCGGCGGCAACCGCCAATCTCGCCAGCATGGAAGCGGTCTTGAGCGACCTGACGATCATCGCCTCCAGAACAGGGCGCCTCGACAGCCTGCCTTGGAACCTCGGCGAGCGGGTGACTGTGGGAAGCCCTGTGGCGGTCATGCTTGCAGATGGAAGTCCGTTCGCCCGGGTCTATATTCCCGAGCCTTACCGCGTGAAGATCAGCAAGGGAGACACGTTGACGGTTCGCGTGGATGGTCTTGAAGATACCTTCGAAGGCATCGTTCGGTCGATAAGTTCCGATCCTGCCTATACGCCTTATTACGCTCTCAATCAGGAAGAGCGCGCTCGGTTGATGTATCTTGCAGAAGTGCAATTGCCTGACAGCGCGTCTGGTCTGCCCAGCGGTATCCCGGCGCAGGTTGTCCTGCCATGACAATGGCCGAGGCCAAGACCGAATCCAATACCGACGGCAGGACTGGCGATGTTCCCGTCGCTGCCGTGCGTACCCGCGGTCTGACTCGGACGTTCGGCGATCTGGTTGCGGTAAACAACCTGGATCTTGAGATAACTCCCGGAACGATCCATGGCTTTCTGGGCCCCAACGGCTGTGGCAAGACCACGGCGATCCGCATGCTGACGGGTCTGCTGACGCCTTCTTCCGGCTCCGCCGAGGTTCTGGGTCTGGCGCTGCCGGAAAATGCAGAGAAGCTGAAATACCGTATTGGCTACATGACCCAGACTTTCTCGCTCTACCGCGATCTGACGGTCCGCGAGAATCTGGCATTTGTCGCGAAGATCTTTGGTCTGGGGTTCCCTGAGCAGAAGAAGCGTATCGACGAGTTGCTGTCGCTGTACAATCTCGACACGTTGTCTGCCAAGCGCGCCGGCAAGATGAGCGGAGGCCAGCGTCAGCGGCTGGCTTTGGCCGCAGCCGTACTGCACAAGCCAGACCTGTTGATTTTGGACGAACCGACGTCAGCGGTCGATCCCGAATCCCGCCGTGAATTCTGGGAGCAGCTGTTCGATCTGTCAGATCTGGGAACAAGCATCATCGTCACGACTCACTTTATGGATGAAGCCGAGCGTTGCCACGAGATATCGATCCTCGAGGCGGGCGAAAAACGCGCCAGCGGTGCGCCAAATGACTTGATGAATTCCCTCGGAGCCAATGTGCTGGAGGTGGAGGGGAGGGATCTTCGCCCGTTGCGCAAGGCTTTGACAGATCGGTCCGAGGTGATTTCCGCTGCTCAGATCGGCGCCCGCCTAAGAGTCTTGGTGCGCGAACAGGTCGGTGATCCGGAGCTCTGGATGAAGAGTTTACCGGAAACGCAGGATATCGGGTCAATCCGCAAGGTGCGACCCAATCTTGAAGATGTGTTTGTGGCCAACACCGGGAGCGGCCGGCAATGAAATCGCTCAACCGGATATCCGCAATTCTCTTCAAGGAGCTGATGCAGCTGCGCCGTGACCGGATGACTTTCGGCATGGTGATCATGATACCACTGATCCAGTTGATGCTGTTTGGCTATGCGATCAACACCAATGTCCGCGACATTCCAGTCGCGCTGGTGGATCAGAGTCAAACCGGTCTGAGCAGGGTGCTGGTTCAAACCGTGCGCGCCACCCAAGTGGTGAAATTCACCCAGCGTTTCGACACGGTTGAAGAAGCGCAGGCTGCCATCACGGGATCCCATGTGCGCGCGGCGTTGATTATTCCGCGCGATCTCAGCCAGCGTCTCGCGCGCTCCTCCAGTGTGGGTCTGGGCACGCCACCCTCAACGGATATGGAGACCAGCCGTCCGATCGCGCAGTGGATCGTCGACGGGTCGGATACCATCATTGCAGGTGCCATCAAGGGACTGCGGTCAATGCCGCTGACCGAACTGGCCGGCAAGGCGCCCAACCGCAGCACACCGACTTTCGAGGTTGCTTTGTTCTTCAACCCCGAGCAGCGCACTGTGGTAAATATCGTGCCGGGGCTGGTCGGCGTGATCCTGACGATGACCATGATCATGTTTACTTCCGCCGCCATCGTCCGCGAGAGCGAGCGCGGCAACATGGAGATGCTGATCAACACACCCGTCCAACCCCTGGAGCTGATGCTCGGGAAAATTATCCCTTACGTGTTTATCGGGTTGTTGCAGACCGCGATCATCCTGGGACTTGGCTATATGCTCTTCAATGTGCCGTTCAACGGAAGTCTTTGGGCATTGCTCGGCGGGACGCTCTTGTTCATCGCGGCCAGCCTGTCGCTCGGTCTGGTTTTCTCGACCATAGCGACCAACCAGTTACAGGCCATGCAGATGACAATCTTCGTTCTGCTGCCGTCAATCCTTCTATCCGGCTTCATGTTTCCCTATGAGGGCATGCCGGCCGCCGCGCAATATATCGCGGAACTGCTGCCTGCGACCCATTTCATGCGCATGATCCGCGGTATCGTTCTACGCGAGGCGACACTCGTCGATCTCAGATTCGATGCACTGTGGCTCGCCGGGTTTTTCGTTTTAGGTCTCATCACGGCATCAATGAGGTTCAAGAAACGGCTGGACTAGGCAAGGGCACCGTGTCGCCACAAACCAAAACCGCCGGGTCGACGGAGGACCGGTAAAACTTGTGATCTGACGATGCGGTTAGGAGGTCTGTATGCCCGACTACTTGATTGGCTTCATTGCGTTGGCCATTGTCTTGCGCCTTGGCGCGCTGGCAATCTCCATGCGCAACGAGAAGCGTTTGAAGCAGGATGGCGCGGTGGAATATTGCGCGCGGACATCCGCGATCCTGGCTCTGACGCATATTGTCTTTTACCTGGCCGCCATCTTCGAAGGCCTTTGGCGCGGGGCGCCTCTGTCGGGCGTTGCCGTCTTTGGAATGGCGCTCTACGGCCTTGCCATGTGCGCCCTGGTTTGGGTGATCGTGGTGCTCGGCCGGTTCTGGACGGTCAAGGTGATTGTCGCCAGGGACCACGCACTGGTGACGAACCGGGTTTTCAACCTGATCCGCCATCCCAACTATTTCCTCAACATCCTCCCCGAGCTGATCGGCTTTGCCCTCGCGCTCCAGGCCTATGTCACCCTGCTCGTGGGATTGCCGATCTATCTCTACATTCTCTTCCTTCGCATTCGTCAGGAGGAAAAGGTGATGCGGGACAAGTTCCCGACGTACTAACGTTCTGTTTGCGCAGGTCGTTGCGGCCGGCTCTGTGCCCCGACCGCATTCTTCTCTGGCCTTTTTCGCCTTCTCCTTCTATGACCTTGCGCCAACGAACCATCAATCCGATCCGTGGGCGAAGACAACGTGCGCCCGGAGTGAGAGCTCCGACGAGCGCCGTTTCTCGCGCCCCGATCCAAGGCTTTCCGAGGAGCCCTGAATGAGCGCCAGCTACGAAAACCGCCGCACCTTTGCGATCATCTCGCACCCGGATGCCGGTAAGACGACCCTGACCGAAAAGCTGCTTCTGTCGGGTGGCGCGATCCGGGCGGCCGGTCAGGTGCGCGCCCGTGGCGAGCGCCGCCGTGCGCGCTCCGACTGGATGAAGATCGAACAGGAACGCGGCATTTCGGTGTCGTCCTCGGTCATGACCTTCGAGCGGGGCGGGGTCATCTACAACCTGCTCGATACGCCGGGCCACGAAGACTTTTCCGAAGACACCTACCGCACGCTCACCGCCGTCGATGCAGCCATCATGGTGGTCGACGCAGCCAAGGGCATCGAGGCACAGACCCGCAAGCTGTTCGAGGTCTGCCGCCTCCGGGACATTCCGATCATCACCTTCGTCAACAAGATTGACCGGGAGGGCCGCCACGCGCTGGAGATCCTCGACGAGGTTCAGGAAGCCCTGGCACTCGACGTCTCGCCCCAGACCTGGCCAGTCGGCATGGGGTCGGATTTCTTTGGCGTCTACGACTGGCAGGCCAAGAAATTCCACACCTCCGACGGTGAGCGCGGCGGACCTTACACCCAGACCAAGGACGTCACCGGACTGGACGATCCGATCCTGACGGAGTTTGCCTTCGACCGGATCATGGAAGAGCTCGAGGAAAACGTTGAGCTTGGCGCAGAAGGCTATGCCGCTTTCGATCACGAGAGCTTTCTGGAAGGTCACCTGACGCCAGTTTTCTTCGGCTCGGCCCTGCGCGACTACGGTATCGAGGAACTGCTCGACTTCATCGCCAAGTTCGCGCCGCCGCCCCATTCCCAGTCCGCCACCGGCGGGCGCACGATCACGCCTGATGAAAACAAGGTCACCGGCTTTGTTTTCAAGGTGCAGGCCAACATGGATCCCAAACACCGGGACCGCATCGCCTTCTTCCGCCTGTGCTCTGGCACGTTCAAGCGCGGCATGAAGCTGAAGCACGTGCGCGCCGGCAAACAGATCGCCGTCACAGCTCCGATCCTGTTCTTCGCCGAAGAGCGCGAGATCGCCGAAGAGGCGTTCCCGGGCGATGTCATCGGCATTCCCAACCACGGTCAGCTGCGCGTCGGCGACACGCTCACCGAGGGTGAGGACATTCACGTCACCGGTCTTCCGGCCTTTGCGCCGGAAATCCTGCGCCGTGTGCGTCTGGGCGACACCATGAAGGTCAAGCAGATGCGCCAGGGCCTGCAGGATCTCGCTGAGGAAGGTCTGGTCCAGATCTTCAAGCCGGACCTTGGGTCCAACTGGATCGTCGGCGTCGTCGGTGTTCTGCAGCTCGATGTTGTGGTGGACCGTCTGAAGGCCGAATATGGCGCGGAGATCGGCTTTGAACCAGTCAATGTCTCCACGGCCCGCTGGATCGAGACCGACCCGGCAACGTTGCAAAAGATGATCGAAACCCACCGCATGTCCATCGCCAATGACCGCGATGACCGGCCCGTCTTCCTGTTCAAGAATGCCTGGGAAGTCGGCTATATCGGCGAGAAATACCCTGACGTGAAATTCCGCGAAACCCGCGAGATCGTCCATACGGCATAAGGTGAGGGGGCTTTCCTGGCCGTTTCCTTGGCGGCCGGTGAGCAAGCAGCCCCACGCTTGGTTTATAAAGCTCGAGCCTGCTCTTGCATGCCCCCTAGGCGCTGTTAGTCTTGAGGCCTCAGCCCTTTGACGCGTTGGAAGACACTGTCTGATGTTAGACGGTGTCTTTTCGCTGTGCCTGGGCTGTCACGCGACCAGACACTGCCCACAAGACCGCCCAAGACATTGCCAAGGATTTGATATGACAAGCGACAGCACCTCAGAGCCAGCCGGTTTTGTCTCCCTGAAACAGGGCTCAAGCGATCCTGAAGCCATTGGCGACTACTACAACAAGTGGGCGGGGTCCTATGACGAGACGCTGGCCACCTGGGACTATGCTGCACCGGAAGAGGTGGCTGCGCTGACCGCCCCGCACCTGGAAACGGGCGCTGCCATCCTCGATGTGGGGTGCGGCACCGGGTTGGTGTCAGACGCGCTTGCGCGTCACGGCCGGTTTGACATTCACGGCATTGACCTGTCCGAGGCATCCCTGAAACAGGCTGAGGCGCGTGGCACATATGCCCGGCTCACCTGCTACAACATGAAAGAGCTGCCTCTGCCGTTTGAGGAGGGAAGCTTTGATGCGGCACTTTCGGTTGGCGTTCTGACCTATATCGAGGATGCCGAGCCCCTGCTGCGCGATCTGTGCCGCTGTGTCCGCTCCGGCGGCGTCATTGCCTTCACCCAGCGCACGGACCTTTGGCAAACGCGTAACTTCAGCGCCTTGCTCGAACGACTGGTGAAGGACGGTCTTTGGACCGTGTTGCACAAGAGCGAGCCGCGCAGCTACCTGCCCGGTCACGAAGACTTCGCAGACGAGATCAAGGTCATCCAAACACTCTGCCAGGTCGCGTAACGAGCATCGCCGGGTCGCGCTCGAGTCACCCCGGGGGGATCTCCGGTCCAGGTGAGCGGATTGCGATAGACCCACGGTCGTCATTGCCGGGTTTGCCCCAGAGCCACCCGCGTTCATCCCCGCTTTCCCGGACGAGCGCAGCGAAGACCCGGGACCCAGTAAGCCGGGGGCTCACGGATCGTGCAGCAGCGATGGCAACTACTGGATCCCTGCCTGCGCAGGGAAGGCAGAGAGCGTGGACCATGCCTTATCCCTCATTCGGGCGGGGATAGGGCCCTCGCAAGGCATTGAAGACACGCCCACTGGCTATGAATAGCCGAAACTTATCCACCCCCGCCGGACCTGTCGTATCATCCATGGTGTTCCTGCCATCACGGGGCCGAGTTCGGACCGTCCGTTCGCGGTGGCGGGGACCGGGTTTCGAGGATGAGGTCTGGTGTAACGGACTGGACTCTTATCCGGTGACTGGCAGCTTGGATTTGCAGCGGGGAGTGACGCTGCTTCTCTCAGGCGCGTCTCGTATCTGGCAAACCGGAGGACGCTCTACTTCCGGCGCGCAGAAAAGAGAAAGACGCAAGCTCAGTCATTTGGGACACGAAACCCGGGCAGGCGCAACGGCCTTGTCACATCCCACATTCCCAACCAACGCCCGGCAAGTCCGGAGCGCCTGCCATCCCGTATGAGCGGGAAATTCAGACCAGCCAAAACGCCGGGGAGACATCCTGCGGCGGGATTGGTGCTGACGGGGCTTCATCATCAAAGACATGGAGGTGCTTCAACCGACGTCTCACCCCTCGTTCAGCATTTCCAGCTCGAGCCACTGTTCTTCGGCCGTGTCTTTTTCCGCCGCGAGATCAGATATTTGTGCGGAGATCTTTGCGAACTTATCCGGGTTCTTCACGTAGAGCTGCGGGTCGTTCATCTCCAGCTGAAGCTGCTCAAGTTTCGCTTCAAGTTTTGCGATCGTGTCGGGGAGGGTCTTCAAAAGGTGTTGCTGGGTGAAGGAGAGTTTTGACTTCGCAGCCGGTTTGGCCGAGGGCTTTTCGCCAGGCAGTCCATCCTTCTGTTTCAGCGCCGCCTGCTTGGCAGCCTTCTCGGTCTTGCGGGCGGTCACGCCTTCACCTCGTTGGGCCAGCATGTCGGAATAGCCGCCAGCATATTCGCGCCACAGACCATCGCCTTCGGAGATGATGGTCGAGGTCGCAACCCGGTCGAGGAAGTCACGATCATGCGAGACGATCAGGGCTGTGCCCGGATAGTCTGCCAGGAGTTCCTGCAGGAGATCGAGGGTCTCGAGGTCGAGGTCGTTGGTCGGCTCATCGAGCACCATCAGGTTCGATCGGTTGGCCAGCGCTCTGGCCAGCATCACCCGAGCCCGCTCGCCGCCGGACAAAACGCCGACTGGTGTCCGTGCCTGTTCCGGGGAGAACAGGAAGTCCTTCATGTAGCCGATGACGTGTTTGGTCTCGTCGCCGATCACCACCATGTCGCCGCGCCCGCCGGTCAGGACAGAGGACAGCGTGTCATTGGGATCAAGGTTTTCGCGCTTCTGGTCGAGGGTCACCATTTCAAGGTTCGTGCCCAGCTTGACGGTACCGGTATCGGGCGCAAGCTCTCCGGTCAGCATCTTGAGCAGCGTCGTCTTGCCGGCGCCGTTTGCCCCCACCAGGCCGATGCGATCGCCGCGCTGGATGCGGGTCGAGAAGTCGGTGACGATGGATCGATCGCCGTAGGTCTTGGAAACATGCTTGGCCTCGATCACCAGCTTGCCGGAGACCTCGGCCTCGGTCGCCGCCAGCTTGGCTGTGCCCTGGGGCCCGCGGTGGTCGCGCTTCTGCTTGCGCAGGTCCGCCAGCTCGCGCACCCGGCGCATGTTGCGTTTGCGCCGCGCGGTGACCCCATAGGTCATCCAGTGCTCTTCACGCTTGATCTTCTGGGCAAGCTTGTGCTGGTCCTGCTCTTCCTGTTCCAGCACTTCGTCGCGCCAGGCCTCGAACTTGCCGAAGCCCTGGTCCATGCGCCGGGCCGTGCCCCGGTCGATCCAGACCGTTGCCCGCGACAGGTTTTCCAAAAAGCGCCTGTCGTGCGAAATGATGACCATGGCCGACTTCAGGCTCTTCAGCTCGCTTTCAAGCCACTCGATCGCGGGAAGGTCCAGATGGTTCGTCGGCTCGTCGAGCAGAAGAATGTCCGGTTCCGGCGCGAGGGTGCGCGCCAGGGCCGCCCGGCGTGCTTCGCCGCCCGAGAGGTTCGACGGGTTCTCCTTGCCGGTCAGCCCCAGAACATCGAGGAGGTATTGGGCCCGGTACGGGTCGTCGCCTGCGGTCAGGCCCTCGTTCACATAGTCGAGGGTCGTCGCATAGGCGCTGAGGTCCGGCTCCTGCGGCAGATAGCGGATGGTGCGGCCCGGCTGAAAGAAGCGCTCGCCGCTGTCGGCCTCAACAATGCCGGCTGCGATCTTCAGCAGCGTCGACTTGCCCGAACCGTTGCGGCCAACAAGACAGATGCGCTCGCCTTCGGACACGGACAGCTCAGCGCCGGTCAAAAGCGGTGTTCCGCCGAAGGTCAGATGAATGTCGCGCAGGATCAGAAGCGGTGGGGCCATTATGGATCTTTGACTGTCTTGTGATGTGCCGTCCGGGCGTGGCCGGGTGCGGGCAGGGTATGAGTTTGCGACAGGAAAACGATCCGCCCGCCAGTTGCAAGCCTTTTTGATCGTAAGTGATCCAGATTTTGGCGCGATTTTCAGTTAAGATGACAATCTGCGCTCAAGGAAGCAGCAGCGGGGTTCGGGGGCGAACCGCGGGAGTGACCGAATGACGAGGCAATTCGAGCCAGGGAAAATCGCACCAAAGTTCATGCGCGTGAAGGCTGCCTTTTTGGCAGCGATCGCCAGCGCAGGCCTGATGTTGACAGCCATGCAGGCCGCAGAGGCCGGTGGGCGTCATCACAATTATCGCGGCTATCATGGCGGGTTTTATGTCGGGAATGGCGCGGCTGTCGCAGGCGTGATCGGTCTGGCTGCTGGCGCCATCGTCGGGTCGGCGCTGGCCGCCCCGCGCTACTATGGCGGTCCGGTCTATTATGCTCCGCGCCGCTATGCCTATCCCTCAAGGGTCTATGTCGCGCCGCGTCCGCGCTATCGGGCGCCGGTATATGCGTCGCCGGTGCGCTACGGCGCAGCACCGTTCACGCCCGAGTGGATTGCCTATTGCGCTCGCAAATACAAATCCTTCAATCCGAGAACCGGAACCTATCTGGCCTACAGCGGCAAGGTCCGTATGTGCCGCTAAGGTTGTGTTGCGGTTGAATGGATCGGGTAATATTTTCCAAGAGTCATGCCTGATCGAAATGATTTTTCGGTCTGTAATATTGCGGTGCATTATTTTCGTTGCTGCCGCTTAAGTTGTGGAAGATTTCCTTACGGAACGGTTGCTAACGGGCTTCGGCCATGAAATCGTTGAACCATCGTTTCAGATGTCAGAACAATGAGGGGAGATCGAAATGATGAAATCTTTGCGCATGTCCGCATTGGCCGCGGTTCTCATGGCCACCACATCCGTCGCCGCCATGGCGGAAGTTGTCTATCACCGCGGCAACGCCGCAGATCCGGAAACACTTGATCAGCACAAGACCTCAACCGTCTATGAGGCGCATATCCTGCGCGATCTCTACGAGGGGCTCGTTGCCTATGGCGCTGATGGCAAGGTCATTCCAGGCGTCGCCACCGATTGGGCGGTTTCCGACGACGGCACGACCTACACATTCACCCTGCGCGACGATGCCAAGTGGTCCAATGGCGACCCAGTCGTCGCTGGTGATTTCGTCTATTCACTGAAGCGGATCATGTCGCCTGAAACCGGTGCGAAATACGCCAATGTCCTCTATCCGATCTTGAATGCGGAAGCCGTCAACAAGGGTGAAAAGCCGGTTGAGGAGCTTGGCGTCAAGGCAATCGATGACCATACGCTGGAAATTTCGCTGGCCTCCGCTACGCCGTATTTCATCGATCTTCTGGGCCACCAGACCGGCCTTCCTGTGCATCCGGCCTCGGTTGAAAAATTCGGCACGGATTTCGTCAAGCCGGGCAATATCGTCACCAACGGTGCCTTTACGCTGACCGAGTTCATTCCGAACGCCCATGTGAAGGCGGAAAAGAACCCGAACTTCCACGGTGCAGCGGATGTTGCTATCGACACGGTCTATTACTATCCGACCGAGGATCGCGGCGCTGCGCTGCGCCGTTTCCAGGCCGGCGAGCTTCACACCAACAATGATGCGCCGACCGAGCAGGTTGACTTCATGCGCAAGGAGCTTGGCGATCAGTTCCATGTCGCGCCTTATTTGGGCACCTACTATTACGCCCTGAACCACGAGGATGAGGTGCTGTCCAATCCGGATGTGCGTCAGGCACTGTCCATGGCGATCGATCGGGAGTTCCTGGCCGATGAGATCTGGGGCTCGACCATGGTTGCCGGCTATTCCTTCGTGCCACCGGGCATCGGCAACTACGGCGAACCGGCTTTCGCCGACTACAAGGACATGTCCATCATCGATCGTGAGGACAAGGCGATCGAACTGCTGACCAAGGCCGGTTACGGTCCGGACAATCCTATCACCCTGACCATCAACTACAACACATCCGAAAACCACAAGAACACGGCCGTTGCCATCGCCGACATGTGGAAGCCGCTCGGGGTTGAGGTCGAGATGATCAACACCGACACCAAGACCCACTACGCCATGCTTCGTGACCGTGGGGACTTTGATGTCGCCCGGGCCGGCTGGATCGGTGACTATTCCGATCCGCAGAACTTCCTGTTCATGGTTGAAAGCGACAACGACGGCTTCAACTACGCTCGCTACAACAATCCGGAATACGACAAGCTGATGGATGATGCTGCGGCGACCGTTGATCTGGAAAAGCGCGCCGACATGCTCAAGCAGGCCGAAGCGATCTTCATGCGCGACCTGCCATTCATCCCGCTGATGTACTACGGCTCCATGAACCTGGTCTCAGACAAGGTCGCCGGTTTTGAGGACAATCTTCTCAACATCCATCCGAGCCGTTGGATGAGCATTTCCGAGTAAGGCATGATAGAAGGCCGGCGGGTTATCCCGTCGGCCTTTGTGCCGGCTGCTTTGAGGTAAGGTGGCGTCAGATCACCGAAAACAACAAGAACATAGAGTATCAAAGGCCAGGTCATGCACCGCTATGTGCTGGGACGACTGTTGGGGGCGATCCCAACCCTCTTTCTCATTGTCACGATTTCATTTTTCCTCATCCGCATAGCTCCCGGGGGGCCTTTCGATCTGGAGCGGCCGCTCGAAGCCAAGGTGATGGAAAATCTCAATCGGATCTACCATCTGGATCAGCCGCTCTGGAACCAGTATCTGCTGTACCTGAAGAGCATTGCAGCGCTCGATTTTGGCCCGAGTTTTTATTTTCGCGACTTCACGATCAATGAGCTTTTCGCCCAGAGCCTGCCGATTTCGATTCAGCTGGGACTGACTGCTCTGTGCGTTGCGCTTTTTGTCGGCGGCGTGCTTGGGATCATCGCGGCTCTGCGTCAGAACCAGGCCACTGACTACACCGTCATGACCGCAGCAACCTTGGGCGTGACCATTCCCAATTTTGTCATTGCACCGATCTTGACGCTCACCCTGGGTGTCTGGCTCGGCTGGCTTCCGGTCGGCGGCTGGAACGGCGGGGCATTCCTCAATGTGATCCTGCCGGTGGTCACATTGGCTCTGCCTCAGGTGGCGGTGGTCGCGCGCCTGACCCGCGGGTCGATGATCGAGGCCTTGAGATCAAATCATGTGCGCACGGCGCGGGCTTATGGCCTGAGCAACTACATGGTCATCGTTGTCCACGCCCTGCGCGGCGCGGTCCTGCCTGTGGTGTCTTATCTGGGTCCTGCAGCCGCCGCCCTGCTGACCGGCTCGGTCGTGGTCGAAACCATCTTCGGCATCCCCGGCATTGGCCGCTATTTCGTTCAGGGCGCGCTCAACCGTGACTACACGCTCGTCATGGGTACTGTCGTTGTCGTCGCCTGTTTCGTCATCCTGTTCAACCTCATCGTGGATCTGCTCTATGCGCTGCTCGATCCGCGTGTGCGCTACGATTGAGGAGAGCCGGCATGACCACAACTTCGCTAGAGACCGGCAAGACCCCGGCCAAGGGACGCTCGCTTTGGGATGACGCCCGCGACCGCCTGCTTGCCAACCGGGCCGCTGTCGCCAGCATGATTGTTCTTTCGGCAATCACCTTGATCTCCATCCTTGGCCCGATGCTGTCGCCTCATTCCTTCGACAAGGTCTATCGCGGCTACGTCAAGGTGCCGGCCAGCCTCTCGGCCTATCCCAAGCCTGACGAGATCGAGCCGGCGTTTCGCGCCCTCCTGAAGCGCGCGCGGGTCACCATCGTTGACTATGCCCGCGAAGGCGATGGGGTGGTCGTGGACATCGCCTCCAAACGTGAGATTGATCCGCGAACCGTCCGCTACGTCGACCGCAGCGACATGTTTGAAAATGCCGTGCTCGAAGGCTTTTCGGCGGACAAGAAGTCAGCGGTGCTCAGGGCGGATATCAACTTCGTGCACTTCTATTTCGGCACGGATGCAAACGGCCGGGACATGATGACCCGAACCTTCATTGCCGGGCGCGTCTCCCTGACCATCGGTCTTCTGGCGACAGTGGTGGCCATCACCATCGGCGTCATTTATGGGGCGACGTCCGGCTATCTCGGCGGGCGCATTGACCAGATGATGATGCGGATTGTCGATGTGCTTTATTCGCTGCCCTTCATCTTCTTCGTCATCATGCTGGTGGTCTTCTTCGGCCGGAATTTCATCCTGATGTTCATCGCGGTCGGTGCGGTGGAATGGTTGGATATGGCGCGTATCGTCCGTGGCCAGACGTTGACCATCAAGCGCCAGGAGTACGTTCAGGCGGCCGAAGCCATGGGCGTCAGCGACGGCGGCATCCTGAAACGGCATATCATTCCCAACACGCTCGGACCGGTGGTTGTTTATATGACGCTGCTGGTGCCGAAGGTCATTCTTCTGGAAAGCTTCCTGTCCTTCCTCGGCCTTGGTGTGCAGGAGCCGATGACCAGCTGGGGGGTTCTGATTTCCGAAGGCGCACGCAACCTGCAAGGCGCGCCCTGGATGTTGATCTTCCCGTCGATCTTCCTGACCTCAACGCTGTTTGCGTTGAACTTCATAGGTGACGGTCTGCGCGATGCGCTGGATCCCAAGGACAGGTGAGGGGAAGACGATGACCGAAACAGACACCAAGCCGGCTCTCACGATCAGCGGCCTGACTGTGAACTTCGAAACTCCAACGGGCCCCGTTCACGCTGTCCGCGGAGTGGACATCAACGTCAGGGCTGGCGAGACCGTTGCCATCGTCGGTGAGAGTGGCTCTGGCAAGAGCCAGACGATGATGGCCGCCATGGGACTGCTGGCCTCAAATGGCCGGACGTCGGGCGAAGTGACCTATCAGGACCGGAACATCCTCGGGATGTCGATCCGTGAACTCAATCAGGTGCGCGGCAAGAAGATCACCATGATCTTTCAGGAACCGATGACCTCGCTTGACCCGCTTTACACCATTGGTCGCCAGCTCGCAGAGCCCATGGTGGTTCATGGCGGGCTGTCCTGGAAGGCGGCGCAGGCGAAAGCGCTCGAGCTGCTGACGCTCGTCAACATTCCCGAGCCCGATCGCAAGATAAAGGCCTATCCTTACGAGCTATCGGGCGGCCAACGCCAGCGCGTAATGATTGCCATGGCGCTGGCCAACGATCCGGATGTGCTGATCGCCGACGAGCCGACGACGGCGCTCGATGTCACCACGCAGGCCCAGATCCTCGAGCTGCTGGCCGATCTGCAAAAGCGCCTCGGCATGGCGGTCATTTTCATCACCCACGACCTCGGCATCGTCCGCAAGATCGCCGACCGTGTTTATGTGATGAAGGACGGGGAGGTCGTGGAGACAGGTGAGACCAGGTCGATTTTCGAGACGCCGGCCCACCCCTACACACGTATGCTGCTGGATGCCGAACCAACCGGATCCAAGGCGGTCGCGGACCCAAAAGCGCCGATCTTGTTGGAGGCGCAAAAGATCCAGGTGGCCTTCGCCCTTGATGCCGGGTTTCTGACGCCTTCGCATGTGTTGAAGGCGGTGGATGATGTCTCCTTTTCGCTGCGCCGTGGCCAGACACTCGGCATTGTCGGAGAGAGTGGATCGGGCAAATCGACCCTTGGCCGTGCCGTCCTCAATCTGTTGCCTGCGTCAGGCCGGGTCGTTTTCAACGGTGAGCTGATTTCCGGCAAGAACCGGACCTCCATGCGCGCCCTGCGCCGGAACATGCAGCTGGTGTTCCAGGATCCTTTCGGCTCTCTCAGTCCGCGTCTGACCGTCGGTCAAATTATCTCTGAGGGTCTGTTGGTTCATGAGCCGTCCCTCTCGGCCAGGGAGCGGGACGAGAGAGCTTGCCAGGCGCTGGAAGAGGTCGCTCTCGACCCGGTCATGCGCAATCGCTATCCGCATGAGTTTTCCGGAGGGCAGCGCCAGCGTATCGCCATTGCCCGCACGATGGTGCTGAAGCCCGATCTTGTGGTGCTTGACGAGCCGACGTCGGCACTGGACCGGACCATTCAGAAGCAGATCGTGGATCTTCTTCGTGATCTGCAGACCGCCCATGGCTTGACCTATCTCTTCATCAGCCATGATCTTGCGGTCGTGCGCGCGATTGCTGACACGGTGATGGTGATGCAGCACGGGAGGGTGGTCGAGGCCGGTCAAACGGAAGACATCTTCGAGGCGCCGCAAAGCCCCTACACCAAGGAACTGATCGGAGCGGCGCTGTTGACCCAGAGCCATCTGGCCGAGGGTTAGCGGGTGCCGTTCGGGGGCTTGGCTAAAGCATCTAGGCGGATCTGGTGGTTCAGATGGACAGATGACCTGATCCGTTGTCTTTGAAAACAGCCTTGTGCACTTCCGGCGCCAGTTTCGCGAGGGACAGGCCAATATGATCGTTCAACATACGTTGGGCGCTATCGGCCTCGCGCTGCTCCATCGCTTCGACAATCTCCCGGTGAGGGTCTGACTTGAGTTCGTCCCAGAGAATGTTGCCCTGGTGCCGGGAGACCACAAAGCGGTGCAGCTGGATTAGGGTGCGCTTCAGGATCGGTTCAAGCATGGGCATATCCGCAATCTGGAAGATGCCCATGTGAAAGGCTCGGTCGACTTCGGTGCAGGCAAATACATCGCGCTGTGATCTGCACGTCAGATAGAGCGTCGCCAGCTCGCGCAACCTCTCGCAATCGCAGCCAGTCGCGCGGGCGGCAGCCCTCTCCATGCCAGCACATTCCAGATTGAGACGTACCCTGACCAGAACGGCGGCCTCCTCGTCGGTGGTCCGGGTCACATAAGTTCCCTGATAGCCGCGGCGGTCAACCAGGCCGTTTTCCTGCAGCGAAAGCAGGGCCTCACGGACTGTCCCCTGAGAACAGTCAAATTCGGCGGCAAGGGATTGTTCAGTAATCGGACTGTCGGGCGTCAAGATTCCCAGCAAGATCTGTCGTTTGAGCGATTTGTAGACGGCCCTGGACTTCCGCGCGCCTTTTGGCACGGCAAATTGGCCAGTCTCAACCTCGGTTGCCCCAACCTCGGTAATTGTCATATGCCTGCTGTCCCCCCAGCAACGGCACGACACATCTCTTTGCATGTCCAGGCACCAGCTTCCTACCCAAAAGGCAGGCGCCCAAACGATCGGCCCACGGCTTGAGGAGATGCCTCAAGCCGTGGGAACAGCGCTGTCGATGGGGTCGTGCGTGTTCCTTTTCCCTACCTGCCGCGCTTCCGGTTGCGTGTCTTAATCCTTGAAACGAGCAGTTTGCCTTTTGGCGGGTGCCCGGTAGCGGCCTGTTTCGGCCTTCAGGTTGGACATCTTCTTCCGGCGTTGCCGCAGGTTGTATTTCATTCTTAACGCCTGAATCGGCTCTGAAACAGGAGATCGGCTGCCCTCACGGACTGAAATGCAACCACACCGATTAGCGTTTGTCGCAAAAGTGTAACAAAGACGGTCCCAAAATCCTCCGAAACTTTCCGAAACTGACAATGTATAAGATCACAAATGCGCGATCAGGGGCATTTTTGATCAATTCTGTGTGCGTTCAAGCACGGAGAGCCAGTTTTTATACGCAATTTTAACAATGAGATCCTCGCCAAATCCGGCCTTGCGAAACGCCTCGATCAGTGCCGGCAATTTGGCCGAGTCGGAAACCGCGCTGGGCGTCATGCAGCCATCGTAGTCCGAACCGAGGGCGACGCCGTCCTCACCGAGGCGCTCCACCAGATAGGCCACATGCCTAGCCATGACCTCCAGGGGCGTGTCGCGTTTGTAGGCGCCGTCCTCGCGCAGGAAGGCGACGTGGAAATTCAGCCCGACCAGGCCCTTGCTCTCGCGGATTGCATCCAGCTGCTTGTCCGTGAGGTTTCTCGCATTCTGGCATAGAGAATGAACGTTGGAGTGACTGGCGACGAGGGGCGCGCTGCTGAGACGGGCAACGTCCCAAAAGCCCTTCTCGTTGAGGTGGGACAGGTCGATCAGGATGCCCAGATCATTGCAAGCGGCAACCAGTGCTTTGCCCGCATCGGTCAGGCCGGGGCCAATGTCGGGGGAAGCGGGGAACTGCATCGGCACACCATGGGCAAACGCATTGCTCCGGCTCCAGACCGGTCCGAGTGAGCGCAGGCCCGCGCCATGGAGAACCTCCAGGGCGTCGAAATCCGTGTCAATCGCCTCTGCGCCTTCGATATGCAGGGAGATCGCCAGAATGCCGCGCTCGATACAATCCCGGATCTCGCGCACCGTCCGGCAGATGCGGATCTGGCCTTCCGATTGACGCTCGAGCCGGTAGGCCTCCGATGCCATCTTCATCGTGAAGCCGAGCGCCTCGGCCTGTCCAATCTCGGCATAGTTTTGCGGATCGTTCGGATTGTAGGGCTTGGAGAAGTCCTGGTGGATATTGGAGGGCACGAACATGGCAAACAGTCCGCCGGCAAAGCCACCTTCGCGTGCCCGAGGCAGATCGATATGTCCGGTCTCGGAGCGCTCAAAGAAATCGGTCTCCTGGTCGGTGCCCCGGGCAACCACCCGTTTCAGGAGCGTGTCATTGTGGCCGTCGAAAACGGGAATGGGGGATGAGGCAGACGGGGAGATGGCAGTCATGGAATATCCGGCAAGAGAGGAGGGCCCGGAAAACAGGCGGGCAAAAACAGGAAGGACCCTCAAGGTGGCCCTTTTTGAGCGCGCTGGAAAGACCTGGTTATCGAAAATGTGACCAGACGGCAGGGCCTTGCTCCACAAAGCACCTTGCCAAGACGTGCCCTTCTGGCCCATGACAGGGACATTGCTGCATCTTTTTATAAAATCATCGGAGTTTTCATGCCGAGGAAGTTGAACGACCCGTCCCTGATGGACTTTCCTGTGGGCGATGTGTCCCAGTCAGGCGATCGGTCTCATGTGTCGCGCCGCCTGTTTACGCTGGGCGGCCTCGCGGGTCTCGCCCTGCCGCTGGCCGGCTGCTACACTGTTGGCCTTCCGGGCCAGCCGCCCCTGCCGGACGAAACCTTTGACTATGATGCGGCCTATGCCGCCCTTCCCGACGGCGAATTCACCTGGCCGGCCATCAACTACAAGGCCTTCGACAGCAAGTTCCTGCGCCAGGTCGTAGACTACAAATCCCGTGAAAAGCCGGGCACGATCATCGTCGATCCCTACAACAACTTTCTCTACTGGACTTTGAGCCCGAAAAAGGCCCTGCGCTACGGCATTGGCGTTGGCCGGGCCGGCTTTGCCTGGTCGGGCGAGGCACTGATCCGGGTCAAGCGCGAACATCCTATCTGGCGCCCTCCACGGGAAATGATCGCCCGCAAGCCGTCCCTGGAACGCTACTGGAAAGACGGCTATCCCGCCGGCCTCAAGAACCCGCTCGGCGCAAGGGCGATGGATTTGTGGCAAGGCTCGGTGGACACGCTCTACCGCATTCACGGCACGAACCAGCCCAAGAGCATTGGCACGAGCGCATCCTCCGGCTGCATCCGCATGTGGCAGCAGGACGTGATCGACCTGTTCGAGCGCGTTCCGCTCAGAACCAAGGTCATCGTGCTGAAGGAGGATGAGTAGTCGAAAGGGGTGATTATAATATGGATATAGTAGGGCCGCTATTTATTGGTTTTTTATTGTTTTTACTTCCGATTTTGCCATTCTTTTTTTCTGTCTTTAAATTTTATGCGCCGAGGGGTCGTGGTGCGGTTTCTCAGAATCTAAATTTCTTTGGGATTATTGCGACTCCAATTTGTATAGGGTTTTTGTACTTTCTAATTGAGCCGTTACTTCATATTTCTTCGACGGCTAAGTATATGGGTATGGCATATATTCTCTTTTCGCTAAAATTCGCGGCAGCCCCACAGCTCATTCTCGCGGTTTGTTTTTTCCTGACTGGAAGGCTAGCCGGTATTTTATTGTGGCGCATTAAGAATGGCCGCACTCAGTTGATCCCAGAAAGGGTGATTGAGCCCGCTCCTATTTCCTCTGAAAAAGCGAAGATCCTCTATCAATTTAAAAGGTAGGGGGAACCCGGTTTCAGGTGGTTTAGCAGTCTAACTGCCTGAAACCGGCCCGAGCGCCACGTCGTTCAGCACTGCCGAGAAATGGCAGACGGCGGCGGCCAGAACGAAGGCGTGCCAGATCGCGTTCTGGAACGGCAGCCGCTTCCAGGCATAAAACGCCGTGCCGACCGTATAGAGCAGGCCGCCGGCGACAATCATCCAGAAGCCGAAATTCGATGCATTGTCCATCAGCGGCTTGAAGGCGAAGACCACCACCCAGCCCAGTGCAAGGCACAGCGGCACGGTGATCTTGTCGATGCCCTCAAGCTGAGACAGTTTCAGCAGGGCTCCGGTCAGAGCGCCGGTCCAGATCACCGCCAGAAGGATGCCGCCGGTCCAGCCGCCGATGATCATGGAGGCCAGCGGCGTATAGGTGCCGGCGATCAAGAGAAAGATCGCCGCATGGTCCAGCTTGCGCAGGATGCCGGTTTTGTTGTCCTTGGCCAGCATGTTGTAGAGCGCCGAGCAGATCAGCATGGCCAGCAGGCAGCCGGCATAGATGAAGACCGATACCTGCCGGCCCAGATCGGCTGTGTTCCACAAGACGGCCACAAGGGTGACCAGGGCCGCAATTCCCAGACAGATCCCGATCACATGAATGGTCCCGTCGGCAATTTTCTCCGGCAAAGTCTGAGCGCGCAAAGGTCCACCCTCTTCCTTTTACGTTAAGGTGAACCGAAGGTGCCTCAAGTGGCGCAGAACTTCAAGACGGGGTGTTGAGGGATGAGGGGTGGCTGAAGCCCTGGTTGCCGGTTTGCGCGAACAACCGGGTCTCAGCGAAAACCTTCGTCAGGAAATGCTCCGGTGCTCATTTTCTGCCGAGTGTGACGAAACTCGCCTCAGAGCATCCTTTGCGATCAGAATGTGAAACGGCATGATGCAGAGAAGATAAAGACGTCCTCCCAAATTGTGTACATGCACCCAAGTGGCGAGGGATACCCTCCTGTCTTTCGCTATGACCGAGACGCGAAAATTCAGGTGCTTGTCATTGAAACCTGCGATGATCTCCTCGCTCGTTTCGATTTCGACCGGGAACGGCCCGACCTTGTCGGCAACATCGGGTCCGTCGGTGGATAGTCCGAAGAAAAAAGCCACCACGCCACGGATCTTCAAAAGGATGCGTGCCCAAACCGGGAAGTCCGTGATTATCTCGGCCGCGCGTCGGGGAGGAACCTCCGCCGCGATGACGAAACAATCAAGAAAGTCATCAGGTTGAGCCCACTTCCAAAGCAGGCTGTCAGCGGGAAGTTCGCATTGGTGAACGATCGGGATTTCGGTCATTTCGCTCAGAAGCCTGCCGAGAGCACGTAACTGCTAATGCCCAACATGGCGATGCTGGTGAAGAGTGGCATCGGAGGAAACTTCAAGGGGTTAGCGCCAGCTTGAATTGCGACAAACGCTGCCGTAGCGGCCAACACTCCAGCGAGGAGTGCGTTGTAGAGCACGAGCAAATTGGTCTCCACGAAAAAGTCGCTGGCGAATGAGACGGTCATGAAGAGCATCAAGACGCTGTTGGCTTTCCATGAGAACATCAGCGTGTTGCGCGGGTCTTCAGGCAGCGTTGTGTTTTTCAAGATGGGTGACGCGTTCTGTGCGGTCCCGATAGTCATGTGAGTGATGAGTGCGAGCAGCGTAATGGCCGTTGCCAAGGCTAAACAAACGAGTTGCATTTTTAGTTCCTTCCAGGTGCTTCCTGATGAAGAACTAGCAACGAAATCGCACGACAGTTAGTTGCGTAGGTGGCAGCTAAGGTTCTACAATCGCAACCATGCTTGAATGGAATGACTATCTCGTCATCTTGGCAATTGCTCGCAACAAAAGCCTTTATAAAACCGCACGTGCGCTCGGTGTCGCCGTCTCAACGGTTATGCGGCGTGTCGATCAGATCGAAGAACGTGCAGGTGCCCCCCTGTTTCGAAAAGCGGAAAGGGGGCACGAGCCAACACATGTCGGCAAGCTGCTGATTTCCAAGGCAGAGGAAATGGAGGTGCTCGCGCAAGCGGCGGAGCTTTCATTGAAGTCTGAAATCAGAGTCGGTCAGAACAAGGTTCGCATTAGTGCGAGTGAGGTGATTGCTCCCTTTTTTGTCGCGAGGCATTTGGCGAAAATCCGCGAGAAATGTCCGAACCTCGATATTGCCTTGAGCGTATCGGATCGGAGCCCAAGTCAGACAGCAGAAGAGTTCGATATCTCTCTTTGGCCATCGACCCCCTCGAACGAGGATCTATTTGGAAGGAAGTTGACAAGGGTGAAGTGGGCTCTGTTTGGCATGACGCAATCGGAAAATACGCCCGGAATGCTTTCGGCACGAAGCGGAGCAGTCGTAAACCTGTTCGGTCGTGATGGTGCAGAGAAAATCATCCCGACCTGCACTGATGCGGTCGACGTAACCACGCCGTCGATGTCGACCAACTCTCTCATTGCAGCCGCATCACTTGCGGCGTCTGGCATCGGGCCCGCCTATCTTCCTTGCATCTTGGGACGAAACTGGCCTGGGCTTCACCAGCTTACTTCGTCTGCCGATCATCAAATTGGTGAGCTTTGGGCCATCTACCGCAAAGATGCTGCGGACAGCCCGCAAATACGAACCTCCCTAAACCTCCTCGTCGAAGCTGCAGCGAGTGATGAAAGCATGTTTCTGGGGAATTAGGTGCCGGGTATCCATGGCGCCATCTTAAGAAGCGGTTTTTGAAATCTCAGTGAACGCCGGTGCAGCGACTAAAACCCGAAATTGAACGCAAGTTGCCGGAACATAAGTTGCCAGAACGCAAATTTGTTCGCTTCCCCGCCATTTGCCGGGGGTGCAATGCACAGACTTGTCATTCCGCCGCATAGACCTCTTCGCCGGAATTAGCCCGGTCCGTTCCGGGGATCTTGCCGCCCAGGCCTGAACACTGAGTGCTTAAACTGTGTCACCGCGACGAAACCAGATTCGAGTGATCGGAAGGTCTTTTTTGATGAGATGATGATATAAAGCTCCGCCAGTATGGAACAGCAGCAACGCCATCAAGATCTTTGCACCGACTCCATGGAGTATCCGCGGCGGATAGGTCGAGAATTCGGGCAATCGACCGGACACTCCAAAGAGGATGATGGAACTGGCGCCTGACATGACAAGCAGCCCAATGCCGCTTACGGACATAACAGCAATCAAGACGTAAAAGAGCTGGTGGACGGCGCTTGCGCTCGCATGTTGCCACCTCGGTGTGTCCGCAACAGGTTTGGGCTTTTGGTCTGCAAAGCTCCACCAGTAGATACGGAGCACGGTCAGTGCGAGAATGGCGATGCCAAGCGGGGCATGGATGCTCAAAATCTGTAACTTCGCGCCGGGGTCCATCGTGTTGTCCGCACGAAATCCGGACACCAGCAAGGCAATGATCAAGAGCGCGCTGAGCCAATGTATCGTAACCGCAACCAATCCATAGCGGCTTGGGGTGCTTTTCATGGACATCGTCAGACCCTCAATCCGATCTTACTAGCGAGTAGAGCGCAGGCGAGGGAACCACCCCGTCGACGCGCTCGATTCCACTTTCCTGCGACAGTGCGAGATGGGCATTTTTGAAGGCATCCGCGCTTTCCCATTTTGCGATATTGATCAGCTGGAACTTCGCATCTGGCGTGATTGCCTGGTGCAGAGCTGTGGAAATATAGCCCGGTTGCTTCTTCATAAATTCGGCTGCCCGCTCCCAAAACGAAATCGCCTCATCCTCCTTGCCGGCTGGCACGACGAAGGCGTTGATCAGCGTTACGGCCTCTTCGTTGGCGGCAAATGCCGGATTGCTGGTGAATAGAAGGGCTGTCACGACAGCCAGGGCGGTTTTTCTCATGAAATCTTTCCTCTGAGATATATTGATAGCATGCTATATATCATTGAATAGCTTGCTATGCAAGTGGTAGCGTCTGGCATGCTTTTCGACAAAGAAGACTCAGCGGGCTACCTGATCAATCACTTGGCGCGCTTGTTCGCACGGGAACTCCAGGACCGTATCCAGCCCTTGGGCATCGCAACCGGGCAGTTTCCCATTCTCCTCGAACTCTGGAATGGGGATGGCCTCACGCAACGCGAGTTGCTGAGTGAAATCGACGTTGAACAGGCGACGCTTGCGAATACGCTTACTCGCATGGAGCGCGATGGGTTGATCAAGCGCACCAAACATCCACAAGATGCCAGAGCCCAGCAAATCTGGCTGACAGACAAAGCGAAGGCTATCAAGACTGAGGCCTATCGCGCCGCACTGGAAACCAATCAGGAAGCGTTGGCTAAGCTAAGCGAGAGCGAAAAGGTGATCTTCTTGGGGCTGATACAGAAGGTCATAGGTACCATGCGTTCGCAATGATGGCGGAGCACAAAGCTCCATTCCGCCGCCTAGGCCTCTCAGTCCGAACCGGTCCGGTCCGTTCCGGGGATCTTGCCGCCCAGGCCATTTCGAAGCTGACGGGCGAGGTTGAAGAACGCCGGTGCGTCTTCGCCCAGAACCGCCTTGATGACGGCGTCCACTTCCGACCAGGCCGTGACGATCCCGTCCAGCAAAGTGCGGCCGTTGTCGGTCAACTCTAGGATGTTGCTCCGGCGCGAGGCTGGGTCAACGGAGCGGGTGAGATAGCCTGCCGCCAGTAGCCGTTCGGTCATGGTGCTCATGCTGGCGGCGCTGACGCCGAATGTCGCTGCCAGCTCTACCTGGGATACAGGTCCCATGCGGCTCATGGCTTCCAGAACCAGCGCCTGACGCGGCTGAACGCCCAAAGGCGCCAGCTTCTTGCGCAGTTCCGTCTCGACAAGATTGGCACTGTGAAGCAGTCCGTGAAAATCGATCTGATCAACTTGCATGATGATTGTTAATATACTAAGTGTTTTCGCGCAACAAGTCGGGGGCGACCATTGCAAACACGTTGAGGGGATCCTCATGCGCTTGAATTCGGCCGAAATTCGCAGATCTGCGAAGGCGGTTCACCTGTTCTCCCTCCTTGCAGCCGTTGCCCTTGCCGGGCCAGCCGTTGCCCATGGAGATCACCCCGCCGACCCTGACCTTGCCCGTGTCGCGAGCTTCTTTGCCGGTGCGCAAATCGTCGAAGGACCGACCAAGGTTGATTGCACCCTTTCGGAAGGGGCGAAGACCACCTGCTTTTCCATCACCGTTCGTCCCGACCCGAAGGACTACACGCCGGGGCCCTGGTGTCCGACGAACATCTCGCAAGGCGCTGAAGCTGGCGGCATCTGGTTCCTGGATGGCAAAGCTGTCGATGTTGATGGTGAATTCATCACTCGGCTGGCGGAGGTCTATGGCGATTCCAAATGGAAGCTCTACGATCCGGAAACCGGCGACGTGCGTTACACTGGCACGCTTGAAGCCTGCCAGGCAGCCGCCCGTCCGGACGTTGATCCACAATATCAGAACCACTGCGTCCAGTGCTTGCCAGAGTATATGCCCGAAGATGCTTCGGTGACCTATGTCATTCCACTTGAGCCAGTACCCGGCAACAGGCCGAGGCCAATCAGGCATGGCGGCTCGGGCATCGCATCAAATGGTGTGCGCCTTGATGGGCCCGCACCGCTGCATGCGATCCTGGGCGCACATACCATCGCGCCGTTTGATGACTGCGGCGGCCATGTGAACTTGCATGTCGGCTATCATTATCACGCGGTGACCGATTGCCTGTCACCGGCTGCCACGACGCTGAGCGGCGCCCCCCCTGAGGCCGTGAAAGCCCATGGCGGTCAAATCGGCATTGCCATGGACGGTCATGCGATCTTTCCGCATCTGATGGCAGATGGCACTGAGCCTGAGGGCCTTGATGCCTGCTACGGCCGTGAAGGTGAGGGGCTGCCCTATCACTATCACGTCGGCTCTGCCGGTTCGAACCAGATCCTCGGGTGCCTTGCGGCCCAGACTGGCTGTGTCTTGCCTGAAAGTGGCATGGCCTGCGACGCCAGCCGCCGTCCTCCGCGGCCCTGAGGTCACGGCGCCCGCTTGCGGGCTAACTCCCCCAAAACTGAACCTGAAGCTTAAACGAGAGAGTTCAAATGAAACCGATGTCCCTGCGCCTCGCGCCGGCTGCTGCCGCCGCGTTGATGTCCCTGTCTGGTCTCATCCAGGCTGGTCTGGTCCAATCTGTGATGGCGGATGAGGTCGCTCCCGTAACACCAATCCAGGTCGAAAGCCTCCAGATCGCGCAGTCCGGTCAGGGCAATTCCGAAGGTCGGCCCAAGGGCGGACGTCCTCCGCGCGAGGCGTTTGAAGCCTGCCAGTCAAAGGCCGTGAACGATAGCTGTCAGGTCACCCTTCCGGACGGTAATTCCATGACCGGCACTTGCCTGGCGCCGCCTCAAGGTGGCGAGGGCGCGATTGCCTGCGTGCCTGCCGGTGGTCCGAAGCCTCGCGGCTGACCGATGACCGACTGACTGCAAAGCGTCCTGCGCCTGGCGCGGGACGCGCCTCACTCGGCCGCGTTGATTTGATCGGCTGAGGTTTCCTGGCGATGGGCGGAAACCGACGCGACGAAGTCGTTGAAACGTTCGCCCTGGATCAGTACATGCTGGCGCATCGCTTCGGCAGCAGCGGCTGCATCGCCAGCGGAGATGGCCGCGACGATCTGCTCATGTTCGGCGTGCGAATTGGAAACTCGGTTCGGCACTCTCAGCTGCACGCGTCGGTAGACCTTCAGCCGGTTCTGCAGATGCAGGGCCTGCTCTGCCAGAAAGCCGTTGTGGCTGGCGCCATAGATGGTTTCATGAAAGGTCTGATTGGCGCGGAAATAGGCGTCCGGATCGCCGCCGCGTTGAGCCTCGGAACAGGCCTCATGGGCGGCTTTCAACCGCGCCAGCTCGAGCGAGGTGATCCGCCGCGCCGCCAGCCGGCCGCAACTGGCCTCAAGATCTGCCATCACTTCGAACATTTCGATCAGTCGCCCGATGCCGATTTCGCGCACGAAACTGCCCCTGCGCGGGCGAATCTCGACCAGACCTGCAACCGACAACTCGATCAGGGCCTCGCGGATCGGCGTGCGCGAGACTTCAAACCTGTTGGCCAACGTAACTTCGTCGAGACGCGAGCCCGCCGGATAGCGGCCCGTGACGATATCGTTTTCGAGCATTTCACGCAGGGCCTGAGCCCGTCGGGTTCTGGTCGGATGCTTGGTCATCTTTTCAAAATATGCAAAGAGCTTATTCTTGTATACAAAATTCGTTGACTCGCATGCGGGCTCTATGATTGCCTGCGTGAAGGCGGATAACGCCGTAAGGGGCAGAGGAGCGGAAGGCCGGGAACCGGACGCTCGCCCCCGATGGGAGGAAACAATGAACTATTTTACGAAAACAGCACTGGCCATGAGCGTCGCGATACTTGCCGCGTCTCCGATGGCCCAGGCGGAAACCACACTCAAGGCATCGCACCAGTGGCCAGGTGGAAAGGGCGATGTCCGCGACGAGATGGTCCAGATCCTGGCCCGGGAAGTCGCCAATGCCAATGTAGACCTGAAGATCCAGGTTTATCCGGGCAAGTCCCTGTTCAAGCCGCGCGAGCAGTGGGGCGCCATGGTCAAGGGTGTGCTGGATATCTCCGCATTCCCGCTCGACTATGCCTCGGGCCGTCATCCGGAATTTTCCGCGACCCTGATGCCAGGTCTCGTGCGCAACCACGACCGCGCCGCTCGTCTGAACACGTCGCCTTTCATGGATGACATCAAGAAAGTCATCAATGATGCTGGCGTTGTCGTTCTGGCCGACGCGTGGCTCGCAGGTGCCTTTGCTTCCAAGAAGCAGTGCATCACAAGCCCGGAAAGCATGAAGGGCCAGGTGACTCGCGCAGCAGGGCCTGCGTTTGAGCAGATGCTGGTTGGGGCAGGGGCATCCATCGCCTCCATGCCATCGTCCGAGATCTACACCGGCCTACAGACCGGCGTTCTGGACGCTGCCAACACGTCTTCCGGCTCCTTCGTCTCTTACCGGATCTATGAACAGGCAACCTGTCTGACCAAGCCGGGCGCGAACGCCCTGTGGTTCATGTATGAGCCGATCCTAATGTCCAAGCGCAGCTGGGACGAGCTGAACGAAGACCAGCAAAAGGCGTTGCTGGCTGCCGGCAAGGTTGCCGAAGAATACTTCCTGGGTGAAGCCAAGGGTCTCGATGACAAGCTGGTGGAAGCCTATTCCAACGCTGGTGTCGAGGTCGTGGAAATGTCGGGTGACGACTACGACCAGTGGCTCGCGATCGCAAAGGAGACTTCCTACAAAAACTTTGCTGAGAAGGTCGATGGCGGCCAGGAGCTGATCGACAAGGCATTGGCCGTCGAATAACGCGCGGCTTCAAGCTCAAGTTCCTCCGGGCCTGTGCGCGTCAAGCCGCAGGTTCGGAGGGATTTTCTCACCTGCAAATACTCATAGATGTTGCGGGCGCTTTCGAGCGCTCAAGGCTGTCTGACGTCGGACCACATTCATGACTGCTTACATTCGCTGGGTTTCGGCCCTGTCCCGCCTGGCGGCCGTCGCTGCCTTGTTTCTTTTGGCCTCGGCTATTGTGGTCGTGACCCAGATGGTGGTCATGCGCTACTTTCTGAATGCCTCGACGGTCTGGCAGACCGAGTATGTGATCTATGCCCTGGTCGCGATGACATTTCTGGCGTCTCCGTTCGTCCTTATGGAAAAGGGCCATGTGAACGTCGACCTGCTTTATCTCCAGCTCCACGGCGTTGCGCGACAAGTCATCCAATCGCTGGCCGGTCTGATTGGGCTCTTGTTCTGCTCCCTGCTCGCCTGGTCCGGCTGGACCTACTTCGAGGAGGCCTGGTCCTACGGCTGGACCACGGACACAGTCTGGGCGCTTCCGCTCTGGATTCCCTTGCTGCCCCTGCCTCTGGGGGTCGGTCTGATGACGCTGCAATACATTGCTGAAATCGCCAAGATCTGGAGAGGGGAGCCCGCATGAGCCCGCTGTTTACTGGCCTTCTCATCCTTTTCGCCCTGCTTGCGCTTCTTGGCATCGGTACTCCGATTGCCTTCGCACTCGGCTTCGTTTCCATCGCTGCGCTCCTGATTGTCGACGGGGCGGGAAGCCTGTCCATTCTGGGCGAGACCTTCTTCGGCGGCCTGGCCTCCTTCGGTCTTGTTTCCATCCCCATGTTCATCCTGATGGGGTCAGCTGTTGCGTCGTCTCCGGCAGGCAAAGATCTCTATGAGGCGCTCGACCGCTGGCTGAACCGGGTGCCCGGTGGCCTCGTTCTCTCCAACATTGGCGCCTGCTCGATCTTTGCAGCGCTTTCCGGCTCGTCGCCGGCAACCTGTGCAGCCATCGGCAAGATGGGCATCCCAGAGATGACCAAACGCGGCTATCCCAACGAGATCGCCTCGGGTTCAATCGCGGCTGGCGGAACGCTCGGCATCCTCATTCCACCATCGATCACTATGATCGTCTACGGCATTGCCACGGAAACCTCGATCGGCCGCCTGTTCCTGGCCGGCCTGCTTCCCGGTTTCATGCTGACGGCACTGTTCATGGCCTGGACGATCTACGATTGCCGCCGCCGTGGCATCGGCCTGTCCGCGCTGACCGAGCGTTTCACCATGAAGGAACGCTTTGCGGCCCTGCCGCGGGTACTGCCTTTCCTGGCGATCATCGTCGGCATTCTTTACGTGCTCTATGGCGGCGTCGCCACACCGTCGGAAGCTGCTGGTGTCGGCGCGCTCTTTTGCATTGTTCTGGTGGTGGTCATCTACCGAATGTGGAGCCTGACCAAGGTCACGGGCATGTTCCGCGACACGCTGAAGGAAAGCGTGATGATCATGATGATCATCGGCGCGTCGGAGCTTTTCTCCTACACGCTGTCGTCCATGTTCATCACCCAGTCGATCGCAGAATGGATCGCGGCCCTCGACGTGAACCGTTGGGTTCTGATGGCGATCATCAACTGCTTCCTGCTGTTCGCCGGGTTCTTCCTGCCGCCGGTCGCCGTCATCCTGATGACAGCGCCGATCCTCCTGCCGATCATTCTGCAGGCGGGCTTTGACCCCTACTGGTTTGCGGTGGTTCTGACGATCAACATGGAAATCGGACTGATCACCCCGCCGGTTGGCCTGAACCTTTACGTGATCAACGGCATCGCACCGAATATCACGCTGGCCGAGATCCTGCGGGGATCGATCCCCTATGTCTTGTGTATGGTGGTCGGTATCATCCTTCTTTGTCTCGTACCTGGCATTGCGACCTGGCTCCCCGAACTGATGATGGGCAAGGCATTATGAACACCAGCTTCTTCGGCGAACTCTTAACGTCAATCACCGAGCAGGGCCGGGCCCTGCTCGACGCGGGCCGAGGGCGGAACGGGGAAGTGCCTCTCGTCGACCTGTGCGAGGCGCTCTTGACCGGTCGCGGCGAAGCGTCGGGCGTGGCGCTCGCCGGAGAAGTGCTGTCCATCTATCAGCAGCTGGACGGGGAGCGAAAGCTCTCCTTCTTTCTGTCCCTGCGGGATCAATTCGGAGCGGATCTGGACAAGGTGCGCGAGACTGCCGCAGCCCTCAATGATGCGCCGGAGGACATGTCCCTGCTGCGCAGGCTGCATTCGGTCTCGGAGCCCCGGCGCCAGGAGCTGATCCGGCGTTTGAACCTTGCTCCGGGCGGTACGAAGGCACTTGTTGCCATGCGCTCGGACCTTTTGGATTTTCTGCGCGAACATCCAGACCTCCGGGAGGTAGACAGGGACTTTGAACACCTTTTCTCCTCATGGTTCAATCGCGGCTTTCTGGTCATGCGCAGGATCGACTGGAGCACGCCGGCCAACATTCTTGAAAAGATCATCGCATATGAAGCAGTGCATCAGATCGACGGCTGGGAGGACCTGCGCCGTCGTATCGGTCTGGCGGACCGGAGGCTTTATGCCTTCTTTCATCCTGCCCTCGTCGACGATCTTCTGATCTTCGTGGAAGTCGCCTTGACCCGCGAAATTCCCGGTGCGATTGGGCCGATCCTTGCAGAACAGCGCGCGGAGATCACTGCCGAAGAAGCTAATACGGCGGTCTTCTACTCGATCTCGAATTGCCAGAAGGGCTTGCGCGGTATCTCGTTCGGCAACTTCCTCATCAAGCAGGTGGTCGAGGAGTTGCGGCGGGAGCTGCCGTCCCTGAAAACCTTTGTGACTCTGTCGCCAGTTCCAGGCTTTGCTCGCTGGCTGTCCCGCGCCCTCAAGGATGAGGACGGCCAGATTGCCGCGCAGCTCGATGAAGACAAGATATCGGCCCTGTCCGAGCCCGATTGGCCACAGGACGTGGAGGCTGCCAAGAGTCTCGAAACGGTTCTGCCGCACCTTTGCGCGCACTATCTGACCCGCGAAAAGGACCGCAACAACCGCCCGATTGATCCGGTGGCTCGTTTCCACATCGGCAATGGTGCGCGGCTGGAGCGGGTCAACTGGTTGGGTGACCTGTCGCCCAACGGTCTCGCCCAGGCTCACGGCCTGATGGTGAACTACCTGTATGATCTCAAGTACATAGAACGCAATCACGAATCCTATGCGGCCAACGGAACCGTCGCGGCAAGCTCTGCCGTGACCCGTCTTGCCAAAGCCGTACCCGAAGCCAAACAACTGACGCCGGTAAGCTGACAATGACAAATCATCTTTTCTCCGAAATCCGCGCCAACATGCCGGATCTTGCCAAGATATTCCTGGAGACGGCGGACGGTACGTCACTTTCCTACGGTGATGTCATTGCCCGGTCTGCGCGCTATGCGAATGCGCTGGTCGGTTTGGGGCTTGCACCGGGAGATCGCGTCGCGGTTCAGGTGGAAAAGACACCAGACGCTCTGATGCTTTATCTGGCGACGGTGAGAGCAGGCGGTGTGTTTCTGCCGCTGAACACAGCCTACACCCCCGCCGAGATCGACTATTTCGTCACCGATGCCGAACCGGCGGTCTTTGTCTGTGATCCCTCCCGTGCAGATGCGCTTCAGGCGACCGCATCAAAAGTTGGTGCAAGCCTTCAGACCCTCGATGCATCAGGCAAAGGTTCGCTTCTGGACCTTGCCGAGGCTGCCAGCGACACCTTCGAGGATATCGCCAGAGACGCCGATGATCTGGCCGCGATCCTTTACACGTCCGGCACAACTGGCCGCTCGAAGGGGGCCATGCTCAGTCATGAGAACCTCGCGTCCAACGCCAGGACGTTGGTCAAATACTGGCAATTCACTTCAGACGATGTTCTGTTGCATGCCCTGCCGATCTTCCATACGCATGGTCTTTTTGTTGCCACCAACTGTTTGCTGATGGCCGGTGGATCCCTGCTGTTCCTGCCCAAGTTCGATCTGGATACGGTCCTGGGGTTGTTGCCACGGGCGACCACGATGATGGGCGTGCCGACGTTCTACACCCGGCTACTGGGTTCCGAAGCCTTCACCCGCGATCTCGTGGCGCACATGCGCTTGTTTATTTCAGGTTCCGCACCGCTGTCGGCCGAGACGCACAAGGAGTTCAGCGCGCGAACCGGCCATGCGATCCTTGAGCGCTACGGCATGACCGAAACCAACATGAACACCTCCAACCCCTATGACGGCGACCGGCGTCCTGGAACCGTGGGCTTTCCCCTGCCGGGGGTTGCGCTCAGGATTGCGGATCCAAAGACCGGCCGCGCTCTGGTTCAGGGCGATGTCGGCATTATCGAGGTAAAGGGACCCAATGTTTTCCAGGGGTATTGGCGCATGCCTGAGAAAACCGCCGAGGAGTTTCGTGCAGACCGCTATTTCATCACCGGCGACATGGGTCGGATTGATGCCGATGGGTATGTGGCCATAGTCGGCCGGTCCAAGGACCTGATCATCACCGGCGGCTTCAATGTCTATCCGGCAGAAGTTGAAGCGGCGATCGACGAAATTGAGGGCGTTGCCGAAAGCGCCGTCATTGGCGTGCCGCACCCAGACTTTGGCGAAGGCGTCGTCGCGGTTGTGGCTCCAAAGAAAGGCGCGAAGCTGGACAAACCTGCCATAACGCAAGCGCTCGCGGACAAGCTCGCCAAGTTCAAGCAGCCCAAACAGGTGCATGTCCTCGACACACTGCCGCGCAACACCATGGGCAAGATCCAGAAGAATGTCCTGAGGGATCAATTCAAGGCGGACTTCGAAGGCTAACAGTCTTTTCGCTGCGCCAAAGAGAGAGACATTGAACAGCGCCTCGGGCAGCGGTTTTCCGCTGCCCTTGGAGTTTTGGCTAGACGGACAGGGCTTCGGCGTCACTGCCGGCAGGCAGATGTAGCGGGCAATTCGGATCGGTCACCGCCCGCCAAACCGCATGAACCACATCATCCGTTTTTGTGGGTTCGGCAGCCGCACTTTTTTGAAGCGCGCTCACGGCTTCCTCCATGAACGGCTTGTAGGCCGCAGGGGTTTCCTTCGCTTCGGCCATGAGGGAGCGTGCGTTGCTGCCAAAGCTGGTCGAGGGCGCCTGACCCGGAAGAACCAGCCGGGTCTGTATCCCCAAGGGAGCAAGTTCCAGCGCAAGACACTCGGTATAGGCGTTCACAGCGGCCTTGCTGGCCGTATAGATCGATAGCAGCGGTAGCGGCTTGAGTGTGACGCTTGATGAGACGTTGACGATGACGCCGGCGCCTTTCGCACGCATCTGCGGCAGCACGGCCCGGATCATCTCGAAGGTGCCGAGGGTGTTGGTTTTCAAGATCTTGCGGATGGTTTCCTCCGCTGTGCTTTCGAACGGAGACAGCCAGCCAATCCCGGCGTTGTTGACCAGCGCGTCGATCGGACCGGCCGCGGCGACTGCCTGAGCGATGCACTGGGTGTTGGTCACGTCCAGAGGCAGGACGCGCAAATGATCGGAGGCAGGCAGCAGTGTTTTATCCGGTTGCCGCATCGTGGCAACGACGGACCAGCCTTGTTGTAGAAAATGCCGTGCGGTCTCGAGACCAAATCCGGAGGAACATCCTGTGATCAAAACGGTCTTCATGGCAAAGTCTCCTTCTGTTGGATGTCTTTGATATCGACCGAATTGATCGGATGTTCTATGGTTGGAAATCCTTCTTTTGTTATCGAAAGTCCGAAATGCTCGACCCTCTCTCCGAAGTGATCTCCCTCTTGCGACCTCAGGCGCCCTATTCGAAGCTTGCGGAAGCCTCTGGGCCGTTTCGTGTGCGCCGCGAGGACGTCGACGAGGTCTTCTATTGCATGCTGCTGGTTGGCCGGTTGCGACTGGATATCGATGGCAAGGCACCTCTGGAGCTGCGTGCTGGAGATTTCGTTCTGGTGCCTAAGGTGACAGGCCTGACGGTCTCCAGTCTCGATCCACCACCGCCTCCAGGCCTCGTCAGTCACCCTGATTTTGGGTCAGATGGAGTCGCACGCATCGGTCGTTCGGAAGGTCTCGCAGAGACGCCCCCCGAGGTTCAGCAGCTGATCGGTCACTGCAGTTTCGCCAGTCCGGATTCTGAGCTTTTGATGTCACTGTTGCCCGAGATGGTCGTGGTGCGCGGCGAGGGCCGCCTTGCGACCCTCACCGCTCTGGTTCGCGACGAGGCACGCGCGGATCGGCCAGCGCGGGATGTGGTGGTTGAGCATCTCCTGCAAGTCCTCCTGATTGAGGCGTTTCGCTCCAAGACACAGTCCGAGGCGACACCTGGCCTTTTGCGCGGCCTTGCAGATCCGCGGATCGGGCAGGCGCTGCGCGCCCTGCATCATGAACCTGACCGCGCCTGGACAGTGCTTGAACTGGCGACAGAGGCGGGATTGTCCCGCTCGGCCTTCTTCACGCGCTTCAACCGGATTGTTGGGGTTCCGCCCATGAGTTATTTGCTGAACTGGCGGATGACACTTGCAAAGCACATGCTGCGCTCCGGCGGTCATGGCATTGCGGAGATCTCGGACAGGGTCGGCTATGGTTCGACAAGTGCCTTCAGCACTGCCTTCGCCCGCCATGTCGGCCGCCCGCCGGCCCGGTTCGCGAAAGCCATCCCCGCGGCAGAGTGAGCGGAACTCGCGTCTTTCCGGCATTGTTCAATCTGATGAAACACACTGGTCAGTTATCTTTATAAAAAGTATCTTGATTAAAAGATAAAAGTAGACACATTGCAAGCCAACGGCTTTAAAGGCGTTCACTGGCCCGGTCGGCCGGTGCCCCAATGTGCTTCAGGAGTTGGCCATGACAATCCAGTCCACCAAGGAATTTCAGATATCGGATCACCGGACCGCCGGACACGGCGTCGACCCGCTTTTTGTCGACCGCTGGTCGCCCCGGGCCTTTGACAGCTCCGACATGCCGGAAGCCGATCTGACAACCATTCTGGAAGCTGCGCGTTGGGCGCCTTCCGCCTTCAACGTGCAGCCTTGGCGCTTTGTTTATGCGCGGCGGGAAGATGACAACTGGGATACGTTGGTGAACCTCTTGAACCCATTCAACAAGGACTGGGCGCAGCATGCCTCGGCATTGGTCTTCCTGCTGTCCGATACGCAGATCGACGGCCAGAATGGCGAGACCCGTCCGGCAGGGACCAATTCTTTCGATGCAGGCGCTGCCTGGGCGCAGGCTGCTCTTCAGGCGTCGTCCCTCGGCTATCACACCCATGCGATGGCCGGCATTTTGACGGAAGATATTCACCAGGCGCTCAACGTGCCGTCGCGCTTCAAGGCGGAAATTGCCTTTGCCATCGGCAAGCGCGGCGATGCCGCAAATCTTTCTGAAGGACTTCAGGCGAGAGAGCTTCCGAGCCCTCGTAAGCCTTTGGCGGAAATTGCCTTCAACGGAAGGTTCGGGGTCTGATAGGTACCATCGACGAACACGAAATTCCCCGGCGGTCGATCTTGGTTCGCCGGGGTATGTGTCAGCAGTGGAGAGGTCGGATCAGAACATGTCCTCGGCTGTGCTCAGACCCAGTACGATCCAGCTCTACATACCGCCTCGATGCAGAAGGTCTTGTCCATCGGCAAAAGGACGGAAGAGATCCCATAGAGGCTCAGCCCAGGTGGCCGGTTTTGCGCCAGACCTTTGCACCTGTTTCGGTGCGGATCTTATGGCTGGATCCCGGTGGAAGCCTCAGCCAGGTGCCTTCGCCATAGGTGCCGTCATCATCGGAAAAGCTGCCTGAAACCACGAAATACTCTGCGCCGCCTGGAAGCGAGACCGGACCGAATGTGCAAGTGCCCGTCCATTGCAACATATCGACTTGCTCATGCGGGTTCGCGAAAAGGGGCAGGATTGCCTCTCCCTCGCGCCCATCCTGCCAGGCACTTGCGTCTGTGGTGTTGACCCTGACATAGGTATCGTCATCGGGCTCCATCTGCCGCAATTTGACGAGGATGATCCCGCCTGGCGCTGAAGAGGGTATATGGGAGGAACCGGGAGGGTTGCGGACGTACATGCCTTTGTGGAAGTCCCCGGTTTCATCAGAAAAGACACCGTCGAGGACCAGAAACTCTTCACCAAGGTCATGTCGATGAGCGGAGAATGACGAGCCCGGAGCATAGCGCACCAGACTGGTTGCCCGCGCAACCTCCACGCCGTCTCGTTCCAGCATCCGGCGCTCAACTCCGGCCATCGGCGATGCGATCCAGTCAAGCGAAGAGCTGTCGACAACCGCACGTTTGGAAAGGTCTGCGTGGATTTGCATGAGTTTGAACGTCCCTGCGATGGCGGCTGCTGTTTCTGTCGGCAGATTGTTCCAAGGGCAGCAGCATGTCTCTGTCTTGCAGATAAGGTCCGCCGGGCAAACTGCAAAGGCCTTGGTATGTGAAATGACCGTGAACTGAACAACGGGCTGCCGCGATCGTCCCGTGATCTGGCTCAGGTCTCGGGCGGCTTCCAGCCTGCTTCCGTCAGCGCGGCCACCAGATCGTCGACGGGAGCGCGCTCCATGAAGAAGGAATACAGAAACAGGTCAAACCGGGAGGTAGGCCAAGTTGCCTGGAACTGTTCAAGCAGCTGACGCGCGTGTTCCTGATCTCCCGCCTTCTGGTTGGCTGCAATCAAATAGGCAAAGTTGATTGGCCCGGAGGGGCCGCCGGTTTCCATGTTTCTTTCGATGGCCGCAACGGCGCCGGTGAAGTCACCTAGGTGAAACTTTGCAACTCCGACACAGATCTGGAAGAGGTGTCCATCTAGAGGGAGGTCTGCGTAGCGCGCGGGATCTGTGACCGAGATTGTTCGCATGTAATCGCCACTGAGAACCGAGATCAGGGCGTCGAAATCGACCGCAAACAGGTCTGCTGGCGCGATCGCCATGGCCCGGGCTGAGTGAATGCGGGCAGCGGAAATGTCGCGGCGGGCAAAGGCAGCCCATGCAAGGGCGGATTGGGTCCAGGCGTCGGCAGCGTTGTATTTCTCGGCTTCCATTGCGTGAAACTCTGCCAGATCCACCAGTGCATCGCGCTCTTCACCGGGAGGTAGGTGAAATGATTGAAAGCCGACCACTTGCGCAAGTCCTGCATGCGCGCCGAAATAGTGCGTATCCAGTTTGATGGCGTTCTCATACAAGGCGCGGGCTTCGGCGAGCGGCTTCTTGCCAAGTTCGGGGTAATAGAAGTTGCGAGCCTGCTCTGTCAGATTGAACGCGTGGACTGAGGCTGGGGATTTTTCAAGGAAGGCTTCGCGTTTTGCCTTGCGACTGACTTCCGCCGGTTGCGCTGGCGGCGAAAGGGCCACCGTTTCATGTTCGTGGGAAACGAATACGTGAACGAGGGAGAAGATGGCGATCGCGAGGATCGCCGTGGCTCCCATGGCGAGCGCGACCGGGCCAAGGCGCCACAAAGATGGCGATGGCGCAGCTGAAGTGCGACGTTCCGCTATTTCGAATCGAGCTGCATATTGGCCAGGGTCGATGTGAATGCGGATGCGGTCGCTCTCGCCCGGACCAGCATAATAGTCCTCTAGGGCACGGCGAAGTCTGCGGGCGTCTACGCGGACCAGGTTTGAACTATCGCCCTCTTTGTCGGGCGCGCGCTTGTAAACATCTTCCGCAATTGTTTTGCCGAAGATTTGCGCACCCCGACCTTCGAAGGTCTCCATGACCACGTAGCGAAGAAAATCCTGCAGCCGTTGCGCCGCAGCGAAGCCGTCGCTCGCACAGATGGCATCGAGAGTCGTGTCGATCGACGCCTTGTCCGGAAGCGTTGATGCTTCGATTTTTTCCTTGCCGCCCATACCCGACCTTATCCTCCGACACGGCGTGAGAGAAGGGTGATACACGGTGAAATCGGTGAACTAAACCGTGAAACACTCCTTGTTTATAACAATTCCAGTGGATCTTGGGTGCATCGAATTTGTTCCCTGCAATCTTAGAGACGCGAGCATAGGAGGCGCGAGTTGACGGGATGGCAGAAGAAATTCGGTCTCGCCGCGGAGGAGATCGTCAGTTTGCGCTTGCTAGATGAGGTCTTCGACGAGATCTGCCGGGACTATGAAGTGATGCTTGATGAGCTTGCCAAAGGCGGTGACGCCGCACTTGAAAGCGATCTCGCAGAGACCCTGGAGGGTCTTGAAGGTGAGATCATGAAGCATTTGACGAGATTGGGCGCCCGTTAGCGGACCGCCCCGCCGGCAGACTGCTGGCACTGAAATTACTTTTGCGGAGCATCAGTCGATGTGCCGTGAAGGGGGGAAGGCAAACCGATACGAAGGTCAAAAGGCCCTTGGTTTCGCCAAAATCCCCAGGTCGAAAAGGCCCCATCGCCGCCTTGAATCAAGGTACCGACCCAGCCCCTGTCGCCATCCGGCGGCAGGGGTTTCTTCTTTGCGCGAATGTTGCTCCGGCTGCTCAAGAGCTGTAGATACAGCAGACGTCCAAGGGTCTGAATTGAAGTGCTGGCCGCGCTCCGCGATTTCAGAGATGCTTTGCCTGTGACTTTCCGTCCAGAGTGCACGCGCTTCTCGTTGCGCAGGTTCGGGAATCAGGGAACCTTTGGATCAGAATGTAGTGCCTTGGGCATTTCCGAGTGCCAGCTCCGTCTGTCGGCCCGACCATGACGCCGCGGGATGGACAAGAGCCACGATGAATATGTGTATCGCCGTGGGCGATCTTCGGGATGATGAATGACGGTTAGTATCGACATTGGGGAAATGGCGGGCAACGCCCGTGCCGGAATGGATCTGGAGGAACTTCTGGCCACACGGCTCCTGGTACAGGGCAATTCCGGATCGGGAAAATCGCATCTTCTGCGCCGCCTTCTGGAGCAATCCGCATCTTGGGTCCAACAGGCGATCATCGATCCGGAGGGAGATTTTGTCTCCCTTGCCGAGAAATACGGCCATGTGGTCGTCGATGCGGTCGGCACGGAAAAAGACCTGCAGATGATCGCCGGCCGTGTGCGTCAGCATCGTGTGTCCGTCGTGCTCAACCTCGAGGGGCTCGACGCCGACCGGCAGATGAAAGCCGCCGCCACATTCCTTGATGGTCTGTTCGACGCTGACCGGGATCTTTGGTACCCGATGTTGGTGGTCGTCGATGAAGCCCAGTTGTTTGCCCCGGCCGCCGCCGGGGAGGTGAGTGAAGAAGCGCGAAGGCGTTCGCTGGGAGCTATGACCAACCTCATGTGCCGCGGCCGGAAACGCGGTTTGGCGGGCATCATCGCGACGCAGCGGCTGGCAAAGCTCGCCAAGAACGTTGCAGCCGAAGCATCCAACTTTCTCATGGGCCGCACCTTCCTCGATATCGACATGGCCCGCGCTGCCGATCTTCTGGGCATGGAACGCCGGACCGCGGAAACTTTCCGCAATCTGGACCGCGGCCATTTCGTCGCGCTGGGCCCTGCGCTCTCGCGCCGACCGGTGTCTGTGAAGATCGGACCGGTCGAAACCGCAGGGCGTGGCGGAACCCACAAGCTGATGCCGCTGCCGGAGCAGCCCAAGGAAGAGGCCAAGGACCTGATCTTCACCCGTTCGGCTGATGAGGCAGCGCCCCGCCGTGTTCGCGCGCCCGAGCCGGTTGCCTCCACCTCAGATGTCCTTACCCAACTGTCTGGCGCGGAGGACGTGGCCGAGGCGGCGATTGAACCCGCCGCAAGCCTTCTCGACTACGGCGAGCGCGAGGAATCCATCGACAAGATTCTTGGCGAGATTCTTGATGAGCCGGACGCCGCGTTTCAGCCAATTGCGTCGCTTTATCAGGATTTTCAGGTGCGCTGCCGTATTGCCAAGCTCGTCGGCGGTGCGCCGGATTTGCAGGCCTTTCGCGAAAAGCTCTCAGTCGCACGTGCGGGTGTCGAAAAAGGCGATGTGGATGACAGCGACTGGCAGCAGGCCGAACTGATCGCCGCTGAACTTCCAGAGGACATGCGCGGGGTCTATCTGCTTTTGGCAAAAGCGGCTCTGGCCAAGGCTCCGTGTCCTGGCAACATCGAGATCGCGACGGCTTATGGCACCCGGTCTCCGGGGCGCGCGCGATGGCTGCTTAGCCATATGGAAGAGCGAGGCTTTCTGGTCTGCGCCACAGACTTGCGTGGCAACCGCATTGTGACGCTGACGGATCTGGGCTGGCAGACAGCCCCGGGTGACGAAGCTGCAGCCTGATCAGATTACGGGCGAATTTGTGCGGGAAGGCTTTTCGCGATTGAGACGCGCCGGCGCAAACGATTGCAAAAAGAGCACAAGCATCGCAATGGCAACGGTGACCAGTGGCCAGAAGACAGTGGTCAATAGGATCAGCGCGTAGAAGATCGGATGTGTGCCTTGACGGCTGTCAAGTTCCAGCCAGCAGACAGTGAAAAACGGAAGTGCCAGCAGCATGTAGACGAAGCACATCGCAAAAGTCGTTATGTCAGTCAGAAACATTGAGTGCCCCGTCGCCCAATAGAATTGATCGTTAACAACGTGTTAATATGCATATATTGCTATCATTGCGCGAAAGACGGGTAAACTAAACTTGAATGCTCCGGTCTCGAAATATTTAGAAATGGTTAATTGTGTCTTGTCTCAGTTGGCCGCGTTACCACGGAAGCGAATTCACAGAGCTGGGCGCATGCGCTGTGGCTTGGTTGAAAGCGCTTTCACTGCATCGTCGGCAGAGTTGAGTAGGTAACGTAATTGACTGATTTCCTGGTCAATTCCGGCAATCGTACGGCTGAGGACGCCATCGAGATAGCTACCCGCAGGTGCATTCTCTCTGACTGTTTCTGCCTTCTTACGCGTCTTGCGCAGATAAAGCAGGATCGTTTGAACTTCGGGTGATGTGACAGGCGTGGCCTTACCCTCATGCGCCTCGCCACCGTCGATTTGGTCGTGAGGCAGGCCGAGCCGGGAATAGCCAATGCCGGCTGCGTGTGTCGCGATCAATTTTTCAGGGCCTGCGGTGTCGGTCAGCGGAAGGCGCATGTCTCAAACCTCAAATGTTCTTATTTTGTTCTTATAGCGAACAATCTCCTGAATGACAAGTAGGAGCCCATCAGGACCGGCGGGCCTGAGCATCGTTCTCTGCCGTTCCATCACCGGAAAAGGACCGCTAAATGGCGCAAGAGCAGAGATTTCCTATACCTATGGGCAATGCGCAGGAGGTCCGGGTCGATCATAGGTTTTTCAAGGCTTGACCCTCCCTGGTCAGAAAGTTACAAGTGAAACTAATTCACATGCGCCCCGTTTTTGGGAGGAACCAGCACATGCGTCACGACACCGTTCAGACTGCGGGTCAAAATGCGCTCGAGTACATGCCCGGCTTTGGCAACGACTTTGAGACCGAGGCTCTTGCCGGTGCTTTGCCGCAGGGAATGAACAGCCCGCAAAAATGCCCCTATGGCCTCTATGCGGAGCAACTGTCCGGCACGGCGTTCACCGCTCCAAGCCATCAGAACGAGCGCACATGGTGTTATCGCATCCGGCCATCCGTGAAGCATTCTACCCGGTACACGAAAATTGACCTGCCTTTCTGGAAGTCTGCGCCCCATGTGGATTCGGACGTGGTGTCGCTCGGCCAGTACCGCTGGGACCCGGTGCCCTACACGAAGGAAGAGCTGACCTGGCTGACCGGCATGCGCACAATGACGACGGCCGGTGACGTGAACACCCAGGTCGGCATGGCGAGCCACATCTACCTGGTTACAGCTTCCATGGTGGATGAATACTTCTACTCCGCCGACAGCGAGCTTTTGATCGTGCCACAGGAAGGCAAGCTGCGCCTGGCGACCGAGCTCGGCGTCATTGATCTGGCGCCGCAGGAAATCGCGATCATCCCCCGTGGGCTGGTCTACAGGGTGGAGCTTCTCGAAGGTCCCGCCCGTGGCTTTGTCTGCGAGAACTACGGCCAGAAGTTTGAGCTGCCGGGACGCGGACCGATTGGCGCCAATTGCATGGCAAATCGCCGCGACTTCAAGACACCGGTCGCTGCATTCGAGGACCGCGACACCCCCTCCAAGATCACGATCAAATGGTGTGGCCAGTTTCATGAAACGAAGATTGGCCATTCACCGCTGGATGTCGTCGCCTGGCATGGAAATTATGCGCCGGTGAAATACGATCTGAGCACCTATTGCCCGGTCGGATCGATCCTGTTCGACCATCCAGATCCGTCCATCTTCACCGTTCTGACTGCGCCGTCCGGGGTTCCGGGAACCGCCAACATCGACTTCGTGTTGTTCCGTGAGCGCTGGATGGTGGCCGAGGACACCTTCCGTCCGCCCTGGTATCACAAGAACATCATGTCGGAGCTGATGGGCAACATCTACGGCCAGTATGATGCCAAGCCGAAGGGCTTCGTTCCCGGTGGCATGAGCCTGCACAACATGATGCTACCTCACGGGCCGGACAAGAATGCTTTTGAGGGTGCATCAACGTCGGACCTGAAGGCTGAAAAGCTGGACAACACCATGTCCTTCATGTTCGAGACCCGATTTCCGCAGCATCTGACCAGATTTGCGGCAAAGGAGGCTCCTTTGCAGGACGACTACATCGACTGTTGGGACAGCCTTGAGAAGAAATTCGACGGCACGCCCGAGGGCAACTGGGACAAGTGATGGCACAGGCAACGGAAGGCGCTGAACAGGATCGCCTGGTCATTCTGGGATCCAAGGGCGGTCCGGCCATCCGTCCGGGCGGCCCGTCGCCCACCAGTTCTCTCTTGCAGATCGCAGGCCGGACGTGCGTCGTTGACTGCGGGCTCGGAGTGACCCGTGGGCTTGTCGAGGCCGGAGTCTGGCTGAAACAGCTGGATCTGATCTTCATCACCCACATGCATTCCGATCACGTGCTGGAACTCGGCCCGTTGATACACACAGCCTGGACGACAGGATTGTCGAAAAAGGTCACGATCTTTGGTCCGGCAGATCTGCAGGACTACTGGGACGGTTTCCTGGCCTCGATGCGCTATGACATCGATCTTCGGATCGAGGACGAAGGCAGGCCGGATCTGCGTGATCTCATAGAGATTCGCCTGATTGACGAGGGCCCACTGGACATCCACGAAGGCGCGCTGAAGGTGTCAGCTCTTCGGGTCGACCATCCGCCGGTCACCGATTGTTTTGCACTCAGGTTCGATGCCGCCGACGACATCGGTTTATGGTCTGTCGTGTTCGGGGCCGACACGGCCTTCTTCCCGCCGCTCGCCGATTTTGCAAGTGGCTGCGATATCCTGGTGCATGAAGCCATGCTGCAGCATGGCGTGGACCGGATCGTTGAAATCACGGGCAACGGTGAACGTCTTCGTCAGCACTTGATGGACAGTCACACGCTGGCCCCTGATGCTGCGAGGATCGCAACGAGTGCGCAAACGTCTCATCTGGTGCTCAATCATCTGATCCCGGCGGATCTTCCCGGGTTTGAAGAACAGGATTGGCTCGACGCTTGTGCGCCCGAATTCTCAGGAACAACAACGGTCGGATACGACGGTCTGACGATACCGAGGAAACGCTTATGAAACTTGCATCGCTCAAGGACGGCAGCCGGGACGGAAAGCTGGTCATCGTCAACAAGGAACTGACCCGCTGCACCGAGGCGATGCATATCGCGCCGACGCTTCAGGCCGCACTCGACGATTGGGACAAGGTCGCACCAAAACTGCAGGTGTTGGCCGAGAGCCTCAGCCATGATGCGGTTCCGTCCCTGCGGTTTCATGAGCATGACGCCCTGTCTCCGCTGCCCCGCGCCTATCAGTGGGCCGATGGCTCGGCTTACGTCAATCACGTGGAGCTGGTGCGCAAGGCACGCAACGCGGACATGCCGGATAGCTTCTGGACGGATCCGCTGATGTATCAGGGCGGCTCCGACAGCTTCCTCGCGCCGCGCGACCCGATCCTCATGGCAGACGAGGCCTATGGCATCGATATGGAGGGTGAGATTGCCGTGGTTGTTGGTGATGTGCCCATGGGCGCATGCCTCGAGCAGGCACGTGCCGCGATCCGCCTCGTCATGCTGGTCAATGATGTGTCCCTGCGCGGGTTGATCCCGGGGGAACTCGGCAAGGGCTTTGGTTTCTTTCAATCCAAGCCCTCCTCGGCGTTTTCCCCTGTCGCGGTCACGCCTGACGCGCTGGGCGATGCCTGGGATGGCGGCAAGCTCTCCCTGCCGCTGCGCGTCGATTACAATGACAAGGCCTTTGGTCGCGCGGAAGCTGGCATCGACATGACCTTCGATTTCCCGCAGCTCATTGCCCATGCCGCCAAGACACGGCCGCTGTCTGCCGGAACAATCATCGGTTCGGGCACCGTCTCCAACAAGCTGGATGGCGGTCCGGGCAAGCCGGTCTCAGAAGGCGGGGTTGGCTATTCTTGCATTGCCGAGATCCGCATGATCGAGACCATCAGCGACGGACAGCCGAAGACGCCTTTCATGAAGTTCGGCGATACGGTCCGCATCGAAATGATGGACAAGGCCGGTCACTCGATCTTCGGGGCGATTGAGCAAGTGGTTCAGCCCTACGACGCCTCGTAACCGACTTTCGGCCGCCGCCGCGATGCTCGGGACAGATCTGGGCAGGGTGAGAGGACGTCTGAGAATACCAGCAATATGGGCGCTCACGCGCCGAGACAGAAAAAGCCGCTGAGACGCGGGCGCATATAGGACGAGTACATGACCAAGAAATTCGCATCAGCTGGCGACATGGCGGAAAAGGAAATTTCCTTCACGGAGGTCGGCCGCGACCTGTGGGCCTTTACCGCAGAAGGGGACCCGAACTCGGGCGTGATCATCGGCGACGACAGCGTCATGATCATCGAGGCGCAGGCCACACCACGCCTTGCGAACAAGGTCATCGAGAAGGTTCGCTCGGTCACCGACAAGCCGATTTCCCACCTGGTGCTGACCCACTACCACGCTGTCCGTGTTCTGGGAGCGTCGGCTTACAACGCTCCGACGGTGATCATGGGCGATGCCGCGCGTGCCATGGTCGAGGAACGTGGCGCCGAGGACTGGGCGTCCGAATTCGAGCGCTTCCCGCGCCTGTTTCAGGGCCATGAGAGCATTCCGGGCCTGACTTACCCGACAACGACCTTCTCCGAGCGCATGACGGTCTATCTGGGCAAACGCCGGGTGGATCTGATGCATCTCGGCCGCGCCCATACGGCGGGAGATATTGTCGCCTGGGTGCCGGACGAAGAGGTGATGTTCACGGGCGATATCGTTGAATATCACTCTGCCTGTTACTGCGGCGACGGCCACTTTGAGGATTGGGGCGACACACTCGACATGATCCGCTCCTTCGATCCTCAGGCGATCGCGCCGGGGCGCGGCGACGCATTGATCGGTCCGGATATGGTGGAAGCCGCTATCGATTGCACCCGTGACTTTGTTGAAAGCACCTATCGCCCGGTGACCAAGGTCGTTGCCCGTGGCGGTACGCTGAAGGAAGCCTGGGAGGCAGTGCGTGCCGAGTGCGATGACAAGTTCAAGGACTTCGCAATCTACGAACATTGCCTGCCATTCAATGTGGCCCGGGCCTTCGATGAGGCGCGCGGCATCGAAACACCGCGGATCTGGACCGCTGAACGCGACGCTGAAATGTGGGCGCAGCTGCAGGGGTAATGTGCATGCAGGCAATCGAGCAGCTGCGCCTTCAGGCGCGCAACAACGCCTGGGCCAACCAGCGCCTTTATGGCGCTTGCTGCCAGCTGTCCCAGATCGAGTTTGACGCCGGGCGTTCCGGCTTCTTTCCCTCGATCCGGGAAACGCTGCAGCATATCCTAGCTGTCGATCGCTACTATCTGGATGCGCTGAAAGAAGAGGGGCGGGGGCTTTCGCTTTATGATGATCTCCTGCCGCGAACAGCTGCCGAACTTCAGACAATGCAGGGTGAAGTGGATGCAGAGCTGACCGCCTTCTGTGATGCTCTTTCGCTTGATGACCTGACAAAGTCGGTAGATCAGGACCGGGGAGAAAAGGGCGTTCGCCGGGAGCGGATCGACCGTACATTGCTGCATCTCTTTCAGCACCAGGTCCACCATCGGGGGCAGGCCCACGCAATGCTGTCCAGAACCAGTGTAGCGCCTCCTCAGCTGGATGAATTCTTTCTTGAATTCGACCGGCATGAAGCGGCCCAAAAACTGCAATAGACGAATATCCTTGCTTCCCGGGAGGAACGCATGACCCAGATCTTTGAAACGCCGCTCTACCCATACGAGCGTTCGCCGGATCAGGATGCAACATCCATAGTCAATCATCCTGTCGTGGTCATCGGCGCCGGTCCAGTGGGGTTGGCAACCGCCATCGATCTGGCCATGTCGGACGTTCCGGTCGTGGTCCTGGACGAGAACGACAAGGTCAGCTTCGGCTCCAGGGCCATCTGCTTTTCCAAGCGCACGCTGGAGATCATGGACCGGCTTGGTTGCGCAGATGCCTTCGTGGAGAAGGGCGTCGTCTGGAACGTCGGCAAGGTCTTCTTCGGAGACCGCAAGGTCTATGACTTCAATCTGCTGCCGGAGGAGGGGCACAAGCATCCCGCTTTCGTCAATTTGCAGCAGTATTATTGCGAGCTCTATCTCGTCGAGCGGGTGCGCCAGCTGCAGGCTGAAGGCAAGCCGATCCAGATCCGCGGCAACAACAGGCTGTCCGCGCTTGAAACCTCTGCAACAGGCAACCGCCTGAGCGTTGAGACGCCTGAAGGCGCTTACGATCTCACCTGTGACTGGCTGGTCGCCTGTGACGGCGCCAATTCCCCGACACGCGGCATGATGGGCCTCGATTTCATCGGCCGCGTCTTTGAAGACAATTTCCTCATCGCCGATGTGACCATGAAAGCCGACTTCCCGGTGGAGCGCTGGTTCTGGTTCGATCCTCCGTTCAACAAGGGGCAGTCAGCGCTCCTGCACAAGCAACCCGACGGAGTCTGGCGGATCGACCTGCAGCTTGGCTGGGACATCGACAAGGACCAAGAGAAGAAACCGGAAAAGGTCATTCCCCGGCTGAAGCAAATGCTCGGGGAAGACGTCGAGTTCAAACTCGAATGGGTGTCCATCTACACCTTCCAGTGCCGCCGCATGGAAAGGTTCCGCCATGGCCGTGTGCTCTTTGCAGGAGACAGCGCTCATCAGGTGTCGCCATTCGGCGCGCGTGGTGCCAATTCCGGGTTTCAGGATGCGGAAAACCTCGCGTGGAAACTCAAACTCGTTCTGCAAGGCAAGGCGTCTGACGGTCTCCTCGACAGCTATGACGTTGAGCGTGTTCAGGCGGCCGATGAGAACATTCTGAATTCAAGTCGCTCGACGGATTTCATCACACCGAAGTCTGACATCAGCAGGATTTTCCGCAATGCGGTTCTTGATCTGGCTGAGGAGCACGCTTTTGCCCGCCCCCTTGTCAATTCCGGCCGGCTGTCCCTGCCCAGCACATATGATGGATCTCAGCTCAATGGTGAGATCATCGCCCAATTGCCGCAGCGAACGCGGCCAGGCGCACCGGCTTGTGACGCGCCCTTGGGCGAAGGCTGGCTGCTGAACCAGCTGCCGGATAGTTTCACCTTGCTGGGTCTTGGGTGCGAGGTGCCCGAGAGCATGGATCATGACGGGGTTATCCTGCGCGGCCTGTCCATTTCCGAAGGCAACGTGGGATCAGACCTCAGGGATCGCTATCTGTCGGACGCCAAAGCTGCGGTCTATCTGCTGCGGCCCGATCAGCATGTCGCGGCCAGGTGGCTGGCATATGATGCCGGAGCCGTTGCTGCCGCTATGAACACTGTGCTTGCAAATGCGGTGATCCAATGACGAAGGTTCCAGGCAAGATGATCGACAAGACCGGCTTCACCCACCCTGATGACTTCTATGCTCAGCTCCTCGCCGCCCATGACGGGCTCAGCAAGGCAGAGAGCGACGCATTGAATGCGAGGTTGATCCTGGTGCTTGCAGCATTTGTCGGCGATCAGGATAAATTGATGGAAGCACTGGATCTGGCCGCGCGCGAAAAATAGACGGCTTATCCGCTCCGCGGAAGGAAATATCAATTATTGCGGTAGAGCAACGGTTTGGCTGTCCTAAATCAGTTGCAGGAAAACGGGATTTGCCCGGATCCGACATGTCGCGGTTGAACCTTCCCCATCAAAAAGACGGTCCCGTCTTTGATCTGGTTTACTGTCTTGTCGCAACGGCGAAGGTTCCGCTGCATAATCCGGATGGCAGCGTCACTGAACGGAAGTTCGAATTGACACATATCGTAATCATCAATGGTCCAGGAGGGGTTGGGAAAACTACCATTTCCGCAAGCCTGGCAAGGATGCTTCCAGGCACGATAAATATTTCAGGCGACGTCATTCGGTGGTTTGCGCCACCTGATGTCAGCCAGTACCTAGGTCACGGATCGACCTATCGCGCTGGGGCATCTTTAGCTACAGCCTACTTAGGCATGGGAGCACCGCGAGTAATTTTCGATTATGTCTTCGATGATGTGGAAAAAATCTCGAGATTTTGCCAATGGCTTCCTGCGGACACACGAGTTCATCTCTTTACAATCTGGGCGCCCATCGAAACGGTTATCGAAAGAGAGGCCACTCGCGATGGTAGAGAGCCGTTGGGTGATCGAACGTTAGACACTTACCGAGCCGTTGAACGTAATCTCAGGTCCCTTGGGTGCACGGTTCAAAACACGACTTCTCCAGATGCCGCCGCAGCTGCGATTTGCGTAAAAATTGCCGAAACTGAGGGAAAGCCTGCCGCTAGATTGGTCCGCAGTTAGTTTTGAATTCCCGGCAGCTATTATATCAGCTCTTTCCAAGACCACGGCATGGTCACTCTTAGGACGTGGTCCAGTTAATCTGTACGATTCTTGATCGTGCCTTGGTGAAAAAGCATCTGCCAATCTGTGCCGTTGTGCTTCCAAATTGAGCTCCGCAGCACACACCTCATCGACCCATCATTCTGTCTGCGTTGGCTCTCATAAGTCAACAATACGGCGTCCTTCGAGATCGTCGTCAAGGAGAAGTTCTTTGCGATGAGTTGATCTGGTTCATCAGTTGCCTCCTGAACGAGGGAGCTGATGATTTCATCTCGTGCATACACGCTTCCCGAAGCACCAAATTCGACGAAATCAATAGCGAGCAACTTTTCAAGCGCCTCTTTTGAACCTCTGACATCAGGGCGATGAAGGGCTTCTTCGAGACCTCGGATTTCATCAAGGTTTGCAGGAACACGGGTCATTTTCTCGCGCCTTTTTTGATACTTTCATCATTGAACGAGGCGTTGCATCGTCGATTTGTCTAAGAGCTTCAATCTAGCGGATATCGCTATCGGCGTGGAAAGCAATGCGGCAGAGTTGCAAAAGGCCCCTGCAGATCAGCAAAGCATCGCGGCGCCTGTGAGCTACGTCATCTATGCACGCTGCGATGCCCCTTCTTCTTTAAAATCCGACCTTATCAGGCCCCTTAAGCGACAGGATCTTACGGGCTTCATCAGGCGTTGCGATCTCAAGCCCAAGCCCCTCAATGATCCTGCGGACCATTGCTACCTGTTCTGCGCTGGATCGGGCCAGCCTGCCTTTTCCGGCCCAAAGGCTGTCCTCGAGACCGACCCGGACGTTGCCGCCAAGGGCAGCTGCTTGTGCCGCGATCCTGAGCTGAGCTGAACCTGCTCCCAATACCGACCAGCGATAAGCATCTCCAAACAGGCGGTCTGCGGTCCGTTTCATGTGCAGGACGTCTTCGGGATGGGTTCCGATGCCGCCGAGAAGACCGAAAACCGACTGAACGAAGAACGGCGGTTTGACGAGGCCGCGATCGACGAAATGCGCGAGGTTGTAGAGGTGTGAGATGTCGTAGCACTCGAATTCGAAGCGGGTGTCATTCTCGTAGCAGGTCGACAGGACGTATTCGATGTCCTTGAAGGAGTTGCGGAACACGAGATCGCGGGTGGACTCCAGAAACGGCTTCTCCCAGTCGTGCTTGAAGCTGTCGTATTTCTCCGCCAGGTGAAACAGGCCGAAGTTCATGGATCCCATGTTCAGGGAGGCGACCTCGGGCTTTAATTGAGCGGCTGGCCTCACCCGTTCCTCGACTGTCATATACGGACTGCCACCGGTGGTGAGGTTCAGCGCGGCATTGGTCGACTGTTTGATGCGCGGCAGAAAGCGCGCAAAGCCCTCAGGGGTCTGATCCGGTTTGCCTGTTTCCGGGTCTCTGGCGTGAAGATGCAGGACCGCTGCGCCAGCCTCCGCGGCCTTGACGGCTTCCGCGACGATTTCATCCGGCGTGATCGGTAGATGCGGTGACATGGTTGGCGTGTGGATTGAACCGGTGAGCGCACAGGTGATGATCACCTTGCCCTTGAGCGGATTGGCTGCACTCATTGTCCTGTCTCCCTGTCTTGCGCGCGCTTGTGGGCCGCCAACGCCATCAGACGCCGGTCCCGCCATTTTTGGCGTTCTTCGAGTTTATCGGACGCTAGGCGTTTTCGGCGATCGCTTTCGATCTCGTCGAGCACGGGACCTGCCCAGTCGACGCGGGTCTTCATCTGTTCGAACATGTTGGCGAACATGCCCTGATAGCGGGTCGCATAGTCCCGCACGCCGCCCGGCGCATTGAGGTCGATGGTCTCGAACGGGCCCATAAAGGCCCAGCGCGCAGCCAGCCCCTCACGGATGCCGATGTCGACATCTTCTGCGCTGGCATGACCGCCCTCGACCAGCCGGAAGGCTTCTTCCAGAAGCGCGCCCTGCATGCGGTTCATGATGAAACCGTCGATTTCGCCGGTCATCATGATCGGTGATTGCCCGGCCTCGATCATCAGCTGGCGGGTGGCCTCCATGGCGTCTTTGCTGCTCCAGGGGGAAGGGACAACTTCGACAGCCTTGATCAGGTAAGGCGGATTGATCGGATGCGCGACAAGGCAGCGTGCACGCCCGTCAAGATGTTCAGTGAATCTGGACGGCAGCAGTGCCGACGTCGAGCTCGCCAGGATTGTCCCCGGGGCAACAAGCTGGTCAAGCCGGGTGTAGAGGTCTTTCTTGATCTCCAGATCTTCTGGCGCGTTTTCCTGGACGTGGATCGCATCCTTAAGCGCTTTTGCCAGATCGGCTTCGGCGGAAAGCCGGGGCATCACCTCCGCTGATTTTTGCCCGTTCAGCAAGTCGTTTGCTGCAAGGTCTTCAAGTACATCAGAGATATAGGACATCGCTGCGGCCGGTGCCGACGGATCCACGTCCCAGAGGCAAACCTCATAGCCCGCACGGGCAAATGAGATGGCCCAGGCCCGGCCGATAAAGCCGGACCCCACGATAGTGATCTTCGACATGGTGTCTTCTCCCGAATGCTGAAGCCTTGCCGCGCGAAATTGGGGATGCGCCGCCTCCTCACAGGCTCCGAATTCGAAAAGACAAGCAAATTCACGCTCAAGAGAAAAGGCTTGAGTGGAGCGAAAGTGTTCCCTTGTTTAGATTGATGTGGAGGCCGGTCGTGGCGAACTGTCGGGTCACTGGCTTAGAAGCAGTGTGTTTGTGTCGAGCCCCATCTTCGGTTGCGCTTTGCGACGCTCAGGTGCGAGGTGCCGGGCTCTCATCAAGATGATCGGCGACGGCCACGTCTCTTGAGCCTCTGAGTTCTTGCGGATGCACGGCCGTGTCTCTTGCGGTCTGGTGTTCGATCTCTGCGTTCACTTCAGCGCCCAGAAGCACCACATAGGTGGACAGGTAGATCCACATCATCATGCCGATGACGGCGCCCAGCGAGCCATAGGTGGCCCCGTAATTCCCGAAGTTCGACAGATAGTATCCAAATCCGGCTGAGACGCAGACGAGGCCCAGAGCGCTGCCTGCGGAGCCAAGGCTGATCCAGCGCCACTTTAAAGGCTTGCGGCTCGGTCCCCAACGATAGAGAGCGCTGATGCCGATCACGCTCATGATGACGACCACAAGAGGCACGAAAGTTCCCGCCAGCAAGGAATAGATGCCTCCGAGACCGAAGAACTGAAACACCAGAGGAATGACAACCGCTGCATTCAAAAGAATGAGGCCGAACACCATGGCACTCAGCGTGAACAACAGCGTAAGGGCCTTGAGATGAAAGAAGCCTCGGTTTTCCTGCTCGTTGTAGGCAACATTCATGGCCTGAAACAGCGCGCTGACACCCTTGTTGGAACTCCAGATCGCGAGCGAGAGCGAAAACAGAAAGGAAAGCCCGAGGCTTTTGCCTGGGCTTGAAATCAACCTCTCCAGCTCTCCGCGAATGATGTCGAGTGCGCTTGCCGGGATCAATCCGTGCAGCTGTTCGATCTGCCGCGCGAGGCTACTCGGGTCAGTTAACAATCCGTAAAGAGAGACAAAGGCGGCGAGAGCCGGAACGATGGACAGGATGATAAAGAACGCCGAACCGGCTGCGACGAGCCCGATCTGGTCCTTCTTCAGATGCCCGAACACCCGCAAGCCCATGTCTAGCCAGCCTCTCGCCGGGATTCCGCGCAGGCTGCCTGCATGCCGCCTGTGCGTCATGTCGTCATCCAGGGCGTTGGATGCGACCTCAGGGTGAAAGGCAGAGGGCTGTGATTTACCGGACATGCAGGGCAACCATTGATCGGGAACGTAGAAATAGCAAATAGACCGCCACACCGGTCGCAGGCAAGCCGGCGAGCTTCACGAGGCTGTCGCGAGTGAGAAGCCCCAGGGAGAGCAAGGCAATTGCACCGTCTGGACGAGCGGTGGTGGTCGGGACCGGACTTGCGTGAAAAACTGCCAACGCGAGGGCAATGCCTAGGAAGGTCACGACCCGGGATATCGGCGGCTTGGTCAGTGTGGCCCGTTTTTAGGACTTAATCATTCTTGATCGATGGATCATGTGACCTGGTCATTGATTGCTCTCCTAGTTGCGCGGTTCCTTCGTAAAACACCCCGAGGAAAGCGGAGTATCTCGAGATACAGGATGAAGATGCATTGCGTGTGTATGATGCATTGCACAATTATTTCGCATGAGCATAATGGCGCCATGACGCCATCGCTTTCCATACTGGTCATCGACGACAACAAGATCCGGGCTTCCATCATCGAGCAGGGCCTCCTTGATGCTGGTCATGACAAGGTGATCGTTGTCGATCAGATGGATGGTCTTTTGCGCAAGATCACCACCATCGAACCAGATGTGATCGTGATCGATTTGGAGAACCCGAACCGGGATCAGCTGGAGCACATCTTTCAGGTTACCCGTGCGGTCCAGCGCCCTATTGCCATGTTTGTCGACAAGTCCGAAAGCGGCTCGATCGAAGCGGCTGTGGATGCAGGCGTGTCCGCCTATGTGGTTGATGGTCTGAAAAAGGAGCGGGTCAAGCCGATTCTGGACATGGCGATCAGCCGCTTTCGCGCCTACTCGCGCCTGAACCGGGAGCTGGAAGAAGCGCGCACCGAACTGGCCGAGCGCAAGACCATCGACCGTGCCAAGGGCATCATTATGAAGTCCAAGGGTATCTCGGAAGATGAGGCCTATCGCCTGCTGCGCAAGACGGCAATGAACCAGAGCCGGAAGATCATCGAGGTGGCGCAGGGGCTCGTCATCGCCAGCGGCCTTTTGGAGGATTAGGCGATGGACATGCTCTCCTTCTTCTTGTCAGACACTTCGAACAGGACAGACCCATGAGTACGCGGTCCAGCGACACCGTTATTGCCGGGTACATCCCGCTTCTCGACAGCGCCCTGCTGGTGGCAGCAGCTCGCCTCGGATTTGCCGAGGAAGAGGGGATCGACCTGCAGCTCGTGCGCGAGACCTCCTGGGCCAACATCCGCGACCGCATTTCGGTTGGGCATTTCGACGTTGCGCATATGCTCGGGCCCATGCCGATCGCCGCATCGCTCAACATCACCAGTCTTGCGGTTCCCATGCGTGTTCCCATGGCCCTTGGCCTGGGTGGCAATGCAATTACGGTGTCCTGCGCAATCTGGGGCCAGATGTCTGCGGCAGGTGCGGGAGAGGAGGGCGACCCCGCCTCGACCGGCGCTGCGCTGGCCCAGGTGATTACTGGGCGAAAGACGGCGGGTGGTGATCCGTTGCGCTTCGGCGTTGTGCATCCTTTTTCAGGTCATGCTTATGAGCTGCGCTACTGGCTCGCCGCTGCGGGTATCGATCCGGATGCAGATGTGGAAATCACCGTTCTGCCGCCTCCGCTGATGCATGACGCCTTGGCCGTTGGCCAGATTGACGGTTATTGCGTTGGCGAACCCTGGAACACCGCAGCGGTTCTCGCGGGCACTGGGCGAATTGCGACATTCAAGGAGGCAATTTGGCCGGCCAGCCCCGAAAAGGTGCTGGGCGTGACCGAAAACTGGGCTGAGCGCAATCCGGATCGCCTGGACCGCCTCGTACGATCCCTGGTGCGATCGGCCGAGTGGTGCGGCAACAAAGAAAACGCGCCGCAACTCGCAGCTTTGCTGGCATCCGCCGAGTTCCTCGATTGTCCCGCGAACCTCTGCCTGCCGGCGTTGACCGATCAGATTCGGTTGATCAAGGCGGGTCCCGCACTGGACGTCCCCTTCATGACTTTCTCGGGTCCGCTCGCCCATTGCCCGCGCCTGGAGCATGGTCTGTGGTTTTATTCCCAGATGGTGCGTTGGGGGCAGGCAGGCTTTAACGCCGCGGACCTTGATATCGTCAGGGACACCTTCTCCAGCGCGATCTACCGCAGGGCCTGCGGCGTCGGTGAGCAGTCTGCCCTCAGACAGCCTCAGCCGGCGCGTTTCTTCGATCAGAATCCCTTCGATCCCGACGCGATTGAGGCCTATGTCGAGGCCTTCGACCTCAAGGTTTGAGCAGACATAAATATGCTGCAAGTGCGTAAAAAATAGACGGATGCTGAAGAAATGGGCCCGAAAATGATGCGCCGCCAAAATAAGAAGCGACGCCAAGATCTGGTTAAGGTCTTGATAAGAATTGTAAAACGGCAAAATGAGGAATTTGGCACGGACCCTGCATATTAGGTTGCAGAGCCAACGAAGGCCTTCCAGAGATAACGCCCGAAGCAGGGCGGAACGGCAAAGCCGCCGATGCGATCAAACCATGCTCCTCCCGCATGTGATGATCCATCGGCGGCTTTTTTTATTTCTACCCCGTGCCAGGTAAAACAGGCCGGGAACTTGCCAGAATGAGGGATCAGCAAGTGATGAAAAGAACAGACACGCTCACGATTGGTCGCAAGCTTTTGCTTGGCACGATGTTCGCCGCCGGATTGACGGCAACATTGATGCCGGCTCAGGCTGAAATGCTTGATGTCGAGAAGGACGAATTGAAGTTCGGCTTCATTAAGCTCACCGACATGGCGCCGCTCGCCATCGCCTACGAGAAGGGCTACTTCGAGGACGAGGGCCTCTTTGTCACCATCGAGCCTCAGGCGAACTGGAAGGTTCTTCTGGACCGGGTCATCACCGGTGAACTGGACGGAGCGCACATGCTGGCGGGCCAGCCGATCGCGGCCACCATCGGCTTCGGCACCAAGGCTCACATCGTGACGCCATTCTCCATGGACCTGAACGGCAACGGCATCACCGTTTCCAACGAAATCTGGGAAATGATGAAACCGCACCTGGAAATGCAGGACGACGGCAAACCGGTCCATCCGATCAAGGCCAGCGCCCTGAAGCCTGTCGTCGAGCAGTTCAAGGACGAGGGCAAGCCCTTCAACATGGGCATGGTTTTCCCGGTCTCAACCCATAACTACGAGCTTCGTTACTGGCTGGCTTCCGGCGACATTCATCCCGGCTACTACTCCAAGACCGATATCTCCGGCCAGATCCAGGGCGACGCGCTCCTGAGCGTAACGCCGCCGCCGCAGATGCCGGCCACTCTGGAAGCTGGCACGATTTATGGCTACTGCGTGGGTGAGCCGTGGAACCAGGCGGCTGTCTTCAAGGGCATCGGCGTTCCGGTCATCACCGATTATGAGATCTGGAAGAACAACCCGGAGAAGGTCTTTGGCCTGACCAAGGAGTTCACCGAGAAGTACCCAAACACAACGCTGGCTCTGACCAAGGCTTTGATCCGGGCGGCCAAGTGGCTTGACGAGAACGACAACGCGAACCGTATGGAAGCGGTTGAGATCCTGTCGCGCTCTGAATATGTCGGCGCCGACGCGGAAGTCATCGCCAACTCCATGACCGGCACCTTCGAATACGAGAAGGGTGACAAGCGCGACGTGCCGGATTTCAACGTCTTCTATCGCTACTTCGCGACCTACCCCTACTACTCGGATGCGGTCTGGTACCTGACTCAGATGCGTCGTTGGGGTCAGATCACCGAGCACAAGCCGGACAGCTGGTACGATGACGTCGCCAAATCCGTCTATCGCCCGGATATCTACCTGCAGGCAGCAAAAATGCTGGTCGAAGAAGGTCATGTGGCTGAAGCCGACTTCCCGTGGGAAACCGACGGCTACCGTGAGCCGACACCAGCTGCCGACATCATCGACGGCATCGCTTACGACGGCCGCACGCCCAATGCCTACATCGACAGCCTTCCGATCGGCCTGAAAGGCAAGCAGATCGTGGACGGCAGCGAAGTCGTAGGCGGCTGATCGCACTCAATAAAACCAAGGTGGCGGGCATTCCCGTCCGCCACCTGAAAAACAAGAACAAGACAAAAAGTTTCCAGACAAAGGACCATGTCCATGGCCAATGCCGACATTTCAGCAGGTTCTGATGTTGCCCGCGCCGCGCGCCGGGAGCGTCTTTTTACGAAGATCAACAAGGCATCGAGCTGGCTGGATGCATTGGGCTTCTCCTGGCTGGTGCCTCTGCTCAAGATTGCTGCAGGCGACAGCTTCAAAGAACAGATGGGGGAGCTGAAGCGCGTTCTGGTGATCCCGCTGCTCGGGATTGCGACCTTTCTGGTTCTGTGGGGTGTTCTAGCACCTCAGGTTCAGACGTCTCTTGGGGCGGTTCCCGGACCTGCCCAGGTCTGGACGCAAACGGTCAACCTTTGGGAAGATCACGTTCGTGAGCGCGAGAAGGCTGATGCCTTTTATGAGCGCCAGGACGTTCGCAATGCCAAGCTTGTTGCCGCAGGAAAGTCCGACAAGGTCAAGCACCGGACCTACACCGGCAAGCCGACCTACATTGACCAGATCGGCACATCTCTCATCACGGTTGGCCTTGGATTCCTGATCGCAACCGCCATAGCTGTACCGCTCGGCATCGCCTCCGGTCTGTCGCGCAGTTTCAACGGCGCCATCAATCCGCTCATTCAGATTTTCAAGCCGGTCTCCCCGCTTGCGTGGCTTCCCATCGTCACCATGATCATCTCTGCGACGTATGTTAACCCTTGGGACTGGCTGACCAAGTCGCTGCTGATCTCAGCCGTCACGGTCACCTTGTGTTCCATGTGGCCGACGCTGATCAACACCGCGCTTGGTGTGGCATCGGTCGACAAGGATCTCATGAATGTTGGCCGCGTCCTTCAGTTGCCGACCTGGAAGACCATCACCAAGCTGGTGCTGCCGTCCTCGCTTCCCCTGATCTTCACTGGTCTTCGCCTCTCACTGGGTGTGGGCTGGATGGTTCTGATTGCCGCTGAAATGCTGGCGCAGAACCCAGGTCTTGGAAAATTCGTCTGGGATGAATTCCAGAACGGTTCTTCCCAGTCGCTCGCAAAGATCATGGTGGCTGTCTTCACCATCGGCATCATCGGCTTCATGCTCGATCGCTTGATGTATGCATTGCAGCGCGCCTTTACTTTCTCGGCGAACCGGTAAGGAGCGACCATGTCATTCCTCGAGATATCAGGCGTATCGAAGTCCTACGGCGAAGGTGCCCATCGCACCGACGTATTGGACAGCATCAATCTAAAAGTGGACGAGGGCGAGTTCATCGCCATTGTCGGTTTTTCCGGCACAGGCAAGACCACCTTGATTTCGCTTCTGGCGGGTCTGATCGAGCCGGATACGGGCGGCATTGTCTTCAAGGGTCGCGAGATTGATGGACCGAGCCCGGAGCGGGGCGTTGTCTTTCAGTCCTACTCCTTGATGCCCTGGTTGACAGTTGCGGGAAACGTTGCCCTGGCCGTCGACAGTGTGTTCAAGAAGAAGGCTTCTGCCGAGCGCGGCGCGATCGTCGACAAATACATCAAGATGGTCGGGCTTGAGCATGCACGTGACCGTATGCCGGCAGAATTGTCCGGTGGGATGCGTCAGCGTGTTGCCGTTGCCCGTGCACTGGCCATGCAGCCGGAGCTTCTGCTGCTGGATGAGCCGCTTTCAGCGCTTGACGCTTTGACCCGCGCCAAACTGCAGGATGAATTCGCTGCGATCTGCGAAGAGGAAAAGAAGACGATCATTCTCATCACCAACGATGTGGATGAAGCAATCCTTCTTGCGGACCGGATCATTCCCTTGAAGCCTGGCGCAAAGGCGACGCTGGGACCGGAATTCAAGGTGCCTTTCAAACGTCCGCGCGACCGCGCGGAAATGAACTCGGACGATGATTTCATCCACCTGCGTGCATCCATCACTGAATACTTGATGGAAGCAGGGGCCGAGCGTGGCTCGGAGGACGAACGCGAGATTTCCCTGCCCAACATTGTGCCCATCACACAGCGGCCGGGCAAGGATGCCAAGACGGACAAACTGCCTGATGCCTATCAACGGGCTGCACAGACCCAGGTGGAAGAGCGCTACCTCGAGTTCAGCCAGCTGAAGAAGGTCTATCCGACGCCCAAGGGTCCTCTGACTGTGGTCGACGGCTTCGACTTCAAGATGAAGAAGGGTGAGTTCATCACTCTGATTGGCCACTCGGGCTGCGGCAAGTCCACGGTCCTGTCGATGGTCGCGGGCCTCAACCCGATCACTGAGGGCGCGATTGTCCTGGACGGAACCCACGTCACCAAGGCGGGCCCTGATAGGGCCGTCGTGTTCCAGGCGCCGAGCCTTATGCCCTGGCTGACTGCCTATGAGAATGTCGAACTCGGCGTCGATAAAGTCTATCCGGATGCCAGCAAGGCGGAAAAGACCGACATCATCGAATATTATCTGTCCAAGGTCGGTCTCGGGGACGCCATGCAAAAGGCGGCTGCCGACATGTCGAACGGCATGAAGCAGCGCGTTGGTATTGCACGCGCCTTCGCTCTGTCGCCGAAGCTCCTCCTTCTCGATGAGCCATTCGGGATGCTCGATAGTCTGACCCGCTGGGAATTGCAGGACGTCCTGATGGATGTGTGGAAGCGCACCCAGGTAACTGCGGTTTGCGTTACCCATGACGTTGATGAGGCGATCTTGCTCGCCGACCGGGTCGTGATGATGTCGAACGGTCCCAACGCCCGGATCGGGAACATCATGGAGGTGGATCTTCCGCGTCCACGCTCACGCAAGGAATTGCTCGCTCACCCCGATTACTACGCCTACCGCGAGGAACTTCTGGACTTCCTGGAAGCCTATGAGGGCGGCGCGGATCCGAGCGAGGAACAGCTTCAATCCATTCAGCAAAAACGCGCCAGCCGGCTCGCCCGTCAAAAGGCAGCCATTGAGGCGGCCGAGTAGCCAAAGGAAGCATGCCATGACGCCAGACCAAATCCAGCTCGTGCAAACATCCTTCGCCAAAGTCGTTCCCATCGCGGATGAGGCTGCCGCCATTTTCTACGGCCGGCTGTTCGAGATCGCTCCCGAAGTCACGCCGCTTTTCAAATCCGATTTGAGCGAACAGGGACGCAAGTTGATGACGACCCTCGGGGTGGTGGTCAACGGCCTGACCAACCTCGAGGCCATCCTTCCTGCAGCCAGGGCGCTCGCCGTCAAGCACGTGGACTACGGAGTGAAGGCCGGACACTACGCGCCTGTTGGAGAAGCCTTGATTTGGACGCTGGAAAAGGGCCTTGGCGATGCTTTCACAGAAGAAACAAAGACAGCGTGGGTCGAGGCCTACACAGCGCTTTCCGGCGTGATGATCGAGGCTGCCTACACCGGCAGCACCGAAGCAGCAGAGTGATCAAAATGACAAAACAGAAACTCGTTGTTATCGGGAATGGCATGGCGCCCGGGCGCATGCTGGAATTCCTGTTCGAGAAAGATCGGGACGCCTATGACGTCACGATCTTCAACGCGGAACCGAGGGTGAACTACAACCGGCTGATGTTGTCTCCGGTTCTCTCCGGCGAAAAGACATATGAAGACATCATCACTCATGACGACCAATGGTATGCCGACCATGGCGTGACGCTGCACAAGTCGGCGAGAGTGTCCGAGGTCGACCGCGAGGCGAAAACCGTTACGTCGGAAAACGGCATCACGGCTGCTTACGATAAGCTGGTCATTGCAACCGGATCCAATCCTTTCATCATTCCTCTGCCGGGCAAGGATCTCGAAGGTGTTCTGACCTACCGCGATCTCGACGATGTGGAGAAGATGAAGGATGCGGCCGCTCACGGTGGCCGGGCCATTGTGATCGGAGGCGGTCTGCTGGGACTTGAGGCTGCTGCAGGTCTCAAGATGCAGGGTATGGAGGTGACGGTGCTTCACCTGATGCCGACGCTGATGGAGCGCCAGCTCGATCCGGCGGCCGGCTATTTGCTCGAGGAAGAGTTCAAGCGCCGTGGCATCGACGTCAGGACCAAGGCCAACAGTCATGAGATTCTCGACAATGGCACCGGCAAGGTTGCCGGGATCAAGTTGGACGATGGCAGCGAAATTGAGGCGAGCATCGTCGTTATGGCTGTCGGCATCCGGCCGTCCGGCGATCTGGCCAAGTCCCTGGGACTTGAGGTCAACCGTGGCATCATGGTTTCCGACGACATGCGTACGTCTGATGCCGATATCTTTGCACTTGGCGAGTGTGTTGAGCATGGCGGCATGTGCTACGGCCTCGTCGCACCGCTTTACGAAATGGCGGGTGTGATCGCGGACAACCTTCTGGGAGGGAGCTCCGAATACAAGGGCTCGGTCACCGCGACGAAGCTCAAGGTCACGGGCGTCGATCTTTACTCGGCGGGTGACTTTGCAGAGGCCGAGGACCGCGAAGAGATTGTCCTGCGCGATGCGTCGGCCGGGGTCTACAAGCGGCTTGTTCTCAAGGACAACAAGATCATTGGCGCTGTTCTCTACGGAGAGACGGCAGACGGTCCATGGTTCTTTGACCTATTGAAGAAGGAAACAGACGTCTCCGAACTGCGAGAGACGTTGATCTTTGGCCAAGCCTATCAGGGGGGCGCCCCCCTGGACCCTACGGCGGCCGTTGCAGCCTTGCCGGATGATGCAGAAATCTGCGGCTGCAACGGCGTTTGTAAGGGTACTATTGTCAACGCCATCCATGAAAAGGGTCTGACCGGGCTCGACGACGTTAGGGCACACACCAAGGCGTCCGCGTCATGCGGGACCTGCACCGGACTTGTGGAACAGCTCCTCGTCGCAACCCTCGGCGATGCCTATGACCCGGCCGCCGTCCAGCCCATGTGCGGCTGTACGGATCTTGGTCATGGCGATGTGCGCCGGCTGATCAAGGCCAAGGAACTGAAGACCATTCCGGAGGTCATGCAGGAGTTGGAATGGACCTCATCCTGTGGCTGCGCAAAGTGCCGTCCGGCTCTGAACTACTATCTCGTGGCCGACTGGCCTGATGAGTACGCAGATGACTACCAGTCTCGTTTCATCAACGAGCGCGTGCACGCCAACATCCAGAAGGACGGCACCTATTCGGTCGTTCCTCGCATGTGGGGCGGAATGACTTCCTCGAAGGAACTGCGCGCCATCGCCGATGTTGTCGACAAATACGACATACCGGCGGTCAAATGCACCGGCGGCCAACGCATCGATATGCTGGGCATCAAGAAAGAAGATCTGCCAGGCGTCTGGGCTGACTTGGGCGAGGCAGGCTTCGTTTCAGGTCAGGCCTATGCCAAGGGGCTGCGCACGGTAAAGACTTGCGTTGGGACAGACTGGTGTCGCTTCGGGACGCAGGACTCGACTGGTCTGGGCATCAAGCTTGAGAAGTTCATGTGGGGCTCCTGGACACCTGCCAAGCTGAAATTGGCGGTCTCGGGCTGTCCTCGCAACTGCGCGGAAGCCACCTGCAAGGACATAGGTATCGTCTGTGTCGACAGCGGCTATGAGATCCACTTTGCCGGGGCGGCCGGTCTCGACATCAAGGGCACGGAAATCCTTGGCAATGTCACCACAGAGGAAGAGGCGCTCGAACACGTCGTCGCGCTTGCCCAGATGTACCGGGAGCAGGGCTTCTATCTGGAGCGCATCTACAAGTGGGCCAAGCGGATCGGCGTTGAGGAAATCCGGCGTCAGATCATGGATGATGCGGCGATGCGCAAGCGCTACTTTGACGCTTTCGTCTTCTCCCAGAAATTTGCCCAGGTCGACCCGTGGTCGGAGCGCGTCTCCGGCAAGGACAAGCATGAGTTCAAGCCCATGGCAACTCTGTCTATGGAGGCTGCAGAATGAACGTCGTCACCAAGGACTGGGTCGCGATCGGCGACCTTAGCGACATTCCGCGCCAGGGTGCCCGGGTCGTCAAGACAGATGCAGGCTGCATTGCTGTGTTCCGAACAGTCAACGACGAGGTTTATGCCCTTGATGACCGTTGCCCGCACAAGGGCGGCCCGCTCAGCAATGGCATTGTCCATGGCTCCTCGGTCACTTGTCCACTGCACAATTGGGTCTTCGATCTGGCAACGGGTCTCGCACAAGGAGCTGACGAGGGAGCCGTCCTGACCACACCGGCAAAAGTCGAAAGTGGCAAGATCCTGCTGGCTGTTGATGCCCTTGCGTCTCGGGCCGCAGGCTGACCACAGATTTCAAGAAAAGGCCCCATCGCCCAACAAGCCCCATCGCCCAGAAAGCCGAATAGACCAAAAAGGCAGAGCCCGGATCTGGCGAGGAAACAAGAAAGAGAGAGACAGGTGACCGAAGAAGGACAAGAAGCCACGGTTAAAACCACCTGTCCGTATTGCGGTGTCGGTTGCGGTGTTCTCGCGAACATCGCAGCCGATGGAAATGTCACCGTCAAAGGCGATCCGGATCACCCGGCCAACTTTGGCCGACTATGCTCCAAGGGCTCGGCTTTGGCGGAGACGCTTTCACTGAGCGACCGGTTGCTTCATCCGCAGATCGGCGGCAAGCAGGCGTCCTGGGATCAAGCCCTCGATCTGATCGCGTCAAAGTTTGCGGCGATCATCGAAGAGCATGGGCCCGACAGTGTTGCCTTCTATGTCTCCGGACAGATTCTGACCGAAGACTATTACATCGCGAACAAGCTCATGAAGGGCTACATCGGTTCGGCGAACATCGACACGAACTCTCGCCTCTGCATGGCCTCCTCGGTTGCTGGCCATCGACGTGCATTCGGGTCTGATACGGTTCCCGGAACCTATGAGGATCTTGAACTCGCGGACCTGATTGTTCTGGTCGGTTCGAACCTTGCCTGGTGTCATCCGGTGATCTTCCAGCGCATTGAGGCGGCGAAACGTGAAAACCCTGCGTTGCGGGTCGTCGTCGTTGACCCTCGCCGGACGGCCACATGCGAACTTGCGGACCTTCATCTGGCGCTCAAGCCGGACACCGACGTTGCTCTGTTCAACGGCCTGCTTTCCTTCCTGTCCGACGTAGACGGCCTTGACCGCTCCTTCATCGACCAGCACACGCATGGTTTTGAAGCTGCACTGGCAGAAGCAGACCCGCTGGACATGGCGAAAGTCGCAGCGCAGACCGGTCTGTCGGTTCGCGATCTTGCGACGTTTTACACCATGGTGGCGCGCACCGAGAAAACGGTCACGGTCTACAGTCAGGGCGTCAACCAGTCGGTCGTCGGCACCGACAAGGTCAATGCGATCATCAACACCCATCTTGCGACCGGCCGCATCGGCCGTGCAGGCATGGGGCCATTTTCCATCACTGGGCAGCCCAACGCCATGGGGGGACGCGAGGTTGGTGGACTGGCCAATATGCTCGCTGCCCATATGGCCATTGAAAACCCGGAGCACCGCCAGTTGGTGCAGGACTTCTGGCAGAGCCCGAAGGTGCCCCGGCGCCAGGGCCTTAAGGCCGTTGACATGTTCGGCGCGGTGCGTGACGGCCGCATCAAGGCGATCTGGATCATGGCGACCAACCCGGTCGACAGCCTGCCCGCCGCAGATGAAGTCGCCCTTGCCTTGAAGCATTGCCCCTTTGTGGTCGTCTCCGATGTCTCGACAGAGGTCGACACGCTGCCCTACGCCCATGTCTCGCTGCCTGCCGCAGCGTGGGGCGAGAAGAACGGCACGGTTACGAACTCCGAACGCCGGATCTCCCGGCAGCGCCGCTTTCTGGACCTGCCCGGCGAGGCGAGGGCGGACTGGCGGGCGCTGTGCGAAGTGGCCAAGCGCATGGGCTTTGCGGAAGGGTTCAATTACGCGGGCGTCGATGAGGTCTTTGCGGAACATGCGGCCCTGTCTGCTCATCAGAACGATGGAACACGTGACTTTGACATCGGCGCGTTCGCCGATATTGGCCAGCAGGATTATGACGATCTGGCTCCCGTGCAATGGCCCGCACGCGCGGGAGAGCCAAAACGTGACAGCCGGTTTTTCGCTGGCGGTGGATTTTTCACAAAGGACCGCAAGGCCAACTTTGTCGCTGTCGAAACGACAGCCCCCGCCAGAAGGCAGCGCGCCTATCCCTTTGTCCTCAACACGGGCCGTATCCGCGATCAGTGGCACACGATGACGCGCACCGCGAAAACCGCGCGACTGTCGTCTCATATCGCTGAACCTTTCGCAGAAATTCATCCTGAAGATGCCACTGCGATCGGTCTTGGCGACGCGGAGCTGGTTGAGGTGAAAAGCCCCCATGGCCGCGTCGTGGTGAGGGCACTGGTGAGCGAAAAGGCGCAGAAAGGATCTGTCTTCGTGCCCATGCACTGGACCGATCAATTTGCTTCAAAAGGCCGTGTCGATGCGGTGGTTTCTCCCGATACGGATCTCTTCTCCGGTCAGCCCGGATCGAAATTCACCCCTGTCGCTCTGACGCCGGTTTCGTGCAACTGGTACGGCTTTGCAGTCCTGCGCAACAAGCCAGAGGCCATTCCGGCTGACTACTGGGCACTGGCTCAAGCGCCGGGTGGGTGGCGTGTCGAACTGGCAGGACTGGCCCAAGACGATCTCAAAGAGATGGCATGCGCGCTACTGCCTGGAGACCCCGAGGAGGCAGCATTTCTCAGCTATGAGGATGGGGGCGAGGGCGTGCAGCGCCTGGCTCTCTGGGATAACGGCGATCTTGTAGCGGTGTTTTTCTTCGCGCCGGAGCCGGTTGCCGTCTCCCGGCAATGGGCCGCATCTCTGCTGGAGGCGAAAGCCGAAAATACGATCGAGCGTTACCGAGTGCTGGCCGGACGGCCGGCGGCGGATCGGCCGGATCCCGGCGCGATTGTGTGCTCCTGTTTCCAGATTGGCGTCAATCAGATCACAGCTGCTGCCGGACAAGGCGCCGCAACTGTCGACGCCATTGGCTCAGTGCTTAAGGCAGGGACCAACTGCGGGTCCTGCCGATCCGAGATCAAAAGCCTTTTGGATGGCCTCAACGACAAGGAGACGGCTGATGTCGACATCGCGCAAGCCGGTTGAGGTCAAATCGATCGCACAAGCTCCATTAAGGTCCCGCGGCCGTCCTCCACGCATGGGACCGCTGGCGAACCTGCCGGTCTTCTTTCCTCTTGAAACGCGCAAGATCCTTCTGGCGGGGGGGACGGAAGCGGCAGCCTGGAAGGCAGAGCTTCTGGCCGCGGCCGGGGCTGAGGTTCATCTCTACGCAGAAGATCTCGATCCGGTTATGGCCAGCCTTTTGAAGACAGGCGGTGTGAACGGACGGTTTGTTCATCATGCACGGCCTTGGGGTTCGGACAGCTTTGCCGGTGCGGCGTTGGCAATTGCTGATGCGGCAAGCGACGGCGAGGCGCAGGCCTTTTACTGTGCCGCGAAAGCCGCGGGTGTCCCGGTCAACGTGATCGACAATCCGCCGTTTTGCGAATTTCAGTTCGGCTCTATCGTCAATCGCTCACCTGTTGTGATCGGCATTTCGACCAATGGCGTCGCGCCGATCCTGGGTCAGGTGATCCGGCGCAAGATAGAGACGCTTCTGCCATTGTCCCTGGCCGGTTGGGCAGGGCTTGCGGGCAGGGTCCGCAGCGCGGTTATGGAACGACTGGCACCTGGCCCACAACGGCGCAGGTTCTGGGAACTCTTCACCGATCAAGCATTTTCTGAGCGAGACGCACCCGAAGCGGAGGCGGAGGTCGCTGCTCTGGTTGAAGCAACAGGTGTCGCGCAAACGGCAAGAGAAGGACGGGTAACGCTCGTGGGCGCCGGGCCGGGGAGCGCCGAGCTACTGACATTGAAAGCCGTGCGCGCGCTTCAGGCAGCCGACGTCATCCTTTTCGATGATCTCGTCGCAGATGAGGTTCTGGAGCTTGCCCGCAGGGAGGCCAAGCGCATGCTGGTGGGCAAACGCGGCGGCCGCGAGAGCTGCAAACAGGAAGACATCAACGATCTGATGGTGGAGCTTGCCCAGAAGGGCAAGAACGTTGTGCGTCTCAAGTCAGGAGATCCGATGATATTCGGCCGAGCTGGCGAAGAAATCGAGCGCTTGCAGTCAGAAGGCATTCCGGTTGCGGTGGTTCCGGGCGTGACTTCTGCGTCGGCCATGGCCTCGGCTCTCGGCATTTCGCTCACCCACCGCGATCATGCACAGGCTGTACGCTTTGTGACGGGCCATTCGAAGAAGGGCGACCTGCAGGAGAGCGTGGACTGGGCCGGCCTGTCTGACCCCGCGACCACCACTGTCTTTTACATGGGTGGCCGTATGGCCGGTCGCATTTCGGGCCGGTTGATCCGGGAGGGACGCTCACCTTCGACGCCGGTTGTCGTCATGGCAGGCATTGCGAGGCCTGATGAAAAGCGCTGGCAGGGCAAGCTCCGCGATCTTGAAATGGGGGTCGCTGCGCTTGATACCAGCGAGCCGGTGTTGATTGGCGTCGGAGAAGTGTTCGACATGGCGGGCGCCATGGCTGTGTCTGCGCAGCCCGAGCAGAACTTGGCGACCGCCTCTCTGGCATGAACCTTTGGCCTGGAGCGCCTAGTTCACTTCAACACCGTCATGGATCCGTTGGATCAGCGCAACCGCCTGACGTTTGCAATTGTTCCCGGAAAACCAGGTCAGAAGCGAACCAGGCAGGGCTTCATTCAAAGTCTCTGGAAGGGTGTTGAGGGTCAGCGTTCTCAAATCATCGTCAATCCTCACCGCCAATCGCCCATCGGCGGCGAAATCGCTCGGCAAGGTCAAAGTGGTCTGGTCCTTGGGCCAGGAAATGTCAGTGATGCGCCCTTCAGAGCTCCGCACCGAGACAACGGTGGAAGCTGAAGCGTCTCTGCGTGCAAGGGTTAACTCCGACTGTCGAACACAGCGCGGGCCGGAGCTGTCGACACTGACGTGCCAGATGCTGGCGGGTACTCGAAATGCACCGTCAAGGTTGCGCGACGCACCAAGCACATTTGACCGCGCGTCCGGGTCGCCCAAAAGAACCTTCAGAGCATCCCAGCTTGCGGGAACAGGCGAAGTGGATTTCGCCGAGCTCTCGTCCTCAAGCGAACCTTCAAATGGACCGTCGATCACGCGCATCTTGCCGTTCTGGGACAGGATCGTGACACGGGCCCCGCCGGGCAGGGTCAGCACTGTCGTAGGCGCCAGAATATCACCCGGCAGGTGGTCAGTATCCCCACTGGCCGCAACGACGACCATGTCCGCCCAGGCAGGGACGGCAAAGCAACCAAGCATCAAGGCCATAAGCCATGCCATGTATCGCATTTGAACTGCTCCCTAGGTTATCGCCAAAACCATAGACTGCGCCCTGCTCGGCAGAAAGGCTGCTGCCAATCATTTTTCCAATAGCGTTACTTTCGTTCCAGCAGGGCCATCGCGCAATCGTTCAATGTGAAACAGGGTTGGTCCGTCGCCTGGTTTCAACGTGGCGACGCCTTCAAGGCAGGATAGCGCATCCGGACTGGCGTCAGACATCTTTTGATAGGAGGCCAGATAAGCTTGCATCCAGGCGGAAGAATGATCTTGGTCGGAAATCGGTTCGAAACAGGCAACTGGCTGGCTTCGGCCCTTAAGCACCAGATCGCCCAGCGGGCGGAAGTGGTGTCCGGGACATTTGGCGGCGACTGCGCTACTGACGCAAATGCGTGTACCTAGAAACTTGTTCGCGCCTTCCAGGCGCGCGGCAGTGTTCACGGTGTCACCAATACCTGTGTAGTCAAAAAACCGGCTGCCGCCGAAATTCCCGATGACGGCCTCGCCGTGGTGAATGCCAATCCGGGTTACACCGAGAGCAATCGACCGGTCGTTGGCGTCTTTCCGGAAGCTCTCGCAAAACGCGTCCAGCGCGAGAGACAATTCAAGAGCGCGCCTGGCTTGGTCTGGATCCACCTCCGGCGCTCCAAAGAAGCAGACGACCGCATCGCCAATGATCTTGTCGATGGTTGCGCCATGCTCGGTCGCGAGATCGCATATGCGGTCCAGATAACTGTTGAGCAGCTCGGCCATCTGCTCCGGTGGCAAGGTTTCCGACAGGCTGGTGAAGCCCTGAAGATCTGTGAACAGATAGGTGACCAGACGTTTTTCACCACCGAGCTTGAGAGAGATGTCACCATTGGTCAGACGCTTGACGAGTACAGGGCTTACATACTTGGAAAAAGCGGTTCGCAGGAACACTCGCTCCGAGCGATCCTTGCGCCAACGCATAAGTGCCATAACGAGCGCAGAGCACGCGGCTGCAGCTGGCGGGCCGATGACAGGAAGCAGCAGTATCTCCAGCGACACCAGCATCCAGGCCGCGATAAGGTATGCACTGATCGCCAGGAAAAGCAGCGAGAAGTAGGTGAGAGGGCGTGCAATCACCAGAAAGCCGAAGCTCGCAGCCAGTCCTGCAAGCACCATCAATGCAATGGTTTCGAGAAAGGATGCAGACCCAAGCGAACGTCCGGAAAGCTGCTGCGCCAGAATGGTTGCGTGAACCTCTGTGCCTGTCAGCGTCCCGGCTTCCGAACCCGCCAGTGAAACCATTGGTGTCGGGTGTTGATCGACATAGGGAAGATCGGTCCCGATCAGGACGTATTTGCCTGTGAACCAGGCCTTCGGAAGATATGCGACTGTTTGCGCGGGATACTGCGGAAAGGGCGAGGTGCCATCAGATCTATATTGATAGATGATGCGTCCTGTCGCCTGCTCTCCAGGCAAGGCCTCTCCAGAGAGAGCTTCGGCGAACCTTCGAACCGGCGTACTGTCTTCCTCTTCAAGTCGCGGGAGATGCCGGAGAACGCCGTCTGCCTCGTCCCGCTGCAGCACGATGGACCCGCTCCGACGATCTGAAAGCACGGACTGAAGATAAGCCGCCTGCTCATGTGTCAGGTGTTCCCTGGTACCTGCTTTAGCAAGGATGACGGGAGCCTTGGATCGGTCAATCGCATCAAGCAACAGCTTGTCCTTGGCAGACTCGCTTGGCCCATCAAGAAGCACATCCAGACCGATTTTCTGAGGTGAAGCAGCATCGATGGTCTTTATCAGTTCCGCCAGAAATCGGCGGTCGATCGGAGATCTGTAGGGAAATTGCGCCAAGGTTTCTTCGGTGATTGTCACGAGCACGACGTCATTTGTACAATCGTTGCAATCTCCGAGAACGGAGATCACGAGCAGGTCGTCCAGCACCGAACCGAGGCGCGACGCCAATGGCAGGGTCAGGACCGCAGCCAACGCGCCAACGGCCAGCGTGCTCAGAAGTCTCCAGGACAGGTGACCGTGCCGCATTGGCTTTTGTGCCATCATCGTCTTGAGGTGCCGACCGGAAAACGGTCACCGGGTGTTCGAGGCAAAAGGATCATTTCGGGGCGTCGAAGCGCTTCACGTCTGAAGTCGTTCCATCCGCATAGGTCAGCTGCACGGAGACATACTCCGTTGACTTCGGAACATTCGCGAAGACGATGGATCCTGGTCCACTTCTTGGGATCGCATGTGGGTCGTCGGGGTCGCATTCACCGATCTCGAAAGCCGTGTCGGGTTGATCGCTGTTCACCCCGTAACGGACCGATGCAATGGCGCAGCGATAGCTGATCAACTGGGTGAAATAGGCCAGCTGCTTGCCATCCCAGTCCCGGTAGCTGATCCAGCCGTTCGACAGACGCTCGAGAATGTCCTTCTGGGACTTGATCAGGGCAGCATTCGGATTGAACGCGATTTTAAACGGGCCTCGCATATCGCCATGAACATCTGTGTATTGCACCTCCACGTCGGTCGGACCGGCATTTCCCGGCAACTCGAAGGCGGGGTAGGGGATTGGTTGTCCGGTCGTGGGGTTGAGAGCTCCGTTGACAAATCCGGTTGACCGGAAGTCTTCGCCCGGCAGGCGAACGAATATTTCCTGCGCGCTGTCGGCAATGGCCAGGGACAGCATCCAGCCCTGATTGCTGCGCATGGCGTTCAGTTTGACCGGATTGGCAAGTGCCTGGGTGTTGAGACCTGACAGCGCCGCCAGTCGCGACTTGGCGTCCTCGATGCGCTGGGCCGCCATTTGCTGGTCGATGAAATACCGCAGGTACCGGCCGTCTTCCACGCCTTCCAGGAAACGCGTCAAAAGATCGAGTTCCGTCGTCTTGTCTGCCATCGACTGCTGACCGAGCCTGGACTGGGAGTAATCAAGACTCAGTTCATAAAGGGCCGGGACGAACTCCGGATAGGCATCGACAAAGGCACTGAAACGCCGGATCCGTTCATCGCGCTCCTGCAACAGGATTTCGGCAAACAAGGTCGTCGGGTCGCTACGGCCCTGGGTCAGGGAGTGATAGAACTCGCGCGCACCGGCGCGGCCCTCCTGGGCTCTCAGCACGGCCTGAAACCGGACGTGCGGGTCGACCTGAGGTTCTCCGAAGGCGAAATATTTCAGATAATCCTGGCGGGCCTTTGGATAGTCGCCCTTGATCTCACGAATGCGCGCGTTGGCATAAAACTCGAGCGGGCTTTGCGGATTTTCAACGAGCAGGGACCGGCTTTGCAGCTTTGCAAACAATTGCTCAATCTCGCCAGCCGGACTGCTGCCGATCTGCGCCAGGCGCGCCTTGGCGAGCTCTGCGAAAGAGCCGTCGGGAAAGCGATCGAGATAGGCTTGGATTTGAGCCCTGTCGTCACTGGCTTTGACGTCGTTCCAGAATTGCAGCTCCAGCTGGATCGTGCTCGCATCAGCTGGTGCGTTTGCTGCAACTTGGCCTTGGCCCATTGTGCCCGACGGTGTCAGCACGATATCAGTCGTCAGGGATGAATGATCCCAGGGAACCTGATCGCCATTCGTGGCTTCGACCACCTGCTTGCGTACCCGCTTGAACACGGTTTCGACCGTCGCGCCGGGAACGAGGATTTCGCGCGAAATTGCAAGCGTATAGGGGCTGTTGAGCCCCTGGCCATCCGTCGCCGTGCTTCCAGGCGCCGTTGCGAACGAAATGAAGCTGCCGCGCGGCGTGCTGTTCAAGAACGCAAAGCCGCCGACCGTACCGCCGGCTGAGCGCGACAGGGCGGTGTTGCGGCAGGCGTCGAAGATGACAATGTTCGCTCCGTCATGAGCCGATTCAACGGCGGACAGGACCCAGTCCACCGACAGGGCCTCAAATTCAGCGTCGATTTCATCGCGCAGGTCCGCGCCCAGCGGGGCAAGGTAGTTTTGACCACCGGCTTCAAAGCCATGGCCGGAGTAATAGACAACCGCGACGGCGCCCGGATCAGTCTTTTTAAGCTTGTCGGTGAAGTCTCGAACGGCGCGCTTCATGGTGCGCAGGTCAGCATTCAGCACGAGGTCGACGTCAAAACCGGTTGACTTCAGACTGTCCGTGATCAGGGCCGCGTCATTTGCCGGGTTCTGCAAACGCGCCAGCGTTGAGCTGTCGTAATCCGCATTGCCGACCACCAGCGCGAGACGCTCTGTCGCCAAGGTCGGCCCGAGAAGCGGCGAGCAGATGAAAAAGCATGCAGTCATGACGAGGCGAAAGCGTCGTGTTAATAGCGGTTTCATTATCTTCCCCAGACCTTCGCGTTGAGCTTGACCTGTCCGGACTGCTTCCGTCAATGCGGGAACCCGGTGGTTTTCAGATTTTAGCTTTACTAGGATCCATTGGAAGAAAAGGTGACCCGGGTCACAGGAATGCGGTTAGGGGGAAGTCGCGCCCGAGCGCGAGAAACTGCGGCCGCGATGCGGGCCCGCAGCTAGGCTGCTTCGACCCGCGCCATCGTTTCACATAAGCGCTTGGATCGCCGTTCCGGCAAGGATAAAATTGGCCGCAAGCCCACCGATATAGCTAAGCGTGCGAGGTCCGCCAGAAATCCTGCCGATGCCCGAATAATAGATCGCCCAAAAGAGAAGGCGAAAGGCTAAGTAAGTCCCGGCAAGCCAGTTGACCAACGTCGGTGAAGCGCCGGCTGTAATCGCGACGACCAGCGCGAAGCCGAAGGCGGGCAGGTTCTCGGTCGTGTTGGCATAGGTCCGGATCGCCCGAAAGCTTAATTTGGAATGATCCAAGCATAATGGCATACCCGGCGTTTGTTCTTCATTCACGAAAGCCAACGGTGCGCACAGGGCTGATTGCGCCAGGGCAATCAAAGAGACGGCTGCAAGGACGATCAGAGACAATCGGTAGTCGTCCAGAAAAGGCAGAGCTTCTAAAAGCGAGTTCATGTTAGAAAAACTCCTCCACTTGCTAGATCTCACATTTCCATATCGAGGGCTTCTGCGACCTCAATCGTCCCACCCGCGCTGAGGTGAGGACAAGGCTTGGCCAACTCGAGCGCGTCTTCCATTGATGCGGCCTGCAAGATCGTGACGCCTGACGCGGGATTAGCGCCGCCGCCTTCGGTAACACTACCGTCCTGATTAAGGGTCATTGAAGGGCCAACCGGCATACCGGGATCAACCACTGCGTCTCCCAGGCCCCCGCTCCAGGCGCGCCAGGCGGTCATATGAGCCATCCCGGCTTCCTTGCTCTCGAACTGCGGTGAGCCGTGATAAATGAGGACATATTTCGGCATGATGTGACCTTTCTGAGGGGCTGTTGGAAAGTTCCGTGGCGAACATGGCAGTGAATTTAATATGTTAAAGAACATATTTTGATTTTTGATACGAGACTGGAAAAGGGGAGGCTTCACATGCCGTATAGCAATGACCACAAGATGCAGACGCGCGCCCGAATTGTTGAAGAGGCGCGTATGCTGTTCAATATTCATGGCTTCAATGGTGTCACCATTGAAATGATTATGGCCGAGGCCGGTTTGACCCGCGGCGGTTTCTACAATCACTTCAAGAACAAGGAGGCCTTGTTCAGCGCCGCAGTTGCCAGCTTTCTGATGGGGCGCGGCGCGCAGTGGCGCGATGAGGCCGGTATTGATGTCACATGTTTGAACCCGGAAATGGCCCGGCATATGATCGACAGTTATCTGTCCCACGAGCACCTTGGCGACCTCGAGAACCAGTGTCCAATGATTGCCCTGCCGTCGGATGTCGCACGCTCAAGTGCTGACGTTCAGCAGGCGTATCAACAACTGCTTTCCGCCATGGTCGGATTGTTCGAGAAGAGCCTGGCCGTGGAGGGTAAAGCATCTCGGCAGGAGGCCTTGTCGCTGGCTGCGCTCTGCGTTGGCGGGATGGTCTTGGCGCGAACGCTGCCAGGCTCGGAGATTGCCGAGGAGGTTCGTGCCGCGGCTCACGCGACTGCACGGCAGATGGCATCAGATCCGGCGAACCCTGTCCGGGGAGCCTCGGCAGGATAAGGAGACGTCTAGGTGGGGGATGACACATACGCTCACAGTTGGCGTTGGGGCCAAAGCTGTCGCTCCATTGAGCCAGTCGCTAGGCGATAGGATTTTGATGCCCCCATGCCGGTGAGCGAGGTCCGCTATAAGGCTGTAAGTCCACGCAGAACTGATAGATCATCTTGCCGCCCTGCTCGAACACGACATGCTTGGTTGCGAACACGAGATAGCGGATCGGTTCTGCTGGGGAGCCAATTTTTCCAATTCCATCAAGGCGATCCCATCCGTGATCGTCGAAACGCTCACCAACGTGAAGCGGCATGAAGGGGCGTTCTGACTGAAACAGGGCTACAGGTTTATGTTCCCCGGAAATGTCGCAAAGAACGAGTTCGTATACATCTGGCATCGGTTTGAATTCTTCCTTTGAAATTCCACGAGAGTCTAACCTGGCGGCTACGACGTGACGAGCCGAAAGGGCTCTTGCCAAGTCTTCACCGCAGGCTCTTCCAACGTCCATTGTACAGGATTGGTCAAACTGTGATGGTCGGGTCAGTTTCGTGCGACGTTCAATAGCAAGCCGCAAACGCAATTATCTCGAAAACCTGCGCCAAATCAGAGGCGCTAAGAATGAGCGGAAGCACCAAATTGACGCGAAAAGCTATACGTCGTGATAGACAAAGGTCTGTCGCAACAGGCAGAACTATGGGTCGTCTCATACTGAGAGAAAATGGTCGGAGTGAGAGGATTCGAACCTCCGACCCCCTCGTCCCGAACGAGGTGCGCTACCAGGCTGCGCTACACTCCGATCCAGTATTTCAAGCATTTAAAAAGCTTGTCGGGAGCAGCGAAACGAGGCGCCTCGCTGACGTGGCGGTCTATTAGCACCGCTTTTTTCACCCCGCAAGAGGCTTGTCGTTTGCTGCGTCAAAATTCTGCCGTCTCAGGATCTATGCCGTGGCAACCGTTTCTGTAGCGCATTTGCGGGACGTTGGTGGGGTTCCCCTCCGTGGCTCTTGAGACTTGTTGCTAACGCCGTGACAAGTGTCTGGTTGGCGCGTACCTCCGACCATGCTCTCGGGTCACTCTGGCAACATCTTATCGATACTGGGGAAAACCCCACCGGTGCCCCTTATTCTATGTCGCGACGGGTCTTGCACTCGCCAAACGGCGGGGCTATACACCGTTCCCACGGTATTGGGGTGTAGCCAAGCGGTAAGGCAGCGGTTTTTGGTATCGCCATGCGAAGGTTCGAATCCTTCCACCCCAGCCATTATTCCTCCAAATTTCCCTTTTCGATATTGAGTTTTCGGCAAGTTCCCGACTCTTCAAAGGCTTGTGCTGTCTCGGTTTTGCCGGTGAGGGCAGTCCCGGTCATTTCTCTGGCGCTAAATCGCAAAAGTCTCAGTTTGCGCTTTTTGCGCATGGGGTTTGCTGCGGGGGAGATCAGTTTAGCGACCGGATGAGAGCGCGTTGGTCGTCAAAATTAGTCGGCAGTGTCTGGCGCAACAGCCAATCCGATGTGAGGGAGACAGGTTGCTGCCCTCGCAGTATGTCCAGCACAATATCCGGCGCCAGGAACGCGAGCGATATGACCCGCTGGACTGTGTTGATTGAAGTGTTTTCGCGCTTTGCGATTTCAGAAAAACTCTCGCCCCTTTTAACCAACTTGTACCAACGGTGGGCAGCCCTGATGTTCTTGATCAGCACCAGATCCTTTGATGAGGTTTTTTGAGACGCCCGTGAAGATATTGGGGAGCCATCCCGATGATGCCCGACAATCAGTTTTGCCTCAACACCGCGCCTGCGCCGGGTGAACGGCACCGTGGTTTGAAGGATGTCCGGGTTGATCTGTGCCTTGAGAATTTCGAAGTGATCCGAGAGCGCCTCATCATCCAATTCAATGCTGATTTCACCAGGTAGCACCCTGCAGTGACCTGCTGCCAGAAAACTGGACCATTTTGAGCTGGAATTTTCCATTTATGATCCCGAGTGCGGGAGAAGGAGAGTTCCATGAAGAAGAGCAAGTTCACAGATGCGCAGATAGCGTTTGTGCTCAAGCAGGTTGAAGATGGCACGAGTATCGCCGAAGTATGCCGGAAGGCCGGGATCGCTGAGGCGACGTTTTACAACTGGCGCAAAAAGTACGCTGGTTTGATGCCTTCTGAGATGAAGCGTCTGAAGATGCTCGATGAAGAGAATGCCAGGCTAAAGCGGCTGGTCGCCGATCTTTCCCTGGACAAGGCCATGTTGCAGGATGTCCTTTCAAAAAAGCTGTAAAGCCTGCGAAGGCGCGTGATTTGGTGGACTATTTGCAGGGTGTGTTCGGTGTGTCGATCCG